>NZ_JACSJI010000001.1 GCF_014349105.1 Caulobacter sp. 17J80-11 | reverse complement strand
GGGCGTGGCTTGGGGCCGCCGCGGCCGCCTGCGCCGCGCTCGCCCGCCTGGCCCAGGCCAACGGCAATCCGGGCGCGGTCCACGGCCTTCTGTTCGGCGGCGCCTGGGCCTGCGGCGCGCTGGCGGCGCCGTCGCCGGACCTGTTCGTCTTCCTGGCCCGCACGCCACGCTCGCTCAGGCGCCTGCTCGTCGACTTCGCCGTCGCGCCCGCGGCGGTCGGCCTGCTGGCGGGCGTCGCCGCCGTCGCTGTTCCAGCCGTCGGCCTCGCGGGCGCGGCGGCGGTCGTCGCGGGCGTGCTCGCCTGCGGTCTGGCCTTAGCGGTGGCCCACCTGAACCAGCTCGCCTACGGGCCAGTCGCCGGCCCGCCGCGGCTGGGGATCTACGCCGCCCTGGCCGCCCTCGCCGCCTCGGCGCTGGGCCCCTTCGCCGTCCTGTTCGTCGCCGGCGGCCTGGCCCTGCTGGCCCGGACCGCCGCCCGCCGCCGATGGAGCGCCGCATGACCCCGATCCTCGACGTGGCCGGCCTGACCGCGCGGCACGGCCCTCGCCCGGCGCTCCGAGACTTCGACCTGCGCATCGACGCGCCCGGCTGGTGGGGCGTGGTCGGCGCCAACGGCAGCGGCAAGACCACCCTGCTGCGCTGCCTGGCCGGGCGCATGGCGCCCGAGCGCGGGACCATCCGCCTGGCCGGCCGGGCCTGCGAGCACGACCCCGCGCGCCGCGCGGCCGGCATCGGCCTGACGCCGACGCTTGAGAGCCTGCCCAAGGGGATCAGCGGCGCCGACCTGGTGCGCCTGGTCGAGCAGGCCTCCGGCGGCGAAGGCGATCCGGTCGCCGCCGCGATCGAGGCGGCGCTGGACCTCGCCGCCTTCTGGGGGAGCTACGTCGCCGAGCTGTCGGCCGGCCAGAAGCAGCGGCTGGCCGTGCGCCTGGCCTTCGCCGGCGCGCCGCGCGTGGTGCTGCTGGACGAGCCGTTCAACTGGCTGGACCCGGCCGTCGCCCACGACCTGAAGACGGCGTTGCGCGCCATCACCCGCGAGCACGGCGTGACGGTGGTCAGCGCCCTGCACGACATCGGCACCCTGGCCACCTGGTGCGACCACGGCGTGCTGATGCGCGACGGCCGCGCCGTGGCGCGGTTCTCGCCGGCGGATCTGGCGGCTGCGCGCACGGACCTGGCGGCGTTCGAGGCGGACCTGGTGGCGAGGGTGAGGGCGTAGCATTCCCTCTCCCGGTCGGGAGAGGGAGGGGCCCGCGTCGCTTTAGCGACGTGGGAGGGCGAGGGTCACGGGAGGGCGCAGGAACTGGCGCGCCAAGGCCGCCGCAATCCGTAATCCCTCATCCTCCCGCGCGAACCTCCGCTTCGCTCCGGTGCGCGGGTCCCGTCCTTCTCCCGCCGGGAGAAGGAGCGCTTACAGGTTTTCCTTCAGCCACCCGGCCGCGCGGCTGAGCACGCCGCCTGACTGCGGGGCCTGGGGCGCGTCCTTCGGGCCGACCTTGCCGGCCATCAGCTTGCGGGTGGAGACCGCTTCGCGCGGGCCGTAGGCGGCGCGCAGCAGCACGCCGGCGGCCGAGCAGAAGGCCGGCCCGGCGGCGGCGTCGGCCAGGTGGGGCGCGCGGCGCGGACGGCCCAGGCGGACGGGGCGGTCGAACACGCGCACGGCCAGTTCGCGCACGCCGGCCAGCTGGCTGGCGCCGCCGGTCAGCACCACGCCGGCGCCGGGGTCGAGCATGACGTCGGCGGCCTTCAGGCGCTCGCGCACCAGTTCGAAGGTCTCCTCGACGCGCGGGGCGATGATGTTCTTGACGATGGAGCGGGGCACCACGATCGGGCCGGCGCCCGGATCGTCGCCGCGCGGCGGCGCCTCGATGGTCTCGCGGTCCTCGTTGGCCGAGGCGATGGCCGAGCCGTGCAGCACCTTGATGCGCTCGGCGCCGGCCAGGGAGGTGGAGATGCCGCGGGCGATGTCGGCGGTGACGTGGCCGCCGCCCACCGTCAGGCTGTCGACGTGTACCAGCGAGCCGCCGGCGAACACCGCCGCCGAGGTCGAGCCGCCGCCCATGTCGATGCAGACGCAGCCCAGGTCCATCTCGTCGTCTTCGAGCGACGCCAGGGCCGAGGCCAGCGGCGCGGCGACCACGCCGGTCAGCTCCAGGTGCGCCAGGTCCAGGCAGTGGCCGAGCGTCTGGAAGGCGCTCTCGTTCATGGTCACGACCAGCAGGTCCAGGCCCAGCGTGCGGCCGTACATGTTGCGCGGGTCGCGCACGCCGCGCTGGCCGTCGACCGACCAGGCGATCGGCAGCAGGTGGACCGGCCGGCGGTTGGGATAGCGCACCTGGGCCAGGGCCTGGGCGATGGCGCGCGTCAGGTCGGTGTCGGCGATCGGGCGCTGGCCCAGCGGCACCTGGATCGACACCCGGTGGCTGACCGGCTGGCCGCCGGCGGTGGTGACGGTGACCGCGTGCACCGGCACGCCGGCCATGGTCTCGGCCCGCTCGACCGCCTGGGCGATCGCCTGGGCGGCGTCCTCCATGTTGACGATCAGGCCGTTCTTCACGCCGCGCGACTGCACGTAGCCGACCCCGGCCACACGCACGGTGCGGTCGGAGCGGCGGATGCCGTCCGCCTTCATGATGAAGCAGCCGATCTTCGACGCGCCCAGGTCCAGGGCGGCGATCACCGGCGAGCGTCCGCCGCCCAGCGTCTTCATGCCGTCTCTCGCTTCGCGCTTGTCATCCAGCCGCGACATCGAACGCCCCCGCGCCCCTAGATCCGAAAATTACTCAAGCACCACCCGCGGCCGGCGCGACGACCTGACGGCCGTCGCGCGGTCGGACCGCGATCATTTCCGGGTCGCGCAGGTCGATCCGCGCAAACCCCAGTTCCAACACCCGCGAGCGCTGATCCAGCTGGTCCAGCTGGATCAGGGCGGACTCCTCGTCCACCGCCGGAAGCTGGATCAGGCTGCCGTCCTTCAGCCGCAGGTCCCAGCGGCGCGTGTCCACGCGCACCAGGGCCTCCAGCCGGCCCAGCAGCCGCGGCCGCTGAACCACCAGCGGCAGGATCTCGCCCGCCGTAATGTCGGCCCCCTCGCCCACCACCAGCGGCAGGTCGGGGAAGCGGCCCGGATCGGCTTCCGGGATCACCTGGCCCTCGGCGTCGATCACCGCGGCGCGGCCCTCGTGCTGCCACACGGCCAGGCGCTCGCGCTCGGTGACCGAGATCACCAGGGTGTCGGGCAGCAGGCGCACCACCTTGGCGTCCTTGACCCAGCCCACCGCCTTCACCCGCCCCTGCAGCTCGGCCAGGTTCAGCCGGGCCAGCGGCTGGCCGCGGCGCAGGTTGAGCGCGCGCTGCACGTACGGCAGGGCCTCGGGCGAGGCGCCCTTGATGTGCACGGCCTTCAGCTTGAAGCCCATGGCCGCCAGCTGGTTGTCGACGCCCTGGCCGACCGCGGCGCTGAACGCCTGCGCCCGGCCGCCCGTCGCCATGGTCAGGGTCAGGCCCAGAACGACGACGCCCGCGGCCACGGCGATCCCCAGCCTGGGCGGCACACGACCGACGTCGGCGTGCGGCGGACGCCCGCCGCGCGGCGCGGGACGCGCGCTGCGGTTGGTCGTCTTGCCCGCCTTCTTCGGCGTCGGAGCTTGCTTCCGGCCGCCCCGCACTACCGCGGGCATGAGGCGTCCTCCACGATCCACCTGACGAGGTCTTCGAAGCTCATCCCGACGTACGCGGCCTGCTCGGGCGCGAGCGAGGTCGGCGTCATGCCGGGCTGAGTGTTGACCTCTAAGAGGACCAGGACGTCCTTAACATCGTCATAACGGAAGTCGCTTCGCGTAATACCACGGCAACCCAAAGCGGCGTGCGCGCGCTCGGCCATGCGCATGGCGCGCTCGGCCACGGCCGGCGGAATGGGCGCGGGCAGCACGTGGTGTGAGCCGCCTTCGCCGTACTTCGCCTCGTAGTCGTAGAAGCCGGTGGCCGAGACGATGTCGGTCACCGCCAGGGCGCGCGGGCCGCTCGCCTCGCCGATCACCGCCACGGCCAGTTCCTTGCCGGCGATGTAGGGCTCGACCATCACCTGTTCGCCGTAGGTCCAGCTCTCCTCGCCCACCGCGCTCGGCGGGCCGTTGGCGCCCTCGAAGACCAGGAAGACGCCGACCGAGGAACCCTCGGCGTTCGGCTTCACCACGTAGGGCGGGGCCATGACGTGGTCGCGCGCCACCGCGTGACGGTCGTAGAGGCCGCCGCCCGGCATCTCCACGCCGGCCGCGGTCAGCACCGCCTTGGCCTTGGCCTTGTCCATGGCCAGCGCCGAGGGCAGCACGCCGGAGTGGGTGTATGGGATCTGCAGGGTCTCCAGGATGCCCTGGACGCAACCGTCCTCGCCCCAGGCGCCGTGGAGCGCGTTGAACACCACGTCAGGCTTCAGCTTCGTCAGCACCTCGGCCAGGTCGCGACCGGCGTCCACGCGGCTGACCTTCGCGCCCTGTCGCTCCAGCGCGTCGGCGCACGAGGCCCCTGAGACCAGCGACACCTCGCGCTCCGAGCTGATGCCGCCCAGCAGAACGGCGACGTGGAGATCGGCGAGAGACTTGGCGGTCATGCGAGGGATCCGTCTTGAGCTTGAGCGGGGCTGATAGCGCCTGGTTCTACGACGTCATAGGGGGCGCGACGGCTGAAAAGCGCGTTACTGCAGCGGCTTCAAGCCGCGGCTGCCACGGGCGCGCCCGGCAGGTCTATCCAGAAGGCCGCGCCGCCCAACGCGCCGTCGCTCACGCCCAGCTCGCCGCCCTGCAGACGCACCAGTTCGCGCGACAGGCTCAAGCCCACGCCCCAGCCCTCGATGTCGCTGGTCTCGGCCCCGGCCCGATCGAAGTCGCCGAACACCGCCTCGCGGCGATCCGGCGGCACGCCGCGGCCGTTGTCGCTGACCAGGATGCGCACGCGCCCCTCGGACTCGACTACGTCGATCTGCACGACCGGCGGGCGGCCGCCGTACTTCACGGCGTTGACCAGCAGGTTCACCAGCGCCTGGCGCAGCCGGGCCGGATCGGCGCGCAGCACGGCGTCGGCCCGCACGGCCCCCAGCACGAACTTCGCCCCCTGGTCGCGGGTGCGCATGCGCGCGGTCTCCACGGCGGTGGCCACCACCTCGCCGACCGCCACGTCGGCCAGCACGGCCTTGGCCTTCCCGGCCTGGATGGCGGCGGCGTCGATCAGGTCGCGCGAGAGGGCGTCGATCTCGGCGCCGCTGGCGGCGATCCGCTCGATCATCTCGTGCTGGCGCGGGGTCAGCACGCCCAGCGCGCCCGACGCCATCATCTCGGCCAGGGTGACCACGCCCGACAGCGGCGAGCGGATCTCGTGGCTGACGTGGGCCAGGAAGCGGGTCTTGGTGTCGCTCAGCGCCACGGCCCGGGCCCGCTCGCGCTCCAGCACCGCGGTGTAGCCGTCCAGGCGGCGCAGCACGGCGGCGACCGGGTGGATAGTCAGCACCAGGGCGGCGAGCATGCCCTGCACGAAGAACAAGCTGAAAGGCAAAGCCGCGGCCGGGCCGAAGCCGAGCATGGTGGCGCTGACGGCGATCAGGGCCACGCCGGCCACGGCGATCGCGCCGCCCATCTCGCGGTCGGCGAACACCGCCAGCATGACCAGCGGGAATAGCAGGGCGAACGCGGGAAAGGGCTGGCTGAACACCAGGGCCGCGCCGGCCAGCACCAGCAGTTGCGCCGCGACGCTGACGGCCACGCCCTGGCGGTCGCGGCGCAGGTGAGCGCGGCTCACCGACAGCGCCACAGGCGTGACCACCGCCATGCCGAGCGCGTCGGCCAGCCACCAGCGAAGCACCGCCCCCGGCAGGTTCGGCTCGCCGAGGACGGCCATGACCACGGCGGCGACCGCCGCACAGGCCGCCGGGGCGAGGACTACGGCCCCGCCCAGAAAGCGGATCAGGTCCCGACCGCCGGACAGGGGCGCGCGCAAGTCGCGAACCAGCCAGGCGGCCAGGGCGATCTCGACGCCGTTGGCGAGCGGATAACCGAAGGACTGCAGCATGGGCAGGCCGCAGATCAGGTTGGCGCCGAGCATGGCGCCGACCGCCGCCCCCAGTCCCAGCGCCGCCTCGTCCTGGTTGCGGGCCCACCGGACCATGAAGGCCAGAACCAGAGCGTTGGCCGGCCAGACGACCGACAGCGCGCCCTCGCGAAACAGGACGATGCTGCTCCAGCAGAAGACGAACACCGCCGCACACAAGGCGGCGACCGGAGCCAGGCGTTTTATCAGCATGCGGCGTTCCCCCGAGCGCCCTTCCAGAATGGGAGCGTGCTCGCGGCAGGGTTAATCAGCCGTTCACTTCGCCCGGCCGATCCGCTTGATCTCCCACTCCAGCTCGACGCCGAACTTCTCCTTCACGTCGGCCCGGACGGCCTCGCCCAGACCCTCGAGGTCGGCGGCGGTCGCCTCGCCGGTGTTGATCATGAAGTTGGAGTGCAGCTCGGAGAACTGGGCGCCGCCGAACGGCTTGCCGCGCCAGCCGGCGTCGTCGACCAGCTTCCAGGAGCTGTGGCCCTGCGGGTTCTTGAAGGTCGAGCCGCCGGTCTTCTCCTTGATCGGCTGGGTGGCCTCGCGCCGGGCGGTGATCTCGTCCATGCGCGCCATCACCGCGTCGGGCTCGTCCGGCACGCCCTGGAACACCGCCCCGGTGAAGATCAGCCCGCGCGTGGCGGCCGCTTCCGAGCGGCGATAGGTGAAGCCCATGTCCTCGGCCGACAGCACGTGGCGCTCGCCGGCGCGGTCGACCGCATAGGCCTCGACCAGCACGTCCTTGGTTTCGGCGCCGTAGCAGCCGGCGTTCATCACGCAGGCGCCGCCGATGGTGCCGGGCACGCCGCGGAAGAACTCCAGGCCCGCCAGGCCCGCCTCGGCGGCCTTCTTGGCGAGGGTGGCGTCCAGCACGGCCGCGCCGGCGTAGATGCGGTTGGCGTCCATGGTCTCGACCCGGCCGAAGGCCTTGCCGAGACGGATCACCACGCCGTCGACGCCGCCGTCGCGCACCAGGGTGTTGGAGCCGACGCCCAGCACGGTGACCGGCACCGCGGCGTCCAGGCCCCTCAGGAACGCTTCGAGGTCCTCGTGGTCCTCGGGCAGGAACAGCACGTCGGCCGGACCGCCGACGCGGAACCAGGTGAACGGAGCCAGCTCCGCGCCCTTCAGCAGCTTGCCGCGGGTCTCAGGCAGGGTGTCGCGCCAGCTCACGCCGCGGTCTCCAGGAGTTCGAGTTGGCCCGGCAGGGCGTAGGCCCATTGGGTGATGTCTCCGGCGCCCAGGCACACGACCAGATCGCCGATTGCGGCTTCCTGCGCGACCAGTCCGGCCAGCGAAGCGGGGCCGTCCAGCAGCAGCACGTGACGGTGCCCGTGACGGCGCAGCCCCTCGGCCAGCGCCTCCTTGTGCACGCCTTCGATCGGCTGCTCGCCGGCGGTGTAGACATCGGCCACGATCACCGTGTCGGCGTCGTGGAAGCAGGTCGAGAACTCGGTCATCAGGTCGCGCAGGCGCGTGTAGCGGTGCGGCTGGACCACGGCGACGACCTTGCCGCGCGCCACCTGGCGGGCGGCCTTCAGCACCGCGGCGATCTCCACCGGGTGGTGGCCGTAGTCGTCGATCACCCGCACGCCGCGGGCCACGCCGGTGGTGGTGAAGCGCCGCTTCACGCCGCCGAACTTGGCCAGGCCTTGCTTGATGTCGCGTTCGGACACGCCCAGCTCCAGCGCCACGGCGATGGCGGCCAGCGAGTTGGAGACGTTGTGCCAGCCGGCCATCGGCAGGGACACGTCGCGCAGGGTGACCGGATCGCGGTCCCGCGGGCTGATGACCACGTCGAACTGGGCGCCGTCCGGCCCCATCTCGACCTTG
The DNA here is from genome assembly GCF_014349105.1 of Caulobacter sp. 17J80-11. Classification (GTDB taxonomy): domain Bacteria; phylum Pseudomonadota; class Alphaproteobacteria; order Caulobacterales; family Caulobacteraceae; genus 17J80-11. The sequence goes on along the minus strand of NZ_JACSJI010000001.1, from coordinate 454,738 downwards.
GTGGCGCGCACCTCGGCCTGCGGATTGATGCCGTAGGTGATCAGCCGGCGGTTCTCGACCTGGGCGACCAGGTTCTGCACCTCGGGGTGGTCCAGGCACACCGCCGCGAAGCCGTAGAAGGGGATGTTCTCGACGAAGTCGCGGAAGCCCTTCTTCATCGCCTCGAAGTCGCCCCAGTGGTCCAGGTGCTCGGCGTCGATGTTGGTGACGATGGCGACTGTCGACTTCAGACGCAGGAAGCTGCCGTCGCTCTCGTCGGCCTCGACCACGATCCAGTCGCCGTCACCGACCTTGGCGTTGGTGCCGTAGGCGTTGATGATGCCGCCGTTGACCACGGTCGGGTCCAGCCCGCCGGCGTCCAGCAGGCAGGCGACCATCGAGGTCGTGGTGGTCTTGCCGTGCGTGCCGCCCACCGCGATCGAGAACTGAAGCCGCATCAGCTCGGCCAGCATCTCGGCGCGGCGGACCAGCGGGATGCGGCGCTCGCGGGCGGCCACCATCTCCGGATTGTCCGGCTTCACGGCGGTCGAATAGACCACGGCCGAGACGTCGCCGACGTGCTCCGCGGCGTGGCCGACGAAGATTTTGGCGCCCAGCTTTTCCAGCCGCTCGGTGTTGGCCGAGGCCTTGGCGTCGGAGCCGGTCACCGAGTAGCCGATCTTCAGCATGATTTCGGCGATGCCGCTCATGCCGATGCCGCCGATGCCCACGAAGTGCACCGGGCCGATTTCAAAGGGAGTGGGGCGGAGTTTCGAGCGCGCGATCATCGCAACTTCACTACCGGCCCGTTCCGCTACACGGAAGCAGGCGCGTGCCCGAAATTTCGCGGCCCGTCGTCGCGTCCCCTCTCCGCCGCGGCCGGCGACAGAGGGGGCGAAGCATCGCCGCCCCGCCTGACAGGGATTTGGGCGCGAAAAACCTGAGTTCAAGAATTGGCGGGCCGCGATTTATGCGCAGCTTAGGACGCCTCGACGCACGGGACCGCCGGTCCCGATCTCAGGGGGCTCATCCGATGACCAGCGCGCAGCCGTTCTTCCACGGCACCAAGGCGGATCTGAAGGCGGGCGACCTGATCAGCCCGGGCTACGCCTCCAACTACGGCAAGCGAAAGGCGGCGGCCTTCGTCTATCTGACCGCGACGCTGGACGCGGCCGTCTGGGGCGCGGAGCTGGCCGTGGGCGACGGCCCCGGCCGGATCTACATCGTCGAGCCGACCGGCCCCTTCGAGGACGATCCCAACCTGACCGACAAGAAGTTCCCGGGCAATCCGACGAAGTCCTATCGCACCCGCGATCCGCTGCGGGTGGTCGGCGAGGTCGCCGACTGGACGGGGCATTCGCCCGAGCAGCTCAAGACCATGAAGGACCACCTGGCGCAGCTCGACCGCATGGGCGTCGAGGCCATTCTGGACTGAGCCTGACGCGCCGCTTTCGGCGCGCGGAGGACTCGCTTCGTCGCGGCTAAGGAACGTGTCGGGGAATTCACGTTACAGCGGAACGCCGTTCGATCAGTCTTTGCTGCCCCCAAAGGTGATCGTCCGGCCTCGCGATGCGGCGTCTGATCGTCAGCACGGGGCGGCGTAGACGCCCGCAGTCGCGCGTCTTTCGGGGGGAGGTCGTCGTGTCTCGCAATCTTCAGGTCGTGGTCGCCGCGGGACTGGCGACGTCGCTTCTGATCCTGGGCGGGTCGCAGGCCATGGGCAAGCCGCCGGCCGAGCCGCCCCTGAGCCCGCTCGACACCTCGACCTTCGATCGAGGCGCCGATCCGTGCACTGACTTCTACCAGTACGTCTGCGGCGGCTGGATGGCGAAGACCGGCGAGCCGACCGACCGCAACTACGTGGCCCTGGCCGAAGAGGCGGCCGGCGCCCGGAACCGGGCCGCCATGACGGCCCTCCTGACCGACCGGAGCCTGGCCAAGGATCCCGAGGTCGACCGACTGCAGGTCTTCTACGCGTCCTGCATGGCCGGCGGCGATCAGGCGGACAGGCTCGCCGAAGCGTCCCTTCGAGGGTGGCTGGGCCGGATCGACGGCGTCGAGACCCGCGCGGACTTCGCGACCGTGCTGCAGAGCCTGCACGCGCGCGGCGTGCGCGCCTTCTTCCGCTATTCCGGCGAGCCGGATCCGGCCGACAAGTCGCGCTTCCGCGGCGAGATCCATCAGGGGGCGTTTGGGCTGCCGCGAGGGACCTATCGCGACGACGGCGCCGAAGCGGCGGCGGTGATCGCGAGCTACAGGGACCACGTCGCCGCCATGCTGGCGAGCTCCGGCGTCGAGCGCGGCGAGGCGAACCGCCAGGCCGAACGGATCGTGGCGATGGAGGGGACGCTGGCGCGCGTCTCGCTGTCCTTCGCCGAACGCTTCGACCCGTCGATCAGCAACAACCCGATCGATCCGGCCGCCCTGGCGCGGGACTATCCGAACTTCGCCTGGGCGGACTACCTGAAGGCCGTCGGACAGCCGGCCGGCCGGCCGATGAACGTCACCTCGCCGAAGTACCTCAAGGCCGTGAACGACGGCCTGGCGCAGTGGTCCATGCGCGACCTGAAGGCTTACCTGCGCTGGCGGCTGCTCGACACCGTGACGCCGGCCCTGCCGGGCGCGATGCGGGAGGAGCAGGCCCGCTTCGCGGCCGCCTATCTCGACACGCCGCGCGCGTCGCGGGCCGACGAGTGCGAGGTCGAGACCATCAAGGGGATGGGGGTGGAGCTGTCGCGGCAGTACTCGACCCGCTTCATCGGCGTGCAGGCGCGCGGCGGCGCAAAGACGATCGTCCAGCAGGTCCGCGGCCAGATCGCCGACTCCGTCGACGGCATGACCTGGCTGTCCCCCTCCGCCCGCGAAGCGACCCGCAAGAAGATCGACGCGCTCTCGATCAAGGTCGGCTTCCCGGACGAGTGGCCGGCGACCGGCGCTGATCCGATGTCGGCGACGAACTTCTTCGACAACGTGATGGCCACCCGCGGCTTCCAGGAGAAGCGCGCCTGGGCGCGCGTGAACGAGCCGCGCACCCGCGAGTCCTGGGAGATCATGGTCTATCCGGACGTGGCGCCGGGCCTGGCCGTCGCGCGGCTGACCATTCCCAACGGCTATCCCGACGTCTTCACCAACTCGATCATCCTGACGGCGGCCGGGCTGACGCCGCCACGGTACGACGCGGACGCGTCGCCGGAATTGCGCATGGGCGGCTACGGCGCCCTGGTCGGGCACGAGGTCACCCACGTCCTGGAGAACCACGACTACGACGCGGACGGCGAAGGCCACGACATCTGGACCGCCGCCGACGTCAGTGCGCACGACCAGCGCGCCCAGTGCCTGATCAAGCAGGCGGGCGAGGTCGAGCTGGGCGGTGGCGCCCGTCTGAACGGCGAGCGGACCTTCTCCGAGAACGTGGCCGACCTGGGCGGCGTGAACTTCGCCTACGACGCGCTGGTCCGCGCCCTGGGGCCGCGGATGGCGCAGCGCGACAAGGCGGGCTTCAGCCGCGCCCAGCGCTTCTTCATCGCCTACGCCCAGAGCCGCTGCACAGTGCAGCGCGAGGCCTATGCGCGCCTGGACAACCACGCGCCGGCGAGCTTCCGGGTGAACGGGCCGCTGGCCAACATGCCCGCCTTCGCCAAGGCGTTCGCCTGCCGCAAGGGCTCGGCCATGGTGCGGCCGGCCGAGCGGAGATGCGTGGTGTGGTAAGGCTCTAATCCCGGCCGCCGCCGGCCCCGACGAAAGCAGGCATGCCCGGCCGCACTTTCCGCCCTTCCGAGATCGCCGACCAGCTCGCCGCCCTGGGCGTGCGCAAGGGCGGCGTGCTTCTGGTCCACACCGCATTTCGGCAGGTGCGTCCGGTCGAGGGCGGCCCCGCCGGCCTGATCGAGGGCCTGCGCCTGGCGCTCGGACCGGAGGGGACGCTGGTCCTGCCGTCCTTCACGGACCGCGACGACGCACCGTTCGATCCCGACACGACGCCCGCGGCCAGCGACCTCGGCGTGACGCCGGAGATCTTCCGCGCCCTGCCCGGCGTGGTCCGCAGCCGCCACTACGCCGCCTGCGCGGCGATCGGACCGCTGGCGGACGCGATCACCCGCGGTCCGCCGCCAATCCCGCCGCACGGCCCCGACAGCCCGATCGGCCGGGTGCACGACCTCGACGGACAGGTGCTGCTGCTCGGCGTGGGCCACGACGCGAACACCACCCTGCATCTGGCGGAGGCGGTGGCGCGCGTGCCCTACGGCGCCGCGCGGTGGTTCACGATCCTGCGGGACGGGCTGCCGAAGCGTGTCGACTACCGCGAGCCTGACCACTGCTGCGAAGGCTTCGCCCGGATGGAGGAGTGGCTGGACGTCGAGGGCCTGCAGGCGGAAGGCCCCGTGGGCCACGCCCACGCCCGGCTGATGCGAGCGCAGGACGTGGTGCGGATCGCGGTCGAACGGCTGCGGGCCGAGCCGCTGGCCTTCCTGCACGGCCCGGCGGCGGGTTGCGAGGACTGCGACATCGCCCGGGCGAGCGTCAGGGCCGGCTAGCGAAGCTCCCTCCCGCAGAGCTAGTTTCACAACAACGGGGGGCGATACGCATGCGAGGGATTGGGCTCTGGGCGGCGATCGCGACCGCGCTGTGCACCGGCCAGGCGCTCGCCGAGGCGCCGTCGCCGGGGCCGGCCGAGGTGATCGCGCAGTTGGACGCGCTTTGCCGGGCCGACGGCGGGCGGCTCTGGGGCGAGTCGCTGTGCGGGCCGCTGATGCTGGTCGATCCGAAGACGCGCGCCATCGTCGCCAGCCAGGCCGGAACCGGAAGCGCCCTTCGTCCGGCCGCCGGACTGTTCCTCGGAACGCTGCCGCCGGAGATCGGCGCGGCCAACACCGCCGTCGAGTTCGACGGGGTCACCTGGACCATGGTGCTGCAACCGCTGCCGCAGGACGAACAGGCCCGGGCCGCCCTGCTGATGCACGAGGCCTGGCACCGCATTCAGAAGAAGCTGGGCTTCGCGGCCGCGTCGCCTGCGCCGGCCCATCTGGCCACGCCGGAGGGTCGGACCTGGTTGCGGATGGAATGGCGCGCGCTCGCCGCCGCCGTCGCCGCCCCGGACGAGGCGACGCGCAAACAGGCCGTCGCCGACGCCCTGGCGTTTCGCGAGCGGCGGCGCGCCCTGGCGACCGACGCGGCCGAACTGGAGAACCAGCTCGAACTCCACGAGGGGCTGGCGGAATACACCGGCGCGGTCCTCAGCGGACGGCGCGACCTCGCGGCGGCCGCCGTGGAGCAGTTGCGCGTCGCCGAACAGGCTGACTCGTACGTTCGCACCTTCGCCTACACGTCGGGCCCGGCCTACGGCCTCCTCCTCGACCGGTCCGACCCGACCTGGCGCGTCCGGCTGCGCGGTTCAACGGAGGTCCGCGACCTCGGACGCCTGCTCGCGCAGGCCGCCCGCGTGCAGCCCAGCCCGGTCGATGAAGCGCGCCGCCGGTACGCCTACGAGGACGTCGCGACCGACGAGGCGCGCCGGCACGAACTCCATGAACGCCGGGCGGCCGCCTGGCGCGCGAAACTGGTGACCGGCCCGACCCTTCGCCTGCCCCTGAAGGAGATGAACGTCTCCTTCAATCCGCAGAACCTCTTCCCGCTGCCGCCGGAGGGCACGGTCTACCCGACCCTGCGCGTCGCGGATCGCTGGGGCGTGCTGCAGGCGGAAGACGGGGCCCTGATCGACGGCGGCTGGGGAAGCCTTATCGTCGCCGCCCCGACCGCAGAGGCGCCGGACCGAGTTTCTGGACCGGGCTGGAGCCTGGAGCTCGCGCCGGGCTGGCGCGTCGACCGCGCCGAACCGGGGCGGGCCGTTCTGGTGAAGAGCGCGCCGAAATAGGCCCGCCAGCCTGGCCGGGTCAGACCGTGGGAGGCTCCACGACGTACATGGCGAGGTAGTCGGGATCCTCGATCACCTCGCCGGTGCTGCGCAGACGATAGCTGCCCGGCTTGGCGGGCTTGAGGCCGCGGGTGTCCGGCGGCAGCCAGTAGGTCTCGCCCTGATGCGGCCCCTCGAGCGCGAGCGCGATGCCCTGGGCCGGGTCGGCCTTGGTGACGACACCGTGCAGCTGCTCGTAGCGCTCGCCGCCCGCCCCGGCGTAGGTCTTGCCGACCAGGATCGTCTTGCCGACGAGAGCAGCAGCGAGCTCCGCGTTCCAGACGTTCGCAGGCGGGGTGTCGCGCACGGCGTCCTTCCCGGATTCGAGGGCCGCCGAGACGGCGGCGACACAGAGCGCCAGCGCGACCGTTCCCAGTCGCATCAGGCGCATTAGCCTCATCACCCGACCACCCGCTCCACCAGGTCGGCCAGCTTCTGGGCGGCGTCGGGCACGGCCACCGAACGGGCGGCGGCGGCGCGGCGGACCAGACCTTCGGGATCGGACAGGAGGCGCTGGAGCAGGTTCGCCAGGCTGTCGACGGTCAGCTCGTCCTCGGGCAGCACCGCGGCGGCGCCGGCGTCGGAGAGCAAGCGGGCGTTGAAGGTCTGGTGGTCGTCGGCGGCGATCTTCAGCGGCACCAGGACCGAGGGCAGGCCGGCCACCGCCAGCTCGCAGCAGGTCGAGGCGCCCGAGCGGCCGATCACCAGGTGGGCCTGCTCCAGGCGCTGGGCCATTTCGCGGAAGAAGGGGGCGACGTGGGCTTCGACGGCGGCGTCGGCGTAGATGGCGCGCGCGGTGTCCAGCGACTCCTGGCGGGTCTGCTGGTCGACCTTCAGCCGGTTGCGGATCGGCTCGGCCAGCTGCGCGATGGCGGCCGGCACGGTTTCCGAGAGGAGACGCGCGCCCTGGCTGCCGCCGGTGACCAAGAGGCGGATGCGGTCGGTCGGCGCCTCATACGGGCGGTCGTAGAGGGCGCGGATGTCCGGGCGGACCGGGTTGCCTACGACCTCGACCTTGGCCTTAACCGCCGGCGAGGCCTTCTCCAGGATGGGGAAGGCGCAGGCCACGGCCGAAACCTTAGCGGCCAGGGCGCGGTTGGAGCGGCCAAGCACCGCGTTCTGCTCGTGGATGATGGTCGGGCGCTTCTGTTGGCGCGCGGCCAACAGGGCCGGCACGGACGGATAGCCGCCGAAGCCCACCACCACGGCCGGATCGATGCGCTTGAAGGCGGTGCGGGCCTGCAGCACGCCCTGGGCGATCTTCACCCCCGCGCGGACCATGCCGATCGGATCGCCCGGCTTGTAGGTCGCCGCGTTCAGGGCGATGCGCTTCTCGGCCGGGAAGGCGTGGGCGTACTGGTCGCCGCGGCTGTCGGTGGCCAGCACGACCCGCCAGCCGCGCTCGATCAGCTCGCGGGCCAGGGCTTCGGCCGGGAACATGTGGCCGCCGGTGCCGCCGGCGGCGACGACCGCGATCTTGGAGGTACGGGTCACGAGAATGCGCCTGCGCTGGAGAGGCCCTCGGCGTGGGAGTAGGCGCCCGGCCGCCGGCGGGTCAGCGCCAGCGCCAGACCGAGCGTCAGTCCCATGGCCAGCATGGAGGAGCCGCCGTAGGAGATGAAGGGCAGGGTCATGCCCTTGGTGGGGATCAGGTTCAGGTTCACGGCCACGTTGATGATGGCCTGCTGGGCGAACAGCACGAACAGGCCCGCCGCCGCCACCTGCTCGAACGGGTCGGACAGGCGCATGGCCTTGTACAGGCCGCGCACCACGATGAAGCCGAACAGGCCGATCAGGAACAGCGAGAAGATCAGGCCGAACTCCTCGGCGCCGACCGAGTAGATGAAGTCGGTGTGCAGGTCGGGCACGTGGCGCTTCATGACGCCCTCGCCCGGGCCGCGGCCGAACAGGCCGCCCGCCGCGATGGCTTCCGAGGCGCGGTCGATCTGGTGGGTGTCGGCCTTGTCCGGCGACAGGAACTTCTGAACACGGGCGGCCACGTGGTCGAACAGGAAGTAGGTCGAGACCAGGCCGCCGACCGCGATGGTGCCCAGGCCCAGGATCCACTTCACCGGCACCCCGGCCATGAAGAAGGCGGCCATGAAGGCGACGGTGATCAGCACGGTCTGACCGATGTCCGGCTGGATCAGCAGCAGGGCCACGGCGGTCAGGTACAGGCCGAAGGCGATCGACACGCCCGGCACCCCCTGCCCCTTCTGACCTTCGGCGAACATCCAGGCGGCGAGCGTGATCAGGGCCGGCTTGAGGAATTCCGACGGCTGCAGGCTGAACGGCCCGAGCTGGATCCAGCGCGTGGCGCCCTTGGCCGCGTGGCCGATGAAGGGCAGCGACAGCATGCTCACGATGGCGAGCGCGTAGATCACCACGGCCACGCGGCGCACGCCCTTGGGCGACATCATCGACGTCCCGATCAGGATCGAGGTCGCGATGGTCGCGAAGATCGCCTGGCGCAGCGCGAAGTGGAACGGGTGCGACATGCCGATCCGGTGCGCGGCGGCCGGGCTCGAGGCGAAGGACAGGGCCACGCCGACGAAAATCAGGACGCCGATGGCGCCCAGCAGGTAGCGGTCGACCGTCCAGAACCAGACGGCCAGCGCCGAGCGGTCGGTGCGCTGGAAGGTGTGGCTGTAGTGGCCGCTCACGCGCGGGCTCCTTCAGCGGGCGCGGCGCCCAGGCCGAGCACGGCCGAGCGGAAGGCTTCGCCGCGCTGCTCGAAATCGGCGAACTGGTCGAAGGAGGCGCAGGCCGGCGACAGCAGCACCACGGCCTCCTCGCCCGAGCCGGCGGCGTCGGCGTAGGCCTGCATCACGGCGCTCTCGATGTCGCCGCTGATGGTCCAGGGCGCGTGGTCGTTGAGCGCGCCGGCGAAGTCGTGGGCGGCCTCGCCCACCAGGTAGGCGCGCTCGATGCGGCCGAAGAGGTCGGCCAGGTCGTCGATGCCGCCCTCCTTGGCCCGGCCGCCGGCGATCCACCAGAACTTCGGATAGCTGGACATGGCCTGGCGCGCGGCGTCGGCGTTGGTCGCCTTGGAGTCGTTGATGAAGCGGACGCGGCCCAGCCGGCCCACCTCCTCCATCCGGTGCGCCAGGCCCGGGAAGCTCATCAGCCCCTCGACCGCCTCCTCGACCGACAGGTCGAGCGCGCGCACGGCGGCGTAGGCGGCGGCCGCGTTCTGCCAGTTGTGGCGGCCCGGCAGGGAGCGGGCGCGGGTCAGGTCGGCGACCTCGACGGCCGAGTGGCCGGTGGCGTCATAGAGCACGCCGCCGAGCGCATAGACGCCGCGGCCCACCGTGGTCCCGGCCGAGATCGGGCGAACGGTGCGTCCGCCCGCGGCCATCAGCTCGGTGCAGATCTGGCGGCACCACGGATCGTCGACGCCGATGACAGCGCTGTCTCCGGCGGCCTGGCTCTGGAAGATGCGCCGCTTGGCGTCGACATAGCCGTCCATGCCGCCGTGGCGGTCCAGGTGGTCGGGCGACAGGTTCAGCAGCACCGACACGTCCGGCTTGAAGGTCGAGGTCAGGTCCAGCTGGTAGGACGAGGTCTCCAGCACGTAGACCGCGCCGGCGTGCATGTCCTCCAGGCCCAGCACGCCCACGCCGATGTTGCCGCCGATGCGCGCGTCGCGGCCGGCCTGCTTCAGCACCCAGCCGATCAGGGCGGTGGTGGTCGACTTGCCGTTGGTGCCGGTGATGGCCACCGTCTTCGGCCGCTTGTGGGCCGGGGCCAGCGCCACGGTGCGGGCGTAGAGCTCCATGTCGCCGACGATCTCGACCCCGGCCGCCTTGGCCTTCTCCACCGTCCAGTGGGGCTTGGGATGGGTCAGGGGCACGCCGGGCGACAGCAGGAAGGCGGCGAAGGACGACCAGTCGGCCGTGTTCAGGTCTTCGACGGTGAAGCCTTCGGCGGCCGCCTGCTCTCGCGCGGGCGCCTTCTCGTCCCAGAGCACCGGCTCGGCGCCGCCCGCCTTGAGGGCGCGCGCCGCCGTCAGCCCGGTGCGACCGAGCCCGAACACGGCGACACGCCGGCCCTCGAAACCGCGGACGGGGATCACTGGCTCTACCGGATCTTGAGCGTGGCCAGGCCGATCAGCGCCATCATGGCCGAGACGATCCAGAAGCGGATCACCACGGTCGACTCCGGCCAGCCCAGCTTCTCGAAGTGGTGGTGGATCGGAGCCATCAGGAAGACGCGCTTCTTGGTCAGCTTGAAGTAGCCGACCTGGATCATGACCGAGAGCGCCTCGGCCACGAACAGGCCGCCGACCAGCACCAGCACCAGCTCGTGCTTGGTGGCCACGGCCATGGCGCCGAGCGCGCCGCCGAGCGCCAGCGAACCGGTGTCGCCCATAAAGATCTTGGCCGGCGGGGCGTTGTACCAGAGGAAGCCCATCCCCGCGCCGATCAGCGAGGCGCAGATCACCGCCAGCTCGCCCGAGCCGGGGACGAAGTGGACCTGCAGGTAGTTGGCGAACACGAAGTTGCCGACCAGGTAGCTGATGATGCCGAAGGCGGCGGCGGCCATCATCACCGGCACGATGGCCAGGCCGTCCAGCCCGTCGGTCAGGTTCACCGCGTTGGAGAAACCGGCGATCACGATCGCCCCGAAGGCGATGTAGAACCAGCCCAGGTTGACCAGGAAGGTCTTCACGAACGGGAAGGCCACCGAGGTCTCGAGGCCCGGCGACGAGGGCGAGGCCGGAGCCAGCAGGATCAGGCTGGCCACCGCCACGAAGGCGATCAGGAACTGGAAGAACAGCTTCTGCAGGCTGGTCAGGCCGGCCGAGGTCTGTTTCGTGACCTTGGCGTAGTCGTCCATGAAGCCCAGCACGCCGTAGCTGGAGGTGACCAGCAGTACGACCCAGACCTGGATGTTGGTCAGGTCCGCCCACAGCAGGGTGGAGACCAGCACGCCGGCAAGGATCATCAGGCCGCCCATGGTGGGCGTGCCTTTCTTGGTCAGCAGGTGGCTTTCCGGCCCGTCGGTGCGGATCGGCTGCCCCTTGCCCTGGCGGGCGCGCATGTAATTGATGAAGCGCGAGCCCATGGCCACGGCCACGATCCACGCCGTGACCAGCGCCAGCCCGACGCGGACCGTCAGGTACTTCAGCAGGTTGATCAGCGGCCAGGCGTCGGCCAGGCCGGAATACTGCTCGTACAGCAGATAAAACATCAGGCCATCTCCCGCCCGGCGACTTCGATGTCCGCGAGCGCCTTGGCCACCAGGCCGGCGCGCGAACCGTTGGATCCTTTCACGACCACCACGTCGCCGGCCTTAACGGCCTCGACGACCTTGGGGGCGAGCTCTGCGGCCGTCTCGGCCCAGGCGCCGCGCCGGCTTTCCGGCAGGGCGCTCCACAGGTGCTTCATGTTCGGGCCGGCGCAGAACACCAGGTCCACGTTCGCCTCGGCCAGCGGCCCGGCCAGCGAAGCGTGGTGGTCGGCGGCCTCGGTCCCGAGCTCGAGCATGTCGGTCGCGACGACGATGCGGCGCCCCTCGCCCACCTCGCGCGCGCCCAGGCTGCGGAAGGCCGCGCGCATGGACAGCGGGTTGGCGTTGTAGCTCTCGTCCACCAGGGTGAAGACGCCGCCCTCGACGCGCACGCGCTTCTCTTGGCCGCGGCCGGCCAGCGGCTCGAACTCGGACAGGGCGGCGATGCCCGTCTCCACGGAGACGTCCAGCGCGTCCAGCATCAGCAGGACGGCCATGCTGTTCAGCCCCCAGTGGTGGCCCGACTGGCGCAGGGTGAAGTCGTGCTCGTGGCCCCAGACCCGGGCGCGCACCCGCGCGCCGCCGTCGAAGGCCTTGAAGTCCAGCAGGCAGGCGTCGGCGCTCTCGTCGACGCCGAAGGTCATGACCCGCGCGCCGACGTGCAGGGCCGACTGCTTCAGCAGGTCGAACCAGACGTTGTCGGCGTTGACGATGGCCACGCCGCCGGGGCCGAGGCCTTCGAAGATCTCGGCCTTGGCGCGGGCCACGCCGGCCTCGCCGTCGGGGAAATTCTCGGTGTGCACCGGGCCGACCGTGGTCACACAGGCCGCGTGCGGCTGCACCATCTTGGACAACGGCCGGATCTCGTCGGCGTGGTTCATGCCGATCTCGAACACGGCGCGTTCCACGTCGCGCGGCATGCGGGCGAGCGTCAGCGGCACGCCGATGTGGTTGTTGAACGACTTGATCGAGCTGTGGGCCGGGCCGGCCAGGGTAAGGCCGGCGCGGATCGCCTGGGTCACGCTGGTCTTGCCGACCGAGCCGGTGACGGCGCCGCGGCGAACCTGCGGGGCGCGGTCGCGGGCGTAGGCGCCCAGCGCCTCCAACGCCTTCAGGGTGTCGGGGACGAGGATGGACGAGCCGCCTTCGACCGGACGGGAGACGATCGCCGCGGCGGCCCCTTTCTCGAACGCCATGGACGCGAAGTCATGGCCGTCGCGCTCGCCGGCCAGGGCGACGAAGATGTCGCCCGGCTGCACTTCGCGGCTGTCGAAGGTGACCCCCTGGGCCTCGAAACCCTGGCCGTCCAGGCGGCCGCCGGTGGCCTCAAGCACTTCGTCGGCCGTCCACAGCGGCTGGGCGGTCATGCAGGCTCCCCCTTCAAGGCGCGCGCGATCTCGGTCGCGTCGTCGAAGGGATAGACGGTTTCGCCGACAATTTGACCCTGCTCGTGGCCTTTTCCGGCGACAACGAGGACGTCTCCTTGTCGCAGGGCGGCCACCGCCTCGCGGATGGCGGTGCGCCGATCGCCCACTTCGACGGCCTTGGGCGCGCCCTTCCTCACCTCGGCGCGGATGGCGGCGGGGTCTTCGGAGCGGGGGTTGTCGTCAGTGAGGATGGCCACGTCGGCCAGGCGCTGGGCGATCTCGCCCATGATCGGGCGCTTGCCGCGGTCACGGTCGCCGCCACAGCCGAACACCACGATCAGCTGGCCGGAGGTGTGCGGGCGCAGCGCCTTGAGCACGGTCTCCAGGCCGTCGGGGGTGTGGGCGTAGTCGACATACGCCTCGCCGCCGGCCCGGCTGGTTCCGACATGCTCCAGCCGGCCGCGCGCGCCTTGCAATCGCTCCAGCGCGCCCAGCACGTCCTCGACCTTCTCGCCCGACGCGACGCACAGGCCCGCGGCGACCAGGGCGTTCGACGCCTGGAAGCCGCCGGCCAGCGGCAGCAGGATGTCGTAGAGCCGCCCGTCGGCGTCGATCTGCAGGCGCTGGCCTTCCGGCGTCGGCCGGCGCGAGACCAGCGACAGGTTCCGGCCGCGCTCGCCCACCGAATAGATCGACTGGCCGGCGACGATGCCGGCGGCGGCGAAGGCGTTGTAGGCGTCGCTGTCGGCGTTCAGCACGGCCGTGCGGCCGCGCGGCAGCAGGGCCTCGAACAGGCGCAGCTTGGCGGCCCGGTAGGCCTCCATGGTGCCGTGATAATCCAGGTGGTCCTGGGTCAGGTTGGTGAAGCCGGCCGCGGTCAGGGCCAGGCCGTCCAGCCGGCGCTGCTCCACCCCATGCGAGGAGGCTTCCAGCGCCAGGTGGGTGACGCCCATCTGGGCCAGCTCGGCGGTCAGACGCGCGGCGTCGGCGGCGTCGGGGCTGGTCAGGCCCGGGCCGGTCAGGGCCGTGTCCTCGCCGGCGACCACGCCCAGCGTGCCCATGCTGGCCGCGCTGCGGCCCAGCCGGGTCCAGATCTGGCGGCAGAAGGTGGCGACCGAGGTCTTGCCGTTGGTGCCGGTGACCGCCACGCAGGTGCGCGGCTGGTCGCCGTAGAAGGCCCGCGCGGCGAGCGCATAGGCGCGGCGCACGTCGCCGGAGCGCACCAGGACCGGCGCAGCTCCTTCGGGGGTGTCCTCGGGAGCCAGCACGGCGGCGGCGCCCTGGCCCAGGGCCTGGGGGATGAAGAGGCGGCCGTCGGCGCGCGTGCCCGGCAGGGCGACGAACAGCGCGCCCTCGCCCACCTTGCGGCTGTCGGCCGTGACGCCCGTGATCAGCGGATCGACCGCCAGATCCCGGCGCAGGATGTCGGACAGCCGCCGCGCGCTCACTGACCGGCCCCGCTTTCGATCTCGCTGATCGGCAGCTTGTCGCCGGTGGCGGTGGTCCACGGATCGGCGCGGCGGTCGACGCCCAGCAGCGGCGCGATGCGGTCGATCACCCGGCCGGCCACCGGCGCGGCCGTCCAGCCGCCGGTGCGCAGGCCGTAGGTCTCGGCGTTGCCCTTCGGTTCGTCCAGCAGGATCAGCACGAAATAGCGGTCGTCCTCGAGCGCGCCGTCGGTCGGGAAGAAGGCGGCGAAGGACGACACCAGGCGCGAGCGCTCGTAGCGGCCGCCGATGACCTTCTCGGCCGAGCCGGTCTTGCCGCCGACCCGCAGGCCGGGCGCGTTGGCGTGGGTGCCGGTGCCGCGCACCACGTTCAGGCGCATGAGGTCGAGCATGGCGCGCGAGGTGGCGCCCGAGACGACCTGGCGGCCCTGCGGCTGCTCGCCCGGCTTCAGCTTCTTCAGGGTCAACGGCACGTAGTTCCCGCCGTTGCCGATCGCGCCCATGGCCGCGGTCAGGGCCAGCGGGCTGACCGAGATGGCGTGGCCGAACGAGGTCGAAGCGACGGTGTTCTGGTCCCACTTGCGCGGCACGATCGGGCGGGCGGACTCGATCAGCTCCACCGGCGCCGGGGCCAGCAGGCCGAGGCTGTCGAAGTAGCGGACCATGGTGTCGCCGCCCATGGTCAGGGCCAGCTTCGAGGTGCCGATGTTGGAGGAGTGCATGAACACCTCCTCCAGCGTCATCACCCGGTTCTCCGCGTGGGAGTCGTGGATCGAACGGCTGCCGATCTTCATCGGCGCGCCGGCGTCGAAGGTCGAGGTCAGCGAGGCCGCGCCGGTGTCCAGGCCCATGGCCACGGTGAACACCTTGAAGGTCGAGCCCATCTCGTAGACCGACGCGGCGGCGCGGTTCAGGCGCTCGTTGTCGGAAGCGCCGCCCGGCACGTTCGGGTCGTAGTCGGGCCACGACGCCATACCCAGGATCTCGCCGGTGTGCACGTTGGTGACGATGCCGACCGCGCCGTTGGCGTTCTGGGCGATCGCCGCGGCGCGCAGTTCGTTCTCCAGCGCGCCCTGGACACGCAGGTCGATGGACAGCGGCACCGAGCCGCCCTGGCGTCCGGCGTCGCGGATGGCCTGATCGAACGAGCGCTCCACCCCGGCCAGGCCACGCCCGCCGGTGTCGCTGAAACCGATCAGGTGCGAGGCCGAGCGGCCCAGCGGGTGGACGCGGCGGTCCTCCTCCTCGAACGACACGCCCGGCAGGCCCAGGTCGTGCACCCGGGCGCGGTCGCGAGGCGTCAGACCGCCCATGACGAACACGCGGCGCTCGCCGGTCAGGGCCTTCTGCAGGCGCGCGTAGGAGACGTCCGGCAGGGCCTTGACGATCTTCTGGCGGGTGTCGGCCTCGTCCCAGACCTCGTTCGGGTCGACGTAGAGCTGGTAGTGCACCAGGTCGGTGGCCAGCAGCATGCCGTTGCGGTCGACCACGTCGGCGCGGGTCGAGGCGTTGGCCGCCCAGGCGCCGGCGCCGGCGCGGGCGCCCGAGAACAGCGCCGCCTTGGTGGCGCCGATCGACAGGCCGAAGAAGGCGCAGGCGAACACCGCCAACACGAAGAAGATGCGCACGCGCGTGTCTTCCTCGGGGCGAGCCTCGGCCTTGGCGCGCTCGAAGGCGTGCTCAACCGACCAGACCGTGTCGGTCAGCCACTGAAGGCTGGGGATCTGGGCGTGGTTGCGGACGTCGAGCGGCCTCATCGTTCGGCGGCTCCTGCGAGGGCGTCGACTTCGACAGCGCCGGCTTCGGCGGCGGGCGCGGCGACGGCGCGGACGGGCGCGTTGCCGTTGCGGGCGATCTCGACCAGCCCGTCGGGCTGGGCCTCGCGCTTGGCGGCGACCGGCTTCAGGCCGAGATAGCTTTGCGACAGCACCTCGATGCGCGCCGGCTGCTCCAGGTGGGCGGTCTCGGCGCGCAGCAGCTTCAGCTTGCGCTGCTCGTGGTCGATGTCGCGCTCGATGCGCGAGATCTGGGTGCGCTCCTCGTTGGCCGAGGCCTTGGTCATGTAGACGAAGAACACGGTCATGACGAAGCAGCCCAGCGCGGCCACCTCGACGATGCGGAAGCCGCGGACCCGACGGTCGAACAGGCGCTCGATGCGGTTGCTCATGCGGCCCTCCTCGCCGGGACGGCGGTGCGCCGCGCGGCGCGCAGCTTGGCGGAACGGGCGCGCGCATTGGCGGCGAGTTCGGCCGGGCCGGACTCGCGCGCGCCCTTGAACAGCAGCTCGAAGGTCGGCTCCGGCCCCTTGGCGCTGGGCGGCAGGTGGCGCGAGCCGGCCGGCAGGCGGCCCGAGCGCTCGGTCAGGAAGGACTTCACGATGCGGTCTTCGAGCGAGTGGAAGGTGACCACCGCCAGCCGGCCGCCCGGGGCCAGGATCTGCTCGGCCGCTTCCAGGCCGCGCTCCAGCTCGCCGAGCTCGTCGTTGACCGCGATGCGCAGGGCCTGGAACACGCGGGTGGCCGGATGCACCGGCGCGCCGCGGCGACCGCCGAGCGCGCGTTCGACGGCGTCCGCCAGGTCCAGGGTGCGCTCGAACGGCTGCTCCTGGCGGCGGCGGACCAGCACGTTGGCGATGTGCCGCGAGGAACGCTCTTCGCCGTAGACCCAGAAGATGCGCGCCAGCTCGGCGGCGTCCTCGGTGTTGACCAGGTCGGCGGCCGACGGGCCTTCATCGCCCATGCGCATGTCCAGCGGACCGTCGCGCATGAAGGAGAAGCCGCGCTCCGCCTGGTCCAGCTGCATGGACGAAACGCCGATGTCCAGCGCCACGCCCTGCACGGGCGCGCGCCCTTCAAGTTCTTCCGCCATTTCCGAGAATCGCCGTCCGACAAAGGCGAACTTGCCGGGATAGGCGGCCTCGAGCGCCGCGACGTGCGGGCGCACCGTGGGGTCGCGGTCGAAGCCGATCACCTCGGCCCCGCGTTCCAGGAAGGCGCGCGAATAGCCGCCGGCTCCGAAGGTGCCGTCGACGATCACGTCGCCCGGCTTGGGATCGAGCGCCTCGACCACCTCGTCGAGCAGGACGGACAGGTGCGGGGCGTCCATCACACGCCCCCGGTCCTGGCGGCGCGCTGGCGCTGGCGCAGGTCGGCCAGGCCGGCGCGCGCGGCGGCGCGCTGCTCCTCGCGCCAGGCGCGGAAGCTGTCGCGGTTCCAGATCTGGAAGCGGTCCTTCAGGCCGACCACGACCACCCAGTCGGTCAGGCCGAAGGCTTCGCACAGGCTCTCGGGCAGGGTGATGCGCCCGGCGGAGTCGAAGGCGAGCTGGTTCATGCCGCCGTAAACCACCGTCTCCAGCGAAGTGCGCAGCGGATCGCCGAACGGCAGCTCCTCGATCAGGTCGGCGTAGCGGTCGAACAGGGCCTTGCCGCCGCCTTCCAGGCAGTCGGCTTCGATCGAGGGAAAGCAGAACACGCCGTCGAACGAACCTGCGGCCGCGGCACGGAAATCCTGCGGCACCACGAAGCGCCGTTTCGAATCCAGCTGTTTCTCGAAGGTCGAGAGAAACACGCCATGCCCACGGACCGAGACGGTCCGCCCTTCACCTGCCACACCCAAGGTCATGGGTTAACATGGGAT
This sequence comes from Caulobacter sp. 17J80-11, assembly GCF_014349105.1. Taxonomy (GTDB): domain Bacteria; phylum Pseudomonadota; class Alphaproteobacteria; order Caulobacterales; family Caulobacteraceae; genus 17J80-11. Next base: position 437,163 of record NZ_JACSJI010000001.1, on the reverse strand, counting down.
GGATTGGGCGGCAATGACACTCGCTGACATTTTCCGCCCCGGAACTGCGCGATTGCCCCTGTTTCAGAACGGGAAAGCGCGAACGAAGGCGGAACAGCCAGGCTGTCCGCACGCCTCAAAGCGAAGGGGAAGAGTTAACGAAACGGGAGAGAACGCCCTGGACGGGCGGAGCGGATCAGACGGCCTATAAGCCGGGTTCTGTGCCCCCGGATTGCTCCGGGGCGACGATCATTCCTCTGGACCGTCCGTCGCCGGACGGTTCTCGCGACCTACCCGGACCGCTCGGGCCGGCGAGCCCTGCCCGTCCGAGGACGGGCGCGCGGTCCCTATTCGGTCTTGCTCCTGGCGGGGCTTGCCATGCCGGTCCTGTCACCAGGCCCGCGGTGCGCTCTTACCGCACCCTTTCACCCTTACCCTCGGCCGAAGCCTCGGGCGGTTTGCTTTCTGTGGCGCTATCCCTGGGGTCGCCCCCGGCGGGCGTTACCCGCCGCCATTTCACCGTGGAGCCCGGACTTTCCTCGACCGCCCGAAGGCGACCGCGACCGCCCGGCCGTCTGATCCGCGGGTTAAGTGAGGCCAGACAGGGCGCGGGTCAACCGGGGCGGAGCGGGTTAGGTCAGAACCCCGGTCACCGACTCCGCCGAGGCCAGTTGCAGCAGGCCCATCAGACGGGCGCGGGTCTCGCCGTCGGCCACGCCGTCGACCCGGTCGGGCCGCCAGTGGCGCTGGAAGGCGGTGACCACGGTGGCGGTCTCCTGGTCGTATTCGCCCGAGGGCAGCGGCTCGTAGCCCAGCCGGTGCAGGCCGGCCTGCAGGGCGAAGACGCCCACGCCGTTGTCGCCGACCTTCAGGGCCGGGCCCGGCGCGGGCGCCGGCTCGAACCACAGGCCGTGGCCGGCGCCGGCCAGCCGCTTCCAGGGAAACAGCTCGCCGGGGTCCTCCTTGCGGGACGGCGCGACGTCGGAATGGCCCAGGATGCGGCAGTCCGGCACGGTCCAGCGAATGCGTATTTCGTCGAGCAGGCGGATCACCGCCTCGATCTGGGCGTCCGGGAAGGCGCGATAGCCGAACTCATGGCCGGGATTGACGATCTCCACGCCGATGGAGGCGGCGTTGCAGTCAGTCTCGCCCTTCCAGAACGACTTGCCGGCGTGCCAGGCGCGCCGCTCCTCCGGCACCAGGCGGAAGATGCGCCCGTCCTCCTCGACGACGTAGTGGGCGGAGACCTTGGCGGCCGGGTCGCGCAGGCGGTCGATCGCCTCCTGCCCCGAGCGCATGCCGGTGTAGTGCAGGACGACCATGTCCGGCGGCGCGCGCCGCTCGTCGAAGTTGGGCGAAGGCGCGTCGATCAGTTCGATGGTGGACACGGCGGAAATCTAAAAGAGGATCAGCGGGCCGAACGGTCCCAGCCGTAGGCGACCCAGGAGTGGCCCACCTTGCGGGCTTCCAGCACCGTGCCGCCAGGGCCGGCGGCGCGGGCGCGGACGTAGGTCATCCGACGGGCGCGGAAAGCCAGGCCGGCCAGGAAGACCAGCACGCTGGCGAACAGGGCGAAAACCGTGACCGCCACGGCCGTGAACACCGCCAGCACCGCACCGATGGTCAGGGCCGCGCCGGCCGCGAACAGGCCGCCGAGCCAAGCCAGACCCCGCCTCACCGGATCGCCGCGCTCGACCCGACCGGGGCCGAACGTGCTCCGCAGGCTGATACGCGTCGTGGTATCCATGGCTCACCTCGCACGAGCGCCGCCCGGCGCTCAGCAATTATGTCGGTCTCGTAACGCCTCCCGTCAATCCGAACGCATGGAAAAGGCGAACGTTCGGGCTGAGCGGTGGGCCGCTTAGGCGAGTTGGCCGGCGAACTGCCGGCGCTCGGCCATGGCGGCGTCGAAGGCGGCGTTGATGGCGGCCGCTTTGGCGGTGAAGACCTCGACGAATTCGTGGGGCAAGCCGCGCGCCCGGACCTTGTCGGGGTGGGTTTCGGCCAGCAGCCGCCGGCGCGCCGCCTGCAGCTCGGCGTCGGAGACGTCCGGGGCGACGCCCAGCACCACGTACGGGTCATCGGCCTCGGGGCCGAAATGGGTGGCCCGGATGCGCCGGAAAACCATCGGCGAGACGCCGAACAGCCCGCTCACCCGCTCCAGGTAGACGAACTCTTCGGGCGAGCCGACCCCGTCGGCGGCGGCGATATGGAACAGGCCGTCGACCACGTCCTCCAGCAGCTGCGGGCAGTTGCGGTAGCGCTTGGCGAGACGCCGCGCGTAGCTCTCGTAGCCCTGGGTGGTCTGGCGGGCGAGGTTGTAGAGCCGGCGCACGTCGCGCTCGGCCCCGGCCTCGGGCTGGAACACCTCGGCGAAGACGGCGAATTCGGCTGCGTCGGCGCGCCCGTCGGCCTTGGCCAGCTTGGCTCCCAGCGCGGTCACCGCGGTGGTGAAGGCCGGGTCCTGGCCCGGCAGGCCGGGCGGACACTCGGCGCACTCCGCCGCGTCGACGCGACGGACGGCCAGGCGCGCGATCGTGCTCCAGAACCCCATGACTTAAGCCCACCCCACGATTGCGGCCTTCCGATGACCTCCGCCCCCCGCGGAACTCAGGCCAAGCTCGACCGTTCCAGTTGGCGTCTCCCGACGCTTCGGGCAAGATGCCATGGCGCGCGCCCGCACGGCTACGCGCGCTTTGAGAAGGATCCACGCCGCATGGCCGCCACCCTGCTCGCGCTCGCCCTGCTCTTCGCCGATCCCGCCGCTGCGACGTCGGACGCCCCGGTCTCGACCCGCGCGGCTGACGCCGCCCCGCCCAGCCCGGCCGCGGATATCCTGCCGCAGGGCGCGCCGGCCGACGACTTCGGCTTCGTGGCCTGGTGCTACGGCGTGCTGAGCGGCCACATGGACCTGGCCGAGCGGGTTCAGGACAAGCTGCCGCTGGACGAGGCCCAGACCAAGATCGGCAGGGCCTACCTCGCCGGTTACGAGACGGCGCTGGACGCCGCGCCGGAAGGCAAGACCGAGGCCGGGCGCAAGCGCGCCATGGCCGAGCGCGAAGACGGCTGGAAGAAGTGGGACGAGGCCCGCAAGGTCGACCACCAGCTGGCCGCCGACTCCTACCTGGCCTGGCAGTTGCCGCCCCGCTGCGAGCACGCCGCGCAGCGCCTGGCAGGCCGCAAGGACATCTTCCGCCTGAACGCTTCCGTCGAGCACGGCGGCGAGGCCGACGGCCCCGTGGGGCGGCCGAAGTCGTAACTCTCCGTCCCCTCTCCCCTTGCGGGAGAAGGTGACTTAAGCCGCCGCCGCTTCCGCCGCGGGGTCGTAGTCCAGGATCGGCGACAACCAGCGCTCGGCTTCCGCGAGGCTCCAGCCCTTGCGGCGGGCGTAGTCGACGACCTGCTCGCGGGTGATCTTGCCGACCCCGAAGTAATGCGCCTCGGGGCGGGCGAAGTAGAGGCCCGAGACCGACGCCGGCGGCGTCATGGCCAGGCTCTCTGTCAGCTCCATGCCGGCGTTGATCTCGGCCTGCAGCAGGCGGAACAGGGTCAGCTTTTCGGTGTGGTCGGGCTGGGCCGGATAGCCGGGGGCCGGGCGGATGCCCTGGTATTTCTCGGCGATCAGCTCGTCGACCGTGGCGGTCTCGTCGGCCGCGTAGCCCCACAGCTCGCGACGCACCCGCTTGTGCATGGCCTCGGCGAAGGCTTCCGCCAGGCGGTCGGCCAGCGCTGTGACCAGGATGGCGGAATAGTCGTCGCCGGCCGCCTTGAAGCGCTGGGCGATCTCGACCTCGCCGTGGCCGGCGGTCACCGCGAAGCCGCCGACCCAGTCCGGCGCGACGCCGACCGGGGCGACGAAGTCCGACAGCGCCGTGTTGGCCTTGCCCTCGCCCTTGGCCATCTGCTGGCGAAGGGTGTGCAGGCGGGCGAGCTCGGTGGTGCGCGCGTCGTCGCCGTAGACGATCACGTCGTCGCCGTCGCTATTGGCCGGCCAGAAGCCGACCACGCCGCGGGCCTCGACCCAGTTCTCGGCGATCATCCTGTCCAGCATGGCGCGGGCGTCACGATAGAGGTCGCGCGCCGCCTCGCCGACGATCTCGTCATCCAGGATCTGCGGGAAGCGGCCGACCAGCTCCCAGCTGGCGAAGAAGGGCGTCCAGTCGATGTGCTCGGCCAGGTCGGCCAGGTCGTAGGGCGCGAAGGCGCGCACGCCGATGAAGCTGGGGGCCGGCGGGGTCCACGCCGCCCAGTCGATCTGGAACTTGTTCGCGCGCGCCTCGGCCAGGCTGGAGCGCGGCTTGGCCGGCCCGCGGCCGTAAGACTCGCGCACCTTGCGGTACTCCGCCCGGGTCTGCTCGACGAACGGGACCTTGTCGGACGGAGACAGCAGGTTCGACACCACGCCCACGGCGCGGCTGGCGTCCAGCACGTAGACGGTCGGCCCGCGCCGGTAGGCCGGCTCGATCTTCACCGCCGTATGCGTGCGGCTGGTCGTGGCGCCGCCGATCAAGAGCGGCAGGGACATCCCCCGGCGCTCCATCTCCGAGGCCACGAACACCATCTCGTCCAGCGAGGGCGTGATCAGGCCCGACAGGCCGACGATGTCGGCCCCGTGCTCGACGGCGGCGTCCAGGATCTTGTCGGCCGGGACCATGACGCCCAGGTCGACGACCTCGTAGTTGTTACACTGCAGGACCACGCCGACGATGTTCTTGCCGATGTCGTGGACGTCGCCCTTCACCGTGGCCATCACGACCTTGCCGGCCGACTTGCGTTCCTGGCCTTCCTTCTCGGCTTCCATGAAAGGCAGCAGCCAGGCGACCGCCTGCTTCATGACGCGGGCGGACTTCACCACCTGGGGCAGGAACATCTTGCCCGCGCCGAACAGGTCGCCGACGACGTTCATGCCGTCCATCAGCGGGCCTTCGATGACGTGCAGCGGACGCTCGGCCTTCAGCCGCGCCTCCTCGGTGTCAGCCTCGATGAAGTCGGTGATGCCGTGCACCAGGGCGTGGGCCAGGCGCGCCTCGACCGGCTGCTCCCGCCAGGCCAGGTCCACGACCCTGGCCGCGCCCTTCTCGCCCTTGTACTTCGGGGCCAGGTCGACCAGCCGCTCGGTCGGGGAGACGCCGCCGCGGGCGGCGCGGTTCAGGATCACGTCCTCGACCGCCTCGCGCAGCTCGGGGTCGATGTCGTCGTAGACCGGCAGGTCGCCGGCGTTGACGATGCCCATGTCCATGCCCGCCGCGATGGCGTGGTACAGGAACACCGAGTGGATGGCGCGCCGCACCGGCTCGTTGCCGCGGAAGCTGAACGAGACGTTCGACACCCCGCCCGACACCCGCGCGTAGGGCAGCATCTGCTTGATGCGCCGCGTCGCCTCGATGAAGTCGACGGCGTAGTTGTCGTGTTCCTCGATGCCGGTGGCGACCGCGAAGATGTTCGGGTCGAAGATCACGTCCTCGGGCGGGAAGCCGAGCTGGTCGACGAGGATGCGGTAGGCCCGCTCGCAGATCTCGACCTTGCGGGCGGCGGTGTCGGCCTGGCCCTGCTCGTCGAAGGCCATGACCACCACGGCGGCGCCGTAGCGCAGGCACTTCTTCGCGTGCTCGACGAAGACCGCCTCGCCTTCCTTCAGCGAGATCGAGTTCACGATCGCCTTGCCCTGCACGCACTGCAGGCCGGCCTCGATCACCTCCCACTTGGAGGAGTCGATCATGATCGGCACCCGGGCGATGTCGGGCTCGGAAGCGATCAGGTTGAGGAAGGTGACCATGGCGGCGCGGCTGTCGAGCAGGCCTTCGTCCATGTTCACGTCGATGACCTGGGCGCCGGCCTCGACCTGCTGTCGGGCGACCGACAGGGCCTCGGCGTACTGGCCCTCGGCGATCAGCTTGCGGAATTTGGCCGAGCCGGTGACGTTGGTCCGCTCGCCGACGTTGACGAAGATCGGGCGCATCAGCTCACCAGTTCGAACGGCTCGAGGCCCGACAGGCGCATGGCGCGCGGGCGCTCCGGGACGGCGCGCGGCTTCACGTCGGCGACGGCTTTCGCGATGGCGCGGATGTGGTCCGGGGTGGTGCCGCAGCAGCCGCCCAGGATGTTGACCAGCCCGCTGCCGGCCCATTCGCCGAGGAAGCCGGAGGTCTCGCCCGGGCCCTCGTCGTACTCGCCCATGGCGTTGGGCAGGCCGGCGTTGGGATAGCCGCCGATCAGGGTGTCGGCCACGCGCGCGAGTTCGGCGAGGTGCGGACGCATCAGCTCCGCGCCCAGCGCGCAGTTCAGGCCCACGGCCCACGGCCTGGCGTGGCGGATGGAGTTCCAGAACGCCTCGACCGTCTGGCCCGACAGGGTGCGGCCCGAGCGGTCGGTGATGGTGCCGGAGATCCAGATCGGCAGGGGCTCGTAGCCCTGGTCCTCGAGGTCGAGGATGGCCTTGATCGCCGCCTTGGCGTTCAGCGTGTCGAAGATGGTCTCGACCAGGAAGACGTCGATGCCGCCCTCGTGCAGGGCGCGGGCCTGCTCGGTGTAGGCGGCGTAGACCTGGTCCCAGGTCACGCCGCGGGCGGCCGGGTCGTTGACGTCCGGGCTGATCGACAGGGTGCGGTTCAGCGGTCCCAGCGAGCCGGCGACGAAGCGCGGCTTTTGCGGCGTCTTCTCGGTCCAGCGGTCGGCGCTCTCGCGCGCCAGCTTCGCGGCGGCCAGGTTGATGTCCGTCACCGCCGCCTCGAGCGCGTAGTCCGCCTGGCTGATCGCGGTGGCGTTGAAGGTGTTGGTCGAGGCGATGTCGGCGCCGGCCTCGAAATAGGCGTCGTGCAGGCCGGCCACGGCGTCGGGCCGGGTCAGGCACAGCAGGTCGTTGTCGCCCTTCAGCGGATGCGGATGCTCAGCGAAGCGCTGCCCCCGGAAGTCGTCTTCCGACAGGCCCATGCGCTGGAACATCACGCCCCAGGAGCCGTCCAGGATCAGGATCCGCTCGCGGGCGGCGGCCTTCAGCGCGGCGACGCGATCGGCGCGGGTCATGCGTGAACCTTCTCGCGCACGCCCAGCACCCGGCAGATGGCGTAGACCAGGTCGGCGCGATTGAGCGTGTAGAAGTGGAACTCGGAGAAGCCCTCCTCCTCCAGCCGCGCGCACATCTCCGCCGCCACCGAGCTGGCCAGCAGACGGCGGGTGTCGGGATCGTCGTCCAGGCCGTCGAACAGGTTGGCCAGCCAGGCCGGCACCGAGGCCTGGCAGCTCTCGGACATGCGGCACAGGCCCTTGAAGTTGGTCACCGGCATGACGCCCGGCACGATCGGGATGGTGATCCCGGCCGCGCGCGCGCGGTCGACGAAGCGCAGGAAGGCGTCGATGTCGAAGAAGAACTGGCTGATCGCCCGGGTCGCGCCGGCGTCGATCTTGGCCTTCAGCACGTCGAGGTCGTGGTCGATCGACGGGCTCTCCGGATGCTTCTCAGGATAGACCCCGACGCTGATCTCGAACGGCGCGATGCGCGCCAGCGCGGCGGTCAGCTCGGTGGCGTTGGCGTAGCCGTCCGCGGGAGGAACGTAGACGCCGCCCACGCCCGTCCCGCCCGGCGGATCGCCGCGCAGGGACACGATGTGGCGCACGCCCGCGTCCCAGTAGGCGCGCGCGACGTCGTCGACCTCGCCCCGGGAGGCTTCCACGCAGGTCAGGTGGGCGGCGGGTTGCAGGCAGGTCTCGTCCAGGATGCGGCGCACGGTGCGGTGGGTGCGCTCGCGGGTCGAGCCGCCTGCGCCGTAGGTGACCGAAACGAAGGACGGGCCCAACGGCTCCAGCCGCCGGATCGAATTCCACAGGTTGGCTTCGGCCTCGTCGGTCTTCGGCGGGAAGAACTCGAAGGAGACCTTCACTTCCCCGTGCTCGCGGCCGCCGGCCCGGGCGACAGGGCCGAGCGGCGAGAGAAGCAGGGCGCGGGCGGCGGCCAGGCTCATGCGGCGCTCCTTTCGGCCTGCGCGCGCAGGCCGGTCCAGATCTTCACGGTGAGGCCCTCGCGGTCGGGGGCCAGTTCGACCGGCTCGACGCGGTCGAGATCGGCTTCCTCCAGCCAGCGGTCCATCTCGTCGTCGGCGAAGCCGAGGCGGCGGTGCTGGTGGTCGGTGCGCAGGAATTCCAGCGCGTGAGGCGCGAAGTCGACGACCAGCAGCCGTCCGCCCGGGCGCACCAGGCGCGCCGCCTCGGCCACCGCGGCGGCCGGGTCAGACAGGTAGTGCAGCACCTGGTGCACGACCACGAGGTCGGCGCTGTGGGCCGGCAGGCGGGTGGCGAAGATGTCGCCGTGGCGCAGTTCGACCTTCTCCAGGCCCGCGCGCGCGACGTTGGCGCGGGCGATGTTGAGCATGTGCTGGCTGAGGTCGAGGCCGACCGACATCTTGGCGCGGCGGCCCAGCAGGGTCAGCATCCGGCCCGAGCCGGTGCCGAGGTCCACCACCCGCTCGAACGGGCCCGGACCGGCGGCGCGGTCGATGGCCGCCTCCACCGCATTTTCCGGCACGTAGAGCGAGCGGATCTCGTCCCAGCGCGGGGCGATCCGCTCAAAGTACTCCGCCGCCGCGGCCTCGCGCTCGGTGCGGACCTCGCCCAGGCGCTGGAAGTCGCGGTCGGGCTGTCCGTCGTCATGCAGCAGGTCCAGCACCGCGTCGGCCAGGCGCCGGCGCGGGCCGTCGGTGGCGAGGCGGTAGAACACCCAGGCGCCGTCGGGGAATCGCTCGATCAGCCCCGCTTCGCTCATCAGCTTCAGATGCCGTGAAACGCGTGGTTGGCTCTGGTCGAGAATCCGCGACAACTCCATCACCGACAGCTCTTCGGCCGCCAGCAGGGCTAGGATGCGCAGGCGCGTGGGCTCACCGGCGGCGCGCAGGACTTCGACAGCTTCATCAGCGTTCAGGCTCATGGGGCATATAAAGATATCTTTATATGCTTATGGCAAGTGGAAAGGCGCGCCAGCCAAGGCGTTCGTGCGCCGCTGACACAAGAAATCCCGTCGCGCGGCAACGCAGCGGCGGCGGGTCGGGTTCGCCACGCACGAACCGACGTGCCGAGGCGCCCTGTCGTGAACCCCAGCGAACGGCGGCGAGCATCCGAACTCGCCTTCATGACCGAAGTGGTCCAGCCGGTGATGATCAAGGCCGGCGAGCTGTTCCTGGTCGCGCGCGCCGACGGCGCCGTCCCGGCCGGCAACGACGACGGCTTCGGCCTGTTCTTCCGGGACAGCCGTTACCTGCAGCGCTACGAACTGACCCTGGGCGGCCAGCCGCCGATGGCGCTGATGTCCAGCTCCGCGCGCGGCGCCATGGCGGTGCTGGAGCTGGCCAACAACCGTTTCACCACCGACCACGGCTTCGTCGAGCAGCAGAGCATAGGCGTGCGGTGGGAGCGGACGCTGGACCCCGACCGCGCCGCCCTGGTCGAGCGGCTGCGGATCCGCAACTTCATGACCGAGCCCCTCCACGCGCCGCTGACCCTGAGCTTCGGCGGCCGGTTCGAGGACCTGTTCGAGGTGCGCGGCTACGCGCCCGCGTCGGCCGGCCAACTGCGCCCGCCGCGACGGCGGGGCCGGCGGATGCTGATGCGCTACGACGGCGCCGACCGGACGGTCCGGCGCATGGCGCTGCGGTTTTCGCGCCCCCCGCGCTTCGCCGAGGCCCCCGGCGGCGAGACGGCGGCTCACTTCGCCTTCACCCTGGCTCCGCAGGAAGCCGTCGATCTGACCCTCGAGCTCCGGTTGGGCGAACGCTCGGCCGACGCGCCGAGAGCCGCGCCGCGCGCCCGCAAGGGCCCCGCCCCGGCCGGCTGGCTGCACAGCGACGACGCCCGCCTCAACGTCGCGATCGAGCGTTCGCTCAGCGATTTGCGGATGCTGCAGAGCGGGCGCGATCCCGACTACGTGGCCGGCGGCCTGCCCTGGTTCGTCGCCCTGTTCGGCCGCGACAGCATCACCGCCGCGATACAGAGCCTGGCCTTCGACCCGGAGATCGCGGCCGGCACGCTGCGCGCGCTGGCCCGCTGGCAGGGACGCCGTTTCGATCCGCGCACCGGCGAGGAGCCGGGCAAGATCCTGCACGAGCTGCGGGTCGGCGAAATGGCCCGCCTGGGCGCCATACCGTTCACGCCGGGCTACCAGTCGGTCGATTCCACGCCGCTGTTCCTGGTCCTGCTGGGACTGCACGCGCGCTGGACCGGCCGGCTGGACCTGTTCCTCGAACTACGCGAGGCGGCCGAAGCGGCCCTGGCCTGGCTGCAGGCACGCATGACGGACGGGCTGGAGGGCTTTCTCGACTATGACGGGGTCACCCCCGAAGGGCCGATCAACCAGGCATGGAAGGATTCCGCCTCAGCGGTCCGGCGCGAGGACGGCGGTCTGCCCGACCCGCCGCTGGCCCTGGTGGAGGTGCAGGCCTGCGCCTTCAAGGCCCTGACCCTTTCGGCCGAGCTGTTCGCGCGGGCCGGCGACACCGCGCGGGCGGCGGGGCTGGAGGCGCAGGCCCAGGCGCTGGCGGGGCGCTTCGACCGGGCCTTCTGGATGGAGGACGAGGACTGCTACTGCCTGGCGCTGGAGCGCGACGGCCGGCAGGTCCGCTCGGTCACCTCCAACGCCGGCCACGCGCTCTGGGGCGGGATCGCGCCATCGGACAAGGCCGCCCCGCTGGCGGCGCGGCTTCTGCGCGAAGACCTGTTCTGCGGTTGGGGCGTGCGCACGCTCTCGAACCGGTCACGGGCCTACAACCCGGTGCACTATCACCTGGGCAGCGTTTGGCCGTTCGACAATTCGCTGATCGTGACCGGCCTCGTCGACTACGGGCATACGGACACCGCGCTGAAGATCTTCGAAGGCGTGCTGGCCGCCGCCGGCTATTTCAGCATGACCCGCCTGCCCGAGTTCTTCGTCGGCGTGCAGCGCGAGCCCGGCCTGTTTCCCGGTCGCTGCCCCTACGCCGATCCGCTGCAGGCCTGGTCGGCCGGCGCCCTGCCCTACATGGCCAGCGCCCTGCTCGGCCTTCGGCCCGACGGCTTCGCGCGCACCCTGCGGATCGCGCGCCCGACCCTGCCCGCCGGCGTGAACCGGCTGCGGCTGCAGACGCAGGTGGCCGGCGCGCCGGTCGACTGCTGTTTCGAGCGGGACGAGGACGGCGAAGTCCGCGTGGAGGGCCGAGGCCCGATCCAGGTCGTCCGCGACGATCACGCCTGATCCCGACCGCGCGGCCGCGGGTTGATGCGCGACAGGCGATGGAGCGCGTCATGGACAAACCGGTCTGCGTGGTGGTCGGCGTGGGTGAAGGCAACGGGGCGGCCCTGGCCCGGCGCTTCTCCGACGACGGCTATGCGACGGCGCTGCTGGCGCGCGGGCTGGACCACACCACCGCGCTGGCCGCCGAACTACCCGACAGCCGAGCCTACGCCTGCGACGTGGGCGAGGCGCGCGCCGTGGGCGAAGCCTTCGCCGCCATCCGCCACGACCTCGGCGAGCCGGCCGTGCTGGCCTACAACGCCGGGTCCGGCGTGTGGGGCTCGGCCGAGGAGATCACCCCCGCCCAGTTCGAGGCCGCCTGGCGGGTGAACGCGCTGGGCCTGCTGCTCTGCGCCCAGCAGGTGGCGCCGGCGATGAAGGCGAAGGGCGCCGGCGCGATCATCGTCACCGGCGCCACAGCCTCGCGCCGGGGCGGGATCAAGACCGCGGCCTTCGCGCCGGCCAAGGCGGCCCAGCGCAGCCTGTGCGAGTCGCTGGCCCGGCTGCTGTGGCCGGCCGGGATCCACGTCGCCCTCATCGTCGTGGACGGCGTCGTCGACCTGCCGCGCACCCGCGCCGCCATGCCGGACAAGCCGGCCTCCTTCTTCGTCCAACCCGACGACGTGGCGGCCAACGCCGCCTGGCTGGTCGCCCAGCCGCGCTCGGCCTGGTCGTTCGAGATCGAGGCGCGGCCCTTCGGCGAGAGCTGGTGACCCCCCGCGTGGACGATTGACAGCCGTACGCGGCGAGCGATCACTGACCATCGGGTCCGGAGGGGGAACGGTCCGATGAACTGGAAAACGACGGTGGCGGCCGCCTTGGCGGCGGCGCTGGCGGCGAGCGCGGCGCTCGCCCAGGAGGATCCGAGCCGGGTGATGATGATCGACGGGGCGCCGGGGCTGATGCTCTACGCCGCGCCGATGTACCTGGCCGACGGCAAGCCGGTGGACCAGATCTACCTGATCAACCACACCAAGCAGCGCTATTGCTTCCGCCTCGAGATCGCCAAGCAGAAGTTCGTCCACGCCGATCGCAAGGTGGTGGTCACCGCCTCGGCGCCGGGCGTGAACATGCGGCTGAACCAGGTGAAATTCCTGATGCCGAACAGCAGCTATCTGCCGAAGTACCGGGCCACGCCCCTGCCGGACGGCGAGACCTGGTCCTGGTGCAAGAAGGCGCTCACGCAGACAGACCCGGAGAAGACGCCGGCCACGCCAGGGGCGTGACCGCTCAGCGCCTCGCCGGGACCGCCTGCGCCGCCTCGCCTGCGTCCTGCGACTGGACCGCCTGCGCCTTGGCGGCTTCGCTCCGACGGATGCGCGCGGCGGCCCGCTCCAGCGGCGCCTCGTCGATGCGCACCGCGCCCGGGCGCGGGCGGTCGATGTCGACCACCAGGGTGATGGTCAGCGCGATCAGCAGGAACAGGGTGGTGGAGGCGGCGAAGTGGCGCCCGCCGCTGGCCAGACCATAGCCCATGAACAGGGCGCACATCATGGCGTACAGGATCAAGGTGCGCAGGATGACGACCGGCACGCGCGTCTCGGTGGCCGCCCGGCGGGTCGCGCCGGCCGCGAACATGTCGTTGGTGGCCAGCAGCAGCGGCGTCGCGATATGCGCCTGGGCCGGATCGTGCACCGCCGGGGTCAGCGCCGCCCAGATCCGCTCCTGCATGCGGGCGGCGTCCTCGGCGATGTCCCTGGCCCGCTCCGGCTCCGCCACCGCCGCGTCGGCCCGCTCCCGCAGGTCCAGGTACTCGACGACGAGCCGGCTGAGTTCGCCGCGCTCAGGCTCGTCGATCAGCTGATAGCGCAGGTAGGCGGTGCGGATCGCGTTGGCTTCGACCGCGACCGCTTCGTTGCGCAGGTCGTGGTGCGCGGCGGCCATGGAGAAGGTGAAGGCGATCAGCAGGCCCAGCAGGGCCAAGGCGGCGGAGATCAGATAGCCCACCCCCGGCCCCTCCTGGGGCGGCTCCCAGCGCAGCGAGATGGCGCGCCGCAGACGGAAGGCCAGCTCCTCGGTCAGGATCATGCCGACAGCGAGGGAGACGCCGAGGACCCAGAGCGGGACTTCGTCGAAGACGGTCATCGCGAGCTCCCGAGGCGCCGACCGCCGGCGCGCGGGAGCAACTCAGGAAGGCGGGTCTAGGCGCCAGCCGGCGGCTGCCAGAGCTCGACCTTCACGCCGGCCGGGTCCAGCAGCCAGGCGAACTGGCCGTTCGCGTCGCCCTCTTCGCGGCCCAGAGGTTCGACGCCGGCGTCCTTGGCCCTGGCCAGCACGCCGTCCAGGTCGTCGACGATCAGGTTGATCATGAAGGGCTGCGCCGACGGCTCGAAATAGGTGGTGTCGGCCTTGAACGGCGACCACAGGGTGAAGCCCTGCTGGGGATGCGGCCACATGGCCCCGCCCCAGCCGTCCTGGATCTCGAACCCGAGCACGCGGCGATACCAGTCGCTCAAGGCGTCGCCGTCGGCGGCCTTGAAGAAGATCCCGCCCAGTCCCAGCACCTTGGCCATGCGCAGCCTCCCGATTCAGGCGCTCCCGATTCGGAGGCGATCATGGCGGCGAACGGCGTTCGCGTCAGGTTAAAGCCGCGCTCAGCGCACCGGCGTCTTCACCGGCTGGTCGGCGAAGAAGGCTTCGAGGTTCTGCATCAGCAGCATCAGCATGGCCTGCACCGACTCGGTGGTCGCGCCGGCCGTATGCGGGGTCAGCACGGTGTTGGGCACGTCGGCCCAGCGCGCCGCCGGCGTCGGCTCTTCGACGAACACGTCCAGCGCCGCCCCGCCCAGCCGGCCGTCCTTCAGCGCCGCGATCAGGGCGTCCTCGTCGACCACCTGGCCGCGGGCGACGTTGACCAGCAGGCCGGCGGGGCCCAACGCCTCGATCACCTCGCGCGAGATCTGGCCGCGGTTCTCCTCGTCGGCCTTGACGCAGACCGCCAGCACGTCGCTGTCACGAGCGAGCTCGACCAGGCTGGCGGCGCGCGGCCAGGCCGCGTCCGGTTTCGGGTTGGGTCCCCACCAGGCGATCTGCATGCCCAGCGCCTCGGCGCGGGCGGCCAGCGCCTTGCCGATCATGCCCAGGCCCACGACGCCGAGCTTCTGGCCCTTCATCGAGCGGGTGATGGTCTTGCTTTCCGGGGTCCAGCCGCCGGCGCGCAGGGCACTGTCGCCGCTGACGATCTCGCGCCGCGCGCCCAGGATCAGGCCGAGCGCGTGGTCGGCGACGTCCTCGTGGTTCACGCCCGGCGCGTGGGTGACCTCCAGGCCGCGGCCCCGCGCCCAGGCCACGTCGATGCCGTCGTAGCCGGAGGTGAAGCAGGCGATCAGGCCCAGTTGCGGCAAGCCCTCGATCAGGCGCTTGTCCAGCGCGAACTCGCCCGCCACCACCAGGGCGCGGACGGCCCGGGCGACCTCGACCGGCGGGCCTTCCCAGAACCGGTGGACGGCGTAGCGGCTCTCCAGGAAACCGCTCAGCGGCGCCAGGTGGCGCTGCATGATCAGGACGGCGGGCTTGTCGCTCATGTCCTTCGGGTGGGCGATCCGACGCACGCCGTCAAGCCGCACAGCCGCGCAAAAAGAAGGGGCGGGAACCCTCAGGTTCCCGCCCCAGTCGGCTGATAATCAGCTTGCCGATCAGGCCCAGTGCCAGTCGTCGACCTTCACCAGGGCGTGCATGTTCACGCTCTTCAGCGTGACCGAGTCGCCGCTCGAGAAGCTGAACACCGTGTCCGAGCCGACCTGGGTCACGGTCGGGGCCGCCGTGTGGCCCTGGTAGCCGCTGAAGTCGAGGCTGTCTTCGACACCGCCCGGCTTGAAGTTGTAGATCGTGTCCTTGCCGGACCCGACGCCGAAGACGAACAGATCGTCGCCCGCGCCGCCGTCCATCACGTCGTTGCCGCCCATGCCGTGGACCTTGTCGGCGCCGGCCAGGCCGTTGATGCGGTCCGAGCCCGAGGTGCCGACCAGGATGTCGGCGCCCGTGGTCGCTTTCAGGTTCGGCGTCGACGGATCCGGAGTGGGCGTCGGCGTCGGGGTGGGCGTCGGGGTCGGGGTCGGCGTGGGGGTCGGGGTCGGCGTGGGGGTCGGGGTCGGCGTCAGGTTGCCTTCCGCATTGCCCCAGTGCCAGTCGTCGACCTTCTTGAGGGTCGACATGTTCACGCTCTTCAGCGTGACCTTGTCGCCGTTCGAGAAGCTGAACACCGTGTCGGCGCCCGACTGGGTCACCGTCGGCTTCAGGCCCGCCGCCTGGTGGCCGTTGAAGTTCAGGCCGTCCTCAGCGTTCTTGAAGTTGTAGATCGTGTCCTGGCCGGACCCGGTGCTGAAGAGGAACTGGTCCTTGCCCGCGCCGCCGTCCATGACGTCGTTGCCGGCGCCGCCGGTGATGTGGTCGTTGCCGGCCAGACCGTTGATGCGGTCCGCGCCCGAGGTGCCGACCAGGTGGTCGTCGCCCGTGGTCGCCTTCAGGTTCGGCTCACCCGGAGTCGGGGTCGGGGTCGGCGTGGGGGTCGGCGTCGGAGTCGGAGTCGGCGTCGGGGTCGGCGTCGGAGTCGGAGTGGGCGTCGGGGTCGGCGTCGGCGTGCCGGTCCCGTCCAGGCTGTAGGCGCGGATATAGTCGATATCCATCTTGGCCGGGAACTTGGTGGTCCCGTCCGGGCTGCCCGGCCACGAGCCGCCGACCGCCAGGTTGGCGATCATGTACATCGGCTTGTTCATGTCGGCCGGGGTGGCCGAGCGATAAACTTCAGCGCCGTCGACGTACCAGACGATCTCCTTGGCGTCCCACTTGGCGCCGTAGGTGTGCATGCCGTCGGTGGAGTCACCGATGACGTGGCCCTTGGAGTCGTAGGTGTGCGAACCCGAGGCCTTCGAATGCTGGGTCGTGTAGACGATGGTCGGATCCGAGCCGATCATCTCCATCACGTCCAGTTCGGGCGGCCACGACCCGTCCTGCGGCAGCAGCCAGAAGGCCGGCCACAGGCCCTGGCCGCCCGGCAGGTCGGCGCGCATCTCGAAGTAGCCGTAGGTCTGGCTGAAGGTGCCCTTGGTGTTGATCGTGCCCGAGACGTACTGGTTCGCGGTGCCGCCGATCGCGTCCTTCTCCGCCTGGGTGGTCGGACGGGCGCTGATGCTCAGCACGCCGTTGTTCACCGAGAACGGGTTCACGCCCAGCCCCTTGAACTCGGGGTCCATGTAATACTGCAGCTCGCGGTTACCCGGCAGGGTACGGGTGTCGTACGAGGCGCCCGGACCGAAGGTGGTGTTCCAGGTGCCCGCGCCCTTCCAGTCGATGCGACGGTCGAGCGTGTTGAAGTCGTCGTTGAAGGTCAGCTTCAGCTTGCTGTAGTCGATCGGCAGCTGGAAGTCGTCGGCCGCGAAGTCCGCCACCTTGTGGTTGCGGAAGGTGATCGACTGGTCCGAACCCAGGTTCAGCACCACGTCGGAGCCGCTCTGGACCATGGCCGCCTTGACCTGGTCGAAGGTGAACAGGTTGCCGCCCTTCAGGCGCAGCATGTCGGTCTTGCCCGCGCCCGCCTCGAAGTCGGTGATGACGTCGCTGCCTTCGCCGCGCGCGACGATGAAGATGTCCTGACCCGCGCCGCCGGTCAGCACGTCGTTGCCGCCGCGCCCGTCGATGGTCTGGTTGCCGTCCAGGCCCTTGATCACGTTGGCGAGCGCGTTGCCGGCGCCATACGAGTCATAGCCGTGGAGCGTCAGGTTCTCGATGTTGTCCGACAGGAAGTAGGTGCGGATGGCGTTGACCGTGTCGACGCCCTCGCCCGCCTTCTCGATGATGATGTCGGTGCGGTTTTCGGTGGTGTAGGTGTCGTCGCCCGCGCCGCCGACCAGGGTGTCGCCGCCGCCGCCGCGAATGGCGTCGTTGCCGGAGGTGCCGGTGATGGTCTCCTTGGCCGAGGTGCCGGTGAAGCCCTTGGTGGTCGCCCCGCTCAGCGGCAGCGCGTTACCCTTGTAATCAATATTAGTAATATCGGCCATGGGAACTCCCAATCGAAGTTATTGGGAGACGTTATCGGTCAAGATCGATGATCTCAAAGCGACGGGCCGTCGCAACAGCGCACGGTTCGCCGTACATGCTCAGCGAACATCTTTATGTATTCTTGAGGCGAATTGACGCAGGCCGACCGCAATCGCTTCTACGCCGGAAACAGGCCAGTCCTTTGCCCCGCAAGGCCTGAGTTAATATTTCAGCGCGCGTCGAAGCCGGCGGGCTTGCGGCCCTGCGGCGGCCCGCACGGCCGGGGCTGCGGCGAAGGGCTTGGCCGCGCCCCGGGACGGACGGCGCGGACCGGTCGCAGACTGACCTTCCGGATTCTCAACGACACCCGCCCCCGGAGGGCGCGAGACCTTTCGGAGGACGACCGAACCTTCAATGAACTTGATGGCCGCCCCGCGGCTGGCGCCGCAAAGGAAAAGGGCCCGGCGGTGATCCGCCGGGCCCTTCCTGTTAGCGCGAGAACTTTTGGAACTTGATCCGGTGCGGGATCAAGCTGTCGGCCCCGAGGCGGCGCTTCTTGTCCTCCTCGTAGGCTTCGAAGTTGCCCTCGAACCATTCGACGTGGCTGTCGCCCTCGAAGGCCAGGATGTGGGTGGCCAGGCGGTCCAGGAACCAGCGGTCGTGGCTGATCACCACGGCGCAGCCGGCGAAGTCCTCCAGCGCCTCTTCCAGCGCCTGCAGGGTTTCGATGTCCAGGTCGTTGGTCGGTTCGTCGAGCAGGATGACGTTGCCGCCGGCGGCCAGGGTCTTGGCCAGGTGCACGCGGTTGCGCTCACCGCCCGACAGCAGGCCGACCTTCTTCTGCTGGTCGCCGCCCTTGAAGTTGAAGCCGCCGACGTAGGCGCGGCTGTTGATCTCGCGCTTGCCGACCAGCATCACGTCGGTGCCGCCGCTGATCTCCTGCCAGACGGTCTTGTTCGGATCCAGCGCGTCGCGGCTCTGGTCGACATAGGCCAGCTTCACGGTCTCGCCCAGGCGGATCGAGCCGGCGTCGGGCTGCTCCTGGCCGGTGATCAGCTTGAACAGGGTCGACTTGCCGGCGCCGTTCGGACCGATCACGCCGACGATGCCGTTCGGCGGCAGCTTGAAGCTCAGGTCCTTGAACAGGACCTTTTCGCCGTATTCCTTCTCCAGCCCCTGGGCCTCCATGACCATGTTGCCCAGGCGCGGGCCCGGCGGGATCTGGATGGTGGCGAAGGTCTGGGCCGCGCGGGCGTTCTCCTGCTCGGAGACCATCTTCTCATAGGCCGCCAGACGGGCCTTCGACTTGGCCTGGCGGGCCTTGGCGCCGGAGCGGACCCACTCCAGTTCGCGGGTCAGGGCGCGCTGGCGGGCTTCGCTCTCGCTCTGCTCCTGCACGACGCGCTTCTGCTTCTGCTCCAGCCAGCCGGAGTAGTTGCCCTCGTAGGGCACGCCCTTCCCGCGATCGAGCTCCAGGGTCCACTTGGTGACCTGGTCCAGGAAGTAGCGGTCGTGGGTGACCAGGATCACGCAGCCCGGGAAGGCTTCCAGGTGGTGCTGCAGCCAGGCCACCGACTCGGCGTCCAGGTGGTTGGTCGGTTCGTCGAGCAGCAGCATGTCGGGCTTGGACAGCAGCAGACGGGCGAGGGCCACGCGGCGACGCTCGCCGCCCGACAGCTTGTCGACGCCGGAGTCGTTCGGCGGACAGCGCAGGGCGTCCATAGCCATTTCGATGCGGCTGTCGATGTCCCAGAGGTTCTCGGCGTCGATCCGCTCCTGGAGGGCGTTCATCTCCTCCATCAGCTCGTCGGTGTAGTTCTCGGCCATCTCCATCGCCACGGCGTTGAAGCGGTCGAAGATCTTCTTCTCTTCGCACCAGGCGATGACGTTGTCCCAGACGTTCAGGGACGGATCGAGATGCGGCTCCTGCTCCAGGTAGCCCATCTTGGTGCCTTCGGCCGCGCGGGCCTCGCCGCCGAACTCCTTGTCGATCCCCGCCATGATCTTCAGCAGCGAGGACTTACCCGAGCCGTTGACCCCGACCACGCCGATCTTGGCGTCGGGATAGAAGCTCAGCCAGATGTTCTCGAAGACCTTCTTGCCGCCGGGATAGGCCTTGGTCAGGCCCTGCATCTGGAAAATGTACTGTTGAGCCATGGGCGAGCGCCTGCGGGTTCGCGGGTGAAAAAACAAAGACGGGGTTGGGCGCGCATTTAGCGGTCGCCGCGCCGGAAGGCTAGGCCCTGCGGCGTCGCGGCCGGGTCCGCAAACGAAAACGGCGGGCCTTTCGGCCCGCCGTTCCCGTCTTGATCGAGGCGTTCAGCCCCGGATCCGACCGCCTTAGAACTTGGCGGTCAGGCCCAGGTAGAAGCGACGGCCGAGCACGTCGTAGGTCGACGGGTCGGTGTTCGCCTGAATAGCCGGGGTGTAGACCGGCGGCATCTCGTCGGTGAGGTTGTTGATACCGGCGCGCAGGGCCACCTTGTCGTTCACCGACCAGGAGCTGTTCAGGTCGAAGTAGTTGACCGCGTCGATGGTCTTGCTGGTGTCGTTGAAGTTCTCGACCTCGCCCTGGTAGCGCCAGCGCACGCCCAGCGAAGCCGGACCGTAGGACCAGTCGGCGCCGGCCAGCCACTTCCATTCCGGGAAGGTCATGCCGAAGCTGTTGCTGATCGTGCCGGTGCGGTCGGTGAACGCGCCGTTCGGAACGTTCTGGATCTCCCACTTCTGCAGCTTGGTGCCGGTGACGTTGAACTTCATCTTGCCCAGGTCGGGCAGGCCGACGTCGGCGAAGGTGAAGCCCCAGTCGACCTGGAAGTCGATGCCCGAGGTGCGCAGCGCGCCGAGGTTGCCGTTGAACTCCTTGGCGCCGATGACTTCGCCGGTCGCCGGGTTACGGCTGAACATCTGGCAGGCCCAGTGGTTCGGGTCGTAGGTCGGGTTCGACGTGCCGTTGGCGTTGTAGCAGAGCTGCAGCTGGTCGGTGGTGGCCACCGAGGCGATCACGTCGGCGATTTCGATCGAGTAGTAGTCGATCGAGCCCGACAGCTTCTCCAGCCACGGGTTGTCGAAGCGCGGCTGCCACACCAGGCCGACCGAGAAGGTGTCGGCGGTTTCTTCCTTCAGATCCGGGTTGCCGCCGGTGAGGCCCGACGCCTGGGTGTTGGTGTAGGTGTAGCTGTCGATGATCGCGCCCGGGACGCCCTGGGCGGCGCACAGCGCCTTGACCTGAGCGGCGTTGGGGCCGGTCCGGTACTTGCCGCCGACGTCGCACGGGTCGCCGCCGTTGCCGCTGGCCGACGGGGTGCCGATGGACGCGAAGGTCAGGTTCTGCGGCGCGTACAGTTCGCCGATGGACGGGGCGCGGACCGCGCGCTGGAAGCCGCCGCGGGCGCGCACGCCCCCGCCGATCAGCCAGTCGCCGTCGATCTTGTAGGCGCCGACCTGACCGATCGAGCTGTAGTCCGAGATGCGGCTGGCCAGGTTGAGGTTCAGCTCTTCCACGAACGGCAGATCACGCAGGACCGGGATCAGCACTTCGCCGAAGTATTCCTTCACGTCCACCACGCCTTCGAGCGGCTTCTGGGCGTTGAAGCCCGCCACGTCGCCGGTCGACAGCAGGGCGTCGGGGGTGAAGGTGTACTCGTCCTCACGGTAGTCCATGCCCGCGGCGAAGCGCACTTCGCCGGCCGGCAGGTCGAACAGGCCGCCCTGGACGGTGGCTTCGATCACGCGCTGGTCCGAACGGGTCGAGTTCTTGCTGGTGCGGCCGACGTAGGCCGCGCAAGCCGCCGACATGGCGTTGTCGCCGAACGGGTTGAAGCCGCCCGCGCAGATCGAGTTGCCGCCGTCCGCCGCGTCGAGCAGGGTCTGCACGGCCGAACGCGAGATGTTGCCGTTCTGGGTGGTGAGGCGGTCGACGCGGCCCATCTGGGCGTAGACGTCGTAGCTCCAGTCCTTGATCGGCAGGTCGCCCTTCACGCCGGTGACGATCTGGAAGACGTCGTAGTTGTCGACGCCTTCACGCGGACCGACGGTGTTGAAGCGCTTGTCCAGACGGAAGGTGCCGTTCGGGTTCGTACGCGAGTTCAGCAGCGACTTCAGCTCGGCCGGGATGAACGGGTTGGTCGCCTTGACGCGGAAGCCGGTGGCGCTGCCCGCGGCCGGGGTCGGCGCCAGGATCTGGGTCGACTCGTACTGGGTGAACAGGGCCTGCCCGTAGGCCTTGGCCCACTTGTTGACCTCGTACGTGCCGCTCGCGAACACGTTGTAGCGGGTCAGCGGCATCGCCAGGTAGTTCAGCGCGCCGGTGTTGTAGGCGAAGTTCGGGTTATAGGTCGCGCCCGGCTGGGCGAAGCCGTCATAGTCGATGCCGCCCGGGCTGACGAAGCCGTTGCGGTTCTTGTAGGTGAAGACCGAGCCGTCGTTGTTGAAGCCGAAGGTGTCGCCCGGCTTGCCGCCGGCGATCGCCGCGGTCACCGCCGCCTGCGACGGCAGGTTGGTGGCGTCGAAGATGGTGCTGCCCAGCGGCGTGGTCGCCGAGGCGCCCGAGACCGACGAGAACGGACGCGCGGCGTTGAAGATCTCGCCGCGGTTCGAGTAGCCCAGCGACAGCACGGCGTTGCCGCGGTCGTCGGCGAAGTTGCCGCCCATGGTCACCGAGACGCTCTGGGTCTCGCCGTCGCCCCTGGAGGTCTGGCCGTACTGGGCGTCGACCTGGATGCCTTCGAAGTCGTCGCGCAGGATGAAGTTGGTGACGCCGGCCAGGGCGTCGGAGCCGTAGGTCGCCGAGGCGCCGCCGGTGATCACTTCGATGTTCTTGATCAGGGCGGTCGGGATGACGTTGACGTCGACCGTGCCGTCCGAGTTCGAGCCGACCACGCGGCGGCCGTTCATCAGCACCAGGGTGCGCTGCGAGCCCAGGCCGCGCAGCTGCAGGTTGGCCTGGCCGCCGTTCGACGGGTTGTTCGAGGTGAAGTTCGACTGCGGGACGAACTGCGGCATGTCGTTCAGCAGGGTGTCGATGGTCACCGAGCCGGTGTCCTGGAAGTCCTGCTGGCCGACCGTCACGATCGGGCTGTTGGCGACGTAGTCCTTGCGGGCGATGCGCGAGCCCGTAACGACGATTTCTTCAACCGCGGCGTCGTCCGAAGCGGTGTCCTGGGCGGCTTCCTGGGCGTAGGCGGCGGTGGAGGCGGCCGCGGCGATCATCAGGGACGCCAGGCCGGCGGACGCCAGCAGGCGCTCGCGCTTGTAAACAGTGAACAACGATACTCTCCCAATCGCGGCGCCCTCGTTTCGACATCGATTGGGCGTCCGCGGCTGGAATTCGACGAAAACTTGTCGTTCAAACAATGCGACAGGACGTACAAAACACCTAAGAACAATGATCGACGTAAGTAAGTGTCACAAAAGACACACTTATCCGCGACAGACTGACGCATACGCCGCGACAATTTCGTCAATACTTATATTGTCTTGATATGTATCGATGTTCTTTTGATACGGAACATCGTTCAACTTGTCGCCAGGACCGGCGAACCCCCTCGCAGCACACGGAAAGCGAGCTGAGCCGCCGGGCGAGTCGCGGCGCGGCCGCAGGCGCCCGCCCGGACGGGAGCTCAAAATCCCGCGGCCTGGGCGGCGTCAGCGTGCGGGCCGCCCGAACCGCCGCGGTTGTCGGATACGCCGCCACGAGCGCGGCCAGGGGGCCGGGATCGGCCACGCCTTCACCAGCGCCGCCCGCGCCGAACCGCGACCTTGACTCCCCGCCCCCGCCGGGGCGAGCGTCCGGCCGCCCTCGAGACGAGGGTGTCGGGGAAGTTTCCATGTCGCGCCTCAAGGTCGCGCTGCTCAGCGCGGCGCTGTTCGTTCCCGCGTTTTCGGCCCACGCCGACGGCCTGACGCCCGAGCGGGTGTTCGCCGATCCGGGCCTGAACGGGCGCGCGGCGCGCGGCGTGGCCCTGTCGCCCGACGGCCAGCTGGTCACCTATCTGAAGGCCAAGGACGAGGACCAGAACGTGCTGGACCTCTGGGCCGCCGACGTGAAGGGCGGCGAACCGCACCGCCTGATCGACGCGCGCGCCCTGGCGCCCGCGGACAAGGATCTGTCCGAGGCCGAGAAGGCCCGGCGCGAGCGCATGCGCGTCTCCTCGCGCGGCGTGGTCGAGTACCACTGGGACGAGGAAGGCCGCTTCATCCTGGCCCCGCTGGACGGCGACCTGTGGCTGGCCCAGCGCGCCGACGGCAAGGTGCGCCGGCTGACCGAGACGCCGGGCGACGAGGTCGACGCCAAGGTGTCGCCGAAGGGGACATTCGTCTCCTATGTCCGCGACCAGAACCTCTACGTCACCGACCTGGCCTCGGGCCGCGAACAGGCGCTCAGCACCGACGGCAAGAACACCCTGTCCTGGGGCGTGGCCGAGTTCGTCGCGCAGGAGGAGATGGACCGCGACACCGGCTACTGGTGGTCGCCAGACGAAACGAAGATCGCCCTGACCCGGGTCGACGAGAGCCCGGTCGACGTGATCCCCCGCCTGGACGTCGGCGCCGAGGGCGCGCGCATCATCGACCAGCGCTATCCGCGCGCCGGCCGGCCGAACGCGATCGTGGAGCTGTACGTTCACGACATGGCGCGGGGCCAGAAGGTCAAGGTCGACCTGGGCCCGAACACCGACATCTACCTGGCGCGCGTGACCTGGTCGCGCGACGGCAAGACCCTCTACGTTCAGCGCCAGAGCCGCGACCAGCGCACCCTGGACCTGCTGGCGGTCGATCCGTCCACCGGCGCCGCGCGCACCCTCCTGACCGAGACCTCGCCGCACTGGGTCGAGCTGACCGACGACTTCAAGCCGCTCAAGGACGGGACCTTCCTGTGGTCGTCGGAGCGGTCCGGCTGGCGCCACCTCTATCTGTACGGCGCCGACGGGCGGGTGGTCCGTCAGGTCACCACCGGCGATTGGCCGGTCGACAAGATCGAGGGCGTGGACGAGGCCAAAGGCCTGGTGCTGTTCGGCGCCTCGAAGGACACGCCGCTGGAGCGCCAGCTCTACAGCGTCTCCTACAAGCGCGGCGGCGCGTCCAAGCCGCTGACGCAAGGGCACGGCTGGTGGACAACGACCGTCGCCGACGCCGGCGGCGCCTTCGCGGGCACCTATTCCGATCTGTCGACCCCGCCGCGCACCGGCCTTTACGCGCCGGACGGCAAGCTGGTGCGCTGGATCGAGCCGAACACGCTCGACGCCTCGCACCCCTACTTCAAGTACCTGGACCAGCACCGCGCCCCGAGCTTCGGCGCGGTTAAGGCGTCGGACGGCACGGACCTGCAGTACGCGCTGTACACCCCGGCCGGCTTCGATCCGTCGAAGAAATACCCGGTGATCGTGTCGGTCTACGGCGGCCCGCACGTGCAGAACGTCAAGCGCGCCTGGGGCTCGCCCAACGACCAGCTGCTGCTGCAAGCCGGCTACGTGCTGTTCCGGCTGGACAACCGCGGTTCGGCCAACCGCTCCGAGGCGTTCAAGACCGCCATCGACCGCAAGCTCGGCACGGTGGAGGTCGAGGACCAGCTGGCCGGCGTGACCTTCCTGAAGACCCTGCCCTACGTCGATCCGAACCGGATCGGGGTGATGGGCTGGAGCTACGGCGGGTTCATGACCCTGATGCTGCTGACCGAGAAGAACTCGCCGTTCGCGGCGGGCGCCGCCGGCGCGCCGCCGACCGACTGGTCGCTGTACGACACCCACTACACCGAGCAGTTCATGGGCAAGCCGGAGGAGAACAAGGACGGCTACGCCCGCTCCGAGGTGATCCCCCGCCTGAAGGACCTCAAGGGCGACCTGCTGCTGCTGCAGGGCATGGCCGACGACAACGTCACCTTCGACAACAGCACCCGGGTGATGGAGGCGCTGCAGGCCGGCAGCCGCCCGTTCGAGACCATGGTCTATCCGGGCCAGCGGCACGGCGTCCGCGGCAACGCCAAGCAGCTGCACCTGTGGCGCACCTACCTCGACTTCTTCCGCCGCAAGCTGCAGCCGGGGAGCTGAACCGGAGCCCGGCCGCCCCGCGCGCGTTCAGGACGCCATGGCGTCCTTGATCATCAACGCGATCGGCGCGGTCGCGGCCGGCTGCACCATCGTCAGCTTCATCCCGCAGATCGCCAAGATCCTGCGCGAGCGCGACGCCTCGGCGGTGTCGCTGCGCATGTACCTGTTCACCGTCACCGCCTTCGTGCTGTGGACGCTGTACGGCGCGTTGCTGAAGGCCTGGCCGCTGGTGGCGGCCAACAGCGTCAGCCTGGCGTGCGCCGCCACCGCCCTGTGGTGCAAGTGGCGCTTCCGCGACGGGGCTCAGGCCGCGAAGGCGCGCTGAAGGATCCGCTCCAGCCATTCCGCGTCGACCTGGTCGAACGCGTTCTTCTCGGTGGCGTCGACGTCGAACACGGCGATCAGACGGCCCTCCGCGTCGAACACCGGCGCGACGATCTCGCTGGCCGAGCGGCTGTCGCAGGCGATGTGGCCGGGGAAGGCGTGGACGTCCGGCACGACCTGGGTCTTTTGCTGGGCGGCCGCCGCGCCGCACACGCCCCGGCCGAACGGGATGCGCAGGCAGCCCAGGGTGCCCTGGTAGGGCCCGACCACCAGCTCGTTCTGCTTCGTCTCGTCGACCAGGTAGAAGCCGGTCCAGAAGAAGGCCGGGAAGGCGTCGGCCAGCATGGAGCTGAGGGTGGCCATGCGCGCGATCCGGTTCGGCTCGCCCTCCAGCACCGAGGCGATCTCCTCGGCGACCTCGGCGTAGCGGGCGGCCTTGTCGGCGGGGCGGTCGGCGCGGGCGACGTAACTCATCAGGCGGACTCCGGTTTGCGCGCCACCATATAGGCCTCGCTGTTCAAAAAGAGAGGCCCCCCGCGCCACGGGCTGCCGACGATCCGCTCCAGGGCGAAGCGCGCCCTGAGCTGGCCCAGCAGCCGCCGGTGATCGAAGCCGAGGTGGTGGGGGAAATAGGCCCGCCCGGGCGCGATCTCGGCCAGGAGCCGCGGCTCGGGCGCCCGGCCGGCCGCCGCGCTCAGGATCGCCGGCCAGCGCGCGTCGTGCTCGCCCGGCCGACGCAGGACCCGGAAGGCGCCTTTGACCAGGGCCGGCGGGCCGACCTCGACCGGCACCCCGGCCACCAGACGCCCGCCCGGCTTCAGCACGCGGACGATCTCGTCCAGCGCCCGATCGGTCTCGGCCGGCGGCAGGTGCTCGAACACCTCCGTGCAAAACACCAGGTCGGCGGCGAAGGCCTCGAGCTCGGCCTCCTCGGCCGCCGCCGTCGCGTTGACCGCGCCGGCCAGCTGGGCCAGGGCCTGGGCGCGCAGGTCGGCGGCCGGCTCGAAGCAGGTCACCCGCGCCTTGGGGAAACGCCGGGCCAGGCGCAGGGCCAGTTCGCCGTCGCCGCCGCCGTAGTCGACGACCACCCCGGCGACGAACCCCTCCGGAACGAACCGCAGGGCGTCCGAAAGGCGACGCTCCTGAACCCAGCGCTTCAGCGGGTTCGGATCGCTTCGGGTCAATTCGGCGTAGCTGGTCGCCATGCGGCCCCTGTCTCTCCCACGCCCCAGTTCGCCGAAACCAAATAGCGCTGTTAGGTGTTCACCTTGACAGCGGGATCGCGCCGCCCGCACAAGTGCAGCGTAACAATTATAGTTAACATGCGCTGGGGTGGTGTGATGTTGGACGATGCCGCCGAAGCGCGTCGGATCCGTGCGACGCACTTCGGCCATGCGGCCTTCGTGAAACTGACGGCGGCCGCGCTCGTTGCGGCGGTCGCCCTGCCCCTGTCCGGGTGCGACGACGACTACGCCCTGTTCTCCGGTCGCAAGCCGCAAGGCGGCGAAGCCCGCCTGGGCTGTCCGCGGCCGGCGCCGATCACCGGCGTCCAGCCCGGGTTCAACGACCAGGAGCGCGAGATCCGCCGCCTGCGTCGCTCGGGCTTCCAGAACGACTTCTTCGCCCAGCTGGAGCTGGCCCGCCGCTACCGGGCCGAGCGCGCGGTCGACAAGAACCTGGAAGATCCGATCGAGTCCTCGGTCTGGTACGCGGTGGCCCTGGCCAACGCCGAAGGCTATGCGCCGATCAACCGGGCCGCGCCGCGCAAGAGCTTCGCGGGCTTCCGCCGGGCCGGCTACGACGACTGCCGCGCCTGGGAGCGCCACTTCGCCTACCAGGCGCTGGACCGCCAGCTGTCGCGCATGTCCAGCGACGAGCAGGCCAAGGTCCGCGACCGCGTGGTCTACATCCTGTCCAGCATGGGCGCGGAGGGCTACCGCACCCTGGCGCGCATCTACGACCAGGACTACGGCCCCTACGGCGAACCGGCCGACAACGCCCAGGCGCTGAACGCCTGGGGCAAGGGCGAGACCAAGAGCAAGGGCCACCGCGCGGCGCTGGGCCTGTTCCAGCGCAACGACGTGGACGCCTACCTCTACAACTACCTGGCGGTGCAGACCGGCGACGTCGGCGCCTACGTCCTGCTGAAGGACTTCGAGCGCTCCGATCCGCGCCGGGCCGGCTACGGCGCCTTCGTCGAGGCCAAGGCCAAGAAGTGGGTGCCGCCCTTCGAGTTCTATCCGACCGACGCCCCGGCCGGCGGCGTGCCGCACTCCGACGAGAGCGAGCCGCGCGGCGACGCCTATGAGCAGGCCCTGCGCCGGATCAACGAACTGCCGTTCACGCACGTCGGCCAGGCGCTGAAGTACCTGGGCGTCACCGAGACGGTGGCGACCAACCCCGACCAGCTGTCGCGCGGCAACGTCGAGACACTGGAAGGCATGCTGGGCCGCTCGCAGGACGGCCGGCTGGATCCGATCGAACGGGTGCGCGCCATTCAGTACGCCGCCGTCTCCGGCTCGCCGCGGGCGCAGCTGGTGCTGGCGGTGATGTACGCCGAGGGCGTGGGCGTGCCGGCCGACTACGCGCGCGCCTTCCACTGGTTCTCGGAGGCCGACAAGCAGGGTTCGGCCGAAGCCAAGTTCGCCATGTCCACCTACTTCGCGCTCGGCGTCTCCGGCGTGGCCGATCAGGACAAGGCCAAGGCGGTGGTCTACCGCATCGACTCGGCGCTGGAGGGCTTCGCGCCCACGGTCGAGCGGGTCCAGGGCATCCTCGCCCAGGTCTCGCGGTCGCAGCAGCGGTGAGCGCCATGGAGAAGACGAACCCGATGTCCAAGCGTCTCCGCGGCCTGGCGATCGCCGCGGCCCTCACCGTGGCCGCGCCCGCGGCCCAGGCCTTCCCCGACGCCAAGGTCGAGACCCAGCTGCGCCCCTGCTTCGGCCTGCTGACCGATCCGGCCGTGGCCAAGCGCTGCCAGGGCGGCAAGAAGCGGCACTACGACCGCGGCGACTACAACAAGGTCTACTGCGACCGCGCCCGCCCCGGCGACGTGAGCCGCAAGCTGGCCGGCATGCCGGCCGGCTCGACCCTTTACCTGGTGGCCAACACCCGGGCCTGCGAGGACTCGCTCGACATCACCAGGTCGATCACCATCATCGGCGAAGGCAGCGCGCGCGCGCACCTGCAGGCCCTGTCCGGCCGTCCGTGCGTCACCGTGCGCGGCGACGTGCGCGACGTGACCCTGGCCGACCTGCGCATCGCCACCGACCACGCCGGCGGCGTCGGCTGCATCGCCGCCCAGGGCCGCGACCTCAAGCTCGACCACACGCTGGTGAAGTACGACGGCGACGCCTCGGCCATCACCGTGCGCGGCGGCGGCCTGCTGACCCTGCAGCGCGACACTCACGTCGTGGCCCTGTCGCGCGAAGCGGCGGTCGACGTGGAGGGCGTGCTGGAAACCCGCAACGCCTCCATCTTCGCGGCGCGCTACGGCCTGCGCATCGCCCCGCAGGGCGACAGCCGGCTCGACGACCTGTCGATCGTGCGCCTGGACGACTGGACCGGCTCGGAGCGCGTGCAGAGCTCCGGCGGCCTGGTGGTGCGCGACGGCGCCGGGCGCCTGGTGCAGGTCAACGGCGGCAAGATCGACGGGTTCTCGCGCGGACTGATGGTGCTCGGCCAGGACGAGGTCATGATCGAGCGCGCCAAGATCCTGGGCGCGGACTGGGCCGTCACCTCCAACGGCCGACGCCTGCGCGTGGTCGGCAGCGAGATCGAGGCGGTCGAGGTCGGCGTCTATGTGGACACCGGCGAGGCCTGGGTCGGCGACAACACCTTCTTCGGCGTCCGCCGCGCCGGCATGTACGCCGAGTCCGGCGCGCGGGTGCGGGCGCGCGACAACGCCGTCTACGCCCACGCCGACGGCTGCCAGCGACTGGACCTGGGCGGCTTCAACCAGGATCGCTCCAGCCTGAGCTGCCGGCCCTGGTACGAGGCCCCGGAAATCTGGCGCAACCGCCGCGACGTCAACCGGCCCCGCTACGGCGAAATCTGGTCCTGACCGCCCGGCTCACAGGACGCCGAGAAAGCAAGAGGCCCGGCCGCCGCAGCGGCCGGGCCTCATTCTTTTTAACCGGCGGCTGGCGTGATCAGCAGGGCGCGTTCGCGGCCGACACGCCGGCCGACAGCACCGCGCCGGCGGCGAGCGCGCCCGCGCCCGACCCGCCGCTGAGCGCCGTGGCGGCCGCCGCCACGCCCAGACCGGTGGCCGAGCCGGCGAAGAAGTCGCTGACGAAGCGGCGGTGATCGGAGTCGTACGGGCCCGCCTCGGTCCGGGCCCGGCCGCCGTCGCTCATGGTCGTGCGCGCCGCGCAGCCGGTGTAGGGGTCGTAGGTGTCGTACTGCGGCCCCCGGCCGTCGGGATTGCCGGTGACCGACCAGCGCCGGCCGGTGTCGGCGTCGATGCCGCGCACGGTGGCGTCGTAGTCGCCGTTGTAGGCGTCGATCTCATAGGCGTCGCCGGTCTGGTCGTCGGCGGCGCACATGTAGGGCACGTTCGGCTGCGACAGGTCGCCGTCGACGGCGAAGGCCGAGGCCGTCTCGTCGTTGCGGCCGGTGACCTTCACGCCGCCGCCGTCGTTGTCGACCAGCACTTGGGTGCCGGTGGTCTGGTCGTAGGTCATGATCGCCGGCGCGCGGCGGCCGTTGTGCATGCCGCAGTAGCGCGAGCGGACCGGCTCGTCGTAAGGCCGGCGCACGTAGGGGTACGGATCGCGCGCGTCGCCGTAGCGGCCGTCGGCGTAGCGGTCGTCTGACCGATCGTCGTAGCGGGCGTCGACGCGATCGCCGTAACGGTCGTCCGCGTACCGATCGTCCCGCCGGTCCTCGGCGCGCCGGTCGTCCGCGCGCCGGTCGTCGTAGCGGCGATCGGCGCCGCGGTCGTCGCGCGCGCGCGCGTCATAGGCGGGACGGCCTTCCGCCGCCGCCGCCAGGGCCGAAGACGCCTGCGCCGCAATCGCGAACGCCGTCAGCAGGCACACCGTGCCGACCCGAAGCTTCATCACCCGTCCCTCACCTAGCGAACGTCGCTCGTCGACCTGCGGTCAACGGCGAAGCATAGAACGAAACCTCGCCGGGCGCCAAAAGTTCATTAACCATACGCTAGCGCTGGACGTCGCCCTGCGGTAACGATGTTACGCTCGTGCGAGGGGAGATCGTGATCATGAGAACACTGCTTCTGGTCGCGGCCCTCGCCGCCGCGGGCTGCACCACTTACCCGCACACCCCGCCGGCCCCGCCGCCCGGCCCGCCCCCGCCGGCCGCCTGGGATGCGCCCCCGCCGCCGCCCCCGCCGCTCTCGGAGATCCCCGGGCCCGAAGCCCGCTGATCGGCCGCATCGGTTCCAGCTAGACATCGTCCGCGCGCACCCCGAGACTGGCCCCGCCTTTGGGGGAGGGCGGGATGAAAGCAGCTGCGCGCGCCGACGACGAGGTCGTGTCGCCTGAGCTTCGCAAGAAGGCCATCCCGGCCTGCGAGATCCTGCTGCGCCTGATCCGCACGATCACCGACACCCAGCGCGAGGACCTCACCGACCTCGAGACCAGCGTCATCTACATCGCCGTGGCCTGCGCCACTGTCAGCGGCGCCATGCGCGACCCGGCGGTGCTCGACCTGCTGGATGCGGGCCAGCCGATCCCCGACGACGCGCGCCAGACGGTCAGCCGCCGCGCCATCGCCGAGTCCACCGGGCTGCCGCGCGAGACGGTGCGCCGCAAGATCGCCGTGCTGGTCGAAAAGGGCTTCCTGATCGAGGAAGGAAACGGGGTGCGCACGCCCCCGGACCCGATCCTGCACCATCGAAACCTGCAGTTCGTGCGCGAGCTGGTGCACGAGCTGGAGCGCGCCCCGGCGCGCCTGGCGCGCTACGACTGACCGCTCAGGCGGCCGTTACGCGCAAAGCCGGCAGGTCGTGGCGCACCTGGCGGACGTGTTCTTCGATGATCGCGCGGGCCGCCTGGGTGCGGCCGCTCAGCTCCGCCCCGGCGAAGGCCATCAGGCCGAAGCCGCGCACCTCGGTCTCGAGCGCCTCGGCGACGCGCTCGGCGCCCGCCGGCGTGTCGACCAGCACCTTCATCAGGGCGCGGGTCATGACTTCGAGGACCGTCACGTCGATCCACATGGCGTTCAAGTCGTTACGCAGCTTCTCGACAGACTCCATGGGGCGCGATCCTTTCGGGGGAGGAGGAACGGCGCGCCCTCTATCGTCATAAATCCGAAATACCTATGTTCAAGCGACCCATTCCGGGTCGATTGTCGCTCAGCTTTTTGAGGCGATGCTGGTCGAACCACGCCGATTACGGCGACTTTCCGACAAATTGCGGCCGAAAATTGTTCGGGAAGCGGCGACGCAGATCAACGAATACAGCGCAACACCCAGGTTCGTCCAGCGAATACGGCCGAACTAGGACCGGCCTGCGGCCGGCGCGGCCCCGGGGAAGGCGGGCAGACGCCAGCCGAAACGCAGCGCCCCGGCCCGCAGCGCGAAGCCCGCCACGGCGCCGGCGGCCCCGGCCGGGGTGGCGCCGACGCCCAGCTGGCCCAGGCCGACGAACACGCCCGCGCCCAGCAGGGCGGCGGTGATGTAGATCTCGCGGCGCATCAGCACCGAGGGCTCGCCGGAGAGCACGTCGCGGACCACCCCGCCGAAGGTCGAGGTCAACACGCCCATGACCACGCAAACCAGGGCCGGGAAGCCGAGCGCCTCGGCCTTGGCCGCCCCGACGACCGTGTAGGCGGCCAGGCCGATCGCATCGAGCCACAGCAGGGCGCCGAGCCCCGTGCGCCGGCCGCGCAGCACCCACACCGCCACCGAGGCCAGCAGGCACACGGCGAGGTAGCCCTGGTCGCGGGTCCAGAACACCGGCGCGTCCAGCAAGAGGTCGCGCAGCGTGCCGCCGCCGATGCCGGTGAACGCGCCGAAGAAGGCCAGCGCGATCAGGTCCTGCTTGCGCCGCGCCGCCGCCAGGGCGCCGGTGGCGGCGAACAGGGCCACGCCGGCGTAGTCCAGCCAGACCAGCGGAATGGGAATCGCCCCCGGAATCTCGACCACGCGAAACGCCCTCGCCTTGAAGACCTGCGCCCGATTGGCCCGGCGCGGGGCGCAGCGTCAAGCGG
Source organism: Caulobacter sp. 17J80-11 (assembly GCF_014349105.1). Taxonomy (GTDB): domain Bacteria; phylum Pseudomonadota; class Alphaproteobacteria; order Caulobacterales; family Caulobacteraceae; genus 17J80-11. The sequence continues at coordinate 404,412 of NZ_JACSJI010000001.1, read as the reverse complement.
GCGAACCGCCGCCCCGCCCGCCTCGTTGTGGGCCCATGACCGATCCCGCCGACGAGCTTTTCCTCAAGCAGGCCGTGGAGTTGGCGCGCGAGAACGTGCTGGCGCGCCGCGGGCGGCCGTTCGGCGCGGTGCTGGTCCGCGACGGGAAGGTGCTGGCGACCGGGGTCAACGAGGTGCTGGCCGGCGGCGACCCCAGCGCCCACGCCGAGCTGCAGGCCATCCGGGCCGCGACCGCCGCCCTGGGCGACACGCGTCTGGACGGGGCGGTGATCTACGCCAGCGGCCAGCCCTGCCCCATGTGTCTGGCGGCCATGTACCTGACGGGCGTGTCCCGGGCGGCCTACGCGTCCTCCAACGCCGAGGGCGAGCCCTACGGCCTGTCGACCGCCGACATCTACGAGGACCTGTGCCGCCCGCCCGACCAGCGCCGGCTACGGGCCGAGCACGCGCCGATCACGGCGGAAGGCGAACCCCCTTACGAAGCCTGGCGGCGGCTGCAGGCCGGTGACGGCCCGTAAACCCGAGTCCGCCAGGGTGCGGCGCGTATCCGTTCGCGTAGAGGCGTATTGTTCGTGTCGCGTATCGCGTGGGCCGCCGTGGCGGCCGTCCTGTTGGCGAGCCCCGCCCTCGCCGTTCCTCTCCCTTCCGAACCCCTGATCGGCCGCGCCTCGGTGATCGACGGCGACACGCTGGAGATCGCCGGCAAGCGCGTGCGCCTGCACGGGGTCGACACCCCAGAAAGCGCCCAGACCTGCCTGAACGCCGACGGCGCGGCCTGGCGTTGCGGCCAGCGCGCCGCCCTGGCGCTTTCCGACCGGCTCGGCCAGCGCACCGTCACCTGCCGTCCGCGCGACGTCGATCGCTACGGTCGCATCGTCGCCGCGTGCAGCGTCGGCGGGCGCGACGTCGGCCGCTGGCTGGTCAGCCAGGGCTGGGCGGTCGCCTACCGGCAGTACTCGAAGGATTACGTCTCGGCCGAGGACGCCGCCCGCGTCGCGCGGCGGGGCATCTGGGCCGGGACCTTCACGCCGCCGGACGAATGGCGTCGGGAGCGCCGCGCCAGGGGCGCCGCAAAAAGGCTCGGGGCGCGCTAAGCCGTCGCATCCCCGCGCCCGCCGAACAACGGCATGTTAGGGTATAGCTCGGATTGTCGGGCGGGGGCCTCATGACCATCAAGACCATCGTCGCACGCGCCGAACTTGAGACGCCGCCGCTGACCGCGGGGAACCTGCTGCGCCGCCTGGCCGGCCGGCCGCTGAAGACGCGCCCCGCCGTGCACGAGGCCGAAGCGTTGGTCCGCCACAACGCCGGGCCGGAGCCGCGGCTGAAGCTGTCGGTCGAGGGCTTCACGGTCGTGGTCGACACGCCGGCCATCGACGGCTGCGACTGCGAGGTGCTGGACGTGAACCTCCGGAGCTCGACGCCCCGCTAGAGCGCGTTCCGCGTCAGGACTTCGCCTTCCAGATCCGCGCGGTGAACGGCGCCGTCTGGCAATGGCCCACGGACACGCCCCCTGAGGGGCTGGTCCAAGTGAAGCCGCCGTCCGTGCGCCGGATGATCATGGTCGCGCCGCCCGGCTGCAGCACCCGGATGACCTGATCGTCGGCCGACTGGATCGCGCTGGACGCGCGCGCGCACATCCGGTGGTCGCACATCAGCCGCCGCGAGAAATCCAGGCTGTAGCGCACCGGAATGCGGGCCCCGGCCGGGATTTCGATCGGGGCGGCGTCGCCGCTTCGGATCTGCTCGCTGGTGCAGATCAGGTCCAGTTGTTCGGGCGGAGCCTCGGCCATGACCGGCGTGACCGGCAACGCCGGAGCGGCCGCCGCGACCGCCAGGCGCGCGCCCCGCCGCAACAGACAGTCCCGTCCGGCCGCCTTGATGCGCTCGCAATAGCCGCCGGCCTCGGCGTCCGAAGCGAAGCCCGTCACCAGCGCCCGGTAGAAGGTCTTGCCGTCGCGCGAGATCGAGGTGACCTCGACGCCCCCGCCGCCGGGAAACAGGCGCCTGAACTTCTCCGCCTCGCTCTCGGCCACGGCCGGCGACGCGAACGCGCCGACCTGGACCTTGGTCTCGTCGATGGTGGGTTCGGCGCTGGCGGCCGAATGAGCGCTCAACGCGACAAAGGACGCCAGCCCTGCAAGCAAAGCCTTCATGCTCCCCCCGCTGAAGGCGCTGCTGGTCGCGCGGTCCGGCTGAGCCGATCACAGCCACGCGCGTCACGCCCCCGAAGCGTTAACGCACAGCTTGCGATCCGGTTTCATGAACGTCGCCGTCCGCAGGCCCGCTTGCGCGGGCCACTGCGAACCACCGTCCTCAGTGCTTGGCGTGCAGCGCCTTGACCGCGTCCAGCATCTTCTGGACGTGCTGGTCGGGATTGCTGTCGGTGTAGCTGGCGACGATCTTGCCGTTCGGGGCGATCACGTACGAGGTGCGGTTCGAGTACGCCGGATTGCCCTGGCTGCGCGCGTCGTAGCTCGCCGCGATCGTGGCGCCCGGGTCAGCGGCGACCAGGAACTTGTCGCGGCATTCCACCGACGAGAACTCGGCCACGCGATCGATATTACCCGCGGTGATCCCCACCACGGTGGCGCCCAGCTTCTTGAAGTCGTCGGTCGCCTCGGCGAACTCGTGGGCCTCCAGCGTGCAGCCCTTGGTGAAGGCGGCCGGGAAGAAATACAGCACCACCGGCCCCTTCTTCAGGGCCTCCTTCAGGGAGAAGGTCTGGGTCTTGCCGGCCAGCGCGCCCTGGGCGGTGAAGGCCGGGGCCGGCGCGCCGTCAGGCAGGGCCGCCCAGGCCGGCGCCGCGACGGCCATCGAAATGGCGGCGGCGAGAATCAATTTGCGCATGTCGTCTCCACTCAACGCCTTTTCCGGAGCGCTGGTAGGCGCGGCAGGACTCGAACCTGCAACCAGACCGTTATGAGCGGTCGGCTCTAACCATTGAGCTACGCGCCCGACGCAGCGGGGGTCCGGCGTAGCAAATCGGCCGCGGCGGGGAAAGCGGCGGAAGCGCGGCGGGAACCTGAACGGCTCAGCCTGACTTCCGGTCAGGTCCCGTTCAGCGAGCGGCGGTCACGTTGCCGTCACGGTTCGGGCTAAAGCTCAGCCGTCGACGGGGCGACGAACACCCCGCGAAACCGGAGACGACGAATGAAAGCCCTGCTCCGCTCCGCCGCGCTCGCCGGCGTCCTGCTGGCCGTAGCCGCCCCGGCGGCCCTGGCCCAGAGCGGCCCCATGCCCCCGGAGGGCGGCCCGCACATGATGATGATGCGGCACGGCCCGGTGCTGAACCTGTCCGCCTATGGCGAGACCCGGGTCGCCCCGGACATGGCCACGATCAGCCTGGGCGTGGTCACCGAGGCCCCGACCGCGGCCGACGCCATGCGCCAGAACCGCGAGCGCATGACCCAGATGATGGCGGCGCTGAAGAAGCAGGGCGTCGCCGAGAAGGACATCCAGACCTCGGGCCTGAACCTGTCGCCGCAGTACACCTATCGCGAAAACCAGCCGCCGCTGCTGCGCGGCTATCAGGCCACCAACCAGGTGACGGTCATCGTCTACGACCTGACCAGGCTGGGCCAGGCGGTCGACGCCACGGTGGCGGCCGGCGGCAACCAGGTGAACGGGATCAGCTTCGGCCTGCGCGACCCGCAGACGGCCGAGAACGCCGCCCGGGTCGCCGCGGTGAAGGCGCTAAAGGCCAAGGCCGACCTCTACGCGGGGGCGACCGGCCTGAAGATCAAGGGCCTGCAGAGCCTGTCGGAGGGCGGCGGCTACAGCGCCCCGCCGCCGATGCCGGTGCCGATGTTCAAAGCCGCCCGCGCGGAGGCGATGGACTCCACCCCGATCGCCGGCGGCGAACTGGTCCTGCGCGTCGACGTGCAGGGCGTGTACGAGATGCAGCCGTAAGGAACGAGGTCTCCCTCCCCATGAAGGGGAGGGAGAAGGATCACTTCACAGCCGCCTTCGCCTCGGCCGCCGCCACCTTGTCGGCGGCCGTTTGCATCAGGCCGTCCAGGGCCGCGCGGTCGAGGTACTCGCCGTGCAGCACCACGCCGTCGATCGCCCGCGTGGCGGAGATGTCCTTCAGCGGGTCGCGGTCCAGGATCACCAGGTCGGCGGCCTTGCCGGGCGCCACCGCGCCGTAGCGGTCGGTCTGGCCCAGGAACTTCGGCCCGGCCAGCGTGGCCGCCTGCAGGGTCTGCAGCGGGGTCAGGCCGGCGTCGACGAACAGCTTCAGCTCGTCGTGCAGGCCCACGCCCGGATAGTTGTACGAGTTCAGGAAGCCCGCGTCGGTGCCGGCCATCAGCATCACCCCGGCCTTGTGCAGCAACGGCAGCAGGCTGGCGTCCTGCTCGGCGCGGCGGTGACGCGCGGCGATCGCCGCCGCATCGTCCTTGGCGGCCCGCTCGATCCGCCAGGCGTAGGTCGCCTTCAGGCCCGGACCCAAGTAGCGCAGGTAGGGGTCGCGGGCGTGATCTTCCTGGTCGAGGTAGGCGATCACCCGCCCGCCGTTCAGCGTCGGCGTGATCGCCACGCCGTGCTCGGCCAGCTTGCGGAAGCCGACCTCGGCGGTCGCCGGATCGAAGCTTTCGACCAGCCGGTCGCGCGCCTGGGTGTAGGTCAGCTTGCCCGCCGCGTACTCCGCCGAGATCTCGGCGTCCTGGGGCGAAGCGGCCTTCAGCGCATAGTCGACGTGCTCGATCGAGCCCAGGCCCGCGGCCTCGATCTGGTCGATGGTCAGGGACAGCGGCACGTGCGCGGAGGTCTTCAGCCCGCGCGCCTTGGCCTCGCCCAGGGCGTAGAGGAAGAGCTCGGGTTTCAGCGTGTTGTCGGTGATCTTCACGAAGTCGACGTGCATGGCCTGGAGCTTGTCCAGACCGGCGCGCACCTCGGCCTCGCTGCCGACCTCCAGGTCGCCCGGCCAGATCGAGTTGATTCCCTCCAGCTTCGGGCCGGAGGTGAAGATGGTCGGCCCGAGCAGCTCGCCGCTGGCCACCGCCGCGCGCCAGGCCAGCACGCTGTCGCTGAGGTCGCCCGCGCAGTCGCGCACGGTGGTCACCCCGTTGGCGACATAGAGCGGCAGCAGGTCCTTGTTTTCCTCGATCAGGGCTTCGCCGCCGCCGAAGTGGACGTGCATGTCCCACAGGCCGGGGATGACGAACTTGCCCTTGCCGTCGACCACGCGGGCGGCGTCGAAGCGCTTGGCCCGGCGGTCGGCGTCGACCGCCACCACCGTGCCGTCGCGCACGGCCACGAGCCGGTCGGGCAGCAGGCGTCCGGTCTCGACGTCGACCACCGTGGCCTTGCGGACCAGAAGATCGACCTTCTCGGCCGCGCAAGCGCCGCCGGCCGCGGCCAGCACCAGGGTCAGGGCCGCAGCGCCCGCCAACTTACGCATGGAATCGTCTCCGGCGCCCCCGCCGGCCGGCCCGAGTCGGACCGCCGCCCCTAAGGGGGTCAGGCCGCCTTTTTGACGACGTTGCCTTCGTCCAGCAACACCACGCCGGGCGTGTAGTTGCGGGCTTCGGAGGCGTCCATCTGGCAATAGGTGACGACGATCACCTTGTCGCCCTTCTGGACCAGGCGCGCCGCGGCGCCGTTGACGCCGATCACCTTCGAGCCGCGCGGGGCCTCGATGGCGTAGGTGGTGAAGCGCGCGCCGGTGGTGATGTTCAGGACGTCCACCTGCTCGTGCGGGAAGATTCCCGAAGCGTCGAGCAGGTCACGGTCGATGGCGATCGAGCCTTCGTAGTCCAGATCGGCCTGGGTCACCGTCGCGCGGTGCAGCTTGGCCTTCATCATGGTCACCAGCAAGGGCGGCCTCACGCTTCCTGAGCGGCGATCACCCGCCGCGAACCGAGCGGTGATATAGCGAGGCAAGAGTTCCGCTTCAATATTCCGCGACCGCGAACAAAGTTCGCACCCGCGAAAAGGGGAAACTTCCCTGGCCGGACCGGGTTGAGGGGACCGTGCCCCGCCCCTGTCAGCCGCTGACCTCCTGCTTCGCCGCGCTCGCGCTCGGCCTAATGGGCTGCGGCCGGGACGAGGGCGCCCATTCGTCGACCAGGAAGGACGCCATGCCTGAACACAGCTCCGGCGAATCCATCGCCATCCTGCGCCTCGACGCGCGTCCGAACGCGCCGGCGATCCGCGTCACCTCGCCGGCCTTCTCGCCCGACGGCATGATCCCGCTGCGCAACAGCGCCTACGGCGACAACTGGTCGCCGCCGCTGACCTGGACCGCAACGCCGGGCGCCCAGAGCTACGCCCTGATCGTGGAAGACCCGGACGCGCCGCGCGCCGAGCCCTTCGTGCACTGGATCGCCTGGAACATTCCCGGCGACGTCACCTCGCTGCCGGAGAACCTGTCCAAGGCCGAGAAGCCCGGCCAGCCGCAGGGCATGATCCAGGGCGTCAACGGGGCCGGCGAGACCGGCTGGTTCGGGCCGCGCCCGCCGGCCGGGCACGGCGTGCACCGCTATCACTTCCAGCTGTTCGCGCTGGACGGAAAGCTGGACATCGGTCCCGACGCCGAACTGCAGACCCTGATGAACGCCATGAAGGGACGCATCCTCGCCGAGGGCGAGCTGGTCGGCCGTTTCGAGCAGAAGCGTCCGCAGTAGCGGCGCCGGGACCTGGTCCTTAGCGCGGACGCGACTGCGTCTTCACGCACATGGGCTTGCCCTCGAAGGTGTCGCCGATCAGCGAGCCGTCGCGGGCGGCCGCCTTGCGGGCGCGGTCCAGGGCCGCGGATTCGGCCGGCGGGGTCTGGCCCTCAGCGCACCAGGACGCCTTCACCTTGGCGCTGTCGCCCGGACAGACGCACATGTCGTCGTCGCCGGACATGCCGCCGCGGTCGCAGACGACGCCGACGCGCTGGCCGTTGCTGAGGCACACGTAGGTCTGGCTGTCACGGCTGCCGGCGTAGGCGCCCCCGCCCATGAACGCGGCCGCGAGGCCGACTGCGAGAACTGTCTTCAACATACGTTTCTCCCGAAGTTCCCCGTCCCCGCGATAACTGTCGCCGCAGCAGAGCAGTTCGACAAGCCCGCGTTCGTCGACCTCCGGCGTGTGCGTTCACCACGTTTGCACGCACGCGCTTAACCCCGCCGCGCGAGGGTGCGGGACGAGGAGCTTTCCGCATGCAAGCCATCGCCGCCTCCGCCGCCGGAATCGCCAACGCGATCAACCGCTTCGACGCCAGCGCCCAGCGCACGGCCCGCTGGGGCTCGTCTGTGGGCGGCGACGTCGACCTCGCCCAGGAGGCGGTGGAGATGATCGGCGCCAAGGCGGCGCTGAAGGCCAACGTGCAGGCGATGAAGACCGCGGACGAGATGACCGGCGTCCTGCTCGACATCATCGCCTGAGCTGCGAGCGGCTTTGACAGCCGCCCGGCGCGCGTCTAACGGCGCGCCATGTCGACCCTGCAGACCCTCTTCGTCACCGAAGTCTACCGCGCCGCGGTCGCGCCGGACCCGGCCTTCCTGGCCGAGCTGGAGGCGACCTGCTTCGGCATCGCCGAGGAGGATCGCGCCGGGCGCGCCTGGTGCCGCGAGCACGGCTATCGCGGCTACACCTCCTACGCCTCGCTGGACGACCTGCCGATGCGGGCCAGCGTGTTCGACGAACTGAGGCGCAAGCTGGACAAGCACGTCGCCAGCTTCGCCCAGGCGCTTGAGCTGGACCTCGGCGGCCGGCGGCTGAAGCTGGACAGCCTGTGGATCAACATCCTCAAGCCCGGCGGCGCGCACAGCGGCCACATCCACCCGCACAGCGTGGTGTCCGGCACCTTCTATGTGAACGTCCCGGAGGGGGCGAGCGCGCTGAAGCTGGAGGATCCGCGCCTGGCCATGATGATGGCCGCGCCCACCCGCCGCGCCGACGCGGCGCTGCAGCGGCGCCCGTTCGTCTATCTGCAGCCGGCCGCCGGCGACGTGATCTTGTGGGAGAGCTGGCTGCGCCACGAGGTGCCTGCCAACGCCGCCAAGCAGGAGCGGATCAGCGTCAGCTTCAACTACGGCTGGCGATAATCCGCCCCCACGGGCGAGGGATCACTTCTTCCCGAACAACTCGCCGAAGAAGTCGCCCTTGTTCCAGTGCGGGCGCTCGGGCGTGTCGGCCAGTTCGCGGGCGATCTCGTAGTTCACCTTGGCGAACAGGGCGCCCGCCCGCCAGTCGATGGGCTGGTTCAGATCGTCGCCGGGCCGGTGGTAGCGCTCCTTCAGGAACGACTTGATCGCCGCCTCGCCGCCGTTGGCCGGGCCGGTCATCAGGAACACCGACGGCACGCCCTGCTCGACGAAGCGGTAGTGGTCCGAACGGGTGAACAGGCCCTGCTCCGGCATGAAGTCGGGCGACAGGCCGACTCCGGCGCGGGCGACGGCGTGCTGCACTGTCGGGCCCAGGGACGAACGCTCGGCCCCGAACGCCACCACGTCGGTGAAGGCGTAGTTCAGCACCGGCATGTCGAGGTTCACGTCGGCGACCATGGCCGACTTCGGCACGGTCGGGTTGGAGGCGAAGTACTCCGAGCCGATCAGGCCCTTTTCCTCGGCGGTCACGGCCACGAACAGCACCGAGCGGCGCGGCTTGGACCCCGCATCCATGAAGCCGCGGGCAGCCTCGAGCATGGAGGCGATGCCGGTGGCGTTGTCCATCGCCCCATTGTGGATGCCGTCGCCGCCGTCGGCCCGCACCTGCACGCCGACGTGGTCGAGGTGGGCGGAGAGCACCACGTACTCGTTCTTCAGGACCGGGTCCGAGCCCTCGATCATGCCAACGACGTTCTCGCTCTCGACGGGGCGGGTCTCGGTCTTCAGGTCGGCCGCCAGTTTGGCCTTCAGCGCGAAGCGCGGCGGCGCGCCTTCGGGCTTGGCGGCGGCGGCGAAGATCGCGTCGAGCGTCTGGGGCGCGCCCTGGAACAGCTTGGCGGCGCCGGCCAGGCTCAGCGTGCCCAGCAGGGCCGCGTCACCGCCGTGCACCGCCGGGCGGCCCGCGGCGTCGCGCCAGGTCATCGACCAGCTGTCCTGGTGCGAGCGGCGGTTGGCCCACGGGCGCACCTTTTCCGCCTCCGCCGTGGGCAGGAAGACGACGCCGACCGCCCCGCGCGCGGCCGCAGCGTCGCGCTTCACCTTCAGGCTGGAGAAGTAGGCACGCTCCTCGGTCTGGAACGAGTTGGGCGCTCCCTCCAGGAAGACGACGATCTTCCCTTTCACGTCGAGCCCGGCGAAGTCGTCGCGGCCCCGGCCGGGATCGACCACGCCGTAGCCCGCGAACACCACCGGCGCGCTCAGCTTGACCTCGGCCGAGCGCGGATCAGCGCCGGGCAGGTAGTCGTCGCCGTAGACCAGGCGCACGGCCTTGCCGTCCGCCCCGGTCAGGGTCATCTCGCCCTGCCCGGCCGTGCGGTAGGCGGTGAGCGGGACGTGCTGCAAATAGCTGCCGGCGTCGCCGGCCGGCTTCAGGCCCAGCTTGGTGAACTCGGCCGCCACGTAGGTGGCCGCCAGGTCGTAGGCGGCCGTGCCGGTCTCGCGGCCAAGCATGCGGTCGTCGGCCAGGAAGGTCACGTGGCCCTTGAACACGTCGGCCGACGGCTGGAATCCGCCCGGCGCCTCCGCCGCGACGGCCGCGCCGCCGATCACCGAAGCTAACACCGCAGCCGTGGCACCGGCCCAAATCTGTTTCGCGCGCACGAACGCCCCCTCGCCTGTCTCCGCCCGGTGTACGCCCGGACTTGCCGGCGGCGATACCAGGCTTGGCCGCGTCCGGGGTCAAGCGCGACCGCGACCAAGCGACAAAGAAGCGCTCAGAACAGGCTGTCGAACCGGATCGGCAGGGCGATGCCGAAGGTGTAGTCCGGCGCGGCTTCGGTCAGGCCCACCCCGACCTGCACGTCCAGCAGGACGCGCTTGGTCAGCACTGCCGAGGCTCCGAGGTTGAGGGTGCTGACCGTGGTGTCGGAGCCCGGCACGTCATTGCCCCTGAACTTGGTCTGCGACACCCAGTTCTGGTCGATGTTGAAGCGCAAGGACGTGGTCGGGGTGACCGCGAGCACGGCGCCCAGCGACAGGCCGATCTGGTCGCCCGGCGTGATGTCGTGCGCCTCGAAGGTGTTCTCGTAGGACAGCGTGCCCACCCAGACCAACGGGTCGGCGCGCTTCACCGCGGTCAGCGACACGCCGAGTTCGTCGAAGTCGCTGCCGAAGCGGAAATTCCCGTCCGTCTCGCCGGTGGTGGTGTTCCAGTTGAGCGCCGCGATCACGTCGGGCCGGCGGCCCTTCTCGCGCATCAGCACCTTGCTCAGCGCGACGCCCAGGTCGCCCCAGCCGTCGCCGTCGAGGCGGCTTTCCAGCAGGTCCGAAAAGCCCGTCGACGTGACCGTGGAGACGTCCCGCCAGTTGTAGGGGATGTTGAACTCGATCTGGGATTCCCAAGGCAGGCCGTAGCGCAGGGCCAGCGCCGCCTGGACGGCCTCGGTGCGCACCCGCTGCTGGCCGATCGCGTCGACGCCGTCCTGGGTGACCAGGACGGGCGCGTCGGCTTCGAGCCAGCCGTACTGCACGCTGGGCTGGACCTCGAACGAGTTGGCCGGGAGCAGCAGCGCGCCGGTCGCCACCAGGGTGCGTTCCAGCGCCCGTTCGGCCGCCTCTTCGTCGACGGCGAACTGGCCTGGGGCGCCTGAAGGCGGCGGCGTGCCGCCCTGCGCGGTCTGGGTGTTCTGCGGAGCGGGCGCGCCGGGCTGCGTGTTCGGGGGCGCGGCGACCGGCGCCGCTGCGGCGACCACGTTGCCGGGGGCCGCCGGGGACGGAGCCGCCGGCGCCGCCTGGGCGACCTGGGCCGCCGACGACGACGAAGCGGGTGGGACTGGAGCGGCGGCGACGTTTGCAACGCCGCCGGGCGTGCCCTGCGCCCGGGCCTGACCGGCGGCGCGCTCCAGCGCCTCCACCCGGCGCAGCAGGTCGGCGATGACCGCGTCACGCTCGTCGAGCTGGTGCTTCAGCTCCTCGGCGGATGGCGACGGCGCCTGCGCCTGGGTCGGCACCGCCGACAATGAGAGCGCGAGGGCGGTGGTGACCGCGGCGGCGGCGACGGAATTGCGCAACGCGCGCCGGCGCCGGCGCCGGCGCTCGCCCGGCAAGTGCGCGTCCCCCATGTTAAAGACCCTTCGGCTGCTGTGCAGTTTGTTATGCGGGGCGCTATCGTGCCAACGGCGACACCGCGATGCGCAACACGGACTCCGGCGGTAGCTGAATTGTTTCGGAGGGTCCCAATTGGTTGGGGGGCTCGCGACCGTCGGTGCGGCGCACCACGAAGCCGACCCGTCCCATCTTCGGGTGGTTGATCCAGGCCTTTTCGAACGCCTCCGCCGGCATGGTCCGATTGCCGAACGCCGGGTCGGCGAAATAGACGGTGCCGTCGCGCACGCCGGTGACCACCACGAAGTGGTTGTATCCAATGAAATTCATCGGCGTGATCATCGGCGCGTAGGTGATCAGGTCGCGCAGGGTGAGCTTGCCGAAGCCGACGCCCTCATAGCCGCGGCTGGAGACGTAACGCTTGAGGTCGAGCATGGAGAATCCCTCGCGGATTCTCACCAGTTCCGGATGGGCGATATATTCCTTCCGGCTGATCAGCCCCCGCGCGATCTCCTTCTCGGTGACGTGATCGCCGTGCTGGTAGTTCAGGATGGTGGCCAGGGCGGCGGCGCCGCAGCTGAGGTCGAACTTCTGGACGACGACCTTGTCCTGCCGGATCTCAAGCATCGAGCGCACCGGCTCGGCGGCGTGCGCCTCAGCGGCGAGCGCGGCGGCGACAAGCGCGCCGGCCGAGTAGATCAGATTTCGCATGAGGGGCTTCATGACGACCTCCGGGTCCAGCGGCCCGCCGGCGTTCGGCCGGGCGGGCCGCCGTCGGCCTCGGCGATTAGCCCTTCCCCGACTTGCCGACCAGGTTCGGGTTGACCGTCAGGCCGAGCTTCTTCAGTTGGCCGAAAGCGTTGCCTTTGCCGTTGCCGCCGCCGGCCAGGTTCACCTGGACCACGTAGATGATGTTGTTGATCACCACGGTCGAAATGGCCGTGGCCCCGTCGCCGATCGCGATGTTGTTGAGGTCGACGTTGGTAATCGGCGCGATGATCACGAAGTTCGACTGTCCGCCGTTCTTGCCGGCGGTGAGGTTGTCCATCTGCGTGTCGTCCAGGCGCGTCGGACTGGAGTCTGCGGCGAAGGCGGATCCGCCGCCAAACAGCGCGGCGATAGTCGCGATGGCGAGCAACTTCTTCATAGCTGATCTCCTGGGGTTGCTGTGCGCAAAGGCGGCCTCGTCGCGTGCAAGACGAGACGCCCGGCGGCCGGGATGTATTCCCGTAACCCCGATGGAGAGACAGACTAGAATTCGGCGTACGACCGTTTGGGTAGGGAACACGCCCGCCCCACACGCAGAACGCGTTGATCTCTATCGATGATCGCACCTCTGCGAGCCGTACGAAGCTTCGCGAACGATTACGCCATATTCGGTATCCCTAAATCTCGCCAACGCTGCGGAACAGCGCCGGCCGCCGGCCACGGTCGGCCGGGACGACGGCCGGCGGCTCGCCGCCCAGCGCCCGTCAGTCGCCGCGGGTCACGCTGACCTGGCTGACGCTCCGAACGATCTTCACGTTGTTGCTCTTGCCGTCGTTCGACGAGGTGATGGTCGTCGTCGGCGTCCAGTGCCACTTGCCGCCGAGCTTCGCCCGCAGTTGCTCGACGCGCGCCCTGACGGCCGCCAGCCGCGCGAGGACGTCCGGACGCGCGCCGGCGGTGGCCTCGTCCATGGCTGACGGGGACAGGACTACGGGCTCGGCCGCGGCGACGGCCGCCGAGCCCAGGACCGCGCCGGCCACAACCCCGGCCAGCAAGTGAGCGGAATGCTTCATTTCGTGATCTCCAGCGGCTCGTGCGGGCCACTCCCGCCCGTCCGCTGGACCGGCAGGCCGCCCCGCCGAACCGGTTCAGTTGTCGATTGAATAGTGGGTGGTGATTGCGACGTGGCTTTCGACCACGGACGACCCGTCAGACGAGACGTCATAGCTGTTCACGATGGTCGTGCCGCCGCCCGTGAAGTCGCCTTGCCCGAACCCGGACAGGTCGATGGACAGCCGATCGCCGAACGCGTCGTCGAACGCCCCCGCCGTGGTCCGGTCCAGATCGCTGTCGGCCAGCACCGTCGGGCGCGCCTCCGCCGCCGAGACGGCGCAGGCGAAGAAGCCGGCGGCGAGGCCGGCCAAACCAATACGCAGCTTCATAGCCACATCTCCTCGGCGCGCAGCTAAGCGTGTCCCGCCTCCGCCGGCGGCGAAGACGGGACCGTTCAGGTCGCGACCTGGGTCAGTTCCAGTTGATCTTCTGCCGGATCGCGGCGACCTGCACCGCGTTTACGATATTGCCGGCGCTGGCGGTTCCGCTGCCGACATTCACGGCGACGGCCGTCGGCACGATCACCTGGGTCGGAACGGCGACTGCGATGTTCAAGTTGACGGCGCCGGCGCTGACGCCGTCCATTTGCGTTTCGTCCAGACGCATCGGTTCGGCGCCGGTGGCCGGCGCGGCGAGCGCGGCCGTGCCGGCCATCACAACGGCCGTGGCCGAGGCCGCGGCCAGGAGCAGTTTGGTCATCTGTCCGGTCCTTTAGCGAGAGAATGGAGCGACCGGCGCCCGTTCAGGCGCCGGCCGATCCGCCCGCCCCGTCGGCGGGGCGGGCGGGTAAGGTCCGGCTCAGCAGTGCGTGAACGCGGTGAACTTGCAGTTCGTCTGCGAGATGTAGGTGTTCTGGTTGGCCTTCACGCCGCTGTACACTTCGCCGCCCTTGGAGGCGTAGTTCTTCACTTCCAGCGCCTGCAGGTTCGAAACCACGGCGACGTTGGTCTGATTGTTGTTCAGGAAGCCGGCGCTGACCGTATCCATTTGGGTGTCGGCCAGACGATCAGCCGCGAGGGCGGAACCGGCGGTGGCGCCCAGCAGAGCGGTGGCGGCGGCGATGGCGAACAGCTTCTTCATGACAAACTCCATTTGGTTCGATTGAGCCAAGGCCGGGCCACCCGGTGAGCAGGAGGTCGTCCCGGCCGCCGCAATCAATCCCAGATCGAGCCTGCACTCGACAGACTAGAATTCGGCTTACACCGCTGTTGGTACGACGCTAGGTGAGAAAGGTAAGTATAGCTTCAGGCACACGGCAACCTGACAAGCCGGATACCGCCAAGACAACTACCGCGCTACTACCACCTATTCGGTACGCCTCTCGACGTTCGGGTCGGAACAATAGACCCGTCCACTCGGTCTCTGAGCGCGGTCGGCGACGCGAGAGACGGCGACCGTCACACACCCCTCGGGGCGGGGACCCACACGACAGCACCACGCGAACCCCGGACGAGCTCTGTGTTCGAGCCACGAACAGGGAGAGCTAAATGCCTCTGACGACCACGGACCATCGCGACATGCACGCGCTCGGCGCGCTTCCGCCGTTGAGATCGAAACCGGGCGCTCCCGCCGCGCCGGCCGTGCCTGCGCCGCCCGCCGTCGGCCGCCCGTTGTCGGTGCTTCTGATCGACCCTTCCCCGCTGACCCGGGAGTGTTTGAGCCTGGCCCTGGCCGAGCACGCCGACGAGTTTTCCGTGGTGGCGGCCAGCGCCCCGGAGCAGGCCCGCGCGACCGGGCCTGTGGACCTGGTCCTGCTGCACGCCGGCCGCGAGGCCAAGGACGCGGCCGCGCTCGTCCGGGATCTGCCCACCATCACCGCCGCCCTGCCCGACGCCTCGATCGTGCTGCTGGCCAACCGGCACTCGCCCGGCGACGTGCTGAGCGCCTTGCGCCTGGGGGTGCGGGGATGCCTGTCGCACGACGTCAGTCCGGACGAGCTGTGCCGGGTGCTGCGCCGGATCAGCGCCGGCGAGGTGTTCGTCCCCGCCGACGCGGTCGACGCGCCGTCAGGCGAGCCGCAGGCGTCGCCGGCGGCGACCGGGCCGGCGGACCCCGCGCACCCGGCCCTGACTCCGCGTCAGTCGGACGTACTGGTCCGCATCCGGCAGGGAAAGTCGAACAAGGTGATCGCCTTCGAGCTGGGAATGCAGGAGAGCACGGTGAAGGTCCACGTGCGCAACATCCTCAAGCAACTGGGCGCCACCAACCGCACCGAGGCGGTCTATCTGGCCAACCTGGGCTGACGCGCGGTCAGGCCGCGGAGTCGGCCGGGACCTCGAGGCGCGCGGTGATCAGCCGGGCGGCGTCCATCTTGTGACCGCCCAGGCGCGACACCTCCAGGTGGACGTGGTCGGTGATGCCGGGATAGCGGTCCTGCAGGCTGTGCGCGGCGCCGATGTTCTGGCCGGCGTGCACGGCCTGGCCCTCGACCACGGCGGCGTCGACGTACATCACGCGCGTGACGTAGTGCAGGGCCGGGTTGGTGATCTCGACGAAGCGCAGGTTGCGGCTGTCCTCGTAGACGTAGCCGATCTTGCTGACATAGCCCGACATCGGCGCGCGCACGTCCTGGCCGCCGTGAGCCCGGTAGTCGACGCCGGCGTGCTCGCGCCCGCCGCCGTCGCGCGAGGCGCCGAACTGTCCCGAGCCGTAGGCGTCGTGGTCGCGCGGGGCTTCGCCGGTGGGATTGACGAAGTCGGCCTGGCCGTCGCCGTCGACGTCGGCGCCTTCCCAGACCAGGCGAGGCACCAGCAGCGGCGCCTCGAAGGCGCCGGCAGAAGCCGGCAGGACCGACGCGGTCAGATCGATGCGATCGGCGCCCCCGGTGACCACGCGCGCCTGCGCGCCGGCGTGCCACAGTCCGGTGGCGACACCCGCCAGCATCGCGAACTTCAGCAGACGGCGCGAAAAGACATGCATGAGCAGAATTACCTCGGTGCGAAATGCGATCGGATCAAAAGGCCCGCGCCGGAGCGCGTTGAGCGCCCGATGACCTGCGGACACCGGTGATATGCGAACATCGGCATCGGATACCGATGCGACACGTTGTCCGCCGCGCGCGCAGACCGGCTGAGGACCTAGATAATCAGGGGCGTACGGGCCCCGGTGCGTCCGTCCGCCGCACCGGCCGCCTGCACGGAATCTGCACGCAAAGCCCTCGCGCCCGGCGCCGGGGGACGCATCGGCCTCCACCGGCGCGCGGCAATCAGGCTCCACAGTTCACGGAGCCTCCATGTCAGCCCCTCCCCTGACCTTCTGGCGCAAGCCGCTCGCCGCCGCCGCCCTGGCGACCCTCGCCGACCAGCTCCTCTACGGCCACGGCTTCGGCTCGGCGCTGGGCGTCTTCGCCCTGGCCTGGACCCTGACCCTCGCCCTCGCCCGCCCCGCGGTCCGTCGCGATCGCCGCGCCCTGTTCGCCCTGGCGATCGCCGCCCTGTTCGCGCTGGTCCTGATCGACCGTCCGGGCCTGGTGGCCTGGAGCCTGTTCGGGATCGCACTCGGCGCCGCCGCCCTACTGCCGCGCACCGGCCGCTTCGACGACGTCTGGCGCTGGGCGCAGCGGTTGATTGTTCAGGCGTTCGCCGGGATCTGGGCTCCGCTGGGCGACCTCGGCCGGCTGCGCCGGGTCGAGCGCCTGAGCGGTCGGCGGGCCCCCCGTCCGACGGCGCTGCTCGGCGTGCTGGCCCTGCCGCTGGTCGGCGGAGCGGTGTTCCTGACCCTGTTCGCCGCCGCCAACCCGATCATCGCCGACCTGCTGGGCCGCGTGCGCCTGCCCTCGCCGGACCTGCTGCGCTGGATCTTCTGGGCGAGCGTGGGCGTCGCGGTCTGGGCGACCCTGCGGCCGCGTTCGAAGCGCAGGCTGCTGCCGCTGCCCGGCGGCGGCGCGCCGGGGCCGCTGCCGGGCGTGACGGTCGCCTCCGTCGCCCTGTCACTGATCCTCTTCAACGCCCTGTTCGCCGTTCAGAACGGCCTCGACCTGGCTTTCCTGTGGAGCGGCGCGGGCCTGCCCGAGGGCGTGACCCTGGCCGAGTACGCCCACCGCGGCGCCTATCCGCTGATCGCCACCGCCCTGCTGGCCGGCCTGTTCGTGCTGGTCGCGCTGCGCCCCAGTTCCGACACCGCGGCGAACCCGCTGTGCCGGCGTCTGGTGGTGCTGTGGGTGGTGCAGAACATGTTCCTGGTCGCCTCCAGCATCCTGCGCACCCTGGACTATGTGGAGGCCTACTCCCTGACCCGCCTGCGGCTCGCCGCCCTGGTCTGGATGGTGCTGGTGGCCGTGGGCCTGGCGCTGATCTGCTGGCGGCTGCTGCGCGGCAAGAGCGGGGCCTGGCTCATCAACGCCAACGCCCTTACCGCCGCCCTTGCGCTGGCGAGCGTGAGCGTGGTCGACCTCGGTGCGGTGGCCGCGCACTGGAACGTCCGCAACGCCCGGGAAGCCGGCGGACGGGGGACGCAGCTCGACTTCTGCTACCTGAACCAGCTGGACGGCGGGGCCCTGACCGCCCTGGCCCAATTGGAGACCCGCCCCGGCGAGCCCGGCTTCAAGGCCCGGGTGACGGCGGTGCGCGGCGCCGTCCAGCGGCGGGTCGAGGCCCGCCAGGCGGACTGGCGCGAGTGGACCTGGCGCGACGCCCGCCGGCTGGCGGCGGCCCGCGCCCTGGTCGGCGACGCGCCGGCTCCCAGCCGCATGCTCTGCGACGGGGCGCCCGAGCCGGTCGCCGTCGCCGCGCCGACCACGCCCGCCTCGTCGGCGCGCGAATACTACGGCCCGCGCGAGCTGGTCGACGCGCCGGAAACCGCGGTCTCGCCGGCCCCGTTGACCTCGGAAGCTCAGCCGTGATCATGCGCGCCATGTCCCGCTCCATCCTGGTCGTCGACGACGACCCGCACATCCGCCAGCTGCTCGGCTTCGCCCTCGCCAAGGCCGGGCTGGAGGTCCGTGAGGCCGCCGACGGCGAGGCGGCGCTGGCGGCGGTGGCGGCCCACGCCCCCGACCTGGTGGTGCTCGACATCAACATGCCACGCATGGACGGGCTGGAGGTCTGCCGGCGGCTGCGCGCCCAGGGCGAGCTGCCGATCCTGTTCCTGTCCTCGCGCGACGACGAGATCGACCGGGTGCTGGGCATCGAGCTCGGGGCCGACGACTACGTGGTCAAGCCGTTCAGCCCGCGCGAAGTGGTGGCCCGCGTGCAGGCCGTCCTGCGCCGCTCGGCGCCGCGCGAACCCGCCTCGGAGGGCGCGGTCGCGCGCGGGCGCCTCAGCCTCGACCCGGACGGCTGGCGCGCCCGCTGGGAGGGGACGGAGGTGACGCTGACCGTCACCGAATTCGGCATACTGCGCGCGCTGGCTGGCGCGCCGGGCAAGGTGTTCACCCGCGACCACCTGATCAGCCGCCTGCACGGCCCGGGCTTCGCGGTGACCGACCGCACCATCGACAGCCACGTGCGCAACCTGCGCGGCAAGTTCGCCAGCGTCGGCGGCCACGACGTGATCGAGACCCGCGCCGGGGTCGGCTACCAGCTGGGGGCCTGCACCGGCGCGCGCGCGTGATCGGGCGTTTCAAGGCCTTTGTCCGCAGCCGTTGGCCGTCCTTGCGCCTGCGCACCATCGTGCTGGCGGTGCTGATCTTCACCGCCGCCCTGCCTGGGGTCAGCGCGATCTTCCTGCGGGTGTACGAGAACACCCTGGTGCGCCAGACCGAGGCCGAGCTGGTCGCCCAGGGCGCGGCCCTGGCGGCGGCGGCCGAAGCCGCCTGGCCGGGCGCGCCCGCCGCCCCGCAGCTCCCGCCGCTGCAGCCCGCCGACTACCGGCCCGAGCCGCCCAGCATCGACCTCAGCGCCACGCCGGTGCTGCCCGAGCGGCCGCGCGCCGCGCCCGCCCTCACCCCGGCCGATCCCGACGCGGCGGTCGCTGCGGCCGCGCTGGCCCCGCTGATCCGCGCCACCAGCCGCACCACCCTGGCCTCGATCGTGCTGGTCGACCGCAGCGGCCGCGTGGTGCTGGGAGCGGACACAGGCGGCGACTACGCCGTCCTGCCGGAGGTGCGCGCGGCGCTGGGCGGCGCGCCGGAGACCGTGCTGCGTCGCAACGGGGCCTACCGGCCGCGCTATTCCTTCGAGTGGCTGAGCCGCGCCTCGGCGCTTCGGATCCACCACGCCCGTCCGGTGCGGGTCGGCGACCAGGTGGTGGGCGCGCTGCTGCTGTCGCGCTCGCCGCGCGCGCTGTTCCGGGGGATCTACCAGGACCGCGGCAAGATCATGCTGGGCGTGGGCGCGATCTTCGGCCTGCTGGTGGTGTTGTCGGGCCTGGTTTCGCGCGGCGTCACCCGCCCGATCGAGGCCTTGAGCGCGGCCGCCCGCGAGGTCGCCCACGGCCACGGCGCCATCCCGCCGACGCCGCAGACCGCTGCGGTGGAGATCCGCACCCTCTACGAGGACTTCGCCGTCATGGGCGAGGCGATCGCCCGCCGCTCGCGCTATCTGCGCGACTTCGCGGCGGCCGTGAGCCACGAGTTCAAGACCCCGCTCGCCGGCATCCGTGGCGCCACCGAGCTGCTGGAAGACCACCACGCCGACATGAGCGAGGCGGAGCGCCGCCGCTTCCTGTCGGCCATATCGGCCGACGCCGCGCGGTTGTCGCAGCTGGTCGGCCGCCTGCTGGACCTGGCCCGCGCCGACATGGCCCGGCCCGAGGCGGGCGTCTCCATCGACGTGGCCCCGCCGGTGCGCCGCGTGGCCGACGCCCTGACCGTCGGCGGCTTCGCCGTGACGGTCGAGCTGGCCGAGCCGGCTCCGCGGGTCTCGGTTCCGGAAGCCACCATCGAGGCGGTGCTGACCGCCCTGCTGGAGAACAGCCGCCAGGCCGGCGCCGGCCGCGCCGTCATCGCCGCGCGCGCCACGCCCGAGGCCCTGGTCCTGTGGGTCGCCGACGACGGCCCAGGCGTGCCGCAAGCCGACCGGCCGCGGCTGTTCGAGCCCTTCTTCACCAGCCGCCGGGCCGAAGGCGGCACCGGCATGGGCCTGGCCGTCGCCCGCTCCCTGCTCGCCGCCAGCCACGGGCGGCTGGAACTGGTCGCCTCACAGGCCGGCGCCCGCTTCGAGGCGACCCTCCCCCGCGCGCAATGAAAAAGGCGCCGGCCTTTCGACCGGCGCCTTTCAATTCCAGTCCGGAAGGACCGATCAGCTGTCCAGGAAGCTGCGCAGCTTCCGCGACCGCGACGGGTGCTTTAGCTTGCGCAGGGCCTTGGCCTCGATCTGGCGAATGCGTTCGCGGGTGACCGAGAACTGCTGGCCGACTTCTTCCAGGGTGTGGTCGGTGTTCATGCCGATGCCGAAGCGCATGCGCAGGACTCGCTCCTCGCGCGGCGTCAGCGACGCCAGCACGCGGGTGGTGGTCTCGCGCAGGTTCGACTGGATGGCCGCGTCGATCGGCAGGACCGCGTTCTTGTCCTCGATGAAGTCGCCGAGGTGGCTGTCCTCTTCGTCGCCGATCGGGGTCTCGAGCGAGATCGGCTCCTTGGCGATCTTCAGGACCTTGCGCACCTTCTCCAGCGGCATGGCCAGCTTTTCGGCCAGCTCTTCCGGGGTCGGCTCGCGGCCGATCTCGTGCAGCATCTGGCGCGAGGTCCGGACGATCTTGTTGATCGTCTCGATCATGTGCACCGGGATGCGGATGGTGCGGGCCTGGTCGGCGATCGAGCGGGTGATCGCCTGACGGATCCACCAGGTGGCGTAGGTCGAGAACTTGTAGCCGCGGCGGTACTCGAACTTGTCGACCGCCTTCATCAGGCCGATGTTGCCCTCCTGGATCAGGTCCAGGAACTGCAGGCCGCGGTTGGTGTACTTCTTGGCGATGGAGATCACGAGGCGCAGGTTGGCCTCGACCATTTCCTTCTTGGCCTGACGGGCCTCGCGCTCGCCCTTCTGCACCGTCTGGACGATGCGGCGATAGTCGTCGATCGGCACGCCCGCGTCGGTCGCCAGGGTGGCGACGTCGCCGCGGATGTCGGCGATCTGCTGGGACTCGTTGTCGGCGAACTTGGTCCAGCGCACGCCCATGTCGCGGACACGCGTCGCCCAGGTCGGATCCAGCTCCGAGCCGAAGTAGGCCTTCAGGAATTCCGTGCGCGAGATGCCGTAGCTGTCGGCCAGGCGCAGCAGGCGGCCTTCCAGCTGCATGAGCTTGCGGTTGATGGCGTACAGCTGCTCGACCAGCGCCTCGATACGGGCGTTGTTCAGCTTCACCGTCTTCAGGCGGCCGGAGATGGCGGCGTTGGCCGCCTCGTAGGCCTTGCGGTCGGCGGCCGACAGGTCCTCGCCGCGCAGGCGGGCCGAGACCAGCTTCTCCTGCAGCTTGCGGAAGCCTTCGAAGTCGGCGGCGATCAGGTCGAGCGTCGCCATCACGCCTTCGCGCAGCTCGGCCTCCATGGCCGAGACGGTCGGGCCGGCGCCGTCGTCGAAGTCCTCTTCGCCCTCGCCTTCCGGCTCGGCCGGAGCTTCAGCCGGGGCGGCTTCCGCCTCGACTTCCTCTTCCTCGCCTTCCTCGCCGGTCGGCGGGCCGCCCTGGCCGCCGTAGGTGCCTTCCAGGTCGATGATCTCGCGCAGCAGGATGCGGCCGGCGGCGAGTTCGTCGCGCCAGACCATGATGGCTTCGAAGGTCAGCGCGCTCTCGCACAGACCGCGGATCATGGTGTCGCGGCCGGCCTCGATGCGCTTGGCGATGGCGATTTCGCCCTCGCGCGACAGCAGCTCCACCGAGCCCATCTCGCGCAGGTACATGCGCACGGGGTCGTCGGTGCGGTCGTAGGTCGGCTTGGACTCGGTCTCGGCCACGACGGCGGTTTCTTCGCGAACCGCCACCTCGCCGCCTTCCTCGGCGGCCTCCTCGGCCTCGATGACGTTGATGCCCATCTCCGAGAGCATGGCGAGGGTGTCCTCGATCTGCTCGGAGCTGAACTCTTCGGACGGCAGGACCTTGTTCAGCTCGTCCATCGTGACGTAGCCGCGGGCCTTGGCCTGCTTGATGAACTTCTTGACCCCAGCGTCGGTCAGGTCCAGCAGAGGCCCGTCAGACGAAACTTCGGCCTCTTGCGTTTCCACCTGATTGGTCATTCGCGTCTCCGGCCGACCCGCCCCCCGGGGTTCGGCAAACACCAAATCCAAAATCGGCGCCGCGTCGGGTTACGACCCGTCGTCCGCCCAAATCGTTCCCGTCTTGATCGCCCGCCTGAGCGCGTCGCGTTCGGCTTTCAATCGCTTGAACGCCTCGGGATCGGAACCGAACAGGTCCTCCGTTTTCCCAGACGCCAAAGCGCGCTCCAACGCAGACAACCGCGAAAGAGCGTCGAACGCTTGCGACCACAGGCCTCGCGCGTCGGCGAGCGTCTTTTCCGGGGCCAGGAACGGCGCGCCCGATTTCAGGGCCGCCCTTTCGACCTCGCGTAACAACGCACCGAGTCCCGATTTGGCCAGATGGCGAGTAAGAGCGTCTCTGTCAAGGGTATCGGCCTGCAGCCGCAGTCGGATGATTTCCTTCGCCAATCCGTCCAGCGCCGGATCGCCGAAGCCGCAGGCCTCGATCTCCTCCAGCCGCTCGTCCAGACGGGCCGGATCGTCGATGGCGCCCTGGGCCACGGCGGCGGCCGTGGCGTCCAGGGTCTGCGCCAGGGAATTGGCCGCGCGGCGCCCGCCTTCGGTAGCCCCGGACAGGGCCGGCGCGCCGCCGCGCCGCCACTCGCCGCGGCCCCGGCCGGCCGGCGCCGCCCCGGACGAAACGTCGCGGGGAAACAGGCCGTCGAAACGGGTGAACAGGTCGTTGCGGTACTGCTCCGAAAGGTCCTTGTCCTGAATGGCCGCGGCGACGGCGCGCAGGCGGCTCTTCAGTCCGGCCCGGCGCTCGGGCGTGTCCAGCGGCTCGGCGTCGCGTTCGCGCTGGAACAGCACCTCGACGAACGGCTTGGTGTCGGACAGCTGGTCGCGGAGCGCCAGCGCGCCCTTGTCGCGCAGCAGGTCGTCGGGGTCCTGGCCGCCGGACAGCAGGCAGAAGCGGAACGAGCGGCCCGCCTTCAGCTGCGGCAGGGCCCGGTCGATCGAGCGGAAGGCGGCGCGCAGGCCGGCCTTGTCGCCGTCGAAGCAGAGCACCGGCTCGGAGTGGATCCGCCAGAGCAGCTCCATCTGCTCTTCGGTCAGGGCCGTGCCCATGGCGGCCACGGCCGCCACGCCCGCGCGCTGGCAGGCGATCACGTCCATGTAGCCTTCGACCACCACCGGGGCCGCGTCGTCCGCGCCGGAGCCCAGGATCTTCCGCGCCTCGGGCAGGCCGTAGAGGTTGCGCCCCTTGTGGAAGAGCGAGGTCTCCGGGCCGTTCAGGTACTTGGCCTTGTCGTCCGGGTTCATGGCCCGGCCGCCGAACGAGATCACCCGCCCGCGCCCGTCCACGATCGGAAAGATGATGCGGTCGCGGAAGCGGTCGTAAGGCTGGCCGCCGCCTTCGGGCGAGATCAGCAGGCCCGCCTCGACCAGCTCGGCCGGCTTGGCCCCGCGCTGGACCAGCACGTCCTTGAGCGCCGTGCGCCCAGCCGGCGCGTAGCCCAGGCGGAAGCGGCCCCACTGGTCCTCCGGCAGACCGCGCTTCGCCAGGTAGGCGCGCGCGTCCGCGGCGCCCGGGCGCCTCAGCTCGGCCTCGAACCACTTGGCGGCCAGCTCCAGCCAATCCTGCAGGCCCTGGCGCTTGTGCTCCATCTCGGCCGCGCGCGGATCCTCCGCCGGCAGCTGCAGGCCGGCCTCGGCCGCCAGCCGCTCGATCGCCTCGCGGAAGCTGAGCCGCTCGGTCTCCTGCAGGAAGGAGATCACGTCGCCGTGCTTGCCCGACGAGAAGTCGTGGTAAAAACCCTTGTCGTCGTTGACGTAGAACGACGGCGACTTTTCCTTGGTGAAGGGGCTCAGGCCCACCCACTCGCGCCCCTGGCGCTTGAGCTTCACGCTGCGGCCGATCACCTCCGAGGGACGGAGGCGGGCCTTCAGCTCGTCGAGGAAGCGGTCGTCGAATCGCACCGGCGCTCAATCCACGATGCGGACCGCGAGCGCAATGCGATCGAGTTTCGCACGTCCCCCCGACATCTCCACCAAGTTCATACGCCCACGGCGCAGTTTGTCCACGTTGACCCGCGTCCGCAGGCGTGCGGAACATCGCGCATGCTGATCACCGCCCGCGCCGAGCTCTATCGCAGTCCCTCCGCCTTCGAGCGCGAACGCCACGGCGTGTTCGCGAAAAGCTGGCAGTTCCTCGGGCTGGAGCGCGACCTGGGCGAGCCGGGCGACTACCTGGCCGATTCGATCGCCGGCTTTCCGGTCGTGGTCGTGCGCGGCAAGGACGGGGCGCTGAACGGCTTCCACAACGTCTGCCGCCATCGCGCCGGCCCGCTGGTCGGCGAGACCGCCGGCAAGTGCGAGGGCGAGTTCGTCTGCCGCTACCACGGCTGGCGCTACACCCTGGACGGGCGGCTGCGCAGCGCGGTCGGGTTCGGCGCGGCCGAGGGCTTCGACCCGCGCAACTTCCCGCTGTTCCCGATCCGGGTGGAGACCTGGCGCGGCTTCGTGTTCGTGAACCTGGACGCCGACGCCGCGCCGCTGATGGATACGCTTCAGCCGCTCGAGACCCTGTGGCGCGAGCGCGAGATCGAGATCCCGACCGCCACCCTGCGCCGCAGCCACAGCCTGGGCTGCAACTGGAAGGTCTACGTCGAGAACTATCTCGAGGGCTATCACATCAGCGCCGTGCACCCGACCCTGGCGGCCGAGGTCGACTGCGGCGCCTACCAGGTGCGCATGGACGGCCGGATCGCCGTGCACGAGGTGCCCTCGGCCGAGGGCAGCACCCAGGAGGGCCTGTGGGCCTGGGTCTGGCCGAACCTGGCGGTGAACGTCTACCGGCGCGGGCTGATGATCGAGCACATGCGCCCGGACGGCTTCGGCCGCACCCGGCTGGACTACCTCTACCTGCACCACGCGGACGAGCCGATGGACGACACCCTGGCCGCCTCGGACCGGCTGACGGCCGAGGACGCCTGGATCTGCGAGAAGGTGCAGCAGAACCTCGACGCCGGCGTCTACGAGTTCGGCGCCTTGTCGCCGCGCCAGGAAAACGCCGTGGCCTGGTTCCAGGCCCAGGTGGCCGAGGCGCACGCGCGGCCGCATAGACGGGCTGAAGAACCCGAGCCGGGCTTCGCCGAGGGCGGCTGCCTGGTGGCTGAGTAGAGCGCGCCGGGGGGCGGCATGACTACGACCAAGAAGATCGGGCCGTTCCTGGCCGCCCTGCTGGTGGCGGGCAATATGATCGGCTCCGGCGTCTACCTGCTGCCGGCCACCCTGGCCTCGGTGGGCTCGTCCAGCGTGCTGTCGTGGCTGGCGGCCACCGCCGGCGGCCTGGTGCTGGCCGGGGCGTTCGCGCTGCTGGCCATGCTGCGCCCGACGCTGAACGGCATCGCCACCTACGCCGGCGACGGCCTCGGCCGGCCGTTCGGCTTCGCCTCGTCCATGGCCTACTGGGTGTCGAGCTGGGTCGGCAACGTCGCCATCGCGCTGGCCGTAGTCGGCTATCTGGCCGTGTTCGTGCCCGGCCTGAAGGGCCCGGTCCCGACCACCGCCGCGGCGATCGGGGCGATCTGGCTGCTGGCCGGGGCCAACCTGCTGGGCCCGCGCCTGGTGGCGCGCCTGTCGGGCCTGACCCTGCTGATCGGCCTGCTGCCCATTCTGGCGGTGATCGTGCTGGGCGTGATCGACTTCGACCCGCACGTGTTCACCGGCTCGTGGAATCCCTCGGGCAAGCCGCTGGCCGAGACAATCCCCCCCTCGGTCGTGACGGTGTTCTGGGCCTTCCTCGGCTTCGAAAGCGCCAACGTCGCCGCCGCGGCGGTGCGCGACCCGCAGCGCGACATCCCCATCGCGGCGCTGGGCGGCGTCGGCCTGGCCGCCGTGGTCTACATGGCCGCGACCGTGGCCATCATGGGCATCATCCCGGCCGGCGAACTGGCGACCTCGACCGCGCCCTTCGCCGACGCGGTCACCCGCCTGGCCGGCCCGACTGTCGGCGCGGCGGTGGCGGTCTGCGCCCTGGTCAAGGCGATCGGCACGCTCGGCGGCTGGATCCTGGTGGCGGCCGAGACCAACCGCGCCACCGCCGCCGAAGGCTTCCTGCCGCGCGCGATCAGCGAAGTCGAACCGGACCGCACGCCGGTGCGCGACATCCTGGTCACCAGCGCGCTCATGACCGGCGCGGCGGTGCTGTCCGCCTCGCCGACCCTGGGCGAACAGTTCGAGGTGCTGATCAACGTCTCCACCGTGCTGTTCATGGTGGTCTACGGCCTGTGCGCCCTGGCCCTGGTGCGCTTCGCCGGCGCGATCGAACGCCCGGGGCCGCGGCTGGGCGCGCGCCTGCTGGCGCTCGCCGGCGCGCTGTTCTCCATCTGGACGATCTGGTCGTCGGACCGCGAGCTGCTGAAGGTCACCGGGGTCGTGCTGCTGGCGACCACGCCGCTGTGGGCGATCTCGGCCCTGACGCGGCGGCGGGCGGCGGCGGCGGCCTAACCCCGACCCAGCGCCTCCAGGGCCGGCCCGGTCAGGCGGCACACGCGCCAGTCGGGCAGCACGGTCGCGCCCAGGCCCTCGTAGAAGCCGATGGCCGGCGCGTTCCAGTCCAGCACCGCCCATTCCAGCCGCGCATAGCCCTGCTCGACGCAGCGTTTGGCCAGGCCCGCCAGAAGCGCCTTGCCGATTCCCCGCCCGCGGAAGGCCGGACGGACGAACAGATCCTCCAGATAGATCCCGTGGCGGCCGCGGAAGGTGGAGAAGTTGTTGAACCACAGGGCGAAGCCGGCCGGCTCGCCGTCGACCTCGGCGATATCGCAGAAGGCGCGCGCGCCCTCAGCGAACAGGGCGGCGGTGACGTCGGCCTCGCTGGCCACGACCTCGTGCAGCAGCTTTTCGTAGTCGGCCAGCTCGCGCACGAGCTGAAAGACGAGGGGCGCGTCGGACGGGCGCGCCGGACGGATGGTGAGCATCACCCGGCTTTACAGCCCGCGTGCGGCTTGGTCACCCGTTCCGTCGAAGCCGGGAAGCGCTCCAGCGCGGCGGCCGGGCGGACCGGGCGGCGCACCAGTTCGCCGCCGCAGTTCGGGCAGACGCCGGCGAAGCGCCGGTTGGTGCAGTCGGTGCAGAACGTGCACTCGAAGGTGCAGATGAAGGCCTGCGCCGCGGGCGGCAGGTCGCGATCGCAGCACTCGCAATTGGGACGCAACTGAAGCATCGGCCGGGCGCCTCCAGACGACGGTGAAGAGCATTCCGCCAAGCTTTCTGCCGCGCCCTGGCCGCGCCCGCCAGTGAACATTCGGTTAGGCGCAGCGGCGGGTTTCACCGCGCCCGGGACCGGGTTCGCCGCAGCCGCCGCGCCCGCGCGCCGACTGGCGTGAGAGCGTGACGTCGACGCACGGAGTTCGAATCATGCTGGAGGCCCTGCTTTTTCTCGCGATGGCGGCGACCGATCCGGCGCCCGCTGCGGCCCCCTACGAGGTGATCCGCGCCGGCGACCGCGCGAAGACCTGCGAAGTCCTGCTCCAGGAGGTCAACGGCCTCAACGCCGAGCTCCAGGCCGAACAGAACCGTCAGGCCGAAGCCATGAACGACACCGTCAAGGACCAGATGGGGGCGATGACGGGCGGGGTCGGCTCGACCGTCGCGTCCAGCCTGGCCGGCCTGGTTCCGTTCGGCGGCCAGGCCCTGTCCATGGCCCGCCAGGCGCAGGTGAGCGCGGCGCAGCGCAAGATGGCCGATGAGATGACCGCCCTGCAGCAGGAGGCCATGGCGCTGGGACCGAAGTACCAGCGGCTCGACTACCTGATGGATCTGTACAACTCCAAGGCCTGCTGACCGGCCGCCCGCCGCCGGGCTGCGACCGAAAACGCGTTGACCGCGTCTGCCTGAATCACTACCTACGCGACCGTTTGCGCGGCGGGCCGAGAAAGACCTCGGCCCGCCGTTTTGCAAGCCTGGTGTGATTTCCGAGGAGACGCTGCGATGACGACGAAACTCATGAGCGGCGCGACCGGAGTGCTGGCCCTGGCCGACGGCACCATCCTGCAGGGAATCGGCGTCGGCGCGACCGGCGAGGCGCTGGGCGAGGTGGTCTTCAACACCGCCATGACCGGCTATCAGGAAATCCTGACCGACCCGTCCTACATGAGCCAGATCCTGGCCTTCACCTTCCCCCACGTCGGCAACGTCGGCGTGAACCTGGAGGACGTGGAGCAGATCGGCCAGGGCGGCGAGACCTCGGCGCGGGGCGCGATCTTCCGCGACCTGCCGACCGCGCCGGCCAACTATCGCTCGCAGGGCGACCTCGACGGCTGGATGAAGCGCCGCGGCGTCGTCGGCCTGGCCGGCGTCGACACCCGCTCGCTGACCAAGCGCATCCGCGAGCACGGCTCGCCGCACGGGGTCATCGCCCACGATCCGGAAGGCAAGTTCGATCTGGACGCCCTGGTCGCCAAGGCGCGCGAGTGGAGCGGCCTGGTCGGCCTCGACCTGGCCAAGGACGCCACCACCCTGCAGCCGTTCGTCTACGACGAGGGCCTGTGGACGTGGCCGGAAGGCTACGCCAAGGCCGGCCAGCCGAAGTACGAGGTCGTGGTCCTCGACTACGGCGTGAAGCGCAACATCCTGCGCGCCCTGACCAGCGTCGGCGCCCGCGCCACCGTGCTGCCGGCCACCGCCACCGCGGAAGAAGTGCTGGCCCGCAATCCGGACGGCATCCTGCTGTCGAACGGCCCGGGCGACCCGGCCGCGACCGGCGAGTACGCCGTGCCGGAGATCAGGAAGCTGGTGGAGAGCGGCAAGCCGGTGTTCGGCATCTGCCTGGGCCACCAGATGCTGGCGCTGGCGCTCGGCGCCAAGACCGTGAAGATGGACCAGGGCCACCACGGCGCGAACCATCCGGTGAAGGACCTGACCACCGGCAAGGTGGAAATCGTGTCGATGAACCACGGCTTCACCGTGGACCGCGACAGCCTGCCCGCGCCCGTGCAGGAGACCCACGTCTCCCTGTTCGACGGCACCAACTGCGGCCTCGAGGTGAAGGACCGCCCGATCTTCAGCGTCCAGCACCATCCTGAAGCCTCGCCCGGGCCGACCGACAGCCTCTACCTGTTCGAGCGCTTCGCCGCCCTGATGGACGCGCAATCCTAAGGCCAGCAAGGCGGGCCGGCCGCCGGCTCGATCCCAAAAAAAAGGCGGCTCCGCGAGGAGCCGCCTTGAAGGGCTGGGGGCAAACACGCCGCCCAGGAGGAATTGGCGTGAAGCTAAACGCCTCAGGAGCGAAAAGGCTCCCGCGCCCGCGTCAATATTGCAGCTTGACCCCGGCGTAGTAGAACCGGCCGACCCCGTCGTAGACGTCGGGGAAGGTGGTCCAGCCGGTCGCCTGGCCGGCGCCGCCATCGGTGCCGCCGACGAAGACGTACTCGTCGAAGATGTTGTCGACGCCCAGGAACAGGGTCGACTGGTCGTTGAAGTCGTAGCGGACCTGCATGTCGGAGAAGGCGCGCTCACCGATCTCAGCCCCGAAGAAGATGTCGTCGGAGTTGTTGGTGATCTTCACCTTGCCGATGTACTGCGTGGTCCAGGCCACGGTCAGCTTGTCACGGCTGTAGACCAGGTTGAGCAGCCACTGGTTCTCGGGCGCGCCGACGGTGCCCTTCAGGTCGATCGGATCGGCCCCGGCGAACGGCACCGTCTCCAGTTCGTCGACCCAGGTGTAGTTCCAGGTGGCGAGCAGCGAGCCCCAGTCCGTCGAGCTCTCGAAATAGTCGTTGAACTGGAAGGTGTAGCTGGCCTGGACGTCGATGCCCTTGGCGGTGGTTTCGGCGACGTTGTTCTGGGTCTGGTTGACGAACTGCAGCGCGCCGATGGTCGGGCCGCTGTTGAAGCGGACGATCGACGAGCAGAACAGGTTGGTCGGGTCGAACCCGCCGGCGCCGCCGTAGCAGTTGTTCAGCAGGTCCTGCTCGTCGATGGCCTGGATCCGGTTGTCGATCTTGATGTCGTAGTAGTCGATCGACATCGACAGCGGGGCCAACCAGTCGTTGAATTTCGGGTTGAAAATGACCCCGAAGGTCCACGATTTGCCGGTTTCGGCCGCGAGGTCCGGGTTGCCGGTGTCGAAGCCCGAAACGCCCTGCAGCTCAAACTGGGTCTGCGAGAAACCGCCGGTGGCGGCGACGCGCGCGGCCAGGGCCGGATCCGCCAGACAGGCCGCGGCGATCGGATCGCCGATGGTGGTCGGGTCGACGCCGCTGCTGAGAACGTTGCTGGGGTTCTCGCTGTCCTGGCGCACGTTCAGGAACGCCGCCTGGCCGCCGGCGGTGACCGTCACGCCCGCGCACGGATCCGATACGGACGGGAAGTCCTGCTGGGCGGGCTGGAACAGCTCGCTGATGTTCGGCGCGCGCACCGCCTTCGAGTACTGACCGCGGAACTTGGCCCAGTCGGTCGCCTGCCATTCCAGCGAGGCGGCGTAGGCCTGGGTCCAGCCGACGGTGGAGTACTCGGACCAGCGGCCGGCCAGGTTCAGGTCCAGCGACTGGGCCCAGGCCATGTCGGCCAGCAGCGGAATGCGCAGTTCGCCGAAGAACTCGTAGACGTTGAACTCGCCGATGGTCGCCGGCGTGGCGTTGCCGGAGGTGGCGCCCGCCTGGGTGAGCGGGTCGGGGATGTCGCGCGACTTCTCCTGGCGGTACTCCGAGCCCGCCACCCACTCCAGCGCGCCGGCCGGCAGTTCCCAGGCGTGGCCGGTCACGAAGCCGTTGATCACCCACTCTTCGATCGCCGAATCGCGGCTGGTCTGAGCGCGGATGAAGTCGGCCGCCGCCGGCGAGATCGAGTTCTCGCCGAAGATGTTGATCGGCACGCAGCCCTGGGCGCGGAAGTTGATGTCCGAGCAGACGATCTGGCCGGTGGCCGGATCGACCACGGTGTCCAGGGCCGCGCGCAGGCGGTCGGTGTTGATGTCGCCGGTCGAAGTCTGGTCGTCGTCCGTACGACCATAGTTCATGCTGACTTCGTAGTGGATGTTCTCGACCGGATCGCCCTCGACGCCGAACACGACGCGGAAGGTGTCGCGGTTGATGTCGTTGCCGCGGTTGCCGACTTCGGGCGTGCGACGAGCGAAGCCGACGACCAGGTCTTCGTCCGCGAGGCCCGGATTGGCGGCGCGCACCAGGTCCTTGATGTCTCCGGGCACGGAAGCGCTGGTCAGGGGGATGCCGAACCGGCACGCGTCCACGACCCCGTCGCCGTTGTCATCCGCACAGGTGGGAAGGGCGCCGAAGCCCGCTTCGTTGAAATAGACCTGGTCGCTGCCCAGCGGCGTCGGCTCGATCTGGGATTCCGCCTCGGTGCGGATGTAGGCCAACTCCGAGAAGAACCGCATGTTGTCGGTGATGTCGTAGGCGAACTCGGCCCAGGTCGAGATCCGGTTGCTCGGCACCTGCAGCAACCGGAACTCCTGACGGTTGAAGCCGAAGGCGGCGCTCGAATACGGGAAAATCCCCGCGTCGGTGAACACGCCGGTGTCGTTCTCCGTCAGGACCACGGGGCCGTCAGGGGTGGTGACCACGGTGGGCACCGGGATCAGGAAACGGCCCTCGGGGATGAACGAGGAGAAGAGGTTGGTCTGGCCCTTCAGGTCGTTCGGATCGCCGGAGCGGGTCACGGCGTTGACGGCGTCAAACGCCATGCCCTGGTCGCCGCGGCTGCGCGCCCGGATCGGCCCGACGTGGTCGTAGCCGAGGTTCACCACGGCGTGGCCGCGGCCGTCCTGGAACTGCGAGCCGGCCAGGGCGGCGACCTTCCACTCGACCCCGTCGCCGCGGTCGCTGATGCCGTACTGGCCGTTGAGCTGGAAGCCCTCGAAGTCGTTACGGGTCAGGATGTTGACCACGCCGGCCAGGGCGTCGGAGCCGTAGACTGCGGAAGCGCCGCCGGTGATCACGTCGATGCGGTCGACCAGCCCGGTCGGGATGGTGCTGTAGTCGACCGCCTGGGTGCCGACCACGCCCGGCACGAACCGGCGGCCGTTGACCAGGGTCAGGGTGCGGTCCTCGCCGAGGTTGCGCAGGTCCACGGTGGTGATGGCGTTGCCGGTGGTGGCGAAGCCCGAATTGGTCGGCGTGATCGACGAGACGCCGGTCGCCGGCAGGGTGCGGACGATGTCGCCCGTGTTGATGGAGCCGGTCTGCTCGATGTACTGCGTCGTCACCACCTGCACGGCGGTGGGCGAGGTCTGGTTCGGCCGCGGGATGCGCGAACCGGTGACCACGATCTCCTCAACCTCGGACTGTTGCTCCTCCTGCGGCTGATCCTGCTGTTCGGGGAGATCCTGCGCGCGCACGAGCGGCGCAATGGTCATCGCGGCCGCGAACGCCGCTCCCGCGTAGACGGACGAGCTCAGCAGCCCTCTCTTAAGAGCGGTCATAGGGATTCCCCTCGCGTCTCGCCGCTTGTTGGTACGCCACTCGTTGCAGGCGGCAGGCTTGGCTAAAGACGTCCCCCCAACAGCCCTGTTCGTAGTGAAGTTCCCCTAGGGGCTGGGGGGAGAATTCACAGGCCGGCGCGTCGTGTCGCGGCCCTGTCCGTCCTCGCCGCTTGCGCGGAGGCGACTCCGCCTCTAAACGGCCCCCTTAACCTGCAAGTCGACCGACCCCGGGCGCGCGGCCCCCCGCGCGAGCCCGCCAACGCGCGCGAGTACCCATGCCGAAACGCACCGACATCTCCTCGATCCTGATCATCGGCGCCGGGCCCATCGTGATCGGTCAGGCCTGCGAGTTCGACTATTCGGGCGTGCAGGCGTGTAAGGCCCTTAAGGCCGAGGGCTACCGGATCGTGCTGGTCAACTCGAACCCGGCCACGATCATGACCGACCCGGAGGTGGCCGACGCCACCTACATCGAGCCGATCACCCCGGAGATGGTCGAGAAGATCATCGCCAAGGAGCGCCCGGACGCCCTGCTGCCGACCATGGGCGGCCAGACGGCGCTGAACACTGCGCTGGCGCTGGAGTCGAACGGCGTGCTGGCCAAGTACGGCGTGGAGATGATCGGGGCCAAGGCCGAGGTCATCGACAAGGCCGAAGACCGTCAGAAATTCCGCGACGCCATGGACAAGATCGGGCTGGAGAGCCCGCGCTCGCGCGTCGCCAACACCATGGAGCAGGCGCTGGAGGCGCTGGAGTTCGTCGGCCTGCCGACGATCATCCGCCCCAGCTTCACCCTGGCCGGCACCGGCGGCGGTATCGCCTACAACGTCGAGGAGTTCCGCGAGATCGTCGAACGTGGCCTGGACGCCTCGCCGGTCACCGAGGTGCTGATCGAAGAATCGGTGCTGGGGTGGAAGGAGTACGAGATGGAGGTGGTCCGCGACCGCGCGGACAACTGCATCATCATCTGCTCGATCGAGAACATCGACCCGATGGGGGTGCACACCGGCGACTCCATCACCGTGGCCCCCGCGCTGACGCTGACCGACAAAGAGTACCAGCGCATGCGCAAGGCCTCGATCGACGTCCTGCGCGAGATCGGGGTGGAGACCGGCGGCTCGAACGTGCAGTTCGCGGTCAACCCGCGCGACGGCCGCATGACCGTCATCGAGATGAACCCGCGGGTGTCGCGCTCCTCGGCCCTGGCCTCGAAGGCCACCGGCTTCCCGATCGCCAAGGTCGCGGCCAAGCTGGCGGTGGGCTACACTCTCGACGAGCTGACCAACGACATCACCCGCGTCACGCCGGCCTCGTTCGAGCCGTCGATCGACTACGTGGTCACCAAGATCCCGCGCTTCGCCTTCGAGAAGTATCCGGGCGCCGAGCCGACCCTGACCACCTCGATGAAGTCGGTGGGCGAGGTCATGGCCATCGGCCGCACCTTCCAGGAAAGCGCGCAGAAGGCCCTGCGCGGGCTTGAAACCGGCCTGACCGGCTTCGACGAGATGGACATCCCGGGCGTCGACGACGCCGAGGATCCGGCCGCGGTGAAGGCCGCCGTCGTGCGCCAGCTGGGCCTGCCGACCCCGGACCGCCTGCGCGTCATCGCCCAGGCCTTCCGCCA
Organism: Caulobacter sp. 17J80-11; assembly: GCF_014349105.1. GTDB lineage: Bacteria > Pseudomonadota > Alphaproteobacteria > Caulobacterales > Caulobacteraceae > 17J80-11. The sequence goes on along the minus strand of NZ_JACSJI010000001.1, from coordinate 370,308 downwards.
CGGCCTGAGCGTCGAGGAGATCAACGCCGCGTGCAGCTACGAGCCGTGGTTCCTGCGCCAGATCGAAGACCTGGTGAAGGCCGAGGCCGAGCTCGAGAAGACCGGCCTGCCGGAGGACGCCGACGCCTTCCGCCGCCTGAAGGCCAAAGGCTTCTCCGACAAGCGCCTGGGCCTGCTGACCGGCCTGACCGAGAAGCAGGTGCGCGCCAAGCGCCGCGGCCTGGGCGTGCGCCCGGTGTTCAAGCGCATCGACACCTGCGCGGCCGAGTTCGCCGCCGACACCGCCTACATGTACTCGACCTACGAGACCGGCGCGCTGGGCCAGGTTCCGGAGTGCGAATCCAACCCGTCGGATCGCAAGAAGGCCGTCATCCTCGGCGGCGGTCCCAACCGGATCGGCCAGGGCATCGAGTTCGACTACTGCTGCTGCCACGCGGCCTTCGCCTTCGACCAGATCGGCCTGGAGTCGATCATGGTCAACTGCAACCCCGAGACGGTCTCGACCGACTACGACACCTCCGACCGCCTGTACTTCGAGCCGCTCACGGCCGAGGACGTGCTGGAGCTGCTGCACGTCGAGAAGTCCAAGGGCGAGCTGGTCGGCGTCGTCGTCCAGTTCGGCGGCCAGACCCCGCTGAAGCTGGCCCACGCCCTTGAGGAGGAAGGCATTCCGATCCTGGGCACCACGGTCGACGCCATCGACCTGGCGGAGGACCGCGAGCGCTTCCAGCAGTTGCTGAACGAGATCGGCCTGAAGCAGCCGATCAACGCCATCGCCCGCAACGACGAGGAAGCCTTCGCCGGCGCCCACCACGTCGGCTATCCCGTGGTGATCCGTCCGTCCTACGTGCTGGGCGGCCGGGCCATGGAGATCGTCCACGACGACGAACAGCTGGCCCGCTACGTCCGCGAGGCCGTGCAGGTCTCCGGCGACAGCCCCGTGCTGATCGACCAGTACCTGAACCGCGCCACCGAGGTGGACGTGGACGCCATCTGCGACGGCGAGACCGTGTTCGTGGCCGGCGTGCTCGAGCACATCGAGGAAGCCGGCGTGCACTCGGGCGACTCGGCCTGCTCCATGCCGCCCTTCTCGCTGAAGCCGGAAACCGTGGCCGAGCTGCGCCGCCAGACCGAGCTGATGGCACGGGCGCTGAAGGTGCGCGGCCTGATGAACGTGCAGTTCGCCATCGAGGAGCCGCACTCCGACGAGCCGCGCATCTACGTGCTGGAAGTGAACCCGCGCGCCTCGCGCACCGTGCCGTTCGTGGCCAAGACCATCGGCGAGCCGGTGGCCGGCATCGCCGCCAAGGTCATGGCCGGCGAGCGCCTGGCCGACTTCAAGCTCGACCAGAAGCCGATGAACCACGTCGCGGTGAAGGAAGCCGTCTTCCCGTTCGCCCGCTTCCCGGGCGTCGACACCGTGCTCGGCCCGGAAATGCGCTCGACCGGGGAGGTCATGGGCCTGGACTGGATCCGCGAGGGCGAGACCGCCCAGGCGGCCTTCGCCCGCGCCTTCGCCAAGAGCCAGTTGGGCGGCGGCTCCAAGCTGCCGACCTCGGGCACCGTCTTCGTGTCGGTGAAGGAGTCGGACAAGCCGTGGATCGTCGAGCCGATCCGCATCCTGCTGGCCCAGGGCTTCAAGGCGATCGCCACTGAAGGCACCCACAAGTTCCTCAAGGAGCAGGGCCTGGAGGTCGGCTACGTGAAGAAGGTGCTGGAGGGCCGTCCGCACATCGTCGACGCCATGAAGAACGGCGAGGTGCAGCTGGTCTTCAACACCACCGAGGGCCGCCAGTCGCTGCTGGACAGCTTCTCCATCCGCCGCACGGCGCTGATGATGAAGATCCCCTACCAGACCACCGCCTCCGGCGCCCTGGCCGCCGCCCGCGCCATCGAAGCGGTCAAGACCGGCACCCTGGAGGTCCGTCCGCTGCAGAGCTACGGCTGACCCGTCGCGCCCCCGGCGCCGTCTGGCACATTTGTCAGGTCGGCGTCGGGGTGCGGACAGGTGGGGATGTTTTGATCCCGAAGCGCCGGACGAGCCGGCGTCCTTCGGGAGTGTCCCTCATGACCAAGCTGCTCACCTCCGCCGCCTTCGTCGCGGCCCTCATCGCGGCGCCCGCCGCCTTTGCAGCCACTAACCCGGCCCCGGCCCCGGCCCAGACGAAGCCGGCTTCCACCTCGACGGCGCCCGTCAAGTCGAACGCCAAGTCGGCCGCGCACGCCAAGAAGGCCGAGTGCGTGAAGAAGTGGAAGTCCGAGAAGAAGCACACCCAGTCCGAGAAGGAATTCCTGGCGGCCTGCGAGAAGGCCTGACGGGACCGCGCCGGCGGGGATGGGCCGCCCCCCTCCCGTGTTCCCCGCCGGCGCCCTTTCGGTTCTCCGCAGCCTCGAATCGAGGCCCGAGAATTCTCCGACCTGATCGGGTCGGAAAATGCTCAGGTCGTCATGAAGGTAGACCACTTCCTTCGCCGAACCGGTGTCCACTTCGGCGGGAAGTGGTCTAGCATCCCCCTCTCGTCCAGCAGGCGGAGTCCGATGAGTTCGCGCATTCTCGTCATCGAGGACGACGCCGACACCGCCGACCACATCCTCAAGGGCCTGCGCGAAGAGGGCCTGACCGTCGAGCATGCGGCCGACGGCGGCGACGGCCTCTATCTGGCCACCACCGGAAAATTCGACGCGGTCGTTCTGGACCGCATGCTGCCCGGCCTGGACGGTCTGAGCGTGCTGAAGGCCATGCGCGCGGCCGAGATCCACACGCCGGTGCTGATCCTGTCCGCCCTCAGCCACTTGGACGAACGGGTGAAGGGCCTACGCGCCGGCGGCGACGACTACCTGATCAAGCCCTTCGCCTATTCGGAGCTGTCGGCCCGGCTGCAAAGCCTGCTGCGCCGGCGCTCGGGCGCAACCCCGGCCACCGTGCTGACCTGCGGCGACCTCACCATGGACCTGCTGTCGCGGCGGGTGACCCGGGGCGAGCGCACGCTGGACCTGCTGCCGCGCGAGTTCAAACTGCTTGAGCACCTGCTGCGCAACAAGGACCGGGTGGTGACCCGCACCATGCTGCTGGAGCAGGTGTTCGACTATCGCTTCGATCCCCACACCGGCCTGATCGACACCCACGTCAGCCGGCTGCGCAAGAAGATCGACGAAGGCTTCGACAAGCCCTTGCTGCGCACCCTGCGCGGCACCGGCTATCGCCTGTCGGACAAGGCCTGATGCGACTGCGGCCCTGGATCCTGCCGGTGGCCGCCCTGACGGTCGCCGCCGCGGCCCTGGCGGCCGGCTTCCTGATCGTCGGCCACGCCGGCGAGTCGCTGATCTCCCGCCAGCAGGCCGCCACCGCCCGCTCCGAGCGCGACTACTTCGTCACCTATGCGCGGGAGGAAGGCGTCGAGAAGCTGGCCGCGGCCATCGAACGGCGCGAACGGCTGGGCTCGGCCGACGGCTTCCACTACGCCCTGGTCGACAAGGCCGGACGCACCATCGCCGGGGCCGACCTGCAGAGCATCAAGCTGCCGGCGTCCGGCTGGCGCACGGTCGCCGAGACCGGCCAGCCGCGCCAGCTGTGGCGGGTGCTGGCCCAGCCGCTGGGCAGAGGCATGACCCTGGTGGTGGCCGAGGACCTGGAGGCCCGCGACGCCTTCCGCGACGCCCTGTTCCGCGGCACCGCCTGGGCGCTGCTGGTGGCGGTGGTGATGGTCGCGGCGGTCGGGGTCGCCTTCAACGCCCTGATGCTGCGGCGCGCCCGCGACATCGCCCACACCGCCGGCGCGATCGCCGCCGGCGACCTGTCGGCCCGAGCGGCCGCGCGGGCCGACGGCGACGTGTTCGATCGGCTGGGCCTGTCGCTGAACGCCATGCTGACCCGCATCGAGGAGCTGATGACCGGCCTGCGCACGGTCACCGACAGCCTCGCCCACGACCTGCGCTCGCCGCTCATGCGGGTGGAGTTCGCCCTGGACCGCGCCGCCGAGCCGGACCTGCCCCCTGCCGAGCTCGCCGCCGTGCTGGACCACGCCCGCGGCGAGGTCGACGCCGCCCTCGCCACCCTGTCGGCCCTTATGGAAGTGGCCCGCGCCGAGACCGGCCTCTCCGGCGACGCCATGGGGGTGATCGACCTGGCCGCCCTGGCCGACGAGATGGGCGACCTGTTCAGCCCGGTGATCGAGGACGCCGGCCAGCTGCTTGTGGTCGACACGCCCCAGGCCCCCCTGCCCGCCCGCGTGCACGAGACCCTGCTGCGCCAGGCGCTGGGCAACCTGCTGCACAACGCCGCCGTCCACGCCGGCCCGGGCGCCGACGTGCGCCTTCAGGTCGCCGAGACCCCGGACGGCCAGGTGCGGATGACCGTCTCCGACACTGGCCCTGGCGTGCCGGCCGAGCACCTGGGGCGGGTGGCCGAGCGCTTCGTGCGGGTCGACAGCTCGCGCTCAACGCCCGGGGCCGGCCTGGGCCTGGCCATCGTCGCCGCGTGCGCCAAGCTGCATGGCGGGCGCCTGGTGCTGTCGGACAACGCGCCGGGCCTGATGGCGGCCATGGAATTCCCGCGTCGCCGCCGGCCGGCCTGAGAACTTCGAGAGGGTTGCTTTTCCGGACGCGCTCGCGGCAACCTCGGCTGCAGCCGGAGGGGGGCTTGTCATGATCGTCGTCCATCACCTGAACAACTCGCGCTCGCAGCGCGTGCTCTGGCTTCTGGAGGAGCTGGGCCTGCCCTACGAGGTGAAGCGCTACCAGCGGAACGCCAAGACCATGCTGGCCCCGCCGGAGCTGAAGGCGATCCACCCGCTGGGCAAGTCGCCGGTGATCACCGACGGCGGGCAGACCGTCGCCGAGACCGGCGCGATCATCGAATACCTGCTCGAGACCTACGGCCAGGGCCGGCTGATCCCGGCCGCCGGCACGCCGGAGCGGCTGCGCTTCACCTACTGGCTGCACTACGCCGAGGGCTCGGCCATGTCGCCGCTGCTGCTAAAGCTGGTGTTCGCCAACCTGCCCAAGCGCGCCCCCTTCCTGCTGAAAGGCTTGGTCGGTTCGGTCGCCGCCAAGGCGCAGTCCAGCTTCATCGATCCGCAGCTGAAGACCCACGTCGACTACTGGGAGGCCGAGCTCGGCAAGGCCGACTGGTTCGCCGGCTCCGAATTCTCCGCCGCCGACGTGCAGATGAGCTTCCCGGTCGAGGTCGCCGCCGTTCGGGTCGGCTTCAAGGGCCGGCCGAAGCTGCAGGCCTTCCTGGAGCGGATCCAGGCGCGCCCGGCCTACCAGCGGGCGCTGGAGCGCGGCGGCCTCTACAAGCTGGGCTAGCCTGCGCTCAACAGCAGAGCGGCGGCGCCGGCGGCGATCACCGCCGCCCCGGCCGCCCGGGCGCGGGTCACCGGCTCCTTCAGCACCAGCACGGCGATGACCAGGGCGAACAGGATCGAGGTCTCGCGGAGCGCCGCGAGCCTGGGCGTGTCGCCCAGCCGGTAGGCCCACAGCGCCAGGCCGTAGGTCAGGATCGACAGCGCGCCCGCGGTCAGGCCCGCCCGCCACTCCGCGCGGGCCGCGACCAGGAAGGCCGGCCCGCGCCACAGGGCGAACACCCCGCCGACGCCGATCCCCAGCAGCAGGAACACCCAGACGATGTAGCTGCCGGCCGAGGGCGCGGCGCGCACGCCCTGGGCGTCAATCACCGTGTAGACCGCGATGGTCACGCCCGTGCCCGCCGCCCACAGCAGCGAGCGCCGGTTCACGCCGCGCCCGGCGCCCACGATCACCACCCCGCAGCTGACCAGGGCCACGCCCAGCACGGTGACCGGCGAGATGTGCTCGCCGAAGGCCAGCACCGCCCCGGCCGCCGCCAGGACGGGCGCCAGGCCGCGCATGATCGGATAGGCGACGCTCATGTCGGTCGACTCGAAGGCCTTCACCAGGCAGGTCAGGTAGACCAGGTGGGTCAGGCCCGACGCCGCCAGCCAGCCCCACGCGCCGTGCGGCAGGGGCATGAAGAAGGCGGCCGGGAAGACCAGCAGGGCGCTGAAGCCGTCCAGCAGGGCCCGGCTCGACATCTTGTCCCGGCCGGACTTCAGGATGGCGTTGACCACCGCGTGCGCCGCGCCCGAGGCCACGATCATCAGGGCGGCGACCTGCATCAGCCCGCGCGACGCCAGTGGGTGGTCAGCACCAGGTGGGTGGTCGCCGCCGCCACGCCGGGCGTCGCCGCCACCCGCTCGCGCACCGCGCTCAGCGCCTCGGGGCTGGCGCAGGCGACCTCGAGCAGCAAGTCGATCGGCCCGGCCAGGGATCGGGCGGAGACGATTTCCGGCGCGCCCGACAGGGCCGGCAGCACCTGGGCGCAGGTCCGGCCCGGCTCCAGCGTCACCGACAGGACCGCGCTGACGCCGGCGGTCTCCGCCCCGGGCGCCAGGCGGACGGTGTAGCCCTCGATCACGCCGGCGCGCTCCAGCCGCGCCAGGCGGCCTTGCGTGGCGCTGCGCGACAGGCCCACGCGCCGGGCGAGCGCCACCAGCGGCTCGCGCGCGTCATGCGTGAGGGCGGCGATGAGCTGGCGGTCCTTGTCGTCGAGAATCACGTCGAAACGTCTAGCCGTCTCGCGTCCGCGCCGCCAGATCGCCGGTCGGCGCGACGCATTGACGAGTGAAACCGGCGTGGTTCGCTTCCACGCTGCGGGCCTCAGTTCCGGAGCCCGCCATGGACCTCGCCAACGCCGCCCTCCTGCCCATCGACATGCAACGCGGCTTCGACGGGCCGCCCTGGCCGAGGCGCTGGAACAGCCGGCTGGACGCCAACGGCCTGGCCCTGCTGGCGGCCTGGCGGGCGACCGGCCGGCCGCTGATCCACGTCCGCCACGACTCGGTGGAGCCCGGCAGCGTGTTCGCGGCCGGCTCGCCCGGCAACGCCCTGCGCGACGGTTTCGAGCCGAAGGCGGGCGAGCCGCTGGTCAGCAAGAGCGTCAACGCGGCCTTCATCGGCACCGACCTGGACCTGCGCCTGCGCCGGCTGGGCGTCGACACCGTCGTCACCTTCGGCGTCTCCACCGACATGTGCGTGTCCACCACCGTGCGGGTGGGGGCCAACCTCGGCTACCGCATGATCCTGGTCGGCGACGCCTGCGACTGCTTCGACCTGCCCGACGGCCGCGGCGGGACGGTGAAGGCCGAGGACGTCCACCGCGCCCACCTGGCCACCCTGGGCTACGAGTTCGCCACCGTGATCGACACCGCCGCCCTCCTGACAGCGCTGTCGGCGACGCGGGCCGCCTGACGTCACGGCTGATTGCAAAAGGGAATAGCCGGCCGCCCACAAGAGCTGCGCCATATCGCCGCCGGTGCGGCTTGAAGTCGGGCGGGGGTTGGTCATATGCTCTCCACCCCGATCGTATTTCGCCCGCGATCGGGCGGTTTGCCTTTCCTCCCGGGCGCACTAAGCGAACCCAATCGCACATGGAAAAAGTGCCGATGACGGCCGAGGGCTACCGCGCCCTCGACGAAGAATTGAAGCGTCTCAAGTCGGTGGAGCGGCCGAACGTGATCGCCGCCATCGCCGAGGCGCGCAGCCACGGCGACCTCTCTGAGAACGCGGAATATCACGCGGCCAAGGAGCGCCAGGGCTGGATCGAGGGCCGGATCGCCGAGATCGAGGACAAGATCTCGCGCGCCCAGGTCATCGACGTGTCCAAGCTGTCCGGCTCGCAGGTGAAGTTCGGCGCCACCGTCTCGGTGGTGGACGAGGACACCGAGGAAGAGGCCAGCTACCAGATCGTCGGCGAGCACGAAGCCGACGTGAAGGGCGGCAAGATCTCCGTTTCTTCGCCGCTGTCGCGTGCGATGATCGGCAAGGAGGTCGGCGACGTCGTGGAGGTGAACACCCCCGGCGGCGTGAAGGCCTACGAAATTCTCAAGGTCGAGTGGCGCTGACGATTCGTCGGCGCCTCTTTTCCCTCCGCAGTTTCCGACGCTAAATCGGGCGTGTCCGAAACGCCTCCAGACGACCGCGACCTGGCAACGCCCTCGGCGGCGCGCCTGTTCGCGCGCATGGACGAGCGCCCGATCACCATCTGGGCCGTGTCCGACGGCCGGGCCGGGATCGAGAACCAGGCGCTCGGCCTGGCCGAGGCGGTCGCCCGCCTGACGCCGGCCTCCATCGTGCGCAAGCACGTCCGCTTCCGTGAAAACTACGACCGGCTGCCCACGGGGCTGAAGCTGCACCCGCGCCGATTCCTGGCCGCCGACGCCGACCCGATCGAGCCGCCGTGGCCGGACCTGTGGATCGCCGCCGGCCGGGCGACCATGCCGTTCTCCCTGCGCATGCGCCGCTGGTCCAAGGGCAAGACCTTCGTGGTCCAGGTCCAGGATCCGCGCTGGCCGCCGCAGATGTTCGACGCGGTGGTGCCGCCGCGGCACGACCGGGTGGTCGGCCCCAACGTCATCGACATCACCGGCTCGCCCCACCGGGTCACCCCGGAAAAGCTGGACGACGCCCTGGTCCGCTTCCGCGACCTGGTCGATCCCTTGCCTCACCCGCGCGTGGCGGTGCTGATCGGCGGCAAGTCCAAGGCCTTCGACATCTCGCCCGAGCGCGCCTCACGCCTGGCCGCCGAGATCGCCCTGGCGGTGGAGACCGAGAAGGGCTCGGTGATGGTCACCTTCTCGCGCCGCACGCCCCAGCGCGCGCGCGACCTGCTGGCCAGCCGGCTGAAGCCCCTGCCCGGGATCGTCTGGGACGGCGAGGGCGCGAACCCCTACTTCGCCTTTCTGGCGGCGGCCGACTACGTGCTGGTCACCGAGGATTCGACCAACATGGCCACCGAGGCCGCCTCGACCGGCAAGCCGGTGTTCATCCTCAAGATGGACGGCGAGAGCCTGAAATTCCGCCGCTTCCACGAGGAGCTGGAGCGGCGCGACGTGGCCCGCCCGTTCGGCGGCACGCTCTACCGCTGGGACTACCCGCCGCTGCGCGAGACCGACTGGGCCGCCACCGACGTGCTGGCCCGCATGCGCGCGCGGGCGGGTTAGTCGCGGCGCCCGGAGGTCGCCTCAGTTCTTGCGACCGCCCGCCGCCTCGGCCTTCGCACGCGCCGCCCGCTCCTTCACCCACTCGGCCTTCAACTCCGCCTTCGAGGGGTAGAACCGGTCCAGGGCGCCGTAAACGGCCTGGGCGTCCAGCACCCGCCAGCCTTCGCTCTCGTAGCCGGGCGGCAAGGCGGCGGGATCCACGAACAACACGTCCAGAGTGGTCGTGTAGCCGGCCGTATAGGGCAGCCCGCTCTCGAGGAGCACGTGCCGAACGTCCACGCGGCCCTTCACGATCAGTCCGGGCTTGCCGGCCGCCAGCGCCATGTTGGCGGCGCGCAGCAGCACCACCTCGGCCACGGCCTCCGGCGCCGTCGCGCCGTCCGTCATGTCGACTGTCGCCCCGTCGCGCGGCTTCCTGCCTGGCAGGGTGTCGAAGGGCGACGGGTCCGGATAGCGCGGCAGGGTTTCGAACCGCTCCGCTTCGGGCAAGCTTTGTAAGAGCGCAGCCAGGCCCGCCGCCGGCGCGATCCGGGCCGGAACCTGCGGCAGGTCGGCGACCGTCGCGCGCTCTGCCGCCGGTAGACGCGCGCGCAGCGCGGCATGAAGCTCCGCCCGGGCGTTCCCGAGCCCCTTGGCTTCGGCCCTGTCGACAGCGGGAAGCTGCGCGCGGGCTTCCGTGGTCCGGCCTTCGGCGATCAGGCCGCGCGCCTCGACCAGCGGCGCCCAGGCGTCCAGCAGCTCGGTCCCGAACTGCCGGAAGCCTTCGCGCGCCTCGACCTCGAAGTTGTGGACGTCGACGTCCAGCTTGCGCGGTCGGTTGTCATTGACCTTCGTCCGCAGCTGGAGCGGGGGCGGCGGCTCCGAGGCCGCGAGCACCCGAGCGCGGGCCTCGGCCAGGGCGGCGCGCGCGCCCGCCGCATCGCCGTTCGCCGCCATGGCGTAGGCCTTCCAGCCGCTACGCTCGACCCGGAACGTCTCGTCCGCGACGCGGTCGCGCGTCTCCTGCGTCCGCTCCTCGACTTCCGTACGCAGCGGACCGAGGTTGTCCCGGTAAGGCAGGGTCAGACGCGGATAGAGCGCGATCGCCTCGCCCCAGCGCCCTTCGGCCAGGAACCTTTGGAACAGGATGTCCAACGCCTCGGGATACAAGCTCGCAAGGGCGCGCAGCTGCGCCTCCTGTTCCGACTTCAGGCCGGCCGCCTCCAGCACCAGCCAGGCCGCCGTCGCCGACTTGCGGCTGTACGGCCGCTTCGCGAAGGCGGCGCTGGCCAGGCCCGCGGCCTTGGCCGGATCCCCGGCCAGGGCGGCGGCGTAGGCTTCCACGTAGTCGTTTCCGACCCCGAGGCTGCGCCGGTAGAAATCCTGCGGCCCGAACGCGCCCGCGGCGCGGGCGGCGGCGACGTCGGCCCGGGCGCCGTCGATATCGCCGATCGCCAGCTTGTGGACCGCCCGGGCCTGCAGGAGGCTGACCTTGCGCAGGTCGTAAGTCGCCAGCATCGGCTCGGTCAGGGCGGTGTCGCACTTCGCCACGCCGTCGGACCCGACCCGGACCACGACCCGGACCGTATCGCCCTGGCCCTCGAGATGCATGTCCCTGAGCGCGGCTTCATTGAGATAGCCGCCGGCCGCCTCGGTCATGGCGTCGCCGATCTTCGTGGGGGCGGCGAAGCCGTCGCAACCCAGGAACGGCGCGACCTGCGCCTGCGCCGGCGCCCCGACCAACACCAGGGCGGCCGCCGCGGCCGCCGTCGAACTCACCCGCACCAGATCGCCCCCTCGTCCGCCGCCCCGCAGATTTCGCGAAAAGGCGAGCATCGTCGCGTATCACGCGCTCAAGTGGTGCAACAAGGCTCGCGGCGAAGACGTCGGCGCGCGCCCGTCCAGGCGGGTCAGGCCCCGCAAGACTCCCGCACGATCAGGTCGGTGGGCACCCGCTCCGAGCGGGCGCCGCGCGAGCTGGCGTCGAGCAGCTTGGAGACCAGCAGCCGGCCGGCCTTGGCGGTGTCCTGGGCGATAGTGGTCAGCGCCGGGCGGCTGTAGCGCGAGAACGGCACGTTGTCGTAGCCGACCACCGAGACGTCGCCCGGCACGGTCAGGCCGTTGTTGCGCAGCGCCCGGATGGCGCCCAGCGCGATCAGGTCGGAGGCCGCGACCACGCCGTCGAAAGCGACGCCGCGCTGGATCAGCGAGTCGACGCTGGCCTCGGCCGATTCCACCTCGAAGTGGGCCGGCACGATCAGGTCCGGATCGACCGGCAGGCCGCTCTGGCGGAGCGCGTCGAGATAGCCCCGGTGACGCTGCATGGCTTCCGGCGCCTCGGTGTCGCCAAGGAAGACCACGCGCTTACGGCCCAGCCGGAGCAGATGAAGCGTGGCGCGCCGGCCGCCCAGTGGGTTATCCGAGCCGACCGAGCAGTAGTTCTGGTCGGGTAGCTGCGCGCCCCAGACCACGAAGCGGCGGTCGCTCTCGGCCAGGCGGTTGAAGGCGGTGTGCAGCGAGCTCTGGCCCAGGAAGATCACCCCGTCGGCACGGCTGGTGGTCATGGCGGCGTAGAGGTCTTCGTAGCTGGAGGGGGCCACGTGGCTGACCAGCACGTCGCAACCGCGCTCGCGCGCCGCTTCGCCCACGCCGGCGAACAGCTCCAGGAAGAACGGGTCAGACAGGCCGCCCTCACGCCCCTGCGGGCGTGGGACCACGATGGCGATGGTCGCCTCCGCCCCGATCGGGCCGGCCGGCATGTAGTTGCGGAACGGATAGTCCCGCTCGCGCGCCAGCTTCCAGATCAGCTGCTTGGTGCGGGCGTTCACCGCGGGGCTGTCGTTGAGCGCGCGCGAGACCGTGGAGATCGACACCCCGGCCAGCTTGGCCAGGTCCTCCAGCCTTGTGACGCTCTTGTTCACCACGCCCCGCTCGCTGCAAATGTTTGCTGCAAATATTTTCAGCGCACATAGGGCGTAGCCGCAGGTCTACGCAAGGGCGCCTGCGACGAAAGCCGACGAAACCTAAGGGTCAGGCCGCCGGAGCGGGCTCCAGAGCCTCGGCGTCCGCGCGACGGCCGACCGGGTCACGGACCAGGAACATGCAAACCGCCGCGACGAACATGGATCCGCCGCCGAGCACCAGGGCGTAGATCGGCTCGCTGTTGAACCAGGTCTTCAGGGTCAGACCCAGGATGGTCGCGGCGACGAGCTGCGGGATGACGATGAAGAAATTGAAGATGCCCATGTAGACGCCCATCTTCTTGGCCGGCACCGCCCCGGCCAGGATCGAATAGGGCGCCGACAGGATCGAGGCCCAGGCGAAGCCCACCCCGACCATGCCGATCCACAGCAGCTTCGGATCGCGGATGAAATAGAACGAGAGCAGGCCCAGGCCGCCCAGGCACAGGTTCAGCGCGTGGCAGGCGCGCCGCCCGATCCGTTTGGCCAGCATCGGGAGCAGGAAGGCGGCCAGGGCCGCGACCCCGTTGTAGACCGCGAACAGCACGCCCACCCAGTCAGCCCCCTCGTTGTAGGCCTTCGAGGCGGTGTCGGTGGTCCCGAAGTGGACCTGGGTGACGGCGAGCGTCGTGAAGATCCACATGGCGAACAGGCCGAACCACGAGAAGAACTGGACCACCGCCAGCTGCCTCATGGTCGCCGGCATGTGGAAGAAGTCCTCGACGATCTCGAACAGGCCCTCGGAGGCGGCCCGGCCGCGCCGGCGCCAGCCGGCGAACAGCTGGACCAGGCCGAAGGCGGCGACCACGCCGGAAAGGATGTAGAGCTCCTTTTCCAGGCCGAAACGCTCGATCAGCACGGTGGCGACCGCGCCGACCACGGTCCAGATCAGGCCGCTGGCGAAGAAGGGCGGCGCCTTGCGCGCTTCCGCGGCCTCGGCCGGCCGGTCGGCGCGCTCGAACGCCTCGACTTCGGAGGGGCTGTATTCGCGCGTGGTCAGCACCGTCCACAGCACCGCGACCAGCAGCATGGCGCCGCCGATGTAGAAGGCCAGGCGCACCGACTCCGGCACGCCGCCGTCCGGCGCCTCGTTGCTGACGGCGAACCAGTGCGACAGCATCCACGGCAGGGCCGAAGCGAACACCGAGCCCACCCCGATAAAGAAGCTCTGCATGGCGTAGCCGGTGGTCCGCTGTTCTTCCGGCAGCAGGTCGCCGACGAAGGCGCGGAACGGCTCCATGGTTACGTTGACGGAGGCGTCCAGGATCCAGAGCGCTCCGGCCGCCATCCACAGCACGGGGGCGGTGGGCATGAAGAACAGGGCGGCGGTGGTGAGGATCGCGCCCCAGAAGAAGTAGGGCCGGCGGCGCCCCAACCGCCCCCAGGTCCGGTCGCTGAAGTGACCGACCAGCGGCTGCACGATCAGGCCGGTCACCGGCCCGGCGATCCACAGCAGCGGAAGCGCGCTCATGTCCGCCCCCAGCGTCTGGAAGAGACGGCTGGCGTTGGCGTTCTGCAGGCCGAACGCGATCTGGATGCCCAGGAACCCGAAACACATGTTCCAGATCTGGAAGAAGCTCAGGCGCGCCTTCATGGTCGTCCCCCCGAACGGCCGTTTTCAGTCTTTTTCTGCGGGCATCTGCGCACGGCCGGGCCGGCTTGGCAATCAGCGCGCCCTTTACAGCGGTCGACGAACGCCGAAACCTTAGCCGTCGATACCGCGGGGACTTGCAGGTGTTTGCAGTTGTTTGCAGAGGCCCCCCGCTCGGCTGCGCGCGCGCCGGGGAGCACTTCACGCCCTAGATATGCGGCCGCCGGCGCCCTAAACCGCACGCAGCGGTTCGCCGCTTCGGGTGTTGGGGTGTCATGAACTTTCGAGATCGCCTGCCCACGGCGCTGGGCGTGCTGGCGAAGGCCGCCTTTGTCGGCGCGGCCGGCTTCGCCCTCTGGAACGCGCTTATCCCGGGCGGTGACGACAAGAGCCTGTTCTTCTGGGACAAGCTCGCCCACTTCACCGCCTTCTACGTGGTCGCCCTGCTGGCCATTCCCGCTTTCCCGCGCGCGTCGCTGGCGGTCATCGCCGTGGCCCTCACGGGGCTGGGCGTCCTGATCGAGGTGCTGCAGGCCCTGCCGATGATCCATCGCGACTCGGACGTGAAGGACGTGGTCGCCGACGTCGCCGGCATCGCCTTCGCCCTGCTGCCGGTCCTGGCCTGGCGGCTGCGCGCGCTGGGCGCGCGCGCAACGCAGGAGACCGAAAAGAACGCGATCGTCGACCTGCCGACCGCCCGCAAACTGAAAAGCCGGGCGTGACGTCCGGCATCCGCACGCAGACCGCGGACTTCTCCTGGAACCCGCTGGTCGCGATCGCCGACGACGCCCACGCCCGGGCGCTGGCCCGCGGCGGCGTGTGGGCCGCCGGCCTGCTGGTCCTGAGCTACGCGCTCGTCCTGGCGAACGCCGTAAACGCCGCGACGCTCGTGACTGTGGCCCTCGTCGCCTGCGTCGCCGGCGCCCTCGCCTGGGGGCTCAGCGCCCGCGCCTCGGCCATCGCGGCGGGCCCGCTGCTGCTCTGGGTCGTCGTCGAGACGGCCGGGGACCTGTGGCTGGCGGTCACCGCCTTCAGCGTCACCCAAGGGCTGAACGCGCTGGTCGACCTGTTCAGCCTGGTCCTGGCCATCCAGGCCTGGCGCGGGTCTATCGCGCTCCGGCGCGCGACGCCGGCGGCGTGACCGGGGGCGCCTCTTCGCCCAGGTCGATGTGCGCGCGGACGTAGCCGCTGCGCCGCAGGAAATCCTCCAACGCCGCGGGATAGCCGGTGAACCGCCGCCCCTGACCGGCCGGGCAAGGCACGGCCTCGGCGGCGCAGCCCGAGGGCAAGGGCCAGCCCGCCTTGCGGTCGTAGCTCTGCAGCATCACCGACCAGGCCCATTCCAGCCGCCCGACCCGTGCGGCGTCGGCGACGAAGGCGGCGCAGGCGCTGTTCGACCCGAGCGCGCAGATCGGGCGGGCCGCCTCCATGTCGGCGCGGAAGACCGCGACGAAGCGGCCGCTGTCCGAGACGTCCACGACCTGTCCGGCGCGCACCTGCAGGATCTGCGGCGGGAACAGGGCCTGGCGCGGCGGCCCGAACACCGACAGGAAGCGCGCGTCCGGCAGCACGAATTCCGCGACGCCGTCGCCGTCGATCTCCTCCGGAAACACCGCCAGCGGCGCGCCCGGGCGGGGGCCCAGGTCGACGATCTTCCAGCCACGATCCACCGGCGCGGCGACCTTCAGCTGTGCGCCAGCCTCACCCCGGCTGCGATAGGCCAGGACCACCGAAGCGCCGCGGCTGTCGGGATCCAGCCGGCCCACGCCGTAGCGCGCGCCATCGAGCTCGGCGTCTTTCGGCAGGGAGAGGGCGACGGTGTCGCCCCCCGCGTCGCGCACCGTCAGCCGCGCCCCGCCGTCGCCGCGGGCCGCCTCGAACGACAGCTCCAGCCCGCCCGAGCGGACCTGCGCGCCGCGGCCGGGCCACGGCAACATGACGTTTTCCGGCGCGGCGTCACCGCCGCCGATCGCGAGGTTCGCCCGCATCGCCTCGGCCTCGGGGCGAGCGTCGAAGTGCGCCAGGGAGAACCGGGGCAGGCCGTTCGCATGCGCGACCGCCAGCACGGAGACCGCGACGAGGGCGCCGGCCGCGCCCGCTCCCCCGCGCGCGATGACCCGAGACCGCCGCGACGCGAGCCGCCGGGCCTCGGTCGGGCTGCGGTGGACGGCGGGACGGACGCCGTCCACCGCGGCGACCACGGCCGCCTGCGCCGCCCGGTCGTAGGCCGCGCGCCTGCGCGCATCGCCCAGCACCGCGAAGGCCGCGTTGATTTCCTTGATCCGGTCTTCCGAAGGCCCGGCCCCGCCGGCCCGGCGGTCGGGATGGTGCTGCCGCGCCAGGGCCAGGTAGGCGGCGCGGATCTGCGCCGCGTCGGCGTCCGGGGTCAGGCCGAGAACCGCGTAGGGATCGGCTGACCCGCTCATACGGTCCGGCCACCGCCGTGCGGAGCTGACGCGAACGCTCGCCACATGCCGATTCCCCTTCCCCGCGCGACCATAGACGAAAGCCGGAACGGGCGAGAGCCGTCGGAGAACGCTGTCATGCCAGCTTGACTGCAAAGGGGGTGCAAGCGAGAAACCAACGTTCGAGCGACAACGTCGTCTTCGATTCTGGGGCGTCGGCCTTGGGGGCGGTCGAGCGAGGTGGTGACCTACGCATGATCGATCTGCACTGCCATCTGCTGCCTGGAATCGACGACGGGGCTCCGGATCTGGAGACCTCGCTGGAGATGGCCCGCGTCGCGGTCGCCGACGGCATCCAGATCACCGCCTGCACCCCGCACATCATGCCCGGCTACTACGAGAACACCGGCCCGGACATCCGCGCCCGCGTGGACCGGCTGCAGACGCAGCTGGACGAGGCCGGCATTGTGCTGGAGCTGGTCGCGGGCGCCGACGTGCACCTGGTCCCCGGCCTGGCCCCGGGGTTGCGCTCCGGCCGCCTGCTGACCCTGGCGGATTCCCGCTACTTCCTGTTCGAGCCGCCCCACCACGTGGCGCCGCCGCGCATGGAAGACGCCGTGTTCGACGTGATGGCGGCCGGCTACCAGCCGCTGATCACCCACCCCGAGCGGCTGCGCTGGATCGAGAGCCACTACGAGGTGATGACCCGCATCGCCCACGCCGGCGCCTGGATGCAGATCACCGCCGGCTCGCTGACCGGTCGCTTCGGCAAGCGCGCCCAGTACTGGGGCGAGCGCATGCTGGACGAAGGCCTGGTCCACGTGCTGGCCACCGACGCCCACAACCTGCGCAACCGAAGGCCCGCCCTGGCCGAGGCTCGCGACCTGGTCGCTCGCAGGCTCGGCGAGCAGGCGGCGACCGACATGGTGATGACCCGCCCGCTGGCGGTGCTGGCGAACGCCCCGCCGGCCAGCCTGCCGACCGCCGTCGGCGTGCGCCGCGAACCGACCAAGCGTCCCGGCCTGCTCAGCCGGCTGTTCCGCGCCGCATGAGCTGGAGAAAGGCTGCCC
This sequence comes from Caulobacter sp. 17J80-11, assembly GCF_014349105.1. Classification (GTDB taxonomy): domain Bacteria; phylum Pseudomonadota; class Alphaproteobacteria; order Caulobacterales; family Caulobacteraceae; genus 17J80-11. The sequence goes on along the minus strand of NZ_JACSJI010000001.1, from coordinate 353,286 downwards.
CCATGGCTTCAAGAGCTCCCCTGGCGATCGCCGTGGCCTGCGCCCTGCTCGGCGCCGGCGCGGCCCACGCTCAGGATCGGGACCCGGCCCAGGTTGCGACGACCGCGCCAGGCGTCCACGCGACGCCCCGCGGCGAGTACCGGATCGGCGCGCTCGACAAGCTGAACATCACCGTTTTCCAGGTGAAGGACCTGACGCTGGACCGGGTGCAGGTGGACGCCAGCGGGCGCATCCTGCTGCCGCTCATCGGCCAGGTCATGGCCGGGGGCCGGACCACGACCGAGCTCTCCGACGAGATCGCGGCCAAGCTGGAGGCCAGCTATCTGCAGCATCCGCAGGTGTCAGTGGTGGTTTCCGAAGCCGCCAGCCAGAAGGTCACGGTCGACGGCGCCGTGACCGAGGCCGGGGTGTTCGAGCTGCGTGGCCGCACCACCCTGCTGCAGGCGGTGGCCATGGCCAAGGGCCCGGCGCGCAACGCCAATCTCAAGCGGGTCGCGGTGTTCCGTCAGGTCGACGGCCAGCGCCAGGCGGCGGTGTTCGATCTGAGCGCCATCCGCAAGGGCAAGGCCGAGGATCCGGAGATTTACGGCGACGACGTGATCGTGGTGGACAGCTCGGGCCTCAAGGGGGCCTGGCGCGAGGTTCTGGGCGCCCTCCCGGCGTTCAGCATCTTCCGACCGTACTGAGATCGAAACGAGTTCGGGCGCGGGGGCGCGCCCACCACCGGCAACGGGCGGGGCGAGATGAGCGGCGACGACACGAATGAAGGCGAGTACGGCGCCCTGCGGCGGTTCCAGTCGATCGACGGCGGCCGCACCGGCCTGCCGACCGTTCGCGAATCCAGCGCCCTGCTGCAGTGGACCCCAGTCGCCGAGGAAGCCGGGGCGAACGCCTTCAACATCGGCGAGTACTGGCGGCTGCTGGTCAAGCACCGGGTGGTGATCGGCGCGACCTTCGCCGTGTGCCTGGCCCTGGGCGCGGCGGCGACGATGCTGATGACCCCGGTCTACACCGCCACGACCACCCTGCAGATCGACCGTCAGGCGGCGAAGGTCACCGAGGACGACGACACTTCCCCGCGCGACTCGATGGTCGCCGGCGAAGAGTTCTTCCAGACCCAGTACGGCCTGCTGCGCAGCCGCTCGCTGTCCCTGCGCGTGATCGACAGCCTTGGCCTGGCCGGCTCGGACAAGTTCCTGAAGCAGATGGGGATCACGCCGCCCAAGCCCGAGCCGGGCAAGCGACCGCCCAACCGCCGCGAGCAGGTGCTGCGCCTGGTGCAGGCCAACCTCGGGGTCAATCCGGTGCGCGGCTCGCGCCTGGTCAGCGTCACCTTCGACAGCCCCGACGCCCAGCTGTCGGCCCGGGTCGCCAACGCATTCGCCGAGAACTTCATCCAGTCGAATCTGGACCGCCGCTTCGAGTCCTCCTCCTACGCCCGCGAATTCCTCGAGCAGCGCCTGGCCCAGGTGAAGGCCAAGCTGGAGGAATCCGAGCGCCAGCTGGTCGCCTACGCCGCCCAGCAGCAGATCATCGAGACCGGCGACCACGCCGGCGCCGCCCAGTCGCTGGACACCAACAACCTGCTGGCCCTGAACTCGGCCCTGGCCGCCGCCAAGACCGAGCGCGTGCGCGCCGAGGAGCGCTGGCGCGAGGCCAAGAGCGCCCCGCTGATGAGCCTGCCGGAGGTGCTGCAGAGCCAGACCGTCCAGCAGCTCAGCCAGGAGCGGGCCCGACTGACGGCCGAGTACGAGCAGAAGCTGCGCGTGTTCAAGCCGGACTTCCCCGAAATGCGCCAGCTGAAGGCGCAGATCGACGAAGTGAACCGTCAGATCCAGGCCGAGGCCGGCAACATCCGCGCCTCGATCCAGGCCCAGTACACCATCGCGATGAACCAGGAGGCCTCGCTGCAGCAGCAGGTCGCCGGCCTCAAGTCCGACGTGCTGGACCTGCGCGACCGCAGCATCCAGTACAACATCCTCCAGCGCGAGGTGGACACGTCGCGCACGCTCTACGAGGGCCTGCTGCAGCGCTACAAGGAGATCGGCGTCGCCGGCGGCATCACCACCAACAACATCTCGGTGGTCGACCGGGCCGACCCGCCGCTGGGGCCGTCCAAGCCGAACCTGATGCTGAACATGATGCTGGCCGCCGTGCTGGGTCTGGGCCTGGGCGTGCTGGCCGCCTTCGTGATCGAAGCGCTGGACGAGACCCTGGCCACCCCGGACGACGCGGAGCAAAAGCTGGGCGTGCCGATCCTCGGCAGCATCCCGCTGCTCGAGAAGGGGGTCACCCCGCCCGAGGCTCTGGCCGACATCCGTTCGGGCTTCGCCGAGGCGTACTACTCCCTGCGCACCGCCCTGCAGTTCTCCACGCCCGACGGCATTCCGCGCTCGCTGCTGGTGACCAGCACGCGCCCGGGCGAAGGCAAGTCGACCACCTCGCTGGCCGTCGCGCTCAACCTGGCGCGGCTGGGCCAGCGGGTGCTGCTGATCGACGCCGACCTGCGCAATCCGTCGATGCACCGCAGTCTGGGCGCCGACAACAGCCGCGGCCTGTCCAACGTGCTGGCCGGCGTCTCCACCCTGGGGGAGGTCGTGCAGTCGACCGGCGCCTCGGCCCTGTCCTTCGTCGCCTGCGGACCGCGGCCGCCGAACCCGGCCGAACTGCTGGCCGGCAGCCGGGTGCGCGCCTTCCTGGAGGAGGCCCAGGCCCGATACGACGTGGTGGTCATGGACGGCCCTCCGATCGCGGGCCTCGCCGACGGGCCGGTGCTGGCCTCGATGGTCGGCGGCACCATCTTCGTGCTGGAATCCCGCGGCACCCGTCGCGGCCAGGCCCGCAACGCGCTGGCCCGCCTGCATATGAGCCGCGCGCGCCTGCTGGGCGCCCTGTTGACCAAGTTCGACCCCCGCATCGCCAGCTACGACTACGCCTACGACTATGACTACGGCGTCGACGCCAAGAAGCGCGCCCAGGCGTGAGCGCGCGGTGAGCGAGGCTGCAGAACGCCGCCCGGCCGAACCGGCCAAGCGCCTGGCCGCCGCGGCGGCGATCGGCGTAGGCGCGCTCATGGCCTGGCAGATCGTCGCCCAGGCCGCGGCCGACCGCCTGCCCCCGGCGGCGGCCCTGAAGCTCGCGCCCCGCTCGCCTCGCCTGCTAGCCCTGGAAGCCGAGGCCGAGCTTGAGGCCGGACGCCCGGCGGCCGCCGAGTCCCTGGCCCGTCGCGCCCTCCTCGCCCAGCCGCTGAACGCCCGCGCGCTCCGCGTGCTCGGCATCGCCGTCGACCGCGGCGGCGACCCGCAGCGTGCCGACGATCTGGTGACCCAGGCCGGCAACTGGAGCCTGCGCGACGGTCCCGCCCACGTCTGGCTGGTCGACCAGCGCCTGCGCCAGGGCGACTTCGCGTCGGCCTTCGCCCACGCCGACGCCCTGATGCGCCGCAAGCCGGAGCTGCAGCCGCACTTCTTCAAGCTGCTCTCCGCGGCCGCCGCCGCCGACCGCCGCGCGCTCGCCCCCATCGCCGAACGCCTGGCGCACCAGCCCGCCTGGCGCGAACCCTTCCTGCAGAACCTCGCCTCAACCCCCAAAGGTCTGGAGAGCGCCGCGACCCTGGCGATCATGCTGCAGCCCGGCCGCGCGCCCCTGAGCGACAAGGAGCAGGGCTTCCTGCTGACCCGCCTGGTCAACGGCGGCCAGTTCGCCGACGCTGCCGGCCTGCGCCGCCGGCTCGCGCCGGCGGCCGCGGCCGTCAGCCCCTTCGACGGCGAGTTCGACGACCGCGCCGGTCCCGCGCCGTTCCGCTGGCAGATCGAGTCAGGCGCCGGCGCGTCGGTTGAGATCGCGCCGGACGACCGGCTGGCCGGCCAGTCGGCCCTGCGTGTCGAGTACGACGGCTATTCCACACCGGGCCTGATCCACCAGTTCGTGGTTCTGTCGGCCGGCGCGCACGAGCTCGAGGTGCGCTGGCGCAGCGACACGCCGGTGCCCGCCGAGCGGCTGGCCTGGACGGTGCGCTGCATCGGGGACAACCGGATCGCGGCGCGCGCCGTCCAGCCCGCCGCCGCGGCGCCGACACCCTGGCGCGCATCGTCCATCCGGTTCGAGGTCCCGGCCGAGGGCTGCGCGGCCCAATGGCTGGAGCTGAGGGCCCTGCCCGGCGATCGGCGCACCACGCTGGTGGTCTGGTACGACGGGATGAAGATTCGCCCGGCGAACGGCTCCGCCGAAAAATAGGTGGCCCAACAACGGTTTGCGGGACCGGGTGCGATCATCCCATTGCAAGGGTCGACGAACACAGATCGGCGAAGCTTGCGGCTAGGCTTGCGGGCGGCTACCAGAGACCTAACCGCAAAGCTTGCGGGCTGTTTCGACCAGGGGTGTGTTCATGCGCAAGTCAGTTCTCGCCGTGACGGCGGGCCTGCTACTCGTCGCGGGCCAAGCCGCCGCGGGCAACACCGCCACCGTGCGGGTCGGCGACCGAGTCGGCGCCAAGAGCGGCGCGGCCAACGAGTTCGCCGCCGAAGCGTTTGTCCCCTGGCTGATCGTAGGCGCCGCCGTCGTGACCGCGACGGTCGTCGCCAACGAAGACGACAGCCCGACCAGCCCGTAATCGACCACGGCCGCCTCGGGGCCGGTTCCAGTATCGGCCGATGAGGCGCGGGTGATCGCCAGAGTTCGAGAGGGTCGGCAGGACGTGATGGCCATTATGGCGTTCGTCCTGCTGGCCCTTTCTGTCGTTTTGGGGGGCGCCAGCCGCGAGAACGCCCTGCCCCTGGCGCTGGTCGAGCTTGCGGCCACGCCCCTGCTGGTGATCGCCGGCCGGCGGCTGATCGCCTCCGGCGCGTGGCGCGAGCACAAGTTCCCCCTGGCGCTGCTGGCCGGCCTTGTCGCCGTCCCCCTGCTTCAGCTTCTTCCCCTGCCCTTCGGCCTGTGGCGACAGCTGCCCGGCCGGGCGCCCGTCGCGGCGGTCGCGGATCTGGCCGGCGCGGCGCCCGCATGGGCTACGTTCAGCCTGACCCCGGAAGCGACCTGGCGCGCCGTCCTGGCCCTGATCCCGCCGGCGGCCATGTTCCTGGCCGCCCTGACGGTGTCCTCCGACGCGCGTCGGCGCATGGCGGTCGGCTACCTGCTCGCGGCGATCCTCAGCCTGCTGCTCGGGGCGCTGCAGCTCCTCGGCGGCGTCGACGGGCCCTTCTATCCCTACGCCAGCACGAACTACGGCTCGGCCGTGGGCCTGTTCGCCAACCGCAATCACCTGGCCGCCCTGCTGGTGGCGAGCCTGCCCCTGGCCGGCGTGTTCGTCGGCGAGGCGCTGTCCAGCCGGCGGCGCGACCGGAGCCTGCGCATGGTGCTGGCGGGGCTGTTCTACCTGCTGGTGCTGGTCGGGATCGCGTCGGTGCGCTCGCGCGCCGGCATCCTGCTGGCGGGCCCCGCCCTGGTGGCCAGCCTGCTGATCGTGTGGCGCACCACCGGCGCGCGGCGGACCACGCCGGCGGTGCTCGGCGTGGCCGGTGTCAGCGCCGCCGCCCTGGCCGCCGTCGCCCTGTTCGCCCTGAATCCGATCCTCGCCCGCTTCGACGAGCAGGGCCCCGAGGGCCGCTTCGAGACCTGGCCGACCATCACCCAGGCAGCCGACGCGCACCTGCCGCTGGGCGCGGGTGTCGGGGCGTTCGACGTCGTGTATCGGACGGTCGAACCGCTGGAGTCGGTCGGCGAGACCTTCCTCAACCACGCCCACAACGACTTCCTGGAGACCTGGCTCGAGACCGGCTGGCTGGGCGCCGCCGTGCTCGCCGGCTTCGTAGCGTGGTGGGCGAAGCGCAGCTGGCGCGCCTGGACGGCGGACGGCGGCGACCTCGCCCGCGCCGCCTCGGCCGCGATCGCGCTTTTGTTGCTGCACTCGGCGGCGGACTATCCTCTGCGCACCGAGACCCTGGCCGTCTTCCTGGCCTTCTGCTGCGCGGTGCTGGAGCGCGGCGGCGCCCGCCAGCGCCGCACACCGGCTTGAGGCGTCAGAGCCGCGCGTCGACCCCGGCCTGCGAGAGGACCGACTTCACGTCGTAGATCACGTGCGGCCCGTTCCCGAGGCGACGCAGCCCCTCGTGGCCCAGCGCGACGAACTCCGGATGGCCGACCGCCAGCACGATGGCGTCGTAGGCGCCTTCCTTGGGCTGCTCGACCAAGCCGAAGCCGTACTCGTGGCGCGCATCCTCCGGCGACACCCAAGGATCCCAGATGTCGACCTCGGCGTTGAAGCGCTGCAGCTGGCGCACGACGTCGACCACGCGGGTGTTGCGGATGTCCGGGCAGCCCTCCTTGAAGGCCAGGCCCAGCACCAGCACCTTGGCCCCCACCGGATTGATGCGGTTGGTCGCCATCAGCCGCAGCACCTGGTCGGCCACGTAGGCGCCCATCCCGTCGTTGATGCGCCGCCCGGCCAGGATCACCTCGGGGTGGTGGCCGATCTCCACCGCCTTGTGGGTCAGGTAGTACGGGTCCACGCCGATACAGTGGCCGCCCACCAGGCCCGGCCGGAAGGGCAGGAAGTTCCACTTGGTGCCGGCTGCGGCCAGCACCTCGTGGGTGTCGATGCCCAGCCGGTTGAAGATCATCGCCAGCTCGTTGACGAGCGCGATGTTCAGGTCGCGCTGGGTGTTCTCGATCACCTTGGCCGCTTCGGCGACCCGGATCGAGCTGGCCTTGTGAGTGCCGGCCGAGACGATCGCGGCGTAGAGCGCGTCGACATAGTCGGCGATCTCCGGCGTAGAGCCGGAGGTCACCTTCACGATGTCGGTCAGGCGGTGGGCCTTGTCGCCCGGGTTGATGCGCTCGGGGCTGTAGCCGCAGAAGAAGTCGCGGTTGAAGGTCAGGCCCGACACCTTCTCCAGGATCGGCGCGCACACCTCCTCGGTCGCCCCCGGGTAGACCGTGGATTCGAAGATCACGACGTCGCCGCGCTTCAGCACCGAACCGACCGAACGGCTGGCGGCGACCAGCGGACCGAAATCGGGGCGCTTGGCTTCATCGATGGGGGTCGGCACCGTCACCACGAAAGTGTTGCAGCCGGCGAGTTCCTCCAACTTATGGGTGAAGCTCAGCTGCTCGGCTCGGACGAAGTCCTCCGGCTCCGACTCGCGCGTGCGGTCCGCGCCGGCCTTCAGCTCGGCGATGCGGCCCGCGTCGATGTCGAACCCTACGGTCAGAAAGCGGCGGCCGAACGCCAGCGCGAGTGGCAAACCGACATAGCCCAGCCCCACCACCCCGAGGTGCGCAGAGTCGATGGAATGCATGTCCGATTCCCCCGATCCGGGGGCATGACCCGCACTGTCAGTCGCGCCCGACCGCCGAGCCACGTTTCGGCGCGCGGGGTTGTACGCGCGACTCGCAAGCGCCGCCCCCACGGCGCCAAGGGAGTCTTCCCTCGCTATCGGATACATGGCAAGCGGCGACACCCGCGTTCGCGGACCGCGGCAGAAAGACGAGCGAGACGGACATCAGATGCGCATACTGGTCACCGGAACGGCCGGGTTCATCGGCTTCCACCTCGCCCGTCGGCTGATCGCGCAGGGCCACGAGGTCTTCGGCGTCGACGGCATGACGACCTACTACGACGTCAAGCTGAAGGAGGCGCGCCACGCCCTCCTGAAGCGCCACAACGGCTTCTCCGAGCACGTTCTGATGCTGGAGGACAAGACCGCGCTGGAGCAGGTGGTCGAGGCCGCGCGGCCCGACGTGATCGTCCACCTCGCCGCCCAGGCCGGGGTCCGCTACAGCCTCGAGAACCCGCGCGCCTACGTCGACTCCAACCTGATCGGCACCTTCAACATCCTGGAGCTGGCGCGCGCCCACCGGGTCGGCCACCTGCTGCTGGCCTCGACCAGTTCCGCCTACGGCGCCAACACCGAGATGCCGTTCGGCGAGACCCAGCGCTGCGACCACCCGCTCACCTTCTACGCGGCCACCAAGAAGGCCACGGAAGAGATGAGCCACGCCTACAGCCACCTGTGGGACATCCCCACCACCGTGTTCCGCTTCTTCACCGTCTACGGCCCGTGGGGCCGGCCGGACATGGCGTTGTTCAAGTTCGTGAAGGGCATCCTCTCGGGCGAGCCGATCGACATCTACAACAACGGCCAGATGGAGCGGGACTTCACCTACGTCGACGACCTGGTCGAAGGCATCGAGCGGCTGATTCACGCGGTCCCGGTGAAGGGCGAGCCGGCGCAGGGCGTGGTCGATTCCCTGAGCCCGGTCGCACCGTGGCGACTGGTCAACATCGGCCGCGGCGCGCCGGTGAACCTGCTGGAGTTCGTCGAGGCCATCGAGAAGCAGCTCGGCCGCGAGGCCGTGCGCAACTACATGCCCATGCAGGCCGGCGACGTGCCAAAGACCTGGGCCGACGCCGAGCTGCTGGTCGCCCTGACCGGCTACCGTCCGTCGACGACCGTCGAGGACGGCGTGCGGGCCTTCTGCGACTGGTATCTGGAGCACTACGCCCCGGCGGGCGCCTAACAGACCAGGCGAAGGCCGCCGCCGCCGACGTCGGCGGTGACGATCCAGGCCCGCGCCAGCTCCAGATAGAACAGCGCGTCGCCCCGCCCCGTCTCAAGCGTGCGGCGGACCTCATCGGCCGAGCCGCCGGCGGTGCGGCACGCGCGTGCGTCCGTCCGCGCGTGGCGCAGGCATTCCACCGCGCTGGCGGCGGCGTAGTACAGCCGTGCGGGCGGCACGCGCCCCTGGCGATCCTGCGAAACGAGCTGGTGGTGATACCGCTTCAGAAGCCGGCGCTCGGCGGCGCTGAAGCCGCTGACGTCAGGGCATTCGAAGTCACTGCAAACGATGGTCATGTCGCCTCCGCTGAGGGAGAGCCATGCCTGATCCGGTCCCGGGCGCCGGCCCCGTAGACCTACGGGGGCGCTGAATTTTCAGAGAATTCCGGCGCGAGTCGCCGCTGCGACGGCCTGGGCGCGGCGCTTCACCCCCAGCCGCCGGCAAGCGTTGTCCAGATGCTCGTCGACCGTGCGAGGGCTCAGCCCCGTGATCTGCGCGATGTCCCAGGAGCTCTTGCCCTCGGCCGCCCAGCGCAGGCACTCGGCCTGACGCGGCGTGAGCAATCCCGCCGTCGGGAACTTGGCCGAGAACTCCACCTTCAGCCGGTCGGCTTCCGGCGCCGAGGCCATGCCCCAGCGGCGCGTCAGCGCCTCGAACAGCTCCGTCAGCCGCGCGAGGCGCGCCTCCGACAGGAACGGCAGGAACCAGACCGGCGGCTCGGGCCCCAGCGGCCGCGCCTTGGGATTGTCGAGCGAAATGCCCGCGATCTCGGCGGTGGCGCGCTCCACGTTGTAGGCGAACAGCTGCAGGTCGCCGGGCTCGGCGCCCTGCCGTCGCCGGCGCGCCTCTTCGAACGCGCCGAAGGCGCCGTGGCGCGCCACCAGCACGGCCGCTTCCTCGCGGACCGCTCGGTGAAAGGCCATGTTGGCCCGGATCCCCATCGCCCCGACGCTCGACTGCGGCTTCCCTGAACGACGTACATACATCCTAAGACTTGCCACGCGAAGGTTCCGCCGACACCAAGGACCTCGCCCGGGGATGCGCGTCGTTGCTGCTGGTTCTGATCTACATATTCGTCCAGTTCGCGGTGGTCGCGCTCACGTGCACCTTCGGCGGCCGTTACGAGCGCTACGCCGCCCTGGTGGTTCTGGCCGGCACCACCCTGGGCGCGCTGGGGATGAAAGCCTCCACCAGCCTGCTGGCGCGCGACGCCGCCATGGCGATTGTGAACGCCGGCATGTTCCTGGGCGCCTTGTGGATCTGGTGGCGCTGCCGCGCGCCGTGGGCGACCGCCCTGGTGGTGGTCGAAGCGTTGCCGGTTGATCTGATCCGGTTGTTCATCCACGCCCTGGCCCCGGAGCAGCGCGGCGTGCTGCGGGCCTTGTGGTGGGTCTCCAGCGTCTTGGCCTACCTGCAGCTCGGCGTGCTCGTGTTCGCCGTGTTGCGCCGCGAACTCGGGCCGCCGATCGGGCTAAGATCGGCTCCAGACCACCGGCCGCCCGCGTCCGCCTGATCGCCTCAGGCCGCCACCGCGGCGGCGACCTCCGTCGACCCGACAGGCGCCGCCATAGGCGCGGTCACGGCCGCCGCCGGGTCCATCCAGCCCAGCCGGCGGGCCAGCCGCTGAGCCCAGGCGTCGAGGTCGCGCGAGTGCTCGGCGATCCAGGCCTGGGCCTGGCGCTCCAGCGCCTTCAGATTGCGCCCCGAGGCCAGATCGCTGCGCTCGCTGACGCCGGCGCTCAGCGGGCCGTCGATGCGGGTGTACTGCAGCTCGCCGCCCTGGTTGAGGAACAGGTCCGCCTGGTAGGCCACGCCGTCGGCCGCCGCCTGAGCGGCTATGGCGATCAGGGCCGAGCCCTTGCGCCGGTCCAGCCAGCGTTCCGGCGTCCACTTGCGCGTCTTCCTGGCCGGGAAGGCCCGGGTCGGACGCCCCGTGCCCAGGGACAGCACGAAGATCTTCTCGTGGCCCCAGTCCATGCGCGCGGCCTCGGCCAGCACGGCCATCGCCGGGTCGTTGGCGAACAGGGTCCCGCCGATCAGCGGCATCGGCTTGCCGGACGCGAAGGCGTTCTTCACCTCCGCCGGCTGGAACCAGGTCGGGGTGGCCGTCGTCGCGCGCACGGCGTCGCGATAGCTCGCGTCCAGGTCGCTCCAGGCGTAGGGGCCGCCAGCCACCAGGTGCGCCGGCCGGCGCGCCTCCAGGTCGTAGGCGGTCATCATCACCGGAGCGAGGCACTCGCTCAGCCGCGTCGCGCCGAACAACTCGCCGAGCAGGCGCTCCAGGCGGCGGTGGTCGTACAGCCCCTCGCCCACGCGCGGCGCGAACCAGCCGTTCGGATAGATCTTGCGCACGCGCTTGCGGAAGAAGGCGACCAGTCCGTCCACCCCCAGCACAGCCCGGTCGCGATCGGCCCCGGCCGGCGCGGTCAGCCCGGCGGCCAGCAGACCCCCGGTCTCGGTTCCTGCGATCAGGTCGAAGCACTCGTGCGCCTCGGGACGGCGGCCCAGGCGCTCCCCCACGCGCCCTAGCAGCTCCTGCAGGACCAGCGCCGGCAGCAGCCCGCGCACGCCTCCCCCGTCGATCGACAGCACGAAGCGCGCCATCCCAGCCCCCACTGTTAAGGTTCGCTTAACTCTGTTCAGGAACCCGCGTTTTCTGCAAGCGGACCAATTGCGAGGGACCCGGCCTGTGGCCTCGACGCCGCAGGCCCCGAAACAGGAGCGGCAACGGGCGGTATTTTCGCGTCAGGGCCGCTCCGGAGCGCACGATTTGTGCACTGCGGCAGGCAATGAAGGGATGATCCGATCCGGCGCTCGAGGCGGCGATGCCGGCGCGGCGGCGGTTCTTGCGCGCACGATTGGAAATTTTTGGTCCTGAGCAGCCCGTTTTCGGCTTCGGACGGTGTTTGGAGTAAGCTTCGCCGGTGAACCGCGCGCCCTACAGCTACCGCGACGACCCCGCCGTCCCGGCCTTCCCCGACGACCGGCCTGTCATCGTGTTCGACGGCGCGTGCGTGTTCTGCTCGGGGTGGGCGAAGACGGTGCTGCGCCACGACCGGCGGCGGCGCTATCGGCTGGCCACGGCCCAGTCGCCGCTGGGCCAGGCGCTCTACGTCCACTTCGGGCTGGAGCCGCAGGACTACGAGACCAACCTGCTGATCGAGGACGGGCGCGCCTGGACGAAGTCCGAAGGCACCATCCGCATGTTCGAGGGCCTGGGCGCGCCCTGGTCGGCGGCCGTGGTCATGCGCGTGCTGCCCGAGCCGATCCGCGACGCGCTGTACGAATTCGTCGCCCGCAACCGCTTCCGCCTCGCCGGCCGGCGCGAGGTCTGCTTCGTGCCGCAGCCCGGCGACCGGGAAAGGGTCCTCGGATGAAGCTGCTGATCCTCGGCGGCTACGGCATGTTCGGCGGCCGCCTGGCCCGACTCCTGGCGGACGAGCCGCGCCTGACGCTGGTGCTGGCCGGCCGGTCGCGGTCGAAAGCCGACGCCTTCGCCGCGACCCTGCCGTCGGGCGGCGCGCGGATCGAAACCGCCGTGTTCGACCGCGACGGCGACGTGGGCGCGCAGCTCGCGGCCCTGGCCCCCGACATGGTGGTCGACGCCAGCGGCCCCTTCCAGGGCTATGGCGAGGCGCCCTACCGGGTGGTCGAGGCGGCGCTGGCGGTCGGCTGCGACTACCTCGACCTGGCCGACGGTTCGGACTTCGTGCTGGGGATCGGCCGTTTCGACGAGGTCGCCGGGGCGCGGGGCCGCTTCGTGCTGTCCGGCGTCAGCAGCTGCCCGCTGCTCACCGCGACGGTGGTGCGCAGCCTTGCGCACGACATGGCCAGGGTCGATCGCGTGGTCGCCGGCATCGCCCCCTCGCCCTTCGCGAAGGTGGGATTGAACGTCGTGCGGGCGGTGATCGGCTATGCCGGAAAACCCGTGCCGCTGGTCCGCGACGGCCGCCCTGCGCTCGGGACCGGCTGGGCCGAGAGCCGGCGCTTCGTGATCCGTCCGCCCGGCCGCGTGCCGCTGAAGAACATGCGCTTCTCGCTGGTCGACGTGCCGGATCTGCGCGTGATGCCCGAGCTCTGGCCGGAGGTGCGCGAAGTTTGGATGGGCGCGGGCACGCTGCCGGAGAGCCTGCACCGCGTGCTCAACGCCCTGGCCGGCCTGGTCCGGTCGGGCCTGGCGCCCTCGCTCGCCCCGCTGGCGCCCCTGGCCAACCGCGTGATGAACGCGCTCCGCTGGGGCGAGCATCGTGGCGGCATGTTCGTCGAGGTCGCCGGCGCCGCCGCCGACGGTCGCTCGATCACCCGGTCCTGGCACCTGACCGCCGAGGGCGACGACGGCCCGCACATTCCGTCGATGGGCGTCGAGGCGATCGTGCGGCGCATGCTCGACGGCAAGACGCCCGCCGTCGGCGCCCGCCCGGCGACGCACGAACTGGACATGGCCGACTACGAGCGGCTGTTCGCCCGGCGAGCCATTCACACCGGCGTGCGCGAGCCCGCGCCCCCCGACGCCCCGCTCTACCGCCGCATCCTCGGCGAAGCCTTCGAGCGCCTGCCCGAGCCCGTCCGCGTCCTGCACGACCTCGGAGACGGCGGCGAGACGACCTTCGAGGGCGTCGCCGACGTCGAGCGGGGGCGCAATCCCCTGGCCACCCTGGTCGCCGCCGTGATCGGCTTCCCGCGCGCCGGGCGCGACGTGCCGGTGACCGTCCGCTTCCGCAGCACGCCCGCCGGCGAGGTCTGGCGCAGGACCTTCGCCGGACACTCGTTCTTCAGCGTGCAGTCGGAGGGCCGCAGGCGCGCCGAGGGCCTCGTCACGGAGAGGTTCGGCCCGATGGCCTGCGACTTCGCCCTGGTGCTGGAAGGCGAGCGCCTGAAGCTGGCGGTGCGCGGTTGGCGGATGTTCGGCGTTCCCATGCCGGCCGCGCTCGCGCCCGGCGGCGAGATGTACGAGGCGGCGGAGGACGGGCGCTTCCGCTTCCACGTCGAGATCGGTCTGCCGCTGGTGGGCCTGGTGGTTCGCTATCGCGGGACGCTGGCCCGATCCGGACGCGAACCCGACGCGGCGCCGGCCCAGGCCGCCTGAAGGCGACCCAATCGGCCGTTCGGCCGTTTCAGGACCACGCCCGCGATCAGCGGTCGCGCCCGCACGGAATCGACCCTAAATAGCCGCCCATGTCGAACGTCTCCGCTCCCCACATCGTCCGCGTCGCCATCATCGGTTCCGGCCCCGCCGGCTGGACCGCGGCGATCTACGCCGCCCGCGCCCTGCTGAAGCCCGTCGTGTTCGCCGGCCTCCAGCCCGGCGGCCAGCTCACCATCACCACCGACGTCGAGAACTATCCGGGCTTCGCCGACGTCATCCAGGGTCCCTGGCTGATGGACCAGATGCGCGCCCAGGCCGAACACGTCGGCGCCGAAGTGATCCATGACGTGGTGGTCGAGGCCGACCTGTCGAAGCGGCCGTTCCGCCTGAAGCTCGATAGCGGCGCCGAGTACCTGGCCGAGACCGTGATCATCTCCACCGGCGCCCAGGCCAAGTGGCTGGGCCTGCCGTCCGAGCAGCACTTCCGCGGCTTCGGCGTGTCGGCCTGCGCGACCTGCGACGGCTTCTTCTATCGCGGCAAGCACGTGGCCGTGGTCGGCGGAGGCAACACCGCGGTCGAAGAGGCCCTGTTCCTGACCAACTTCGCCGAGCAGGTGACCCTGATCCACCGCCGCGACGAGCTGCGGGCCGAGGCGGTGCTGCAGGAGCGCATGCGCCACAACCCCAAGATCAAGGTGATCTGGGACACCGCCATCGAAGAGGTGCTGGGCACCGAGAACCCGACCGGCGTCACCGGCCTGCGCCTGATGAACCTGAAGTCCGGCGAGGTGTCGGAACTGGCCGTCGACGGCTTCTTCGTCGCCATCGGCCACGCCCCGTCGTCGGAGCTGTTCAAGGGCCAGCTCGAGACCAACGAGGGCGGCTATCTCAAGGTGAAGCCGGGCACGGCGTCGACCGCCATCCCGGGCGTGTACGCCGCCGGCGACGTCACCGACGACGTCTACCGCCAGGCGGTCACCGCCGCCGGCATGGGCTGCATGGCCGCCCTGGAGGCCGTGCGCTTCCTGGCCGAGGAAGACCACGCCCGGTCCAGGCACCCGATCAGTCACGCCGAGGCAGAGAAGATCGGCCAGTGGTGATCCGCGACGCGCGCGAGGGCGACCAGCTCGCCGTCGCGCGCCTCACCGACCCGGCCTTCGCCGGTCCCAAGTTCACGCGCTGGCGGAATCCAGCAGCCGCATCAGCTCGGAATCCAGCTTCAGCCGCGCAGCCCCGACGATGTCGTTAAGCTGCTCGACGCTGGTTGCGCTGGCGATGGGCGCGGTGACGCCGGGCCGAGCCATCAGCCAGGCCAGGGCGACCTGAGCCTGGGTCGCGCCCAGCCGGTCGGCCGCCTCGTCCAGAGCCGCCAGGATGCGCAGGCCGCGATCGTTCAGGTACTTCTTCACCCCGCCGCCGCGGGCGCTTTTGCCGAGGTCGGCCTCGGAGCGGTACTTGCCGGTCAGGAAGCCGCTGGCCAGGCCGTAATAGGTGATCGCGCCGACCTGTTCGCTCTGGCAGAGCGGCTGCAGTTCGGCCTCGAAGTCGGAACGGCTGTAGAGGTTGTAGGGCGGCTGCACGCTTTCATATCGCGGCAGGCCCAGCCGGCCGCTGGTCTCGAGCGCCTCCTTCAGGCGCGGCGCCTCGATGTTCGACGCCCCGATCGCGCGCACCTTGCCCTGCTCGATCAGCTTGGCGTAGGCGCCCAGGGTCTCCTCGAAGGGCGTCGCCCTGTCGTCCACGTGCGACTGGTAGAGGTCGACATAGTCGGTCTTAAGCCGCTTCAGCGAACCTTCGATCGACGAGGTGATGTAGGCGGCCGACAGCCCCTTTCGGTCGGGACCCAGCTCCCAGCCGACCTTGGTGAAGATCAGCACGTCGTCGCGGCGGCCGCGCGCCTGCAGCCAGTCGCCGACTATGGTCTCGGACTCGCCGCCGACGTGGCCAGGCACCCAGGCGGAATAGGCGTCGGCGGTGTCGACGGCGTTGAAACCGGCGTCGACGAAGGCGTCCAGCACCCGGTGCGAGGTCGCCGCGTCGGCGGTCCAGCCGAAAACGTTGCCGCCGAGGACCAGCGGGGCGAACTCGAGGGACGAGCGACCGAGCCGACGTTTCTGCATGCGAGCCTCCGAACGGCCGGACCCTGCGCCCGGCGCGCGCGACAGATAGGGACGGCCGAGCTCGGCGTTAAGCCCGGCTCAGGCCGCGGGCGAAGCGGGCTCGCCGCCGGCGGCCTCCGGCGCGGCGGCCGGGCTCGGCGTCTCGGCCTCGAACCGGCGCAGCTTCTCGTTGATGCGGGCGATGTCGTCGGCGGTGGGCTTGCGCCGACCGCCCAGCACAGCGGCCACCCGGCCGTGCCCGTCCTCGGAGGCCAGCACCACCGTGTTCTCCGCGTCGGGCAGGCGCGGACGGGCGAAGCGGGCCTCGTCGATGAACGGCTCGCGCCCGGCGTAGCGCTGGACGAAGGCGGCCGGCTCGCCGGGGCTTCCGGCCCAGCGGTAGAAGATGTGGGTGCCGATCTGGCCGACCTTGCGCACGGTCGGACTCCACCACGGCAGCACGTAGTCGGCGTGATAGTGGGTGGCCGTGCCGACCTCGGCGACCACCTGGCCGGCCAGGGCCCGCTCGGCGACGACCTTGGCGCGGTCCCACGCCCAGGGCACGACGCCCCCGGCCATGGCGCCGTCGCAGGTGAAGGAGAACTGGCAGCCGGTGGTCCGCTCGGCGCCCTGGAACACCACCCCGCAAACGCTGGCGGGGAAGTTCGGGTCGCGCACCCGGTTCAGCACGACCTGGGCGACCGCGGCCTGGCCCTTGTCGCTCTCCAGCGCGGATTCGTAATAGACCGCCTGGGTCAGGCAGCGCAGCGCCTTCTTGCGCTCCGCGGCCGAGCCCTGGAAGACGAACGGCCGCGCCGGCTTCAGCTCGCCGGCGGCGATCGGGATCAGCGCGTTGATCTGGCGCGCGCGATCGCCGTCCAGGGCGCCGATGCCGAGATCTGGACGCACGGACACGTCGTAGTTCGGCCAACCTTCGACCCGGCCCCACTCCTGCGGCTCGGCGGCGGGATCGTGGCGGGCGGCGAGCGCGCGGGCGGCCGGGTCCATGCCGGCGGCGAGCGCCTTCAGCGCGTCTTCCGACAGCGAACCGCCGGTGACCTTCAGAATGTGCTCGTGCGCGCGATCCGGCGCCGGCCCCGGGCTCGAACTGGCCGAGAGCGCGGTGGCCAGGACGGCCATGGCCGTCGCGGCTCCGCCGAGCGCGCCGAGCGCGCGAGACTGCTCTCGCGAAACCGCTCCAAACATCCGCTCTGCTTTCCCTCGTGGCGCGGGCCCCGCCGGCTCCGCAAAGGTACTACGTCGCCCCCGGAGGGGTAACGGCGTTTTCGGGCGGCTTCGTGGCGCCCCGGGAGACCGGTGTCAAAGACTGAGTGCGGCGACGACGCTTACTTGTGACCGAGCGTGGCGCGCAGCATCCAGGCGTGCTTCTCGTGAGCTTCCAGGCGCATGGTGATGGTGTCCACGGTGGCCTGGTCGTCGGCCTCGTCGGCGACGCTCAGGGCGGCCCGCGCGGTGCCGATGACCGTCTCGTGGTCGCGCATCAGCTCTTCAAGCATGCCGCTCGCCGCCTTCTCCGGATCCCCGTCCTTGATCGAAGTCAGGTTGGCGAAGGCGCCATAACCCTGGGGCGCGAACTCGCCCAGGGCCCGGATGCGCTCGGCCATCTCGTCCAGCGCCTGCCACATCTCGGTGTACTGGGCCTCGAACATCTTGTGCAGCTCGCCGAAGTTCGGGCCGCGGACGTTCCAGTGATAGCCGTGGGTCTTGAGGTACAGCGCGTAGCTGTCGGCCAGCAGCTTGGTCAGTCCGGCGGCGATCTCGCCGCGCTGTTCGGCCGTGAAGCCGGTCCGGATGTCGACAGCCATGCGGTGATGCTCCCTGTAGCGCCTGACGTGAGGTAGGCGCCCGCGGCCGCCCGCCAAGGTCGCGAGGGGGCCAGCGCGACCGGCGCGCCGCCCCGCGACGCAGGCCGTAACGCCTGCGGCCGTCGCCGCGTTCCCGGCACTAGCGGGGCGACCGCTGAGCGAATACCCTCGGTCGGCGGGGCTTAGGGGCGAGGTCCGGGGTGGCGTTCAAGCGTTTGCTCGATCGGATCGCCGCGCGCGATCGCCGGCTGACCGCGGTCGCCGCCGGGACGTGCACGCTCGCCGCCCTCGCCGCCGGCGCGCTGGTCCAGCAGACCCCCGCCCTGGCGGTTCCGTTGGTCTTCCTGGGCGGCGCCGGAGCGGCTTTCGCCCTGTCGCGTCTGGGCCAGCGCCCGCAGCCTGCTGTCGGCGAACAGCGCGAAAGCGACGCGCGTTTCCGCCTGGTCGCCGACGACGCGCCGGTGATGCTGTGGATGGGCGACGCCGAGGGCGGCGGGCTCTACCTCAACCGCATGTTCCGGGACTTCTGGGGCCACCGAACTCCGGAAAGCCTCGCCGGCATGGGCTGGTTCGAACTGGTCCACCCCGAGGACCGCGAGAGCCTGAAGGCCACCATCGTGGCCGGCGTCGCCTCGCACGCGCCCTTCACCATGTCGCCGCGCCTGATGCGCGCGGACGGCCAGTGGCGGCTGATCGACGCCACCGCCGTGCCGCGCTTCAGGCCCTGTGGCGCGTTCAAGGGCTTCATCAGCGTCTGCCACGACGTCACCGAGGCGCGCGCCGCCGACGCCGCGCGCCTGGAGAGCGAAACGCGCTTCCGCCTCATCGCCGACAGCGCCTCGGTGTTCATGTGGGTCAGCGAACTG
This sequence comes from Caulobacter sp. 17J80-11, assembly GCF_014349105.1. Classification (GTDB taxonomy): domain Bacteria; phylum Pseudomonadota; class Alphaproteobacteria; order Caulobacterales; family Caulobacteraceae; genus 17J80-11. Next base: position 334,856 of record NZ_JACSJI010000001.1, on the reverse strand, counting down.
GGCGCACGGTTCGTCTTCGTCAATCGCGCCTATCTGGACTTCGCCGGCGTCACCTACGAGGAGGCCCTGCAGAAGAGCTTCGTCGAGCGGCTGCACCCGGACGACCGGGATCGCGTGCTGGGCGTGCAGGCCGCGGGCATGGCCAGCCGCAAGCCGTTCGCCTTCGAGGCCCGGTTCCAGCGGGCCGACGGCGAGTGGCGCTGGCTCCGGGCCCAGGCCACGCCTCGCAAGGGGCCGGGCGGCGAACACGCCGGCTATGTCGGCGTCGCGGTCGACGTCACCGAGGCCAAGCAGGCCGAGAGCGACCTGAAGCGCATCAACGAGCTGCTGGAGGAGCGGGTCGCCGCGGCGCTGGCCGAGAAGGCCGACGCCGAAGCCGCCCTGTTCCACGCCCGCAAGATGGAGGCGGTGGGCCAGCTGACCGGCGGCGTGGCCCACGACTTCAACAACCTGCTGACGGTCGTGATCGGCGCGCTCGACATGATCCTCAAGCACCCCGAGGACGGGGCCAAGCGGCGCCGGCTGGGCGAGGCGGCCCTGGCCGCAGCGCGTCGCGGGGAACGCCTGACCCATCAGCTGCTCGCCTTCTCGCGACGCCAGGCCCTGCGGCCCGAGACCTGCGACGTCAACGCGCTGATCCGCGACGGCGAGCCCCTGACCCGGCGCGCGGTGGGCGAGGCCATCGCCTTCGACCTGCGGCTCAGCGAGGGCGCGGCGACCGCGCGGGTCGACACCGCCCAGTTCGACGCCGCCCTGCTGAACCTGGTCGTCAACGCGCGCGACGCGACGTCGGCGGGCGGCGAGATCACGGTCGAGACCGAACGCCTGGACGTCTCGGCCGACCAGGTGCCGGAGCTCGCGCCGGGCGCCTACGTGGTCGTGCGCGTGCGCGACAGCGGCGTGGGCATGAGCGCCGACGTGCTGTCCCAGGTGTTCGAGCCCTTTTTCACCACCAAGCCGGCCGGCAAGGGCACGGGTCTCGGCCTTTCGCAGGTCTACGGCTTCGCCCGCCAGTCCGGCGGCGTGGCCCACCTGGAGAGCGCCGAGGGCCGGGGCACCACCGTGGCCCTCTACCTGCCGGCCGCCGAGAGCCAGCCGGAGGCCGCCCGGCCGCGAACCGTCGGAACGCCGTCGACCCGCGTGCTGCGGGTGCTGCTGGTCGAGGACGACCCGTCGGTCGCCGTCATCGCCGAGACCATGCTGGTCGAGCTGGGCCACGCGGTCATGCGGGCGGAGAACGCCGAGCAGGCGCTGAAGCTGCTGCACGCCGACCGGCCGGTCGACCTGCTGCTCACCGACGTGATCATGCCGGGCGGGGTGAACGGGGTGGAGCTGGCGCGCCTGGCCTCGGTCCTGCGCCCCGGGCTGGCGGTCCTGCTCAGCTCAGGCTACGCGGGCGAAACGGTCGACGCCGCCCTGGCCGAAGCGCCCTGGCCGTTCCTGAAAAAGCCCTACGACGCCGACGAGCTGGCCGCGACCCTGCAGGCCCTGGCCCCTTCCCGCGAAACGGAAACCGCCTGATCCGTCACAATTCGTGAACGTGGGAAGGCGGATCAGGCTTGTCTTCAGGGCCGCCCGACCTATTTTAACCGCCAACTTATGCTCACTTTAAGCATAAGTCGCCGACCGACCCCGGCCGGCGTTTTCTCGGCCCCGAGATATGCTCAGTTTGAGCATAAATGAGAGGACCAAATGGCCGACGGCTCGATCGCCCCCGCCGCTTTCGCCTTCACTGCGGAGGTCGAAGCGGAGACCGCCCCGATCTGGGAGAAGGTCAAGGACAAGGTCACGCCGATCGAGTGGCGCTTCCACGCCCCGCTGATCGCCGCCATCAACCGGCTGAAGCGCGAGAAGAACGCGGTCATCCTGGCGCACAACTACATGACGCCGGAGATCTTCCACGGGGTGGGCGACTACGTCGGCGACAGCCTGGGCCTGGCGCGCGAGGCGCAGAAGGCCGAGCACGCCGAGATCATCGTCCAGGCCGGCGTGCACTTCATGGCCGAGACCTCGAAGATTCTCTGCCCCGACAAGAAGGTGCTGATCCCCGACCTGCGCGCGGGCTGCTCGCTGGCCTCCTCGATCACCGGCGACGACGTGCGCCTGATCAAGCAGCGCTATCCGGGCCTGCCGGTGGTCACCTACGTGAACACCACCGCCGACGTGAAGGCCGAGACCGACGTATGCTGCACCTCGGCCAACGCCGTGCAGGTGGTCGAGCAGGTCGCCAGGGACTGGGGCGTCGACCGGGTCATCCTGATCCCGGACGAATTCCTGGCCCGCAACGTCGCGCGCCAGACCAACGTCGGCATCATCGCCTGGAAGGGCCGCTGCGAGGTGCACGAGCGCTTCACCGCCCAGGACATCCTGGACATGAAGGAAGCCTGGCCCGACGCCGAGGTGCTGGCCCACCCGGAATGCCCGGCCGAAGTGCTGGAGGTCTCGGACTTCGCCGGCTCGACCGCGGCCATGAACGACTACGTGATCCAGCGGAAGCCCAAGCGCGTCGTGCTGATCACCGAGTGCTCGATGGCCGACAACGTCGCCGCTGACGCGCCGGGCACCGAGTTCGTCCGCCCCTGCAATCTGTGCCCGCACATGAAGCGGATCACCTTGCAGAACATCTACGACGCCCTGCTGAACGAGCAGCACGAGGTGACCGTCGACCCGGCCATCGCCGAGGCCGCCCGCGGCGCCGTGCAACGGATGATCGACCTGCCGCCGCCGGCCGTCCCGGCCCGCTACGACCTGGTCAAGGCCCGCCACCACGTCGACGTCGAGCTGATCTGAGGTCGTCATGACCGACGCGCCGCGCCAACCCGGACCGTGGGAGGAGGCGGAAGGCCTTCGCCCCGGCGCGCCCGCCCCCGCGGCGGCCGCCGAACCGACGACCGCCGGGTCCGGCCGGACCAAGGAGATCGTCTGGGCCCTGATCTCCTCGGCCCTGATCGCCTTGTGGCTGGGCTGGCGGATGGGGCCGGTCGTGGCGGTCGCCGGGGTGTTCGGCATCCTGGTGCACGAGCTCGGCCACCTGTTCGCGATCAACCGGCTGGGGTGCGGCCCGGGCAAGATCCACTTCATTCCGTTCCTGGGCGGCGCGGCCACCGCCAAGCGGGCCTCGCCGACCGAATGGATCGACGTGCTGATCGCGCTGGCCGGCCCGGCGGTCGGGATCTTCGCCGCCCTGCCGTTCTTCGCCGCCTGGGCCGTCACGCGTCAGGCCATGTGGCTGGACGGCGCGATCTTCATCGCCGTCATCAACCTGCTCAACCTCGCCCCGGCCCCGCCTCTGGACGGCTCCAAGGCGCTGGGCCCGGCGCTGGCGCGCCTGCACCCGCAGGTCGAACGTGTGGCGCTGGTGCTGGTCGGCGGCCTGGCGATCCTGTGGGCGGTCGAGCGCAACGCCGTCTTCCTGGCCGTGTTCATGGGCTTCGGTCTGTTTCTCACCCTGCGCTCGGCGCGGATGCGCCCGCAGGCGGTGAAGCTGGACGGGCGCCAGCAAGCCGCGGCCTTCACCCTGTGGCTGGCGACCGCCGGCCTCTGCGTGGGCACGCTCTACGCCGCCTTCCGACTGGCGGGCGGCAGGTCCGACCTGCTGACCCTGCTGGGCTCGATCTGACCATGGCCGTCTCCCGTTCCATCGAGGTGGTGGTCGGCGACATCACCCGCCTGACTGTCGACGCTGTCGTCAACGCCGCCAATTCCAGCCTGCTGGGCGGCGGCGGAGTCGACGGCGCGATCCACCGCGCGGCCGGCCCGGAGCTGCTGGAATCCTGCCGCAAGCTGAACGGCTGCAAGATCGGCGACGCCAAGATCACCCCGGCTTTCCGGCTGCCTGCCCGTCACGTGATCCACACGGTCGGACCGGTGTGGCGCGGCGGCCAGAACGGCGAGCCGGCCCTGCTGGCCAGCTGCTACCGACGAGCGCTGGAACTGGCGGCCGAAAACGGCGACCGCTCCGTCGCCTTCCCCGCCATCTCCACCGGCGTCTACGGCTATCCCAAGGACGAGGCCGCCAAGGTGGCGGTCGAGACCGTCTCGAACTTCCTGGCCGGATCGGAAGCGATCGACCAGGTCCTGCTCTGCTGCTTCGACGAGGCCTGCGCGGCCTGGCATCGCGCCGCCCTCGCCGATCTGGAGGCGCGCGCATGACGAGCCGCTATGTCCACGACGGCGTGCTGGTGATCGGCGGGGGCCTGGCCGGCCTGTCCGCCGCCCTGGCCTCGCCCCGCAAGGCGCTGGTGCTGTCGCCGGCCCCGCTCAGCCAGGCCTGTTCCTCGGCCTGGGCCCAGGGCGGGCTGTCGGCGGCCCTGGCCCCCGACGATTCCGCCGAACTGCACGCCCAGGACACCGAAGCCGCCGGCGCGGGCCTGGTCGATGCGGCCGCGGTCCGCCGGCTGACCGCCGCCGCCGCCCACACGGTGGCCTGGCTCGCCGAGCTCGGCGCCCCGTTCGACCGCGACCCGCAGGGCCGCCTGCTGCAGAGCCTCGAAGCCGCCCACTCCCGCCCCCGCGTCGCCCGCGTGAAGGGCGACCAGGCCGGCCGCGCCATCATGGAGGCGGTGGTCGCCGCCGCCCGCGCCGCCCCCAGCGTCGAGGTCTGGGAGCAGGCCCGCGCCCGCGCCCTGCTGACCGACGCCACCGGCCGGGTCCGCGGCGCCCTGGTCGAGCGCGCCGGCCGCCTGATCGAGGTGACGGCGCCGGCCACCGTCCTGGCCACCGGCGGCGTCGGCGGCCTCTATGCCGTAACCACCAACCCGGCCGCCGTGCGTGGCGAGGGCCTGGGCCTGGCCGCCCTGGCCGGGGCCGAGATCGCCGATCCGGAATTCGTGCAGTTCCACCCGACCGCGCTGGACGTCGGCCTTGACCCCGCGCCGCTGGCCACCGAGGCGCTCCGCGGCGAGGGCGCGGTGCTGGTCGATCGCAACGGGCGGCCGTTCATGGGCGCGGTGCACCCGCTGGCCGATCTGGCCCCCCGCGACGTGGTCGCCCGCGCCGTGCATCGCCAGGCGCTGTCGGGCGAAGGCGCCTTCCTGGACGCCAGCAAGGCGGTCGGCCAGGCCTTCCCGCACGAGTTCCCGGCGGTCTACGCCGCCTGCCTGCGGGCGGGCCTCGATCCGCGCGTGCAGCCGATGCCGGTGGCGCCGGCGGCGCACTACCACATGGGCGGGATCGCCGCCGACGCCGACGGGCGCACCTCCCTGCCGGGGCTCTACGCCGTCGGCGAATGCGCCTCGACCGGCGTGCACGGGGCCAACCGCCTGGCCTCGAATTCCCTGCTGGAGGCGGCCGCCTTCGGCGCGCGCGCCGGGATCGCCGCCGCCCAGGACGTCGCCGCGACCGCCCGCCTGATCAAGCCGCAGGCGACGCCCGACCTGCCGGCCCCTGCCCTCGCCGAACTGCGCGCCGCCATGAGCCGCGAAGCCGGGGTGGAGCGCAACGGGGCGGGTCTGACGCGCCTGCTCGACACGGTCCAGCGGCTGGAGGACGCGCACGGCCGCGCCGCGCCGCTGGTCGCCGCCCGCCTGATCGGTCACGCCGCTCTGCTGCGCCAGGAAAGCCGCGGCGGCCACTTCCGCTCCGACTTCCCCAATCCGGCGGCCGAGGCGCGACGCGCCGTTTTCCGCCTCGCCGACCTCTCCGCTTCCGCCGAACCCATGGCCGCCGAATGACCGCTCCGCTTCCCGACCTCCTGATCGAGCCGATCGTGCGCGCCGCCCTGGCCGAGGACCTCGGCCGCGCCGGCGACGTCACCGGCGCCGCCTGCATTCCCGCCGACGCCCGCATGAACGCGGTGTTCGCGGTGCGCCGGGACGGCCGGATCTCGGGCCTCGACTGCGCGCGGCTGGCGGTGAAGGTGATGGATCCCGACGCCCGGTTCGAGGCGCTGGTCGCGGACGGCGACGACGCCTCGGCCGGAACGGAACTGGCCCGGGTGTGGGGGAACGCCCGCGCCCTGCTGGCGGCCGAACGGGTCGCGCTGAACCTGCTCTGCCGGATGTCCGGCGTCGCCACCCTGACCCGCGCCTATGTCCGCGCCGTCGAGGGAACCGGCGCGAAGATCGTCTGCACCCGCAAGACCACGCCGGGCCTGCGCGCGCTGGAGAAGTACGCCGTGCGCTGCGGCGGCGGGATCAACCACCGCTACGGCCTCGACGACGCCATCCTGATCAAGGACAACCACGTCGCCGTCTGCGGTGGGGTCGGCCCGGCGCTCGCGCGCGCCCGCGCCGAGGTCGGTCACCTGATGAAGATCGAGCTGGAGGTCGACTCGCTGGGCCAGCTGGAAGAGGCCCTGCCCTTCCGGCCGGACGTGGTGATGCTGGACAATTTCAGCCCGGAGCACCTGCGCGCCGCCGTCGCCCTGGCCAAGGGCAAGGTGGTGCTGGAGGCCTCCGGCGGGGTGAACCTCGACACCGTGCGCGCCATCGCCGAGACCGGGGTGGACGTGATCTCGGTGGGCGCCCTCACCCACTCGGCGCCGGTGCTGGACGTGGGGCTGGACGCAATTTGAACGCCGCTAGGCGGGCCTGCAGGGGCGCGTCGATCCAGCGGTTGAAGGCCCAGGCCGCGGCCAGGGCGAACGGCAGGCCGCCGGCCCACAGCGCCCACGCGGCTGTGCGGCCGAGCTGGGCGCCGGCGACCAGCACGCGAACCGCGCCGAACCAGACCGCGCCCGCCAACGCGTGGGTGATGAACAGGGCGAAGGACAGGGCCGCGGCCTGCGCGGCGATCGACGAGCCGCGCCTGGGCCGCGCGTCGGCGGCCACGACCAGCACGGCGATGGCGATCACCGCGGCGAAGTCCGCCAGCGCCGACCGCGGGGCCAGCGCGAACAGGACCAGGCCCAGCGCCCCGGCCAAGGCGAGGGTGGTCGCGCTCCCTGCGCCGATCTCCCGCCCCTGGCGGAAGCGCGCGAGCAGGACGCCGGCGACGAACAGCGGCAGCGCGCGCAGCACCCCGTACTGGAACGGCAGGTCGAACAGCGAGCGGCCGAGGACGACCAGGCTGACGACAGCGCCGAGCGCCAGCACGATCAGCGCGCCGGCCGCCGCCAGCGTCCGCCCCTTGAGGGACCGGGCCGCACGCCAGATCGGCGGGAAGGCGAGATAGCAGACGACCAGGGCCGAAAGCGTCCAGCTCGGCACGTTCCAGGCGGGCTGGCTCGTGGTCCCCCAGGCGTGGATCAGGGCCGCCTGCAGCCAGAAACTCTCTGCGCCGAACCGGCCCGGATGCAAGGGCCCGACGCGCAGGAGCGCGCTGAGCCCGACCAGGGCGACAAAGCCCAGCAGCACCAGCAGGTGCGCCGGCCAGACGCGGCGCAGACGCCGCCCGACGAAGCCCGCCGCGCTCCAGCGTCCGGCGTCCAGCCCCGCCCCGTAGGCGCGGCCCAGCACGTAGCCCGACAGCAGTAGGAAGAAGTCCGTAGCCAGCCAGCCGCGGCCGAGCACCGGCGCCACCTGGTCGAGCGGGACCGGGGCCTCCGAGCCGTAGTGGTAGAGCACCACGAAGGCGGCCGCGAGGAAGCGCAGGGCGTCCAGCGCGCCGCCGCGTTCGGGCCTGTCTGTGATCGATGCGCCGGCCAAACGGCGTCCGAGGCGCCCCGGAATGGGACGAAGCCGTGGCTGTTGCAGATCGCGGGCCGCCCTCCCGACGGGCGCCGTCGAGCGAGGAACCGGCCCCTAGCCGGGACGTTGGCCTTTGACAGTACGGAGGTTTTGCATGTCCAGAACGCCCCCGATTCCGAAGGATCAACGCAGCTTCCATCGCGAAGGGAAGCCCGACGTCGCCGGCGCGCGCCAGGACCGGCGCGACGCGACGACCGGCGCCCAGTCGGGCCAGCCCGGCGACGCCGACATGAACCTCAAGGAGCAGGGCCGCGCCGGCAACCTGAAGCAGAACGTCGCCGCGACCCACTGGAAGACCCAGGACCGCTGACATGCCTCAGAAGAATCCCAACACCCGTCGCTGGGGCGGACCCGGCTCGAGCCACGAAGACGCCAGCAAGCCGGCGCCGGCCTTGTTCGATCCCCGCCCGCCCGGCACGCCGACCAATCCGCCGGTCAGCCAGGTTTCGGGCGGCGGCGGCGAACGCGACATCCGCCACAGTCACGACGACTTCCATCGCTCGTCGAAGAAGACGCCCTGAAACAGCCTAGGGCGGCTTAGAGCGCGCCCGGCTCGACCCGGACCGCCGCTGGGGCCAGCGCGCCGTCCACCGGGGCGGGTTCGGAGGCGCTCGCGCGCGGCAGGGCGGCGATGGTCGCGGCGCGCTCCGCCGGGGTCACCGTCGGCTCGCCGCCCGGCAGGCCCGCGAACAGCACCTTGTAGGTCTGGCCCTCGGCCCCGGCTTCGGCCGGGCCGGGGAAGCCGGCGTAGACCGGCTTGAACTCTTCGGTCGACGGCTTGGCCTGGTAGCGGAAGGCGCCGGTGCCGCCGGCCTTGCCGCCGAAGCGGTAGAACACATGGCTGCCCACCTGGGCGACCTTCAGCAGGTTCGGGGCCCAGTTCGGGGTGACCGCGGTGGTGTGGAAGTGGGTGGCGGTGCCGACCTCGCCCATCACCTGGCCGCCCAGAGCGCGGGCGGCGACCTTTTCGGCGCGAGTCCACATCTCGCGCTGGACGCCGGCGCGCATGGAGCCGTCGCAGGCGAAGCTGAACTGGCAGCCGGTCTTGTGGGCCGCGCCCTGGAACACCACCCCGCAAACGGTCTTCGGGAAGGCCGGGTGGCGCACGCGGTTCAGCACCACCTGGGCGACCGCGCGCATGCCGGCCGCGCCCTCACCCCGGGCCTCGTAATAGACCGCCTGGGTCAGGCACTCGAGATCGCGGGAATCGTCCAGCGCGCCGACCATGTGGAACGGCCGCGCGGCGGGGCTGGTGATCAGGCTGGCCTTGCGCAGGCCGGCGCGGATGGTGTCGGCCCGGCGGCTGCGCTCGAGACGGGCGGCGAACTGGGCGGCCTGACGGTCGCGGTGCGCGCCGCCGGCGATTTCGTAAGGATCGTGACGACGGGCGATGGCGACGGCGCTCTCGTCCAGACCGACGGCGGCGTCGATCACCGCCGGGGCGGCGTAGCCGGACTCCGCGGCGTCGGCCAGGCGCTCGGCCCGGGCGTGCACGGCGGTCGACTTGGCGAGGGCTCCGCCCAGGTACGCGCAGCCCATGGCCAGTCCCACCAGGGAACCGAACGCGGCGGCGCCGACCAGGGCGCGTGCGGGCGCACGCGTCTGCGTCTTCGTCGTCAAGGCTGTAGATCCTCTATGGCGAGGCCCGTCCCGACCCCTGACCGTACGCCGCGTCCGACTGTCTCAGAGCCGGACCGCGACTGTGCCCCAGTCAAAAATCACGCCACTCGGCGACCGGGGTTTGTACGCCTATAGCCGACGCAATGTGGCGCCATTGTGGTCGATTCGCAACCTCGACCGCCCAAGCGCCAGAAACCCTTGAAAGCCCAGTGAGTTTCCCCCCAGGGAACCCGAGGATATCCACAGTGACGCGAACACTATTGTGGACGGTACAGCTCAAGTAATCGATCTACAAACCTTGGTGTTAACGACACGCGATTACAGAACGTCTGACGCCCCGCCCCGCACCGCTCGAACGGATCGAAACGGGACTTTCCCCGGCGATTCGCACGGACCTCAGGCGGCCTCGGCCAGGCCCTCGGCGTCGCGCTCCAGCAGGCCCGCTTCCTCGGCCATGCGGGCGAACCGGCCGTCGTTCTGGCACAGCTCGGCGAAGGTTCCGCGCTCGACGATCCGCCCCTTGTCCATGACCAGGATCAGGTCGGCGTCGACCACGGTCGACAGCCGGTGGGCGATGACGAAGGTGGTGCGCCCGCGCCGCGCGGCGTCCAGCGCCGCCTTCACGCGCGCCTCGGTGACGGTGTCGAGCGCGCTGGTCGCCTCGTCGAGGATCAGCACCGGCGCGTCCTTCAGAATGGCGCGGGCGATGGCCAGGCGCTGACGCTCGCCGCCGGACAGCAGCTGGCCGCGCTCGCCGATCTTGTAGTCCAGCCCGCCCTCCTTCTGCTGGACGAAGTCCCAGGCCTGGGCGGCGCGGAGCGCGGCCTCCAGCTCGGCCTCGGTGGCCTCGGCCCTGGCCAGGCGCAGGTTGTCGGCGATCGAGCGGTTGAACAGGCCGGCGTCCTGGAACACCACGGCGGTCGATTTGCGCAGCGACTCCAGGGTGACCTTGCGGATGTCGACGCCGTCGAGGGTGATGCGGCCCTGATCCGGGTCGCGCAGGCGCTGCAGCAGCGCCATCAGGGTGGTCTTGCCCGCCCCCGAGGCGCCGACCAGGGCCACGGTGCGGCCGGCCTCGACGTTCACGTCCACGTCGAACACGCCGAGCTCGGAGTCGGCGGTCACCCGGTGCGTGACGCCCTCGAAGGCGACCGCGCCGTCGACCCGCTCCAGCGGCTTGGCCTCCGGATCGTCCTGCGAGCCGGCCTGCTCGTCGACCAGGTCGAAGAAGGCGTCCAGCGTCGGCACCCCCATGACCATGCGGGCGATCGAGCCGGACAGCACGTCCAGCTTGGAGATCAGCATGCCGGCGAAGCCGCCGAAGCTGACGATCTCGCCGACCGTGGTCTTGCCGGCGGCGGCCAGGGCGGCGCCGACGACGAACACGCAGACCATGGCCACGGTCGAGGCGGAGCGGGTCAGCACGACCAGCAGGCCCCACCAGTTCAGCACCGGGAACTGGGCCTTCAGCAGGGCGTGGCCCAGCGCCTCCAGCTTGGCGGTCTCGGACTTCAGGTTGGCGTAGGCCTGCACCACCGAGACGTTGGCGACCACGTCGCCGATCCGCCCCGACACCTCCTGGTGGTGCTGGTCGACCTCGCGCTGGCCGTCCTCGGTCTTGCGCACCACCATCACGTTGACGACGACATAGACCACCGCCAGCACGGCCAGCACGGTGGCCATGGCCGGGTTCATCCAGAACGCCACCGGGATCAGCAGCACCAGCGCGAAGGCGGCCGGCAGCTGCTCGCGCATGAGGCCCAGGAACAGCCAGAACAGGCTCTCGCCGCCGGCCAGGATGACGCGCACCAGCTTGCCGGTGCCCTGCTCGGACACCCGGCTGATCGGCAGGGTGACAGCGTTGTCGAAGGCGGCGGTCATGGCCGCCAGGCGCCGGCGGTGGGCCAGCCGGTCGGCCAGCACCGAGACCGTCACGCCCGCGCCGATGCCGACCGCGCCCAGCGCCGCCCACAGGCCGATCACCGGCCAGGTCGCGTGCGTGCCCTTCGACAGGGAGTCGACCACGCGGCCGAACAGGATCGGGTCGAGCAGGGCCAGCGCCCCCAGCAGCAGGTTGGCGCCGACGATCAGGACGGCGCGGCCCTTTTCAGGGCCCAGGTGCGACAGGGCGCGGGCGTAGACCTTCAGCAAAGGGCGTTCCTCGGCGGCTCGCGTGACACGGAGCCGGCAATATCGAGCAGGGTTCGCCGAACAGGGATGAGGCGCGCCGTCCCACCCCCTGCGGCCGGATGGCGCAACCGGCCCCGGCCGCGCCCGTTCTCCCCGGCGGACAAGAGGAGACGCGTCATGCGCGGTCTGATGCTGATCGCCCTCGCCGCCGCCGGCCTCGGCCTGGCCGCCTGCGGCACCACCACCGAGCAGAAGGCCGCCACCGGCGCCGTCGCCGGAGCCGTGGTCGGCGGGCCGGTGGGCGCGGCGGTCGGCGGCGCGGCCGGCGCCGCGGCCCAGCAGGCCACCGACGAGGCCAAGAAGGACAAGCCGAAAGGTTGATCGCCCGAACGGGGGTCCACCAAGCGTTGCAGTTCGACGCGAGGGCGGGCAGAGTGCGCGCCTGCAACCTTCGCGGAGCGCGCTCAATGTCTCGTCGTCTCGTCGCCGGCCTGTCCGCCGCCCTGGCGCTCGCCGCCGCCTCGAGCGTCCAGGCCCAGGACAAGCTCTCGATGGACCGGGTCTACCAGTACAAGTCCGGCCACGCCGAGATCCTCGAGCCGCTGGACGGCAAGGCCTACTGGTCCATCCTGGCCGAGTGCTCGGGCTTCGACAGCTCCTACGCCCTGTACCTGAAGATGTACGGCGGCGGCGACGCGAAGGCGGCCGAGGAAAACGGGGTCCAGTTCCTGGAGTCCTCGATCATCCGCCTGATGAAGGACCGCAAGATCAGCTTCGACGCCGCCCGCGCCATCGCCTCGCAGCGCGCCGGCCAGGCCCGCGCCAGCACCGACCGCATGCGCCAGTCCGGCACCGGCCCGAACTCGCAGTGGAACATGATGCGCAGCCTCTGCGGCGACTTCGGCGATCAGTACAAACGCTCGGGGCTGTAAGCGGCGCGAACCCGAAATCCTCGTCCTTCGACAGGCTCAGGATGAGGATTTCGACTGCGCTCTGAGTAGCCCTCATCCTGAGCCTGTCGAAGGACGAGGGCGGCCCCCCTAGCCGTGCGGCCCCTGCGCGCCTACCTTGGCGTTCATGCCTCGTTCTCCTTCGTCCGGCGTCTCCGACGTCTCCGCGCAGTTCATCCACGACGTCGCGCCCGGCGTCGCCTCGGTGTGGACGCCGCACCGGCCGGCGCGCCCGTCGAAGTCGGAGGGCGGCAAGCGGTTCAAGCTGCACAGCCCGTTCGAGCCGGCCGGCGACCAGCCGACCGCCATCGCCGACCTGGTCGAGGGCGTGCAGAACGGCGAGGCCGACCAGGTGCTGCTCGGGGTCACCGGCTCCGGCAAGACCTTCACCATGGCCAAGATCATCGAGGAGACCCAGCGTCCGGCCCTGATCCTGGCCCCGAACAAGACCCTCGCCGCCCAGCTCTACAGCGAGTTCAAGAGCTTCTTCCCCGAGAACGCGGTCGAGTATTTCGTCAGCTACTACGACTACTACCAGCCCGAGGCCTACGTCCCCCGCACGGACACCTACATCGAGAAGGACAGCTCGCTGAACGAGCAGATCGACCGGATGCGCCACTCGGCCACCCGGGCGGTGCTGGAGCGCGACGACGTCATCGTGGTCGCCTCGGTCAGCTGCATCTACGGCATCGGCTCGGTCGAGACCTACACGGCCATGACCTTCGAGCTGAAGGTCGGCGACAGCGTCGACGAGGCCAAGCTGCGCGCCGACCTGGTGGCCCTGCAGTACAAGCGCAACGACGCCGCCTTCGAACGCGGCACCTTCCGCAAGCGCGGCGACACCTTCGAGATCTTCCCGGCCCACTACGAGGACCGCGCCTGGCGGGTCAGCCTGTTCGGCGACGAGATCGAGAGCATCAGCGAGTTCGACCCGCTGACCGGAAAGAAGACCGGCGAGCTGCCGGCCGTGAAGGTCTACGCCGCCAGCCACTACGTGACGCCGCGCCCGACGCTGAAACAGGCCATCGACGGCATCAAGATCGAGCTGAAGGAACGGCTCGACTGGCTGACCGAGAACGGCAAGCTCCTCGAAGCCCAGCGCCTGGAGCAGCGCACCCGCTTCGACCTGGAGATGATGGAGGCGACCGGCTCCTGCGCCGGCATCGAGAACTATTCGCGCTGGCTGACGGGGCGCAAGCCGGGCGAGCCGCCGCCGACCTTCTTCGAGTACCTGCCCGAGGACGCCCTGCTGTTCACCGACGAGAGCCACGTCACCGTGCCCCAGATCGGCGGCATGTACCGCGGCGACTACCGGCGCAAGTTCACCCTGGCCGAGTACGGCTTCCGCCTGCCCTCGTGCATCGACAACCGCCCGCTCAAGTTCGAGGAGTGGGACGCCATGCGGCCGCAGACCGTGCACGTCTCGGCCACCCCCGGCCCGTGGGAGATGGAGCGCACCGGCGGGGTGTTCGCCGAGCAGGTGATCCGCCCGACCGGCCTGATCGACCCGCCGGTCGAGGTGCGCCCGGTCAGCCGGACCCCGGACGGCAGGAGCTTCAGCCAGGTCGACGACGTCATCGACGAGGTCAAGCAGGCCGCCCGCCTGGGCTATCGCGCCCTGGTCACCGTGCTGACCAAGAAGATGGCCGAGGACCTGACCGAGTACATGCACGAGCAGGGCGTGCGGGTGCGCTACATGCACTCCGACGTCGACACCCTGGAGCGCATCGAGATCATCCGCGACCTGCGCCTGGGCGCCTTCGACGTGCTGGTCGGCATCAACCTGCTGCGCGAGGGCCTGGACATCCCCGAGTGCGGCCTGGTCGCCATTCTCGACGCCGACAAGGAAGGCTTCCTGCGCTCGGAGACCTCGCTGATCCAGACCATCGGCCGCGCCGCCCGCAACGTCGACGGCCGGGTGATCCTCTACGCCGACCGCATCACCGGCTCGATGGAACGGGCCATGGCCGAGACTGAGCGCCGGCGCGAGAAGCAGGCCGCCTATAACGAGGCCCACGGCATCACGCCCGAGAGCGTGAAGCGCGACATCAAGGACATCCTCGACAGCCCCTACGAGCGCGGCGACCGGGTCACCGTCGACGCCGGCCTGGCCGAAGAGGCCAAGCCGTTCATCGGCTCCAACTTCCAGGCCACCCTCAAGGACCTGGAGACGAAGATGCGCGAAGCCGCCGCCAACCTTGAGTTCGAAACCGCCGCGCGCCTGCGCGACGAGGTCAAGCGGCTCAAGACCCTGGACCTGGAGTTCGCCGCCGACGCCCTGTCCACCGCCGGCGACGGCGAGGACGCCAGCGCGACGGCCAAGCGCGTGCGCAAGGCCTACCAGGCGGAGAAGGCGGAGGAGTTCAGGAAGCGGCGGCGGTAAGGGCCCAGGCAGCCTGGCACCCAATTAGTCGGCCGAAAGCGCCGGGTCTCTCGTGGCGAGAGGCCGCAAGCTTTGCCATAGACGCCCTCTTCTGCAACTAATGCGTGAGGCGGAATCAGCGGAGCTTGCGGGCACGATGCCCATCATTTCCAGCATTCAAATTGCCGGACTCAACGGGGTACACGACCTCAGAATCCAGCTCAAAGACACCCACTGCATTCTTGTCGGCCCGAATGGCAGTGGCAAAAGCACTGCCTTGCAGATCATTGCGGCGGCCCTCGGCCGACAATGGAAGCGGCTCAGCGAGCTTAGATTTCACGCCCTGGAGCTCACTTTCTCCAACGGAGTGATCGCCAAATTGAGCCGCTCTGCGTGCGAAAACCACATTTATGCCGGACGCCAAACTGATCGCTATGTCCGCCTTCAAAAGTTGCTGAACGACTCGGGCATGTCAGCATCCTTTGCTGACGTAAACCTCAAAGATGCGGCCACCGCATCTGTTTATTCAGATATTCTGCGCTCATCCCCCGTTGAAATCAGACAGTTTCAACACTGGTTGAGATCGGCTACAAACAGCAAAGCATCATATAAAGAGATAATCGACTTTCAATCCGCATTGACCTTAGCGGATTCCCCGCCAGTACTTTTTCTTCCGACATACCGAAGAATCGAGCTCGAGCTAAAGCGCGCGATCGATCAAATTCCGGAAATTTACAAATCTCAGTTCGAAAAATCTCTTCAAGGCACTGACACAGAATTCATCGTCGAACTTATCCGCTTTGGGATGGAAGACGTCACCAACACGCTCCAGTCCTTTGAACGAGAAACAAAGGATTACGCTCGAAATCAGTTCAACCGGATGATGACGTCATATCTCAAAGATATGGCACGGGCAAACGCACTTTCGGTTCGGGAACTTAGATCGAAGACAATTACCGCGTCGACGGTAGATATCGTCCTATCCCGGATCGAGGAAGGACTCCTAAGCCCTACCGAAAAGGCGGAAATTGCGAACGTCGTCCTAGAGCTGTCCAACGATTACTCCGCGGGTAACCCCCCATTCCACAAAAAGTGGCTCGCGCACTTCTTCATCAAACTGATGGAGGTGAACGAGTCTATTCAGGAGCGCGAGCGTCCAATGCGGTCGCTCGTCGAGACGCTGTCAAAATATTTCACGCCGACAAAACGCGTCCTGTACGACGTGGAAAAGTATCACTTTAGCATTATGGCAGGTCCGGAAAAGGAATTGTTCCTTTCCGACCTCTCTTCCGGCGAGAAACAACTCGTATCCGTCCTAAGTCTATTGCATTTCTCTAAATTTTCAAAAATGAACGTCTTTATCGATGAGCCGGAGCTTTCACTATCTGTGCCTTGGCAATTTGACTTCTTGCCAGACATAGCAAAAGCGCCAAGCTGCAGTCAGGTATTCGCTGTGACTCACTCTCCATTCATTTACGACAATACAATGTCTTCTGACGTTATAGATTTTGTTGACTGTTTCGAGCGTTGACATGAACTCGTTCAAAGACGCCCTGGATAAAGTCGCCCGACGTCCAGTCGCGATTTTTCACAGATTTAGACTGGCCGCCGAACGGCACGATTGCGATGTCCACGTCTTTTTAGAGGGGTACGACGACGTAACCTTCTATGGAAAGACGATCGATAGCGCCGCTGCAAAGATGCAGAAGCGGTGGGTTGATTACATCTGTTTTGGAAAGAGAAATCTAGACGAAGTCGAAAGGCTGTATTCGGCATCGGATCTGCGAAACAAAAAGGTTCTCTTTATACGAGACAGCGATTTTGACGCGTTCTTGGGATACGCACCTATAAAGGATTACGTATTTTTGACCGACGGATACTCGGTTGAAAATTACGTTTGCACAGTAGACACGATAAAGACGTTTGTGACCAGAAATTTCGGGATAGACACTTCAGAGATTGCTGTCGACGACATCGGCAACGAATTCAAAGAACGCGTGCGACTGCTGTTCACTTGGCTCAAACCGCTGCTTGGAGCGGCGCTTGCCGCCGTCTCCTCGGGAAGGCAACTCGATTTAGACAAGCTCGACGTGAGCACGCCCTTCAAAGCCGCGCTTCGAGGCGAGGACCTTCCGGAAGCTTTCGACCCCGCCCAGCTTCTCGCGATTGGCCTCCGAGACTCTGACTTTTCGATTGAGAGCACAACTCTCGCAGAAAGATTCTCGAATAACGATGATGCCCGCTGGCTGCGCGGGAAATACTTATTGACTGCGGCTTCCATATTCCTTGAGCACATAGGAAGCAGACTCCTCACCGCGCACAAGGAAGGCAAAATTCACCGCTTCAATCGCCGAGCCAACACAAACTATCAACCCAGTATGATCTTCGAACGATTGTGCGCTTACGCAGATCAGCCGCCAGGCCTCGAAGAGGCGCTCACGAGAATTGCCGCCTAATCATCGCGAGTTCGCCCGCCGCCAAACCCGCCACGCCAGCCACAGCATCACCCCCAGCAGCGGCAGCACCAGCAGCGGCAGGACGATCGCCACCGCGGCGGTGAGGAAGCTCAGCGCGTCGTCGACCAGCGAGAACAGCGGGTTGGCCAGGCCGCCGGTCGTGGCGGTGCTGGCCACGCGGGCGGTCCCCTGGGCGGCGTTGAAGGCGAAGGCGGTGGGGGCGCCGACGATGACGCCGGCGAGCGCCGCCGTGGCCGGGTCGAGGTGGGCGAACAGGCTTCCCGCCGCCAGCACGCCGGCGGCCGGGCGGGCCACCGTGCCGACCGCGCTGAGCGCATGGTCCAGCACCGGGATCTTGTCGGCGGCCAGCTCCAGCGCCGTGGCCAGGGCCAGCGCCACCAGGGCCGGGGTCGAGGCCAGCCAGGCGAAGCTGTCGTTGAGCGCGACGCCGAACAGCTGGAAGCGGGCTGCCGCCGCCAGCATCAGCAGCGGCAGGAAGGTCTTCAGCCCGCAGGCCGCGGCCAGCCCCAGGCCGACCAGGGCGGGCAGGATCCAGGTGTCGACGGCTTCCATGGGGACCTCCGACGCGATGCGGCGTCCATTATGAGCGTCACCCTCGGGCTTGTCCCCAGCGCCCATGGCGCCGCAGCCGAAACGCCTCACGTCCGGCGATCGCGCACCGGAACGATGGCCCTCGGGACGAGCCCGAGGGTGACGGCGTGGGGCGGACCACGCAGCACTCGGATTATGCTCCGCTTGCCCGTCCGCCGTCCTTCATGGGATCGCTGTTCACATGAGACACGCCGAACGCCTGACGATCTCCGGCCGCGTGCAAGGGGTCGGCTACCGCGCCTGGGCGGTGGCCGCGGCGCAGCGGAAGGGGCTGGAGGGCTGGGTGCGCAACCGCCGCGACGGCACGGTCGAGCTGCTGGCGATCGGCGAACGCGAGGCGATCGACGCGCTGGCGACGGCGTGCCGCGCCGGGCCGCCCGGGGCGGACGTCGAGCGGGTCGAACGCGCGCCGGCCCAGGACGACGGGACGGAGGGGTTCGGGCAGCGGCCGACCGAGTGATCCTTCTCTCCCCGCGGGAGAAGGTGGCGCGGGGCGTGCCGGATGAGGGGTGTCGGCTCCCGACGGTCTGGGGCGAAAGCCCCGCGCCCTCGGCCGGGCGCGGGGCGTCTCACCTCACTTCGCGCCGCGGAACACCGCCAGGTCGGCGTCGCGCAGTTCGCCGAAGTAGAGCGGGTCGCAGACGTAGCCGACCGGGATCTTGCGCTTCTTGTCCTCACACTGGGCCTTCAGCTCGGTCTGCAGCTTGGCCCAACGGTCGGCGGCCTCCTGCAGCGAGAGCTCGCGGGCCGCGTCCGTCTCCACCTGGACCGCCGTCGGCACATGGATCAGCACGGGCGGGAAGCGGTAGGCGTCCTTCTGGGCCTCGGCCACCAGCGGGCCGGTGATCAGGGCGAGCGGGCCGGAGACGATGGCGGCGGCCACGGTCGAGCTGGTGCGGGCCGAGCGCCACTGCGACTCGAAGAACGGCGCCTGCACGTCGCGCGTGGACTGCGCGCCGTCGGCGCCGGCGCAGACGACGTTGATCACCTTCGGGTTGGACCAGGCCCCGGCGGTGAACAGGAATTCGTGGTCGCCCGCCTCGGTCTTCTTCCAGCTGGCCTGGCCGTTCATCTGGCAGCGGTCGGCCTGCGGCGCGTGCACGGCCACCAACGTGCCGATCTTGGCCTTGCCGTCTGCGCCGGTGATGCGGCCGGCCTGGCCGGCCATCTGCGGCTCCGGTAGGCTGGCGCAGGCGGTCAGGCCGGCAAAGGCGGCGAGCGTCGCGGCGCGAACCGCGCGGTTGATCACGGACATGAATGTCTCCCCCTAACGCGACGGCCCCCGCCGTCACCCCCGGCTATGGCCGAGCTGGCCTGCGCCTATCGCGCGCGCCGCCCTGTCGGCAAGCCGGAGAGACATACCCGCGGTAGCGTGATTGCAAAACTCTCGTTATGCGACGTGGGTCAGCGGCGATCAAATTCTGCCCCTCGGCCGCCCGGGAACGCAACAGTTGCGGCGTTGTCGGGTTCAAGCTCGGCGGCGTCCGTCCGCGTCGGATCGTTCCAAGGTCACGGCCTCGCGCCTGGGCGAAGCGCAGCGGGTGCGGCGCCGGCGCCACAGGCGCCTCGGGTGTTCGCCGGAGGCTGTTTTCCGTCCGGAACTCGGAACCGGCGCAGCGCGTATTCACCTCGGGAGGAGCGCATGGCGGGACGGTCACGCAAGAGCAACGCGGCGGCGGCGCCCGACACTGCCTCAGCCCCAAGTGGCGCCGAGTCCGCCGAGGTGAAATCCATGTCCGCGTCGCATCTGACGGTACTGTCTCCGCCCGAAGTCGCGGGCGTTCCGGTCGTCGTTCCGACCGTTCCGGCGCTTTCGGTGCCCTTGCCGCCCGCGCCCGAGCCGATCCTGGAGACCGCCGCCCTGGCGGTCGCCATGCCGGCCCCGCCCGCGCCGACGGGCGAGACCCTGACCGCCCGCGTCAAGCGCCTGCAGGCCGAGGCCAAGGCGCTGGCCTGCGAGCAGATCGGCGCGCTCGAGCAGAAGCTCATCGAGGTCGCCCAGCTGGCCGAGGAGATCGCCGACGGCGGCGACGCCTATCCGGTCGGCGCCCGCGAGATCGCCCGGCGGCTGGCGGAAGAGGCCCCGCAGAAGGCCCAGACCCTGCACGCCATCGCCCAAAGAAGCTGAGCTCAGCGGAGCTGAGCCGAAGTCACCCCCAGGACGACCCGCGAGCGCACGGGGGGGAATGCGCTCCGTTTCGGGACGGCGCCGGCCTTGCATGACGCCGGTCTGCGAGCCGCCCCCGAACGCAAATCAACGGGCTCGCTGTAAGAGGTGACGTAACCATGGCGCGATCGAGGACCACCGCTCGACTGACTCTGGTGCCCCCGGCCGAGGAGGCGCGCACCGCCGCGCCGGAGGCGGTCGTCGCGGCGCCGGAGCCCAAGGCGGAGAGCCCCGCCCAGCGCATCAAGCGCCTGCAGGCCGAGGCCCAGAGCCTGGCCCGCGAGCACGTCGGCGTGCTGCAGAGCCTGCTCAAGGAGCTGGCCGTGGTCGCCGAGGAGATCGCCGACGGCGGCGACGCCTATCCGGTCGGCGCCCGCGAGATCGCCCGGCGCCTGGCCGAGGACGTGCCGCGCACCGGCCAGACCCTGCAGGCCGTGCTGAACAAGGCGTTTTGAGAGATATCTCCTTCTCCCCTTGTGGGAGAAGGACGGAGCCCGCGCCCCGGAGCGTAAGCGGAGGGCTGCGCGGGAGGATGAGGGGTCGCACGACCTCTCCCGGCGGGAGCGTCACGAGCGCGGCCGGAGTAGTTTTTTCCTATTCGGCGGGAGCGTCAGGAGCGCAGCCGTATAGGGAGCACGACCCCTCATCCTCCCGCGCGGACCTTCGAGCTTCGCTCTCCGGTGCGCGGGCCCCTCCTTCTCCCTCAAGGGGAGAAGGACCGCGGTCTCCGTCGCGCCAAGACGAGCCCCCTCCACCACGCTCCGCGTGGTCCCCCTCCCCCAGTGGGGAGGAATAGGAACGTCCCGTCGCGGCACACGGTTTTCCCGGCATGGCCGCTCCTCCCCGCTGGACCTTCGGCGTCGTCTCCGCGCTCTACGGCGTCTGCCTGATGGTGCTCGGCGCGCTGGCCCTGACCGCGCCGCTGGTCTCAAGCATCGCCGTCGCCCTGTTCCTGGGGGCGATCCTGGCCGCCGCCGGCGTGCTGGGCGCGGTCGCCGCGGTGCGCGACCGCAAGCATCCCGGCTTCGGGACCAAGCTGGCCTGGGCGCTCTTGTCCTTCGTCATGGGCCTGTGGCTGCTGGGCCGGCCGGTGGTCGGCGCAGCCTCCGTGACCCTGGCGCTGGCGATCTTTTTCCTGATCCGGGGCCTGCTCACCGTCGTGTTCGCCCTGAAGCGGCGCGCGACGCTGAAGGGCTGGCTGTGGCCGCTGCTGAGCGGGCTGGCCACCATGCTGCTGGGCGGCGTGGTGCTGGCCGGCTGGCCCGGCGCCAGCCTGATCGCGCTCGGCATCATCGTCGGCGTCGACCTGATCTTCCTGGGCGCCGCCCTGGTCGCGGCCGCCTTCATGATCGGCCCAGAACGCCGATGAAGGGCCCCGCTGAAGCTTTTCGTCGCCGCCTCGCGCGCCTAGATGACGAGCTCTGCCGAGGCGGAAGCTGACGCAAGGTGATCTTGACGTTTACGTAAGCGCCGCGCCATCTCCCTGGCGACCCCGCGCTTCAGGAGCAGACCATGGCCGAAGCCTATATTTACGACGCCGTCCGCACGCCCCGCGGCAAGGGCAAGAAGGACGGATCCCTCCACGAGATCACGGCCCTGTCGCTCGCCGCCCAGGCGCTCGCCGCCATCCGCGACCGCAACCAGCTGGACACCAGCCGCGTCGACGACGTGGTGCTGGGCTGCGTCGCCCCGGTGGGCGAGCAGGGCGCCGACATCGCCCGCACCGCCGTGCTGACCGCCGGCTACGCCCAGACCACCGCCGGCGTGCAGGTGAACCGCTTCTGCGCCTCGGGCCTGGAGGCCTGCAACATGGCCGCCGCCAAGGTGATGAGCGGCGAGGCCGACTTCGCCATCGGCGGCGGCGTCGAGGCCATGAGCCGCGTGCCGATGGGCTCGGACGGCGGCGCCTGGCCGGTGGACCCGTCCTCGGCCTTCTCGACCTACTTCGTGCCGCAGGGCGTGTCGGCCGACATGATCGCCTCGAAGTACGGCTTCTCGCGCGCCGACGTGGACGCCTACGCGGTCGAGAGCCAGAAGCGCTCGGCCCGCTCCTGGAAGGAAGGCCGCTTCAAGAACTCGGTCGTGCCGGTGAAGGACCAGCTGGGCCTGACCATCCTCGACCATGACGAGCTGATGCGTCCCGACACGGACATGCAGACCCTGGGCGCGCTGAACGCCTCGTTCCAGATGATGGGCGAGATGGCCTTCGACGCGGTGATCAACCAGCGCTACCCCGAGGTCGAGCGCGTCAACCACGTGCACACGCCTGGCAACTCCTCGGGCATCGTCGACGGCGCCTCGGCCGTGCTGATCGGCTCCAAGGAAGCCGGGATCGCCGCCGGCCTGAAGCCGCGCGCGCGCATCAAGGGCATGGCCTCGATCGGCTCGGAGCCGTCGATCATGCTGACCGGCCCCGAGCCGGTCACCCGCAAGCTGCTGGGCAAGCTCGGCATGGGCGTCGGCGACATTGATCTGTACGAGCTGAACGAGGCCTTCGCGGCCGTGGTGCTGCGCTACATGCAGGCGCTCGACATCGATCACGACAAGATCAACGTCTGCGGCGGCGCCATCGCCATGGGCCACCCGCTGGGCGCCACCGGCGGCATGATCCTGGGCACCGTGCTCGACGAGCTGGAGCGCACCGGCAAGGGCACCGCGCTCGTCACCCTGTGCATCGGCGGCGGCATGGGCACCGCCACGGTCATCGAACGCGTCTGAGGAACCGAGCCATGGAAAACTTCAAGATCGAAGTCGACGCCGACGGCATCGCGCTCGTCACCTTCGACGTGCCGGGCCGCTCGATGAACACCATCACCTCCAAGGTGATGGAGGAGATCCCGCTGCTGGTCGAGCGGATCAAGACCGACGCGGCCATCAAGGGCGCGGTGATCACCTCGGGCAAGGCGACCGGCTTCTGCGCCGGCGCCGACCTCGGCGACCTGGGCGGGGCCCAGTCGGCCGCGCCGGCTTCGGAAGAAGCGGCGCTCAAGGCCGGCTTCGACCGCTCCTGGCGCCTGCAGGGTTCGCTGCGCGCGCTGGAGACCTGCGGCAAGCCGGTGGCCGCGGCCATCAACGGCCTGGCGCTCGGCGGCGGCCTGGAGATCACGCTCGCCTGCCACTACCGCGTGGTCGGCGACAATCCGAAGATCCAGCTCGGCCTGCCGGAGACCAAGGTCGGCCTGTTCCCGGGCGCCGGCGGCACCCAGCGCCTGCCGCGCCTGATCGGCGTGCAGGCCGCGCTGATGCAGATCAGCGAAGGCAAGTCCTGGCGTCCGCAGGAGGCCAAGGGCGCCGGCGTGGTCCACGAGGTGGTCCCGGCCGGCCAGGAAGTCGAAGCCGCCAAAGCTTGGGTGAAGACCGGCAAGGCCGTGCAGCCGTGGGACGAGAAGAGCTTCAAGCTCCCCGGCGGCGGCCCCTACCACCCGGCCGGCATCCAGGTGTTCATCATGGGCAACGCCCTGCTGCGTAAGCAGAGCTACGGCAACTACCCGGCCCTGACCAACATGCTGAAGGCCGTCTACGAAGGCGTGCAGGTGCCGATGGACGCGGCCCTGCGCATCGAGACGCGCTACTTCGTCAAGACGCTGATGACGCCCCAGGCCAAGGCGATGATCCGCTCGCTGTTCCTGTCCAAGCAGGAGCTCGACAAGGGCGCCGTGCGTCCGGCCGGCGTGCCGAAGTCGGAAGCCAAGAAGGTCACCGTGCTGGGCGCCGGCATGATGGGCGCGGGCATCGCCTACGTGCAGGCCATGGCCGGCATCGAGACCGTGCTGATCGACACCACCCAGGAAGCCGCCGACAAGGGCAAGGACTACGCCAAGGGCCTGATCGCCAAGCGCGTCTCGCGCGGTCAGATGACCCAGGAGAAGGCTGACGCCACCCTGGCCCTGATCACGCCGACCACCGACTACGCCCACGTCAAGGGCTCGGACCTGGTGATCGAAGCGGTGTTCGAGAACCGCGACATCAAGGCCGAGGTGACCAAGAAGGCCGAGGCCCAGCTGGCCGAGGACGCGGTGTTCGGCTCCAACACCTCGACCCTGCCGATCAGCGGCCTGGCCGAGGCTTCCGTTCGCCCGGAGAACTTCATCGGCATCCACTTCTTCTCGCCCGTCGACAAGATGATGTTGGTCGAGATCATCATGGGCGAGAAGACCGGCGAGGTCGCCCTGGCCAAGGCCATCGACTACGTCACCAAAATCAAGAAGACCCCGATCGTGGTGAACGACAGCCGCGGCTTCTACACCTCGCGCTGCTTCTCGACGTACCTGACCGAAGGCATGGCCATGCTGAAGGAAGGCTACGCCCCGGCCATGATCGACAACGTCGGGCGCATGACCGGCATGCCGCGCGGCCCGCTGGAGATGCACGACGACGTCGCCCTGGACCTGTCCTACAAGATCGGCCAGCAGACCGCGAAGGACCTGGGCGACAAGTACGTGCCGAACCCGGGCGAGGACATCGTCGCCAAGATGGTGTCGGAGCTGGGCCGCTACGGCCGCAAGAACAAGAAGGGCTTCTACGACTATCCGGAAAGCGGGCCGAAGAGCCTGTGGGCCGGCCTGTCGGAGCTCGCGCCGGTGACGGTGTCGGAATCGACCCCGGAGCTGGTCGAGGAGATGAAGACCCGCCTGCTCTATCGCCAGGCTGTGGAAGCGGCGCGCTGCTGGGAAGAGGGCGTGATCGACGACCCGCGCGAGGCGGACGTCGGCGCCATCCTGGGCTGGGGCTTCGCGCCCTGGTCGGGCGGCCCCATCACCCTGATCGACCAGGTCGGCGCGGCGAAGTTCGTCGAGACCTGCGACCGCCTCGCCAGCCAGTACGGCGAGCGCTTCAAGGTCCCGCAGCTGCTGCGTGACATGGCGGCGAACGGCGAGAGCTTCTACGGCCGCTTCAGCGCCAAGGCGAAGGCGGCGTAAGCTCGAGCGAGAGCGAGTGAGTACGGAAGGCGGCGTGAGGCTCTCACGCCGCCTTCTTCGTTTCCGGAAGGGCGATGCAGCAGCGGCGAATCCAGACCGACGGCCTGACGCAGCAGATCCTGGAGGCTGGCGAGGGCCCGCTGGTGATCTTCTGCCACGGCTTTCCCGAGCTCGGCTCCTCGTGGCGGCGGCAGCTGCCGGCCCTGGCCGCGGCCGGTTTCCACGCAGTCGCGCCCGACATGCGCGGCTACGGCGGGACCGATCGGCCGCAGGCGGTGGAGGCCTACACCATCCTGAACCTGGTCGGCGACATGGTCGACCTGGTCCGCGCGCTCGGCCACCAGCAGGCGGTGATCGTCGGCCACGACTGGGGCGCGCCGGTGGCCTGGCACGCCGCCCTGCTGCGCCCCGACGTGTTCCGCGCCGTGGCCGCCCTGTCGGTGCCGTTCCAGCCGCGCCGGCCGGGTCGCCCGCCGATCGAGACCTACAAGGCGATCGCCGCGCGCAAGAAGCTGGGCGACTTCTATATGCTGCAGTTCCAGGAACCCGGCGCCGAGGCCGCCTTCGAGGCCGACGTGGCGGGCGGCCTGACCCGGGCCTTCTACGCCTACGACGGGGCTACGCCGGACGAGCGCCGCTCGACCGGCTTCACCCCTGAGGGCGTGGCCTTCCTCGACAGCGTGACGGACGCGGTCCGGCCGCCGTGGATGGACGCCGAGGAGCTGGCGACCTACGTCGCCGCCTTCGAGGCGTCGGGCTTCGGCGGGCCGTTCAACTGGTACCGCAACCTCGACCGCAACTGGTCGCTCATGGCCTTCGCCCAGGACCGCACCATCGACGTGCCGGCCCTGTTCGCGGTCGGCCAGAAGGATCCGGTGCGCAACTACGCCGGTCACGCCGAGGCGGAACTGAAACGCTGGGTCCCGGACCTGCGCGTGCAGGCGGTGATCCCCGGCGCCGGGCACTGGCTGCAGCAGGAGCGGCCCGAGGAGGTCAACCGGCTGCTGATCGAGCTCCTAAAGGGGCTCTGACGAGAAACCTTCGCCGGCCGGCCGTCGTTTCCGGCCGATGAGCGACGCCGCAAAACCCGACCGGCGCGGCCTGGACCCGGCCTTCGTGCGCCGGGTGCTGTTCGTGTTCGGCGTCGCCATCGCCCTGCTGGTGGCCTGGCGGCTGCTGCACGTCCTGCTGCTGCTGTTCGGCGCGAGCCTGGTGGCTGTGCTGCTGCACGCGATCGCCGACCCGATTGAGGAGCGCACGCCGCTCACGCGCAAATGGTCCCTGACCGTGGCCGTGCTCGCCGTGGTCGCCGTGATCGGCGCCGCCGGCTGGCTGTTCGGCCGCGAGGTCGGAGCTCAGGTCTCGATCCTGAGCGCCCGTCTGCCGGCGGCCTGGGCCGAGGTGCGCGCCCGCGCCGACGAAATTCCGCTCGGCCGTCAGATGGTCGAGCGCCTCGATCATTGGGCGGGCCAGACGGCCGAACCCGCAGCTCCGCCCGAAGGCGAAGCCGAACCGGGGCCGCCGACGGACACCGGGGCCCTGCGCCTGCCCGACGTGGGCGGCGGCGTGGTCAGCGGCGTCACCAACGCGGTGGGCTCGGCCGTGGGCGCGGTGGTTGACCTGATCGTGGTGCTGGCGGCGGGGCTCTACCTGGCCGCCGCACCCGGCCACTACCGGCGCGGCGCGCTGTTCCTGGTGCCCCGCAGCCATCGCGAGCGGGCCGGCGAGGTGTTCGACATCACCGCCCAGGGCCTGAAGCGCTGGCTGATCGGCACCCTGTTCTGCATGGCCGTGGTCGGCGTGCTGACTGCGGTGGGCGCCTGGGCGATCGGCCTGCCCTCGCCGCTGGCGCTGGGGCTGATCGCAGGCCTCCTGGAGTTCGTCCCGCTGATCGGTCCGACCCTGTCGGTGGTGCCCGGCGTGCTGCTCGCGCTCAATCTGGGAATGGAGACTGTGCTGTGGACGCTGGCCGTCTACATCGGCGTGCAGCAGCTGGAGAGCAATCTGATCGTGCCCATAGTGCAGCGGCGCATGGTCGCCCTGCCGCCGGTCATCACCCTGTTCGCGGTGATCGCCTTCGCCGTCCTGTTGGGGCCGATCGGGGTGGTGCTCGCCACCCCGCTGGCGGCGACCATCTTCGTGGCGGTCAAGGCGCTCTACCCGCCCGAGGACTGACGCCTCAGACGGGGTGCGGGTGGTATTCGCGCTCCCGGCGGGCCTGTCCGCGATCGTCCAGGGCCTTCACCTCGGCGTCGTAACCGATCCCGGCCGCCTCGCGCGCCAGCCGGTCCGCGGCTTCCAGCGCCGCCTCGCGGGTGGCGAACTCGCCGGCGTGGAAGCCTCGGTGGACGATGGACCAGACGTCGCCGTTTCGGACGATCAGATACTCGAGCTTGGACGCCATAACTCCTGCTCCCGACTCCCGGTGCGAACGGGCGGCAGGATGACCGGTTCCGGCGTCAGGCTTCGCGAGGGATCGCCGGCCTGCGGCGTAAAGGCGGCGTAAGCGTCAGCTCTTGGCCGGCACGTGGACGATCATCTGGATCTCGACCAGGCCGGTGTCGGCCAGCAGGCCGGTCGTGCCGACCGCGGTCCAGGCCGGGTGCGGCGCGGGCATGAACTCGTCCTTCACGGCCGAGAACGCCGCGAACTGCGCGTCACGCCCGCCCTCGAACCAGGGGCTGTCCCAGACGTGGAAGCTGTTGATCATGACCACGTCGGCGAAGCTCGCGCCCGAGGCCTTGAGGGTGCGGTCGATGCGGCGGAAGGCGCTGCGCAGCTGGGTCTTGTAGGTCTCCGCGTCGGCCTTCTTGCCGGCAGGCACGGCGGCGATGACGCCGGAGATGTAGAGGGTGTCGCCGACCCGGCGGGCGGCCGCGAACTTGTAGGTGTCGTAGGCGTGCTGGTCCCCCTGCGACGGCAGGATGACCTCGCCGCCCGAGGCCGGAATGTGCACGGGCTGGCTAGGACCGGTCTCCCGGTACGGCGCCGTCGGAGCGGTCTGCGCCGCGGCTTCGCCCACGCTGATGATCGCCACCGCCGCTGCAAAGGCGCTTCCCAGGATTCGTCCGTTCATGTCGCTCGCTCCCGCCCGGGCGCTCGCCCGTCCGCGGGATGATAGCGGCGCCGTATCGGCGGCCTAGGCGCTTCGTCGCACGCTGGTCGACGTCCGTCGCACCGCGCTCACATGAGGTTCACGGCCGAGCCGCCGGGACGGGCCTCGTGCTCGGCGAACAGGTGCGCCTGGCCTTCGTGGCGGCCCTTGGCGAACTCCTCGATCATCTTCGCGCAGAAGGCCGGCAGGTCGGACGGCTGGCGGCTGGTGACCAGGCCCTCGTCGACCACCACCTCGCGGTCGACCACCTCGGCCCCGGCGTTGACCAGGTCGCGCCGGATGGTCCGGTAGCTGGTCAGGGTGCGCCCCTCGGCCACCCCGGCGTCGATCAGGATCCAGGGCGCGTGGCAGATGGCGGCGACCGGCTTGCCGGCGCGGAAGAACTCGCGGACGAAGGCCTGCACCTTAGGCTCCACGCGCAGCCGGTCGGGATTGTGCGCCCCGCCCGGCAGCATCAACGCGTCGAAGGTCTCCGACATGGCCTCCTCGAGCACGAGGTCGACCGGGACCTTCTGGCCGCGGTCGAAGTGCTTGAAGCCCTGGATCTCTCCCGGTTTGAGCGAGACGACCCGGACCGTCGCGCCGGCCGCCTCCAGCGCCTCGCGCGGCTGGGTCAGCTCCACCTCCTCAAAGCCGTCGGTGGCGAGGATGGCGACGGTTTTTCCGTCGAGGCGACGCTCGGCCATGGCGTTTCCTCCGTACGCGCGAGAACGGGTCGCCCGGCCAACCCGTCCCACGCACGCGGGTTCCGGCGGGGGCTTGGATCGGGACCCGCGCGCCGCCATTTGTGATGCATGCGGCGGCTCCTTCTCGTCCTGGCCGCGAGCCTGATCGGCGCGCCGGCCCTGGCCCAGCCCAATCCCCGCGACGCGGCCCTGCGGGCCGGCGCGGACTTCGCCCAGTATCGCGCCCAGGCCGAACAGCAGGCCGCCTACGCCGCCCAGCATCAGGCGGAGACGACGCTGGCGCTGCGCAAGCTCCAGCAGGAACGCGTCAGCCCGCCGGGGGTGAACCCCGACGCCGACGCCGCCCTCGTCCAGGATCGGCAGGTCGTGCAGGACGCCGGCCAGCGCGCCGACGCCGCGCGGTTGCGCCAGCAGGAAACCGCGGCCAAGATCCGCGAGATCGACGCCTGGCTGAACACGCCCCAGCGCTGACGGAGCCGCGCCGACACCCGTGCGTTTCGCGTGAACGTCAGGAGGTCGTGGATGCGTTGGCAGGGCGGACGTCGTTCCGGAAATGTCGAGGATCGCCGGGGCATGGGCCCGGTCGCCGTCGCCGGCGGCGGGATCGGCGCGCTGGTGCTGGCCCTGATCGGCTATTTCGTGTTCGGCGATCCGAACGCGCTTTCAGGGCTGGAGCAGGCCGCTCCGACCGAGCAGCAGGAAGGCGTCGTCGGCTCGCCGCAGGACGAGCAGGCCGCCTTCATGGACACCATCCTGGGCTCCACCGAGGACGTCTGGTCGGCCGAGTTCGCCCGCATCGGCAAGCACTACGATCCGACCCGCCTGGTCCTCTACGAGGAAGGCACGACCACCGCCTGCGGCGTCGGCCAGTCCGCCATGGGGCCGTTCTACTGCCCCCGCGACCGCAAGGTTTACCTGGACCTCGCCTTCTTCCGCGAGCTGGACCAGCGGTTCGGCGCGCCCGGCGACTTCGCCCAGGCCTACGTGCTGGCCCACGAGGTCGGCCACCACGTGCAGAACCAGCTCGGCATCAGCGACGAGGTCGCCCGCGCCCAGCGGGCGGCCGGCTCGGAGGCTCAGGCCAACCAGTATTCCGTCGCCCTGGAACTGCAGGCCGACTGCTACGCCGGGATCTGGGCCGCCAGGTCCCAGCAGGCCCACAACTGGCTGGAGTCGGGCGACGTCGAGGAAGGGCTCGCCGCGGCTTCCGCCGTGGGCGACGACACCCTGCAGAAGCGCTCGCGCGGCTACGTCGTGCCCGACAGCTTCACCCACGGCACGTCGGACGAGCGCATGCGCTGGTTCATGACCGGGTTCAAATCGGGCGACCCGAACGCCTGCGACACCTTCCGCTGACTTGGTCCGACGGAATCGCGTTCATCGCGCGTTCAATTACATAAGCGTACGATTTCAAGATCTTGGGGGACGCATGGCAGGAGCTCTTCCATGCGCAAGATGCTCACGACGGCGGTGGCGGCCCTGACCCTGGCGTCAGGCGCGGCCGCCCCGATGGCGGCCCAGGCGAACAGTCGTCACCACGGGTACTACGGCGGTCACGGCTACCCCGGCTACTACGGCGGACGCGGCTACCACGGCGGCGGCCACTATGGGCGCGGCTATTACGGCGGCGGTCGCTATTACGGTCGCCCCTACGCCGTCGCGCCCTACTACGGGGGCCGCTACTACGGCGGGGTCCCCTACTACGGCGGGGGCTATTACGGCGGCGGCTACGGCGCGCCCTACTACGGCTCGTATTACGGCTACGATCACCACGACAACAACGACGAGGTGGCGGCGGCCATCCTCGGCGGGGTGCTCGGCTTCGCGTTGGGGGCCGCGACCGCGCCCCAGTACAACTACGGCTACAACAACGGCTACAACAACGGCTACGCCCAGCAGCCGTACTGCCAGCCGCTCTACGACAACCAGACCGGCCAGTACCTGGGCTGCCGATGACCCGCGCGCCGGCCGCCGCCGGCGCCGCCTGCTGAACCGCCGGGCGGTCGATGGAGTTGTGTCCTGGGGGACGCATGGCCGGAGCCTGTCCATGCGCGCGTTCCTCCTCGCCGCCGCCGTCCTGACCGCCGTCCTCACCTCGGCCTCAGCCGCCCCTCCGGCCTACGCCGCAGCCGGCGACCCCGCCTCGGCAGGGCCGGTGAACGGCCGCGGTCACCACCACGGCGCCCGCCACGGACGCGGTCACGGCGGCGCGCGCGTCTACGGCTACCAGGCGCCGTACTACGGCTACGGCTACTCGCCGTACTCCTATGCGCCCATCCCCTACGACTGGACCCGAGCCTACGGCGTCACCCCGTCGTACGCGCCCGCCTGGTCGAGCGGCTACGTCTCTCCGTCGTACGCGCCCAGCGACTGGTCCCGGGGCTATGTGAGCCCGTCCGTCCCACTCGGGGTGATTCCGCTCGACGACGATCCGCCCCCGGCGGAGGTCGCGCCGGGGGCGGTCTGCACGCCGCGCCTGGACGTCCCCACCGGCATCTACATCGACTGCCCCTGAGGCGATCTCCGCCGGCGTCGGGCTTATTCCCCGAGGACTCGCGCGACGGGCGAGGCACCTTCTTTGCCTAGCTCCGTTATTCGCCTGATAATCGCGGTGATTCCGGGGACCCCATGCGGAAATTCACCACCGCGCTGCTGATCGGCGCCTACGTCTCGCTCTCCCTCACCGCCGCGGTGTCGCTGTGGCGCGCCGGCGTGGGTTGGCCGGCCGGCGTCGCCGTGCTGGCCGGCGCGCTCGGCCTCGCCTTCGCCCTGCACAGCTGGATCGCGGGCGCCCTGGCGCGCCAGGAGCTCGAGAACGAGATCGAGGCGGTCCGCGACGCCCACCGCCTGCTGGCCGACGCGCTGGAGAGCACCCAGGGCATGCTCGAGCAGGTGGCCGAGAAGGTCGAGCGCGGCGATCTGGGCGGCGCCCAGGCCCTGACCTCGGAAGTGCGCGTGCTGGAGGACCTGGTCCATCGCATGAGCGAGGACATGGAGACCAAGCTGTCGGGCATCCGCGAGGTCGGCCGCGACACCGGCTCCGATCCGCGCCTGGCCCGCCACGCGCGCCAGTCTTCCGCCGTGCTGGAGACCGTGCGCGAAGCGCTGGCCGACAACCGCGTCGACCTCTACCTGCAGCCGATCGTCAGCCTGCCCCAGCGCAAGACCGTCTTCTACGAGAGCTATTCGCGCCTGCGCGACGCCTCGGGCCTGGTCATGCCGCCCTCGCAGTGGTTGCCGGTGGCCGAGCCGGAAGGCCTGATCGGGGCGATCGACAACCTGCTGCTGTTCCGCTGCGTGCAGATCGTGCGGCGCCTCGCCAAGCAGGACCGCAAGGTCGCGGTGTTCTGCAACGTGTCGATGACCTCGCTGTCCGACGACACCTTCTTCCCGCAGTTCCTCGAGTTCCTGAACGACCATCGCGACCTGTCCGGCGCGCTGATCTTCGAGGTCGGCCAGGCGGCGTTCGACGCGCGCGGCGCGGCCGAGGCCCGCAACATGGCCAAGCTGGCCGAGCTCGGCTTCCGCTTCTCGATCGACAAGGTGCAGACGCTCGACATCGACTTCCGCGACCTGCAGCGCGCCGACGTGAAGTTCCTGAAGATCGGGGCCGACGTCCTGCTGGAGGAACTGCTCGAGGTCGACGGCCAGCCGGCCCTGTCGTCGATGAAGGACATCCACGCCGCCGACTTCGCCGCCCTGACCCGCCGCTACGGCATCGAGATCGTGGCCGAGAAGATCGAGAACGAGCGCCAGGTGCCCGACGTGCTCGACCTCGACATCGCCTACGGCCAGGGCCACCTGTTCGGCGAGCCGCGCGCCATCAAGGAGCAGGTCCTGGCCGAGACCGACCCGCCGGTCGCCCTGCTGCGCCCGCCGGCCCGCGCGCGTCGGGCGCGGGGGTGAGGGCGCAAAATCTCCCCCCGAGCGGAGCGTTGGGGGGAGCAGGCGGCTGAAAGCCGCCGTGGGGGGCTCCAGCGGAGCGCGACGGCTCCGTCGCGCCTAGACGAGCCCCCTCCACCGCCTTCGGCGGTCCCCCTCCCCCACCGCTTCGCTCGGGGGAGGATCTATGTCGCGCTTCCCCCCGCCTCCAAACCACGCTAGCCGGGCGGTCATGATCGCGACCACCGTCCTCCCCCGCTTCGCCGACATCGCCGACCGCTACGACGTCCTGTTCTGCGACGTGTGGGGCGTGCTGCATAACGGCCGCAACAACTACCCCGCCGCCTGCGAGGCGCTGGTGCGCTTCCGCCAGGAGCGCGGCCCGGTGGTGCTGATCTCCAACTCGCCGCGCCCCTCGAGCGACGTGGTCGCCCAGCTGCGCGCGCTGGGCGTGCCGGACGAGGCCTGGTCGCGCTTCGTCACCTCGGGCGACGCCACCCGCGTGGAGCTGTCCAAGCGTTCGCCCGGCCCGGCCTGGGCCGTGGGCCCCGCCCGCGACGCCCCGCTCTACGAGGGCACCGGCGTGGGCTACGCCGAGACGCCGTACGAGGCGAGCTTCGTCTCCTGCACCGGTCCGTTCGACGACGACAAGGACCAGCCGGAGGACTACCGCGAGCGCTTCGAGGTGTGCGTCGAGCGCGGCCTGACCATGGTCTGCGCCAACCCCGACAAGGTCGTGCACCGCGGCGCCAAGCTGATCTGGTGCGCCGGCGCGCTGGCCGACCTCTACGCCGAGCTGGGCGGCCAGGTGGTTATGGCCGGCAAGCCGTTCGCGCCGATCTACGACGCGGTCATGGCCGAGGCCGCCGACCTGATGGGCGGCGCGCCGGATCCGTCGCGCGTGCTCTGCGTCGGCGACGGCATCCCCACCGACGTGCTGGGCGCCAACAAGGCGGGCCTGGACGTGCTGTTCGTGGTCGGCACCGGCATCCACGGGGCCGAGGCGACCGGCCCGGACGGCGAGCTGGACCACGGCCTGATCGAGCAGATGCTGGCCAAGGCCGGCGCAGAGGCCAAGTACGCCATCCGCGACCTGGTGTGGTGAGCCGCTGGCGCTTGACGCGCGAGCGCTTGAGCGTAGGTTCGCGCCGTTCTCCGGGGGGTCGCGCCTGAGCGGCTGAGAGGTGGGTGAGCCCACGACCCGTCGAACCTGATCCGGGTCATGCCGGCGAAGGGAGGGAACGGTCGTGGCGTCTTCCGCGGTTCCGGCTCTGGCCGGCGCAGGCGGGAGAGCAGACCTCATCCTGATGCCGGCGGCTCTTAGTGCGAGAGGCCGCCAAATGAACGTCCACACCCCCGCCACGCCGTCGGTGACGGCCGAGCCGCGTCCCGGCTCGAAGAAGGTCTACGCCCCGGGCGTGCTGCATCCGGAGCTGCGCGTGCCGTTCCGCGAGGTGGAGCTGCACCCGAGCGCCAAGGAAGCGCCGGTGACGCTGTATGACCCGTCCGGCCCCTACACCGATCCTTCGGTCAGTATCGACATCGCCGCCGGCCTGGCCCGCACGCGCGAGGCCTGGATCACCGGCCGTGGCGACGTGGAGGCCATCACCGGCCGTGAGGTCCTGCCGGTCGACAACGGCAACGTCTCGGCCGAGCGCGCCGCGCCGATCTTCCCCAACCTGCCGAAGGTGCTGCGCGCCAAGGCCGGCGTCGCGGTGACCCAACTGGAATACGCCCGGCGGGGGATCATCACCCCCGAGATGGAATACGTCGCCATCCGGGAGAACATGCGCCGCGAGCAGGCCGCCGCGGTGATCCGCGACGGCGAGGACTTCGGCGCCGCCATCCCCGACTACGTCACGCCCGAGTTCGTGCGCGACGAGGTGGCCCG
This sequence comes from Caulobacter sp. 17J80-11, assembly GCF_014349105.1. Classification (GTDB taxonomy): domain Bacteria; phylum Pseudomonadota; class Alphaproteobacteria; order Caulobacterales; family Caulobacteraceae; genus 17J80-11. The sequence goes on along the minus strand of NZ_JACSJI010000001.1, from coordinate 300,438 downwards.
CGGCCGCGCGGTGATCCCGGCCAACATCAACCACCCGGAACTGGAGCCGATGGCGATCGGCCGCAACTTCCTGGTCAAGATCAACGCCAACATCGGCAACTCGGCCGTCACCTCCTCGATGGCGGAAGAGGTCGAGAAGATGGTCTGGGCGATCCGCTGGGGCGCGGACACGGTCATGGACCTGTCGACGGGCCGCAACATCCACACCATCCGCGAATGGATCGTGCGCAACAGCCCGGTGCCGATCGGGACCGTGCCGATCTACCAGGCGCTGGAAAAGGTCGGCGGCGTGGCCGAGGACCTGACCTGGGAGGTCTATCGCGACACCCTGATCGAGCAGGCCGAGCAGGGCGTGGACTACTTCACCGTCCACGCCGGCGTGCGTCTGCCCTACATCCATCTGACGGCGAACCGGGTCACCGGCATCGTCAGCCGCGGCGGCTCGATCATGGCCAAGTGGTGCCTGGCCCACCACAAGGAGAGCTTCCTCTACGAGAAGTTCGACGAGATCTGCGAGATCATGCGCGCCTACGACGTGTCGTTCTCGCTGGGCGACGGCCTGCGTCCGGGCTCGATCGCCGACGCCAACGACCGCGCCCAGTTCGCCGAGCTGGAGACCCTGGGCGAGCTGACCCACCGCGCCTGGGACAAGGGCGTGCAGGTGATGATCGAGGGACCCGGCCACGTGCCGATGCACAAGATCAAGGAGAACATGGACAAGCAGCTCGCCGTCTGCGGCGAGGCCCCGTTCTACACCTTGGGCCCGCTCACCACCGACGTGGCGCCCGGCTACGACCACATCACCTCGGCCATCGGCGCGGCGATGATCGGTTGGTTCGGCACCGCCATGCTCTGCTACGTCACGCCCAAGGAGCACCTGGGCCTGCCTGACCGCCAGGACGTGAAGGACGGAGTGATCGCCTACAAGATCGCCGCCCACGCCGCCGACCTGGCCAAGGGCCATCCGTCGGCCCGCGCCTGGGACGACGCCCTGTCGCGCGCGCGCTTCGAGTTCCGCTGGGAGGACCAGTTCAACCTGGGCCTAGATCCGGAAACGGCGCGCGAATACCACGACGAGACCCTGCCCAAGGACGCGCACAAGACCGCGCACTTCTGCTCCATGTGCGGCCCGAAGTTCTGCTCGATGAAGATCACCCAGGAGGTGCGCGACTACGCCAAGACGAAAGCCGAGGCGGAAGCGGGCATGGCCGAGATGAGCGAGAAGTTCAAAGCCGAGGGCGGCGAGATCTACGTCCCGGCTGAGTGACGAGGCGCTAACGGCCGGCGACCAGCTCCATCTGCAGCTGTTCGCCGGTCACCGCCTTTTCGGTCCAGGTGGTGGTCCCCTCGTCCGGCACGTCGGTGCAGTACTGGAACGGCACCGGCACCGGGCGTGACTGGCGCAGGCAGATCCGGTCGCCCTTCAGGCTCCAGCGGCCGCTGGACAGGTGGCCGCGTCGGCCCTGGCCCTTGTAGCTGCCGTCGCGGTTCAGCCAGAGCTTGCCCTGGCGGCCGTCCGGATAGGTGGAGATCACCGTGCCGGTGAAGGCCGGCTCCAGGTCGGCCGGGGTGATCGAGGCCGTCGCCGGGGCGGCGATCAGCAGACTCGCCGCGACGGCGAAAGGAGGGGTACGCGCGGACACTGGCAGCATCCGCCCCGAACCCACGGGGCCGGCGACAGTTCCGCGGGATCAATTCGACCGGACCTCGGCCGGAACCGCGGCCGGCGGGCCGATCCGCTGGCGCAGCACGCCGAACGCGAGGCAGCAGAGCTGGGCGAAGGCCAGCACCAGCACCGCCCACCCCGCCGCACCTTCCGGCGCCTCGGGCGGCGGCGCGAAGACAAGCACCAGAACGGTCTTGCAGGCCTGGACCAGGGCGGCCAGCCCGAGCCAGGCCGGTCGGCGCCGCCATAGAACCCACACGTGCCCGGCGAGCAGGGCGAGGTCGCCCAAGCCGGACAGCCCGCCCTCGCCCGTCGCGAGGGCCAGCTGGTCGGCCAACCACGTCGGCAGGAACATCAGCGCCAGGACGCGCTCGTAACGACCGCCTTTGCTGACCAACAGGATCAGGACGGCGAGCCGGGCGATGTCCAACAGAAGCGGCCACGGGCTCAGCGGATAGGACATCAGCCCGACCCGACCGCCGGGGCCGGTCGGAACGGCGGCCCCACCCGGCGACGCAGGACGGCGTAGGCCAGGGCGCCGAGTTGGACGTACCCGAGCACCGCGACCGTGTTGAAATATATCCAGCGCGACGGCAGCAGCCGAAGGCCGTATGCGGCCTCCGTCACGATGCTCAACGCCACGGCGCCGGCCGACCAGACGAGCCAGGCGGAGCGGACTCTGGACAGCAGCCACAGGTGCGCTGCGAGCAGGCCGAGGTCGAGCGCCATAAAGGCGGCCAGCGGCACCTTCGGCATGGCGAACCGCTGCACGAGCTGGACCGCCACCCACATGGCCGCCTGGGCGAAGCCCAGGTATCGCTCATAGCGGCCGCCCAGCCGCAGGGCCAGGAACACCACGGACAAGTACGCGACGTCCATCAGGACGTTGAGGAACGCAATCATTGAACTGGGGCTCTCGGCCGACCTCAGCGCCGCTCGAACAGGATCGTGTCGGCGCCCTTGTAGGTGGCCCGCACGAATTCGCGGAAGCCCAGCTTCTCGGCCACCCGCTGCGAGGCGGTGTTGCCGGGGTCGATCATGCAGACCGTGCGCGCGCCGTCGAAACGCGTCTCGCCCCAGGCCAGGACGGCGCGGACCGCCTCGGTGGCGTAGCCGCGGCCGTGCGCCCACGGCGCTAGCGCCCAGCCGGCCTCCGGGGCGCCGTCGAAACCGGGGGTGAGGTCGCGGCGAAAGTCGCCGAAGCCGGCCTCGCCGACGAACCGGCCCGTGGCCTTCTCGCGGATCACCCAGTAGCCGAAGCCCATGAACGCCCAGTGGCCGGCGTAGCGCAGCAGCCGCGCCCACACCTCCTCCTCGGTCGACGGCCGGCCGCCGATGTGGCGGGTGACCTCCGCGTCGCCCCACATGGCGGCGCTGTCGGCGAAGTCGTCCAGGCGATGGCCGGTCAAGGTCAGGCGCTCGGTGTCGAGCGTGGGGACGGTGAAGCTTTGCATCGCGCCAGCTTGGCCGAGCGGCGCCGGCGGCTCAAGGGCGCGAGTCGCGGAACCGGCGCCCAGGGCTTCCGTTCCTCCTGCCAGTTCACGCCGCCGTCAGTGGGAGTAGAGCATGGCCGAACGGGACAAGGACCAGGACGCGCTGGAGCTGTTGAAGCGCGACCACCGCGAGGTGGAGCAGCTGTTTCGAAAGTTCGACCAGACCCAGGACGAGAACGAGCGGTCGGCCCTGGCCGAGCGGGTGTGCCTGATGCTGAAGGTGCACACCCAGATCGAGGAAGAGCTGTTCTATCCGGCCCTGCGCGGCAAGCTGGAGGAGGAGATGCTCAACGAGGCCGTGGTCGAGCACAAGTCGGCCAAGCAGCTGATCTCCGACATCGAGGGCGCGGACGTCGAGGACGCCTTCCTGGAAGCCAAGGTGAAGGTCCTGCAGGAGCAGATCCAGCACCACGTCCAGGAGGAGGAGAAGGAGATGTTCCCCGAGGTCCGCAAGACCGATCTCGACCTGGTCGCGCTCGGCGCCAAGCTCGCCGAACGCAAGATGAAGGTCATGGCTCAGCTGGGCGCCGAACTGGAAATCGAAGGCGAGCCGAAGTCGTTCGGCCGCGCCGCCGAGCGCGACGAGAGCCTGGAGCGCGAGGAACGGAGCCGTCCCGCCGCGTCCAGGTCCCAGGAACGCCGCGACCAGCCGCGGCGCTGAACATGGAGCGCGATGGCCGCCGAAACCGGCGACCACTTTCCGCTATCGCGCTCTGATCCTCACCAGCCGGCCGCGCGGAAGGCCGTCTTGCCGTCGACCACGGTCATCAGCGCCTTCGCCTTCGGGATCGCCGCCTCCGGCACGGTCATCAGGTCGACGTCGAACACGCTGAAGTCGGCGCGCTTGCCCACCGTGATCGAGCCCAGGTCCTTCTCGGCGAAGGAGGCGAAGGCCGGCCACAGGGTGAACATCTTCAGCGCCGTCTCGCGGTCGACCGCCTGCTCCGGATGCCAGTCCGGGGCGGAGAAGCCGCTCAGATCCTTGCGGGCCACCGCCGCGTAGAACTCGATGCGCGGGTCGCCGCGCTCGACCGGCGCGTCCGAGCCGGCGGGCACGATCGCCCCGGCCTCGATCAGGCTCTTCCAGGCGTAGGCCCCGGCCAGCCGATCCTCGCCCAGGCGGGAGGGCGCGAAGTGCAGGTCGCCGATGGCGTGGCTGGGCTGCATGGACGGGATCACGTGCAGGGCCGGGAAGCGGGCGATGTCCTTGGCGGTCAGGATCTGGGCGTGCTCGACCCGCCAGCGCGGCTCGGCCACCTTGCGCTCGGCCGCCGGCACCTCGGCGAAGGCCTGGGCGTACCAGTCCAGCACCAGGCTGTTGCCGCGGTCGCCGATGGCGTGGGTGGCGACCTGGATCCCCTTGCGCAGGGCCTCCTCGTAGACCGGCACGACGTCCTCGGCCTTCATCTGCACCAGGCCCGTGGTGTCGGCGTCGTGGTACTTCTCGAACAGGGCCGCGCCGCGCGAGCCGAGCGCGCCGTCGGCGTAGAACTTGATGGTGCGGGTGACCACGCGGCTGTCGGCGGCGCTGCGCGGGCCGGTCGCCAGCAGCATCTTGCCGGCCTCGGGCGTGACCGCGTTGTAGACCCGCAGCGGCAGCTCGCCGTCCCTGGCGAAGTCCTCCAGCATCAGCGCCTGGTCCCACGGCACGCTCATGTTGTGCAGGCCGGTCCAGCCGTACTCCGAATAGACCTTGAAGCCGGCCTGGAAGGTGCGGCGCATCTCCTCGGGCGTCGGCTGCTGGGCCAGCGCCGACATCAGGCCCATGGCCGCGTCGATCAGCATGCCGGTCGGCTCGCCGCTGGCGTCCTTGAGGATGTCGCCGCCGCTAGGGGCCTTGGTGTTGCGGTCAATCCCGGCGAGCTTCAGCGCCGCGCTGTTGGCGACAAGGGCGTGGCCGTCGGCGCGCATCAGCACCACCGGCCGGTCGGAGACCACCGCGTCCAGATCCTGGCGGGTCGGGAAGCGCTTCTCCGGCCAATGGGTCTCGATCCAGCCGCGGCCCAGGATCGGTCCCGTGCCCGGGGTCTGCGCGGCGCGCGCCTTCACCGCCGCAGCCAGGGCGGCGGCGGACTGCACGCCTTCCAGGTTGAGGGTCAGCTCGCGCTGGCCGATGCCGTAGAGGTGGGCGTGGGCGTCGGTGAAGCCGGGGAACAGGGCGGCGCCCTTCAGGTCGACCTCCTGGGTCTTGGCGCCGACGAAGGCCTGGGCGCCCTTGCGGTCGCCGACATAGGCGATGCGGCCGCCCCGGACCGCAACGGCCTGAGCCGTCGGGTGGGCGTCGTCGGCCGTGTGGATCGGCCCGCCCCAGAACACCAGGTCGGCCGGCGCCTCGGCGGCGCTGGCCGCGCCCGCCCACAGAAGTCCGGCCAGAGCCAGAACCGACACCGTCGTACGCATGGACGCCTCCCCGCTTGGTCCGGGTGCAGACCAAGCGCCGCGGGGCGCGTGCGTCAAGCCAGAACGTCGTGGGAAGCCTTGCTTCGCTGCAGCCATACCGCCGCATAGGAGCACACGGGCCGAAGCTTCACGCCCTCGGCGCGGGCCCACTCGACCAGGGCCTGCATGAACCGCCCGGCCGCGCCTGTGCCGCGCAGCGCCGGGTCGGCCTCGACGTGCAGGACGGCCAGGGTGTCGCCGTCACGGCTGTAGCGGGCCCATACGTCGCCGCCGTCCATCGGCCATTCGAAACGCTTCTGCTCGGGCAGATGACGGAAGGCGGTTTCGTTCACGGAGCTCTCCGGCTCAGGGCCGCGCCGACTCGCCGCCGGAGGCGTCCAGAGGCGGCTGGCGCGGGGCCAGAAGATCGCGGTTTTCGGGATGGGCGTCCATCCAGCGAGCGAAGGTCGGGTCCTCGACCTCGAGCTTCAGCTTCAGTTCGCGGATGTGTTCGACCACCCTTCGCATGAAGCGGTCCGGCGCGGGCGTGCCCAGCAGCTTCGCAGGGAAAACCACCCGGTCGATGATGATCCGGCCGGGACCTCGGTGGTATTCGGCGAACACCAGCACGTCGTCGACCGGCATCTCGAAGCGGCTGCGGTGCGGGTCGTCGAGAAAGACTTGCTTGGTCATTCCCACCAAACCCGTCACCCCGCCCCGCGTTCCGGCGCGGCCGCGGCCTGACGAACGCACGTAACTGTGTTCTCTTACGTGCCGACGCCGCGCGCGGGCGCGGCGGATTCGGGGGAGGCTTTCCATGCGTGTGACCGCGTCCGTCGTCGTGCTTTCCGTCCTGGCGCTCGGCGCCTGCCACAAGCGGGAGGAAAAGGCCGAAGCGCCAACGTCGGCCCAGCCCCCGGCCGCGACGGCGACGGCGGCCCCGGCCGGCAAGCCGGGCGAGGCCCCGAGCTTCAAGCGCAAGCCGGGCCTCTGGGAGATGCAGATGTCGATGGGCGGCATCGATTTCGTCCAGACCGCCCAGACCTGCGTGAAGGCGGGCGAGGACGACGCCACCGCCTTCAATCCGCAGGCCCAGGGCGAAAACTGCCGCAAACACACGGTGACCCGCCAGCTGGACGGTTCGTGGAAGTTCGCCACCCAGTGCGACATGGGCTCGGGCGGCAAGGTCGCCCTGAGCGGCGTCGCCTCGGGCGACTTCGATAAGCGCTACCAGGTGCGCTCGGAGATGAAGGTCACGGGGGCGGCGGTGCCGCAGATGAACCGCACCACCACCCTGAACGTCGACGCCCGCCGGATCGGGGACTGCTGAGCCGCAGCGGCCTGAAGCTAAAGCAGCTTCAGGCCGGCTTGTCCTGCAGCAGGGCGACCAGGCCGAGCGCGCTCTTCAGGCAGAACCAGATGGTCACCACCAGGCCGAGCAGCCCGGCCAGGGCCAGGATCGGCACGCCGATCAGCACGGCCAGCAACAGCCAGCCGATCACGCTGAGCACGCCCAGCCCGACGGCCCACCAGAAGGCCACCCAGAAGACGCGGATCTGCTGGTCGAAGTGGGTGCGCACCCAGCCGGCCGCCTCGGCCCGGGCGACGTAGGCCCAGACCAGCCCCACCAGCACCAGCACGCCGACGCTCGGGATCGACAGCAGGTAAAGGACGTAGACCGCGATGGCCGAAGACTTGCCGGCGTCCGAGGTCGCCGCGGGAACCTGATCGCTCATCCGTCAGACCATCCAGGTCTGGTAGTTCGGATAGGCCTGGCCCTTGAACAGCCAGTTCAGGCCCATGGCGCAGCGCACCACGAACCACACGACGGTGGCCAGGATCAGCAGCACGCCGACGCCGATCACCGACGTCGCCAGGCCGACCACGAAGGCCGCGGTGGCGATCCAGAAGGTGCGGATCTGGAACAGGTAGTGGGTGCGCAGCCAGTCGGGCGCCTCGGCCTTGCTCATGTAGGCCAGGATCACGCCGGCGATCGAGGTCAGGCCGCCGGTGATCAGGCCCGCCAGGTAGAGGACGTAGATCACCACCGCCATGGTCTTGTCGCTGCTGGCGGCCGCGCCGGCCTCGAAGGCGGTGTCGGGCGCGCCCGCGCCGATGGTGCGGCCGTGGTGGGCGCCGCCGGACAGGGCGTCGGCGCCCATGGCGCCGGCCGGGCTGAAGGCCGGGTCGCTCTCGATGCGGCGCGCCTCTTCCGACGGCTCGGGCGGCGGCGGCGGAACCATGGGTTCCTCCGGCGGGGTCGGCTCGTTCGGGTCCTTCGGATCGCTCATATTCGCCTGCGACTCGCTGATCAGCGTTCGGTCATGGTGCGCCGTGCGTCCGCGCCGCGCAACGTCAGCCGGCCGGGGCCGGCGGCGCGGCCGGCGCGGCGTTCGCAGGACCGTTGCAGCGACCCAGCGTGATCGGCACGTCCCACGGGCCGCCGGTCACGATCATCTGGCCCGGCTGGGTCGGGTCGAGCAGCAGCATGACGTCGACCCGCGACTTCCGCCCCTCGGCCGAGCAGTCGCCGGTGAGGGTGTAGCCGCTCTCGGTCTTGGAGACCTTGCTCCAGGTGCAGGTCGTCTCGCCGGCGGTGCGCACGCCCTGGGCCGTGAACATCCAGGCGCCGTTGGCGCAAAGATCGGGCCTGGCCGCCCAGACGCCGACGAAGGACGGCGGCTCGTCCAGGGGCTGGGCTGCCGCCCGCGGCTCGGCCGGTCGGGCCTGTTCGTCGCGCGCGGGGCCCGGGGTCACCTCGCGGCCCTTGCAGGCCGCCGCCAACGGCAACAGGCACAGACAGAGCACGGCCAGACGCATCGCACGCTCCTTCTAGAGGTCAACGCGCCTTCGGCGCGCCGGTTCGCCCGTGATCAGGCGCGGGACAGCGCCACTTCGCAGCCGGCGGCTTCGGCGCCCGGGATGGCCTCGGGCTTCTCGACCCGCACGCGCACGCCGCGCACGCGCAGGTCGTCCAGGCAGGCGCGCGCCAGCCGGTCGGCGTACTCCTCGACCAGGTCGACGTGGCCGGCGGCCGCGAGGGCGCGGGCCTGGGCGGCGACGGTCTCGTAGTTCACGGTGTCGGCGAAGCGGTCGACGCGCTGCTCGCCCAGCTCCAGCTCGACGTCGACGACCAGCGGCTGGGCGCGGCCCTTCTCGTGGGCGTAGACGCCGATCTCGGCGTCCACCCGCAGGCGCTTGACGAACACCTTGAGCGGGCCGCGGCGCACGGCCTCGAGGCGCGTCGGCGTGGGGGCGAGGGTCATGAGCTCAGGGTTCCAGCACGTCGGGCGTGCGCCAGGCCAGGTGCTGGCCGCCGTCGACGGCGATCATCTGGCCGGTGACGGCGGGCGAGTCCACCAGGAACAGGACCGCCGCGGCGATCTCCTCGGGGCTGGCCCCGCGCTCCAGCAGGGTGCCGCCGGCCTCGGCGGCGAAGTCGTCGGGGCTCTGCCAGATCGAGGCCAGGGTCGGGCCGGGGCCGACCGCGTTGACGCGGATCTTCGGGGCCAGGGCCTGGGCCAGGGTGCGGGTGGCGAACCACAGGCCGGCCTTGGACAGCGAATAGGAGAAGAACTGCGGGTTGGGCTTCCACACCCGCTGATCGACGATGTTGACGATCGACGCCCCGTCCGGGGCCTGGCGGGCGAAGCTCTGGGCCAGCACCAGCGGCGCGCGCAGGTTGGTCTCCATGTGCGCGTCCCAGCCGGCGCGCGTCATGGTCATGGCCCGGTCGTCCCGGAAGGTCGAGGCGTTATTGACCAGCACGCTGACCGGCCCGAGCGCCGAGGCGGCCTTGGCGACCACCCGCTCGACTTCGGCCTCCTTGGTCAGGTCGGCCTTCACCAGGGCGGCGGCGCGTCCCTTGGCGGCGATCTCGTCGGCCAGGGCCTGCGCCTCGGCCTCCGAGCGGCCGTAGTGGACGGCCACGTCGAAGCCCGCGTCGGCGAGCTTCAGCGCGACGGCGCGGCCGATCCGCTTCGCCGCGCCAGTGACGAGGGCCGTTCCGCGCACGGCGATCAGTCGAGGCGGCCGAACTCGTAGAGGTTCAGCGCGGCCAGGGCGACGACGAAGACGGCGATGGTGGCGATGGCGATCATCGGAAGAGACTCCGGAACAGGTCGCGCCGGGCTTAGCGGGCGGCGACGGTTCGGGCAAGCGGCGCGACGCACCGGAGCGCAACCTTTGGCCGACGCTGAGCCTCGCCGGCGCTGGACGCCGGCCGCCGCGACCGCGATGCTGGCGGCCTCATCCGTTCCTGAGGAATGCGCTTTGGCCGGCACCTGGCGGCGGTCCGTCGAACCGTTCACCCGTCCCCTGTTCTTCGCCGTGTCGCGCGCCACGCGCGGCATGACGCTGGGCGTGCGCGGGCTGGTCACCAACGCCGAGGGCCACGTGCTGCTGATCGAGCACACCTACCTGCACGGCTGGTGGCTGCCCGGCGGCGGCGTCGACCGCGGCGAGACGGCCGAACAGGCGGTGATCCGCGAATTGCGCGAAGAGGCGGGGGTCGAGGTGCAGGGCCGGCCGCGGCTGCTGTCGGTCCACTCCAACGAGCGGTTCTTCAAGGGCGACCACGTGCTGGTCTTCCGAGTGACCGACTGGACGCCGACGCAGGCGACCTCGCACGGCGAGATCGCCGACGTGCGGTTCTTCCCGCCCGACGCCCTGCCCGAGACCACCAACCCGGCCAGCCGTCGGCGCATCGCCGAGGCCCTGTTCGGCGCGGAGCCCGAGCCGACCTGGTGAGGCTCAGCCGCTGCGGCGCAGGCCGCGGCCGAAAATGAACAGGCCCAGGCCGACGATGATCGGCAAGGCGCCGAACAGCAGCGGCACGAGGATCGCCTCGCCCATGCCCCCCATGCCGGACGATCCGGGACGCTTCAGCTCGTCGCCGACCAGCATGACCAGGAAGCCGGCCGTGCAGAGCCCCGAAAGGGCGAAGATCAACACGCCGACGACCATCACCAGGCCGCCGAAGAACGTTCCGACCGAACGCTTTTTCTCACCGCTCACGCCGCCCCTCCCTGTCCGCGCGCCAGGGCCGCGGCGCCCGGCGCGCCCGGCCTATAGAAGGTGTTGTAGGTGTCGAACGGGATGATGCGGCCGTCCGGCTCCACAAAGTGCACGCACGACCGCTTCACCGTGCCGAGGTCGAAATTGAAGCGGTCGAGGAACTGGGAGACGACCACGCGGAAGGTGTCGGCGTAGCCGATCTGCTCCGGCACCGCGGCCTCCGGCAAGCAGCACAGCAGGGCCGCCAGCTTTTCCGACGTGTCGGTCTGGGCGGTGGACAGCGACATCAGGTCGAACACCCGCCGCTGCAGCTCCGGATAGCTCTCGAAGGTGACGGTGTTCGGGGCCGCGGCGACCAGCAGTTCACGCGGCAGCAGCGAGGTGACCGGCACCACCTTTTCGCCGTCGCGCAGGCCGTAGCCGATGCAGATCTGGTCCGGATTGCACGGGAGCGGGATCAGGTCCTCAAGCGCGAACACGCCCGCCTCGGCGATGCGGCGGCGCACTTCCGAGAGGACGATGCGGTGGCGCTTGGGATCGAAGCCGTCGTTGCGGCCGGCGTCCTGGATCGGCTGGAAGGTCACGCCTCGCACGCAGCGCCATTTCAGGGCGAAGCGGACGATGTCGGCGATCTCGTCGTCGTTCACGCCGCGCTTCAGCGTGACCACCAGGGTGGTCGACAGCCCGACCCGCTCCAGCGCTTCCAGCGCCTGGACGCGGATGGCGGTCAGGTCGGCGCCGCGCAGGTCCATCAGGGCCTCGCGCTTCAGCGAGTCGAACTGGAGATAGACCTCGAAGCGCGGCGCGAACTCGGCCAGCCGCTCGGCGAAGCCCGGTTCGCGCGCGATGCGCAGGCCGTTGGTGTTGATCATCAGGTGCCGGATCGGCCGGCGCCGCGCCGCCGCCAGGATCTCGAAGAACTGCGGGTGGATGGTCGGCTCGCCGCCGGAGATCTGCACCAGGTCCGGCTCGCCTTCCGAGTCGACCAGCACGTCGAACATGGCCTCGATCTCGGCCAGCGGGCGGTGGCCCTCGCGCTTGACCGAGGAGTCGGCGAAGCAGACCGGGCAGCTCAGATTGCAGGCCTCGTTGACCTCGACGATGGCCAGGCACGAGTGCTGCTCGTGGTCGGGGCACAGGCCGCAGTCGTAGGGGCAGCCGTGGTCGGTGCGGGTCTGGGCGGTCAGCGGCCGGTCGCCGGGCTTCAGCCAGTCCTTCTGGGACTTCCAGTAGTCGACGTCGTCGCAGACCAGGGTCTTCTGCACGCCGTGGTCGCGGCAGCGCTTGAGGAAGAAGACGTCGCGGCCCTCGACCACGATCTTGGCCGGGACCAGGCCCAGGCAGGTCTCACACAGGCTCGTGGTCTGGCCGAAGAACAGATAGGGCGCGACCTTGCGCGTCGCGTTCTCGCCGGAGCTCCCGTCCATAGAAGACGCTCCCGTAGACGATCAGCCCCAGGCTGAGCAGGTGGAACAGATTGAACGGTCCGGCCACGCTTGGATAGGGCTTGAGGAACTCCCAGGCGAACCGCTGCAGGCCGTACCAGGCGCACAGGACGTAGAAGCCGCGCTTGAGGGCCCAGGGCGCGCGGGCGTTCAGCCCCGCCAGATACGCGCCCAGGAACAGGGCCATGGCCAGCGCCTCGTAGACCTGCACGGGGTGGCGGCCGACCCCGTCGCCGAGGTCCACCGCCCAGGGCAGGGTCGTCGGCGTCCCCCAGGTCCGGTCGGCGAGGCCCGAGAACAGGCAGCCCAGACGGCCGATCACCACGCCTAGCGCGAACGAGCCCACGAACACGACGCCGGTCGAGCCGCGAATGCCGCGCGCCAGCTTGTAGAGCTCGACCGCCGCGATCGCCCCGACCAGGGCGCCGGCCACGCTGTGCGACAGCATGGGCGAGGCGGTGCGCAGGGTGTTCAACGACCCGGCCAGCCAGGCCCCCGCCACCGCGCCGAGCGCCAGGGCGACGAACCAGCCGGACCCGACCTGCAGCGCGGTGCGCTCGACCGCCTCGCGCAGCCGCCAGCGGTAGAGCACGGCGCCCAGCGCCGCCCCCGCCAGCCACGCCGTCAGGTCGAAAACGAGGTGCGCGGCGGGGTGGGTCGGGACGACGATCATCGCGCCGTTTCGGCCACCCAGGCCTCGAGCGCGGCGGTGTCGGCGATGTCGCCTCCGAACGCCTTCGCCGGAATGAACGGCCCGATCTGACGCGGCGCGCTCAAGGCGACCTTCTGCAGGGTCGAGAACCAGCCCAGTCCGGACGGCAGGGGCGCCTCGCGCACTTCCATGTAGCGCGTGGCCGCGTCGGTCGCCTCGCCCAGGTGCAGCGCGCCCAGGCGCCGGAAGTCGCGGGTGACCAACAGGCACGAGCTGAAGCACGCGTTGTCGGTGAGCACCACCAGTCGGCCCTTCAGCAGCGAGCCCTTGCCGCTGGCGGGCTTCGGCTCGGGCCGGTCCACGCCGGGGCAGGCCCTGACCGGCTCGTCGAACGGACGTCCCTGCTCGACCGCCGCGGCGATCTCGCGCTCCAGCGCCTCGTAATAGGCCACCGTGTCAGCCCCGCGCGAAGGTGCCTGGTGCAGGCGGAAGTCGCGGACGGCGTCCAGATTGCCGGCCGTGGCGCGCCACAGGGCCGGGCAGTCGCCGGCCTCGGCCTTCAGGTTCCGGGCGACATAGGCCTCGCCGGTCAGGACGCTCGCCAGTTCGACGCCGAAGGCGGACGAGCCGCCGCCGTTGCCGCGCAGGTCCAGGACGACGATCGGCGCGGCCCGGATCTCCGCAGCCTTGGCGGCCACCTCGTCGATCACCGGCCGGGCGCGCGCGTCCAGCGACTGCAGCGAGATCCACCAGCCGCCCTCGAAGCGACGCACGCCGAAGCCGGCGGCGCCGGCGCTGACCGCCTTGCCCAGCTGCGGCTGCAGCACGGGCCCGGTCACCGGCCGCCACGCGAGCCCGACCGTTTGGGTTCGCCCGTCCTGTTCGAAGTCGCAGGCCGCGGGCCGTTTCAGGAAGGGATTGCCGTCGTCGAGCAGCAGCCAGGGCGCGTTCTGGATGCGCTGCGCCTCTATCGACCACACGGCGCGGAAGCCGCCGACCCGTTCCTCGGCCAGCGCGTCGGCGTCGCGGCCGTCGCAGCCGACCAGCCGCGCCCCCTCGAGCGAGGCGGTCTTTTCGGGCCGCGCGTCGCTCGCCACCCGCCAGACGCCGCCGCGGCGGGCGACCACGAAGCCCGGCCAGGCGTAGGCGGCCGGACGCAGGCTCTGGCGCGCCCAGACGTGCTTGTCGCCCAGGTCGGTGGCGAAGCCGTTCATCACCGCCGCGTAGCCGGCGTAGCTCTTCACCTCCGCCGCCCGCGCCAGCGCGGTCTCGTGGGCGTGTGCGAGCCCGGCCTGGAACGCCTCGTCCCCGAGTTCAGGCGCGGCCCCGGGATGGTTGTCGCGGATCAGTCGCCAGGCGGCGTCGAGGTCGATCTCAGTCAGGGCGCGCCAGTGCGCGGCGGCCTCGCCCGACGGCGTCTGAGCCGCGGCCGACCCGGCCAGCGCCAGACCGAAAAGCAGCCCTGCGGCCGCGCCCCTGACCGACATGTTCGCAATCCCCCGTTCTCCGAACCGGATTTAGAGCTCGACCGAAACGGTGTCACGCCCGTAGGACCAGCGGGCGTCGCAGATTAGTCGACACGAACAGTCGGAGCCGCACGTGAACCAAGTCCTTTCCGCCATTCTCGTCATGCTGGTCGGCGGGGCCCTGCTGGCCCTGCAGGCGCCGACCAACGCCATGCTGGGCCGCGCGGTCGGCTCGCCGGTCAACGCCGCCTTCGTGTCCTTCCTGGTCGGCACGGCGGTGCTGATCGTGGTCACGCTCTCGCTGCGGGTGAAGCCGGATGTCGAGGCGGTGAAGGCCCTGCCCTGGTACGCTTGGTTGGGCGGGGCCTACGGCGCCTTCCTGGTGGCCGCGACCACCTTCGCCGCGCCCCGCATCGGTGTCGCGTCGGCCCTCACCCTGGCGATCTCCAGCCAGCTGGTCGTGGCCCTGGTGCTGGACCAGTTCGGCGCCTTCGGCCTGGCCAGGCTGGCGGTGACCCCGGCCAAGGTGGTCGGCGTCGTCCTCGTCGCCATCGGAGTCGTGCTCGTTCGTCGCGGATGATCCGGCGCGGCCGCGGGCCTATATGATCCCGCTGATGGACGACTCGCCCGCCCTCCCCCCGGCCAAGATCGGCGCCGAGCTGATCCGCGACGAGGCCCGCCGCGCGCCCGACTGCGCCGGCGTCTACCGGATGATGGGCGAAGCCGGCGAGGTGCTCTACGTCGGCAAGGCCAAGAACATCAGAAAGCGCGTCACCCAGTACGCGCAGGGCCGCTTCCACACCCAGCGCATCGCCCTGATGGTGTCGCTGACCCGGGCGATGGAGTTCGTCACCACCGCCACAGAGACCGAGGCCCTCCTGTTGGAGGCCAACCTCATCAAGCGGATGAAGCCGAAGTTCAACGTGCTGCTGCGCGACGACAAGAGCTTCGCCGAGCTGCTGATCCGCCGCGACCACCCCGCCCCGCAGATCCGCAAGCACCGGGGCGCGCGCACCATGAAGGGCGACTACTTCGGCCCGTTCGCCTCGACCTGGGCGGTGAACCGCACGCTGAACACTCTGCAGAAGGCCTTCCTGCTGCGCTCCTGCTCGGACAGCGTGTTCGACAGCCGCACGCGCCCTTGCATGCTGCACCAGATCAAGCGCTGCTCGGCGCCTTGCGTGAACCTGGTCACCCCCGCCGAATACGCCGAACTGGTCGAGGAGGCCGGGGACTTCCTGCGCGGCAAGAGCCGGGCGGTGATCCAGCGGCTGTCGAACGAGATGCAGGCGGCCTCCGACGACCTCGACTTCGAGCGCGCCGCGCAGATCCGCGACCGCGTGCGCGCCCTGTCCGCCATCGCCATGGAGCAGTCGATCAACCCGGAGACGGTGGAGGAGGCCGACGTCTTCGCCCTGCACTTCGAGGGCGGCCACGCCTGCGTGCAGGTGTTCTTCTTCCGGGCCGGCCAGAACTGGGGCAACTGGGCCTACTTCCCGCGCGTGGACAAGTCCGACACGGAGCCCGAAATCCTCTCGGCCTTCATGAGCCAGTTCTACGAGGACAAGCCGATCCCGCGGCTGATCCTGGCCTCGCACGAGCCGGCCGAGCAGGTGCTGCTGGCCGACGCGCTGGCGCTGAAGCGCGAACGCAAGGTCGAGATCCAGGTCCCCCAGCGCGGCGAGAAGCGCGACCTGGTCGACCACGCGCTGAAGAACGCCCGCGAGGCGCTGGGCCGCAAGCTCTCGGAGAGCTCCGCCCAGGGTCGCCTGCTGGAGGGCGTGGCCGAGACCTTCAAGCTGGACGGCCCGCCAGAGCGCATCGAGGTCTACGACAACAGCCACGTCATGGGCACCAACGCGGTCGGCGGCATGATCGTGGCCGGCCCGGACGGCTTTCAGAAGAACCAGTACCGCAAGTTCAACATCCGCGGCGACGAGCTCACCCCCGGCGACGACTACGGCATGATGCGCCAGGTGCTGGGCCGCCGCTTCTCGCGCCTGGTCAAGGACGAGGAGGAAGGAGAGGATCCGGTCCGCCCCGACCTCGTGCTGATCGACGGCGGCGCCGGCCAGCTGGCCGCGGCCCTGGGGGTCATGACCGAGCTGGGCGTGGACGACATTCCCGTCGTGGGCGTGGCCAAGGGGCCGGACCGTGACGCCGGCCTGGAGCGGTTCTTCATGCCGGGCCAGGAGCCGTTCATGCTCGAGCCCAAGAGCCCGGTGCTCTACTACCTGCAGCGCCTGCGCGACGAGGCCCACCGCTTCGCCATCGGCAGCCATCGCACGCGGCGCAAGATCGACATGCACAAGAACCCGCTCGACGAGATCGAGGGGATCGGCCCGCGCCGCAAGAAGGCGCTGCTGGCCGCGTTCGGCTCGGCCAAGGGGGTGGCGCGCGCCGGCGTGGCGGACCTGGCCAAGGTCGACGGCGTCAACGACGCCCTGGCCCAGCGCATCCACGACTTCTTCCGGCGCTAGGGCTTTACCGGACGGGACAAAAACAGTTTCCACGCGCTATGGGTGGACGAACGTCCGCCGAGGAAACCGAGTCAGATGACCGCCGTGAACCCCCTGCCCAACATCCTGACCTGGCTGCGGCTGGTCGCGGGCGTCGTGTTGTTCGCCCTGCTGGCCAGCGCCGTGGGCGCGGTGCCGTTCGCCGACCACATCCCGCCGGACATGCAGGAAACCTTCGCGGTCCTGGCCTTCATCACCTTCGTGGTCGGCGCGGTCACCGACTGGTTCGACGGCTGGCTGGCGCGCAAGCTGAACGCCACCACCGACTGGGGCGCGACCTTCGACCCGATCGCCGACAAGATTCTGGTCTGCGGCACCATCCTGGGCCTGGCGTCGCTGGGCCAGCAGCCGCACATCGTGGTGCCGGGCGCGCTGATCCTGTTCCGCGAGTTCGCGGTGTCGTCGCTGCGCGAGTCCTCGGCCTCCCGCGGCATCAAGCTGCCGGTCACCCTGCTGGCCAAGTGGAAGACCACCCTGCAGCTGCTGGCGCTCGGCCTGGAGTTGTTCGCCTACGTCTGGCCGTTCCTGGGCCTGCCCGACGACCCCGCCGTGCGCGGCCCGGTGACCAACCTGGCCCACGTCCTGATGTGGGTGGCCGCGGCGGTCAGCCTGTGGACCGGCTGGGGCTACTTCCACGCCGCCCGCCTGAAGATCTCGCACGAACGCTGAAGCCCGTACGCGGACGCCGCCCCCTCGTTCAAAAGGGTGACCGGCGTCCGCGTCGGCACGCGTAGAGTTCAGCGTCCGTCGAGGACGTAGCCGGGTTCGTTCCGTTCTGAGTCGTAGCGCTTGCCCTGCCGGCGAGCCATCTCCCGGGCCTTGCGGTCCACGACCAACGGCGCCGCGGAGGCGTCGCCTTCGCCGACCTCGGGGCCCGACGGCAGCTCCGGATTGACCGCCGCTCGCAACCCTTTCCCGGCCACCGGCCAGTAGCGCAGAGTCGCCTCCCGGACCCGGGCGTGGTCCAGGTCGCAGTACCGCGTCTCGAAACGCCAGGACTTCACCGCTTTGACCGCGGCGGTGCGGAACGCGTCGCCCGCATCCGCCTCGCGGACGCGCACTTCGGTGGTGCGCCCTTCGGCGTCCACGCGATAGCTGACCGTGACCCAGTGGTCGCGATCCTCCAGCCCCGTGGTGTCAAACGACGGCGCCGGTTGGTAGGTCGCCTGCGCCTTGCAGGTGTCGGCGGCTTGCGCGAGGCCCGCGAAGCCGAGCACGGCCGCCGACGCGACCGCGAACACGACAAGTCTCATGGGTGGTCCCCTCTGGTGTCCCCGCCGCTCAAACTTGACTGTGGCGGTTGAAGTTCCAGGCCGCTCGCGGCGTGGACGAACTCCTCACTTCTTCCTGGGCGAGGGCGCCCGGCGCAGGGACGACACGTCGTTGGCCATGCCCAGCGTGGTGGTGTCCGGCACGCTGGTGGTCAGGTGCTCGCAACGGCCGGAATAGCGGATGCCGGTGCACACCTCCCAGGGACCGGCGTCGGCGGCCAGCTCGATCGAGCGCACCCGGTCGTTCAGGCCGATGGCGGCGAGATCGGGCGCGTCGCCTTTGATCGCGCGCCATTCGCCGCGCCAGACCGTACCGGTGTAGAGCACGATCGGCGGCCGCCCGCCGCCGGGGCAGACGAGGGCGCCGGCCTGCGACACGCCGATGTCGCGGCCGCGGCAGTCCAGGGTCTCGATCGAACTTTCCCGCGGCGCGCCCGACGGGTCGCGGCACAGGGCGCGCAGGGTCGAGCCGTGCATGCGCACGTCCTCGCAGCGCGACGTGTAGCTGCCCTTCGGCGGAACCGGCGGCGGCGCCCCGACCGCGAGGCCCGTGGTCGCCAGCCAGGCCAGCACAGCGAACGGAGCGCGCATCGTGGTCTCCTCGACGCGTCCGCCCCTCCAATCGGCGACCGGCGCCGCCGGTTCCCGCTGGCGCCTAGGCCCGCCCACCGCCCGCCTCGATGCGTTCCAGCAGCGCCTGGACGGTCTCCAGGGTGTCGGCCTCACGCGAAGGCTTGTCCCAGCGGATGCGGCTGATGCGCGGGAAGCGCATGGCCACGCCCGAGCGGTGGCGCGGCGAGCGCTGCAGGCCTTCGAACGCCACCTCGAACACCAGGCCGAAATCGCGGTCGGCGCGGACCGAGCGCACCGGCCCGAACCGCTCGACCGTGTGGTCGCGCACGAACTTGTCGATCAGCTTCAGCTCCTCGTCGGTGAAGCCGAAATAGGCCTTGCCGACCGGGGTCAGCTGCCCCTCCTCGGTCCAGACTCCGAAGGTGTAGTCGGAGTAGAAGCTTGAGCGCTTGCCGTGGCCGCGCTGGGCGTACATCAGCACGGCGTCCAGCAGGTAGGGATCGCGCTTCCACTTGAACCACGGCCCCTTCGGCCGGCCGGGCTCGTACACCGAATCCCAGCGCTTCAGCATCAGGCCCTCGGCCGCCGCGCCGACCGGAGGATCGGCCCGCAGGCGCGCCAGCTGGTCCCAGCTCTCGAACGGCACCAGGGGCGACAGGTCCAGCCGGGGCGAGGGGTGCGCCGCCACGAAGTCGGCCAGCCGCGCGCGGCGCTCGGCGAACGGCAGGGGGCGGGTGTCCTGGCCGGCGTCGGACAACAGGTCGTAGGCGCGCACGGCCGCCGGGAAGGCTTTGACCAGCTTGGCGTCGACGGTCTTTCGGTTGAGCCGCTGCTGCAGTTCGGCGAAGGGCGCGACCTGGCCGTCGCGGACCACCAGCAGCTCGCCGTCGATCACCCCGTCGAAGTCGAGCGCGTCCATCAGATCGGGGAAGGCGCTGGAAATCTCGTCGCCGGTGCGGCTGTAGAGCCGTTTCACCCCGCCCTCGCACACCGCCTGCACGCGGATTCCGTCCCACTTCCACTCGGCGGCGAAGTCGGCTGGGGCCAGTTTGGCGAAGTCGACCGCCTCGTCGATCGCGTGGGCCAGCATGACCGGCCTAAAGCGGCCCGGTGCGTCGGCCGACGGCCGGTCGGAGCGGCCCTCCAGCCAGGCGAACAGATCGCCGTAGGGCGGGGCGAGCGCGTGCCAGACCTCCTCGATCTCGGCGACGTCGACGGGGTCGAGCGGCGCGCCCTCCTCCGCCGCCTCGCCGGGACGAACCGGCAGCGGGACCCGGTCGGGCCGGATCATGGCGGCGGCGGTCTTGGCCAGGCGCGCCGACAGGCCCACGCGCAGGCCGCCGGTGACCAGCTTCAGCAGGGCCCAGCGACCGGTGGAGTCCAGGGCGTCGAGCCACCCTTCCAGCAGGCCCTGCACCTCGTCGCGCCGGGCCGTGCGCAGGGCCTCGACCACCTCGGACAGTTCGGGCTCGCGGTTCGGCCGCCGCGAAGGATCGAGCGGCCAGATCAGGGCCGCGGTCTCGGCCAGGTCGCCGACGTAGTCGTAGGACCAGCCGAACAGCACCGGGTCTATCCGCGCCTCCACCGCGCGGCGGATCATGGCCGGCTTGGCGGCGTGGAAGGACAGATCCCCGGTCAGCGAGGCCAGCGCCCAGCCCCGGTCCGGATCGGGGGCCGCGCGCAGGTAGTCGCGGACCAGCACCAGCTTGGCGTTGCGGGACGACGTCAGCGAGAGCCGGTCGAGCAGGTCGGCGAAGGCGCGCATGGCAAGAGAACCATTGGGGCGGGAAACGATAGGCTCCGTTTAGATCCGGCCGCTAGCCTGACGCGGCAACGTCGAAACGCGTTCCATGCCGCTGCTGTTCTATCTCGCCGCCGTCAACCTGATCGCCTTCGTGGCGTACGCCTGGGACAAGCAGCGGGCGGTGGCGCGCAAGCGGCGCGTGCCGGAGCGGACCCTGCTGTTCCTCGCCGCGATCGGCGGCAGCCCCGGCGCCTTCGCGGCGCAGCGGATCTGCCGCCACAAGATCAGCAAGCGGCCGTTCCAGGCGGTTTTCCGGATGATCGTCGTGGTGCAGGCCGCGGCCCTGGTCTGGGCGGTCGTCGGAAACGGGATCGTTCCCCTGCCCTGACGCGTCTCACCCGGACGCGAACGTCCGGAGCCGGCCATGCCCACCCTGTTCACCGTCGCCTGCGAGGGCCTGACGCCGGACGCGCTGGAGACGCTGCTGGGCGAGGCCGGCGTGTCGACCGTGGCCGACGTGCGCCGCGAGCCGCTGTCGCCGCTCGAATGGTCCGAAGCGCGGTTAGGCGAGCGGCTGGAAGGCGCGGGCGTGGGCTATGTCCGGCTGGCGGCCCTCGCGGGGGACGCGGGCGGGCCGGAGGCGGACGAGGCCTACACCGTGCTCCGCGGCCTGGCGCTGGACGAGGACGTCTGCCTGATCAGCGCCGCCGCCGAGCCGGCTGCCGCCTTGGCCGCGCGCCTGGCGGCGGAGACCGGACTTCCCGTCACGCGGTTGGGCGCGGCCTAAAAAAGAACCCCGGAACCGAGGTTCCGGGGTGGGGGAAGTTGGCTCGAAGGAAACCTTCGGGGAGGGACTTACTCGAACAGGCCGGAGACCACGGCGGCGACCACGCCGGTGGCGACGGCGGTCAGCACCGCGTTGTCGTCCACCCGGGTCCACACGTAGCCGCGCGGCGGGGCGTACAGGCCGTAGCGGCCGTAATCCACGCGGTAGGCCGGGGCGTAGTAGGCGGTCGGCAGACGGTCGCCGTAGCGCCAGTCGCGGTACACGTAGCCGTAGGGGCGGTGATAGGCGCCGATGCGGTAGCGACGCTCGGCGGCCCTCCAGCGGGCTTCCTCGGCCCGGGCGTAGGCCCGGTCGGCGCGGCGCATGGCCTTGTAATAGTCACGGTCGGCCCGCTCGCGGTCGCGGTAGTAGTCGCGATCGTCGTGGCGGTCGTGATGGCCGCGGCCGTGATCGTGGGCGCTGGCGGTGGTCGCGACGCCCAGGGCGCCCGAAGCGATCGTCAGGGCCAGGGCGGCGGAGAGAACCTTTTTCATCGTGCGTCTCCTACTGAACTGAGACGCACAATGACCCAGCCTAGCCGAACCCAACCTGAACGGCGGTGTTCAGCTACGGTTCATCTGCGCCGCCGCCCCCCCTACTCGAAGAGGTCCACCACGACCGAGGCGATCACGCCGGTGGCGATCGCCGCCAGCACCGCCTTGTCGTCGACCCGCGTCCACACGTAGCCCGGCGGCGGCGCGTAAAGGCCGTAGCGCTCGTACTCCAGCCGATAGGCCGGCACGTAGTAGGCGGGCGGCAGGCGTTCGCCGTAGCGCCACTCCCGGTGGACGTGGCCCGGCGGGGGACTGTAGCGGCCGGCCCTGTAGCGACGCTCGGCGGCGCGCCAGCGGGCGCGTTCGGCCTTGGCCTCGAACTTTTCGGCCTTGCGCTCGTCGCGCCCCCCATCGTCGCGCCCGCGACCGTGCCCGCGATCGCGGGCGTCGACGGCCGGGCCCCCGGCGAGCGTGCCTACCGCGACGACGGCGGCGAGCGCGGCGGAGAGGATCTTGTTCATCGTGCGTCTCCCTTTCTCGGAGCGCACGGTGGGCTGCGTCGGCCGAACGAAATCCCAACAACGATGCTTAGCCGCCCGTTCAGCAAAAACGCCCCGGCGGAGGACCGCCGGGGCGCGTGCAAGAGGCTCAGAACCCTTTCCGGGGCAGGCGGATCACTGCTCGTCCGGGTCCGGATAGGCGAACGGATCGGTCGGCTTCGGCTGGGTCGGCACGACGTTGCGCGGCAGCGGCTCGTCCGCCTCGGCGGCGTTGAGCAGCATCCAGGCCATGACCGCGGCGGCCTGGCGCAGATCCTCCGGACGCAGATGATCGAAGCTGTCCAGGTCGGTGTGGTGGACCTGGGAGCCGTAGTCCAGCGGGTCCTGCACGAACTGGAAGGCCGGCAGGCCGACGCGGGCCATGTAGACGTGGTCGGTGCCGCCGGTCGGCGCGATCAACACCTGGTCGGCGCCCTGATTGCCGTAGGGGGCCAGCCACTCGCGCAGCACCTTGGCCGCGGCGACATTGCCCTCGGCGTAGACGCCGCGGATCTTGCCGGAGCCGTTGTCCAGGTTGAAGTAGGCGGCTAGGTCCTTGTAGCCGGGCAGCGGCGTGACCGGGAACTGGCTCTGCGACACCGACGGGCCGATCGCCTGCTTGGCCGCGTCCGGATGCGGCGGGCGCTTGGCCAGGTGGCTGTCGACGTAGGCGGCCGAGCCCAGCAGGCCCTGCTCCTCGCCGTTCCACAGGGCGAAGCGGATGGTCCGCTTCGGCTTCACGCCCAGCGTCTGCAGGATGCGCGCGGCCTCCATCACCACCGCGGAACCGGCGGCGTTGTCGGCGGCGCCGTCGGAGGCGACCCAGCTGTCCAGGTGCGCGCCGGCCATGACGTAGCCAGCCTTCGGATCGGAGCCCGGGATTTCGGCGAAGACGTTGTAGGCCTTGGTGTCGCGGTCGTCGAAGCGGACCTGGCTGTCGATCTGCAGCTTCACCGGGCCGGTCTTGGCCAGGCGCGCCAGACGGCGATAGTCCTCCGCGGCGATCTCCACGCCGGGCAGGGACGGCGTGTCGCCGACCTTGTAGTTGTAGCCGGTGCCGTGAACGAGGCCGTTGTCGCGGGCCGACATGCGCCCCCAGGCCACCGCGCCCTCGGCCTTCAGGAAGGCGTCGAGCTTGCCGGCGAAGGCGCGGCGCTCGACCGACTTGTCCAGCTCGTCCGCATCGAACTTCGGCTGACGGTACTCGTCGCGCTTCTTCACGTCGGCGTCGGTCAGGCGCACGAAGGCGGGGTCCTTCGCGTCCTTCGGCGGGGCCGGCCAGCTGACCAGCACGATCTTGCCGGCGAGCTTGCCGCGCCACTGGTCGAAGTCGGCCTCGCGCTTGATCGGGGCGACGATCACCTCGGCCGACACCGGCCCGTTGGTGCCCGGCGTCCAGGCCACCGGAATGGCGCGCAGCTGGATCGGGCGGGGCGCGATCATCGTCACGCTGGAGGACTCGATCCACCAGCCGCGGCCGAAGTCGAAGCCTTCGGTGTGGACGTTCGACAGGCCCCAGTTCTTGAACTGCGCCTGGGTCCAGCGCTCGGCCTCGCGCATGGCCGGCGAGTTGGTCAGGCGCCCGCCGATGCGGTCGGTCAGGTACTCGGCGGTGTCCACCACCTCGCCGTGGTTGAAGGCCTGGTCGTTGATGCGGTTGACCATGCCGAGGTCGGCCGGCTTGGCCTGCGCGCTCGAACCGAGCAGGGCCGCGGCGGCGACCGCGGCCATAAGGTACGTCTTCACTGTTTGAATTCCCCCTATCGTAAGGCGACGCTAGACCTGCGCGCACGCCCTCACAAGGGGACGGCCCGCAGCGTTCAGGCCGCCGGGCGCAGGCCCTCGCGGCCGGACGGGACGCGGTGCAGCAGCCCGGCCAACGCCTTGAAATCGATGGGCTTGTTCACGTAGGCGTCGGCGCCGGCGGCGTAGCCCGCCTCGTGATCCTCGGCACGAGCGGACGCCGAGAGGATCACCACCGGCGTGTCGCGATTGGGGCCGTCGGCCTCGCGCAGGCGGCGGGTGGCGGTCAGGCCGTCCATCACCGGCATGTTCACGTCCATCAGGATCAGGTCGTAGGCCTGCGCCTCGCACAGGTTCAGCGCCAGCTGGCCGTTCTCGGCCGAGGCGGTGGCGTGACCGGAGGAGGCCAGCCAGGCCTCGACCAGCATGCGGTTGACCGGATGGTCCTCGACGACCAGCACCTTCAGCGGCTCGCCGGAGTCGAGGTCGGCGGTGACCTCCTCCTCGACCTTGGCGCGGGCCCAGGCGCGCACCTCGGCCTCGATGGTCAGCACGAAGGTCGAGCCCTGACCCGGCGTGGATTCCAGCGTCAGCTCGCCGCCCATCATCTCGGCCAGCTTGCGCGAGATGGTCAGGCCCAGGCCCGTGCCGCCGTAGCGGCGGGTCGAGGAGGCGTCCAGCTGGGTGAAGGGCTGGAACAGCCGCTCCACGTCTTCCTGCGCGATGCCCGGGCCGGTGTCGGACACCGAGAAGCGCAGCCGCGCGCGGCCGCCTTCGAGGCGCTCGGAGGCGAGCTTCAGGCGCACCGCGCCCTTGTCGGTGAACTTCACCGCGTTGGACAGCAGGTTGTGCACGATCTGCGACAGGCGGTTCGGGTCGCCGATCACCGCCACCGGGGCGGCCGGGTCCAGCTCGACCACGTAGTCGACGCCCTTCTCGCGGGCCCGCGCGGTCCAGGCGGCGCCCAGGCGCTCGACCAGTTCCGGCAGCTCGATCTCGATGGCCTCCAGCTGCATGCGGTCGGCCTCGATCTTGGTCAGGTCGAGGATGTCGTTCAGCAGGGCGAGCAGGCTGTCGCCGGAATTGCGGACGATGGAGACGTATTCGCGCTGGGTGGCGTCCAACCGGCTCGAGGACAGCAGCTGGGCGGCGCCCAGCACCCCGTTCATCGGCGTGCGCAGCTCGTGGCTGACCACTGCCAGGAAGGCGGACTTGGCCTTGTTGGCGGCGTCGGCCTTGTCGCGCGCGCCCTTCAGCTCGGCGATCAGGTGGGCCTGGTGGTCCTGGAAGGCGGTGATCTTGGCCTGGCCGACGGCGCTGACGATGGTGTGGACGGCCAGACCCGAGGCCATCATCGGGAAGGCGGCGACCAGCGGCCAGAAGTCGGGCGTGCCCCACAGGCTGGCGGCGAAGCCGATCAGCACGGCGGTGTAGGGCGCCGATACGGCGAGCGCCTGCTTGGGCGAATTGCGCAGCTGGCTGAACACCAGCAGGTAGCCGACCCCGATCAGCGACAGGGCCAGCGGCCGGCCGAAGGCGTGATGCGAGGTCCAGGCCAGCACGGGCGCGGCGGCCCAGAACACGGTGGTGGCGGCGCCCACGGCCGGGAACACCGAGCCCCAGCCGCGCTTCATGCCCGAGGCGATGCGCTTTTCGAACCAGCCGCGCACGGCGCCGGCGGCCGAAGTCAGGACGAACCAAGCCAGGGCCGCGAACGGCGGAATGGTCACCGCCAGCGCGATAGCCCAACTGGCGATCAGCCAGTAGCGCAGGTAGTTGGTCTGCAGAATGGTCGAGAGGGCC
This sequence comes from Caulobacter sp. 17J80-11, assembly GCF_014349105.1. Lineage (GTDB taxonomy): Bacteria > Pseudomonadota > Alphaproteobacteria > Caulobacterales > Caulobacteraceae > 17J80-11. Next base: position 274,809 of record NZ_JACSJI010000001.1, on the reverse strand, counting down.
TGGGCCGCCTCGGCGGGTTTCGCCTGACGGCGCCCCGTTCTTGTATCGGCCATGCCCTCCCCCCTACGGACGGCGTCTCGGTCGGGGATTGTTTTATCGTGACCATTTTAAGACGAGGTGAATCAATCCTCAGCCGGTCTCGGAAGGGGACAATGCCTTGATGGAAAGGGCGTGGACCGGGCCGGCCAGTTCTTCGCGCAGGGCCGCGTTGACGCGCCTCTGACGTTCGACGCGCGTCAAGCCCTCGAAAGCCGCCGACACGATCACCACGTTGAAATGGCTCTCTCCGCCTTCGCGCGTTCCGGCGTGGCCGGCGTGGCGAGCGCTGTCGTCGACGATCTCCAGCCGGTCGGGGCTGAAGGCGGTTTCCAGCTTCCGCCGTAACGCCTGCGTCACAGAGCCTGGGGACATTTCACGGGTTTCCTTGAAAGCGACTCTTTCGGGCTTAGACTTCGGATCATGAGCGGCGCGTTTCAATACAAGCCCAAGTTCGTGGACATCCGCGTCCGTCCTCCCAAATCCGAGGAGGAGGAGGCCGCGAAGAACGACGTCAATCGCCTGAAGCCGGGCGAGAAGCGTTGCGACCATCCGGACTGCCTGTCGGTGGCCACCGCCAAGGCGCCCAAGTCGCGCGACCTTCCCAACCAGTTCTACGACTTCTGCCAGCCGCACGCGGCCGAGTACAACAAGAGCTGGGACTATTTCGCCGGCATGAACGAGGGCCAGATCCGTCGCGCCCGCGAGGACGAGCTGACCACGGGCGGCCGGCCGACCTGGGCGTTCAAGGCCTCGCCGAACTCGCGCGAGGCGGCCGCCTTCGCCGCCAAGATGGGCGGGCAGAACACCGGCGGCGCCGGGGCCTACGCCGACCCGTTCGGCATCTTCGGGGCCGCCAAGCGCCGCGCCCGGGCCGAGGCCGAGACCTCCACGCGCCGGCTCGGCAAGCTGGAGCGCCAGGCCCTCGCCGACCTCGACCTGGACGACAACGCCGACAAGGAGGCGATCCGCGCCCGCTACCTGGACCTGGTCAAGCGCTGCCACCCCGACGCCAACGGCGGCGACCGCTCGGCCGAGCACAAGCTCCAGCGCGTGATCAAGGCCTACAAGACCCTGCAGAAGACCGGGATGGCGTAACTTTCTCCTCCCCTGCGCAGCGGGGGAGGGGGACCGCCGAAGGCGGTGGAGGGGGCGAACCGCCGCCGCTTTCAAGGACGTTTTGGCGCTGCGCTCCCCGTTCGCCCCCTCCACCACGCTTCGCGTGGTCCCCCTCCCCCGTTTCGCTACGCTCACAGGGGAGGAGAAGGGCTCGACCGCGCCCCGTCGCGCGCTTAGATAACGCCCATGTCCGTGAGCACCGCCCCCGCCGAAACCGATCCCCTGCTGGCCATGGAGCCGCACCGCCGCGTGTCGGTGCGCGAGGTCTTCGGGGTCGACAGTGACATGACCGTGCCGGCGTTCGAGACCGCCGACCCGCACGTGCCGGAGATCGACCCGGCCTACCGGTTCGACCCGCAGACCACGATCGCGATCTGCGCCGGCTTCGCCTACGACCGCCGGGTGATGGTCCAGGGCTATCACGGCACCGGCAAGTCGACCCACGTCGAGCAGATCGCCGCCCGGCTGAACTGGCCGCTGGTGCGGGTGAACCTGGACAGCCACGTCAGCCGCATCGACCTGGTCGGCAAGGACGCCATCGTGCTGCGCGAAGGCAAGCAGGTCACCGAATTCCGCGAGGGCATGCTGCCCTGGGCCATCCAGCGCCCGATCGCGCTGGTCTTCGACGAATACGACGCCGGCCGCCCGGACGTGATGTTCGTGATCCAGCGCGTGCTGGAGGCTCAAGGGCGCCTGACCCTGCTGGACCAGAACCGGGTGATCCGCCCGAACAAGTGGTTCCGCCTGTTCTCGACCACCAACACCATCGGCCTGGGCGACACGACGGGGCTGTACCACGGCACCCAGCAGATCAATCAGGGCCAGATGGACCGCTGGAACATCGTCACCACCCTGAACTACCTGGACCACGACACCGAGCAGCACATCGTTCTGGCCAAGGCCCCGGAGTACGACACCCCGGAGGGCAAGCGCGCCATCGCCGCCATGGTCCGCGTGGCCGACATGACCCGCAACGCCTTCATGAACGGCGACATCTCCACGGTGATGAGCCCGCGCACGGTGATCACCTGGGCCCAGAACGCCACCATCTTCGGCGGCGACGTGGGCATGGCCTTCCGCATGACCTTCCTGAACAAGTGCGACGAACTGGAGCGCCCGACCGTGGCCGAGTTCTACCAGCGCGCCTTCGGGACCGACCTGCCGGAGAGCGCCGCGCGGGTGAAGGTGGCCTAAGGGGGCCACGCGGATGGCGTCCAAGACCGAGAGCCCCGTCGAGCCGTTCAAGCGCGCGCTGGCGCACGCCACCCGCTCGCTGGCCGAGCAGCCGGACCTGGAGATCACCTTCTCCGGCGACGGTCCGCGGCTGGCCGGCAACGTGGCGGTGCTGCCGCATCCGCCGCGCGACCTGAGTTCGCGCGACGCCGCGCGCATTCGCGGCCTGGCCGACCAGATGGCGCTGCGCCTGGCCCACCATGACGCGGCCGCCTACGCCAAGGCGCGTCCGGCCGGCAGCGAGGCCGCCGCCGTGTTCGAGGCGCTGGAGCAGGCCCGCATCGACGCGATCGGGGCCAACACCCTGGGTGGCGTGAAGGCCAACCTGGCCGCCGCGCTCGAGCACCGGCTGGAGAAGACCGGCCTGAACCGGGTCACCGATCCAGCCCAGGTGCCGCTGGCCGACGCCCTGCACCTGATGGTGCGCGAGCGACTGACCGGCGAGGGCCCGCCGGACGGCAGCCGCATCGCCGTCGAGCTGGTACGCGAGAACATCGAGCGCCGGGCCGGGCGCGAGCTGGACCGGCTGCTCTCCGCCCTGCACGACCAGTCGGCCTTCGCCAAGATCGCCAAGGCCGTGCTGCGCGACCTGGAGATGGGCGAGACCGAAGCCACCGCCGAGGACACCGCCGACGAGGAAGGCGAAGAGGACCAGGGCGCCCAACCCGAAGAGGGCGAGGACGACGACAGCGGCGGCGACAGCCAGGGCCAGGACGGCGCCTCCATGGAGCGGGGCGAAGACGCCTCGTCCGACAGCTCGAGCGTCGACCAGCAGGCCGGCGACAGCGATCTCGACGCCGACGCCGAGATGTCCGACGAGGGCCCGGAGCTGGGCGAAGGCGTGCTGCCCAACCGCCCCGACATCAAGGACACCGGCGCGGTCGAGCCGGCCTACAAGGTGTTCACCCGCGCCTTCGACGAGGAGGTCGCGGCCGAGGACCTGTGCGATCCGGAGGAGCTGGACCGCCTGCGCGCCTTCCTGGACCAGCAGCTGTCGACCGTGTCGGGCGTGGTCTCGCGCCTGGCCAACCGGCTGCAGCGGCGCCTGCTGGCCCAGCAGAACCGCGCCTGGAGCTTCGACCTGGAGGAAGGCGTGCTGGACGCCGCGCGCCTGACCCGGGTGATCGTCGATCCGACCGCGCCGCTCAGCTTCAAGCAGGAGGAGGACACCCCGTTCCGCGACACGGTGGTGACCATCCTGCTCGACAATTCCGGCTCCATGCGCGGGCGGCCGATCATGGTGGCGGCGGTGTGCGCCGACATCCTGGCCCGCACGCTGGAGCGCTGCGGCGTGAAGACCGAGGTCCTGGGCTTCACCACCCGCGCCTGGAAGGGCGGCCAGTCGCGCGACGCCTGGATCAAGGCCGGCAAGCCGCAGAACCCGGGCCGCCTGAACGACCTGCGCCACATCGTCTACAAGCCCGCCGACAGCCCCTGGCGGCGGGCGCGCAAGAACCTCGGCCTGATGATGCGCGAGGGCCTCTTGAAGGAGAACATCGACGGCGAGGCGCTGATGTGGGCGCACCAGCGCCTGATCGGCCGGCCCGAGGCGCGGCGCATCCTGATGGTGATCTCCGACGGCGCGCCGGTCGACGACTCCACCCTGTCGGTGAACTCCGGCCACTATCTGGAACGCCACCTGCGCCAGGTGATCGGCGAGATCGAGACCGCCTCGCCGGTCGAGCTGATCGCCATCGGCATCGGCCACGACGTGACCCGCTACTACCAGCGCGCCGTGACCATCGTGGACGTCGAACAGCTGGGCGGCGCCATGGTCGAAAAGCTGGCCGAGCTGTTTGACGAGCGCCCCAAGGCCATGGGCCGTCCGGAGCCGGGGCGCACCCGCGCCTTCGAGGCGGGCGGCGCGCTGAAGCGCTTCGCCAAGGCCAGCCTGGCGCAAGCCGGGGCCGCCGCCGGCCGATGAGATCCGCCCTCGCCGTCCTGGCCGCTCTGGCGGCGCTCTCCGCCTGCGCCGCGCCCGAGCGTCACAGTGAGCCCGCGGCCGGCCAGCCGGAGCCGCGCTGGGCCGCCGTGCGGGTGACCGCCACGCCGGTCCCGCTCGGGATCGAGGCGCCGGCCGGCCTGCGCTACGCCGGCGGCATCGCCCTCGCCAGTCCCGACACCTCGCGCCTGCACGGCCTGTCGGACCTGCGCATCGGGACCGACGGGCGGCTGATGGCGGTCAGCGACGACGGCGACCTGTTCGAGGCCAAGCTGGCGTTCGACACGCAGGGACGCCTGGTCGGCTTGACCGACGCGCGCCTGAAGCCGCTGACCGGCGAGACCGGCGCGGCGCTGCAGGGCAAGGCCGAGGGCGACGCCGAGGGCCTGGCGGTGCTGGCCGACGGGCGCACCCTGGTCAGCTTCGAGCGCGACCACCGCGTGCTGGTCTATCCGGCCGGCGGCGGGCGCCCGGTCCGCGGACCGATCCCGGACGTGCGCATGGGCGAGAACGAGGGCCTGGAGGCGCTCGCCGCCTGGCCGGCGAAGGGCGCCGACGCCTACCTGGCCGGGGTCGAGGACGGCCGCACCTTCGTCTGCCGTCTGTCGGGCGCCTGCGCGCCGGTCGACCTGGGCTCGGCGCCCGGCGGCTTCGGCCTGGTCGCCGCCGACATGGAAGGCCCCGAGCCGCTCCTGCTGTACCGCGCCTGGGACCCGGTGCGCGGCAGCCGCATCCGCCTGAAGGCCGGCGGGCGGGAGCTGCTGGCGCTGGAACGGCCGGCGAGCGTCGACAACTTCGAGGCGATGAGCGCGGTGCGCAGCGAAGCCGGCACGCGCGTGTACCTGCTGTCCGACGACAACTTCTCCGACGGCCAGCGGACGCTGCTGCTGGCGTTCGATTGGGTGCAATAGCTCCTTCTCCCCCTGAGGGAGAAGGACGGAGCCCGCGCCCCGGAGCGCAAGCGGAGGGTTGCGCGGGAGGATGAGGGGTCGCGCGGCGGTTCGAGGCTGAGAGGTCGCGAGACCCCTCATCCTCCCGTCCAGACCTGCGCCCTTCGGGCTCCGGTGGACGGGTCCCTCCTTCTCCCTCAAGGGGAGAAGGAGCCTAAACCTTCTCGCTGATCTTGATGGCCGCGCGGCAGCCGGCGCGGATCACGGCGGACAGGACGGCGTAGCCGGGGGCCTCGCGGGCGCCCTCTTGGACGGCCTTGTCGCGGTGGGCCAGTTCGTCGTCGCGGAACTTCGACAGTTCGGCGGCCAGCTCCGGTTCGCGCGCCTCAAGCTCGGCGATCTGGCCGGCGTAATGCTGCTCGATGACGTTCTCGACCGCCTCGGTGCAGGCGTGGGCGGCCTTCTCGCCCATGAGCGCCGTGCCGACGCCCAGGGTGAAGCCGGCGGCGCGCCACAGCGGCGCCATCAGGGTCGGGCGCACCTTCTGCTCGTTCAGCAGGCGGTCGAAGCGATCCAGATGGGCCTTCTCGTGCGCCTCCATCTCCAGCAGGTCGCCGGAGATCTTGCCCTTGCCGGCGGCCGCGGCGAACACCGCGCGCTGGCCGCGATAGATGTGCACCGCGCCCAGCTCGCCGGCGTGGTCGACGCGCAGGATCTCGCCAAGACGCTGGCGCACGGCGTCGAGCCCCGGGCGGGCGAGCGGCGGCTTATCGGCCACGGAAGACGTTCTCCTTGCGGCGCATCGAGGCGATCAGGCTGGCCAGCGCCAACCCGGTAGCGATCACCGCGTTCCAGCCGGCCATCGACAGGCCGCCCCAACTCCAGACCGCCACGTCGCACATCGGCGGCTGGAACGAGCCGCCGGTCAGCAGCGATTGCAGGCCGGCGATGTCGACCGAGCCGCCGCCGCCGGTGCAGCTCTCCGGCCCGCGCCACCACTTCAGCTCCACGCCCGCGTGGAAGGTCGCCACGATCGCTTCGCTGGCGAACACCGCGAACAGCAGGAAGGCCGCGACGCGCGGCGTGCCCTTCGAGCGGGTGAACACGGCCCAGGCCGAGGCCGGCAGGGCGATGGCGATGGCCGCCCAGTAGAGCTTGCGCTGCTCCAGGCACAGGTGACACGGCGCGTAGCCGGCGAAGTGCTGGAAGCCGTGCGCGGTCGCCAGCATGGCGGCCGCGGCCAGCAGGGCGAACAGGGTCCACCAGCGGAAGATGAAACGCAGGACGCTCATGGCCGCACAGTTAACTCCAAGGCCGCGCCGCGTCGAGCGGCGGGCGCGTCAGGTCAGAGCAGGCGCACCAGCAGGACGCCGACGACCACCAGGGCGATGACGATCACGGCGACCAGGGCCAGGCGGCGCTCGACCACCTCCAGGATCTGCGGCCCGAAGCGCTTGAGGATGAAGGCGGCGAGGAAGAACCGCGCGCCGCGCGTGACCACCGAGGCGGCCACGAAGACGGGGAAGTTGAACGCCGCCAGGCCGGAGGCGATGGTCACCACCTTGTAGGGGAACGGGGTCAGGCCCTTCACCAGGATCACCAGCAGCCCCCACTGGGCGTACCAATGCCTGAACTGGTCGACGCCCTCGGCGTGGCCCAGCAGGCTGAGGAGCCAGATGCCGACCGGCTCCAGGAAGTAGCCGATGGCGTAGCCGAGGCAGCCGCCCAGCACCGAGGCGATCGTGCAGATCAGGGCGTAGCGGTAGGCCTTCTCCGGCCGCGCCAGGATCATCGGCGCCAGCATGACGTCCGGCGGAATCGGGAAGAACGAGCTTTCGGCGAAGGAGACGGCGGCCAGCGCCTTGGGGGCGTGGCGGCTTTTCGCCTGCGCCATCACCCAGTTGTAGAGGGGTCGGATCACGTCGGCCTTCGCGCGGCGAGAGAGCGGATATGGCCGTGCTAGCAGGCTTGCGGGACAAAGTCTCGCGCCCGCGCGCCGCACGCTTGGCTCAGCCGACCTCCGGCATTAGGTTCCGCGCAACTTTTCTGTTCGACCCCCAACGGAGACGATCATGGCCGACGCCAAGAATCCCATGGGCACCGACGGCTTCGAGTTCGTCGAGTTCACCAGCCCGACCCCCGACGCCATGGCCGCCACCTTCGAACGCCTCGGCTTCACCGCCGTCTCGAAGCACCCGACCAAGGACGTCGTCCGCTACAAGCAGAACGACATCAACTTCCTGCTGAACCGCGAGCCGACCGGCCAGGGCGCCGAGTTCCGCGCCGCGCACGGCGGCTCGGCCAACGCCATGGGCTTCCGCGTCGCCGACGCCGAAGCCGCCTACAAGCGCGCCCTGGACCTGGGCGCCAAGCCGGCCGACGCCGCCGGCAACTCGCTCGAGCACGTCCGCGCCCTGCAGGGCATCGGCGGCAGCCTGCTGTACCTGGTCGAGAAGGACGCCGCCTGGGCCGGCTGGACGCCGCTGCCGGGCGCGGAAAAGGAGGCTGAGAACGAGGTCGGCCTGATGTACCTCGACCACCTGACCCACAACGTCCACCGCGGCCAGATGCGCACCTGGTCGGGCTTCTACGGCGACGTGTTCAACTTCGAAGAGCAGAAGTACTTCGACATCAAGGGCAAGGCGACCGGCCTGTTCAGCCAGGCGATGATCGCGCCGGACCGCAAGATCCGCATCCCGCTGAACGAAAGCCAGGACGACAAGTCCCAGATCGAAGAGTTCCTGAAGGACTACGGCGGCGAGGGCATCCAGCACCTGGCGCTGGGCGTGCGCGACATCTTCGAGACCGTCGAGGAACTGAAGCGCCGCGGCGTCGAGTTCCAGGACACCATCGAGACCTACTACGAGCTGATCGACAAGCGCATCCCGGGCCACGGGCATGACGTCGAGCGAATGAAGAAGAACCGCATCCTGATCGACGGTTCGGAGGCTGAAGGCCTGCTGCTGCAGATCTTCACCGCCAACCTGTTCGGCCCGATCTTCTTCGAGGTCATCCAGCGCAAGGGCAACGAGGCTTTCGGCGAGGGCAACTTCCAGGCCCTGTTCGACTCCATCGAGCTGGACCAGATCCGCCGCGGCGTGATCAAGGTGGACGCCTAAGAGCGTCCGACGGGCGGGCGCCGCAAGCGCCCGCCCTTTTTGTTTCAAGACGGACCGCCCGACGACAGGGCGGCCGTGGGGGAGTCCGCCGATGAAAACGCCGCTGAAGGCCCTGCTCCTGTCCGCCGTCATGGCCGCGCTCGCCGCCGGCGCCGCGCACGCCGGCGACAAGAAGGACCGCAGGAAGGACGACGACAAGAAGCCCGAGTGGTCGATCGTCATCCACGGCGGCGCCGGTATCATCGAGCGGGCGCAGATGGACCCGCAGACCGAGGCCGCCTACCGCGCCGCATTGGCCAAGGCGCTGGACACCGGTTCGAAGGTGCTGCGCGACGGCGGCACCTCGCTGGACGCCATCGAGGCCACCATCCACCTGCTGGAAGACGATCCGCTGTTCAACGCCGGCCGCGGCGCGGTCTTCACCGCCGAGGGCCGCAACGAACTGGACTCCGCCATCATGGACGGCGCGACCCTGAAGGCCGGCGCGGTCGCCGGCGTCACCACCGTGCGCCACCCGATCTCCCTGGCCCGCGCGGTGATGGACAACTCCAAGCACGTCATGCTGATCGGCAAGGGCGCGGAAGCCTTCGCCGCCGACCAGAAGCTTGAGATCGTCGATCCGTCCTTCTTCTTCACTGAGCGCCGCTGGAAGCAGCTGGTGACCGAGCTGACCAAGCAGGGCCTGCCGGTCCCGCCGCGCCCGGCCGGCGCCCCGGCCCCGAACGCGGAGGCCGAGCGCGCGCCGCTGGACGAGCGCAAGTTCGGCACCGTCGGCGTGGTCGCCTACGACAAGAACGGCGACCTGGCGGCCGGCACCTCGACCGGCGGCACCACCGCCAAGCGCTGGGGCCGGGTCGGCGACACCCCGATCATCGGCGCGGGCACCTACGCCTCCAACGACAGCTGCGCCGTCTCGGCCACCGGCACGGGCGAGTACTTCATCCGCCTGACCGTCGCCCGGGAGATCTGCGCGCTGGACCAGTACGAAGGCATGAGCCTGCAGGCAGCCGCCGACGAGGTGATCCAGAAGCGCCTGACCGCGCTGGGCGGCGACGGCGGCATCATCGCCATCGGCCGCAAGGGCGAGATCGCCTGGAGCTTCAACACCTCCGGCATGTACCGCGCCAGCGCCGCCTCCAACCGCGAGCCGGTCGTGGCCATCTTCAAGGACGAGCGCTGAGCCGCGCTGGCGTCAACTCCGGCGAAATCCGGAGGATCGGCGTTCCATTTTTTCATTCCGTCGGCGCGGGCCTTGGCTAAAAAGCCGGGGCCCGTCGTCCGTCGGGTTCATCTCTCGATCGAGGTCGCGCCATGGCGAAAGGCAATTGGATTCCGGTGAAGGCCGCCGAGGGCGTGCACTCGCGCCAGGCCCACGCCGACCTGCCGGAGGGCACCTATGAGCGGGAGATCTCCAAGGAGGGCTTCTTCGGCCCGGCCGCCTTCCTCTACCACCGCCGCCCGCCGACCGGCTGGGTCAGCTTCGAGGGGCCGCTGCGTCCGCGCGCCTTCGACCTGAACGGCCTGAACGAGCCGCAGACCTCGCCCTGGTCCGCGCCGATCGTGCTGCACAACAAATCGGTCGAGGTGCGCTTCTGGAAGCTGGCGCAGCCGATGGCCAACCTGGCCCGCAACGGCGACGGCGACCAGATCCTGTTCGTCCACGACGGCGAGGGCGACCTGCTCACCGACTACGGCCGCATCGCCTACGTGAAGGGCGACTACCTCTACCTGCCGCGCGGCACCATGTGGCGGCTGAAGCCGTCCCAGCCGACCTCGATCCTGATGATCGAGGCGACCAACACCCACTACACCCTGCCCGACCGCGGCATCATGGGCCCGCACGCCGTGTTCGACCCGGCCGTGCTGGACACCCCGAAGATGGACGAGGTCTTCAAGGCCCATCAGGCCGAGGAAGGCCTGTTCCGGGTCGAGATCAAGAAGCGCGGCCAGGTGTCGGTGGCGGCCTATCCCTACAATCCGCTGGACGCGGTGGGCTGGCACGGCGACCTGTCGCCGGTGCGCCTGAACGTGCGCGACGTACGCCCGCTGATGAGCCACCGCTACCACGTGCCGCCCTCGGCCCACACGACGTTCCTGAGCGACCGGTTCGTGATCTGCACCTTCGCGCCGCGCCCCTTCGAGACCGACCCGGGCGCGATCAAGGTGCCGTTCTTCCACAACAACGACGACTTCGACGAGGTGCTGTTCTACCACGCCGGGGACTTCTTCAGCCGGGACAACATCGACGCCGGCATGATGACCTTCCACCCGTCGGGCTTCACCCACGGGCCGCACCCCAAGGCGCTGAAGAACATGTTCGTCTCGGCCAAGCCGGCCACCGACGAGTACGCGGTGATGATCGACACCCGCGACCCGCTGGAGGTGGGCGAAGGCGCGGCCAGCGTCGAGAACCACGCCTATGTCGACAGCTGGAAGACGGCGGGGGCCTGAGCCATGGCCTTCGCCGCCGACCCCGAACTGGAGGCCCTGGCCGAGGAGGAGATGGCCCGGGCCCTGACGCTCAGCTGGCGCGAGGCCTCGAAGGTGACACCCTGGGGCGACACCTACACCGGCTTCGCCCCCTCCGGCGGCGAGGTCCACTTCGAACGCAGCTACATCTGGGCCGATCGCGAAGGCGGCGACGTCCAGGTCGAGGTCGTGGTCTACGACGACCCTGAGCGCTACGACGAGGCGGCTCGACGCACCGGGGTGATCCGGCGGGGCGACTGAACGTGACGACCGACGATCTGCAAAGCGGCGCCCTGGAGCGCAAATTCGCCGCCTTCGACGACCATTGGCGGCCGCGGATCGTCGCTCAACTGAACGGCCAGGACGTCCGGGTCGTGAAGGTGCAGGGCGTGTTCCCCTGGCACAGCCACGCCGAGGCCGAGGAGATGTTCCTGGTCTGGAAGGGCCGCTTCCGGGTCGAATTCCGCGACCGCGCCGTCGAGATGGGCCCCGGCGAGTTCGTCGTGGTGCCGCGCGGGGTCGAGCACCGCACCGCCGCAGACGACGAGGCCGAAGTGCTGATCTTCGAGCCGTCCGAGGTGGTCAACACCGGGGACGCGCCGGCCTCCGAATTCACCGCTCCGGGCGGCGTGCACGTGTGACCCGGAGCGCGCGGGCGCGCCCAAGCGGAACCATATCGTTAACTCTACAGTTGCGACCTGCGCCGCGCGCGTCATAGTCGAGACCGCCGTTCGGCGAGCCTGGGACCACGGGCGCCGGCAGGGGGAGACGGGTCGTGTACGATTACTCTGATTTTCCGACCGACGCCGGGGGATACGAGCCGCAGCCCTGGATCGAACTGGTCCTGCTGGCCGCGGTCGTCGTCCTGCCGATCCTGGCCTTCTTCCTCGCCCGCGCCTTGCTCGTGGGCCGCTTCGAAGCCGATCGCCGCAAGGCGGTGGAGACGATCTACGACGCCATCGACGTGCGCGCCCGCGGGGCCGCCGCCGCGGTGGGCCCCGCCATCCTGTACGGCGCCGACCTGCTGGTGAAGGAGATCAAGGACCGGCTGGGCGCGGTGATCGCCCTGGGCGGTCCGCTGGCCAAGGAGCTGAAGGCGCTGGAGGACGCGATCAAGGGCCCGCCGCCCCCGCCGCCGCCTCCCCCGCCGCCGGGCGGCCACAAGTGCACCTGCGTGTGCACCTGCGCCGACGGCAAGGGCGGCGAAGGCCGCGCCAAGGCCGAGGACGGCCAGGCCCAGGGCCAGGGACAGGGACAGTCGCAGGTCAGCATCCTGACCTCCGGCAGCGTGATCCTGACCGCTCCGCCGACGACGGCGACCACCCCGACCACGCCCACGACCGGCGCCGACAACAGCCACAAGCTCGATCAGACCCAGCGCGTGCGCCTGGCGGTCGGCGCCTTCACCGACTACTGGTCCGGCCACAAGGCGCAGCGCCTGAAGGAGCTGTCCGAGGCCCAGAAGGCGCTGCTGACTCCGGCGCCGACGGTTTCCAAAACGCCCGCGAAGCACTAAGCCGGAGGCATGAAGCTCGCCTCCCTCAAGTCCGGCCGCGACGGCCGGCTCGTCGTCGTGTCGGAAGACCTGGCCTGGTACACCGACGCCTTCCTGATCGCGCGCACCCTGCAGGAGGCGCTGGACGACTGGGAACGCTGCGAACCGCTGCTGCGCGGCCTGGCCGAGAGCCTGGAGCACGGCTCCGTGCCGCGGGGCCGCTTCCATGAACGCGAAGCCGCCTCGCCCCTGCCCCGCGCCTACCAGTGGGCCGACGGCTCGGCTTACGTGAACCACGTCGCCCTGGTGCGGAAGGCGCGCAACGCCGAGATGCCCGACAGCTTCTGGACCGACCCGCTGATGTACCAGGGCGCCTCGGACGGCTTCCTGGCCCCGCGCGATCCGATCCCGCTGGCCGACGAAGCCTGGGGCTGCGATCTGGAGGCCGAGATCGCCGTGATCGTCGGCGACGTGAAGCAGGGCGCCTCGCGCGAGGAGGCCCTGGCGGCCGTGCGCCTGGTCGGCCTGGTCAACGACGTATCCCTGCGCAACCTGATCCCGGGCGAGCTGGCCAAGGGCTTCGGCTTCGTGCAGTCCAAGCCGGCCTCGGCCCTGTCGCCGGTGTTCGTCACGCCCGACGCGCTGGGCGCGCGCTGGAACGAGGGCAAGCTGCACGGCGCCCTGCTGGTCCAGTTGAACGGCGAGGAGTTCGGCCGCGCCGACGCCGGCGTCGACATGACCTTCGATTTCGGCACCCTGATCGCCCACGCCGCCAAGACCCGCGACCTGTGCGCGGGCACGGTGATCGGCTCCGGCACGGTGTCGAACCGCGACGCCGACGGCGGCCCGGGCAAGCCGGTGAAGGCCGGCGGCCTCGGCTATTCCTGCATCGCCGAGGTGCGCATGGTCGAGACCATACTGGGCGGCAAGCCCGAGACGCCGTTCCTGAAGCGCGGCGACCAGGTGCGCATCGAGATGCTCGACGAAAAGGGCCACAGCCTGTTCGGCGCGATCGAACAGACGGTCGCCGGCTGATCTGAGTCACAAGCGAGGCCGGGGGGCCCTCACATGTCCGTTTCCACGACGACGCCGCAGTATCTGCCCTATCTCATTCCGGTGGCGGTGATCGCCCTGATCATCCTGCGCAACCGGCGTGAGCGGCGCCTGCGGCTGGAGCTGATGTGGATCCTCCCGGCTTTCATGCTGCTGGGCGCGGGCGCGGCGCTCTATTATGCGCCGGGGCCGCACCCGGGCCCGGCCGCGATGGTCGGGCTGGCCCTCGCCCTGGCGCTCGGCGGCGTGCTGGGCTGGGTGCGCGGTCGCACCATCCGCATCCAGCACGACTCCGCCACCGGCGCGCTGACCGCCCAGGCATCGCCGCTGGGGATGCTCCTGATCCTCGCCATGTTCGCGATCCGCTATCCGCTGTCGCTCTACGCACAGGCCCACCCCGAAGCCCTGCACGTCAGCCCGACCATCCTGGCCGACGGCTTCCTGCTGTTCGCGGTCGGCCTGGTCCTGGCCCAGCGGATCGAGGTGGCCCTGCGCGCCCGCAAGCTGATGGCCGCCGCGCCGGCGACGGCCTGACGCGATCCGGATCCAGGCTTTGCGTTGACCGGCGCGCGCGCGGCGCTAGAGTGCGCGCCCTTCGGCCCCGTGCCCCGGTGGCGAAATGGTAGACGCGGGAGACTCAAAATCTCTTGCCGCAAGGCGTGCTGGTTCGAGTCCGGCCCGGGGCACCAAATTCCCGCACGCTGCGTGGAGCGAAACATTAATTTTCGCGTTCCACGGGAAGCGTGGCGGAACTTGGCCCCAACCTGCACTGTTATTCGAACCGGATGCATGGTTAACATGCGAGGGGAGACAGGGGGGACGCTATGCGACGCTCAAAGAGCATCGCGGCGGTTCTGGGGGGCGCGGGCCTGGGTTTGGTCTGTGTGACCGCCATCACGATCTGGGCGCATGGCGGCGCGACCGCCGACGAGCCCCTGCCCGATGACGAACTCATCACGGCCGGCGTCAGCGAGGCGCCCCCGTTCCTGACCTCCGCCACATCGGCCGCGCCGATCGCCGAAACCACCAGCGCCGTGTCCGCCGGCACGCCGTCCGCCCCTGTGGAATGGGTGCAGGAAGGCGTCCGCGAGCTCGACGCCGCCGCCGCCCCCGCCCTTCGCCAGGCCGAGCGCGTCGCCACCCGCTACGAGCCGCGCCTGAGCGTGCGGATGAACGAGAACGACGAGGGCGTGGCCAGCGGCACCGAACTGGCCCTGGCGCTGTCGCCGCAGACGAGCAAGACCACGACCTCCTCGCTGGAACAGAAGCTCGACAAGCTGGCCACGCGCATGGGCGTGGCCGAAGACTTCGGCCAGAAGCCGCGCTGGTTCGTGTTCGCCGCCAGCGACAACCAGGCGGTCGGCCTGAACATGCTGCGCGGCCGCAAGGGCGAACTGAAGCGCGCCGGCTTCAGCTCCGAGAAGGTCGCCGCCATCGGCGACGCCCAGGTCGGGGTCGGCTGGCGCAAGGGGCCGTTCCAGGCCGCCCTGTCCTTCATCGACCGCAAGATCGCCGCCTTCGGCGAAGACGCCAACGAGCGCTTCCTGGCCTTCACCGTGTCGATCAAGCCGACCCGGCAGAAGTCGGCCGCCCGGCAGCCGACCCGCAGCGCGCCGGAGCCGCAACCGACGCCCGAGCAGGCCGAGCTCCTGAAGGCGCGGGGCCAGGCCCAGGCCCAGTACCGCCCCACCGAACCGGCCCCTTCCGCGCGCTGATTTCCAGGCGTGGCGGCGGCGCCTCGCTACGGCTCCCGCGTGCGCGCAGGCGCGTGGATTTCCGCGTTCGGCAAGGTCCCGTAAACCCTGTTGACGCACCCTCCCGCTCAGCCTTGACCGCTAAGGGATTCCCTTGCGATCAAACCTTCCGGAAGCGAGAGGACGGACCATGGGCCTGTTGGCGCGCGCGCGCAGAGAGCTGAAGTTCACCGGCGGGCTGCAGCGCTTGCTCAAGCGCATCAAGACCATCGACCCGGCTTCCAATCACCTGCTGTGCGACGACTGGGAACAGGCGGTGGACCGCTGGCCCGAGAACGTGGCGGTGATCTTCGAGGACCGGCAGATCACCTACCGCGACCTCGACCAGATGGCCAACCGCTACGCCCACTGGGCGAAGGGGCGCAACATCCGTCGCGGCGACACCGTCGCCCTCTACATGCCCAACCGGATCGAGTACCTGGCCATCTGGCTGGGCCTGTCCAAGGTCGGCGTGGCCACCGCCCTGATCAACTCGAACCTGACCGGCGGGGCCCTGGCGCACAGCCTAAGCATTTCCGGCGCCGGCCACGTGCTGGCCGACTACGAGACCTACGCCGCGTTCGAGGACGTGCGCCACCAGCTGCCGCGCAGCGTCATGCTGTGGGTGCTGGGCCTGCGCGCCGAGGGCGAGACCAGCGACCGTCGCGGCCTCGACACCGCCGTGAAGGGCGCCAGCGCCGTGCGGCCCGACAAGGGCATGCGCATGGATCTGACGGCCAGCTCGACGGCGCTGTACATCTACACCTCGGGCACCACCGGCCTGCCGAAGGCGGCCAAGATCACCCACGCCCGCGCCCAGCTGTACATGCGCGCCTTCGCGGCCGCGACGGCGGCCACGCCGGCCGACCGGGTCTATGTCTGCCTGCCGCTCTACCACTCGACCGGCGGGCTGTGCGGGGTCGGCGCGGCCCTGCTGAACGGCGGCGCCGTGGTGCTGAAGAAGCGCTTCTCAGCCAGTCAGTTCTGGCCGGACGTGGTCGACAAGGGCTGCACCATGTTCGTCTACATCGGCGAACTGTGCCGTTATCTGGTGAACTCGCCGGAGCACGAGCTTGAGCGCAAGCACAAGCTGCGCCTGGCCTTCGGCAACGGCCTGCGTCCGGACATCTGGAAGACCTTCCAGAGCCGTTTCGCCATCCCCGAGATCCTGGAGTTCTACGGCTCGACCGAGGGCAACGTCTCGCTGTTCAACTTCGACGGCCGCCCCGGCGCGGTCGGCCGGATTCCCGGCTACCTGCGCAAGAAGTTCGACATCCGCCTGGTCAAGTTCGACATGGAGACCGAGGAGCCGATGCGCGGCGCCAACGGCCTGTGCGTCGAGGCCCGCCCCGGCGAGATCGGCGAGGCGATCGGCCTGATCGGCACGGACGCGCGCCACGCCTACTCGGGCTACGCCGACAAGGCCGCCTCCGAGAAGAAGATCCTGCGCGACGTCCTCACCCGAGGCGACGCCTGGTTCCGCACCGGCGACCTGATGCGCCAGGATTCCGACGGCTACTTCTATTTCGTCGACCGGGTGGGCGACACCTTCCGCTGGAAGGGCGAGAACGTCTCCACCACCGAGGTGGCCGAGCGGCTCAGCGAGGCCCCGGGCGTGCGCGAGGTGACGGTCTACGGCGTGCCGATCGAGGGCATGGAGGGCAAGGCCGGCATGGCCGCCCTGGTGGTCGACGACGGCTTCCAGATCGAGCGGCTCGGCGCCCACATGGACAGCGAGCTGCCCGGCTACGCCCGGCCGATCTTCGTGCGCATTCAGACCGACCTGGAGACCACCGGCACCTTCAAGTACCGCAAGGTCGACCTGGCGGCGGACGGCTTCGACCACACCCGCACCAAGGACGCCATCTGGTTCCGCGATCCGGAGAAGGGCTGGGTGAAGATGACCGCCCGGGTGCGCGAGAAGCTGCTCAAGGGCGAAGCCCGCGTCTGACCCGGCCAGGAAACCGGCCCCGTCGCCTCCGCGTTCAGACGCCGTTCTGAACCGGAGGACGACGCATGGCCTCGGCCCATCCCACCGTCGACCACGAAGAGATCAAGCGCTGGGCTGAAAAGCACGGCGGCCGCCCCGCCAAGGTCGAGACCGGCGCGCCGGGCGGCATACTGCGCCTGGATTTCGGCGAGAAGGATCCGAACCTGACGGAGATCTCCTGGGAGGAGTTCTTCGCCATCTTCGACGACAACGACCTGGCCCTGCTGTTGCCGCCGGACGCCAAGAGCCGGTTCAACAAGTTCGTCGCGCGCCCGAAGGACCTTCGCCACTAGCGCCCGACCGGCAGAGCGCCCTGTCGTCAAAAGAAAAGGCCGGCCGGGATCGCTCCCGGCCGGCCCGCGACGCCCCTGTGCGGGGACGAAGCTCTTAGTACTTGATGCGCAGGGTCGCGCCCCAGGTGCGGGGCTGGCCCAGGAAGGCGTTGTAGGTCTGGGTGTCCAGAGCCGGGTTGTAGTAGTTGCCGCTCGGCTGCAGCGTCGACTGGAAGGCGGTGCCCTGCAGCGGCGCGTTGAACACGACCTGGTAGTAGTCCACGTCGGTCAGGTTCTGACCCCACAGCTCGAAGGTCCAGCGGTCGTCTTCCGAACCGAAGGAGATGCGGCCGTTCACCAGGGTCATGGCGTCCTGCATGCCGGCCGGCAGCAGGTCCGACTTGGTGTTGTACTCGGAGGTGTACTTGGCCGACAGGTTGAAGCCCGCCTTCATCGCCCCGAACGAGCGCTCGTAGGTCACCGCGCCGGTGCTCGACCATTCCGGAGCGAACGACATCTGGGCGCCCGGCAGCAGGCTGAGCGCCGGGAAGTGGGTCGGATCGTTCAGGTCCGCGGCGGTGAACTTGCCGTACTCGGTCTTGGCGTAGGTCACGCCGCCCTGGAACGACAGGCCCTCGATCGGCGCGAACCAGATCAGGTCCATGTCGACGCCCTTGGACGTCAGCTCGGGGATCGTCTCCACGGCGAAGGCGGTGCCGAGGAAGGTGTTGAGCTGGAAGTCCGAGTACTCCTGCTGGAACAGGGTGGCGTTCAGCAGCAGCGAGTTGTCGAACCAGGTGGTCTTCAGACCCAGTTCGTAGCTGTCGACCATTTCCGGCGCGAAGTGGGTCGAGGCGTCCGGCATGAAGCCGCCCGGGGTGAGCGACTGCACGCGGTCAAGGTTGAAGCCGCCGCCCTTATAACCACGCGCGTAGGACACGTAGGTCATGATGTCGTCGTTGAAGCGGTACGACGCCTTCAGGGTGCCCGACCATTCGCGCTCTTCGCTCGACTGGTGGGTGATGCGGTTGTTGAACGCCGGGTTGGTCCAGGGCAGGCAGAGCACGCCCACGGCCGTCTGCTTCTGGGCGGCGGTCAGCGGGAGGTTCTGCCAGCGGTTCGTGGCGTAGTTGAACATCGCCGCCGGGCAGACCGAGTTGTTGGTCGGGTTGGTCTGGTGCGTGTCGAGATCCTTGTCCTCCATCGTGTAGCGGAGGCCCATGGTGATATCGAACGCGTCGGTGACGTGCAGGGTGTTGTTGGTGAACAACGCCAGCGTCTTGGAGGTCTGGTCGTAGGTGTCCAGAGCCGACTTGCCCGCCGTGAAGGTCGGGCCGGCGCCGGAGGGAACCCAGGCGGTGCCCGGCCCCGGATCCAGGTCGGTGTACGAGCCGGTCAGGATGCCGACCATGCCCGGGTTGGCGCCGCCGCTGAGGATCAGCGACAGGTAGGTGTTGTAGTCGGCGCCCAGGTTGTAAGCGTCGGTCCGGCTCAGGTCTTCGCTGGCGTAGAAGCCGCCGACCAGCCAGTCGAGGTGGTCGGTCGAACCGGCCAGGCGGATTTCCTGGCTGAGGGTGTCGAAGGAGAAGCCGTACTCGCCGTTGGCCTCACGGTAGAGGATGTCGGCGCCCGAATAGTCGATGTCGTGGCCGTTTGTGGAATCCCAGAACCGGACCGAGGAGATCGAGGTCAGGGTGGCGTTCCAGTTCGGCAGGTCGACGTTGGCCTCGATCGACAGGCCCTTGTCCTCGACCGTCTGGCCGGTGCCGCGGTTCGAGTAGGCCGTGCGCGAGAACGGCAGCATCGGGAAGGTCGGGCCGCCGGCCGGGGCGACGCCTTCGCCGCTGGCGGTGATCAGCGGGTTGTTCAGGATCGCGGCGGTCGGGCCGGAGCGGACCTGCACCGCGGCGCAGCAGTTTTCTTCGCGCTTGGTGTAGTCGGCGATGGCGCGGATCTCGACCGAGTCCGACGGCAGCAGCAGCAGCTGGCCGCGGGCGGTCCAGAAGTTCTGGTCCTGGTCCGAGGTCAGGGTGCGCGGGCCGTCGCCGGTCTTCACGTCGTAGAAGCCGTCACGCTCGCGCTTGGCCACGTACAGGCGGCCGGCCAGCTTGTCGCCGGCGATCGGGCCGGTGACCGAAGCGGACGCGCCCAGGGCGCCGTCGCTGCCGGCGGTCAGCTCGCCTTCGGCGCCGAATTCGAACGACGGCGCTTCGGTGATGATGTTGATGACGCCGGCCGAGGTGTTCTTGCCGAACAGCGTGCCCTGCGGGCCCTTCAGCACTTCGATGCGCTGCATCTCGCCGAGGTCGCCGAAGCCGACGCCGTTGCGCGGACGATACACGCCGTCGATCACGACGCCGACCGAGCTCTCCAGGCCCGGGTTGTCGCCGACGGTGCCGACGCCGCGGATACGGGCGGTGGTGATGGTTTCGCTGGTCGTCGAGGTGACGGTCAGGCCCGGAGTCAGGATCTGCAGATCCTTGATGTCCTTGACGCCCGCGTTTTCGAGAAGTTCTTCCGACAGCGACGTGACCACGATCGGCACGTCCTGCAGGTTCTGTTCGCGCTTCTGAGCGGTGACCACCAGCTCGTCGACCGAGTTGATCTCGTCGTCTTGCGCGTAGGCCGCACCGGCGTAGCTCGCACCGGCGGCGAAAGCCGCGAGGACGGCGACCGACGCCGTGCCGCGGAGAATCTTCGTGAAGCGCATTTCCTGCCCCGACTTTTGCGCGCCGCATTGGCTGCGGTCACGCCGCTCTTTGTTCTTGAAGCCGGCCAAGTCGATCCCTGGACGGATTCTGACTTAATTTGGGTAATCTACGGCGCAGGCGTGAACAAGCGGCCACGCTTCAACCCGTTGCAGGCTTGCGAATGTTGTGACGCAAATGCACCAGCTTCCGCTAGGTCAAGTAGTCTCGACGTAGGGAGTTGGTTCGGCGCCCACCGATCTACGCCGCGAAGCCGCCCAGCCCAGTGCAACGGCGCCACATAGACCCGAAAGCAGCGACCCGCAGATCACGCCCAGCTTCATCTGGGCGAGCAGGGCCGGGTCGCCGCCGAAGGCGAGGCCGCCCAGGAACAGGCTGAAGGTGAAGCCGACGCCGCACAGGACGGAGACGCCGTAGAGCTCCGCCCAGGTCGCCCCGCCCGGCCGCCGCGCCAGCCCCGTGACCGCCGCCAGGGCCGCACCGCCGAACACGCCGGCCGGCTTGCCCAGGAACAGGCCCAGCGCGACGCCCACCGACACCGGCGTGAGCACGTCGTGGGCGGGAATTTCTCCGAACGACACGCCCGCCGAGGTGAAGGCGAACAGCGGCAGGATCAGGAAGGCGACCCAGGGGTGCAGGGCCTCGACCGCGATCTTCAGCGGGACCGGCTCGCCGGGCCGGGGCGCTATGGCCGGCACGGTGAAGGCGGCGGCGACCCCGGCCAGGGACGGGCTGACCCCGGCCGCGCGCGCGAACCCCCAGGCCAGCAGGAAGCCCAGCATCGGATAGACGAACGACACGCGCCGCCCGCGCTGGACGAAGGCCATGGCCGCCAGCGCCAGGGCCGCGCCGATCAGCGGCGTGGGGTGCAGGTGGCGGCTGTAGGCCAGCGCGATGATGGCCACCGCGCCCAGATCGTCGACGATGGCCAGCGTCATCAGGAACACGCGCAGCGAGGCCGGCAGGCCGCGTCCGACCGCGGCGAACACCGCCAGCGCCAGGCCGACGTCGGTGGCGACCGGGGCCGACCAGCCGCGCAGGTCTCCACCCGGGCCCTGGTTCAGCAGCAGGTAGAGGGCGGCGGGAGCGACCATGCCGCCCAGCGCCGCCAGCACCGGCATGGCCACGCGGCGAGGATTGGACAGCTCCCCCTTCAGCACCTCGAACTTGATCTCGAGGCCGACGACGAAGAACACCACCGCCATCAGTCCGTCGCGGACCCAGCCGGCGACGGTGTCGCTGGCCCGCCACGCCCCGACCTGCAGCGGGACCTCGGCGCCCAGCAGGCGGAAGTAGGCCCCGGCCCAGGGCGAATTGGCCAGGGCGAGAGCGACCGCCGCCGCCGCCGCGAGCAGGACGCCCGACGCCGCTTCGGTACGCAGGAAGTCGAGCGTGAACCGACGGGCCATGGCGCTCCCTCGGGGCCGAGCGTTTCAACTTGGCGGGAGCGTCCGGGGTTATCAAGCGAACGGCTCGCGCCGCGTGTTATGGGACGCAGATGCCCGTCGCCGCCGATTTCCGCCTCGACAACCGCTTCCGCGCCTTAGGTCCCGAGTTCGCCGACCCGGTCGAGCCGGCCGGCTTTCCCGAGACGAACCTTCGATTTCGCAATGACCGGATCGCCCGGCGTGTCGGCCTGGACACGCTGACCGACGCCGAGTGGGTCGCAACCTTCGGCCGGTTCGAGCCCTTGCCCGGCGCGCCGGACGAGCGGCTGGCCATGCGTTACCACGGCCACCAGTTCCAGGTTTACAACCCCGAGCTCGGCGACGGCCGCGGCTTCCTCTTCGCCCAGCTGCGCGAGGCCGGGACGGGGCGGCTGCTCGACCTGGGCACCAAGGGCTCGGGCCAGACGCCCTGGTCGCGCTCCGGCGACGGACGCCTGACCCTGAAGGGCGGCGTGCGCGAGATCCTCGCCACCGAAATGCTGGAGGCGCTGGGCGTCCCGACGTCGAAATCGCTGTCGCTGATCGAGACCGGCGAAAAGCTCGCCCGCGGCGACGAGCCCTCGCCCACGCGCTCGGCGGTGCTGACCCGCCTGTCGTGGAGCCACGTCCGGTTCGGGACCTTCCAGCGCCTGGCCTACTTCGACCGCGCCGACCTGATCGGCCAGCTGATCGACCACGTGGTCGAGCTCTATTACCCGGAGCTGGCCGACACCGACGCGAAGGACCGGCCCGCCGCCTTGCTGCGCGCGGTCACCGCGCGGGCCGCGCAGTTGGTGGCGCGCTGGACCGGCGCCGGCTTCGTGCACGGCGTGCTCAACACCGACAACATGAACGTCACCGGCGAGAGCTTCGACTACGGGCCGTGGCGGTTCCTGCCGCACTACGATCCCTCGTTCACGGCCGCCTATTTCGACCACGCCGGCCTCTACGCCTTCGGACGGCAAGGCGAGGCCGTGTTCTGGAACCTGCGCCAACTGGCCGCCTGCTTCACCCTGGTCGCCGAAACCGATCCGCTGGTCGAGGTGCTGAACGGCTTCGGCGAACTCTACCAGGCCGAGATGCGGGCGGCCTTCGTCCGGCGCCTGGGCGTGAGCCCGCGCGACGAGGCGGCCGACACCGCGCTGGGGACGGCGACGCTGAAGCTGCTGTCCGAGGCCGGCGACGCGCTGCGCTGGGAGCCCCTGTTCTTCGATTGGTTCGGCGGCGTGGCCTCCGAGGCGCGGGCCATGGCCGGACCGCGGGCCGGGGTCTACGCCGGGGCGACCTTCGACGCCTTCCGCGCCGCGCTCGCGCCGTACGCGCCGGACCGGCCCGAGCGCCTGACGCACGCCTACTTCCAGCGCCCGGAGCCGGAGGAGATGCTGATCGACGAGGTCGAGGCGATCTGGGCCGAAATCGACGCCCGCGACGACTGGAGCGCCTTGCACGCCAAGCTCGCGCGCATCGGCGAGGCGCGCGAGGCCTGGGGGATCGCCCTGCCCTGACGCCGAGGCGGTTGCCGGCGAGACCGGGCCGCCTATCTCAACACCGCAGCCGTAGCCGGAGAGCGGCCGATGACGCGTTTGCTCGAGCGGATCGGGATCAGGCTTCCGATCATCCAGGCCCCCATGGCGGGCACCTCGACCCCGCAGATGGCCGCCGCCGTCACCAAGGCTGGCGCGTTGGGCTCGATCGGGGTGGGCGCGGTCAAGGCCGACGTCGCACGGACCATGATCGAAGCGATCCGCGCCGCCACCCACGGCCCATTCAACGTCAACGTCTTCTGCCACGCCCCGGCCCGCGCCGACCCCCAGCGGGAACGCGCCTGGCTGGCCGCCCTGAAGCCGCTGTTCGACGGCTTCGGTGCCGCGCCGCCGACGGGGCTCACCGAGATTTACAAGAGCTTCCTCGTCGACGACGACATGCTCGACGTCCTGCTTGAGACGCGGCCCGCCGTGGTCAGCTTCCACTTCGGCCTGCCCGCGCCCGAGAAAATCGCGCGGCTGAAGGCGGCCGGGATCGTCCTCCTCTCGACCGCCACCAACCTCCAGGAAGCCGAGGCGGCCGTCGTCGCCGGCGTCGACGCGATCGTCGCGCAAGGCTGGGAGGCCGGCGGCCACCGCGGCGCGTTCGATCCGTCGTCCGACAGCCGCCTGGGACTGGTCGCCCTCACCCGCCTGCTCGTCGCCAAGGTCCCGCTGCCGGTCATAGCCGCCGGCGGGATCATGGACGGGGCCGGGATCGCCGCCGCCCTCGACCTCGGAGCCGAGGCGGCCCAGCTCGGCACCGCCTTCATCGGCTGCCCGGAATCCAGCGCCGACCAGCACCACCGCGACGCCCTGTTCAGCCCCGCCGCCGAGCGGACCGAAATGACCGCCCTGATCTCCGGGCGCCCGGCCCGCTGCCTGGCCAACCGTTTCACCGCCCTGGCGGATGGGGCGCTGGCCGGCGTCGCCACGCCCGACTACCCGATCGCCTACGACGCAGGCAAAGCGCTGAACGCGGCGGCCAAAGCCAAAGGCGACGGCGGCTTCGGGGCGCAGTGGGCCGGCCAGGGCGCGCCCCTGGCCCGCGCCATGCCGGCCGCCGAGCTGATCCAGGCCCTGGCCGAAGAGCTCGCCGCGGCGCGCCGTCAGGTCAGCTGAGGCCCTTGAACCTGCGCAGCCGCTGCTCGCGCTCGCGCGCGTAGGCCGGCGTCCGCTCGGCGGTCAGATCGTCGTGCGACAGCGACCGGCCGCAGGTTTCGCACAAGGGCCCCAACCCCGCGGGGCCGCCGCAGGCGTCGTGGGTGAACTCCACCGCTCGCGCCTCGCCCGGCGCCTTGCACCAGGTCTCGCCCCAGGCGCGCAGCGCCAGCAGCACCGGGAAGAACGCCCGCCCCTTCTCGGTGAGGTGATACTCGTGTCGCAGCGGACGTTGGCTGTAGGGCCGACGCTCGATCAGGCCGTCGGCCTCCATCTGCTTCAGGCGCGCGGCCGCCATCTGCGGGGTCGCTTCGGTCCCAGCCTGGATCTCGTCGAACCGGCGGGCGCCTCCGAACAGTTCACGCAGAACCAGGACCGTCCAGCGGTCGCCGACCAGGTCTTCCGCGCGAGCGACGGGGCAGAGGGTCGGCGCGCGTTTTGTCACTTTCTTTTCCATAGCCGCTTGTCGGTATGATTTTCATATCCATATGGCGCGTCATCGGGCCGGGGGCAACGAAAGGAACCGACCATGAGCGACCAACCCGCGGTGCTGATCACCGGCGCCTCCACCGGAATCGGCGCGGTGTACGCCGACCGCTTCGCCCGGCGCGGCCACGACCTGGTGCTGGTCGCGCGCGACCAGGCCCGGCTGGAGGCGCTGGCCGAGCGTCTGCGGCGCGAGACCGGCGTCGCCGTCGACCTCCTGCGCGCCGACCTGGCCGACGCGGCCGACCTGGCGAAGATCGAGGATCGGCTGCGCGAGGACGCCCGCATCGGCGTCCTGGTCAACAACGCCGGCGCCAGCCTGCCCGGCGGCTTCCTGGACCAGAGCCCCGACGCGGTGGCCGGGCTGGTGGCGCTCAACGTCACCGCCCCGGCCCGCCTGACCGCCGCCGTCGCGCCCCGGTTCGCCGCCGAGGGCCGAGGCGCGATCGTGAACCTGGGCTCGGTCATCGGCCTGGCCCCTGAGATGGGCGCCACCGTCTACGGGGCGACCAAGGCCTTCGTGCTATTCCTTTCGCAGAGCCTGCAGACGGAACTCGGCCCCAAGGGGGTCTACGTCCAGGCGGTCCTGCCGGCCGCCACCCGCACCGAGATCTGGGAGCGCGCCGGCAAGGACGTGAACGCCCTGCCCGCGGTCATGGAGGTCGACGACCTGGTCGACGCGGCCCTGCTCGGCTTCGACCGGCGCGAGCCGGTCACCATCCCGCCCCTGCCGGACGCGGCCCAATGGGAGGCCGCCGAGGCCGCGCGCCAGGCGCTGATCCCCGGCTTCGCGAACGCCCGCCCCGCTGAACGCTATCGCGCCGCCTGATGCCGGCTCTCGAGACCATGCTGAAGCGCCTGCTGCGGATCGCCCGCGCAGGCGCCGCCGGCCTGACCGTGACCGGCCTGGCCGCGCTCGAGGTCGCCCGTCCGCAGGCGACGCCCTGCCCGATCGCCGCGCCCGCACCGGTCCGACGTCGGGCGGGCGGGGGCTAGCCAGCCGGCCAGGGAACATGCGTCGCGCGCCGCCAGTCGGTGGCGCGCACACGTGTTCCCGCGTTCGGGATCGGGAGAACGATCATGTCCGCACGGCGCCCCTCGATCGACCGACGCGGTTTCCTGTCGTCCGCGTCCGCCGGTGCGCTCGGGCTGCTGCTCCCGGTCGCCGCCCGCGCCGCCGCGCCGGCCAGCGACGACGCCTCGATCCGCCCGTTCCAGTACCACGCGACCGACGCCCAGCTCGCCGACCTGAAGCGGCGCGTCCAGGCGACCAAGTGGCCCGACCGAGAGCTGGTCGGCGACATCAGCCAGGGCGTGCCGCTGGCGACCATGCAGAAGCTCGCGAACTACTGGGCCAATCAGTACGACTGGCGAAAGTTCGAGACGAAGCTGAATTCCTATCCGCAGTTCGTCACCACCATCGACGGCGTGCCGATCCACTTCATCCACGTGAAGTCCAAGCACCCGAACGCCCTGCCGATCATCATCACCCACGGCTGGCCGGGGTCGGTGGTCGAGCAGATGAAGATCATCGAGCCGCTGACCGACCCGACCAAGCACGGCGGCACGGCGGGCGACGCCTTCGACGTGGTGATCCCGTCGCTGCCGGGCTACGGCTTCTCGGGCAAGCCCACCCAACTCGGCTGGGACCCGGTCAGGATCGCCGGAAGCTGGATCACCCTGATGGACCGGCTGGGCTACGACAAGTACGTCGCCCAGGGCGGCGACTGGGGCAACGCCGTCACCGAGCAGATGGCCCTGAAGAAGCCCGCCGGCCTGGTCGGCATCCACACCAACATGCCCGCCACCGTGCCGCCGGCGATCGATAAGGCGATCAAGGATGGCGCGCCGCAGCCGGCTGACCTGACCCCGGACGAGAAGCGCGCCTGGGAGCAGCTGGACTACTTCTACAAGCACGGCCTGGCCTACGCCCAGGAAATGGGAAACCGTCCGCAGACGCTCTACGCGCTGGATGACTCGCCGGTCGGCCTGGCCGCCTGGATGCTCGACCACGACGCCGAAAGCCTGAAGCTGATGATGCGCGTGATCGACGGCCAGCCGGAGGGTCTGACCCCGGACGACGTGCTGGACAACGCCACCCTCTACTGGCTGACCGACACCGGCGTGTCCTCGGCCCGGCTCTACTGGGAAAGCAAGCTGCCGTTCTTCGCGCCCAAGGGCGTGACCCTGCCCACCGCGGTCAGCGCGTTCCCGAACGAGCTCTACACCGCTCCGAAGACCTGGGCGGAGAAGGCCTATCCCAACCTGATCTACTACAAGCGCCAGCCCAAGGGCGGCCACTTCGCCGCCTGGGAGCAGCCGGCGGCGCTGACCGAAGACCTGCGCGCCGGCTTCAAGACGCTGCGGTGACGGCGGCTCACCGCTCCCGGAACGACCTCCACAGGGTCTGTTCGAGCGGCTCCGGCAGACACTGAAGCGCGGTCCGCACAGCGCCAGGGCAAGCAGCCGGTTTCATCGAGATTTTTGGAGATCGTGGCGGCCCCGGCAGGACTCGAACCTGCGACCTTCGCTTTAGGAAAGCGCTGCTCTATCCGGCTGAGCTACGGAGCCACGCGCCTCAGATAGCCGCCGACGCGGCGCAAGGAAAGGGTGCGCCGCGCGCTGGCCTGGGGGCGGAACCGGTTTGTGGCCAAGCTCGAATCGGCTACCATTAGTAGTAGGGAACAAAGGCTGAATCGGGCGATGTCGCTGATTCGGTCATGATTCGTTTCGCCGCTGTTCGGGCGCCGCATGCCCTTGCGTTAAGCTCAGGCGGCGAGCTGCTTCTCCACCCACGCCGCGAAGGCGTCCATGAACGCCTGCAGGAACTTGCGGGTGTCGTCGTTGGTCAACCGCCCCTCCTCGTCGAACAGCTTGTGGGCCCCGCCCACATAGGCCTCTGGCTGCTGCAGCGGCCGCACGTCCAGGAACACCAGCGACTGGCGCAGATGGTGGTTGGCGCCGAAGCCGCCGATCGCGCCGGGCGAGCCGCTGATCACCGCGCCCGGCTTGCCGGCCCAGGCGCTGTGGCCGTACGGGCGCGAGCCGACATCGATGGCGTTCTTCAACACGCCGGGGACCGAGCGGTTGTACTCGGGCGTGACGAACAGCAAGGCGTCGGCGGCCGCGATCCGCTCGCGGAAGGCCCGCCAGGCGGCGGGCGGCGGATCCTCATCGAGATCGGCGTTGTAGAGCGGCAGCTCGCCGATCGGGACGATCTCCAGCTTCAGGCTCGCCGGCGCGAGTTCCCGCAGCGCGTGGGCGAGCTTCAGGTTCAGCGACCCTTTACGCAGGCTGCCGACCAGGACGGCGACGTCGCGGGGCGAGCTCATCCGGCTGCTCTCGAAAGCGATTCCCGAGGCCGAGAACAGGGGTCGGCCGGCGTTGTTTCATTCCGAGAGCGGAAAACCATCCTTTCATGATTGCGGGTGCAGACTGATCCGAACGGCCGCCCCCGAGCGAGGAGCGGACCGGTGCGGGGATCGACGGTTGGACGAAGCGCCACTCCAGGTTCGCGGCGGCCTGTTTCTGGGCATAGCCGAGGCCAGCCAGAACGCCCTGGCCGTGCTTCGGCGCGACGGCCGCGTGACCTTCATGAACCGGCGCGGGCTGGACCTGCTGCAGGCCGGCGAGCTGGCCGGGATCCGTAGCCGCAGCTGGTATTCGCTTTGGCCGGCCGAGCACGCCGCCGCCGCCCAGCATGCGGTGGAGACCGCGGCCGCCGGCCAGACCAAGAGCTTCCGCGTGTTCCTGGCCGTCGAAACCGGCGCGCCGCGCTGGTGGGATACGGTGGTGTCGCCGGTGTTCGACCGGGCCGGCCGGGTGATCCGGGTCCTGACCCAATCGCGCGACGTCACCGCAGAGATCGAGACGCAGTCGTTCCTCGACACCATCATCGACCACGTCCCGGCCGTGCTCTACGCCAAGGACGCGCGCAGCGGCCGCTACGTGCTGATGAACCAGGCCGCCGAGCGCATGTTCGGGGTCGAGCGCGACGACGTGCTGGGCCGCACCGACGCCGACCTGATGCCGGGCCGCCTGGCCGCGCTGCGCCGGCGCCTGGACCAGAGCGTGGTCCGCTCCGGCCGCGTGCACCTGGAGGAGATGGAGATCCCGGTCGCGAACGGCGCCAAGCGCCGCTTCCGCGGCCGCTCGCTGGCCACCTACGGCGACGAGGGCGCGCGCCACATCATCGGCGTGGCCGAGGACGTCACTGACGAGCACGCCGCCGCCGAAGCGCTGAAGGCGGCGCTGGAGCACGCCGAGTCCGCCAACCGCGCCAAGAGCGAATTCCTGGCCAACATGAGCCACGAGATCCGCACGCCGCTGAACGGCGTGGTGGGCGTGGCCGACGTGCTGGCCCGCACCCAGCTCAGCCCCGCCCAGCGCGAAATGGTCGAGCTGATCCGCGCCTCCGGCGAGACGCTGGAGCGCCTGCTGTCGGAAGTGCTGGACCTCGCCCGCGTCGAATCCGGCCAGGTCGAGATCCAGGTCGAACCCTTCCACCTGGGCGACGCCCTGCGCTCGGTCGCCGGCCTGCTGGCCCTGCGCGCCGAGGAGAAGGGCGTGGCGTTCCGCGTGGACATCCCGGCCGAAGCCGACGCCTGGGTCCTGGGCGACGCGGTGCGCGTGAAGCAGATCCTGACGAACCTGCTGTCCAACGCGGTGAAGTTCACCGAGTGGGGCGAGGTGCGTCTGAAGGCGGCCTGCGACGCCGACGGGGCCTGGCGCTTCGAGGTCAGCGACACCGGCGTCGGGTTCGACGCCGCCGACAAGGAACGCGTGTTCGGCCGCTTCCAGCAGGCCGACGGCTCCATCACCCGCCGCTTCGGCGGCACGGGCCTGGGCCTGGCCATCTCGCGCCAGCTGGCCGAGCTGATGGGCGGCGACCTGGACTGCGACTCCACGCCCGGCGAAGGCTCGAACTTCACCCTGCACCTGTCGCTGGCCGAGGCCGAGACCCCGCGCTCGGCGACCAGCGCCCAGGAGGCCCTGGAGGAGCCGACGGGGGCCGACGACCGGCCGCTGCGCGTGCTGCTGGCCGACGACCACCCGACCAACCGCAAGGTGGTCGAACTGATCCTCGACCAGGTCGGCGTCGAGATGGTCTCGGTCGAGAACGGCCAGGAGGCGCTGGACGCCTTCCGCGAACTGCCGGCCTTCGACCTGGTGCTGATGGACATGCAGATGCCGTTCATGGACGGCCTGACCGCCACCCGCGAGATCCGCCGCTGGGAGGCGCAGCAGGGCCTGCCGCGCACGCCGATCCACATGCTCACCGCCAACGCCCTGGCCGAGCACCTGGAAGCCGGCCGCGCCGCCGGGGCCGACCGCCACCTGGCCAAGCCGATCGCCGCCGACCGGCTGATCGCCGCCCTGGCCGAGGCCGCAGAGATCGCCGAGGCCCGGCAGGCGGCGTGAACCCGGACGCGGTTTAGGGGTTTACCCTAGAGCCTTTCGGTTCCGAACCAGACGGTTCGGAACCGGTGAAAAGGCTCTAATTCTTGGATTAGGGCGCGATCATCGCCGAAACCGGCCTCCACTTTCGGCGATCGCGCCCTGAGAAGCTCCGCTTGCCGCCCGACGGTCGAATCTCCACCTTGGAAGCATGAGCGATCGTTCCACCGGCGCCGCCCCTTCGCGACTGGTGGCGGTGCTCGGCCCGACCAACACCGGCAAAACCCACCTCGCGGTGGAACGCATGCTCGCGCATTCGTCGGGCATGATCGGCCTGCCGCTGCGGCTGCTGGCGCGCGAGGTCTATGACCGCATCGTGCGCGCGCGGGGGCCCCGCTCGGTCGCCCTGATCACCGGCGAAGAGAAGATCGTCCCGCCGCGGCCGCAGTATTTCGTCTGCACCGTCGAGGCCATGCCGCTGACCCGCGACGTGGACTTCCTGGCCATCGACGAAATCCAGCTGTGCGCCGACCCGGCGCGGGGTCACGTCTTCACCCAGCGCCTGCTGCACGCCCGCGGTCGCCACGAGACCATGTTCCTGGGCGCCGGCACCATCGCGCCCCTGATCCGCCACCTGTTGCCGGACGTGGAGATCGTCACCCGCGAGCGGTTCTCCCACCTCACCTACGCCGGCCCCAAGAAGCTGACCCGCCTGCCCGCGCGCACCGCCGTGGTCGCCTTCTCGGCCGACCAGGTCTACGCCATCGCCGAACTGATCCGCCGCCAGCGCGGCGGCGCGGCCGTGGTGATGGGGTCCTTAAGCCCGCGCACCCGCAACGCCCAGGTCGAGCTCTACCAGTCCGGCGAGGTCGACTTCCTGGTCGCCACCGACGCCATCGGCATGGGCCTGAACATGGACGTCGACCACGTGGCCTTCGCCGGGCTGCGCAAGTTCGACGGCAAACGCACCCGCTGGCTGCACGCCCAGGAGATCGCCCAGATCGCCGGCCGCGCCGGCCGCTTCCGCACCGACGGCACCTTCGGCGTCACCGGCGACTGCCCGGAGATGGACGAGGACCTGGTCGAGGCGGTCGAGGAGCACCGCTTCCAGCCGGTGGGCGGGGCCGAGTGGCGCAATTCCCGGCTCGACTTCAGCTCTTTGAGCGACCTGCTGCGCTCGCTGGTCGCCCCGCCGCCGCTCTCCGGCCTGAAGCTGTCGGAAGAGGCGTTGGACGAGACCACCCTGCGCCAGCTGGTCAAGGACGAGGACATCGTCGCCGCCTGCCGCAACCGCGAGAGACTGCTGCGGCTGTGGGACGTCTGTCAGCTCCCCGACTTCCGCAAGGTCTCGGTCGACGAGCACGTGCGCCTGGTGCGCTCCGTGTTCGAGCACCTGACCGGCCCGCGCCAGCAGCTTTCCGACGGCTGGATCGCGCCGCAGTTCCAGGCGCTGGACCGCACCGACGGCGACATCGACGCGCTCGCGCGCCGGCTCGCCAACGTGCGCACCCTGGCCTACGTCGCCAACCGGCCGGATTGGCTGAAGTCGCCCGGCCACTGGCAGGAGAAGATGCGCGGGCTGGAGGACCGGCTGTCCGACACCCTGCACGAGCGCCTGATGCAGCGCTTCATCGACCGGCGCACCAGCGTGCTGATGCGCGCGCTGCGCGTCCGAGACGAGGTGCTGGCCGGCGTGGGCGAGGACGGCGCGGTGACGGTCGAGGGCCACTACGTGGGCGACCTGCACGGCCTGCATTTCGCCCCGGCCCAGGGCGGTTCGACGCTCGAGGACCGCGCCCTGCGCGCCGCCGCCCAGCGGGCTGTGGGACCGGAGGTGGCGCGTCGGCTGGGCCGGATCGCCGCCGAGCCGGACGAGGCGTTCGGCCTGCTGCCCGACGGCACGGTGACCTGGCGCGGCGAGGCGGCGGCGAAGATCGCCGGCGGCCGGATGTTCTCCCCGCGCGTGCGCCTGTTCGGCGAAATGGGCCCCGAGCCCGCCCGCGCCCGCGCCGCGCAACGGCTTGAGGCCTGGCTGGCGGCGGAAGCCGGCCGCAGGCTGGGCGCACTGAAGCGGCTGGAGGCGGCCGTGGCCGACGGCGGCCTGCGCGGCCTGCCCCGCGGAATCGCCTGGCGGCTGGTCGAGGCCGGCGGGGTGCTCGCCCGGCGCGAAGTCGAAGGCGACCTGAAGGCGCTCAGCCAGACCGAGCGGCGCGCCCTGAAGGGCCTGGGCGTCCGCATCGGGGCTTTCAGCGTCTGGCTGCCGTCGTTGCTGAAGCCGGCCGCGCGCACCCTGGCCGGGGCGTTCGCCGCGGTCGAGACGCCCGCCTGGCAGGCGCCGCCGGACCAGCTGACGCCCTTGCCCCAGCCCACGCCCTCGCCGCGCGCGCTGTCGGCCCGCGGCCTGCGCGCGGTCGGCGGGCTGGCCGTGCCGGTCGAGGCTCTGGAGCGGCTGGACGCCCTGCTGCGCGCCGCGCCGAAGCAGGCGGGCGGCGCCATGCTGTCGGATCAGGCGCGCGACGAGCTCGGCTGGTCGGAGGCCGAAGCCGCCGCCGTTCTGCGCGGCCTGGGCTACGCCCCCGCCCGCAAGGCGGTCGGCGACGAACCGGCGGTCTGGCGCGCGCGTCAGCCGAAGGCGCCGGCCAGGGCCGCGCCCCCGCCCAAGGACTCGCCCTTCGCCGCCCTCGCCGCGCTGAAGCGGGCCGAGCCGAAGCGCCGGCGCCGCCCGCGCCGTCCGGCCAAGCCCCGGGCCTCCGCATGACGCCCGAGACCGGCGAGACCTGCCGCGCCGACGTCTGGCTGTGGCGCGCGCGCTTTTTCAAGACCCGCGGCCTGGCGGCCGGCTTCATCGAGGAAGGGCGCGTGCGCCTGACCCGCGCCGAGGGCCGCGCCTGCGATCGGGAGGCGCGGCTGGACAAGCCCTCGCGCACGGTGCGCCCCGGCGACGCCCTCGTGTTCGCGGTCGGCGGGCGGCTGGTGGCGGTGCGAATCGAATCCTGCGGCGAGCGTCGCGGCCCCGCCAGCGAGGCCCGCACCCTCTACAGCGACCTCGACGCGCCTTCCCCGGATGCAAAGGCCCCGGACTCCGTCGCCGAATCGGGCGGTTGACATCGGGCCTTCGGGGATCAAATTGCGCGCCGCGCGAAGCCGCGCTTTCTCTCCCGTCCGCCGCCAGCGACGTATCTAGAGTGTTTCGATGACCTACATCGTCACCGACCCGTGCGTGAAATGTAAGTTCATGGACTGCGTGGAAGTGTGTCCTGTCGACTGCTTCTACGAAGGCGAGAACTTCCTGGTCATCAACCCGGACGAATGCATCGACTGCGGGGTCTGCGAGCCCGAATGCCCGGTCGACGCCATCAAGCCGGACACCGAAGACGAGCCCGACGGCAAGTGGCTGCAAGTGAACGCCACCTACGCCAAGGTTTGGCCGAACATCACCCATAAGGGCCAGCCGCCGGCCGACGCGGCCGAGTTCGAACGCGAGACCGAGAAGTTCGAGAAATACTTCAGCTCGAACCCCGGCAAGGGCTCCTAAACCTCGGCCGAACGCGGCCAGCCTTTATTTCGGCGTCTTTTCGTGATACCGTCAAAAACAGTCGGGCGGCTCACGCGCAAAGCGGGCCGCCCGCGTTCATGAATGAGAGCTGTCGCTCATAAAGGCGCGCCATCGGCAAAGGTCGGGATTCTCGAACCAGCGTTCAGAACCGCGCCGGGACGGCCCCTGACCGGGCCGCGCCGGCGTCGGATCGACGCCGCAGACGGGACTTCCGCACGTCGCGCGCCTTCGAAAGGACATTGCAGGTATGTCGAACAAGCCGACCGGTCTGGACTTCAAGGTGGGTGACCACGTCGTTTACCCGGCCCACGGCGTGGGCCACGTGGCCGGCGTCGAGACCCAGGAAGTCGCCGGCATGTCGCTGGAGGTGTACGTCATCACCTTCGACCACGAAAAGATGACCCTGCGCGTTCCGACCAAGAAGGCCAAGACCGCCGGCCTGCGGCCGCTCGCCGCCGAGGACGTCGTCTCCAAGGCCCTGACCACCCTGAAGGGCCGCGCCCGGGTGAAGCGCACCATGTGGTCGCGCCGCGCCCAGGAATACGAAGCCAAGATCAACTCCGGCGATCTGATCTCGATCGCCGAAGTGGTCCGCGACCTGCACCGGGCCGAAAACCAGCCGGAACAGTCCTATTCGGAGCGCCAGCTGTACGAATCGGCGCTGGACCGCATGGCCCGCGAAGTCGCCGCCATCGAGCGCATCGACCGCGACGCGGCTGTGGCCATGCTGACCAAGTCGCTGACCAAGGCCGCCTGAGGCCGCTCAGCCCTGAAAAGCGAAACGCCCGGCCGAAAGGCCGGGCGTTTTTGTTTGCGCGTGCCGGCGCAGGCTTACTTCTTTTCGGTCCCGGGCGGCGGGCAGGTGTCGCTGATCCGCTTGGCGGTGATCGAGCCGGCCACGCCCAGGCCGTGAATGGTCTTCACGTTGGCCTTCAGCTTCACCAGGGTCGGGGTGTAGGTGCCGTCCGCTTTCACCTTGGCCTCGCGGCCCTTCTTGTCGGTCCAGGTCCCGTCCAGCTTCACCTTGCCGTCGCCGACCTCCTTCACCGGATAGGTGCACTTGTAGTGGCGGGTGCAGGGGTTGAAGAGGAATTTCTCGATCTCGTCGGCCTTCAGGCACTTGTATTCCTTGGAGACCGGGATGATCGCGACCCTGGCCTGGTACTCCCAGTAGCCGGGCAGCACGCCGGTCGGCTTGGTCTGGGCCTGCGAGGCGACGGGGCCCGCGATCAGCGGGAGGGCGAGCGCCGTCGCGGCCAAGGGCAAGGCGCGGAAACGAACGCGATTCATGGGCGGTTCCTCACACTCGGCTGCTGCCGTCAGGGGCTGGGTTAACGACTATATAGTCACGCCGCAGGCTCGCCCAGAGACCCCGGGTCTGCGGCATTCGCGCCGGGCGGGAAACGGCCCGTGCGAGGCTTGACGCCGACGAAGGCCCCGGCCTATAAGCCGCCCTCTCGCGTGGGGGACCCGTCTCCCGCGTGCACCGTATTTTCCGCGGAAGGTTTCTTCGCCATGTCGCGCCGCTGCGAACTCACGGGCGTCGGCCCCATGGTCGGCCACAACGTGAGCCACTCGAATATCAAGACCAAGCGCCGGTTCCTGCCGTCGCTGCGCGAAACCGCGCTGCAATCCGAAGCGCTGGGCCAGTCCTATCGCCTGCGGATCACCAACGCGGCTCTGCGCACCCTGGACTTCAAGGGCGGGCTCGACGCCTTCCTGGTCAAGGCCAAGGACGAAGATCTGTCGCAGCGCGCCCTGCGCCTGAAGCGCCAGATCAAAGCCAAGCTCGCGCAGGCGACCGCCTGAGCCGAGGGGCTAAGGGGCTGAGAAAAGGCCGGCGGTGACGCCGGCCTTTTTGTTTGCGCGCTCCTCAGCCGAACATCGCCACGGCCGCCGCCGCGCCGAGCGCGAGCGCGGCCGCCGCGATCACGAGCGCGGGGCTCACGCCTCGCTTCTTCGCCGTATCGATCGCCGCCTGCGACGGATCGGCCAGGTCGATCGAGATTCGCGCTCGACGGCGCTCCTCCCCGAGCAATTCCGCAGACGCGGGCGTCCCGCCGGCTTCCTCGTCCGTGCCCAGCGGCGAGGCCGCGGGATCGAACACCGCGACCTTCTCGCCGGTCAGGCCGCAGTCGATGTCGGCCTGCAATTCGCAGGAGGTCGCCACCGGGCGCAGCGGCCCGGCGCGAGGCGGAGGCTTTGATTCGTCTGTACGCATCACGGGGATCCCTTTGACCCTCAACGGGTCGGGTCCCGCGGCGTTCCGCGACGCGCTCAGGGCGCCGCGGGCGGCTCGACGATCGGGAAGGTCGGCGAGAAGTCGTCCAGCAGGCCCAGGAACTCCACCAGCCGCCGCGGGTCGCCCTGCACGCGCACACGGCCTGCGGCCAGCGCCTCCGGCAGGGTGAGCTGCTTCAGCGTCACGGCGTCCAGCGTCGCGCGGTCCAGCACCAGGCTGACGTCGGCCTTCGGCTCGGGATCGGCCTTCAGCCAGGTCAGAGCCGCGTGCTCGAGGTTCAGCACGTAGGTCTCGTTCCGGTCGGGGAAGGTCCAGTTCATCAGCAGGCGCTTGCCGGCCGCACGCTCGCCGTTCAAGCGCACGCCCAGGAAGTCGAAGAAGGTCGGCAGGTCGACGCCCTTCAGCACGTCGGCCGACAGGGTGGTCAGGCCGGCCTGGGTCGGCGCCCCCTCACGCAGCTCCTTCGCGCCGGTCAGGTAAGCGTTGCGCCAGATGGCGGACTCGGCCTGGTAACCCAGCTGCTCCAGGGCCGCCGCGCTGAGCTCACGGGCCTCCCGGTCGGCCGGATCGGCGAACACCAGCTGGCTCGTCACCTGCGCCACCCAGCGGTACTCGCCCTGGGCGTAGTCGGCGCGGGCGCGCTTCAGCACCGCCTTGGAGCCGCCCATGTAGGCGATGGTCTTCTTCGCCTGCTCGACGGTGGGCAGCGGGTCGAGGTTGGCCGGGTTTGCGTCGTACCAGCCGAGATACTTCTGGTAGACCGCCTTGGCGTTGTGGCTCAGCGTCCCGTAGTAGCCGCGCGTGGCCCAGTCTTGCTCCAGGCCCGGCGGCGGCTTCAGCATCGCCGAGATGTCGGCCGGCTTCAGGCCCTGGTTGGCGAGCCGCAGCGACTGATCGTTGACGTACTTGTAGAGGTCACGCTGGTTCGCCAGCAGCTCGCGCGCGCGGACCGGGTCGAAGGTCGGCCAATGGTGCTGGGCGATCAGCACGTCGGTTCGGTCGCCGTAGCGCTGCAGCGCCTCGCCCAGGTAGCGCGACCAGGCCGAGCCGTCGCGCACCTCGGCCCCCCGCAGGGTGTAGAGGTTGTGCATGGTGCGGGTCGCGTTCTCCGCCATGTCCAGCACCCGGAACTGCGGGAAGTAGAGGTGCATCTCGGCCGGCGACTCGGAGCCGGGCGCGAGCTGAAACTCGATGTCGACTCCGTCGACGCGGCGGGTGTCGAACGGCTTGGCGATGACGTCGGTCGGCGCGATCAGGCCGGGCGCGCCGCGCGACACGGTCTTGCCCAGGCCGGTGTCGACCAGGCCGCGTTCGCCCGGCGGCAGGAGCGGTCCGAACTGGTACTGGGCGCGGCGGCTCATGGCGTTGCCGGCCAGCACGTTCTCGGCGGTGGCGTGCGCCATGAAGCCGTCGGGGGCGATCACCACCGCCTTCCCGGCCGCGACGTCGGCGTCAGAGATCAGGCCGCGCACGCCGCCGAAGTGATCGGCGTGCGCGTGGGTGTAGATCACCGCGACCACCGGCTTCCTCGGACGGTGCGCGTAGTAGAGCTCCAGCCCCGCCTTCGCGGCCTCGGGAATCGTCAGGGCGTCGACGACGATCAGGCCGGAGTCGCCCTCCACGATGGTCATGTTGGCCACGTCCAGGCCGCGCACCTGGTAGACCCTGTCGGTGACCCTGAAGAGGCCGTGGAAGGTGTTCAGCCGCGCCTGGCGCCACAGGCTGGGGTTCACCGTCGCGGGGGCGGTCTCGCCCTTCAGGAAATCGAACTGCTGCTGGCTCCACAGCACGCGGCCGTCGGCGGCCCGGATCTCGCCGCCCGGCACGCTGCCGAGGAAGCCGCGGGCGGCGTCCTCGAAGTCGCGTTTGTCGGCGAAGGGCAGCTTGTCCAGGAGGCCGGCGTTGGCCGTGCGGGTGGCCGAGGTGGCGTCGGCGGGCGCGGGCTCCGCGGCCTGGGCGGTGGTGGCCGCCACGGCGGCGAGAAGGGCGAGAGCGGCGGATTTCAGGTGCAAGGCGGGGTCCCCCAAGCTGGGCGAAAAGCATGCGGCCGCGCCGCCGGACCGAAGTTCGGCCGGCTGAGGCGGTCGTGGTGGAAGCGGGCGCGGTCCCGGGCCGGAGGTCGGGACCGCAGGGCCATCAGGCGGCCCAGTCCTCGGCGATCATCTGCGCGCCCTTTTCGGCGATCATGATGGTGGGCGCGTTGGTGTTGCCGCCGACCAGGGTCGGCATGATCGAGGCGTCGACCACGCGCAGGCCCTGGACGCCGTGGACGCGCAGGCGCTGGTCGACCACGGCGAACTCGTCGGCGCCCATCCGACAGGTGCCGACCGGGTGATAGATGGTGTCGGTGCGCCGGCGCAGCAGGCTGATCAGCTGCTCGACGTCGTCGCCGGCCTGGTAGATCTCGCGCCCGGCGTAGCGGGTCAGCGGCCCCGAGTTCATGATCTCGCGGGTCAGCTTGTAGCCCTTCAGCAGGGTGGCGACGTCGTCGTCGTGCGAGAGGAAGTTCGGGTCGATTCGCGGCGCGGCCATGGGGTCGGCCGAGCGCAGGCCGACCGAACCGCGGCTCTTGGGTCGCAGCACGCAGACGTGGGCGCTCATGCCGTGGCCCAGGTGCAGCTTGCGGTTATGGTCGTCGACGACGCCGATCACCCAGTGCAGCTGCACGTCCGGGCGCGACAGAGACGGCGCGGTCTTCAGGAAGGCGCCGGCCTCGCCGAAGTTGGTCGCCAGCGGCCCGGTCTGGGTCTTCCGGTACTCGAAGAAGCCCTTGGCCATGGTGGCCACGCCCGGGACCGAATAGCCCATCAGGCTCTGGTCGGGGGACTTGTAGGCCAGGATGTAGTCGGGGTGGTCGACGAGGTTGCGGCCGACGCCCGGCAGGGCGTGGCGGGTGGCGATCCCGTGCGGCTTCAGCTCCGACTCCGGACCGATGCCGGACAGCAGCAGCAGCTGCGGCGAACCGAAGGCGCCGGCCGCCAGCACGGTCTCGCGGCGGGCCGTCAGGGTGGTCTTCTTGCCGCCGACGCGGACGTTCACGCCGGTGACCCGCTTCCCCTGCATGGCCAGGCCGGTGGCGCGCGCACCGGTCAACACGGTCAGGTTGGTCCGCACCCGGACCGGGTGCAGGAAGCCCACGGCGGCGCTGCAACGCCGGCCCTTGCGGATCGTCACGTGGTAGTGGCCCACGCCCTCCTGCTCGGCGCCGTTGAAGTCGTCGTTGACCTGGTGGCCGGCGGTCCGGCCCGCCTCGACGAAGTCGCGGGTGGCCTGGTGGGCGTCGAGCGCGCTGACCGTCAGCTCGCCGCCCGCGCCGTGGAAGTCGTTCGCCCCGCCGAAATAGTCCTCGGACTTTCGGAACAGCGGCAGGACGTCGTCATAGCCCCAGCCTTCGTTCCCCAGCGCCGCCCAGTCGTCGTAGTCGCTGCGGTGGCCGCGGATGTAGATCATCGCGTTGATCGCGCTGGACCCGCCCAGGGTCTTGCCGCGCGGCTGGTAGCCGACGCGCCCGCCTAGCCCCGGCTGCGGCGTGGTCTTGAACGCCCAGTTCACGTGCCTGGTCGGAAGGATGCCGAGAATGCCGGCCGGGGTGTGGATCAGCGGCGAGGTGTCGGCCGGGCCGGCCTCGACCAGGCAGACGCTGACGCCCGGATCGGCGCTCAGGCGGTTGGCCAGCACGCAGCCGGCCGAGCCGCCGCCGACGATCACGTAATCGAACTCCATACGCCCGCCTCCCGAACAGGTCTTTGGAGCAGGCTAGGAGAGCGAACGCCGGGTGGGCGGGCGGCGCTACCCGTTTTGGGGAGTCCCGGCGCGTCAGCTTTCGACGAGGACGCCGCGCTCCATCAGAGCGTTGGCCAAGCGCGCGATTTCGCCCGCGTGGCGTTGAACCAGCGCCAGGAACTCCGGGCTCTGCAGGATCTGCTCGTTGACCCGGATGCCGACGTGGGCGTCGCGGCGCAGCACCCCGTCGTCGATCATCTGCTTGGTCTTGCGGCGCGCCGTCTCGCGCGGCAGGCCCGTGGCCGCAGCGATCGACAGGGCCGTGCAGCGGGTCATGTCCTCGCTGGGGATGGGAACGCCGAAACGCACGTAGTGCTCCGGCGAGTCCGTGGCCTTCACCGGCCGCTCGGCGGTGATCGCGCCGACCGCCAGCAGGATCATCAATCGGTCGACGTCCGAGCCGAACATCTCCCGGAAGGCCTCGATCAGGCGCAGCAGGGCGACCGCGGTCTGCAGGGCGACCATGCGGCTCTCAGCCCGGACGGCTTCGGCGTCGACCGTGTAGCGCGCCATGGCGCCCATCTTACGCCTCGCGTGCGCGCACGGACATCAACCGGCGCGCCCCGTCATGACGAACAACGCCAGCCGCTGCAGCAGGCCGCCGTACGGCGGGTGGAACAACTCGATCGGGAACAGCCGGTGCTGGTCGTACACCGCCTTGGCGTGGGAGAGCTCCCGGAAGCCCTCGTCGCCGTGGTAGTTGCCCATGCCCGAGGTCCCGACGCCGCCGAACGGCAGGTCGTGGTTGACCACGTGCCAGCCCCAGTCGTTGAAGGTGACGCCGCCCGAATGGGTGCGCTTGAGCACGGTCTCGCGCTCGGCCGGGTCGTGACCGAAGTAGTAGAGCGCCAGCGGCCGGGTCCCGATGTTGATCCGCTCCACCGCCTCCTCGAACCGGTCGTAGGTGAACACCGGCAGGATCGGGCCGAAAATCTCTTCGCGCGCCAGGCGCATGTCGTCGGTGACGCCCAGCACGACGTGCAGGGGCATGCGACGCCCCGCCCCGCCTGGCGCGACCAAGACCGTCGCCCCCTTGTCGCGGGCGTCCTCGATCAGGGCCTGCTGGCGCGCGTAGGCGCCGTCGTGGATCAGGCTGCAATTGTCGTCGTCCCCGCAGAGCCGGTCGGCGGCGGCGACGGTCATCTGCGCGAAGACTTCGGCCGAGGCGCGGGGCACCAGGGCGTAGTCTGGCGCGACGCAGACCTGGCCGGCGTTGGTGGTCTTGCCGTGGGCGACGCGTCGGGCCGCGACGCGCAGGTCGGCGGTGGCCGACACCAGGGCCGGCGACTTGCCGCCCAGTTCCAGCGTGACCGGGGTCAGGTTGTCGGCGGCGGCGCGCATGACGTGGCGGCCGATCTCCGGCGAGCCCGTGAAAACGATGTGATCGAACGGCAGGCGCGAGAAGGCGGCGGCCACCGCCGGCCCGCCTTCGACCACCGCAACCTCGTCCCGGTCGAAGCAGGTCGCCAGCATCTGTTTCAGCGCCTGAGAGGTCTGGGGCGCATGCTCGGAGGTCTTGATCATGCAGCGGTTGCCGGCCGCCAGCGCCGTCGCCAGCGGGCCGAGCACCAGGTAGATCGGGAAGTTCCAGGGGGCCATGATCCCGACCACGCCCTTGGGCTGGTAGGCCACCCAGGCCCGGTTGGTCAGGAACAGCCATTCCACCCCGCGACGCGACGGCTTCATCAGCCGGCCGAGGCGCCGCAGCAGGTGGTCGACGTGCAGCACCGAGGGCGCGACGTCCAGCATCAGGGTCTCGGCGGTCGCGCGCGAGCCGAAGTCGGCCTGGGCGGCCTGGGCCAGGGCCGAGGCGTGCTTGCGGATGGCCGCGCGCAGCCGCTTCAGCGCCGCCCGGCGCTGGGCCAGCGACGGATAAGGTTGCGTGTGGAACGCCGCCCGCTGGCGGGCCAGCGAGAGCTGCAGGTCGGCGACGGATGGCTGGGCGTGGAGCATCGGGCGTCCTCGCGAAAAGCGGGTCCGGCGCAGCACTCGCGCCGAAAAAAAGCCGGCCCGGCGCTAGGCCGGGCCGGTGAGTGGGCAGCTCAGGAAGTACTCAGAACTTCACCCGCGCTTGCAGGGTGACGGTGCGGCCCTGGCCGACCAGGTTGTAGTGGCTGTTGGCCTTGAAGGTGTTGTAGGCGAGCGGCGTCGGGCCGCCGAACTGCAGCACCTGCTCGTCGGTCAGGTTCTTGCCGAGCACGGCCAGTTCCCAGCGACCGGCGCTGTCGCCGAGCGCGAGGCGCAGGTTGGCCATGGCGAAGGCCTCCTGCACCTGCGCCGGGTCGAGCTGGGCGGAGGCGTTGTAGCCGGCGTTGGCCGCCACATCGATCGAGCCGCGGAATTCCAGGTCGCCCGTGATCGGCCGCTCGTAGTCCAGCGCCAGCGCGCCCTGCCAGTCGGCCACCAGTTGGTTGGTCTTGCCGGTGTAGTCGCATTGCTGGGTGACCGGGTTGATCACGTCGGTGGTCTGGCCCGGATAGCACTGGCCCATCTTGTGGTCGGTGAACTCGAAATCGGTCAGCGAGAACGAGGCACGCGCGGTCAGGTTGTCGGTGACGGCGAAGCGGCCGTCGGCCTCCAGACCGTAGGTGCGGGCGTCGGCGTTGCCGACCACGAAGCCGAGCACGCCGTCGAACACCGAGACCTGCAGGTCCTGCATGTCGGTGTAGTAGACGGCCCCGTTCAGCTCGGCCCGGCCGCCGAGCAGGCGCATTTTCGAGCCGACCTCGTAGGTGGTGGCCTTCTCGTCCGAGAACTCGAAGGCGTCGGCCATGGAGCTGTA
This sequence comes from Caulobacter sp. 17J80-11, assembly GCF_014349105.1. Lineage (GTDB taxonomy): Bacteria > Pseudomonadota > Alphaproteobacteria > Caulobacterales > Caulobacteraceae > 17J80-11. The sequence goes on along the minus strand of NZ_JACSJI010000001.1, from coordinate 232,393 downwards.
GAAGCCCCGGTTGTTGCCGCGGAAGTCGAAGCCGCCCGACTTCGAGCCCTTCGCCCAGGTGGCGTAGAGCATGATGTCGTCGTTGACGTCGTACTGGACGTTCACCGACGGCGTGAAGGTGGTGTCGTCGATGACGCCCGACACGGGATGCGTGCCGAGGAGGGCCGCCAGGCCCGCGGCCTGGGCCGAATAGGTCGGAACCCCCATGCTGGCGATCGTGGTCAGGTTGGCCGACGAGACCTTGAAGGCGTTGGCGTAGACGATCGGCGCGACGATCGCCTGCGTCCCGGCCAGGGCCGTGCCGTCGAGCTTCTGGATCGTCAGGGTCCGGTCGCCGTCCTTCTGTTCCTTGGTGATCCGGCCGCCGACGGTGAAGCGCAGATCGTCGGTTACGTGCCATGTGCCCTGGGCGAAGGCCGACTGCACCTTGGCGTCGACCGAAGCCTGGCGCGAAGCGCGGGTGCCGGCGAGCAGGGTGCCGGCGCCCGGGTTCGACATGTTGATCACCGGGACCAGCACGGAATCCAGCGGCACGTTGATCTGGTCGGCGTACGCGTGCTCGCTCGACTGGTAGAAGCCGCCGACGATGTAGTCGAACTTCCCGCCGGTCGGCGACACCAGCCGCAACTCGTGGCTGACCTGCCGATAGTCCTCCTGCAGGGCGGCGTTGAACACCACCGCGCCGGTGAAGTCGCAGTCGCAGACTTCGTTGTAGGCGAACTTCGACAGGCCGCTGATCGCGGTGAGGGTGCCGAGCTTGGTTTCCCAGTTGGCGGTCAGGACGTAGTTCTGGGTGTCATTGCGGCTAAGGTCGCCGTTCGACGAGCGGATCCCGTCCCTCGTAATGTTCGACACCGACGGATCGACCACCACCGCGTCGGTCGGGCTCAGGTTTCCGATGAAGGTCAGGATCTGGTCGTAGGTCTTGCCGGCGAAGGCCGGGTTGGCCGAGGTCGACGGCGTCTCGCCGAAGATCTCCATGTTGCGGCCGTTGACGTTGAACCGGCCCTTCTCGGCCTTGATCGTCACTTCCAGGTTGTCGGTGACGTCGATCGCGACCGTGCCCCGGACGTTCCAGTCCAGCCGCTCCGGCTCGTCGCGGTCCAGGGTGGCGTTGTGGATGTAGCCGTCGCCCTCGTGGTAGCGGCCGGCCAGGCGCACGCGCATCTTCTCGTTCAGCGGCCCGGACAGCATGCCGACCGTCTCGGTGTCGTTATGCTCCGGGTCGTAGGCGACGGAGAGCGAGCCGGTCGGATTGAAGCTCGGCTCGGCGGAGACGATGTTCATCGCGCCGGCGATGGCGTTCTTGCCGAAAAGGATCGACTGCGGGCCGCGCAGCACCTCGACGCGCTGCACGTCCAGGAAGGGCGAGCGGGTCTGCTGGGCGCGGCCGTAGTGGATGCCGTCCACATACATGCCGACCGACTGCTCGAAGCCCTGGTTGACGCCCGAGAAGATGCCGCGGACGGCGATGTTGGTGCCGATGCCGGTCTCGGTCATCGAGAAGTTCGGCACCTTGGTCTGCAGGTCCTGCAGCTTCTGGACGCCCTGCTCCTGCAGGACCTCGGCCGAAACTACCGCGACCGAGATCGGCACGTCCTGAAGCGTCTGCTCGCGCTTCTGGGCGGTGACGACGATCTCGTCGAGCGTGGCGCCTCCGTCGTTCGGCGCCTGCCCACCGTCCTGCGCGAAAGCCGCCCCGGCGGCGAGCGCGCACACGCTGGCCGTCGCGGCCAGCAGCTTCATTCTGGTCATGTCTTCCCCCGACGACCCCGCTCTTCTTCGGATTCCGACGGGGCTCAGGGAGAAGGCTAGTTACGGCGGCGCAGGCGCGTCTTGCCGGGGCGCGACAGAAAGTTATCTTCATGCGACAGCGAGCGTGCGACTATTGTCGCATCTCGCCCGCAGGGGGAAACGCGATGAGCTTGATGGTGCGCGCCGACTGCGCCCGGGGCTTCCCGGCGCTGGTTCGACAGCTCGGCGGCGACCCCGTCCGTCTGCTCGCCGAGGCGCACATCGATCCCGCCGCGATCGAGGACCCTCGCGCCTTCATTTCACACCGCGGACTGGTCCACGCGCTGGAACGGGCCGCGGTCACCCTCAACTGCCCGGACTTCGGCCTGCGCCTGGCGGCCGAGCAGGACATCGACGTGCTCGGGCCGATGGCGGTGGCGGTCGGCAACGCGCCGACCGTCGGCGAGGCGCTGAGCTTCGCGGGCAAATACCTCTACACCCACTCTCCCGCGGTGCAGCTGACGCTGGAGCCGGTCGCCGGGACGTCGCGCGTCGCCGTCAAGCTGGAGCTGTTGTTGCCGCGGCTGGGGCCGCACCGCCAGGCGATCGAGGCCCACGTGGGCCTGCTCGGCCGCATCCTGGCGGTTCTCTCGGACGGGCGGCTGCGCCCGCTGGGCGTCACCTTCCGCCATCGGCCGCTCACGACCGCGCACGCACAGTTCTTCGGCGCGCCGGTGCGTTTCGAAGCGTCCGAGGACGCGGTCCTGATCACGGCCGAAGACCTAGCCCTGCCGATCCGCGGGCGCGACGCGCAGCTGCACGAGATCGCCGCCGGCTATCTCCAGGCGACCTTCCCCGCCCCGGCCGGGCGGCTGGCGGCCCAGGTGCGCGCCCTGGCCGAGCGGCTGCTCAGCGTCGAGCGTTGCACCCACGTGGAGGTCGCCGCCGCGCTCCGCCTGCAGCCGCGCACCTTGCAACGGCGCCTCAAGGACGAAGGAGCCAGCTTCGAGGACCTGCGCGACGACGCGCGGCGGGGGCTGGCCCTGCGCTATCTGGCCCAGCCGGAGCTGCCGCTGTCCCAGGTGAGCGCCCTGCTCGGCTACGCGGAGCCCTCGGCCTTCACCCGCAGCTGCCGCCGCTGGTTCGGCCTGTCGCCGCGCCAGTTGCGCGCCGATCCGGGCGCGCGCGCCGCCTGCGCCTGAGATCTCAGTACCGCTCGGCGACGAACCGGCGGCCGCGCAGTTCGTCGTCGTACTCGCCCTTCTTCGAGCGCTTGGGCAGCTCGACCTCAGCACGCTTGGGCTTCTCGTAGGGGATCAGCGACAGGATGTGGCGGATGCCGTTCAGCCGGGCGCGCTTCTTGTCGTCGGAATGCAGGATCCACCAGGGCGACTCGTCGCGGTCGGTGGCCTCCAGCATGCGGTCGCGCGCCTTCGAATAGGCGTACCACTTCTCGTAGGCGCCCAGGTCCATGGGACTGAGCTTCCACTGGCGCAGCGGGTCGGTGATGCGCGCCTGGAAGCGGCGCTCCTGCTCGTCCATGCCGACCTCCAGCCACAGCTTGATCAGCTGGATGCCGGACTCGATGACCCACTGCTCGACCTGAGGCGTCAGCTCCAGGAAGCGGTCGCGCTGCTTCTCGGTGCAGAAGCCCATGACGTATTCGACGCCGGCGCGGTTGTACCAGCTGCGGTCGAACAGCACGATTTCGCCGGCGGCGGGGAAATACTGCAGGTAGCGCTGGATGTAGAGCTGCGACTTCTCGCGGTCCGACGGCGCCGGGAGGGCTGCGACCCGGAACACCCGCGGGCTGACCCGTTCGGTGATGGCCTTGATCAGGCCGCCCTTGCCGGCGGCGTCGCGGCCTTCGAACACGATGACGACGCGCGCGCCGGTCGACTGCACCCAGGCCTGCAGGTGGGCGAGCTCGACCTGCAGCTTCTGCAATTCCTTCTCGTACTCCTTGCGCCCGAGCTTTTTCGTTTTGCCGTCGGACTTCTTGCCCATGGCTCAGGTCTCCAGGCCCAGCACCGCCGACGTGTGACGCGCGACCATGCGCTCTTCGTCGGTAGGTACGACCCAGGCGGAAACCTTCGAGCCGGCGCCGCTGATCCGTCCCGCTCCGGCCGCGTTCGCGGCTTGGTCCAGCTCCAGGCCCAGCCAGGCGCAGCCGGCGGCGATCTCGGCCCTCGCCTGCGCGTCGTTCTCGCCGATGCCGGCGGTGAAGATCAGGCCGTCGACCCCGCCCAGCGCCGCGGCCGTCGACCCGATCTCGCGGACGATCCGGTAGACGAACAAAGCCACCGCCTCGGCCGCCGCCGGATCGTCGGAGGCCCGGAGCGCGCGCATGTCTGAGGACACGCCGGAGACGCCCAGCAGGCCCGAGCGCTTGTAGAGCAGCTCCTCGATGGCGCGGGCGTCCATGCCGTACTGGTCCATCAGGTAGATCAGCACGCCCGGATCGAGCGAGCCGCTGCGGGTGCCCATCATCAGGCCCTCGACCGCGGTGAAGCCCATGGTGTTGGCGACGCTGCGGCCCTCTTTCACGGCGCACAGGCTGGCCCCGTTGCCGAGGTGGGCGATCACCACCCGTCCCTTAGCCAGCTCGGGCGCGACGTCGGGCAGGCGCTGCGTGACATACTCGTACGACAGGCCGTGGAAGCCGTAGCGGCGCACGCCCGCGTCGGTGATCTCGCGCGGCAGGGCGTAGAGCTGAGCCAGATGCGGCTGGCGGCGATGGAAGGCGGTGTCGAAGCAGGCCACCTGCGGGATCTGCGGGGCGGCGTCCATGATCGCCTGGATGGCGGCCAGGTTGTGCGGCTGGTGCAGCGGGGCCAGCGGGCTGAGCGCGGCCAGGTCGACCATCACCTTCGCATCCACCCGCACCGGCTCGACATAGGCCGTGCCGCCGTGCACCACCCGGTGGCCGATACCGGCCACCGGCACGCGCCGGTTCAGCTCCACGGCGGTCTCAAGAAGCGCGTGGGTCGCCGCCTCGTGGTCGAAGCCCGCGGCCGGCCAGCTGCGCTCGGCGACGCTCTCGCCGTGGCCGTCGGAGATCTTCAGGCGCGGGTTCACGCCGATGCCCTCGACCTTCCCGCGGAACAGCTGGTCGCCCCCGCCAGCCTCGTAGAGGGCGAACTTGATGCTCGAGGAGCCCGCGTTGAGGACCGCGATGCGCCCTTCCATGGTGGTCGCTCCTGCAGGCGACAGGGCCCGTCGCCTCAGGCGACGATGTTGGCGCCCCCGTCGACGTAGATGGTCCCGCCGGTGATCCGGCGGGCGTAGTCGGTGGCCAGGAAGGCGCAGGCCGAGCCCACGTCGTCGACGTCGACCAGCTCGCCCAGCGGCGCCTTCTGGGCGGCCTCGTTCAGCATCAGCTCGAAGTCCTTCAGGCCCGAGGCCGCGCGGGTCTTCAACGGCCCGGGCGAGATCGCGTGCACCCGGATGCCGGCGTCGCCCAGCTCGTAGGCGAGGTAGCGGCAGGCCGCCTCCAACGCCGCCTTGACCGGGCCCATCACGTTGTAGTTCGGCACGACCCGGGTCGCGCCGTAGTAGCTCATGGCGAACATCGTCCCGCCCTCGGTCATCAGCGGCGCGGCCAGCTTCGCCATCCGCACGAACGAGTGGCAGGAGACGTCCATCGCCTTGGCGAAGCCCTCGGCCGAGCAGTCCAGGAGGCCGCCCTGCAGGTCCTCCTTCGGCGCGGAGGCGATGGAGTGGACCAGGCTGTCCAGCCGGCCCCAGCGCGTGCGGATCAGGTCGAACACCGCCTCCAGCTGGCCGGGGACGGAGACGTCCAGCGGCGCGGTGATCGAAGCGCCGACCTGCTGCGCCAGAGGCTCGACATAGCCGCGCGCCTTGTCGTTCAGCCAGGTCACGGCCAGCTCCGCCCCCGCCGCGCGGAAGGCCTTGGCGCAGCCCCAGGCGATGGAGTGCTCGTTGGCGACGCCGACGATCAGCGCCTTATGCCCGGTCAGGACGGAACTTGCGGGTTCGGCCACCACCCGCCCTCAGCCGACCGCTTTGCCGGGATTGGCGCGCTTGTAGGCGGCCACCAGCACCGCCACTGCACACGACGCCAGCCTCGTCAGCAGGGCGTCGGCCCGGCTGGTCAGGATCACCGGCACGCGCGCGCCCAGCACGATACCGGCGGCGTCGGCTCCGGCCAGGAAGGACAGGCTCTTGGCCAGCATGTTGCCGGCCTCCAGGTCCGGCACCACCAGGACGTTGGCGCGACCGGCCACCGGCGAGGCGATCTTCTTGATCGCCGCGGCCTCCGGATCGATGGCGTTGTCCAGCGCCAGCGGGCCGTCCAGCACGGCGCCGGTGATCTGGCCGCGCTCGGCCATCTTGCACAGCGCCGCGGCCTCGACCGTGGAGAGAACCTTCGGATTGACCGTCTCCATAGCCGACAGGATCGCCACCAGAGGCTGGGCCACGCCCATGGCGTGGGCCAGGTCGATCGCGTTCTGAACGATGTCGACCTTCTCCTCGAGGGTCGGGGCGACGTTCACCGCCGCGTCGGTGATGATCAGCGCGTCGGCGTGGCCGGGCACGTCCATGATGAAGCAGTGGCTGATGCGACGCTCGGTGCGCAGGCCCGTCTCGCGCTTGACCACCGCGCCCATCAGCTCGTCGGTGTGCAGGCTGCCCTTCATCAGGGCCTCGGCCCGGCCGGCGCGGACCAGCTCCACCGCCTTGGCGGCCGCGTCATGGCTGTGGGCGGCGTCGACGAGCTCGAAGGCGGAGATGTCCAGCGAGCCCTTGGCGGCCACGTCGCGAATGCGCGGCTGCGGCCCGACCAGGATCGGCGCGATCAGCTTCATCCGCGCGGCCTCGATCGCGCTCTCCAGCGAGACCTGGTCGCAGGGATGGGCGACGGCGGTGGCGACCGGCGGATGGCGGTGGGCCACCTCGACGAGGCGTTCGAACTTGTCGTGCCGCCGTCCGTTCGGCGGCTCCGTCGAGTCAGGCATGGCCGGCCGCTCCCATCTCGAACAGGGCGTCCACGCGCTGCAGCCGGCGCCGTCCCTCCTCCGCCAGGTTTCCGCGGGCTTCGACCAGGCCGTGCACCTCGTCCAGCACGCGCTTCCGACGTCCGGCGTCCGGCGGCAGCAGCTTCGGGATCGCCTGGATGGCCCGCTCCTCGTCGAGGCGCAGCAGCAGGTCCTGCTCTTTCACAAGTTCCTTGAGCTCCGCGGCGGGCAGCCGCTCGTCGGCCGGCTGCGCCGCCCGCAGCACCTTGAACATGGCCGAGCCGCGCTCGTCGAAACTGCCGTCGGGCCGGTTGACGTAGATCAGGGCGCGGGCCGCCGCCTCGGACGCGCCGCCGATCTCGAACTTCTGCTCGAGGTCGGAGCGCAGCCGCGCCTCGTCCGCCTCGCGCACCAGGTCGCGCTCGATATGCCGGCGCGGCGCCTGGCGGTCGAGGCCGGCCGCGGCCTGGGTCAGGCGCGCGCCGTAGGCGGCGACGAAGGCGGCCTCGGTCATGGCGTCGCGCGCCAGGCCGTAAGCCTGCAAAGAAGCGCTGATCCAGGCCGCGGTCGCCTTCTCGATCGCTACCAGCGGATTGTCCGGCTCGGCCGGCTCGCGGCCCTGGCGCACCGCCTTGGCCAGGCCTTCGACCGGCTTCATCAGCGGGTTCACGTCGGAAAAGGCCGCAAAGCGCAGCCGGTTCGGGTGCGTCCAGCGCAGCACCTCGGCCGACAGCGGCGTGCTCATCGCCTGCACCGTCGGGGCCAGGAAGTCGCGATAGAGGGCGAGATTGGTCTCCGACACCCGCGCCACCGCCGCGAAGCGCAGATCGTCGTCGGGCCGTTCGCCGACGATCTCGGCCACGTCGGCCACGGTCCGCGGCTGAAGGGAGAACAGCCAGCGACCGTCGATCAGGGCCGCGTTTGCAGTGTCCGGTTCGACCTCGGTGATCACCGCCTCGTAGAGCCCGGGCGGCGCCAGGTCGATCATGTCCATGCACGAGGTGAACTCGCGGTGCTCCTTGGTCGCCACCTTTCCGGACACGAAGATGCCGAGGTGGCCGATGGTCTGGTGCAGGCAGTAGACGATGGTCTGGCCGTTGGCGGCGATCTCGCGCTCGTGGTCGTAGATGTCGGTGATCCAGCCCAGCGCCTGCTGCGGCGGGGTGATGTTGTCGCCCCAGGAGCAGAACACCACGATCGGCGAGCGGATGTTGCGCAGGTCGATGCGGACGCCCTCGGAGGTGCGCAGCGCGCCGGTGGACAGCTTATTGCCGACGAACAGGTTGTCGGCGATCCACTGCATCTCTTCGGCGTTCAGCAGCACCGGGCTGCCCCACCAGGTCTCGAAGTCGAGGAACCTCGGCCCCTCGGTGTCGACCTTGGAATAGACGTTGTAGGGCTTCTCCCAATACGTGTTGGGCAGGTCGAGGCTCTCGAAATTGGCCACCAGGGCGGCGCCGTCGAAGATGCCGTCGCCCAGGTCGCCCGCCAGCGCCGTCATCCAGGTCCCGCCCAGCACGCCGCCCAGATAGCGCAGCGGGTTCTTGCCGCGCTCGCCGGCCCAGTAGGACAGCGGCGAGCCGGCCAAGAGGATCGGTCCGGTCAGATCGGGATGGAGTGCTGCGGCCATCATCACCTGCCAGCCGGCCTGGCAGTTGGCGACGATCACCGGCTTGCCCTCGGCCTGCGGGTGACGGCGTGCGACCTCGGCGATGAACGCCGCCTCCGCCTCGCACACGTCCTCGATGGTCTGGCCGGGCAGGGGCTGGGGCAGGAAGCCGACGAAGTAGCAGGGGTGCCCGGCGGCCAGGGCAACGCCGATCTCGCTGTCCTGCTTCATCCCGCCGATGCCGGGGCCGTGGCCGGCGCGCGGGTCGACCACGATGTAGGGCGGCTTGGCCGGATCGGTCTTCACGCCCTCGGGAGGCTTGATGCGCACCAGGCCGTAGTTGACGGGTCGGGGCAGGTTGCGCCCGTCGAGCACCAGTTCGTCGGCCGCGAAAGTCAGCACGTTGGGCGCGGTCGCCGCGTTGTGCTCCCAGTACTGGTTGCCCCGCTCCCTCAGGATGTCGAGAAACAGGATCGAGCGCTGCCAGGCGTCGACCCAGTAGTCCGGCACGGGGCCGAACGCGCGCCAGGCGGACATGTCACTCACCCCCGTTGGACGGATTTCTCGCCGGTGGATTGGACGGATTTCTCCCTGGTGGAACGGCCGGAGACGCCGTGTTGATCCCGGCCGCCGGGGCAGCGGTGTGCCAGCCGCCGCCCAGCGCCTTGTAGAGGTTGACCACCGCCAGCAGCTGGTCGCGCTTGGTGCGGGCCAGGGCGTCCTCGGCCGGGAACAGCTGCTGCTCGGCCTCCAGCACCTCGAAATAGCTGGCCCGACCCCCATCGTAGCGGAGAAGCGCGAGGTCCATGGACTCGCGCAGCGACGCGACCTGGCGTTCCAGCGCCGTGCGCTGACGCCCCAGGGTGTCCTGCGCGGCCAGCGCGTCGGAGGTCTCCTGGAAGGCGGTCAGGACGGTCTTGCGGTACTCCGCCACCGACTGGTCCCAGAACGCCCGACGCAGATTGTACGCCTCCTCCAGCCGGCCGCTGGTGAAGATCGGCCCGGCGGCGTTCAGGGCCAGGTTCCAGAGCCCGAAGCTGTTGGTGTCGCCCTCGAAGTGGACGATGTCGCCGCCGAGCAGGGCCGAGAGGCCGACGCGCGGGAAGTAGTTGGCCACGGCGACGCCGATCTCGGCGTTGGCCCGGATCATTTCCTGCTCGGCGCGCAGGATGTCCGGCCGACGTTGCAGCACCTCGCTGGTCGCGCCCACCGGCGTCGGCGGGGCGATCTGCTGATCCAGCGGGCGGCCGCGGGCGATGGCGCGCGGCGGGACGCCGAGCAGGACGCTGAGCGCGTTCTCCTGCTGGGCGATGGCGCGCTTCAGGTCCTCGACGTCGGCCTGGCTCGCCTGGTAGCCCGACGAGGCGCGTTCGACCGGCAGCTTGCTGTCCTTGCCGGCGTCGAAGCGCAGGGTGAACAGGTCCAGCGTCCGGCCGTAAACCTTCTGGCTCTCCTGGGCGATCTCCAGCTCGCGGTCGAGCGTCAGCAGGCGGAAGTAGCCGGACGCGACCTCGCTCACCAGGGACAGGACAACGCCGCGGGCGACGTACTGCTGGGCGTAGAGGTTGGCTTCGGCCGCCTCGGTCTGACGGCGGATGCGCCCCCAAAGGTCGATCTCCCAGGAGGCGTTCAGCGCCCCGCCGATCGCAGCGAACCGGGCGGTGCCGATGTCGTTGGGCTCCGGCGTCAGGGTCTGCTGGGTGCCGAGGAAGGTCTGGTAGTCGAGCTGGGGGCCGCCCTGCGACTCGACGATCCCGACCAGGGCCTGCGCCTGCTGCACCCGCGCCGCGGCGATCTCGAGATCGTGGTTGTTGGCCAGCGCGTCGGTGATCAGCGCCTGCAGGGCCGGGTCGGTGAACACGCTTTGCCAGGGTTGCTCGGCGATCGAACCGGCGGCGGTCGTACCGGTCTGCCCGCGGAACTCGGCAGGATAGGTCGCCTCGGGCCGCTTGTAGTCGGGGCCCACCGTGCGGCAGCCGGTCGACGACACCGTCACGAGCAGGGCCGCCGCGGACGCGGCCAGCCGGGTCGTCGTGCGCACGCCAGGGGATCGCGCCTTCATAGCCCTACCCTTTCACTGAACCGCCGCGAGCATCTTCCGGAACCGGGAGAGGGTGACGACGGTGTAGACGGACCCGATCGCGAACATCTTCAGCATGTCCGGCCACACCATGGTGATGTCCGCATTCCGGAAGAGCACCGCCTGCGAAAAGCTGACGAAGTGGGTCGAGGGCACGAACTGCATGGCCTTCTGCAGCACCAGCGGCATGCTCTCGAGCGGGGTCTGCCCCCCCGAGAGCAGGTTCATGACGATGAACACGGGAAAGGCCAGCAGGCCGAATTGGGGCATGGAGCCGACCAGGGTGGCCAGCATGATCCCCAGCGCGGTGACCGAGAACAGGTAGATGCAGAGCCCGAGCAGGAAGAGCGGGATCGAGCCCGCGATCGGCACTCGGAGCACGCCCTGCACCACCAGGAACAGCGACGCCATCGCCGCGGCGACCACGACCAGGCCGTTGGCCCAGACCTTGGCGAACATCAGCTCGAAGGGGCGCAGTGGCATCACCAGCAAGTGCTCGATGTTGCCGTGCTCGCGTTCGCGCAGCACCGCCGCCCCGGTCAGGAAGATCGCCAGGACGGTGATGTTGTTGATCACCTGGTTGATGGCGACGAACCAGCCCTGCTCCAGGTTCGGGTTGAAGCGCGGTCGGGTCTCGAGCCCCACCAGGGGTTTAGCCTCCGGCTCTCCTTGGCCTCTCCAGAACGGCTCCACCGTGTTCTTGACGATCTCGGCGATGTAGCCCCCGCCGCGGCCGGCCTGGCTCATGGCCGTGGCGTCGGTGACGATCTGAACGGTCGGCTCGGCGTCCCTCGCCAGGTCGGCCTGGAAGTCCGGGGGGATGTCGACGACGAAGGTGTACTTGCCTCGATCGAGGACGCGGTTGATGTCGCTGAACGGGATCTCCTTCGCGGGGCGGAACTCCGGCGGCCGCAGGGCCTCGATCACCGCGCGCGACGCTTCCGACTGGTCCTCGTCGACCACCGCCACCGAGGCGTTGCGCACGTCCATCACCGAGCTCTTCGACGGCGTGATGACGGCGAAGGTGAAAGCGTACACGATCAGAAACAGCATCACCGGGTCGCGCGCGAGGCTGACCATCTCCTTCAGGCCCAAGTAGAAGATGTGCCTGAGGTTCTTCACCGCTCACGCCTCCTGCTTTTTCAGCAGCAGCACCGAGAGGGTGAAGTAGACCAGGATGATCACCGCCAGGGACACGAGTTGCGGCCACAGCGCGTCAATGCCGAGCGCCTTGGTGAAGGTCCCCACGCTGATCGCCTGGAAGTAGGTGCTGGGGAAAATCCGCCCACCGATCGCCGCGGCGCCGCTCAGGGAGGAGACCGGCACGAACATGCCGGAGAACTGAACGGCCGGGAGAATGGTGATGATCGCCGCGGCGAAGATGGCCGCCGACTGGGTCGCGGAGAACACCGAGATCAGCTGGCCGAAGCCGGTGCTGGCCATCACGAACAGCACGCCCCCGAGCAGGAGGGTGAGGAAGCTGCCCTTGATCGGCACCTGGAACAGGAAGACTGCGAGCAATAACAAGGAGGCGAACTGGATCAGCGCCACGGCGAGATAGGGCAACTGCTTGCCGATCAGGAACTCCGCCTTGCTGGCCGGCGCCGCGTAGAAGTTGGCGATCGAGCCGAGCTCCTTCTCGCGCACCACGGCCAGGGCGGTCAGCATGCTCGGGATCAGGATCAGCAGCAGCATGATGTCGCCCGGGACCAGGGCGTAGAGGCTGAGGAACGCCTGATTGTAGAGCGCCCGGTTGTCGATGATCACCGGCTGCGCGGCCGGCGGCAGGCCCTTCTCGTCGCGCAGCACCGTCAGGTACCGCTGATGGGTCGCGTTGACGTAGTCGCGGGCCGTTTCCGCACGGAACGGGTTGGCGCCGTCGATATACGCCCCGATCGTCGGCTGGCGGCCGCGCACCAGGTCGTCCTCGAACCGGGGCGGGATTTCGATGGCGAACCGCAGCTCGCCGTTGCGCAGACGTCGGTCGAGCTCCGCGTAGCTCGTGATCGGCGGCCGCTCGTCGTAGTATTTAGAGCCGCGGAAGCCGTCGGCGTAGTCCCGGCTGGCCGTGGTCTGGTCGTAGTCCAGGACCGCATAGGTCAGGTTGTCGACGTCCAGCGTGATGCCGTAGCCGAACACGATCATCAGCAGGAGCGGCCCGAGCAGGGCGAACAACAGCCGCACCCGGTCGTGCCGCAGTTCGATCGTCTCGCGCCGGGCGAAGGCCCAGATGCGGCCGAGGCTGAAGCGGCTGGGCGCCGCGTGCGCGGCGGACTCCGCCGCGACCGCCTCGGGCGGCGGCGGCGGAACGACCGGCTCGTCGGAGGTGGTGCCCGCCCGCGGCGCCTGGGCGGCGGCGGCCTCCTCCAGATAGCCGATGAAGGCCTCCTCCAGGGTCTTGGCCCCGCGCTCCTTGACCAGCTCGGCCGGCGGGCCCTGCGCCAGCACCTTGCCCGCGTGCATCATCGACATGCGGTCGCAGCGCTCGGCCTCGTTCATGAAGTGGGTGGACAGGAAGATGGTCACGCCTTTCTCGCGCGACAGGCGGATCAGCAGCTCCCAGAAGCCGTCGCGAGCCACCGGATCGACGCCGGACGTCGGCTCGTCGAGGATCAGCACTTCCGGCTCGTGCAGCACCGCCACCGCCAGCGACAGGCGCTGGCGGATGCCCAGCGGCAAGGCCTCGGCCAGGGTGTCGGCCTCCGCCTCCAGGCCGAAGTCCTTGATCAGTTCCTCGACCCGGGCCTTGCCCTTGTCCTCGGGCAGGTCGAACAGCCGGGCGTGCAGCATCAGGTTCTGGCGCACGGTCAGCTCGGTGTAGAGCGAGAAGGCCTGGGACATGAAGCCGACCCGCCGGCGCGCCTCGACGTCGCCGCCCTTCACCGGCTCGCCGAACAGCAGGGCCTCGCCCTCGGTCGGCGGCAGCAGGCCGGTCAGCATCTTCATGGTCGTGGTCTTGCCGCAGCCGTTCGAGCCGAGGAATCCGAAGATCTCGCCGCGCTCTATGCGGAAGTTCACGTGGTCGACGGCGGTGAAGGCGCCGAACTTCTGGGTCAGGCCGTGCGACTCGATGGCCGGCGGCCCTTCGGAGGGCACGTAGGGGGTGATCACCGGCTCGCGATGGCCCGCGCGCGCCTCCTCCGGCAGCATGCGGATGAAGGCCTTCTCCAGGGTGTCCACGCCGTTCTTCTCGCGCAGTTCCTGCGGCGTGCCGGTGTCGAGCACCTTGCCGGCGTTCATCGCCACCAGCCAGTCGAAGCGCTCGGCCTCGTCCATGTAGGCGGTGGCGACCAGCACGCTCATTTCCGGGCGGCGCTCGCGGATGCGGTCGATCAGGTCCCAGAACTGCCGCCGCGCCAGCGGATCGACCCCGGTGGTCGGCTCGTCGAGGATCAGCAGGTCCGGGTCGTGGATCAGCGAGCAGCACAGCCCCAGCTTCTGCTTCATGCCGCCCGACAGCTTGCCGGCCGGGCGATTGCGGAACTGGGTCAGGTCGGTCGAGCGGAACAGGTCGTCGATCCGCCAGGCCCGCTCCTCGGCCGACTGGCCGAACAGCCGGCCGAAGAAGTCGGCGTTCTCGGTGATCGACAGGGTCGGATAGAGGTTCTTGCCCAGCCCCTGCGGCAGGTAGGCGATGCGCGAGGCGACGCTATTGCGGAACTTGGCGTCGTCGATGTTTCCGCCGAGGACCTCGACCTCGCCCTCCTGCATGCGGCGCACGCCGGCCAGGATGCCGAGCAGGGTCGACTTGCCGACCCCGTCCGGGCCGATCATGCCGATCATCTTGCGCGCCGGGACGTCGAGGGTGACCCCGTCCAGCGCGATCGCCTTGCCGTATCGGTGGGAGACGCCGCGGATGCGTGCGACCCACGGGTCGTCGCCAGCGTCCGTCACTTCTCACCCTTCCCCTGACCGCTCGTTCCTTGGACGCCGACGAGGTTCTTCGGCGGATTGGGGTTGGGCTGCAGGTTCGCGGGCCACTGGACCTGGGGGTCGTAGCGCACGTAGCCCATGCCTGGGATGCCGGCCTTGATCAGCGGCTCGTAGTTCTTCAGCCGCTCGCGCGGGATCTGCAGCTTCACCCGGAAGGTGAGGGCGTGCCGCTCCTCCTGCGTCTCCACCGTCTTGGGGGTGAACTGGGCCGAGGGCGAGACGAAGGAGACGTAGGCCGGGATCGGGTACTGCGGCGCGGCGTCGAGCACGATGCGCGACTCCGCCCCCACCGCGACCTTGCCGGTGACCCGCTCAGGCAGGAAGACGTACATGTAGACGTCGGTGAGATCGACCAGGGACAGCACGCGCCCGCCCTGCCCCAGCACTTCGCCGGGCTCGGCCAGGCGGCTGTCGATCCGTCCGTGGATCGGCGCGATCAGCACGGCGTCCTTGATCTCGGCCCGCAGCCGGTCGGCGGTCGCCCTGGCCGCCTCGATCGAGGCCCCCGCTTGCGTCGCCTGAGTCTTCGCCCCGGTCAGCTCGGCCTTGCTGGCCAGCATGTGGGCGTTGTCGATCTCGGCTTCCTGTTCGCTGACCGCGCCGCGCGGGACCAGGTCGCGCGAGCGGGCGTACTGCTTGGCGGCGTAGTTGTAGTCGGCCGACTTCACGTCGATGTTGGCCAGCGCGACGTTGCGGCCCTCCTGCGCCTCGACGATCTGGGCCTCGGCTTCGCGCAGTTGCGCCTCCAGCGCCTCGGTGTCCATGCGCGCGACCACCTGGCCGGGCTCGACCGTGTCGCCCTCGTTGACCAGCACCTCCTTGATCCGTCCGGGGTACTTGGTGGCGATGAAGACCTGCTTCGCCTCCAGCCGGCCGTTGCCGCCGGACAAACCCTCCGGCAGGCCGGGCTTGCGCAGGACCAGCCAGGCGACGACCGCGCCCACCACGGCGACGGCGGCCACAAGGATGAGGATCGTCTTCTTGGACATGTCGACGCCTTCCGAACGCCGGCCGTCGAGACCTCCCGCGACGCCTCATCAAAATCCTGGTGAAGCTAGTGGCCGCGCAAGCTCCCGACGCATTCCTCAAACCGAAGAACCGGGCTCGAAAGAACTTGCGTTTCTACCTGCGCGTTCCTGAATTCGACCTCAGCGAAAACACCTAAGAGCGCTGCTTTTTCTGAACCAAAGCCACGCCCGAGCGTTTCCATAAGGTTCGTAAGCGTTTGTCGCGGAGTAGGACGGTGCGGGTCGACGTCGTCAGGGCCCCGACGGGCTGGCGGATCAACGTGAACGGTCGCCCGGTCACTCTCTGCGACGACAAGGCCAAGGCGGTCGAAAAGGCCGCCCGGATCGCCACCGTGCTGCGCGCCTGCGACATGAGCGTGGACTATTCGGTCCGGGACTGAAGCGCTTCCGGGGCGGACACCCCGACCCTTAAGTCGGGTGAAATCCGCAAAAGCGCCCTGTGTGCATTTCATCCAAAAGGTGCGCGCCCGTCTCGGGACGGACGCGCGCCGAACCTACGGCTGCAGCTTGCTGTCCCCGTACAGGTAGTCGCCGCCGTCGCGACGACCGGCGCTCTAGCCGTTTCCGCTGGCCAGCACGCTCTCTCAATTAGGGAGCATGCGTGGCATGATCCTGATCTCGTAAGTGGCGGA
Organism: Caulobacter sp. 17J80-11; assembly: GCF_014349105.1. GTDB lineage: Bacteria > Pseudomonadota > Alphaproteobacteria > Caulobacterales > Caulobacteraceae > 17J80-11. The sequence continues at coordinate 216,398 of NZ_JACSJI010000001.1, read as the reverse complement.
GGCTGTCTACCAACGGTGGTAAGTCATGGATGTGGCGTACGTTTCCGCGCTGGCCGCGCTGGGCGGATCGATCATCGGCGGCCTGACGTCGGGCTTCACGAGCTGGATGAATCTGCGATCGCAGGCCCGGGCTGCACGCCTCGCCCATGACCTCGCGGGCCTCGAGGACCTCTTCAGAGACTTCATAGTCGCCGCTTCAGGGGCTTATGGCGACGCCACCCAAAGCGACCAGCCGAAAATCCAGGACATGGTCGGCCTCTACGGAATGATCAGCAGAATGCGCATCCGGTGCACGCCGCGAACGATCGATTCCGCAGAGAAGGTCATGGAAACGATCATCGGCGCCTACTTCTCGCCGAACAAGTCGATCCCCGATTTGCAGGCCCTGATGAAAAGCGAAAGGGGCGTCGACCCGCTGAAGGAGTTCGCCGAGGCTGCGCGCGAAGAGCTCGGAGCGTTTTCGCAGTCTGGCTGATTTCCGCGGGTGTTGCGGCGGGTGCCTATGGCGCGCCTGCACCGGCGGTCGTCAATGAGATCACGGCCGAGCGGCTGCTGGACGCCACCGACTCCGTGATGTTGGCGAAGGCGCGGGGCGTCTACAAAGGTCGCCGGAAGGCCGTCGACCCGATCGCCATCGCCGACCTGCACGCCCAAGGCATCGGCCCACCCAGATCGCGGCCCGTCTGAACGTGTCCAGGATGGCCGTCTGTCGAGAACTACGCCTCCAGCTCGATGTCCCAATAGAGGTAGTCCAGCCAGCTTTCGTGCAGGTAGTGCGGCGGGAAGCGCCGGCCGAGGTCCTGCAGTTCGTACATGCTGGGCCGGTGGGGCCGCGAGGCGGGGTGCATGTCGGCTTCGCGCGGCGTGCGCCCGCCCTTGCGCAGATTGCAGGGGGCGCAGGCGGCGACGATGTTTTCCCAGGTCGTGCGCCCGCCGCGCGAGCGCGGCATGACGTGGTCGAAGGTCAGTTCCGCGCCCGAGCCGCAGTACTGGCAGGCGAAGGAGTCGCGCAGGAACAGGTTGAAGCGGGTGAAGGCCGGCGACCGGTCCTGGTCGACGTAGGCTTTCAGCGAGACCACGCTGGGCAACAGGAATTCGGTCGAGGGCGAGCGGACCACCTTGTCGTAGGTGGAGACGACGTCGACGCGATCCTGGAAGACCGCCTTCACCACCTCCTGCCAGGGCCATAGCGACAGGGGGTAATAGGACAGCGGCCGATAATCGGCGTTCAGCACGAGGGCCGGCCAGCCCGACGGCGGGTTCCTCAGAACCTGCATCGGTGGGCCCTCCGCGGCGATGGACGCCGCCTGGGTGAGTTCAATGCGACCGGACTGAAGACACGCCTCCTTCCTCGCTAGAACGCCCGGGTGGACTTCGAAGTCACCCGACAGTTCCCCGTATACGCGATTCTGGACGACGGTCCTATGACAGGGGCGACACGACTTGGCCGGCCGAGTCTTCCCGAGGGAGTTCGCCGCGTTTGACGCCGCCGTACCACCGCCACAGCAGGTGCGCGGCCACCGAACGATGCGGGCGCCAGAGTTCGGCGCGGGCGGCGGCCTCGCGCTCGGACGGGCGTCGCTCGGCCGCGTCCGCCCAGCGCATGGCCTCCTGCAGGGCGATGTCCCCGCCCGGAAAGATGTCGGCGCGGCCCTCGCAGAACATAAGGTAGATCTCCGCGGTCCAGCGGCCGATCCCCTTCACCGCGGTCAGGCGCGCGATCGCCTCGGCGTCGGGCAGGTCGCGCAAGGCCGCGAAGTCGAGCGCGCCCGTCGCGCAGGCCTCGGCGATGGCGTGGGCGTAGCGGGCCTTGGGCAGGGACAGGCCGAGCGCGCGCAGGTCCTCGATCTGGCGCGCCAGCACTGGCGCGGGGGCGATCTCGCCGAGGCCCGCCTCCACCCGCCGCCAGATGGCGGCGGCCGAGGCCGTGGAGACCTGCTGCTCGACCAGCATCCGCAGCAGGCCCGCGAAGCCGCCCTCGCGCGTGCGCCACTCGAAGGCCGGCGTCACCGCGTGCGCGTGGGCCAGGGCCGGGTCCAGTTCGACCAGGGCGGCGCGGGCGGCGAAAAGGTCCTCGGCGGAGGGGACGACGATCATGAAACCGGGTGTAATCAGAGGCCATGAGCTTCGTCACCCGTTTCGCGCCCTCCCCCACCGGGTTTCTGCACAGGGGCCACGCCTTTTCCGCCCTGTCGGCGCAGGCGGCCGCGCGCGCGGAGGGCGGGCGCTTCCTGCTGCGGGTCGAGGACATCGACCTGACCCGCTGCCGACCGGAGTACGAGCAGGGCGTCTACGACGACCTGGCCTGGCTGGGGCTGGAGTGGGAGGAGCCGGTCCGGCGGCAGTCGGCCCATTTCGACGAGTATCGCGGGGCGCTGGATCAGCTGATCGCGCGCGGCCTGGTCTATCGCTGCTTCAAGACCCGGCGCGAGATCCTGGACGAGATCGCCCGCGCTCCGCACGGTCCCGGCGAGGGCCCGGAAGGCGCGATCTACCGCGGCCAGCCGCTGTCCCCGGCCGACGAGGCCGCCCTGCTGGCCGAAGGACGTCCCTACGCCTGGCGGCTGTCGCTGGACCGCGCGCAAGAGACGGTCGGCGGCTGGGAGGCCCTGACCTTCACGGAGGCCGGCGAGGGCCCGCTGGGCGAGACCGGAGTGATCCAGGCCCGCCCCGAGACCGCCGGAGACGTGGTGCTGGCCCGCAAGGACGTCGGCGTCGCCTATCACCTCGCCGCGGTGTTCGACGACGCCCTGCAGGGGGTCAGCCACGTGGTGCGCGGCCAGGACCTGTTCGAGGCGACCCACATCCAGCGCCTCCTGCAGGCCCTGCTGGACCTGCCCACGCCGCGCTACCGCCACCACCCGCTGCTGACCGACGCGCAGGGGCGGCGCTTCGCCAAGCGCGACCGGGCCGAGTCCCTGCGGGAGCTGCGGGCCCGCGGCGTCTCGCCGCGCGAACTGCGCGCCGAACTCGGCTTCGACTGAGCTTTCACTCGCCTGCGTTTCGGCTCACAAGGGCCGCCATGGTCAAGTCTGAACGCGGCGCCGCCGTCCTCGCCCTCGTCCTCGGCGCCGCCGCCATCGGTTTCGCCCCGATCCTGGTCCGCCTGACCGAGACCGGCCCCGCCGCCGCGGGCTTCTGGCGGCTGTTCCTGGCCGTGCCGCTGCTGGCGGTCATGACCTTCTCGAAGCGCGAGCCGGAGGGCGGCGCCACGCCATGGAAGCTGTGCCTTCTGGCCGGCGTGCTGTTCGCCGGCGACCTAGCCTGCTGGCACTACGGCGTGGTCCTGACCTCGGTGACCAACGCCACGGTCCTGACCAACCTGATGCCGGTGGTGGTCACCGTCGCCGCCTGGCTGATGTTCAAGGAGAAGCCGGCGCGGCTGTTCGTGGTCGCGCTCGGCCTGGCCCTGGCCGGCGCCTGGATGATGGCCGCCGCCAAGGGCGCGGGCGGCCACGGGACCAACCCGACGCTCGGCAACCTGCTCTCGGTCGTGACCGCGGCCTGGTACGGGGCCTACTTCCTGGTGGTGCGCGCCGCGCGGATGAGCGCCTCGGCCTCGCGGGTGATGTTCTGGTCGACCCTGGCCGGCACGCCGGTGCTGCTGGCGGTCAGCCTCGTGATGGGCGAGCAGGTGACCCCGCTGGGCCTCGCCGGCTGGGCGGCGTGCGCGGGCCTGGCCGTGGTGCACGTCACCGGCCAGGGCGCGATCGCCTGGGCGCTGGGCCGCCTGCCGGCCGCGACGGCCTCGGTGGTGGTGTTCGTCCAGCCGGTGGTGGCGGCGATCCTGGGCTGGATCATCTTCGCCGAGCGGATCGTGCCGATGCAGGCGCTGGGCGGCCTGTTGGCCCTGTCGGGCGTGGTGCTGGCCCAATGGTCCAGCGCGCGGTCGAGCGCTCAGGCCAGCGCTCAGGCCCTCGCCCAAACGAAAACGGGCGCGGAAGCCTGAGCCTCCGCGCCCGCGGGTTCGTTCTGATCCGGAAAAATCAGAGCGGCTGCAGGTTGACCGCAGCGGTCTTGCCGCGCTCGTTCTGCAGCTCGTAGGCCAGACGCTGGCCTTCATCGAGGCCCTGCAGGCCCGCGCGCTGGACCGCCGTGACGTGCACGAACACGTCCGCGCCGCCGTCTTCCGGCTGAATGAAGCCGTAACCCTTGGTGGCGTTGAACCACTTCACCGTGCCGTTAGCCATCGAAGCTCTCCTAAACGAGCCGTTTCCAGGAGGGTCAGGCGAGCCCGACCCAGTCACAATCCGTTCCGGAAGCAGTCAGTTCAGGAGACGAGCTTTCGCCCGTGCACCAACGTCGTGGGCAGCCTAGATCTCGGATCGCCCTAAATCTCTGCCCGCCGACCGGCCATCGGTCAACAGAATTAGAGGTTTATGGCCCGGCAACCACGCTGGACCTCAGGCCCGGGCGAACCGGTCGATCAACTTCAGCAGCAATGCCTGGGTCGCCTTCTCGCCCTTCGCGCGATCGTTGGAGACGGTCACGAAGGCCAGGCCGCGCGCCGGCGCGACCATGGCCACGGCCATCCAGCGGTTGTTCGAGCCGCTGTGGGTCAGCACCGGCCCGTTCGCCCACTGGCGGCGCTCCAGCGTGCCCCAGCCGAGCGCATAGGCGTTGGGCTGGCCGCCCCAGGGCGTGGTCAGGGTCGCCACCGACGACGGTTGCAGAAGCTCGCCGCCGTCGGTCAGGAACACCCGCAGGAACCTGGCGTAGTCCTCCAGCGACATGTGCACCGTGCCGGCCGGGCCCATGGCCGCGGGATTGTCGGCGCCCAGCTGCATGGGATCGACGGCCACGCCGTTCAGATGGCCCCACGGCTGGTCGCCGTCAGGCGCGCCGAAGCCGGCCCCTTCGATTCCGAGCGGCGAGAACAGCTCGGTGCGGATCGCGCTCTCCCAGTCGAGGCCGGAGACCCGCTCGATCGCCGCCCCGGCCAGGACGTAGTCGGCGTTGGCGTATTCGTAGGTTCCCGACGCGAGCCCCGGCTTGGCGCCCAGCGCCTTGGCCACGAAGGCGCGACGCTGGTCCGGCAGCGGGCGGGGGTCGGTCTGGGCGGCGATCAGCCAGGCGGTGTCGATCAGCCCCTTGTCGCTGAGGCCGGCGCGGTGGGCCATGAACTGCTGGATGGTCGCCCCGCTCCAGGCGGGATCGGTCTTCAGCTTGGGAAACAGCTCGGCGACGCCCGCGCCCCACTTGGCGCGGCCTTGCTCGGCCAGCCGCGCATACAGCGCCGCGGTCATGGCCTTGGTGTTGGAGCCCAGGTGCCACTGGTCCTCGACCGTCACCTTGTCGGTGCCGCCGGCCCGGCGCACGCCCCCAGCGCCCAGCCAGGCGAAGCCGTCGCGGGTGACCACCGCCCCGGCCAGGGCCGGCGCGCCGGTCTCGGCCAGGATCGGCGCGATCAGCTCGTCCGCGGCGGCGTCCGCCTCCTGGGCGCGGGCCGCGGCGGGCAGAAAGCCGGCGCCGAGCGCTGCGGCGACAAAGGCGCGACGGTCCATGCGAAGCCCTCTGGTCATTGCTAGCGCCGAGCTTAAGCTCGACGGGGGGCGTTCACCAGCAAAGTCGGGGTTAAATCACGGTCATGAAGGTCGTTCGCAACGTCGCGCTCATCGCGGGCGCGAGCCTGCTGACGCTGGCCGCCGTGGTGGCCGTGCGCACCGTGACCTGGAAACCCGAGGCGGGCGCCGCAAAGCCCGCCGCTTTGGCCGCCGCCACCCCGGTCGACGCCGCGCGCGCGGCGGCCCATCTCGGCGAAGCCATCCGCTTCCAGACCGTGTCCAACCAGGACGCCGCCGCCAACCGTTGGGAAGAGTGGGACAAGCTGCACGCCTGGATGCAGGCGACCTATCCCGCCGCCCACGCCGCCATGACCCGCGAGCTGGTCGACGGCCGCACCCTGATCTACGCCTGGCCGGGCTCGGACCCGAAGCTGCCGCCGATCGTGCTGATGGCCCATCAGGACGTGGTGCCGGTGACGCCCGGGACCGAGAAGGACTGGGTGCGCCCGCCGTTCGGCGGCGCGATCGCCGAGGGCTACGTCTGGGGCCGCGGCGCCTTCGACGACAAGGGCTCGCTGGTGGCGCTGATGGAGGCGGCCGACGCCCTGGCCGGGCGCGGCTTCAGGCCCCGGCGCACGGTCTACTTCGTGTTCGGCCATGACGAGGAGGCGCTGGGCTCGGGCGCCGCCACCGCCGCCAAATGGTTCGCCGACCGCAAGATCCGTCCCGAGTTCGTGCTGGACGAGGGCGGCGTGGCGGTGACCACGAACGCGCTGACCGGGAAGCCGGTGGCGGTCATGTCCACGGCCGAGAAGGGCTACGCCACCCTGCGGGTGACGGCGACGGCCGAGGGCGGCCACTCGTCCGCGCCGCCGAAGGAGACCGCGGTCGTCACCTTGGCCCGCGCGGTCGACAGGATCGCCGGCGATCCCTTCCCGCTCCAGTTCGAAGGCCCGGGCGCGCAGACCGTGCGCGGCATGGCCGCGGGCGGCGGCTGGCCGATGCGGATGCTGGTGGCGAACGACTGGCTGTTCGGGCCGCTGCTGGCCGGGAAGATGGGCGAGACGCCGCAACTGGCGGCCATGCTGCACACCACCCTCGCGCCGACCATGCTGGAGGGCGCGCCGAAGGAGAACGTGCTGCCCCAGCGCGCCAGCGCCCTGATCAACTACCGCCTGCACCCGCGCGACAGGGCCGCGGACGTCATGGCCCGCGCGCGCCGGGCGGTGCGCGGCCTGCCGGTCGAACTGAGCTGGGAAGCCGCCCCGGTCGAGGCCTCGCCGGTGTCGTCCTCCTCGGACGCGACCTGGTCCACCCTGGCGGCCCTGGCCACCGAGGCGACCGGCGCGCCGACCGTGCCCGGCATCGTCATCGGGGCCACCGACTCCCGCTGGTTCGGGCCCGTGGCCGAGCGGGTCTACCGCTTCGCGCCCTTCCTGGTGCCGTTCGACGAACTCTCCCGCTTCCACGGCACTAACGAACGCGTGTCGGTCGAGAACCTGGATCGGGCCGCGGAGTTCTACACCCGTGTCATCGCCACGACGGCTGGCTGACGCTTGCCGCCAGGAAACGAATAGGGTGTCCTCCATTTGCGCCGTGCCTGGGGGACGGCGCGCGGAGTAGCCCATGGCCGACCCGGCGATTCAGCGCCTGTATCTCAAGTCCGTCCTGTCCCTGCCGCCGCCGGTGTTGCGCGCCCTGTCGGGGGGCGGGGTGATCTGGCGCGGCGGCCGCACGCTGGATCCCCGTTTCCAGTTCCTGTGGAAGGCCTGGCGCAAGCCGCGCGGCATCGCCTCGGTGACGCCGGAGGAAGCGCGGACCACCTGGGCCGAAATGGTCGAGACCGCCGCCCCGCGCGCGCCGACCACGGTCCGGGTCGAGACGGTGATGATCGACGGTCCGGCCTCGACCCTGACGGCGCGGCTCTACCGCCCCTCGACGCTGGATCCGGCCGCGCCGGTGCTGGTGTTCTTCCACGACGGCGCCGGCGTGGTCGGCGACCTCGACACCAGCCACGCCCTGTGCGCGCGGCTGGCCGAGTGCGGCCAGTGCCTGGTGCTGGCGCCCGCCTACCGCCTGGCCCCGGAGCACCGCTTCCCGGCCGGCTTCGACGACGCCTTCGCGGCCTACGCGTGGGCGCTGGAGAACGCCGAGCGGCTGGGCGGCCCGCCAGGCTTGGCCGCGGTCGGCGGCCAGTCGATCGGCGCCGGCTTCGCCGCCGGCATCTGCGCGGCGCTGAAGGCCGAGCGGCAGCCCCAGCCGGTCCTGCAGCTGCTGATCTGCCCGCTGGTCGACATCGCCGACGAAAGTCAGTCGATGCAGACCTACGCCGACGCCTGGCCGCTGTCGGCGCAGGCGTTGAAGTGGGTGCTGGGCTGGTATCTGAGCGCCGACGCCGACCCGAACGACCCGCGCCTGTCGCCCCTGCGCGCCGACGTCGCCGGCTTCGCCCCGGCCCTGATCGTCACCGCCGGCTTCGATCCGCTGGCCGACCAGGGCGAATCCTACGCCCGCAAGCTGAAATCCAAGGGCGTGCCGGTGATCTACCGCTGCTACGACGGCCTGCCTCACGCCTTCCCGGAGTTCGCCGGCCTGGTGCCGTGCGCCGAGGTGGCCTGCACCGAAATCGCGGGCTTCCTGCGCGAAGGCCTGGAGGGCCGCCTGGTGCGCGCCGCCGCCCTGCCCGATCACCAGGACTCCATGAGCCTGGTGATCTGACAGGAAAGCGGTCAGGCCGCCCCGACCGCCTCGGGCAGGGTGGTGAAGCCGTCCGCCCGCAGGCGCAGGGTCAGGTCGCGCTTGATCGCCTGCACCAGGCCCGGGCCTTCGTAGACCAGGGCCGAATACAGCTGCACGGCCGAGGCGCCGGCGCGCAGCTTGGCGTAGGCGTCCGCGCCCGACGCGATGCCGCCCGCGCCGATCAGGGCCAGCCGGCCGCCGTGGGCCTGATGGAACAGCCGCAGGATGCGGGTGGAGGCCTCGAACAGGGGCGCGCCGGACAGGCCGCCGACCTCGCCCTTCTGGGCGGAACGCAGGGTCTCGGGCCGGGCGATCGTGGTGTTGGAGACGATGATCCCGTCCAGACCGTGCGCGACGCAGGCCTCGACGATGTCGCCGACCTCTGCGTCCACCAGATCCGGCGCGACCTTCAGGAACAGCGGATAGTCCGTCCCGTCCGCCGCCAGGGCGGTCCGCGCCTCGGCCAGACGGCCCAGGAGCTCGTCCAGGGCGGCGCGGGTCTGCAGCGAGCGCAGGCCCGGCGTGTTCGGCGAGGAGATGTTTGCGGTGAAGTAGTCCGACAGGCCCCACAGCCGGCTCAGGCCGGTGACGTAGTCGCCGATGCGGTCTTCGGAATCCTTGTTGGCGCCGATATTGGCCCCGACCACGCCGCGCACGCGCTCGCGCCGCGCCAGCCGGTGGGCGAAGGGCTCCAGACCCTCGTTGTTGAAGCCCATGCGGTTGATCACCGCCCGGTCCTCGGTCAGGCGGAACAGGCGCGGCTTCGGGTTGCCGGCCTGGGCCAGCGGCGTGACCGTGCCGCACTCGACGAAGCCGAAGCCCGCCGCCAGCATGGCGTCCGCAACCTCGGCGTTCTTGTCGAAGCCGGCCGCCAGGCCGACGCAGTTGGGCAGACGCAGGCCGGCGAGCTCGACCGCCAGGGACGGATCGTCCGGACCGTCCTGGCGGGGGCCGAGGCCGAGCTTCAGGCCGGTGATCGCCAGCTTGTGGGCTTCTTCCGGGTCGAAGCGGCGCAGCAGGCCGGTGGCCAGTCCGTGCAGGTCGGCGCTCATTCCTCGCCTCCCCCGCCGTGGTCCTTGGCCAGGTAGAGGCCGTCGTAAGCGGCCCGTCCGGCGGCGTCGACCGTGAACACCGCGGCCGTGGCGGTCGGGAATTTCGAGCGCAGCTTCTCGATCGTCGACGGCGCGGCGCCGCCTTCGACCAGCAGTTCGACCGCCAGGGAATGGATGCCGGGGTTGTGGCCGACCAGCACGACGGTGGCGGCCTGATCCTCGACCTCCTCGACGGCGGCGCGCAGGGCCTGCGTGCCGGCGTTGTAGAGGCGGCTCTCCAGGCGCAGCGCCACGCCGTCGAAGGCGCGGGCGGCTTCGGTCCAGGTCTGCCGGGTGCGCTGGGCGTCGGAAACCAGGGCGAGGTCGGGCTTCACGCCCGCGTCGGCCAGCACCTGGCCCATCAGGCGGGCGTCCTCACGCCCGCGCTCGGTGAGCGAGCGGTCGTGGTCGTCGCCGCTGGGCGCCGTGCGCTCGGCCTTGGCGTGTCGAAACAGAATAAGGCGGTCCATGCGGCCGGAAACTAGAGCCTTCCCGCCGCGAATGGAAACCTTCGAAGCAGCTCGCCGCCCTAGGCCTGATCGGACCTGCGATCCAGGCGCTTGCGCCGCGTCATGCCGGCCGGCACGGGGGTGGGCGCGGGCGCCAGGACGCCGGGGATCGGCGCGACCAGGCGGGCGCGGGCGCGCTTGGGCTTCACCGCGAAGGTGCGCTTCACCGCCTCCAGCAGGATCACCCCGGCCACGCCCGGCCAGACCTTGGAGCCGACCTGCTCGAAGCCCTCGGCCCAACCGGTGAAAAGGCGGAACGGGGGAACGTACAGCGCCTGGTTCCAGGCCACCGGCTCCAGGTCGGCCTCGCGCACCAGCTCCTCAAGCTGGCGGCGGGTGAAGGGACGGCCGGCTCCGAAGGGGGTGCGTTCGGCCCGCGACCACAGCCCGCCGCGCGCCGCGGCGGCCACGATCATCCGGCCCGAGGGGGCCATCACCCGGCCGACCTCGCCCAGCAGGGCGGCGGGCTCGTCGGTCTCCTCCAGGCCGTGCACGATCAGAACGCGGTCGAACAGGGCGTTGGCGAACGGCAAGGCGGCCTCGTCCACCAGGGCGGCGCGATTGCGGCCCTGGGCGGGCCAGCTCTCCACCCCTTGCGCGGCCGGCATGGCGGCGACGGTGCGGCGCGCGGCGGGAAAGCGGTCGAGGAAGGGCGTGGCGTAGCCCAGGCCCAGCACGTCGAGGCCCGAGGCCGGGCCCCACGCCTCGGCGAGCTTGCGCCCGATCGCGTCACGCACGACCGCGCCCAGGGGCTGGGCGTAGAATTCGCGCAGGTCCAGCACGTCGCGACGCATGACTTATCCCTCGCGCTCTCTTGCACATATAAGGCAGGCCGGGCTCCGGCCGAAGGAGGGTTTGCGTCCATGGCGCTCGAGATCCGGCAATTCCCCTGCCTGCAGGACAATTACGGCTTCCTGATCCGCGACGCCGCCAGCGGAAAGGTCGCGTGCGTCGACACGCCCGACGCCGAGGCGATCCTGCGCGAGCTGGAGGCCAGCGGCTGGGGCCGGCTGGACCTGATCCTCAACACCCACTGGCACCCGGACCACGCCGGCGGCAACGCGCGCCTGAAGGAAGCCACCGGTTGCGAGATCGTCGGCCCCGAGGAAGTGACCCGCATCGCCCCGCTGGATCGGAAGGTCGGCGACGGCGACACGGTCTGGCTTGGCGAGACGCGGCTGGAGGTCGTCGCGACGCCGGGCCACACCTTGGGCCACATCGTCTATTTCAGCCCCGAGAATTCGGTCGCCTTCGTCGGCGACACCGTCTTCGCCATGGGCTGCGGGCGGCTGTTCGAGGGGACGGCCGAGCAGATGTGGGAGAGCCTGAACCGGCTGGCCGGCCTGGCCGACGACGTGCGACTGTATTGCGCCCACGAATACACCGCCGCCAACGCCCGCTTCGCCCTGGCCGTCGACGACGCGCCGGCGGTGCGCGCGCGGGCGGAGGCGGTGTTCGCCGCGCGCGAACGCGGCGAGCCGACCGTGCCGACCACGGTGGGCCAGGAAAAGGCGACCAATCCCTTCCTGCGGGCGCGCGACGCGCACGACTTCGCCGAGCGGCGGGCCGCGAAGGACGCGTTCAAGGGTTGAGAGTGAGGGCCGGCGTCAGAGCCTTTCCGTTTCGAATGGATTCGAAACGGGTAAGAAGGCTCTGGATTGCTAGATCTTGAGCGCGATCGCCGCCGAAAGCGGCGTCCACTTTCGGCTATCGCGCTCTACCCGGCGGAGGCGACCGCGTGGACGATGCGCAGGGACGACGGGCGCCCCGCCACGCCGTCCTTGGGGGCGACCACGATTCGCAGCAGGCCGTCGTCGAGACGCACGTCGGGGCGGCGGCCGACGGTGATGCGCACGCCCTTGATCTCGTCGACCAGGCGGCGCCCGCTGTTGGAAGCGGCCAGGCGAGTGATGGCTTCGGCCGCCAGGTTGGCCGCGTCGGCGACCACGAACTCGGCCCCGGCGGGGACGTCGGAGGCGCGGAACGGCACCAGCCGCTTGGCCGCCTTGCTGGCCCGCCCGCTGGCCCGCGCCAGGTGCTGGACCAGGGCCTGGGGCGTCATGGCCGGCACCACGAAGGCCGGGGCCTCGCCGGCCACGGCCACCGGCACCCCGGTCGGCGCGTCGCGGGTGAACAGGGTCAGGCCGCCCAGCCGCGTGGCGCGCAGCACCGGCTGGCCGATGTCGTTCTTGAAGATGGTGTCGCCGCGCGGGGCCGGCGCCGCCTGCAGGGCCCAGATCTCGCCGGACCGGTCGTACTTCAGCAGGGCGCGCCGCTGGGTGCGGTCGAGGATGAAGGTCGCCCCGGTTTCCGCCGTGTAGCGGGCCACCACCGGATCATGCCGATGCTCGCGCCCGTCTTCCGACTTCGAACCGAACAGGGCTTCGCGCAGCGTGTCGGGTCCCGCCGCGCACGGCGTGGCTAGGCACGCACATGCGGCGGCGAGGAGCAAGGCCGATACCGCCGGCTGGACCCGAACGCGAAGAGACATGTCTCGGCAGATGTACTGCGACCGGGGCGGATTTTGGGCGAGCGGTTCCAGCTCAGCCGACCATGTACTGGCCGCCGTTGAGCGACAACGTCGCACCCGTGACGTAGCCGGCGCGTTCTCCGGCCAGGAACGAGACCATGTCGGCGATCTCGTCGCCGCGGCCGAGGCGTCCGACCGGGATCTGGCCGATGATCTGATCGAGCACGTTCTGTGGCACGGAAGCCACCATTTCGGTGTCGATATAGCCCGGCGCGATGCAGTTGACCGTGATGCCCTTCTTGGCGTTCTCGAGCGCCAGGGCCTTGGTGAAGCCGATCATGCCGGCCTTGGCGGCCGAATAGTTGGTCTGGCCGACCTGGCCCTTCTGGCCGTTGATCGAGGAGATGTTGACGATGCGGCCGTAGCCGCGCTCGCGCATGCCCTCGATCACCTGGCGCGTCATATTGAACACGCTGTCCATATTGACGCGGATGACCTCGTACCACTGCTGCGGGGTCATCTTGTGGAAGAAGCCGTCGCGCGTGATGCCGGCGTTGTTGACCAGCACGTCGACCGGGCCCAGCTCGGCCTCGACCGACGCGACGGCGCGGGCGCAGTCGTCGAACTGGCCGACATTGCCCTTCACCACCATCACGCCCAGCTCGCGAGCGCAGGCCTGGGCCGCCTCCTCGTTGCCGGAGTAGCCCGCCGCCACCTTGAAGCCGTCCGCCTTCAGCCGTTCACAAATAGCCCGACCGATCCCGCGCGTACCGCCGGTGACCATCGCCACGCGTTGCATGCCGTCCCCTTTGATTCCGTCCCGTCGCCGAACTCTTACGGTTTCGGTCTTCTGGCGACCTTCACGCGACCGGCTGCATCTTTAGTGGCGTGGACGGAGGCGTCAAACCCGCTCGACGCACATGGCGACGCCCATGCCGCCGCCGACGCAGAGGGTGGCCAAACCCTTGGCCGCGCCAGATCGTTGCATTTCAAACAGTAGCGTCGTGAGGATGCGCGCGCCTGAGGCGCCGATGGGGTGACCGATGGCGATCGCGCCCCCGTTCACATTCACCTTGGCCGGGTCGAGGCCCAGCTCGCGAACGACGCACAGCGACTGGGCCGCGAAGGCCTCGTTCGACTCGATCAGGTCGACGTCGCCCAGCGACCAGCCGGCCTTCTCCAGCGCCTTGCGCGAGGCCGGGATCGGGCCGGTGCCCATGATCTCCGGATCCACGCCGGCGTTAGCCCACGACGCGATGCGGGCCAGCGGCTTGATCCCGCGGCGGGCGGCCTCGTCGGCGGTCATCAGCACCAGGGCCGCGGCCCCGTCGTTCAGCCCGGAGGCGTTGGCCGCGGTGACCGAGCCCTCCTTGTTGAAGGCCGGCTTCAGGCCCTGCATGGCCTCGAAGGTCGCGCCCTCGCGGATGTACTCGTCCTGCTCGACCACGACGTCGCCCTTGCGGCCCTTCACCGTCACCGGCGCGATCTCGTCCTTGAACTTGCCGGCGGCGCGGGCGGCCTCGGCCTTGTTCTGGGAGGCCACGGCGAAGCGGTCCTGGTCCTCGCGGGTGATCTGCCAGCGGGCGGCGATGTTCTCGGCGGTCTGGCCCATGTGATAGCCGTGGAAGGCGTCCCACAGGCCGTCGCGCAGCATGGTGTCGACCAGCTGCAGGTCGCCCATCTTCTGGCCGCCGCGCAGCTGCTGGGCGTGAGGCGCCTGGCTCATAGATTCCTGGCCGCCGGCGACCACCACCTTGGCGTCGCCGGCCGCGATCTGCTGCAGGCCCAGCGCCACGGCGCGCAGGCCCGAACCGCACAGCTGGTTGAGGCTCCAGGCCGGGCTCTCGACCGGAATGCCCGCGGCGATCGAGGCCTGGCGGGCCGGCCCCTGGCCGGCGCCGGCCTGCAGCACCTGGCCCAGGATCACCTCGTCGACCTCCTTGGCGTCGACGCCGGCGCGCTGCAGCGCAGCGCGGATGGCGACGGCGCCCAGCGCGCTGCCCGACAGGCTGGACAGCGACCCCAGGAACGAGCCCACCGGCGTGCGGGCGGCGGAAGCGATGACGACGTCGACCATGGGAACGTTCCTCGAATTATTCGCGGCGTCGCGAGACGGACACCTTTCGCAACTGCGAAAAATGCCGCAACGCGAAGCGTTCGTCACTCAACTTTCGACGACACCCGCGGGTCCACTGTGGCCGCGATCCCGCACGAACTCCGGAATTGTTCCCGGTGCGGAGGAACGCGTCGTCATCCGGGAACAGGCCTGCCGCTGACGCTTTATTCCACTCATCGCGTTCAGGATTTCCCTCATGAGGCACAGGATTTCTGTTCCCGATTTCGCCCGCCTGCTGGCCGCCGACGCCAGCGAATTGGTCGAGCATTACGCGAACGAGGCCGAGAAGCTGGCCGACGGCTGGGTGCACGGAATCGGTCTCGCAGCCGCAGCAGTCGGTGGGCTGGTGCTGTTCGGCCTGTCGCTGGTGCGCGGCGACATCGGCCTGGTGATCGCCACCGCCGTCTACGCCGTCTGCCTCATCGCCATGCTGGCCTTCTCGGCGCTCTACAACCTGACCCGGCCCTCGCCGGCACGGCGGGTTTTGCGCCGGCTCGACGAGGCGGCCATCTTCCTGATGATCGCCGGCTCCTACACGCCCTTCACCGCCGTGCGGTTCGAGGGCGGTTGGGAGGCCGGCATGATCGCCGCCGTCTGGGGCGTGGCGCTGAGCGGCGTGGCCGCCAAGCTGCTGGCGCCGGGCGTGCCGGACAAAATCTGGTGCGCGCTCTATCTGGGTTTCGGCTGGCTGGCGGGCGCGGCGCTTTATCCGACCCTGGCCCACGTGCCCGTGCGGGCCCTGCTGCTGCTAGCCGCCGGCGGCGCGCTCTACACCCTGGGCGTGGTGTTTTTCCTCAGCCCCGCCCTGCCCTTCCGCCGCGCGATCTGGCACGGCTTCGTGGTGACGGCGGCGGCCCTGCACTTTGCAGCGGTGGCCACCGGCGTGGTGCTGGCGTAGCCTCGGTCCTTCGAGGATAATGCCGCAACGCAGCGCAACGGGGGAACGCAGCTTGTCCGATCCCAAGGCCGCCGACGCCCGTCCTTCGGGCGAACGCGTCGTCATCAAGAAGTACGCGAACCGCCGGCTCTACAACACGGCCTCCAGCTCCTACGTGACGCTGGACCATCTGGCCGACATGGTGCGCGAGGGCGTCGACTTCGTCGTCTACGACGCCAAGACCAACGAGGACATCACCCGCTCGGTGCTGACCCAGATCATCTTCGAAGAAGAGAGCCGCGACGGGCAGAGCCTGCTGCCGATCGAGTTCCTGCGCCAGCTGATCCGCTTCTACGGGGACAGCATGCAGTCGCTGGTCCCGACCTACCTGGAAATGTCGCTGGACGCCTTCACCCGCCAGCAGGAGCAATTCCGCGGCCAGTTCTCCAAGGCTTTCGGCGCCGCGCCGGGCATGGGGTTCTTCGACGACCAGGTGCGTCAGAACCTGGCCATGTTCGACCGGGCGATGAAGATGTTCACGCCCTTCGCCTACCCGGACAAGAAGCCGGAGCCGGAGGCCAAGCCGGCCCCCGCCCCGGAGCGCCGGACCGAAGACCTCGACGAGATGAAGCGCCAGCTCGACGAGATGCGTCGCCAGATCGAGAAGCTCGCCTCCGGCCGATGACCGACCCGATCGATCCGATCCGGCGTGCTAGGCGCGCCCGCGCCGCCCGCCACGTCGCAGATCGGGACGTCGAGCCGGTCGAGCGGCCGGCCGAGACCGGCGGCCTGCCGGTGCCGGCCGGACCGGTGCGGGTGCACGCGCCCGACCCGGCTCCGGGCGGCGGCGACGCCGCCTTCGCGGCCCAGCTGATGGGCCAGGGCGGCCAGAAGCGCGGGCTGAAGGGAGGCAAGGAGGTCCTCGACCAGGCCAGAACGACCTACCTCGGGACGGAATATTCCGGCGCCGCCGACCGGCGTGCGCCGAAGGGCCGGGTCACCAAGACCGAGGTCTGAGCCCTTAACCACGATGCGGCCGGTCGCGCGATACGGCGACATTCGCCGACGCGCACTCAATCCAAAAAATTTCAGAGAGTTAGCCAGCCCAGCGTCGCGCGCCGGCCGATCCCGCGCGTCCGCCCCGCCCTACCGGAAACGAGTGGCGCCGCCCTTGCATTAAGAACTGGGAAACCATGTTCTAAAAGGGAACTGCGCCATGGCCATGCTGACCACCGCCGTCGTCCGCTCGCTGGACGTGTGCCTCGTCGCCCTGCTGTTCGTGGCCTTCAGCTGACCTGAGGCCCTCACTCGCCCGCGAAGTCGAAGTCCTTGCGGGCGGTGATGATGGTCACGATGAAGCCGGCCAGCACGTCGAGCAGGACCATCATCGAGATCAGGAAGAAGGTCGAGGTCGCGAAGCTCTTCAGCAGCAGGAACTCGACCAGGCAAACGATGAACAGGATCATCGACAGCGAGTGATTGACGATGGCCACCTTCTGGCTGGAGGTGGACTTCAGCAGCTCGAAGAACAGCAGGACCAGCGACAGCAGCACCAGGATGTCGCCTGCGCCCACCTGCCAGGAGCCGCCCGAGGCCATCGGGATGCTGAACAGGCCGTGCCGCAGCCGCTCGTCGGCCGCCAAGCTGTTCACCCCGCCCGCCATCTGCAGCAAGGCGAAGATGTTGTAGAGCACCACCGGGATGAGCAGCAGCGGAAACGCGATCAGCATCGGCGGGCACTCCCCTCGGCGTCCTTAACGCCCAAGGTTAATACCGCCGTTCCGCTAAAAGCGCCACCTCTCCCCCCCGAAGGGAAATCCTAGAGCACCGTCTTGGCCACGATGGAGGCGGCGGTGAAGGCCAGGAACACCGCGAAGGCCCGCCGCAGGGTCATGCGGTCCAGCCGGTGGGCCAGCTTGGCGCCGTAGGGCGCGACCGCGGTGGTCAGCACGCCCATGACGATCGCGGCCGGCACGTTGACATAGCCCAGCGACAGGGGCGGGCGGCCCGGCGCCTCCCAGCCGAAGGCGATGAAGCCCAGCGTGGCCGGAACGCCGATGGCCAGGCCGAAGCCCGAGGCGGTGGCGATGGCCTGGTGGATCGAACGGCCGCTCAAGGTCATCAGCATGCCGCCCAGCGCGCCGCCCCCGACCCCCATCATGGCCGACAGCAGGCCGATGCCGGTCCCCAGCACGCGGCGCAGCCAGCCGACCGGCAGGTCCGGCGCCAGCCGCCAGCTCTCCTTCCCCAGGCCCATCTGGGCGGCGACCAGCATGACGCAGATCCCGTAGATCACGCCCAGCGCCTCGTCCGACGCCATGCCCGCCAGCGCCGCGCCGACCGCGCCGCCCAGGCCCACCCAGGGCGTCCAGGCCCGCAGCACGGCCTCGTCGACCGCGCCGTGGATGCGGTGTGCGCCGAGTGAGCGGATGGAGGTGGCGATGATCACCGCCAGCGAGGTGCCGACCGCGGTGTGCAGATTGCCTTCGCCGCCCAGGTGCAGGACGCTGAAGGCGTAGAACAGCGCGGGCACGATCACGGTGCCGCCGCCGACCCCGAACAGGCCCGCGATCAGGCCGGCCAGCACGCCGGCGCCGACCGTCGCGGCGATCAGAAGGGCCAAGGCGCCCACGTCCATGCTCACGCTCCCGAAGCCCAGGTGCGCGTGCCTACAGGGTCAGAAGCGCCAGGTCATCTCGGCTGCGACCACCGGATAATATCGCAGCGGCTCCAGATCGCTCTGAATCTCCGCCGCCTCGTCGTCGAGGCGCGTCTGGAAACGGGGACTGAGGGAGAAGGTCCCGCCGACCGACTCGAGGTCGACGGACGGCGTTTCACCCACTGCCACCCCCGCGGCCAGCCGCAGCCCCAGTCGCGGGTGGGCGCGGAAAGTGCTGTCCAGGCCGACCTCCAGAAGCGGCACGGTGCCGCCGAAATCGACCTCGCCCTTGAGCCGCCCCACCTGCTCCGGAGTGAAGGTGCGCCCCCCGATCTTGACCGGACCGGCCGGACGCCCGTCGTATTCGACCACGCGATCGCCGAGCACCACCCCAGCGCCGACGAAGAGGGCGTTCTTCCAGGGGTGGTACTGCACCTCGCCGGTGAACCAGGTGGTGTCGACCTGGCTTGAGTAGTCGACGCTTCGGATCTTCACGTCGTCGTCGAAGTAGAGGTGGTCGACCGCACCCCGGAGAATGAACCGATCGCTCGCCTTGAACTCGACGGACAGGCCGACGCCGTCCGAACCGTAGCCGGCCCCGACCGCCAGCCGCTCCTGCGCCGCCGACGCCGACGCCGCGCCGAGCGCCGCGACTGCGGCGCACGCGGAAATGATGAACTTCATGGCCCCCCCGAAGCGGCGACGTTAGCACGCCGCCGCCCACGAAGAGCAACGGTATTCAGAGTGAATTCGGGAGCTGCCCGTCCTTCCCGCGCGCCTCAGAATTTCAGGCGGAAGCCGGCGTGCACGGCCGTGCCGGGGGCCAGCGCCGAAACGTCCGAGCGCGTGCGCTCGCCGGCCTCGACCGCCTCGATTCGCCGGCGCGTGCCGGCTTCCGCCGGGTCCGGCCGGGCCTCCATCTCCGGAGCGCTTCCATTGACGGGGGCGGCCGCGCGGGAGGTGCGGGCGAACACGGCGGCGAGAAGCGCTTGATCGGAACGCGGGGCGGGTGCGGCCGCCGAAGCGGTCGAGCCGGCGGCGACCACGGCCAGCACAGCTGTGCCGGCGAGAGCGATGCGAAACGACATGGGTCGACAAAGACCGTTGATCGGCGCCCGGCTCAAGCCACCGAAAGGTCGCGCGTCGGCATGTCCGCGACGGCCGCCAGCGCCCGGTCCAGCACCTCGAGGCCCGCGCCCGGGCGGATCGACTCCACCGTCAGTATGCGTCGCCAGGCCCGCGCGCCGGGCCGGCCGTGCATCAGGCCCAGCATGTGGCGGGTGATGCCGGCCAGGTGCTGGCCCTCAGCCAGGCGGGCGGCGATGTGGGGCCGGTAGGCCTCCACCGCCTGGAACGGATCGACGTCCGCGCCCGCCCCAAACATCCGCCGGTCGGCTTCGCCCAGCAGGGCCGGCTCGTGATAGGCGGCGCGGCCCAGCATGACGCCGTCGACATGGGCCAGGTGCGCCTCGGCCTCGTCCAGATTGGCGACGCCGCCGTTGATCACCACGGTCAGGTCCGGACGCTCGCGCTTCAGCCGATAGACCAGCGGATAGTCCAGCGGCGGGACGTCGCGGTTCTCCTTGGGGCTCAGCCCCTTCAGCCAGGCCTTGCGGGCGTGGACCACGAACACGCGCACGCCGGCGGCGGCCGACAGGTCGACCAGTCGGAACAGGCTCTCCTCAGGGTCCTGGTCGTCCACGCCGATGCGGCATTTGACGGTGGCCGGGATCTTCACCGCGGCCGCCATGGCGGCCATGCATTCGGCCACCAGCTCCGGCTCTCGCATCAGGCAGGCGCCGAAGCGGCCCGACTGCACCCGGTCGGACGGACAACCGACGTTGAGATTCACCTCGTCATAGCCGAGGTCCTCGGCGATCTTCGCCGCCTCGGCCAGCTCCTTCGGGTCTGAGCCGCCCAGCTGCAGGGCGACCGGGTGCTCGACCGCCGAGAAGCCCAGCAGCCGCTCGCGGTCGCCGTGCAGCACCGCGCCGGTCGTGACCATCTCGGTGTAGAGCAGCGCCTGGCTCGACAGGACGCGGTGGAACGCCCGGCAATTGCGGTCGGTCCAGTCCATCATCGGGGCGACGGAAAAGCGGCGGTCGAGCGGGTCGGTCATCGGCCGACATCTAGGCCGGTCAGGCCCTTGACGGAACCCCGCCCGCGTTTCGCCGCAGCCGCTTAGTACGCCTCGAAGGCGTCGACCCCGAGCAGGTCGAAGATGCGCGCGGCGCTCTTGGCCGAGCGCACCTTGGCGAGCATCGGCTCGGGCGCCTCCTCGCCCTCGTCGTCGAGCGCGTAAATATCGGGGAACACCGCGGCGCACGCGCGCTCCCGCAGATCGGCGAGCGAGACGGGCGTGAGCTCCTCGAGTTCATGCTCAATCCGCGACTGAGGCGTGAGTTGCATGTCGTTCTTGAGCGTCCGCGGGCCGCAGGACGTCAAAGCGCCCAGGTCCGACGAAGCGCACGAATGCAAGGCGCCTCTCGAGTGGCGCCGCACAGGGGGCGCCGCCGGCGGCCGCTGAAACCCGTCGGGCCCTCCTCGGGTTGGAGCGATTCCAACCCGAGGAGGCGTCCGAGATGCAGGTGCGTGAGATCATGACCCGCGGGGCCGAGCTGATCGATCCCGACATGCCGCTGCGCGAGGTGGCCAAGCGCATGCGCGTGGAGAACCTGGGCGCCCTGCCGATCGGCGAGAACGACCGGCTGATCGGGATGATCACCGACCGCGACATCGTCGTGCGCGGCGTGGCGGACGGAAAGGTCGACGGCACGGTGGCCCGCGAGGTGATGTCGGAGAAGGTCTACTACTGCTTCGAAGAGGACGACCTGGACGACGCCGCCGACGTGATGGCCGAGCACCAGGTGCGCCGCCTGCCCGTGCTGGACGAGGGCAAGCGGCTGGTCGGCATGGTCTCGCTGGCCGACCTCGGCCTCAGCGGCTCGTCGACGGCCGCGAGGCGCGCGCTGCAGGGCGTGAGCGAGCCGAGCGACACCGACCGGCGCTGAGCCTCACTCCGCTGGCCTCACCGCCTGCAGGGCCGCGGCGATGCGGGCGGCCAGCTGCTGCTTGTCGAACGGCTTGGCCAGCACCGGGCCGGCCCAGGTGCGCGTGACCGCCTCGGCGTCCATGTAGCCGCTGATCAGCAGCACCGGCAGGGCGGGATGCGAGACGCGGATGCGCTGCGCCGCCTCCGCCCCGGTCAGGCCCGGCATGGCGTGGTCCATGATCACCAGCTTGGGAACCGCGCCGGCGTCGAGGCGCGCCAGGGCGTCGGCCGCGTCCACCGCCTCCTCGGGCTCGCTGCCGAGGTCGCGCAGCAGTTCCGCCGTCGCGCTACGGACGTCGCGGTCGTCGTCCACCAGCAGGACCTTCAGGCCGGCGAAGTCGACGGGCGCGGCCTCGGCCGGCTGCGGGTGCGCCTTCTCCGCCGGCGCGGCGACCGGCAGATAGACGTGGAAGCGGGCCCCGCAGCCCGGCGCCGTGTCGACCCGGATGCCGCCGCCCAGCTGCTTCACCACGCCGAGCACCTGCGGCAGGCCCAGGCCCGATCCGGCCCCGACCGGCTTGGTGGTGAAGAACGGCTCCCAGATGCGCGCCAGCACCTCCGGCGTCATGCCCGAGCCGGTGTCGGCCACGGTGATGCGGACGTAGTCGCCCGGTCCCGGCGCCTCCAGCGGCGGGTCGGGCTCGCTCACCCGCTCGCGCGCGGTCTCGATCAGCACCTCGCCGCCCTCGGCCATGGCGTCGCGCGCGTTGATCGCCAGGTTCAACACGACCAGCTCCAGCTGGGTGCGGTCCGCCATCGCCCAGAGCGGATCAGGGCTGAGCTCGGCGCGCACGCGCGTGGCGCCGCCCAGGGCGCTGTCGAACAGCACGCGCAGGCCCTCGATCACGGCGTTGACGTCGAGCGGTTCCGGCTCCAGGCGCTGGCGCCGGGCGAAGGCCAGGAGCTGGGCGGTCAGCTTGGCGCCGCGCTGGGCCGCCTGGCGGGCGTTGGCGACGTACTTCTCCAGCGCCTCGTCCTTGATCCGCTTGCCCAGCAGGTCGAGGTTGCCGATCACCGCGGTCAGCAGATTGTTGAAGTCGTGGGCGACGCCGCCGGTCAGCCGCCCCAGCGCCTCCACCTTGCGCGCCTGCACCAGCCGCTCGGTAGTCTCCTCCAGCTCGCGGGAGCGCTCGACCACGCGCGCTTCGAGGGTGTCGTTGAGCTGGCGCAGCTCGTCCTCGCGCGCCTTCAGCTTCAGCGACGCGCCATGCAGCGCCTCTGCGACCGCGTCGGTCTCGCGCAGACCGGTGGCGAGCGCAGGCGCCGCCGCGCCCCGGCCCATGGCCTCGGCCGCGCCCTCCAGGCTTTCGACCGCCCGGGTCACGCCGCGCGCGAACCACACCGTCAGCAGCGCGCCGAGCGCCAGCAGGGCCAGGCACAGGACGAAGGTCATCATCAACGATCGCGAGAGGCTGCCCGACACCTCCGCCCGCGGCACGCCGACCAGGAAGGTCCAGCCGGTGACCGGCGAGCGCCGGTGCGCGACCAGGGTCTCGCGGCCGTCGAGCGAGACGCTGTCGCCCACGCCCTCCGGAGAGTTGCGGATCCGGGCGAGAATGTCCGGAGAGGCGAGCGCGCCCACGAACCGTTCGGGCTCGACGTTGCGCGCGATCACCCTTCCCCTGCGGTCTATGAGCGTGCCGTACCAGCCCTCGGGGAGGCGCTGTTCGGCGATCACCGCGTTGGGCGCTGATGGACGCATGGCGATGGCCAGGATGTAGGGGCGCTCGCCGGGACCTTTGGCGAGGGTGGCGAAGGCGATGACATGGCCCTTCTCGACTATGCCCTGCAGCAGGTCGGAGACGTAGGTCTCGCGCTCGCGCAGGTCGACGTCGGGCGGCAATCGCATGCGCGGAAGGGCCTGGCCCGGTTCGGCCAGGGTGTTTACCAGCTGCTGCCCATCGATGTCGGCGACCACCACCCACTTGTCTTCGTGCGGCACCGCCTCGCGGGCTTGGCGATCGAAGGCCGCGAGGTCGCCTTCCCGCAGGTGCGGCGACAGGGCCAGCACCTGCAGCACGCCGGTGACCTCGCGGGCCTTGCCGTCGATGGCCAGGGACATGGCCCCCGCCGTCTCGGAGATCTGCCGTTCGGTCGAGGCGCGGTGACTGCGGTAGGCGTCGACGATCAGCAGGGTCGCGGCCAGCGCCGCGGTCATAACCAGGGCGACGGTGAGCAGGGTGAGACGCCCGCGGACCGACCCCAGCAGCCCGCGCAATCGAGAGACGCGGACCGGGGGGCGTTCACTTGACGTTTCTGTAGCTTGCGTGGCGCCCGTCGCCGTCATGCACCATCCGATCTCGACGAAAGAAGCTAGCCCGATCGGTAACCGACTTCGACCGGGATAACGCCTCAGACGTCGAAACGGACTCCCTGAGCGAGCGGCAACTCCTTGGAATAGTTCACCGTCTGCGTCTGGCGGCGCATGTAGGTTTTCCAAGCGTCCGAGCCGCTCTCGCGGCCGCCGCCGGTCTCCTTCTCGCCGCCGAAGGCGCCGCCGATCTCGGCCCCGGACGGGCCGATATTGACGTTGGCGATGCCGCAGTCGCTGCCGGTGGCCGACAGGAAGGCCTCGGCCTCGCGCACGCTGTCGGTGAACACGCAGGACGACAGGCCCTGCGGCACGGCGTTCTGCAGTTCGATCGCCTCGTCGAAGTCGGTCCAGGTCAGGACGTAGAGGATCGGCGCGAAGGTCTCGTGGCGGACGATGGCGCTCTGGGCCGGCATGCGCACGATGGCCGGCTTCACGTAGGCGCCGCCCAAGCCGGCGTCGGCCCGGCCGCCGCCGACCACCACCGTGCCGCCCTCGGCCCTGGCGCGGTCCAGCGCCGTGTCGAAGGCCTCGGCCGAGCGCTCGTCGATCAGGGGACCGACCAGGGTGTCGCCTTCCAAGGGGCTTCCGATCTTCAGGGTGGTGTAGGCGCCCTTCAGGCGCTCGACCAGGGCGTCGGCGACGCTGGCGTGGACCAGCAGGCGCCGCAGCGTGGTGCAGCGCTGGCCGGCGGTGCCGACGGCCGAGAAGGCGATGGCGCGCACGGCCATGTCGAGGTCGGCCGACGGCGTGACGATCATGGCGTTGTTGCCGCCCAGCTCCAGCAGGCAGCGGCCGAAGCGCTCGGCCACGCGCGGGGCGACCGCGCGGCCCATGCGGGTCGAGCCGGTGGCCGAGACCAGCGGCACGCGCGGGTCGTCGACCAGGGCCTCGCCCACGGCCTGAGCGCCGACCAGCACCTGCGACAGGTGGGCCGGGGCTTCGCCGAAGCGGGCCGCGGCGCGCTCGAAGATCGCCTGCGTGGCCAGCGCCACCAGCGGGGTCTTCTCCGACGGCTTCCAGATCACGCTGTCGCCGCAGACCAGGGCCAGGGCGGCGTTCCAGCACCACACGGCGACGGGGAAGTTGAAGGCCGAAATGACCGCGACCGGGCCCAGCGGCTGCCAGCGCTCCAGCATGTGGTGGCCGGGCCGCTCGGACGGCATGGTCAGGCCGTAGAGCTGGCGCGACAGGCCGACGGCGAAGTCGCAGATGTCGATCATCTCCTGGACTTCGCCCAGGCCCTCGGAGCGGATCTTGCCGGACTCCAGGGTGACCAACAGGCCCAGGTCGTCCTTGGCCTTGCGCAGTTCTTCACCCAGCAGGCGGACCAGCTCGCCGCGGCGCGGGGCCGGGACCTTGCGCCAGGCGCGGAAGGCGGCGTCGGCGCGGCCGACGGTTTCAGTGACCTGGGCGGCGCACTGGGTGCGGACCGCGCCGATCTCGGCGCCGTCGACCGGAGAGCGCACGGCCAGGTCGCCGCCTTCGAAGGCGGCCCGCTCGACGCCGAGACGGTCCAGAATTGCGCGCGCCTGTTCAGCCGTGGTCATGTCGCCTCTCCGATACTCGAGGTGAGGGCTTAGCGGTCCGCGGCCGATTCCGGTAGCCCGTCAGTCGCCCTTCGGGCGGACGTCCTCGGGGCGGAAGAACATGGCCAGGCTCAGGCTCTGGCCGATGCGCGCCGCCTTCTCGCGCAGCACCCGGGCCTGGGCGGGCGCGAACAGCTCGTCGGCGGTCTCGCCCCACAGGAACAGCCAACGGTCGAACATGCGCGGCTCCAGCGGCAGCTTCATGTGCGCCGGCATCGGGCGGCCGCGATAGCGTCCGGTGGCCAGCGTCACCGACGACCAGAAGTCGGTCAGCTTGACGAGGTGCTCGGGCCAGTCGTCGATCGCCGTCTCGAACACCGGGCCGATCAGCGGGTCGCGGCGGACCTTGTCGTAGAAACG
This sequence comes from Caulobacter sp. 17J80-11, assembly GCF_014349105.1. Classification (GTDB taxonomy): domain Bacteria; phylum Pseudomonadota; class Alphaproteobacteria; order Caulobacterales; family Caulobacteraceae; genus 17J80-11. The sequence goes on along the minus strand of NZ_JACSJI010000001.1, from coordinate 191,121 downwards.
CTCCACCTGCACGGCGAGGGCTTCGTCGGTGATCTCGGTCGCGGGCGTCATGGGCGGCCGCTTCCCACACCGCGCGCGCGTCCGCAAGCAAGCGCGCGACGAAGCGCGTGAGGCCCTTGCGCGCGCCCCCGGGCGAACGATGATACGGCTGAGCTTCCCCACCCCGGATGTCCGATGCGCGCCGCCGTCGCCCTCGCCTGCCTGTTGTTCGTGGCCCTGGACACCTGCGCGAGCGCGTCCGCCCCGCTGCCGCCGCCGAAGCGGCCGCCGACGCCGAGCCCGGCCGGGCTGGTGCCTCTGCCCTGCGACGGCTCCGAGCCCTTGCGGCCGGCCCACGGGACCTACTGCCTGACGGATCGCCACTACGTCACGCCGCAGACCCGTGACGCGATCGTTCGGGCCGCGCGGGCGGTGCACAAGGCCTATCCGGACACGGTCGTGACCTTCATGGACGCGTCCTGGCCCAGCGGGAAGAAGCCCTTCCCGCCGCACCTGAGCCATGGCGACGGACGCCAGATCGACCTGGCCCTGTTCTACGAGAGCAAGGACGGGCGGCGCCTGCCCAAGCCGCCGGGCTCCATCAACGGTTACGAGGACTTCGAGCCGCGGCCCGCCGGCGAGCCGGATCCCTGCCCCGGAAGGTGGAAGCACCGCCGCCCGGACCCGCCGACGACGCGGACCTGGCGACTGGACGAGGCGCGCTCCGAACTGCTCACCCGCACCCTGATCAAGGAGAAGGCGGTTCGCCGGGTGCTGATCGAGCCTCACCTGGAAAAGCGGTTCGGCCTGTGGGGGAACGCCAAGGCGCGCTTCCAGGGCTGCTACGCCGCGCGTCACGACGACCACCTGCACGTCGACTTCAATTAGGGTGCGGCAAGGTGCGTCTTGAAAAGGAACGCACCAACCTGTAATAACCTCAGTTGCAGTTTCGAGATCGCGATTTCGGCAACACCGAACGTGACTTATTTTCGAAGCGGCGCCTTAAACCGCACGCAACCATCCCTATCTTGGGTCGTTGACGGGGAACGGGCGACTGACCGCGCTGGGGTGGCGCGGCCGGCTTCACGGCTCTCCCGACCACGTGACCGCCCGGGGAGTAAGGTCCATGGCCAACAATTCGCTCGCCGTCATCTCGCCGGAAGGCGGGCTGTCTCGGTATCTCACCGAGATCCGCAAGTTCCCGATGCTGACGAAGGACGAGGAGTTCATGCTCGCCAAGCGTTGGCAGGAGCACGAGGATCCTCAGGCCGCCCACAAGCTCGTCACCTCGCACCTGCGCCTCGTGGCCAAGATCGCCATGGGCTATCGCGGCTACGGCCTGCCGATCGGCGAAGTGATCTCGGAAGGCAACGTCGGCCTGATGCAGGCCGTGAAGAAGTTCGACCCGGACAAGGGCTTCCGCCTGGCGACCTACGCCATGTGGTGGATCCGCGCCTCGATCCAGGAATACATCCTGCGCTCGTGGTCGCTGGTGAAGATGGGCACGACCGCGGCCCAGAAGAAGCTGTTCTTCAACCTGCGCAAGGCGAAGAGCCAGATCAGCGCCTTCGAGGAAGGCGACCTGCGCCCCGATCAGGTCGAGACCATCGCCACCAAGCTGGGCGTGACCAACGAGGAGGTCATCTCGATGAACCGGCGCCTGGCCGGTCCCGACGCCTCGCTGAACGCACCTCTGCGCTCGGACAGCGAGAGCGAGTGGCAGGACTGGCTGGCCGACGACACCCAGGTGTCGCAGGAGAGCCAGATCGCCGAGAGCGAGGAGCGCAGCCTGCGCATGGGCCTGCTGCAGGAAGCCATGCAGGAGCTGACCGACCGCGAGCGTCACATCCTGACCGAGCGCCGGCTGAAGGACGAGCCGACCACGCTGGAGGAACTGGCCTCGCAGTACGGCGTCAGCCGCGAGCGGGTCCGCCAGATCGAAGTCCGCGCCTTCGAAAAGCTACAGAAGGCCATGCGCGCCGCCGCCACCGAGCGGAACCTGGTCGACGCGTAAATTCTCTCCTCCCCTGCGAAACGGGGGAGGGGGACCACGCGAAGCGTGGTGGAGGGGGCGAGCCGTAGGGCGCGCCCCTTTTTCTTTTGTCCGGAGTGAAGCTTTGACAGAGGCGGCGGTTCGCCCCCTCCACCGCCTTCGGCGGTCCCCCTCCCCCGCGCGCTGCGCGCGCATGGGAGGAGAAGCCCGTTACGCCACCCGCGCCTGCGGCGCGTTGGCGGCGAACAGGCCGGTGACGGCGCCGACCGGGCCTTCCACATCCGCGCGAGTCAGACGGTCGCTGGCGAGCGCCAGGTCGAGCTGGGCGGCGGCGACGGCCAGCTGCACGTGGCTGCCCTCGACCGCCAGCTGCTTCAGGGTGACGGCCTGCTGGCGCAGGGCGCGGATCGCCTGGCCGGGATCCTGGTCGAACTGGTTGACCGCGGCGCGCAGGATGCGGACCGCCTGGTCCATGGCCTGGGCCTGGGCTTCGCCCGGGGTCTTGGGCTTGTCGGCGTTGCGCTTGCGCGGGCCGGCGTACTCGGCGGAGTTGAAGCGTCGGCGGTCCGGGCCGACGTAGCCGACCGCCTCGATCCAGTCGCGCGGCTTCATAGACACCGCCTCCAGCCGCTTCAGCAGGTCGCCGGCGGTGAAGGGCTTGCGCAGGAACTCGTGCACGCCGACGTCGCGGGCGCCCTTGATCGACTGAACCGTCGCCTCGGCGGTGACCATGATCACCGGCGCGCGGCGGCAGGCCATGTCGCTGCGGCGCAGCTTGCGCGTGAAGGCCAGGCCGTCCAGCCGCGGGCCGGAGAACTCGACGAAGATCAGGGTCGGGTCGAAGTCGCGGGCCAGGCTGAGCGCGGTCTTCTCGTCCGGCTCGATCATCAGGTTCTTGCCGCCGAGCGCACGCGCCAGATCGGCCAGCACCTTGGCCGAAGCCGGCTGGGGATCGACGATCAGCACGCTGCGCAGATGCGGCGCGAAGTGCTGAATGAGTTTCGGATCGGCGGCGAACACGCGGGAAGCTCCCTTACACGGACGTAGGGATACCCGCGTACGGTAAAGACCGCCTTTACGCCTGGAACGGATCGCGCATCAGGATCGTGTCGTCGCGCTCGGGGCTGGTCGACAGCAGGGCCACCGGCGCGCCGATGAGCTCCTCGATGCGGCGCACGTATTTCACCGCATTGCCCGGCAGTTCGACCCACGAACGGGCGCCCACCGTGCTTTCCGACCAGCCGTCCATTTCCTCGTAGATCGGCTCGACCGAGGCCTGGTCCTTCATGCCGGCCGGCAGGTAGTCCAGGGTGCGGCCGCCCACGCGGTAGCCGACGCAGATCTTCAGCTTTTCGAGGCCGTCCAGCACGTCCAGCTTGGTCAGGGCCACGCCGTGGATGCCGTTGATGGCCACCGACTGGCGCACCAGCACCGCGTCGAACCAGCCGCAGCGGCGCGCGCGCCCGGTGACGGTGCCGAACTCGCGGCCGCGCTCGCCGATCTGGCGGCCGATGTCGTCGTGCAGCTCGGTCGGGAACGGGCCGCCGCCCACGCGGGTGGTGTAGGCCTTCACGATGCCCAGAACATAGCCCACGGCGCTCGGGCCCAGGCCCGAGCCGGCCGCGGCCTGGCCGGCGACGGTGTTGGACGAGGTGACGAACGGATAGGTGCCGTGGTCGACGTCGAGCAGCGAGCCCTGCGCGCCTTCGAACAGGATCTTCTTGCCCTCGCGGTGAGCGGCGTCGAGCACGCGCCAGACCGGCTGCGCGTACGGCAGCACCTTCGGCGCGATCTCGAGCAGGGCCTCGATCAGGCCCGGGCCGTCCACTTCCGGCAGGTCCAGCCCGCGACGCAGCGCGTTGTGGTGGGCCAGCAGGCGCTCGACCTTGATCTCCAGGGCGGCGCGGTCGGCCAGGTCGGCGACGCGCACGGCGCGGCGGCCCACCTTGTCTTCGTAGGCCGGGCCGATGCCGCGGCCGGTGGTGCCGATCTTGCCGGCCCCGGCGGCCTTCTCGCGCGCGGCGTCCAGGTCGCGGTGGATCGGCAGGATCAGGCAGGCGTTGTCGGCCAGGCTGAGCACCTCGGGCGTGATCTTCACGCCCTGGGCCTCGATGCGGCCGATCTCGTCCAGCAGGGCCCAGGGGTCGACGACCACGCCGTTGCCGATGATCGACGGCTTGCCCTGCACCAGGCCCGAGGGCAGCAGCGAAAGCTTGTAGGTGATGTCGCCCACCACCAGGGTATGGCCGGCGTTATGGCCGCCCTGGAAACGCACCACCACGTCCGCCCGGTTCGACAGCCAGTCGACGAGCTTGCCCTTGCCTTCGTCGCCCCACTGGGCGCCGACAACCGCGACGTTCGCCACCTTCGCTCCGATCGCTGATCAAATTCCACACACGTCGAGCCGCTCGGCCAGGGGCCGGCGGCGCACGCGGGGCGAGCCTATAGACCAGTCTTAAGCCGCTGTCGTCCCGTCGGCGCCGTATTGTCCACCGAAGCGGCGATCAGGCCGGCTGCGGCTCCACCATCGACGCCGCGAAAGCCCAGTCCAGCCAGGGCGTCAGCGCTTCGACATCGGCGGCCTCGACCGTGCAGCCGCACCAGACGCGCAGGCCCGGCGGGGCTGAGCGATGGCCGGCGATGTCCAGCGCCACCCCTTCCCGCTCAAGGGCCGAGCAGAACCGCTTTACGAAGGCCGTGCGGCCCTCGGCGTCCAGCCCGGTCACCCGCGGATCGACGAACTGCAGGCAGACCGAGGTCTCCGACCGGATCGCCGGATCGCTGGCGAGAAAGTCGATCCAGGGCGTGCGCGCCACCCAGTCCGACAGGATCTCGAAATTCGACTGGGTGCGGCGGATCAGCTCGGGCACGCCGCCGACGCGGGCGGCCCAGCGCAGGCCGTCCAGCCAGTCCTCGACCGTGAGAAGGGAGAAGGTGTTGATCAGCGCGCCGTCGAAGATCGCCTCGTCGGCACGGCCGTCCTTGCGCAGGCGCAGGACCTTGGGGATCGAACGGCCGGGGTCGAAGGTGTTCAGCCGCTCGACCGCGCGCGGCGACAGCACCATGAAGCCGATGCCGGCCTCGCCACCCAGCGCCTTCTGGAAGGAGAAGGTGGTCACGTCCAGCCGGTCCCAGGGCAGGTCCATGGCGAAGGCGGCCGAGGTGGCGTCGCAGATGGTCAGGCCGGACCGGTCGGCGGCGATGAAGTCGGGGCCGGGCATGCGCACGCCCGAGGTCGTGCCGTTCCACGGGAACACCAGGTCGGCGTCCGGGCGCACCTTCGACAGGTCGGGCGCCTGGCCGTAGGGCGCCTTCAGCACCTCGGCGTCGATCTTCAGGTGTTTGACCACGTCTTCGGCCCAGGTGTGGCCGAAGTTCTCGAAGTCCAGAACCTGCACCGGACGCTCGCCCAGCAGGTTCCACAGCGCCGCCTCGACCGCGCCTGTGTCGGAACCGGGGATCAGCGCCACGCGATAATCGTCGGGAATGCCCAGCACCTCGCGGGTCAGGTCGACCGACTGCTGAACCCGGGCCAGCGAGGACGGCGCGCGGATGCCGCGGCCGACAAGGGCGCCGGCCAGGGCGTCGGGCGACCAGCCTGGGCGCTTGGCGGTCGGACCGGACGAGAACCACGGCCGCTCGGGCCGACGCGAGGGTTGGGCGGACGGGTTCATGGCTTTGGCGTTCCCTGGGGAGAGAGTCGGCTGCGCCTGAACCTAGGCGCACGCGCCCCTCAGGGACAGAGGCCGCGCCAAATGAAAAGCGCCCCCGGGCGTGGGCTCGGGGGCGCCTTCATACTTAACAGCTTCGCGGCAGGGCCGCGTCAGATCAGTTGCCGCCCGGGAACTTCAGCGGAACCTTCACCACGCCGGACTTGCTGCCCATCGGCAGGGCTTCGGCGATGCAAAGGGCGGCCTTGTCGAAGCCTTTGCCAGCGGCGCTGTCCTCGACGACCTTGCAGCCCGAGAGCTTGCCGGCGTCGGCGGTGCATTCCAGCATCACGCTGGCGGCGTCCTTGGTGTTGGCGAAGCGCGACAGACAACGGTCCATCTGCTCTTGGAAGTTCGCGGCGTTGACCGACGAACCGGCGAACAAAGCGCTAGCGGCGATCAGGCCGGCGACGATAGACTTCTTCATGGATGGGCTCCCCTACTAGAAGCTGTTGCTTTCAAGCGGAGGGATGCCACGGTCATCTTAAAAAACCACTGACGCACCGTGACCATTTCACGGCGATTTATGCCTAACGGAGGTATGAATTCGTTAGGGATGTTAGGGTTAAGTCCCTCCTGAAATCCTAGAGTCGCACGCGCGCGGCTCTCCGGGGGGAGAAGAAATTATGCGTCTGGTACGGCTCGCCGACCTGCCTTTGATCGTGAAGGTCGGCTTCGCGCCCGCCTTTGCGGTCGTCATGCTCGCCGCCATGGCCGGCGGCGCGGTTTGGACCCAAAAGACCCAGTCGGCCGAACTGGCGGGCGTCGTCCAGGGCGACATGCCGCGCAGCCTGAAGCTGAAGGACATCTCCGAGCGGATCACCGCCGTCAACGGCCAGCTCTACGTGGCCATGACCAAGAAGGCGACCGCGACCGACGAGGGGCAGACCGGCGCGCGCATGAAGGCGCTGCTGTCCGAGATGGACGGCATCGACAAGGACCTGAAAGCGCTCGAGGCGTCCTCGCCGAAGGACCAGAAGGCCTCGATCGCCCAGCTGCGCAAGGATCTCTCCGACTGCCGCAGCGGCATCGAGATGGTGGAAGGCATGCTGGACGTCGATGTCGGCATGGCCAGCAGCTATCTCAGCGCCTTCGAAGACAGCTACAAGGCGATGAACAAGACCCTGGGCAAGGTCGTGAGCTCGGCCCAGGCCGCCACCGACAAGCGCGCCGCGCACAGCCTGGAAAGCGCCGAGGGCGCGGTCGGCCTGATGATCACCGGCGCGGTGATGACCCTGCTGACCGTGGGCGGCATCGCGGCCTTCCTGGTGCTGAACCTGCGCCGTGAAGTCCGGCGGATCGCCACCGCGACCGAGGCCCTGGCCCGCGGCGACGACCGCGTCGAGCTGGACCGCCTGCAGCGCAAGGACGAACTCGGCGCCGTCGTCAGCTCGCTGGTGGTGTTCCGCGACAACCAGCGCAACCTGGCCGAACTGAAGGCCCAGCAGGACAGCGAGCGCGCCGCAGCGGAAGCCAAGCGCCGCGCCGACGAGCAGACCGCCGCCGCCTCCGCCGAATCCCAGGCCTTCGTGGTCAATTCCCTGGCCCAGGGCCTGGAGAAGCTGGCCTCCGGCGACCTGACCTTCCGCCTGAACGACCACTTCGACGGCGACTACGACAAGCTGCGCGGCGACTTCAACGCCGCCGTCAGCCAGCTGGAACAGACCATCCGCACCATCACCGCGGCGACCTCGAACATCCAGTCGGGCACCGGCGAACTGTCGGAGGCCGCCTCGGACCTGTCGCGCCGCACCGAGCACCAGGCCGCGACCCTGGAGCAGACCGCCGCCGCGGTCGAACAGATCACCGCCACGGTCAACGGCACCGCCGAAGGCGCCTCGCACGCCCGCGAAGCGGTGGAGACCGCCAAGGTCGACGCCGAGCAGTCGCGCGAAATCGTCGGCCGCACGGTCGAGGCCATGGGCGCGATCAACGCCTCCTCGCGCCAGATCACCCAGATCATCGGCGTGATCGACGAGATCGCCTTCCAGACCAACCTGCTGGCGCTCAACGCCGGCGTGGAAGCGGCCCGCGCCGGCGACGCCGGCAAGGGCTTCGCGGTCGTGGCCTCCGAAGTGCGCGCCCTGGCCCAGCGTTCGGCCGAAGCCGCCAAGGAGATCAAGTCGCTGATCTCGGCCTCCTCGACCCAGGTCGAGCAGGGCGTGTCGCTGGTCGGCGAGACCGGCAAGACGCTGGAACGCATCGTCGCCCGGGTCATCGAGATCAACGGCGTCGTCGCCGAGATCGCCGCTTCGGCGCGCGAGCAGGCGTCGGGCCTGGCCGAGGTGAACACCGCGGTCAACGAGATGGACCGCGCCACCCAGCAGAACGCCGCCATGGTCGAGGAGACCACCGCCGCGACCGCTTCGCTGGCCCAGGAAGCCGGCGAGCTGTCCCGCCTGGTGGCCCAGTTCCGGGTCAACGGCCTGGAAGCCCGCCAGCGCACCGCGCCGCGCGCCCCGGCCGCCGACATGCGCCGTCCCGCCCCGCAGGCTCCGGTCATGCGGGCCGGCGCCGGCCGCGCGGCCACGGCCGCCAAGCTGGCCTACGCCCCGGACGAGGGTTGGGAGGACTTCTGATCGCCCGAAAGGCGCGGAAATGAGAAGGCCCCGGCGGTCCACCGCCGGGGCCTTTCTCTTTTCGCCGACCGGCGAAATCTGAACGGAAGCTGACTGAGCGGGTTCAGGTTCGCGTCAGCCGCACCGTGGTTCTCTGCTCTCGAAGCCGCCACGGAGGCGGCCCGATCCGAAGGAGTAGACCCATGAAGAAGGTTCTCGCGTCCGTCCTGTTTGTGTCCGCCCTGGCCGCCGCCGCTCCCGTCCTGGCCGCCCCCGGCGGTTGGCAGTCGATCAACGAGCGTCAGGCCCGCCTCGACCAGCGCATCGACATCGGCGTGCGCAACGGCTCGCTGACCCGCCACGAGGCCCGCAGCCTGCGCGCCGAATTCAACCAGATCGCCCGCCTCGAAGCCCGCTATCGCCAAACCGGCCGCGGCCTGGAGCAATGGGAGCGCCGCGACCTCGACGCCCGCTTCGACCGGCTGAGCGCCCGCATCAAATTCGAGCGCCACGACCGTGACGGCCGCGGCCGCTATGACGACCGTTACGACCGTCGCGGCCGCCCCTGATCGGCCCTGAGCTTCCATCCCTCGAACTGAACGCCGCCGCGGGCTCCCCACCGCGGCGGTTTTCATTTCAGAGCCGCAACCGGCTCTCGATAACCGTGACGGCCTGGCCGCGCAGAAGGACCCGCTCGCCGCGCATGGCGGTGGAGATCTCACCGCCCCGGCCCGGGAAGGCCTGCAGGAAGCGCAGCTCCGCCCGGCCCAGCTTGTCGGTGTAGAGCGGCGCGAGGATGCAGTGGGCCGAGCCGGTGGCCGGGTCCTCCGCCACGCCGGAGCCCGGCGCGAAGAAGCGGTCGACCACGTCGAAGGCGGGATCGTCCGACAGGGCGGCGACCACGATGTTGCCGCGCCCGCCCGTGGCCTCGCCGGCTATCCGGTGCAGCGCGGCGATGTCGGGATCGAGCCCGCGCACCGTGGCCGCGGTGTCCAGCACCGCGATCAGATAGGCGCCGGCCCAGACTTCCACCGGCGTCACGCCCAACGCCTCGGCCAGGCCGGCCGGGACGTCGGTGCGCCGCGGCGGGTCGGCCGGGAAGTCCAATTCATAGCCGTCGGCCGAGCGGCGCACGATCAGCGGCCCGGAGCGGCTGTCGAAGGTCAGGGCCTCGGCGTCGACGCCCAGTTCGGCGAACAGAACATGAGCCGAGCCCAGGGTCGCGTGCCCGCACAGCGGCACTTCCATCCCCGGGGTGAACCAGCGCAGGCTGAACCGGTCGGGCCGGTCGGTCTTCAGCAGGAAGGCCGTCTCGGCCTGATTGTTCTCCTTGGCCAGCGCCTGCATCCAGGCGTCCTCGGGCCAGGCCTCGAAGGGCTCGACCACGCAGGCCGGATTGCCGCGGAAGGGGGCGGCGGCGAAGGCGTCGACTGTCCACTGGCGCATGTCCGCGCCATTAGCATTGGCGGCGTTACTTGGCGAAGCGCTTCTGGAATTCGGCCACGATGTCTTTCAGCGGCCCTTCGGCCAACTTGGCGTCCGGCGTCGCGCCCTTGCAGGCCAGGGCCAGGTAGCCGGCCTCGGTCGACTTCGGCTCGACCGCCTGCCACTCGCCGACCGTCTCCTCGGAGGCGACCGGCTTGCCGCTCGCGTCCAGCCCCAGCACCGCGCCCTCGCGCCGGCGCGGCTGGGTGCAGTCGTACTCGTTGTTAGCCACCAGGAAGTGGACCGGCGCGCCGTCGCGCGACATGGGCGCCTTGGTGGCGAACAGGGTGGCGATCTGGGCCGAGTTTCCGTCCGGCGCGCGGCGGATCGAGCCCGCGTCGTAGGCGGTCCCGCCGCTCGCGTCGGCGGCGACGATCACCCAGCTGTTCCGCGGGATTGGGACGGCGACCACCGACGCGGCGGTCTCGACAGCGGGCGCGGACGCGGGGGCGGGCGCCGCGACCGGCGCCGAAACGTTCGCAGGCGCGGCGGCGAGGCCGGCCAGCGCGGCGAGAACGGTCAGATACATCTCGGCCCCTTCACGATCACCGTCGGCATCAGGCGGCGGCTTCGCGGCCATAGTGAGGCCGCACGCGCACAGTTCAACTGCGCCGCACCTGCGACGAGGGCGGTGGCGCCGCGCGCCCGGCCGCGGTAGGCCCGTCCCATGACCGACGAGTTGATCCTCACCGACGACCGCGCCCGCATCGACCTGGCGCGCGCCTTCCGCTGGATCTCCGGCGAGAGCTACTGGGCCAAGGACATTCCCTACGCCGTGTTCCGCCGCGCGGCCGAGAACTCGCTGTGCGTCGGCGCCTTCACCGGCGGAGAGATGGTGGGCTTCGCCCGGGTGGTGACCGATCGGGCGACCTTCGCCTGGCTGTGCGACGTCTGGGTGGACGCGCCGGCGCGCGGCCGCGGCGTGGGCAAGCGCATGATGGCCTACCTCGCGGACCATGCCGACCTGCAGGGCCTGCGCCGCTGGTCGCTGGCCACCCGCGACGCGCACGAACTGTATCGCCAGTTCGGCTTCACCGCGGCGAACGCCGAGCGCGGCATGGAGCGGCTGGACCCGCAGATCTACGCCCGCGCCCTGGGCCGGCCGGACGTCCGCTAGAGCGCGATAGCCGGAAGGGGACGCCGGTTTCGGCGGCCATCGCGCTCTAACTCTAGGAAGTTTGAGCCTTCATCGCGCGTCGCGCAGCGGCCAGGCGTGGTCCAGCGGACCGTGGCCCTTGCCCAGGCCCGGCGCGCGGCGGATGGCTTCGGCCGTATAGGCCCAGGCGTTGGCGACCGCCTCGGTCAGGTGCAGGCCCTGGGCCAGACCGGCCGCGCAGGCCGAGGCCAGGGTGCAGCCGGTGCCGTGGGTGTTGCGGGTGTCCAGCCGCTCGCCCTCGAAGGTGGTCTCGCCGGCGGGGGTGACCAGCACGTCGACCACCAGCTCGCCCGGCACATGGCCGCCCTTCATCAGCACGGCGTGGGCGCCCAGCTCCAGCAGCCGCTCGCCGACCCGGCGCTGGTCGTCCAGCGAGGCGACGCTCAGGCCGGTCAGGGCCTCGGCCTCCGGCGCGTTGGGGGTCAGCAGGCCGGCGCGCGGGACCAGCAGGCTGCGCACCGCCTCCACCGCCCGAGTCTCGAGCAGGGGCGAGCCGCCCTTGGCGATCATCACCGGATCGATCACCGCAGGCACCCCGCGGGCGGGCCCGTCCAGCAGGCGGGCGACCAGCTCGACCACCTCGACCGTGGCCAGCATGCCGGTCTTGATCGCGTCGGCCCCGATGTCGTCCAAAACGACGCGCGCCTGGGCCTCGATCACCTCCAGTGGAATGGGGTGCACGCCGTGGACGCCCAGGGTGTCCTGCACGGTGATGGCGGTGACGGCGGTCGCCGCGAAGCCGCCGAGCGCTGTCACCGCCTTGATGTCGGCCTGGATCCCGGCGCCGCCGCCGGAATCCGATCCCGCCACGATCAGGACGCGGCCTTTGAAGTCCACTGAGTCTGACATGGGCGCGTTCTACCTACACCGGCGCCGAATGCGAGAGGGGAACGCAAGGCCGGCCGATCGGCTCCTCAGCCGGCCAGCGCCGCCCACGTCTTCACCGCCTGGGCGGTCTCGCGCACGTCGTGCACCCGCACCGCCGCCGCGCCTTTGGCGACGCCGTAGAGGGCCGCGGCCAGCGAGCCGCCCAGCCGATCGGTCGCGGACGTCGCCGACGGGTCGAGCGCCTGCACGAAGCGCTTGCGGCTGACGCCCAGCAGCACCGGGAAGCCCAGGTCGCAGATGCGATCGAGATGTCGGATGAGCTCGAGGTTGTGGGCCGGCGTCTTGCCGAAGCCCACGCCCGGATCCAGCCAGATCTTCTCGCGCGCCACGCCGGCCGCCATCACCTTTTCGGCGCGCTCGGCCAGGAAAGTGCGGACCTCCTCGACCACGTCGTCATAGCGCGGGGCATCCTGCATGGTGCGCGGCTCGCCCTGCATGTGCATCAGCACCACCTCGCAGCCGAGCACGGCGGCGACGGCCGGCGCTTCCGGCGCGAAGCCGAGGCCGGCGACGTCGTTCCACATGTCCGCGCCCGCCTGAACGGCGGCGCGCGCGACGGCCGGCTTCATGGTGTCGATCGAGACGCGCACGTCGCTCTTCGCCCGGATCGCCGTGATCACCGGGACCACGCGGGCGATCTCCTCGGCCTCGTCGACGGCGGGCGCGCCGGGGCGGGTGCTCTCGCCGCCGATGTCGAGGATGTCCGCCCCCTGCCCGACCAGGGTCAGGGCGTGAGCGACCGCCGCCTCATGATCGAGGAAGCGTCCGCCGTCGGAGAAGCTGTCAGGCGTGACGTTGACGATGCCCATGACGAGCGGGCGGGAGGAAGGCATGCGAACTCGTCTGCGGCGCGATCGGGCCCGGACCTTCTAGGCCCGATCGACGCTCGCGAAAACGCCCGGCTTGGGTCAGCGCCAGTCGATGAACTCGGCGAAGTCGCCCAGCATGCCGGTCCAGACCGAGAAGTCGTCGTCGAGGCCGGACATGGTGCGCCCGGCGTTCACGTTGACGTCGTACTGGACGTAGGGGTCGCTATCGTCGTCGAGATACACCTTGAGATAGCGGTTCTCGCGGTTCCAGCGGTTGGCCTGGGCGGCCGACAGGCCGTCCTTCAGGTCGAACCCGGCCGAAAACTGGATCGCTTTGCAGCGCGGCCCTTCGCAGTCGTAGAAATAGACCTTGAAAGTGATGCCATCCGCCGCGCTGCTGATCATGGGATCGCCCGCGTCGTCCTTGGACAGGTCGGCGCGGTAACCCTTCTCCTTGAGCCAGGCGGCGACTTCCGGACCGGTCATGCCGCCGTCGTGGATCGTGGCGGCGCTCGCGGCGCTCGCGGCGAAGACGGCGGCGGCCATGGCGAGGCCGGCGACAGCGAATTTCATGATGTGTCCCCCCGGCGCGCGATCACGGCGCCGCAAACAACTTAGCAGCGAGGGGGCCCCCGCGCCAACGCATGGCGCAAAGCAAAGGGGCGGCCCGGCAGGACCGCCCCTCCGTCAGTTCAGCTGCCGCCCCTTCAGGCCTTCGGCGCTTCCTCGGCCTTGGCGGGTTCCGCCACCGGCTCCGGGGTCGCCACCGGGGTGATCGGCACCGCCACGGCGGGACCGGCCGGCGCGACTTCCTCAGCCTCTTCGCGGTTGGGCTTCACGCCCTTGAAGAGGTTGTTGATCTCGTCGCCGCTCAGGGTCTCGTACTCGAGCAGGGCCTTGGCCAGGGTGTGCAGATCCTCGATCCGCTCGGTGAGGATACGCTTGGCCTCGTCGTGGCCTTCCTGAACCAGGCGTTTGACCTCGGCGTCGATCTTCTTGGCCGTCTCGCCAGACACGTTCTGGGTGCGGGCCACCGAGTGCCCCAGGAACACCTCGTCCTGGTTCTCGCCGTAGGCCACGACGCCCAGCTCCTCGGAGAAGCCCCAGCGGGTGACCATGGCGCGGGCCAGCTTGGTGGCCTGCTCGATGTCCGAGGCGGCGCCGGAGGTGACGTTCTCCTTGCCGAAGATGATCTCCTCGGCCACGCGGCCGCCCATCAGGATGGCCAGGCGCGAGGTCATCTGCTGGTACTTCATCGAGTAGCGGTCGCCCTCGGGAAGCTGCATGACCATGCCGAGGGCGCGGCCGCGCGGGATGATGGTGGCCTTGTGCACCGGGTCGGTGTTGGGCACCGAGAGGGCCAGGATCGCGTGACCGCCTTCGTGATAGGCGGTCAGGCGCTTCTCTTCCTCGTTCATCGCCATCGACTTGCGCTCGGCGCCCATCAGAACCTTGTCCTTGGCGTCTTCGAAGTCGCGCATGGTGACCATGCGGCGGTTGCGGCGGGCGGCCATCAGGGCGGCTTCGTTGACCAGGTTGGCCAGGTCGGCGCCGGAGAAGCCCGGGGTGCCGCGGGCCATGGTCTTGACGTTGACGTCGGCGGCGAGCGGCACGTTGCGCATGTGCACGCGCAGGATCTTCTCGCGGCCGGTCAGGTCGGGGTTGGGCACGACCACCTGGCGGTCGAAGCGGCCGGGGCGCAGCAGCGCCGGGTCCAGCACGTCCGGACGGTTGGTGGCGGCGATCAGGATGATGCCTTCGTTGGCCTCGAAGCCGTCCATCTCGACCAGCAGCTGGTTGAGGGTCTGCTCGCGCTCGTCGTTGCCGCCGCCCAGGCCCGCGCCGCGGTGACGGCCGACGGCGTCGATTTCGTCGATGAAGATGATGCAGGGCGCGTTCTTCTTGGCCTGCTCGAACATGTCGCGCACGCGGCTGGCGCCGACGCCCACGAACATTTCCACGAAGTCCGAGCCGGAGATCGAGAAGAACGGCACGCCGGCCTCGCCGGCCACGGCGCGGGCCAGCAGGGTCTTACCGGTGCCCGGAGGGCCGACCAGCAGGGCGCCCTTGGGGATCTTGCCGCCCAGGCGCTGGAACTTGGCCGGGTCCTTCAGGAAGTCGACGATCTCGGTCAGGTCGTCCTTGGCCTCGTCGACGCCGGCCACGTCCTCGAAGGTGACGCGGTTCTTGTTCTCGGTCAGCAGGCGGGCCTTGGACTTGCCGAAGCCCATGGCGCCACGGGCGCCGCCCTGCATCTGGCGCATGAAGAAGATCCACACGCCGACCAGCAGCAGGATCGGCAGCAGTCCGCTCAGCACCTGCAGGAAGAACGAGGGGCGCGACGACTGGAACTTGATGTCCGCGCCGGCCTTTTCGAGCCGCTGAAGCAGGTCGTCCTGCACCATCGGCGCGCCGACCGTCAGCTTCTCGTTGGTCTTGGTCGTGGCGGTGACGGTGTCGCCCTTCACCACGACGTCCTTGATGTCGCCCTTGTCGGTGCGAGCCAGGAGTTGCGAGTAGCTGACTTCCTTGACGGCGTGCTGGCCGCCGACGCCCTGGCTCATGACGCTCCAGAGCCCGAGAAGGACCAGACCGATCACGCCCCAGATGGCGAGATTACGCAGGTTCATTAAGACCTCGACCGTTGTTCCCCGGCGACCGGGGGTGTCTCAGGCTCCGAACATAGGGATACGAGCCTTAAGACGCTATGCGCCGAAACGCCGTTCTCTCGTTCGTGTGCGATCACGCCGCAGGCCCGGAACAATCTCGACAGGGCCAAAGCGCGAACCCACGCCCCCCGCGCTGCAAGAACCGGGCGAGCCTGGTCGTCCCGAACCAGCACCGGGAGGCCGGGCCGGGCCGCGGCGGGGAGCGCTCTTAGCGCCGCCCGGTCGGCGGCGTCCAGCCGGGCCGCCAGGCCTTTCAGCGGACGGACCTCGCAGGCGTGGTCGGCGACGATTTCGAAGCGGCCGTCCCAAACCGAGGCGATTCGCGGGGCGAGCGTGACCGGCGCCAGCCCGCCGCGCGCCGCCTCGCCGGCGTCGCGCAGGATCCGCAGCCGGGCGTTGTCCGCCTCGACCCGCGCCCCGGCGAGGGTGGCGGTGAAGGCGTCCTCGGCGGCCAGCCGGGCGAGCAAGGCGTCGAGCCGCGGCCCGCGCGGCGGGCGCGCGCCGCCAGAGGCGCAGACCAGGGCGGCGGACAGGAAGGCGCGCAAAGCGCCGGGCTCGCTATTACGCAGGGTCTCGCGGGCGATCACGAGGCCGCCGGCGCCGTCTTCGGCGCAAGCCGTGGCTAGGGACTTCACCCGGTCGTCCCGGCCCGGGGCGATTTCGGGACGCGCTTTCGCCGGGGTGAGATCACCCGCGGACAAACGCTGGCGCGCGCGGGCGCGAGCGAACCTGGGATCCGCGTTGGCGGGGTCCTCGATCCAGTCGAGGCCTCGGCCGGTCAGGAAATCCCGCAGCTCGGCGCGCGATGCGCCCAGCATCGGCCGCAGCAGCATGACCTCCCGCCCAGCCGGCCAGGCCGGCGACGGCGACCAGGCCCGCAGCGCGCCCAGGCTGGAGCCCTCGGCCCGCATGGCCCAGCCTTCGGCGACGTCGTCGGCGGTGTGGCCCAGCAGGATCACGCCGGCGCCTTCGGCCCGGGCGGCCTGCGCCAACAGCGCATGGCGCGCGGCGCGGGCGGCGGCGGGCAGGCCGGTCGCGGGCTTCGCGCCGGTCCAGGCCAGGGCGCGGTGGGCCGCCCCCAGGCGCGCGGCCGTTTCGGCGGCGTAGCGGGTCCAGGCGGCGCTGTCGGGGTTCAGCCCGTGGTCGACGCTCAGCGCCAGCACCGGGCGGCCGTACGGGCGCGCCCAGTCGAGCGTCAGGGCCAGCAGCGCAACAGAATCGCCGCCGCCCGAGAGGGCGACGGCGATCGGAGCCTTGCTGCGATGGTCCAGCCGGCCGCCGAGGACGGCCGCGACGCGGTCGATCAGACGCACTTGGCCTTGGTCTTGGCCGCGGCCGCGCGGGTCTTGAGCGCGGCGCTGGCGCCTTCGGCGTAGCGCTTGTTGTATTCGGCCAGGGCGGAGCACGCTTCCTTGTTGCGGCCTGCGCCAGCGAGGGCGGTCGAGAACTTCACGGCCGCTTCCGGCGCCCACTTGGTCTTGGGCCAGCCCTTCAGCGCGTAGGCGTAGGCCACGGCGGTGGCTTCGCGGTCCGAGCCGGTGAAGCGGATTTCGCCCAGGTTGTACCAGGCCTCCGCCGTCTCCGGGCTGTCCGACCAGGCCTCGACGAAGGCCTCGAAGGCCTTTTCGGCGGCGGCGTAGTCGCCCTCCAGCATCATCTGCTTGGCGGCCTTGAAGTCCGACGCCGAGCTGCCCGTCGACTTGGCCGGCGCCGACGCGGCGGCCGTGTCCATGGTCGCCATCTTGGTTTCGAGCGCGGCGATGCGAGCCAGCAGCGGGTCGATCTGGGCGGCCGAGGCGTTCTGGGCCTGACGGGCCTTGGTCAGCTCGAAGTTGGAACTCTCCAGCTGGCCGTTCACGCGCTGCAGCGCCTCTTCGAGGTCGGCGACCTTGCCGGTCAGGCTGGCGACCTGCCCCTGCAGGGCCACGACTTCCGGGTCGGGCTGGATGACGAAGGGTTCGCCCTGCTCGTTATACTGGCCGAGCGCTTTCTCCATCTTGCGGACGTTCTTCTCCAGCCGCTCGAGGCGCTTCTTGTCCCACTCGATGGCGGGCGGCTCGACCGGCTGGACGGCGACGGGCTTGGTCTGGGCGGCCAGCGGGCCGGCGGCCAGGGTCGCGGCCAGAACCGCGCCCAGGGTCAGGACCGAGATGGAGGAAAGAGCTTTTCTCATGAACCTGGAGGCTCCCACGGCTTTCAGACGACTTTGCGGCACGGCCGCGCCCAAGAAAAGAGGGGGCCGGATCGCTCCGGCCCCCTCCCCGTCTCATTCCGTCGTGCGGATTAGCGCGCGCCGGCGGTGATGGCGGTGTGGGCGTTCCGGTTGCGGGCCCAAGCGTCCTCGTTGGAGCCCGGATCGATCGGACGTTCCTTACCGTAGGAGATGGTCTCGATGCGCGAGGCCGAAACGCCGCGGCTGACCAGGTAGTCGCGCACGGCGTTGGCGCGGCGGGCGCCCAGAGCCATGTTGTATTCGCGGGTGCCGCGCTCGTCGGCGTTGCCTTCGATGCGGACGGTCACGCCCGGGTAGCGGGCCAGCCAGGCGGCCTGGGCGTCCAGAACGCCGCGGGCCTCGTCGCGCACGGAGTATTGGTCGAAGTCGAAGTACACGCGGTCGCCGGCGTTGATGACGAAGTCCTGCTCCGAGCCCGGGATCGGGCCGGTCGGCTGCTGCTGGACCGGCGGCTGCGGTTGCGGCTGCGGGGCTTCCACGGCCGGCTGTTGCGGCTGCTCGATCGGCTTGGGTTCCGGCTTCTTGGCGCAGGCGGCCATCGAGGCGGCCATCAGCGCGACCAGAGCGACGCGAGAAACGACGTTTTTCATTTTTTTACTCTCCTTGTTCCCGAGTTTCCGACCGAGCTTACGCACAGTCGGCGACGGTTCCGTCACGCTTGAGCTACGTTCTTAGAACGCGGTTTCGGAATCTTCAAATCCACTTAGTCGAGCAGCGGCGACCAGGCCGGGTCCGAGGCCGAGCCCGAATAGGGGGCCTGGCGCTCGATCCGCCCGGTCACGTCCACGATCCAGAGGCGCGGCGGCACGCCCGGAGCTTCGCGGTGGAACATGATGTAGCGGCCGTTCGGGGCCCAGGTCGGGCCTTCCTCGAAGTAGCTCGAGGTCAGGATGCGCTCGTCCGAGCCGTCCGGCTTCATCACCCCGATGTGGAAGCGGCCGCCCTCCTGCTTGGTGAAGGCGATCCAGTCGCCCTTCGGGCTCCACACCGGCGTCGAATAGCGGCCGTTTCCGTAGGAGATCCGGCGCGCGCCCGAACCGTCGGCGCCCATGACGTACAGCTGCGGGCTGCCGCCGCGGTCGGAGTTGAACACGATCGAGCGGCCGTCCGGCGAATAGGACGGCGAGGTGTCGATCGCCGGGTCCGCGGTCAGGCGCGAACGGGCCCGCGTGCGCAGGTCCATGGTCCAGATGTCGGAGTTGCCGGCGCGTTCGATCGAGAACGCCACCTTGCTCCCGTCCGGCGAGAACCGCGGGGCGAACACCGCGCCCTCGAACTGGCCCAGCGACTCCTGGCGGCCGGTTTCGATGTCGAACAGGTAGATGCGGGTGAAGTTGTCGCCCAGCGCCATGTAGGTGATCTTCTGGTCCGAGGACGAGAAGCGCGGCGTCATCACCTGATAGGTGCCGTCGGTCAGGTACTGCGGGTTGGCGCCGTCCTGGTCCATGATGCCCAGCACCTTGCGGCGCTTTGTCTTCGGACCGCTCTCGGCCACGAACACGATCCGCGTGTTGAAGTAGCCGCCCGCGCCGGTCATCTGTTCGTAGAGCCGGTCGGAGATCATGTGCGCGATCTTGCGCCAGTTCTCCGGGGTGGAGGTGAACTGCAGTCCCGTCGGGACCTGCCCCGGCTTGCCGGCGAGGTCCACGCCCTTTTCGCCCGCCACGTTCCAGAGGCGGAAGTCGACCCGCAGCCGGCCGTCGGCGTCGACGACGGACTGGCCGTTGACCAGGAACTCGGCGTTGATCACGCGCCAGTCGGCGAAGCGCGGCTGGACGCTGATGTCGAGATTGCGCTCGATGAAGGCGTTCGGATCGATCGGGCGGAAATAGCCCGAACGTTCGAGGTCATCGGAGACCACCTTGGCGATCTCGGCGCCGTACTGCCCCTGGAAGGCCGGGATGGCGATCGGAACCGGCTTGATCACGCCCTGCGTGACGTCGACCTCGATCTGCGCCCAGGCTGTCGCGGGCGCGAAGGTCCCGAACACGGCGAGCGTAGCGAACAGGGCGACGAGCGGGCGGGGCAGGCGCATAGGCTGGCGTATCCTCGTTTTCTTTTCGACCTTAGCAGCCAAAGTGAATTGGTGGAGTCGGAAAGCGGCGAAGATTGGGCGCGGCGGCGCCGCGCTCAGCAGGCGTTCTTGCCGATGAAGTTCACGGTGATCTGCTGATTGAAGAGCTCGGACGGCAACTCGGTGTACGGTTGCCCCTTGCTGATCGCGGCGTCGGCGCGCTCGGCCGCGGCCATCCAGACCGTGTCGCTGTTCCGATTGACCCAGCGCGGCCCGTCGCTGATGCGGCCATTGTTCGACAGCTTGAACTGCATCTTGATCACGACCTGATCGACGCCTTCAGCCGCGCAGTTCACGATCCACAGGTCGTTGAGCTTGGAGACGAGCGCGTTGAGCGCCGGGCCCGTGTCGACCTGGGCCGTGCCTGTGCGCGACGTGCCCTTGGCCGCATTCGGGTCCTGGCTCGACTTGGGCTTCGAGCTTGAGCGCGACAGGTCCTTCACGAAGTCGAGCGGGCTGGTCTCCGCCTCCTTCGTCGGCTTCTTCACCGGGGCCTTGTCGGCCTTGGCCGACTTCGGCTCCGGCTTGGGCTCCGGTTTCTTCGGGTCGGGCTTGGGCGGAACCGGCTTGGGCTCAGGCTTCGGCGGGGTCGGCTTGGGCGGCTCCGGCGTCGGCGGGGTCGGCTCCGGCGCGGGCTCTTCGACCGCGGGCGTCGGCGTCTCGTCCATCTCCGGGTGGTCGGCGGCGGGGGCGGGCGCCAGGGCCGGCATGTCGGAGACGATCTGCACCGGGACGGCGTTCAGCACCTCGCGCGTCTGATCCGGCCATTTCCACAGCGCAAAGCCGAACACGGCCACGTGCAGCAGGGCCGATCCGATCAGGGCCGGGGTGAGACCGTTCTTGCGCATCGCCACGCGTCAGCCGGCGTCCGGCTTGGACGCCTTGTCGGCGCCGTTGCCGGCCGTGTCGGTGATCAGGTTGATCTTGGTGAAGCCCGAGGTCGACAGCTTGGCCATGACGCGGGCCACGGACTCGTACGGCGCGCCGCCGTCGGCGCGCACGTAGATCGGCTTGTCGAGGACTTCGCCGGCCAGGGCGGTCAGGCGCGGGGCCAGCTCCGCATAGTCGATGGCGGTCTCCTGGATGAAGATCGCGCCGTCGCGGCGGATGGAGACGGTCAGCGGCTCTTCCTTGGAGTCGGAGAGCGCCTGGGCCTCGGTCTTCGGCAGTTCGACCTCGACGCCCACCGTCAGCAGCGGCGCCGAGATCATGAAGATGATCAAGAGCACCAGCATCACGTCGACCAGCGGCGTGACGTTGATTTCCGACAGGGTCTGGCGGCGGCGGATGCGCCGGCGGCCGCGCCCGTCGCCGCCCTGCAACGACATGCCCATGGATCAGGCCGCCCGGTCGTTGAGGCGGTCGCCCAGCTTCTTGGCGACGGCGACGCCCAGGTCGTCGGCGAAGCTCTCCATGCGGCCGGCGAACTTCGACGCGTCCAGCGAGAACTTGTTGTAGGCGATGTAGGCCGGAATGGCCGCGCCCAGGCCGATGGCGGTGGCGAACAGCGCTTCGGCGATGGCCGGGGCGACGGTGGCCAGGTTGGTGTTGCCCGACGCGGCGATGGCGTCGAAGGCGTGCATGATGCCCCACACCGTGCCGAACAGGCCGATGAAGGGCGAAGCGGTGGCGACCACCGCCAGCACGCCCAGGCCGTCTTCGATCTTGCGGTTCTCACGCGCGATCACGGCGTCCAGCGCCCGGTCGATGCGCTGCATCAGAAGCGCCGTCTGGGTGTCGCTGAGCGGACCGCGGGCGCGGGTCTCGCGCCAGTCCTTCAGCGCGGTGACCAGCAGCAGGGGCAGCGGGTGGCGCGGGTTGTCGCCGGCCTGGGCGGCCAGGTCGTCCAGCGACCGGCCGGTCCCGGCGGCGGCCTCGAAGGCGTCGGCCTGCCGGTTCAGGGCGCCGAAGCGGACGGTCTTGTCCAGGATGACGGCCCACGACCACAGCGAGGCGATCGCCAGCCCGATCATCACCAGTTTCACGACCCAGTCGGCCTGCATGAACAGGCTGATGATGTTCAGGGTGTCAGGGTTCACGCCCTCGGCCATGAACAGCTCCCGTATGAAGTTCGCCAGGTCGGCTAAGCGCGACCATATTCAACAGATCGAACGCGACAAATCTACGGCGCGTCGGGCAGAAGCCACGGTCGCAGATGCTCGATCATCTGCCTGGGCGGTCTGCGCGGGCGGCCGGCGAGGTCGATGCAGGCCGCCTCGACCTTCGCACGACACACGATTTCGCCGGCCCGTTCAATCGATTGCGAGATAATAAGGCGCGGCCCTTTGACCCGGTCGTAGGCCGTGCGCACCACCAGGGCGTCGTCGATGCGCGCGCCGCGCAGGTAGTCGATCTCCATACGCACGACCACGAAAGCGAGCGGATCCTCGCGCTCCAGCAGCTCGGTGTGGCCCGAGGACACGACCCGGAGAAAGTCCGACCGGCCGCGCTCGAAATAGCGCAGGTAGTTGGCGTGATAGACCAGGCCGGTGAAGTCGGTGTCCTCGTAATAGACCCGGACCGGCAGCAGATGGTCGCGGCCGACGAACTGGCCGGCCGTGGCGACGAGATCGGCGCTCATGCTCAGGGCTGCGCCGTCCAGCCGGCCCCGCAGGCCGCCTTCTGGAAGGCGTTCCACTCCGCCCCCTTGTCGGCGCCGAGGACCACCTGGCCGTTCTGGAACACGAAGCTGGCGGCCCGCACCGGCTGGCCCGGCTTCTCAGCCTTCCGGCCGTAGTAGCCGCACACCACTCCGGCGCCCGGCTCGGTCACGTAGAGCAGGTCCACGTCCCTGCCGACGCGGGTCTTCAGCGCGCCGCGGGCCTGTTCGGCCCCGGCCGACAGCGCCACGGCCGGGCGGTGGGCGGCGGCCCGCTTGGCGGCGCCCTGCTTCAGCACCCAGGCCCCGACGGCGACGGCGGCGAGCAGGCCGAAAATCAGGATCCACGTCCGCCGGGTCGGCTTCACGGTCATCTTGCGCATGCTGTCCTCCTGCGGCCGGCGCGAACCGACCATATTCGTCAGTCTTCGAAAAGACCCGCCTGACCGGGCTTGGGCGCAGGCGCGGTCAGGCCCAGGTGCGCATAGGCCTTGGCGCAGGCCATGCGCCCGCGCGGCGTGCGCTGGATGAAGCCCTGCTGCAGCAGGTAGGGCTCGATCACGTCCTCGACCGCGTCGCGGGCTTCGGCGATGGCGGCGGCGATGGTGTCCATGCCGACCGGTCCGCCGCCGTAGTTCTCGATCATGGCGCGCAGGTAGCGACGGTCCAGGCTGTCCAGCCCGACCTCGTCGACGTCCAGGCGCGCCAGGGCGCGGGCGGCGCACAGCCGGTCGATCACCTCGGCCCCCTCGGCGGTCGCGAAATCGCGCACGCGCCGCAGCAGCCGGCCGGCCACCCGCGGCGTGCCGCGTGCGCGGGTGGCGATCTCGGCCGCGCCTTCGTCGGACAGGGGCGCACCCATCTTGCGCGCCGCCCCCAGGATCACCCGTTTCAGCTCGTCGGGGGTGTAGAACTCCAGCCGCAGCGGAATGCCGAAGCGGTCGCGCAGCGGCGTGGCCAGCAGGCCCGCCCGCGTAGTCGCGCCGACCAGGGTGAAGGGCGCCAGATCGATACGCACCGAGCGCGCCGAGGGCCCCTCCCCGATCACCAGGTCCAGCACGTAGTCCTCCATCGCCGGATAGAGGATCTCCTCGACGGCCGGGGCCAGGCGGTGGATCTCGTCGATGAACAGGACGTCGCGCGGCTCGAGGTTGGTCAGGATGGCCGCCAGGTCGCCGGCCTTGGCCAGCACCGGCCCGGCCGTGGCGCGGAAGTTCACGCCCAGTTCGCGGGCGACGATCTGGGCCAGGGTGGTCTTACCCAGGCCCGGCGGGCCGAACAGCAGCACGTGGTCCAAGGCCTCGCCGCGGCCGCGGGCGGCGTCGACGAACACCTGCAGGTTGGCCTTGATCGGCTCCTGGCCGACGAATTCGCTCAGGGTCTGGGGCCGCAGCGCCTTGTCGTAGGTCTCGCCGCCCTGGGCTTCCCCGGAGATCAGCCGGCTCACCGCCCGAGCTCCTGCAGGGCGGCCTTGATGACCGCCGAGATGGCGGCGTCCTCACCCAGCCGGATCAGCGCCTGGTCGACCGCGCGGCGCGCATTCGGCTC
The DNA here is from genome assembly GCF_014349105.1 of Caulobacter sp. 17J80-11. Taxonomy (GTDB): domain Bacteria; phylum Pseudomonadota; class Alphaproteobacteria; order Caulobacterales; family Caulobacteraceae; genus 17J80-11. The sequence goes on along the minus strand of NZ_JACSJI010000001.1, from coordinate 167,420 downwards.
GGACATGCCCAGGCCCAGCAGGGCGGCGACCGCCTCGCCCGACACGGACGGCGCGGCCGGGGCCGCGGCGGGGGCGGAAGGCAGCGCGCTCGGCTGGAAGGCGCCGACTTCGGTCAGCTGCTTGTCCTTCAGTTCGACGACGATGCGGAGCGCCAGCTTGGGGCCGACGCCGTTGGCGCGGCCGACCGCGGCCTTGTCCTCACGCGCGACCGCCTGGGCCAGCTCGGAGGGCGTCAGCACGTCCAGCACGCCCAGCGCCGCCTTGGGGCCCACGCCCTGGACGCCCTGCAGGGCAACGAAGGCGCGGCGGTCGTCGCGGGCCAGGAAGCCGTAAAGCCTGGGGCCCTGGTCCTGCGACCACTGGGTTTCGACGTGCAGCAGCACCTCTTCGCCGGGCGCGGGCAGGCGCGAGAGGGTGCGCACGCCGCAGCGCACGACGTAGCCCACGCCGCCGACGTCCACGAGCGCCTCTTCGTCGCCGACCTCGGCCAGCACGCCCCGCAGTCTGCCGATCATGCGGCGCTCCCGAAATTACGAACCTTGCGCGCATGCGCGTGCGCCACGGCGACGGCCAGGGCGTCGGCGGCGTCGGCCTTCACGTCGCCGGCGGTCGGCAGCAGCCGTTTCACCATGAACGCGACCTGGGTCTTGTCGGCGCCGCCGGTGCCGACCAGCGCCTTCTTCACTTCCGTGGGCGCGTACTCCGCCACCGACAGCCCGGCGCGGGCCGGAGCGATCAGGGCGCAGGCCCGCGCGTGGCCCAGCTTCAGGGTCGAGGCCCCGTTGACGTTCACGAAGGTCTCCTCGACCGCCGCCTCGTCCGGCGTCCAGGTCTCGATCACCTTGGTGATCTCTTCGAACAGGTGAAGCAGACGCTCGGCGAAGGGCGCACCCTCGTCCGGCGCGATGACCCCGTGGGCGACCCAGGACAGCCGCGAGCCCTCGCTGGCCACCACGCCCCAGCCTGTGCGGCGCAGGCCGGGGTCGAGCCCCAGAATTCGAATCTTGTTCGCCATGTGTTCCTGCATAAAGCCCCGCCTTGGCTAACCGGAAGTAAAAACGGCGAGGCCTTGCGCAGGCGGGGCGGTCGGGCGTTACATCCCCCGACAATTCGGGGGAGTCCCACCAATGAAGTTCTGGATGAAGGCGGCGGTCGCAACCGCGGCCCTGATGCTGCCCGCCGCCGCCAACGCCCAGGCGCCGCGCGCCGACCAGCAGGCGTTCCGCGGCCTCTACAAGGAGATGGTGGAGATCGACTCCTCGCAGCCGAACGGCAGCTGCACCGCCGTCGCCCAGGCCATGTCCGCGCGCCTGAAGGCGGCCGGCTTCGCCGACGCCGACCTGAACGTGATCGCCCACCCCGACCATCCGAAGGAAGGCAACCTGGTCGCCGTGCTGCACGGCACGGACGCCAAGGCCAAGCCGATCCTGCTGCTGGCCCACATCGACGTGGTGGCGGCGAAGCGCGAGGACTGGACCCGCGATCCCTTCACCCTGATCGAGGAGAACGGCTGGTTCTACGGACGCGGCGCCAGCGACGACAAGGCTCAGGCCGCGATCTGGACCGACAGCCTGATCCGCATGAAGCAGGAGGGCTTCAAGCCCAAGCGCGACATCAAGATGGCGCTGACCTGCGGCGAGGAGAACGGGGCCTACAACGGCATCTCGCACCTGATCGCCCAGTACCGGCCGCTGATCGACGCCGGCTTCGCCCTGAACGAGGGCGCCGGCGGCCTGCTGGACGCCAACGACAAGCCGGTGTCGCTGGAAATTCAGTCGGGCGAGAAGATCTATCAGGACTTCCAGTTGGTCTCGACCAACCCGGGCGGCCACTCCAGCCGGCCAGTGAAGGACAACGCGATCTACCACCTGTCCGCGGCGCTCTCGGCCATCGGCGCCTATGAGTTCCCGATCCGCTTCAACGACACCACCCGCGGCTACTTCACCCGCATGGCCCCGCTGGTCGACGCCAAGGCCGGCGCGGCCATGAAGGCCCTGGTCGCCGATCCGACGAACGCGGACGCGCTCGCCGAGGTGACCAAGGATCCGATGTGGAACAGCATGCTGCGCACCACCTGCGTGGCCACCCTGGTCAACGCCGGGCACGCGACCAACGCCCTGCCCCAGCGCGCCACCGCCAACGTCAACTGCCGCATCCTGCCGGGCACGCAGGTCGAGGAGGTGCGCAAGACCCTGGAGCAGGTGGTCGGCGATCCGAAGGTGAGCGTCGCGGTCAACGGCCCGATCAGCCCGGTCGGCCCGGCCCCGGTGCTGACGCCGGAGATGATGAAGCCGCTGGAGCGTGAAGCCGCCAAGCTGTGGCCGAACGTGCCGATCGTCCCGATCATGCAGACCGGCGCCACCGACGGGAAATACCTGATCGCCGCCGGCATCCCGACCTACGGCGTGGAAGGCCTGTTCACCAGCTCGGACGGCGACGGCATCCACGGCCTGAACGAGCGGGTGCGGGTGAAGTCGCTCTACGACGCGCGCGACTTCCTCTACGCCCTGGTCAAGGACTACGCCGTCTCGAAGTGACGGGCTCTCGTCTCGCCCCCCGCGCGATCAGTCGTCGCGCGGGGTGATGGCGTATTCGACCACCGCCGGGTCGGCCAGCAGGTTGGCCGCCAGGACCTTCACGCACTCGCGGCTGGCCCTGATCTTGGCGGAGTGCTGCAGGATCCGGCCCTCCGCCGTCAGCCGCTGGGCCAGGCCCGAGCAGCCGCATCCCAGCTCCCTCATGGTCTGGACGAACTCGCGGTCGCTGGGGGCCCGGTCCCGCGCATAGCGGACCTCCAGCACGATCGCGGTCTTGCGCGGCAGGTGCTCGTCGATCCAGCGCAGGCCGACCAGCACCACCAGGATCAGCAGGTTTCCCACCACGGCCACGCCGTAGAGGCCGGTGCCGTAGAGCACGCCCAGGCCCGCCACCGCCCACAGCGAGGCCGCCGTGGTCAGGCCCTGCACGCTGAAGCCGTGCTTGAAGATCACCCCGCCGCACAGGAAGCCGATGCCGGTCAGGATGCCGTGCGCCATGCGGGTGGGATCGGCGGTGATGTTCTCGCCGGGGATAAAGCCCACCGACCAGCGCCCCTGATGGGCCGCGGCCACCATCAGCATGGCCGAGGTCAGGCAGACCAGGGTGTGGGTGCGCAGTCCGGCCGGGCGGCCGCGCGCCTCGCGCTCGAACCCGACCAGGCCGCCGCCGACCAGGGCGCCGATGATCGGCCAGATCAGATCCGGCTCAAGCTCCCACATCCGCCGCTCCTCTCCGGCGGTCAACGGCGCCGCTCGCGAGCCGTTCCCGAAACGAAACGAAGAAGGCCCCTCCGGGCGGAGAGGCCTTCTCGAAACGTAGCTGGCTTGAAAGCCTCAGCCGGCGAGGCGCTCCAGGTCCTCGTCGCTGATCTCGAAGTTGGCGTAGACGTTCTGGACGTCGTCGTCGTCGTCCAGCGCGCCGACCAGCTTCATGACCGTGGCCACCGCGTCGCCGGTCACCGGGGTCAGCGACTTCGGCTTCCAGATGATCGCGGTCGACTTCGGCTCGCCCAGCTTGGCGGTCAGGGCCTCGACCACCTCGTTGAGGTCCTCGAAGGCGGTGTAGATCGTGTGGCCCGGCGCGTCCTCGTAGATGTCCGGCTTCACCAGGTCGCTCTCGACGTCCTGGGCGCCGGCCTCGATGGCCGCCTCCATCACCGCGTCCTCGCTGCCGGCCTCGGCGCGGTAGACGATCTGGCCGACGCGATCGAACATGAAGCTGACCGACCCGGTTTCGCCCAGGTTGCCGCCGTTCTTGGCGAAGGTCGAACGCACGTTCGAGGCCGCGCGGTTGCGGTTGTCGGTCAGCACCTCGACGATGACCCCGATCCCGCCCGGGCCGAAGCCTTCGTAGCGGATCTCTTCGTAGGCGTCGGCGTCGCCGCCGGCCGCCTTCTTGATCGCCCGCTCGATGTTGTCCTTGGGCATGGACTCGGCCTTGGCGTTGTTCACCGCCAGCCGCAGGCGAGGGTTCATGGCCGGGTCGGGCATGCCCGACTTGGCCGCCACGGTGATTTCGCGCGACAGGCGCGAGAACAGCTTGGAACGGACGGCGTCGGCGCGTCCCTTCCGGTGCATGATGTTCTTGAACTTAGAATGCCCGGCCATGTGGTCGCTGTCTGAGCTCTTTGCTTGGATTCCAGGCGGCCCCCGCCGCCCGGTGTAGGGTTTCGGGGCCTAAGTAGCGAACCGGAACGGCGCGCGGAACCCCCGTGCGACGACGGGGTTCAGTCAAAGGCCCCGCCCGGAGACGCGTACATGACCCCGATCGACGCCGATTACATGGAAGAGCTGGCCGGTCCGGAGATCGTGCACTGGTACGAGCGCCCGGGCTGGCCCCTGGGCGACGTGACGCCCGCGGTGGCGCTCGCGTCCGCCTTCGCACTGGGCGCCCTGGTCGGGGCCGGCGTGCTGCTGGCGGTGGAGCGACTGCGCCACCACTGAGCTCAGGCGAACACCGCCTCGACGTTCGGAACGTGCTGCGAGAGCCGTCCGCCGACGCGGATCGGCTCGACGCGCACCGCCAGGCCGGTGCGGTCGTCGGTCTCGACATAGACGCCGCAGATGGTGGCCGGACCCGAGGCCGGCGTGTAGCGGCTCTGCGAGATGCGGGTGGTGAACCGGCGCAGCGGCTCTTCCTTCTCGTTGCCGATCACGCTGTCGTAGTCGGCGCAGGCGCCGGCGTCGGTCTGGTAGGCGGTGCCGCCGTTCAGGATCTGGCAGTCGGCGGTCGGCACGTGGGTGTGGGTGCCCACCACGAGGCTGGCGCGCCCGTCGCAGAAGTGGCCCATGGCCATCTTCTCGCTGGTCGCCTCGGCGTGGATGTCGACGATCACCGCGTCGGCGGCCAGGCCCAGCGGGCAGGATTCCAGTTCCTTGTCGACGGCGGCGAACGGGTCGTCCAGCGCGTCCATGTGCACGCGGCCGAGCGCGTTGATCACCAGCACCCGCTTGCCCGACTGGGTCTCGTACAGGTTCGCGCCGCGCCCGGGCGCATGCGACAGGCGCGGATAGTTGGCCGGGCGGATCAGACGGGGCTCACGCACGATGTAGGTGAGCGCCTCCTTCTGGTCCCAGGAATGGTTGCCGAGCGTCAGGCAGTCGGCCCCGGCCTCGAACAGGTCGCGCGCGGTGGCCTCGGTGATGCCGAAGCCGGCCGCCGCGTTCTCGGCGTTGATCACCACGAACTCGAGGCCCAGGCGGCGACGCAGGGCGGGAAGGTGGTCGGCGAGACCCTCGCGGCCGGAGCGGCCCACGACGTCTCCGAAAAAAGCGATACGCATTCAGTCGTCCTCTCGGACCGCAATATAGCCGAGCTCGGTGACGACGCCGTCCAGTTTCTGGTCGTGCGCGTCCAGCGGCGTTTGGTCGATCTCCTGGGCGGCGTAGGCCAGGCCCACCGCCACCACGGGCTTGAACGCGCGCAGGGCCTCCAGGGTCCGGTCGAAATGACCCGCGCCGTAGCCCAGCCGCCCGCCGAAGCGGTCGAAGGCCAGCAGGGGCACGATCACCAGGTCGGGGACCACGACGGGGGCGTCCTCCAGCGGCTCGTGCACCTTGAAATGCCCGGGCGCGAGCTCGGCCTCGGGGCGCCACAGGCGGAAGGTCAGCGGGTCGTGCGAGCCGCGCGGCGGCGTGGCCGGCAGGGCTGCGCGCGCGCCCAGCCGCATCAGCCGGCGCATCAGCGGGCGCGGGTCGATCTCGGTGCGGAACGGCCAGTAGCCGGCCACCACCGCGCCCGGCGCGGGGATCCAGAAGGCCGGAAACAGGGCCGCCGCGGTCTCGCCGGCCATCGGGTTCAGCGCGAAGGCGCGCGCCCGCGCCTCGGCGGCGTCGGCCCTGGCGGCGGATTTCGGGTCGGGGAAATCGGTCATCGGCGCGTTCGGCGAAGCTGTACGCCCGGAACGCACCGGGAAGAAGAGGGTGGCGGCGCCGCGTAGAACCGTGAAGGCAGTTTCAATCCCCTCGGACCTGGATAGCCAGGTGGGCGCCGTGTGCGCGGGTCCACGGACCCGAACAGGGACAGCTCCCTTCGAGGATGATTAAGGTCCCCGGGATGTGAAGCCTTCGACGCGAGCCGCAGCAAGACCCGCCGGATGTCCAAGGTAGGGGGCGGGGGAAACGATCACAACCCTGCGCGCTGTCGCAATTGAACTTCCGTCATCCCGGCCGCAGCGCAGCGAAGAGCCGGGCTCCAGCAAGCGCATGCTTGTTGCAGGCCCCCGCGCAGCGTCGAGGTCGAACTTTCCGGGATGACGGGCCTTTTTGAAACTACTCCGCCAGCAGCTTCTCGAGCCGCCCGGCCGCGGCGTTCAGGGCGTCGGCGGCGCGCTTTTCCACGGTTTCGGAGCCGGCCATGGTCCGGTCGTGCTCGGCGCGCAGGCGGTTCAGCTGGGTGCGGATGTCGCTGAGCTCGTCGGCGACCAGCAGGGCGGCCATCAGGAACAGGCGGATGTCGCCGACGTGGCCGACGTCCTGGGCCACCTGGCGGACGTTGTCGTCGAACTGGCGGGCCAGGGCGCGGACGCGCTCCTCCTGGCCGTCGGCGCAACCGACGTTATAGGGGCGCCCGTTGATCTCGACGGTGACGGTGGCCACGGGACTATTCCTCGGCGGTCAGGATCAGACGGACGTGTTCGGCGGCGCGACCCAGCGCCGCGGACGCCTCGGCGGCGGCGTCCTCGAGATCGCGGGCGCGGGCCCTGGCGCGATCGAGGTCCTCGGCCAGGCGTGCGCGGTCCTGATCGAACAGATCGCCCTCGCCGCCACGGCTCTGCGCCTTGAGCGCACGGAAGCGCCCCTCCAGCGCGGTGAGCGCCTGGTCAAGCCGGCCGGCCGCGGCGTCCAGTTCACTGGTCGAGTCCGCCATCACGCCCCTCCACCCAAATCCTGACACGAATCTGTATAGAACGCGCGCCGTGCGTCAGGTAAAGCGCGCGCGCCCTGTTTTCCTCGTCTCCGGAGTCCGTTTCATGGCCGACGACCTCGTCCGCGCCCCCGCCCGCACGTCGGTTTCGACGCAGCGCATGGCCGACGCCATCCGCGTGCTGTCCATGGACGGCGTCGAACAGGCGGCCTCCGGCCACCCCGGCATGCCGATGGGCATGGCCGACGTCGCCACCGTGCTGTTCACTCGCTTCCTGAAGTACGACGCGCGCAAGCCCGAGTGGCACGACCGCGACCGCTTCGTGCTGTCGGCCGGCCACGGCTCCATGCTGATCTACTCGCTCCTGCACCTGACCGGGGTGAAGGAAGTGACCACCCAGGAGCTGAAGAACTTCCGCCAGTGGGGCTCCAAGACCCCGGGCCACCCCGAGTACGGTCACACACCGGGCGTCGAGACCACGACCGGCCCGCTGGGCCAGGGCCTGGCCACCGCCGTCGGCATGGCCATGGCCGAGCGCCACCTGGCCAACCGCTTCGGCTCCGAGCTGGTCGACCACCGCACCTGGGTGATCGCCGGCGACGGCTGCCTGATGGAAGGCGTCAGCCACGAGGCCATCGGCCTGGCCGGCCGCTTCAAGCTGAACAAGCTGACCGTGCTGTGGGACGACAACGAGATCACCATCGACGGCGACGTCCGCATCTCCGAGACCGGCGACCAGCTGGCCCGCTTCAAGGCGTTCGGCTGGGCGGTGAAGCGCATCGACGGCCATGACGAGGGCCAGATCCGCCGCGCGATGATCTGGGCCACCCGCCAGGACCGCCCGACCCTGATCGCCTGCCGCACCCGCATCGGCAAGGGCGCGGCCACCATGGAAGGCAGCCACAAGACCCACGGCGCAGCGCTCGGCGCGGCCGAAGTGGCCGCCACCCGCCAGAAGCTGGGCTGGACCCTGCCGCCGTTCGAGCTGCCGGAAGACATCGTCGACGCCTGGCGCAAGGCCGGCCGCAAGGGCGGCCGCGCCCGCCGCGCCTGGGAGGACCGCCTGAAGGGCTCGGAGAAGTCGGCCGAGTTCCTCCGCGCCATGAAGGGCGACCTGCCGGCCGAGGCCTTCGCCGCCATCGACGCCGAGATCGTCAAGCAGACCGAGGCCAAGCCGGCCGCCGCCACCCGCGTCTCCTCGGGCTCGGCCCTCGAGAACCTGACCCCCTACATCCCCGAGATGATCGGCGGCTCGGCCGACCTGACCGGCTCGAACAACACCTTCGTCAAGGGCATGAAGGCGTTCGACTATCCGGACTACAGCGGCCGCTACGTCCACTGGGGCGTGCGCGAGCACGGCATGGCCGCGGCCATGAACGGCATGGCCCTGCACGGCGGGATCATCCCCTACTCGGGCACCTTCCTGGTGTTCTCCGACTACAGCCGCCCGGCCATCCGCCTGGCCGCGCTGATGGGCGTGCGCGCCATCCACGTGCTGACCCACGACTCGATCGGCCTGGGTGAGGACGGCCCGACCCACCAGCCGGTGGAGCACCTGGCCGCCCTGCGCTGCATCCCGAACCTGCTGGTGTTCCGCCCGGCCGACGCGGTCGAGGTGATGGAGTGCTGGAAGGCCGCTCTGGAAGCCAAGACCTCGCCGTCGGTGATGGCCCTGTCGCGCCAGAAGACCCCGGCTGTGCGGACCGTTCGGGCCGAAGAGAACCTGTCGGCCCGCGGCGCCTACGAACTGGCCGCGGCCGAGGCCGGTCCCGCCCAGGTCACCCTGTTCGCCTCGGGCACCGAAGTGGCCATCGCCATGGCCGCCCGCGCCCAGCTGGAAGCGGAAGGCGTCGGCACCCGCGTGGTCTCCACCCCCTGCTGGGAGCTGTTCGAGGCCCAGCCGGCCGCCTACCAGCGCAAGGTGATCGGCAAGACCACCGTGCGCGTCGCGGTCGAAGCGGCGGTGAAGTTCGGCTGGGAGCGCTTCATCGGCGACGACGGCGTGTTCGTCGGCATGAAGAGCTTCGGCGCCAGCGCGCCGTACGACCGGCTGTACCAGGAGTTCGGCATCACCCCGGAAGGCGTGGTCGCCGCGGCCAAGTCGCAGCTCTGATCCCGACGTCCTGATCAACGACCAGGGCCCGTTCCGTCCAAGGCGGACGGGCCCTTTTTCTGTCAAAGGATATTCCCATGCGCCTCGGCACGCCGCTGTCGCCCACCGCCACCAAGGTCATGCTGCTGGGCTCGGGAGAGCTCGGCAAGGAAGTGGCGATCGAGCTGCAGCGCCTGGGCGTCGAGGTGATCGCGGTCGACCGTTATCCGAACGCGCCGGCCATGCAGGTGGCTCACCGTTCGCACGTGATCGCCATGACCGATCCGGCCGCCCTGCGCGCCGTGATCGAGCAGGAGCGTCCGCACCTGGTGGTGCCGGAAATCGAGGCGATCGCCACCGACGTGCTGGCCGAGGTCGAGGCCGCGGGCCTGGCCACGGTCATCCCGACCGCGCGCGCCACCCAGTTGACCATGAACCGCGAGGGTATCCGCAAGCTGGCGGCCGAGGAGCTGGGCCTGCCGACCTCGAGCTTCGCCTTCGCATCGAGCCGCGACGAGCTGGCCGCCGCCGCCCGCGACGTGACCGGCTTCCCCTGCTTCGTGAAGCCGGTGATGTCCTCCTCCGGCAAGGGCCAGAGCTATCTGGAAAGCCCCGAGGACGTTGACGGCGCCTGGACCTATGCGCTGGCCGGCGGCCGGGTCGAGCAGGCCCGCGTCATCGTCGAGGGCAAGGTCGAGTTCGACTACGAGATCACGCTCCTGACCGTGCGCGCGAGGAACGCCGCCGGCGAGATCGAGACCCGCTTCTGCGCGCCGATCGGCCACCGCCAGGTGAAGGGCGACTATGTCGAGAGCTGGCAGCCCCAGCCGATGAGCCCGAAGGCGCTGGAACGCGCCCAGGACATCGCCGCCGAGGTCACCGGCGCGCTGGGCGGCCAGGGCGTGTTCGGCGTCGAGCTGTTCGTGAAGGGCGACGAGGTCTGGTTCTCGGAGGTCAGCCCCCGCCCGCACGACACGGGCCTCGTCACCCTGGCCAGCCAGACCATGTCGGAGTTCTGCCTGCACGCCCGCGCCATCCTGGGCCTGCCCGTCGACACCTCGCAGCGCGAGCCGGGCGCCAGCGCCGTCGTCTACGGCGGCATGGAAGCCGAGGGCGTCGCCTTCGAGGGCGTGGACCAGGCCCTGGCCGTCCCGGGCGCGGATCTGCGCCTGTTCGGCAAGCCGGAAGCCTTCGAGCGTCGGCGCATGGGCGTGGCCCTGGCCCGCGGCGCCGACGTCGATCAGGCCCGTGAACGCGCCCGCGAGGCGGCCGCTAAGGTGAAGCCGGTCCGGGGCTGACGCGGCCGGCCGCGACCTCGACGGCCCGGGCCAGGGCCGGATCGCGCCCCGCCTGACGGTCGCCGCCCGTCGTGACCGCCTCGACGTCCGGTCTCACGCCCTGCCCCTCCAGCCGCACGCCCGCCCCGGTGCGGGCGTCGCCGATGCTGACGCTGAGCTCGCCGCCGTCGGGCAGGAGGTACTCCCGCGACGCCAGAACGGCTCCGCCGGTGCGTACGCCGACAATCGCGCCCCGCCTGCTTTCCTGGATCGCGGCGGCGAACAGCTCGGCGGAGCTGTTGGTGCGCAGGCCGACCAGGACCGCCATCGGCCCCGGGCGCGGAGTTTCGCACGCCCCGACGCGCTCGGACTCGACGAAGCCCCGGCGCGAGGTGGTGCGCACGACCACCCAGCCCTCCGGCGCCAGGCAGGCCAGGCTGCGACGCAGTTCGGAAATGTAGCCGCCGTGGTTGCCGCGCAGGTCTACGACCAGCGGCGCATCCGCGGGCACGCGCGAGATCTGCTGGGCGAGCCAGTCGGCGGAGCCCTTGTCGAAGGCGTCGAAGCCCACGACCCAGGCGCCGTCGCGCAGCTCAGCCGGGCGACGGCCGGACCGGGGCCCGGTCTGCGCCGCCGCCGAGGCCCCGGCCGACGAGGCGGCGCGGCGCTTCAGGAAGTCCGGACTGCTGGCGAAGGCGTGCCGGTCCTTGAGCCGGCCGAGCATGTCCCCGATCACGGCGTAGAGCGCGGGCTCATCGGCCGCGGCTTCGGCCTTCGGCCGGTACTCGGCGCGGACGGCCTTCCAGTCGATGCCGTGGAAGCGGCGGTCGTAGTAGTCACGGTCGACGCGACGCCAGACCGTGTCGAACACCTTCAGGTTCGCCGCCGCATGAGCGTCGACCGGCGACCGTTGGGCCGCGAGCGCCGGGCTCGCGGACAGGACCGCCGCCAGAAAGGCGGCGCAGAACGCGCGACGCATGGGACCACCCCCTCGCGCGCGAACCTAGCGCGCAGGGCGGCCCCGCCCCCGCCGACACGACGTCGCAGTCGTCAGGCGGCCGCCGCCTCGACGGGCGGCCGGTAGCGCATGGCCACGTCGCAGCGTTCGTAGATGGCGCCGTAGTCGCGCATGATCGCCGCGTCGTGCACGAAGCCCACCTTCTCGTAGAGGTGGATGGCGGGCGCGCACCGGGCGTTGGTCAGCAGGTAGAGCTTCTCGGCCCCCAGCTCCGCGGCGCGGCGAATGGCGGCGCGCAGCAGGAACTCGCCGGCTTTCAGCCCGCGCGCCCGCTCCAGCACGCCCATCTTGGTCAGCTCGAACGCGCCCTCGCCGGACCGGCGCAGCGCGCACGTGCCGACGATCACGCCGTCGGCCTCGACGAACAGGATGTCGCCGCCGGGCGCGAGAATGTGAGTCTGAGGGTCTTCGAGCACCGCGCGGTCGGTCGGCTCCAGCGCGAACATGGCCTGGATCCACTCGGCGTTGATGTCGTGGAACAGCGGGGCGAGGTCGTCCGACCAGGCGTGGATCCGGAGCCCCGGCGCGGCGCGTGCGGCCCGGCGGTCCAGCGTCTCCTGATCGAGCGCGGCCTCGATCGCGCCCAGTTGGTCCAGCAGCGGGCCGGACAGGCCGGCGCACAGTTCGCGCACGGCCGCGTCGATGCCCGGCCAGACCTCGCGCTTGGACCGCGCCATGGCCGCCCGCCCGGCTTCGGTCAGGGCGACGGTCTTGTGGCGCTGGTCGCGATGGGCGCGGCTGGTCTCGACCAGGCCGACCTCGATCAATCGCGCGATGCTGCGGGTCGCGCCCGGCTGGCTGATCCCGACCGCGTCGGCCAGTTCGTTGACCGTCAGCGGTCCCTCGGCGTCCAGGGTGGCGAGCAGCGGGTACTGCGCCGGCTGGATCGGCAGGCCGGTCTTCTCGACGACGCGGGCCACGTCGGCCTGCATGCGCTCGCCGATCCGCTTCAAGCGGCTGCCGAGAAACAGGTGCCCCCGCCGGCTCACGACGTCGTCGCGCATGCCCGCCCTCCAAATTACATATCACGTTATATAACCACACATGGGAAAGGCAAGCGAACACGGATCTATTCGTTTGCAGTAAATTGCATTCACGCAAGGACCACAGCAGCATCGCCTAGGCGCGACCATGTCGACCGGAACGCGCCAAACCTTTGCAGGCAAATGCAAAACCGTAGCAATTGGACACCGGTGTTGAGCCGCCGCAGGGGTTGACTTGACCGCCCCCGAGGGCGAAACGCCCGCCGACCTTTCCGCGCGCGCATGTCGCGCGTCTTTCCGCCCCAGAGGACCCACTCATGACCCTTCGCGTCGCCATCAACGGTTTCGGCCGCATCGGCCGTCTCGTCCTGCGCTCGATCGTCGAGCACGGCCGCCGCGACATCGAAGTGGTCGCCATCAACGACCTGGGTCCGGTCGAGACCAACGCCCACCTGCTGCGCTACGACAGCGTGCACGGCCGCTTCCCCGGCGTCGTGACCTCGGGCGAGGACTGGATCGACGTCGGCCTCGGCAAGATCAAGGTCACGGCCATCCGTAACCCGGCCGAGCTGCCGCACAAGGAAATGGGCGTCGACATCGCCTTCGAGTGCACCGGCATCTTCACCTCCAAGGAGAAGGCCTCGGCCCACCTGGAAGCCGGCGCCAAGCGCGTGCTGGTCTCCGCCCCGTGCGACAACGCCGACAAGACCATCGTCTTCGGCGTGAACCACGACGTGCTGACCGCCGCCGACACCGTGGTGTCGAACGCCTCGTGCACCACCAACTGCCTGGCGCCGGTGGCCAAGGTCCTGCAGGACCTGTGCGGCATCGAGCGCGGCTACATGACCACCATCCACGCCTACACCGGCGACCAGCCGACGCTGGACACCATGCACAAGGACCTCTACCGCGCCCGCGCGGCGGCCCTGTCCATGATCCCGACCTCGACCGGCGCGGCCAAGGCCGTCGGCCTGGTGCTGCCGGAGCTGAAGGGCAAGCTGGACGGCTCGTCGATCCGCGTCCCGACCCCGAACGTCTCGGTCGTCGACCTGAAGATCGTCCCGGGTCGCGAAGTGACCAAAGACGAGATCAACCAGGCCATGATCGCCGCCGCCGAAGGCCCGATGAAGGGCGTCTTGGCCGTGACCAACGACCCGATCGTGTCGATGGACATCAACCACATCGCCGCCTCCTCGACCTTCGCCCTGCCGCAGACGCAGGTGATCGAGGGCAAGCTGGCCCGCGTGCTGAGCTGGTACGACAACGAGTGGGGCTTCGCCACGCGCATGAGCGACACCGCTCTGGCGATGGCCAAGTTCCTCTAAGCCGCTTTTCGTATCCGTTCCCTCGCCCCGACTTTCCGGTCGGGGCGAGCCGCTTTTCAGGGCACGCCCACGATGACCTTCCGCACCCTCGACCAGGCCGGCGACCTCTCGGATAAGACCGCCCTCGTGCGCGTGGACTTCAACGTGCCCATGCAGGACGGCGGGGTCAGCGACGACACCCGCCTGCGGGTGGCGATCCCGACGATCCGCAAGCTGCAGGAAAAGGGCGCCAAGGTCGCCCTGCTGGCCCACTTCGACCGCCCGAAGGGCGAGCGCGTGCCGTCCATGAGCCTGGCCCCGGTGGCCCCGGCCCTGTCGGCCCTGCTGGGCGAGCCGGTCGCCTTCGCCGACGACTGCGTGGGCGAGCCGGCCAAGGCCGCGATCGCGGCGCTGGCCCCCAAGGGCGTCGTGCTGCTGGAGAACGTCCGTTACCACAAGGGCGAAGAGAAGAACGACCCGGCCTTCGCCGCTCAGCTCGCCGAACTGGGCGACATCTATGTCAACGACGCCTTCTCCGCCGCCCACCGCGCCCACGCCTCGACGGAGGGCGTGGCCCGCCTGCTGCCGGCCTACGCGGGCGAGAGCATGCGCCGCGAGCTGGACGCGCTGAACGCCGCGCTCGGCCAGCCGCAGCGCCCGGTGCTGGGCATCGTCGGCGGCTCCAAGGTCTCGACCAAGCTCGACCTGCTGAAGAACCTGGTCGGCAAGCTGGACCGCCTGGCCATCGGCGGCGGCATGGCCAACACCTTCCTGTTCGCGCAAGGCCACGACGTCGGCGGCTCGCTCTGCGAGAAGGACCTGGCCGACACCGCGCGCGAGATCATGGCCGAGGCCTCGAAGGCCGGCTGCGAACTGCTGCTGCCGGTCGACGTGGTGGTCGCCGTCGAGGTGAAGCCGGGCGCTGCTGCGACGGTTCGCGCCCTCGACGGAATCGGCGCCGACGAAAAGATCCTGGACGCCGGCCCCCAGAGCGTGGCGCGCCTGATCGACGCGATGAAGAGCTCCAAGACCCTGATCTGGAACGGCCCGCTGGGCGTGTTCGAGGTGCCGCCGTTCGACGCGGCCACCGTGGCGGCCGCCAAGGCCGCGGCGGAACTGGCCAAGAGCGGAGCAGTTACCGCTGTGGCGGGCGGCGGGGACACGGTCGCGGCCCTGAATCACGCGGGCGTGGCCGACGATTTCACCTTCGTGTCCACGGCCGGGGGCGCCTTCCTGGAGTGGATGGAAGGCAAGGCCCTGCCGGGCGTCGAGGCGCTGCGCGGCTAAGTCGCCGGACGGGCGACGGCCGAACGAACTGAACGATTATCGAGGGACTACGACTATGGACCTGCAAGCTCTGAACGCGGTGGCGGAAGCCATGGTGGCGCCCGGCAAGGGCATCCTGGCCGCCGACGAATCCACCGGCACCATCAAGAAGCGGTTCGACGCCATCGGCGTGGAGAACACCGAAGAGAACCGTCGCGACTACCGCGAACTGATGTTCCGCGCGCAGGGCATGCAGCACGTGTCGGGCGTGATCCTGTATGACGAGACCATCTGGCAGAACGCCGCCGACGGCACGCCGCTGGTCGAGCTGATCGCCGCCGCCGGCGCCGTTCCGGGCATCAAGGTCGACAAGGGCGCCAAGCCGCTGCCGGGCTTCCCGGGCGAGACCATCACCGAAGGCCTCGACGGCCTCGGCGAGCGCCTGGTGAAGTACTACGAGCGCGGCGCCCGCTTCGCGAAGTGGCGCGCGGTGATCGACATCGCCGACGGCATCCCGACCTGGGGCGCGGTGAAGGCCAACGCCCACGCCCTGGCCCGCTACGCCGCCATCTGCCAGGCGCACCAGATCGTGCCGATCGTCGAGCCGGAAATCCTGATGGACGGCGCCCACTCGATCGACCGCTGCGACGAGGTCACCCGCTGGGTGCTGACCACCGTGTTCCAGGAGCTGTTCGAGCAGCGCGTCGCCCTGGAAGGCATGGTGCTGAAGCCGAACATGGTCATCTCCGGCAAGAAGGCGCCGGTGCAGGCCTCGGTCGAGGAAGTCGCCCTGAAAACCGTCGCCGCCCTGAAGGCCACCGTGCCGTCGGCCGTGCCGGGCATCGCCTACCTGTCCGGCGGCCAGACCGACGAGCAGGCCACCGCCCACCTGGACGCCATGAACAAGATCGGCGGCTTCCCGTGGAAGATGACCTTCTCCTACGGCCGCGCCCTGCAGGCCGCGCCGCAGAAGGCCTGGTCGGGCAAGAAGGAAAACGTGCCGGCCGCCCAGGCCGCCTTCCTGCACCGCGCCCGCATGAACGGCCTGGCCGCTCTGGGCCAGTGGGAAGCCGGCATGGAGAAGGTCGCGGCCTAAGGGCCCCGCTTTCATCCAGGCGCTTTGTAGGGCCGCGGTTCACGCCGCGGCCCTTTTTGCGTCTGCAGCTTAGCTGTGGTCTTTTCCCGCCGGGGACATGGGGGGAGCGTTTCCATGCGTCGTCTGTTGATCGTGCCGGCCCTGCTGCTGCTCGGCAGCTGCGCCACGCTGGACAAGAACGAGTGCCTGGCCGGCGACTGGCAGGGGATTGGCCTGCGCGACGGCGCGGCTGGCGCGCCGATGAGCCGGGTCGACGACCACGCCAAGGCCTGCGCGCCGCACGGGGTGAAGCCCGACGTCACGGCCTGGAAGCGCGGCCGCGAGCAGGGGCTGCTCGACTACTGCCAGCCGCAGCGGGGCTTCCGGGTCGGCGCGGCCGGCTCGAGCTATGCCGGCGTCTGCCCGGCCGACCTGGAGCCCGACTTCCTCGCCGGCTACTCCGACGGCAAGCTGATCTACGCGGCCAAACAGGACGTCGATCGCGCCAGCTCCGACGCGAGCTCCGCCTATTACGAGGCCGAGCGGCTGGAAAAGGAAATGCGCCAGCAGGAGGGCCGGCTGGCCGACCCGAAGCTGACCGCCCAGGAGCGCGAGTCGATCCGCGCCGGCCTCAAGCGCCTGCGCAACGACCGCGAGCGGGCGCTGGACGCCATGGAGCGCGCCAAGCGCGACGAGAGCCGCGCCCAGCGCGACCTGGACGAGCTGCGCGCGCGCTTCGCCTCGGTCTACGGCGACGTCTGAGTGATGCGCATTGGCCGCTGAAACCGGCGGCTATCGCGCTCTAATGGACGGTATGACGGGTCGGCGTCTGCGCCGGCCGGTTCTTGCGCCACAGCTCTTCGGTCAGGACGTTGGCGAAGCTGATCCACCCCGCATACGGCCCGACCATGGCCGCGGCCTTGCCGTCGACCTTGCGCGCGGCGTTCACATAGGCCGCCGTCGCCCCCAGCGTGGTCAGGGCGGTCAGCAACTGCGCCAGCCGATGGCGGGGGCCCCAGGCCATCCACAGCGCCTGCAGGCCCTGGATCGCCGCCCACAGCGCAAACGCGCGGTCGCGCTCCGGCCCGCGCGCGTTCCAGATCCGCAGGCCCGACCAGGTCAGCATGGAGAACAGGGCCGGCCAGACCAGGCCGAACACCTGGCGCGGCGGCTGCATCGCCGGCTTCTCCAGCGCGTCGTAGTCGGCCTTCACCTGGGGATTGCGCGGGGTCGGCGCGTTGCGGCCGGCGATGGCCGCCGACAGGGCGACGGCCCCGACGCACAGCACCACGCCCAGCGCCACGTGGCCGGCGCTGCGATCGCGACTGTTGAGGAAATCAGCCAAGGCGTCCCGGCCCGCCTGCAACATGGAACTCTCCGTCCGTAGAGGAGAGGAAACAGGTTGCTCCGGCGGCGGTTCCGGCGACGCCATAGAGCGCGACAGCCGAAAGTGGACGCCGGTTTCGGCGGCCGTCGCGCTCCAACTCCAGGAATTTGGAGCCTTCCCGAAGCGGGAAGGCTCCGGGCCGTCTTGGGTCAGTTGCCGGTGGCCGAGGAGTCCGTCTGGATCTGGCCCATGGCGCTCTGCAGGTAGTTCTGCTCGCCCAGCGACTCCACCAGCGACAGCTGGGTCTCCAGGAAGTCGATGTGCTCTTCGGTGTCGGCCAGAATGTCGGTCAGCAGCCGGCGGCTGACGAAGTCCGAGGCCGCCTCGCAGGCGCGCACGCCGTCGACCAGAAGGGCGCGGCCCTCGACCTCCAGCGCCAGGTCGGCGCCCATGCACTCGACCGCGGTCTCGCCGATGCGCAGCTTGTGCAGGTCCTGAAGATTGGGCAGGCCTTCGAGGTAGAGCACCCGCTTGATCAGCCGGTCGGCGTGTTTCATCTCGCCGATCGACTCGTCGTAGATGATCTTGCCCAGGTGGTGGAAGCCCCAGCTCTCGAACATCCGAGCGTGCAGGAAGTACTGGTTGACCGCGGTCAGCTCGTTGGTGAGCACCGCGTTCAAAAGCTTCACAATCGCCGGATCGCCCTTCATCAGCCCCGCCTCCTCATTCGGCGGCGAAGCGCAGAGCCTCCTCGGACTCTTGAATCATCCGCCGCATGTCGCACACGCATTTGGCGCACTGAGGCGCGGCGTTGCAACGATCGAAAACCTGTTTCGGACGCACGGCGCCCGCGTCGATGGCCGCGCGGACCTCGCGTTCACGGATTCCGTTACAGTTGCAGACGTACACGGGGCGGACCCACTGATTGAGAACGACTCTCGATAGCACAACTCCGCACACCTGCAAATCGTTCTCAGTCGCGACCAGCCGCCGCAGCACGGCCCCCAGCGCCTTGACCCCAGCCTCTTGACCCCCGGGCCGCGCGCGCCCATTCCCGCGCCGATGACCGAGCCGCTCTGCCGCCTTTACCTGATCACCCCGCCCGCCCTGCCCGACCTGGCGGGCTTCCTGCGCGATCTGGAGGCGGCGCTGGGCGCCGGCGACGTCGCCGCGCTGCAGATCCGGCTGAAGGGCGCCGCCGACGACGCCGTCGCCGAGGCGACCCGGGCGATCCTGCCGCTGGCCCACGCCCACGGCGTGGCGGTGATCATGAACGACCGGCCCGACCTGGCCCGCGCGCTCGGCTGCGACGGCGTCCACATCGGCCAGGGCGACGCGTCCTTCGCCGACGCGCGCAAGGCCGTGGGTCCGAACGGCATGGTCGGGGTGACCTGTCACGACAGCCGTCACCTGGCCATGGAGGCGGCCGAGGCCGGGGCCGACTACGTCGCCTTCGGCGCGTTCTTTCCGACCACGACCAAGGAGGCGCCGACCCGCGCCGACCCGGAAATCCTGTCGATCTGGCAGGAGACCATGGAGGTCCCCTGCGTGGCGATCGGCGGCGTCACGGTCGAGAACTGCCGCCCGCTGGTGCGCGCGGGGGCCGACTTCCTGGCGGTCAGCGCCGGGGTCTGGGCGCGGCCGGACGGCCCCGCGGCCGCGGTGCGCGCCTTCCTGGCCGAGATCGAGGCCGGCCTGAAAGAACGGAACCCGTTCAATCAAAATTAGAATCCTCGTGTTCTGTTAGCCGGCCAAGATCGGAGTCTGGCGAGGAGGCCGGACCTAATGGCCGAGGCCTACGCAGCAACCACCCATCAGGCGCCGGAAGCGGCCGCGGGTCCCCGTTCGACATCGGAGCTCCGCTCCGCGCGCGTCACCGCATGCCTGGTCGCCGCCGTGCTCGTCCTCGTGCTGGGCGTCGCCGCGATCCTGACCACGCGCATGACCGGCCTGGTCGCGGCGCTGTGGGGCGCCGGCGGCGTGGCCGTGGCCGGCTGGCTGCGCGGCCCGCGCAGCACCGAGTTCGACGCGGCCTACGCCCTCTTCATCACCGTGGCCTTCGCCACCGCCAACGTCCTGGTCGGGAATTCGCTGACCCAGACGGCGATGTTCACCGTCGCCAACATGCTGGAGGTCGCCACCGCCGTGTTCCTGGCCCGCCGGGTGGCGCCGCAGGGGTTCGACCTGTCCAGCCTGAACGGCCTGGCCCGCTATCTGCTCGCCGTACCGCTGGTCTCGCCGCTGCCCGGCGCCCTGCTCGCCGGCGCCGGCCTGGCCGCCGCCGGGCTCGGCGAGTTCCGCCACTCGGTCGAGACCTGGTGGTTCGGCCACGCCCTGGGCCTGGCGGTGGTCGGCACCGTAGGCCTTTCGGTCACGTCCGAGCGTCTCCAGGAATGGCGCCGGCCGCGCCGCCTGCTCGAGGCCGCCGCCATCCTGCTGGGCATGGCCGTGGTCACGGCCGTCGCCTTCCTCCAGTCGAAGTTCGCGATCGGCTTCCTGATCACCCCGATGCTGCTGCTGGCGGCGGTTCGCCTTCGCCTGTTCGGAGCGGCCAGCGCCATCCTGATCGTGGCGCTGGGCGCGATCGCCGGCGTCATGCTCGAGACCGGCCCCGTGGTGCTGGGCGCCTTCAGCATGGTCGAGACCAAGCTGCGCGTCACCCAGCTCTACGTCCTGCTGGGCTGCGTGCCGATCCTGCTCGTCGCCGCCCTGCTGGACGAGCGCGACCGCCTGGCCGCGGCCGCCCAGGCCGGCCAATTGCGCGCCGAGGCCGCCAGCGCCGCCAAGTCGCGCCTGCTGGCCAACGTCAGCCATGAGATCAAAAGCCCGGTCGCCGGCGTGATCGGCATCGGCGAGCTGTGGGCCTCCGGCCAGCTCGGCCCGGTGTCGCCGACCCAGGCGGAAATGTCGGAAATGCTGGTGCGCACCGCCCGTCAGGTCGAGGCCCTGGCCAACGACCTGCTGGACGTGGCCCGCGCCGAGGCCGGCCGCGTCGCCGTCACCCTGCGCTCGGTGGACCTGGACGGCCTGGCCGAAGACGTGCGCCGCGCCGTGGCCGTGCGGCCGGAATCCGCGGGCTTGCGCTTCGTGGTCGAACCGGCCCAGGACCGCCTGGTGGCGCTGGCCGACTCCGTGCGGCTGTCGCAGGTGGTGACCAACCTGGCGACCAACGCCGTGAAGTACGGGCGCTCCGGCGGCGTGGTGATCTTCCGCCTGTCCCGTCCGGACGCCGAGACCGCCCGCATAGAGGTGATCGATCGCGGCCCGGGCATCTCGCTGGAGAAGCAGACCGAGCTGTTTGAGCCGTTCAACCGGCTGGGCATGGAAAAGTCGGAGATCGAGGGCCACGGCATCGGCCTGGCGTTGGCGCGCCGGCTCGCGGAACTGCAGGGCGGCCGCATCGGCTTCGAGAGCCGGCCGGGCGACGGGGCCCGCTTCTGGGTCGACCTTCCCGCCGCCCAGGCCTGAGCCGCGGCGCAGCGGCTACGCCTGTGCTCGCCGCCCCCGAAAATCCGGCTTCCACTTTTCCCGTTCGCACTCTAGGTTCCGCGGCCGAATTTCAGCCCCTTTCGCGGGACCGCTTCCCATGAAGATCAACGCCAACGCCATCAAACCGGGCATGGTGCTACAGCACGACGGCGGCCTGTGGGTCGCGGTGAAGACCGCCCACGTGAAGCCGGGCAAGGGCGGCGCCTTCGCCCAGGTCGAACTGAAGAACCTGATCACCGGCACCAAGCTGAACGAACGCTTCCGGTCGGAAGACACGGTCGAGCGCGTCCGCCTGGAGCAGAAGGACTACACCTTCCTCTACGACCAGGGCGACGTCCTGGTGTTCATGGACAAGGTCTCCTACGAGCAGATCGAGCTGCAGAAGGACTGGGTCGGCGAAGAGCGCGCCCAGTTCCTGCAGGACGGCATGGAAGTGACCATCGAGTCGCATGAAGAGCGCCCGATCGGCCTGTCGCTGCCGGAATACGTCACCCTGGAAGTGGTCGAGACCGAGCCCACCGTGAAGGGCCAGACCGCCTCGTCGTCCTACAAGCCGGCCATCGCCAACAACGGCATGCGCATCATGATCCCGCCGTACATGACCACCGGCGAGCGCATCGTGGTGTCGACCGAGTCCGGCGAGTACGTCCGCCGCGCGGACTAACCTTTTTACCGCTCGCCCCGTCCCGGACGGGGCGAGCGGAGTTTGGATGCTGACGTGAGCACGCCCTCCGCCCTGCTTCAGGTGATGATCGACGCGGTCCGCAAGGCCGCCCGTCCGCTCGCGCGCGACTTCGGCGAGGTCCAGGAGCTGCAGGTCTCCCGCAAGGGACCGGGCGACTTCGTCACCGCGGCCGACCTGAAGACCGAGGCCGCCCTGTTCGAGAGCCTGCTCAAGGCGCGTCCGGGCTACGGGTTCCTGGGCGAGGAACGCGGTCTGGTCGAAGGCACCGACAAGACCCACACCTGGATCGTCGACCCGATCGACGGCACCACCAACTTCGTGCACGGCATGCCGCACTTCGCGGTCACCGTGGCCCTGGAACGGCGCGAAGCCGACGGCCGCACCGAGATCGTGGCCGGCGTCACCTTCAACCCGATCCTGAACGAGCTGTTCTGGGCCGAGCGGGGCAAGGGCGCCTTCCTGAACGACAAGCGCATCCGCGTGGCCGGCCGCAACCGGCTGGACGACGCCCTGATCGGCACCGGCGTTCCGTTCGTCGGCCGTCCGGGCCACGGCCAGTTCCTGAAGGAGCTGC
Organism: Caulobacter sp. 17J80-11; assembly: GCF_014349105.1. Lineage (GTDB taxonomy): Bacteria > Pseudomonadota > Alphaproteobacteria > Caulobacterales > Caulobacteraceae > 17J80-11. The sequence goes on along the minus strand of NZ_JACSJI010000001.1, from coordinate 145,426 downwards.
ACCAGCTGACCCAGCGCGTGGCCGGCGTGCGCCGCCTGGGCTCCTCGGCTCTGGACTTCGCCTGGGTCGCCGCGGGCCGCTACGACGCCTACTGGGAGCGCAACCTGAAGCCCTGGGACGTGGCGGCGGGGATCCTGCTGGTCACGGAGGCGGGCGGCAAGGTCACGACCATCGACGAGGACGGCGACCCGAAGAGCGGCGTCTCCATCTGCGCCGCCAACCTCGACCTGCACCCGCAGCTGATCGAGAAGCTGCGCGCCGCCTGAGCGCGCTCTGACGCTAAGCCCTGCGCGCCGCCGCTCCGAAGAAGGCGGCGCGCCGGTCGTCTGGCATGTTTTCGACCGTCCTAACGCCGCGGCGCATGCCGCCGGCGAACCACAGCCAGGCCAGCGCCGCGGTCACGCCGCAGCGACGCATGAGGGCGCGCCGGAGCTCGCCGGCCGCCCAGACCCCGCATCGCCAGGCGTTGTCCTTCGCCTGATCCCGCCAGGCCGTGTACGGGCCCGGCCAGCCGAGCGCGTTCACGAGGCTCGCCGACACGCCCAGCCCCTCGCTCATCCTCAACAAGTAGGACCGGGTCATGCGGCTGGCGGGGATCTGGTGGCGGAGCACGCAACCGGGCGCATACCAGAGCGCGTAACCCGCGCCCCGCACCCGCTGGGAGATCTCCACGTCGCCGCCGGAGATCAGCTGCGCGCCGCTCCTGTCTGCGAGCAGGGGCTGGCGCGTCCAGCCGCACGCCTCGAGCGCGGCGCGGCGCAGCAGCATGCCGGCCCCCGCCAGGTTGTCGACCTCGCAGGGGACCTCGCCGTGGTCCTGCTCGGCGAAGCAGAAGCCGAATCCCTTCAGGAACGCCGGCGGCGGCGCCTCGAAATCGAGCACGATCTTTCCGCCGAACCCGCCCGCCTCGGGATGCGCCGCGATGGCGGCCGCGGCCTGCGCGATCCAGTCCGGCGCGAGCAGGTTGTCGTCGTCGACGAAGGCGATCCAGTCGGCGTAAGCCTCCCGCGCGCCCCGCCGGCGGGCCGAGGTCAGGCCGGGCTCCGACTCCAGCACCCGCCGCAGCCCAGGCACGCGCCCCCGCCAGGCGTCGACCACGGCGGGCGTGTCGTCGGTGCTGGCGTTGTCCACGACCAGCACCGACCAGGGGATCGGGGCCTCCCGCTGATGCGACAGCGCCGCCAGCGTCGCGTCCAGGTGCTGGGCGCGGTTGTAGGTGCAGACGACGACCTGCAGGGACACCGGAGCGGGCATCGAATCTCCTGGGCGATCCGCACCAACGGCTCAGCCCCGCCCCCCGTTTCCTCCCCTGGGGTTTTTACCCAGGGGAGAGTTCAGGCCCCCTGGAACTGCAGTTCGGCCAGGCGCGCGTAGAGGCCGCCGCGGGCGACGAGGTCGGCGTGCGTGCCCTCCTCGACCACGCGGCCCTGGTCCATGACCACGATGCGGTCGGCGCGCAGGACGGTGGCCAGCCGATGGGCGATGACCAAGGTGGTACGGCCCTTCATCGCCTCGTCCAGCGCCTGCTGCACCAGCCGCTCGTTCTCAGCGTCCAGGGCGCTGGTGGCCTCGTCCAGCAGCAGGACCGGCGCGTCGCGCACCAGGGCGCGGGCGATGGCCAGGCGCTGGCGCTGGCCGCCGGACAGCGAGCGGGCCCGCTCGCCCAGCGGCGTCTCCAGGCCTTCCGGCAGCGCTTCCAGGAAGGCCAGCGCCTGGGCCTCGGCGGCGGCGGCCACCGCCTCGTCGCGCGAGGCGGCCTCGCGGCCGAAGCGGATGTTGTCCAGCGCCGAGCCCGAGAACAACGGCGCCTCCTGGGCGACCAGGGCGATGCGCTCGCGCACCGCGCGCGGATCGGCGTCGCGCAGGTCCACCCCGTCCATGCGGATGCGGCCCGACTGCGGATCGTAGAAGCGCAGCAGCAGGCGGAAGACGGTGCTCTTGCCCGCGCCCGAGGGGCCGACCAGGGCGACCGTCTCGCCCGGGCGGACGTCCAGGGTGAACCCGTTCAGGGCCGGCAGGTCCGGCCGGCCGGGATAGGCGAAGGTGACGTTCTCGAACGCCGCCTCGCCGCGCGGCTTCACCGGCAGAGCGACCGGCTGGGCCGGGGCGGCGATGGAGGGCCGCTCGCGCATCAGCTCGTCGATTCGCTCCATGGCCCCGGCGGCCTTCTGCACGTCGCCCCAGGCCTCGCCCAGCGAACCGACCGAGCCGGCCGCCAGGAAGGACAGGAAGACGAACTGGGCCAGGGCGCCGGCCGACATGTCGCCGGAGATCACCGCGCGCGCCCCCAGCCACAGGATCACGGCGATGCCGCAGAACATCAGGGTGATGACCAGAGCGGTCATGGAGGCACGGGCCCGGATGCGCTTGAGCGAGGCGGAGAAGGCGCCCTCGACCGCCGAGCCGAACTGGGCGGTGGCGCTCTTCTCGCGGCCGAAGGCCTGCACGGTCTCCAGCGCGTCGAGGCTTTCGCCGGCGTAGCCGACCGCGTGGGCGAAGCGGTCCTGCGACTGGACGGTCAGCTTCTTCACCTGCCGGCCGACCAGGAACATGGGGGCCAACACCACCGGCCCCAGCAGCAGCACCAGCGCGGTCAGGCGCGGGCTCACCCAGAACAGCACGGCGACCGCGCCCAACAGCATGACCATGTTGCGCAGCGCCACCGAGATCGAGGTGCTGAGCAGGGTCTCCACGATCTGGATGTCGGTGGTCATGCGCGACAGGACTTCGCCCGTGCGCATCTTCAGGAAGAAGGCCGGATCCAGGGTCATGACGTGGGCGTAGACCGCCTTGCGCAGGTCCGCGACCGTGCGCTCGCCCGACTTGGTCACGTAGAAGTACCGAAGCGCCGTCGCCAGGGCCAAGGCGATGGCGACGGCGCCTAGCAGCAGGAACCAGCGGTCGATTCCCCCGCCTCCGGTCGCGAAGCCGTGGTCGACCAGCAGGCGCGAGGCGCCGGTGAGACCGAGCGTCGCAGCCGACGAGCAGAACAGGAACAGCAGGGCCAGGCCCGTGTCGGTCTTGTGCCGCAGCATGAAAGGCAGCAACCGCCCCAACGGGCGCACGTCGCGCTTCTTCTCGCGCCGGCGGGCCTCGTCGGCGATCTGACCTACAACCATCGCGCCGGGATTGGGCCGGCCCCGGGCCTCGGACGCGGCCTCGGTGGAACTCATGTGCGCCTCTTGCCTTTCTGAGCAGGCTGCGTGTATAGAGCCGCGCTCCCGCCGGGACCACCGGCGGGTTTTCCATTTACGCGACTATCTTTGGGCGCCGCGCCGATGAAACAGGACATCCACCCCGACTATCACTTCATCACCGTGGTGATGACGGACGGGACGACCTATCAGACGCGTTCGACCTACGCCAAGGAAGGCGCGACCCTGAACCTCGACATCGACCCGAAGACCCACCCGGCCTGGACCGGCGGCAACCAGACCCTGCTGGACCGGGGCGGGCGCGTGTCGCGCTTCACCAACAAGTTCGGCGGCTTCCTCAAGAAGTGACCCGGCCGCATCAGCGGACGAAGAAAGAGCGCCGGTCGTCGACCGGCGCTTTTGCTTTTTGGGCCTCACAGCCTAACGTTACCGCGCATTAACGCGGCGGTCATAATGAGGCCGCGCTTCCGGGATTTCGGATGGGAATGATCCGAGCGCTTCTGATCTCAAGCGCCGCCGCCGCGCTCGTCGCCGGCACGGCCCACGCCCAAAGCCAGTCGCAGAGCCGGGCTCCGGCGCCGGCGGGCCAGCCCGCTCCCGCAGCGCTAAAGCCGGCCGCGCCGACGGCCAGGCCGGCCGCCTCGACCCCGCCGATGGTCGTGCCGCAGGCCCCGCCCGCGCCGCCCGTCCCGCTGCCCCGCACCGCGGTCGACGCCTACCTGCCGGCGGTGCCGGCCGAGGTCGCCGCCGACGTGCGGCGCTTCTACGTCGCGCGCAAGGACAAGACCGCCTGGAACAAGGCCAGCGAGGCCGAGCTGCTGGCGGTCCTGAACGAGGCCCAGAAGCACGGCCTCGACCCGAAGAGCTACGTGCCGGTGCTGGGCAAGACGCGCGACCTGGATCGCGACGCGCGGCTGACCGGCGCGGCCCTGCTCTACGCCAAGACCCTGGCGTTGGGCCGGGTCGACCCGTCGACGGTCGAGACCCTGTGGGAGCTTCGCCGCAACAGCCTGGACGGCGCCACGGGGCTGCAGACCGCGCTGAACGGCGACGGCGTGCGCGCCTGGCTGGACAGCCTGGCTCCCAGCGACCTCGGCTACACCAACCTGTCGGCCGGCTATCTGAAGTACCGCGACCTGGCCGCCAAGGGCGGCTGGCCGAAGTTCGAGCCCGGCGCGGTGATCCGCCCCGGCGACGCCGACCCGCGCCTGCCGGCCCTGGTCGCGCGCCTGGTGGCGGAAGGCGACCTGGCCGACACGATGGAGGTCGAGACCTACGACCCGGCCCTGGTCGAGGCCGTCCAGCGCTTCCAGGTCCGCCACGGCCTGGGGGGCGACGGCGTGATCGGGGGCGACACCCAGTCCGCCCTGGCCGCCACCGCCGAGGACCGCGCCCGCCAGATCGCGCTGAACCTGGAGCGCCGCCGCTGGCTGCCCCGCCAGCTGGCGTCCGAGCGCATCGAGGTGAACACGGCCGCGGCCATCATGGTCTACTGGCGCGACGGCGCGCCCTACCACGCCAGCCGCGTGGTGGTGGGCACCTCCCGCAACCAGACCCCCAGCCTGGAGAAGGAGTTCAGCTCGCTGGTGGCCAACCCGCCGTGGAACGTCCCGGCCGGTATCGCCGCCAAGGAAATCCTGCCCAAGGGCGCCGGCTATCTGGCCGCCGAGAACATGTACGTGACCGAGGACGGTCGCGTCGTGCAGCGCCCCGGGCCGAACGCCGCGCTCGGCCAGGTGAAGTTCGAGCTGCAGGACTCCTACGCCATCTACCTGCACGACACGCCCACGAAGAGCGCCTTCGCCAGCCCCAAGCGCCACCGCAGTCACGGCTGCGTGCGCGTGGAGAACGCGGTCGAGTTCGCGCGCCTGCTGCTGGAGCCGGATCCGACCGCCCTGCAGCAGTTCGACGAGCTGCAGACCTCCGGCGAGACCAAGCGGGTTCAGCTGTCGCGCTCGATCCCGGTGCGCCTGCTCTACTGGACCACCTTCGTCGACGGTCAGGGCCGGGTGGCCTTCCGCCCGGACGTCTACGGGCGCGACGCCAAGCTAGCCCAAGCTCTGGGCATCGACGTCTATCTGCCGGGCGGCACGACCGTGCAGGACCCGACCGACGTCGGCCCGTAAGTCGATCGCTGGGACTCCGACGATATTCACTTAGGGGTCGCCACCTATCGTGACGCTACGCGTTCAGGACGGGTAGTTCTGTACGAGTAGAGGATGCCGCGTCCCCTGATGTACGCCGCCTGCGCGGCGGTGATTTTCACCACCAGCGCCTGCGGCGCCGACGCCCTGGGCCAGTCGGGCGAGCGTTCAGCGCCTGCGCTTTCTCCCCTCGAGATGGAAGCCGCCCTGCAGGGGCGGGAGATGTCGGTGCGGAGCTTCTACGCCGCCCGGCAGAACCAGGCCGCCTGGACCGAGGCCGACGCCACATCCCTCATCGAGGCCATCGGCAAGGCCGACCGCCAGGGGCTCGATCCGGCGCCTTACCTGAAGCTGATCCCGCCCGCCGAGGCCGGTCTGGCGGCGCGCGACGTCGGCCTGACCCGCGCCGCCCTGGCCTACGCCGGCGCGCTGTCGTCGGGCGTGGTCGATCCGACCACGGTCAATCCGATCTGGGAGCTGGACGGCAACCGGCTGAACCCCGCCCCCGGCCTTTCCGCCGCCCTGAGCCGCGGCGAGGTCGGCGAATGGCTGGCCTCGCTGGCGCCCCAGGACAAGGAATACGTGGCCCTGTCGGAAGCCTATGTGAGCTACCGCAAGCTCGCCGAGACGAGCGACTGGCCGCGCGTGCCGGCCGGCGCGAAGCTTGCCCCCGGCGGCCGCGACACGCGCTTGGGCGCCCTGCAGGCCCGCCTGGCGGTCGAAGGCTATCTGCCCGCGTCGGGCGCCCAAGCGCCCGCCCCGGCCAGCTACGGTCCCGATCTGGTGGCCGCGGTGACGCGCTTCCAGACCGACCACGGCCTGAACGCCGACGGCTTGATCGGCGACGACACCGCCGAAGCCCTCTCCGAGAGCCCGGGCGACCGCGCCGCCCGCATCGCGGTCAATCTGGAACGCCGCCGCTGGCTCAGCCGCGTCGTCCCGCAGACGCGCATCGACGTGAACACGGCCTCGACCGTCCTGACCTACTGGCGCGACGGCGTTCCGGTGCATGTGGCCAAGGTCGTGGCAGGCCGGCCCAAGGACCCCACGCCCTCGCTGGGCTCCCCGTTCAACAGCCTGGTGGTGAACCCGCCCTGGGTGGTGCCGGCCTCGATCGCGAAAAAGGAGATCGCCCCCAAGGGCCGCGGCTACCTGCGCAGCCACGGCATGTCCTGGCGCGACGGCCAGATCGTCCAGCGGCCGGGCCCGAAGAACTCGCTGGGGCAGGTGAAGTTCGACATGGACAACCCGCACTCCATCTACCTGCACGACACCCCGTCCAAGGACCTGTTCGCCGAGAACGAGCGCCATCTCAGCCACGGCTGCGTGCGCGTGGACGGCGCGGTCGAGTTCGCGCGGGAGCTGGCGGAGGAGAGCGGCAAGGGCGCGGAATTCGACGCGGCCCTGGTGTCGGGCAAGACCGAGCGCGTCGACCTGGGCCGGAGCGTGCCGGTGCGGCTGCTCTATCACACGGTGTTCGTCGATGCGGACGGGCGCGTGGCCTTCCGGCCCGACGTCTACGGGTGGGACGACGACCTGGCGCGCGCGATGGGCGTGAAGGGCCGCGATCGGCTGGCGACGGCGCGGGACGTCACCGCCCCGCTCGGCCCGTAGGAACGCTTAGCCCCCGAAGGCGGCCTGCAACCGTCCGAACTGGGACAGCACCGGGTGGGCGGCTTCCTCGACGGGGCCATCCACGAACATCTTGCGGTCCAGGTAGAGCACGCGGTCGTAGAGTCGCTCGGAGCGGTCCAGCAGGTCGCGCAGGTCGGCCGGCAGGTCCTCGACGTGCGCGCCGGGCTCGGCCTGGCACACGGCCTGGGCGCCCAGGCGATAGCGCGGCAGGCAGGCTTCGCGGGCCTCCATGTCGCCCTCGCGCACCGCGCGCTGGACCAGCAGCCAGGAGGCGACCTGCATCAGCCGGGTGGTCAGGCGCATGCTCTCGCCCGCGTAGGCCAGGGCGGCGGAGCGGGACAATAGCTTGGAGTCGCGGCGGCCGTCGCCGTCCAGGTAGGCGGCGGTCTCCTCGACCAGCTCCATGCCTTCGCGGAAGGTGCGGTCGAACAGTTCCGAACAGGCGAAGTCGTGCACCGTTTCGGCTTGGGCGACGGAGATGTCCGCGTCCTGATCGATCAACTCATTGCCCCCTGTGCAGCCGAGACGAGACCCGCGCCTCGTCACGGCCGGCGCGCTGCAACGGCCGTGCCAACCGTTAAGAACCCTTGAACGAAAACAGCGCGTCGGCCGCGCTCTTCTTCGCCTGCTTGCCGTCCAGCGCCGCGCGCGAGCGCGCCGCCTCGGCTTCCAGCACGGCGATTCGCTCTTCCAGTTCCTCGACCCCGTAGAGGTCGAGATCCTCACGCTTCAAGTCCGCCAAGGCCGCGCCGCGGCCTGTCGGGCGGGGAAGGTCTTCAAACATACGCCCTCCTCTTTGCTCGGCCCGGAACGAAGGCCTATGTGAACCCCGCTCTTAATGGGAAAGCAAGCATGAGGGCTGAGGTGATGCGCGCGATCGAGGTGCGCGGCGGCGCGGGCCCGGCCGAGGCCCTGACCCTGGCCGAAGTTCCCGTGCCGCGGCCGAAGGCGAACGAAATCCTGATCCGGGTGCACGCGGCCGGGGTGAACCGCCCGGACCTGTTGCAGCGCCAGGGGCTTTACCCGCCGCCGCCGGGCGCCCCCGACGTGCTGGGCCTGGAGGTCGCCGGCGAGGTGGCCATGGTCGGCGAGGACGCCGTGCGCTGGCGCGTCGGCGACAAGGTGACGGCGCTGCTGGGCGGCGGCGGCTACGCCGAGTTCGCCACGGTCGACGCCCGCCACGCCCTGCCGATTCCGAACGAACTTTCCTACGTCGACGCCGCCGCCCTGCCCGAGACCGTGTTCACCGTCTGGACCAACGTGTTCGAGCGCGGCGGGCTGAAGGCCGGCCAGACCCTGCTGGTGCATGGCGCCACCTCGGGCATCGGCGTGACCGCGATCCAGATGGCCAAGGCCGCCGGGGCCAAGGTGATCGCCACCTCGCGAGGGGCGGAGAAGGCGGCGCGGGCCAAGAGCCTGGGCGCCGACCTCTCGATCGATTCCAGCGCGAGCGACTTCGTCGCCCCCGTGCGCGAGGCCGGCGGCGCCGACGTGATCCTCGACATGGTGGGCGGGGACTTCGTGTCGCGGAACCTGGAGTGCCTTAACACCGACGGGCGGCTGGTGCAGATCGCCTTCCAGGCCGGCGCGACGGTCGAACTGGACCTGCGCCGGATCATGCTCAAGCGCCTGACCGTGACCGGCTCGACCCTGCGCGCGCGCGACCCGGACGAGAAGGCCCGCCTGGCCGCAGCGGTCGAGGCCCACGTCTGGCCGTGGGTCGAGGCCGGGCTGCTGAAGCCGCCGATCGACGCGGTGTTCCCTCTGGAGCGCGCCGCCGACGCCCATCGCCGGCTGGACGAGGGAACCCACGTAGGCAAGGTCGTGCTGACCGCCTGAGGCGGATTTCCGACGGAGCGTTACAGCCGAGCTTTTCGTGTTAACCTTCGCGCTCAGAGTGCACGGAGGGGATCATGGCTCGGTCGAGCGATCCGCGTGCGTTTGTTCGTCGGCACGCGGCGGCGTTTCTGATTTCAGTGTTTCTGGCGACTCCGGTCCTGGCCCAGCCTTCGGGCAAGGGCACGTGGGAAGCGGAAAGCGGCGACTTCGTCGAGGTCCACAACGGCACCTACTCGCTGGCGGTCAGCGAGCAGGGCGACGGCGGCTCGGTGTTCAGCGAAGGCAAGGTGGTCGATCGCAAGCCCACGGCCGACGGCGGCCTGGAGCTGACGTTGAAGCCGAACACGATCGGCGGCGCCAGCCGGGCCGAGTACGCCACCATGGTGCTGGTGATCTCACCCGACGGCGCCCAGGCCGAGCTGTTCACGGTCCACGGCGGCGCGCGCCACAGCGTCATCAGGCTGGCCACCAAGCCTTAGCGTGTTGCGCCGGCGGCGCTCGCGGCTAGTCTCGCGGACCTGTCCGCGGAGAGCTCATGAGCCCCGATCCTCGCACGACGCTGTCCCCTGGCGATCCGGCGCCCTGGTTCCGGGTCGCCTCGACCAGCAACCCTCGCTACGTGTTCGACACGGTCGCGGGCCGCTACGTCGTGCTGGCCTTCCTGGGCTCCGCCGCCTCGGCCGAGGCGCGGGCGGCGCTGGCCGCCGTCGAGGCGCGCCGGCCGCTGTTCGACGACGAACGGGCCTCCTTCTTCGGCGTCAGCACCGATCCTGACGACCAGGCCCAGGGCCGCCTGGTCGAAAGCCTGCCCGGCGTGCGCTTCTTCCTGGATTTCGAGCGCGCCGTCAGCCGCCTCTACGGCGCGGCCGGCGAGGACGACGGCTACCGTCCGTTCTGTCTGCTGCTCGATCCGATGCTGCGTGTGCTGGCCAGGGCGCCGCTGGAGCGGATCGGAGCGGTCGCGGACCTGCTGGCCACCCTGCCGCCCCCGGAGGACCACGCCGGGGCCGAGATCCACGCCCCGGTGCTGATCCTGCCCCGGGTGTTCGAGCCCGAGTTCTGCCGCCGGCTGATCGAGATCTACGAGCAGGGCGAGGCGCAGGACTCCGGCTTCATGCGCGAGATCGACGGCAAGACCGTGCTGGTGCTGGACCACGCCTTCAAGCGGCGCACCGACCACGAACTCCAGGACGCGGCGGTCATCCAGGCGGCCAAGGCCCGTATCCAGCGCCGGATCGTCCCGGAGATCGCCAAGGCCTTCCAGTTCCAGGTGACCCGCATGGAGCGCCACCTGGTGGCCTGCTACGACGGGGAGACCGGCGGCTGGTTCCGCCCGCACCGCGACAACACCACCGCCGGCACCGCCCACCGGCGTTTCGCCGTAACCATCAATCTGAACGCCGAAGCCTACGAAGGCGGGGAGCTGATGTTCCCGGAGTTCGGCCCGCGCCGGTACAAGGCCCCGACCGGCGGGGCGGTGGTGTTCGGCTGCGGCCTGCTCCACACCGTGGCTCCCGTCACGCGCGGACGGCGCTACGCTTTCCTGCCGTTCCTCTACGACGAGGCCGCCGCCAGGCTGCGCGAGGCCAACAACGCCCACCTGGGCGAGGGCGTGGGCGCCTACCGGTCAGGCGACTCGCCGGCCGCCTGACCGGGAACGCCGCCGCCCGCCCGCGCGCTAGGGCCTCATGGCGGACCTGCGCGTCGGCACTTCCGGCTGGACCTACAAGGACTGGATCGGCCCATTCTATCCGGAGGGCACGAAGGCGGCGGGCCTGCTGGCCTGGTACGCGTCCCGCTTCGACACGACCGAGATCAACGCGTCCTTCTACCGGGTCCCCAGCGAAAAGGCGGTGGCGACCTGGCGCGAACGCACGCCCGAGGGGTTCCTGTTCGCCTGGAAAGCCTCGCGGTTCATCACCCACACCAAGCGGCTGAAGGACGTGGGCGAAAGCCTCGGCTTCATCTTCGGGCGCATGGACGGGCTGGGCGACCGGTTCGGGCCGGTGCTGTTCCAGTTGCCGCCCAACCTGAAGCGCGACGACGAGCGACTGGCCGGCTTTCTCGCCCTGCTGCCGAAGGGGCGCCGCTGCGTCGTCGAGTTCCGCCATCCCAGCTGGTACGAGGCCGCCGTCTTCGAGCTGCTGCGCGCGCACGACGCGGCGCTGTGCGTCTCGGATCACCACCACGCGCCCGCGCCCTGGGAGGCCACGGCCAGCTTCGTCTACGTCCGCGGCCACGGTTCCAGCGGGCGCTATGTCGGATCGTATGCGGACGAGACTTTGACGGACTGGGCGCGGCGGCTGAAGGCCTGGCGCAAGCGCGGCCTGGACGCCTACGTCTACTTCGACAACGACGTGAAGAGCGCCGCCCCGAAGGACGCCGAACGCCTGTTAAATCACATGGATTCCCGCGCGAAGACCGCCGTTCGCAGTTCCCTTCGGCAACGAAGCGGCCTATAGATCGTTCGATCCGCGCCCGGCCGAAAGGCCGGGCGCCGCCGTTTCCAGACCCCCGCTCGCGCGGCAGAACAACGAAAGAACTCGCGCCATGGCCGAGATCCTGATGCCCAAGGCGACCGCCGTCTGGCTGGTCGACAACACCTCGCTCTCGTTCGAGCAGATCGCCGACTTCTGCGGGCTGCACCCGCTGGAAGTGAAGGGCATCGCCGACGGCGAAGTGGCGCGCGACATCCGCGGCGCCGACCCGATCGCCAACGGCCAGCTGTCGCGCGAGGAGCTCGACAAGGCCCAGGCCGACGAGAACTACCGCATGAAGGCCCTGGTCAGCCGTCACGCCGACCTGTTCGCCAAGTCGACCCAGAAGAAGGGCCCGCGCTACACGCCCGTGTCGCGCCGTCAGGACCGTCCGGACGCCATCGCCTGGTTCATCCGTCACCACCCGGAAGTCGCCGACGCCCAGATCGCCAAGCTGCTCGGCACCACCAAGGCCACCATCGAGAGCGTGCGCGGCCGCACGCACTGGAACGCGGCCAACCTGAAGCCGGTGGACCCGGTCACCCTGGGCCTGGTCAGCCAGCTGGAGCTGGACGACGTGGTGCGCAAGGCGGCCGAGAAGAAGGCCAAGGAAGACGCGCGCACCGGCGGGGCCACCCTGCGCCCGGCGGCGGAGTCGACCTCGGTGTTCGGCGAAGAAGAATCGCCGGCGTCCGAGCCTGAGGACGCCGGCGACGAGTGGTGAAGATCTAGCTTGAAGAGCGGGTCTGCAGAGTCTGGATCTCCTCCTTCAGCCTGAGCTTCTGACGCTTCATTTCGTGAACTCGTATGGAATCCGCGTTCGGCCTGGCCATCTCCTGCTGGATGGCCAGGTCGAGCGACTGGTGCCGATTACCGAGTTCACGGATACGAGCGTCTATCGCCATGGCTTGCGCCTCCTAAAAAGGTACGGAACATCTCCAGACCACACCCGTGAGGCTCGGGTGTTGAATCACATTGCGTTTCCACACTTCACGGAATCCGGAGCGAAATTTCTGTGGGTGAACCTGCGCGGATCATCGTGGGCATATCCGGCGCCTCGGGGGCGGCCTACGGCGTGCGGGTGCTGGACGCCCTCGCAGAGCTCGGCGTGGAAAGCCATCTGGTGGTCACCAAGGCCGCCGCGCTGACCCTGGCCAGCGAGACCGATCTGTCCATCGCCGACCTGCAGGCGCGCGCCGCGGTCGTGCACAAGCTCTCCGACGTGGGCGCTTCGGTCGCATCCGGATCGTTCCGCGCCCTGGGGATGATCGTCGCGCCCTGCTCGGTGCGGACCATGAGCGAGATCGCCACCGGCGTGACCTCCAACCTCCTGACCCGCGCCGCCGACGTGACCCTGAAGGAGCGCCGGCCGCTGGTGCTGATGGTGCGCGAGACGCCGTTCCACCTCGGCCACCTGCGCACCATGACCGCCCTGGCCGAGATGGGCGCGGTGATCGCCCCGCCCCTGCCCGCCTTCTACGCCCGCCCGACCTCGATCGAGGAGTTGGTCGACCAGTCGGTCGGCCGCGCGCTCGACCTGTTCGGCCTGGACTGGAAGCCGGTGAAGCGCTGGGGCCGCGATCTCGGTCCCGTGAGCGAGATGTGAGCATGCGTCTGTGGGACTGGGCCGTCGCCGCCTATGCGCGGCCGGGGGTGAGCGAGCGGTGCCTGTTGCTGCAGGACACCCACGCCCAGAACGTGCCGCTGCTGCTGTGGGCGGCCTGGTGCGCCGGCGAGGGCCGCGCCCTGGACGAAGACGCGCTCGAAGCCGCGGTCGACACCGTGCGGGCCTGGGACGGCGCGGCGGTCTCGCCCTTGCGCGCCGTCCGGCGCACCCTGAAGGGGCCGATCCCCGACATGACCGACGCGGCGCGCGAGGCTGTGCGCGAGCAGGTCAAGGCCGCCGAGCTGGCGGCCGAGCGCGCCCTGCTGGACGACCTGGAGGCGCTGTCTTCGGCCGCGGCCAGCGGAACGAAGCCTTACGCGCCGGCCCTGGTCGCCGCTTCCAAGGCCTGGAGCCGCGTGACTCCGCGGGCGGATCTCGAAGGTCTCGCCGCCCAGCTTCCGGCCTGACCCGCCCTCGGGTATAATCCAGGTTTCTCGCGCCGGGGTCGCGCGCGAGGGGACCTAAGTCTGCGCATGAACGACGACGATTCGACCGCCCGGGCCGGTGACCCCCACATCCGCTCCCGGGTGCAAACCCTGCGGCAAGAACACCAGGATCTCGACGCATCCATCAGTGCGCTCGAGACCATGCCCCTGCCCGACCAGCTGCTGATCGCGCGCCTGAAGCGCAAGAAGCTGGCCCTGCGCGACCAGATCGGCGTGCTGGAAGACCAGATCCTGCCGGACATCATCGCCTGATCCCCCTCCTCCCCTGTGAAGCGCAGCGGAACGGGGGAGCGGAACCGCCGAAGGCGGTGGAGGGGCGAACCGCGGGCGCGGCTCTCCGCGGAGAGCTTGATCCGAATTCCTTGAACGTCGAGGGGGGCGCTCGCCCCCTCCACCACGCTTCGCGTGGTCCCCCTCCCCCGCTTGGCAGGGGAGGAGAATTCGTCACCGGCTCCGCTTGCGGACGAACATGGCCGCGTCGGCTTCGGCCAGCCACTGCTCCGCGTCCGTCTGGTCGACCAGGGCGCGCACGCCGAACGATCCGCCCAGCGGGACCGGCATGCCGCTCCAGTCGAAGCCGCCGGCGGCGATCAGGTCGGTGAGCACGGCCGCCTTGGCCTTGGCCGACGCCTCGTCGGCGTAGAGCATCAGCACGCCGAACTCGTCGCCGCCCAGCCGGCCCAGCCAGTCGCTGTCGCGTAGGTTGGCGGTGAGCAGTTCGCCGATCCACTTCAGCGCCGCGTCGCCGGCGGCGTGGCCGAAGCTGTCGTTGACCGACTTGAAGCCGTCGAGGTCGAGATAGAGCAGCGAGGCCTTGGTGCCGTAGCGCCGGCTGGCGCCGATCACCCGCTGAAGCTCGCGAATGAAGGCCCGGCGGTTCAGCACCGGCACCAGCGGGTCGTGGTCGGCCAGACTTTCGGCCGTCTCGGCCCGCACCTTCAGCTCCGCCACCTCGGCGCGCAGCCGCTCGACCTCCGCCCGCAACGCGCGCACGTCGTCGGTGTCGACCGGCTGACTGCGAACGCTCTCGGACGTCATCAAAGGCTCCCACACGCGAGTCACGAACGCCGCGCCGGATGATGCTAGCGCCGGTTTCAGGCGGTGGGGAGCCCGCTCAGCCGCTCCTTTCAACGTCAGATCGCGTGCGCTGCGACGAAAACCGCGTCCATTCGACCGGCGCACGCCCTCCCTTGTTGCGGGCGCGACCCGCCTGCCTATACTCCGCGGCTTTTCCGGGCCGGGGGAAGGCACGCGAATGAGCAAGACCACGCCGCCGGTGGCGATCATCATGGGCAGCCGCTCGGACTGGCCGACCATGAAGGGCGCCGCCGACATGCTCGACGCCCTGGGCGTCCGCTACGAAGCCAAGGTGGTCTCCGCCCACCGCACGCCCGAGCGCCTGTTCGACTTCGCCAAGACGGCCAAGGCCACGGGCTACAAGGTGGTGATCGCCGGCGCCGGCGGCGCGGCGCACCTGCCGGGCATGTGCGCCTCCATGACCGAACTGCCGGTGCTGGGCGTGCCGGTGCAGTCCAAGGCGCTGAGCGGGCTCGATTCGCTGCTCTCCATCGTGCAGATGCCCGGCGGCGTGCCGGTCGGCACCCTGGCCATCGGCGAGGCGGGCGCGAAGAACGCCGGCCTGCTGGCGGTGCAGATCCTGGCCCTGGCGGACGCCGGCCTCGCCCTGCGGCTGGCCGCCTGGCGCGAACGCCAGACCGAATCGGTCGCTGAAACCGTCGAGGACTGAAGTAATTGGCTGATTTCCCGCTTCCGCCGGGTTCGACCATCGGCATTCTGGGCGGCGGCCAGCTGGGCCGCATGCTGGCCATGGCCGCGGCGCGCCTCGGCTTCGACGTCGCCATCCTGGAGCCCGGCCCGGTGTCGCCGGCGGGGCGCGTGTCGTCTCTGGAGATCTGCGCCGACTATGACGACGAGGACGCGCTGGAGCAGCTGGCCGCCAGCTGCGACGTCGTCACCTTCGAGTTCGAGAACGTGCCGGCCGCCGCGCTGAAGACCCTGGCCGGCTTCGGAACCGAGGTCGCGCCCGGACCGAAGGCGCTGGCCTTCACCCAGGACCGGGTCGAGGAGAAGCGCTTCCTGGTCGCCCACGGCGTCGACACCGTCGCCTTCGAGGCGATCGATTCGGCCGAGGACATTCCCGCCGCCCTGGAGCGGCTGGGCGCGCCCGCCCTCCTGAAGACCCGCCGCGAGGGCTACGACGGCAAGGGCCAGGCCTGGGTGAAGGACGCGGGCGAAGCCGCCGCCGTCTTCGCCGCCATCGGCGCCAAGCCGGCCATCCTGGAAGCCCGCGCCGACTTCGTGCGCGAGCTGTCGGTGATCGCCGCGCGCGGCCGCGACGGCCAGGTGGCGGTCTATCCGATGGGCGAGAACCGCCATGCCGGCGGCGTGCTGCGCACCACCACCGCCCCGGCCGCGGTGCCGGACATCACCCGGGACCGGGCGATCGAGATCGCCGGCCGCATCCTCGAGGGCCTCGACTATGTCGGCGTGCTGGGCGTGGAGCTGTTCGAGCTCGCCGACGGCCGGCTGCTGGTCAACGAGATCGCGCCACGCGTGCACAACACCGGCCACTGGACCCAGGACGGCTGCCTCTGCGACCAGTTCGAGCAGCACGTCCGCGCCGTCGCCGGCTGGCCGCTGGGCCCGACCGAGGCGCGCTGCGCGGTGGAGATGGAGAACCTGCTGGGCGCCGACGCCGAGCGCTGGGCCGAGATCGCCGCCGAGCCAAACGCGGTGCTCCACCTCTACGGCAAGGGCGACGCCCGCCCGGGGCGCAAGATGGGTCACGTGAACCGGGTGAAGCCGCTGCGGTAAGCGGGACCGAAATCCTCGTCCTTCGACAAGCTCAGGATGAGGATTTCTACTTCGCGCTCAGTCGCCCTCATCCAGAGCTTGTCGAAGGACGAGGGCGTCGCGCGACCTAAGCCCGCCCGTACCGCATCCGGCCCAGCGCCTCGGCGACCTGGCGGGCGGTTTCGGACGGCTTGATGCCAGCCTTCCACTTCTCGAACTGCATGACGTTCTCGATGCGGGCGGCGACGTATTCGTCGGCCGCCTTCTCGCCGCTCTCCAGCAGCACGGCGAGCGCCGAGACCAGGATGCCCGAGAGGATGGCGCGCTTGGAGTAGTGGTTCTCGTCGGTGGCCGTGTCGCCGGCCCAGCGCCAGATCGCGTCGGCGCTCTCCCAGACCAGCTTCAGGGCCAGCGGCGTGTTCAGCGGGAAGGCCAGGAAGGCGGTCCAGCGGTGCACGGCCGCCTCCTCGGCGGCGGCGGCGCGCAGGCGCGCCTGGACACCGCGGAAGATGCGCTCGCGGATCTTCAGGCTCTTGGGGTCTACATCGGCCAGGGCGGCCATGGCCTGGGCGTCGTGACGGCGAGACAGCAGGGCGGCCAGGTCGCGCGCGCCGTGCGGAATCACCAGCTCGCGTTCGCCGCGGGTCAGGCCGCAGTCGCGCCCGGCCGCGTCGGCCAGCGAGACGTTCCAGCCCAGCCCCGGCGCCCGCGCGATGGCGGCCTCCAGGAGCTCCTGTTCCTTGCGTTCGGCCCAGCCGCTGTCTTCGATCATGGGCGCCAACATAGGCCGCCGCGCGGGCGCGAGCCACGCCTAGACTCAGGGGAGTCTTTCACGTATATCCGCCCGCCTGCACGGAAGGCCGCCTTCCGGGTTCGAGGTTCCGTTGCCCGCCATGACTGCACGGCGAGGCGGGTGATCGTAAGGAGAGACCGTGGTCCAGATTTTCGTCCGCGACAACAATGTCGACCAGGCCCTGAAGGCGCTGAAGAAGAAGATGCAGCGCGAGGGCTCGTTCCGCGAGATGAAGCGCCACGTGCACTACGAAAAGCCGTCCGAAAAGCGCGCCCGCCAGAAGGCGGAAGCCGTGCGTCGCGCCCGCAAGCTGGCCCGCAAGCGCCTGCAGCGCGAAGGCCTGCTGCCGGCCCCGAAGCCGCGTCCGGGCGGCCGTCGCTAATACGCGTGAGGTCGAGCGCGGGGTCTCCCGCCGCTCCTTGACGTAGCCGAGACAAAGAAGGCCGCCTCCTCCGGAGGCGGCCTTTTCTGCGTCTGAAACGTGGTGGCTGAAGGCGGGCGCCGGTCTGGCGCCCGCCTCGTCGTCAGCCTCGCCCGGTCATCAGGGCGAACACGCCGCGCCAGTCGAACTTGCCGCTCGACAGGGCCCCGGCCCGGAAGGCCTTGCCCCCCAGCCAGACCATCAGCGCGCCCACCGCCGCCATGCCGGCCAGCGCGATCACGACCTCGATCAGCGGCGGGTTTGAAGGCGCCCGCGCGCTCATCAGGAACGGCGCGAAGAACGGCACCATGGACATGGTCTTGATCAGCGGCAGGTCCGGGGTGCGGACGGCCATTTGCATGACGATGATCGGCACGCTCAGCACGATCATCACCGGCCCCAGCAGGGTCTGGGCGTCGCGCGGCGTCTCGCAGAACGCCCCGATGGCCGCGAAAACCATGGCGTACATCAGATAGCCGCCGACCAGGTACAGGGCGAGGTAGAAGATCAGGCCGCCGTCGAGCAGCACGGAGCCCAGGTCGTCGGCCAGGCCCGGCAGCAGCATGCGCAGCGCGTAGGCGCCCAGGCCGAACCACACGCCCAGCACCGTGGCTGTGATCATCGCCACCCCCAGCACCTTGCCGCCGAGAATCTCGGTCGTGGAGGCCGAGGACATCAGCACCTCCAGCACCCGGTTCGACTTCTCCTCCATGACGCTGTTCATCAGGATGCTGGCGCCGCTGATCACCGACGACCACAGCAGCATCCCCAGCACGAAGCCGACCACGCCCGGCAGCCGGTCGCGCAGGGAGACTTCGCCGCCGCCCGCCGACTTGGGCGAGAACACGTCCAGCTTGGGCTTCAGCTCGGCCAGCGAGGTCGCCGTGGCCGGATCCAGCCCGGCGGCGATCAGCCGGTCGCGGCGGATGACGTCGCGGAGCGCGTCGCGCACCGCGGTCTCCACCGCCTCGTCGGACACGCGTTCCGACCACAGCCGCGCCTTCAACTCGCCGTCGCGGCGCTCCAGCAGCACCACGGCCGACAGCTCGCCGCCGGTCAGGTGCGGACGCAGCGCCTTTTCAGCCGCCGCGAGGGTCGGCGCGGACGCCACCTCCGGCGGGGCGGCCACGACGCGCAGGTCGCGCTTGGGCGGCGCGTAGGCCGCGCCGGCGCGCGGCGCGACCCGCTTCAGCGCCGCCAGCCCGGCCTCCAGGCCGTCGCGGTCGACGGCCTCGCGCACGGCGTCGGCCCCCGGCTCGCCGGCCTCGCTGACCGCGGCCTCGCGCATGGCCTTGGCCTGGGCCGTCACATAGCGAGCGTCCAGCGCGGCGGTCAGGGCGGCCTGCTGGCCGCCGGCGAAGTCGACGATGGCGACGGTGCGCGTCGGCGAGGCGTTCTTGATCATGGCCGGCATCATGCCGCCCAGCAGCATCAGCGCCGGCAGGGCCAGCATCGACAGCCAGAACCCCACGGTCCGCGCGTAGGCGAAGTACTCGCGACGCGCGATCAGCAGCATGCGTTTCACGCGCGACCTCCGGTAAGAACGATGAAAGCGTCGTGCAGGGTCGGTTCCTTCATTTCGAACCGGCGCACGTCCAGGCCGCGCGCGAAGGCGGTCTTCAGCGCCTCCTGCGGGGCCGCGCCCGGGGCCAGGGTGGCCCGGTAGGTCGCCGTGCCCGCGGCGGGATCGCCCGCCGCCTCGACGGCGGCGACGCCGGGCAGGCCGGCCACCGCGTCGGTCGCCAGCGCGCCCTCCAGCTCCAGGAAGCGCGGCGCCCGCGCCCGGGCGGCCTCGACCGTACCCTCGAACACCTTCTCGCCGCGGGCCAGCAGCACCACCTGCCGGCACAGCCGCTCGGCGTGCTGCATGACGTGGGTGGAGAACAGCACCGTCGTGCCGCGATCGGCCAGGTCGCGGATCACGTCCTCCAGGCCCTGCTGGTTGACCGGGTCGAGGCCGGAGAACGGCTCGTCCAGGATCACCAGATCCGGCTCGTGGGCGATGGCCGCCATCAGCTGGACCTTCTGGGCCATGCCCTTGGACAGGGCCTTCATCGGCTTCTTCATGGAGGCGCCCAGGCCCTGGGCCTCCAGCAGCTTCTTGGCGCGCTTGCGGCCCTCGCCCAGCGGCACGCCCTTCAGGCCGGCGAAGAAGGCGATGGCGTCGACCGGCGTCATCTTCCGATAGAGGCCGCGCTCCTCAGGCAGGAAGCCGATGCGGTCGCGCACCGCGTTTCCGCCCTCGCCCCCCAGCACGGTGATCTGGCCCGCGCTCGGCGGGCTGAGCCCCAGAATCATCCGGATGGTCGAGGTCTTGCCCGCCCCGTTCGGGCCCAGGAAGCCGCAGATCGATCCGCGCGGGACTTCGAAACTCAGGTCCTTCACAGCCTCGAAGCGCCCGTAGCGCTTCGACACGCCCTCCAACTTCAACGCGACGTCCATGCCCGTTTCACCCCCCGAGCCTTCTCGTTTCGAATGAATTCGAAACAGGAGGCTCATTCCCCCGGATTCAGAGCGCGACGGCCGCCGAAACCGGCTTACACTTTCGGCTGTCGCGCTCTGGTCGAGCTTCCCTCATAACAGGGTTCGCGTCCGGCCGTCTCCCGCCCCTCGCGCTCGCCGCGCGAACCGTGTTGACGCGGCCCCCGCGGGCCGCCACGGTCGCCCCAAGTCGGGGGAAGTTTTCATGCTCAGAACGGTTCTGTCGGTTCTGGCCGGTGTCGTCGTCGGCGTCTGCCTGGCGCTGCTGCTGAGCGCGGTGGCCGACTACGTGTTCCCCTGGCCGCCGGACGTGGACCGCACCGACCCCGCGAGCCTGAAGTCCCTGGCCGGACGCCTGCCGGCCGGCGCGGCCTTCTTCACCGCGGTCGCCTGGGGCGTCGGGTCCTTCGTGGCGTCGCTGATGGGCATCAGGATGTCCCATGAGGGCGTGGCCTGGCCGGGTTGGGCCGCGGCCGGCGTGGTGCTGGTCAGCGCGCTCGTGGCCACCCACGGCGTGCCCTACCCGCTCTGGTCGGTGGTGCTGACCCTGATCGCCATCCCGGCCGCGGGCTACGGCGCCGGCTGGATGCTGCTGCGCCAACACGGTCAGCCGCACTACGAAGGCTAGCGCGGCGCTCTGGAGCGCGAAGAGAGCCGCCATGAACGGTCAGATTGGAACCTGGGTCGCGATAGGGCTTCCGATTCTCATCGGCGTCGTCACGGCTATCGTCCTGGCTCTGTACGCCGAGCGGAAGAAGCCGGACGCCTAGGCGATCACCAGCCGCTCGGGCGCGGTGGTGAAGCGCAGCTTCGCCGCGCCCTTCAGGACGGTCGGATCGAACACCGCCGCACCCTTTTCGACCGGCAGCGCCCTCGCCGAGCCGTCGGCGAACACCGCCTGGCCGCCGGCGCCGCCGTAGATGCGGACCTTCTGCAGCTTGGGCACGGCGAAGCCGATCAGACCGGCCGCCTTCTTGGCCCCGCGCGCGGCCTGGGCCACCGATGCGGCCAGGTCGGCGGCGTTCATTTCGGCCGCCGGCCGCACGTTCGGTTCGATCGACAGGGACAGCGCCAGCTTCGCGCCCTCCGGCGCGTCGATCACCACCTTGGCCGTCTTCGACTGCAGCTGGGCCAGGGTGGGCAGCCGCTCTAGCCGGCCCTTCGGCCCGAGCGGCACCGGCGTCTGGGCCGCCCTGTCCACGATCGAGACCTTCACACCGGTCGCCGGCTTGCCGTCACGGGCGAGATAGTAGGCCAAGGCGAAGCGGTCGCGCTCGGCGGCGGGCAGCTTCAGATACTGCTCGAGGTACGGAAACCCCTTGTCGATCGGGGCTTCCTCGGCCGCCGCCGGACCGGCGACGGCTAGGGCGGACAGGCCGGCCAGCAGGGCGCGACGGGACAGGCGCATGGGAGAGCTCCGGGAAAAATCGCGGTTCTCCCAAGGCCTAGCTTACTCTCCGCTGCGCTGGAAGGGCTGCGGCACGCGTCCGGCGCCCTGACGCTCGACCATCCAGCCCGGATACTCGGCCGGCAGGCGGCTGACCTCGTCCAGCCTGGACAGCTCCTCGGCCGACAGGGTCAGGTCGGCGGCGGCCAGGTTGTCGTCCAGCTGCTCGACCGTCTTCACCCCGATGATCACGCTGGTCACGAACGGCCGCGACAGCGCCCAGGCCAGGGCCACCCGCGCCACCGACGCCCCATGCCTCTCGGCGATCTCGCGCATGGCCGCCACGCAGGCCCAAGCCCGGTCGCGGTCCACCGGCGGGAAGTCGAAGGTGGCGCGCCGAGCGTTCTCGGGGTTGGGCGCGCCGGGGCCGAACTTGCCCGACAGCAGGCCGCCGGCCAGCGGCGACCAGACCATCAGGCCCAGCTGCTCCTCCTGCATCAGCGGCACGAGCTCGCGCTCCAGATCGCGGCCGGCGATGGAATAATAGGCCTGGATCGTCTCAAACCGGGCCCAGCCGCGTCGCTCGCTGACGCCCAGCGCCTTGGCGATGCGCCAGGCCTGCTGGTTGGAGACGCCGACATAGCGGACCTTGCCCTGGGCGATCAGGTCGTCGAGCGCGCGCAGGGTCTCCTCGACCGGGGTGATCAGGTCGGTGGCGTGGATCTGGTAGAGGTCGATATGGTCGGTCTGCAGCCGGCGCAGGCTGGCCTCGACCGAATCCATGATGTGCCCGCGCGAGGCGCCGCGGTCGTTGGGCCCCGGCCCCATCTCGCCAAAGACCTTGGTGGCGACGACTACGTCCTCGCGCCGCACGCCCAGGTTCTTCAGCGCCTGGCCCAGCAGCTGTTCGGAGCGCCCGAACGAATAGACGTCGGCCGTGTCGATGAAGTTGACGCCGGCGTCGAGCGCCCTGCGGACCACCGCGTCCACGCCCGACTGCTCCAGCTGGCCGATGGCCTTCCACATGCCGGCCGACTGGCCGCCGCCGAAGGTCATGGTGCCCAGGCAGATCTCGGAAACGTACAGGCCCGTGCGGCCCATCCGATTGTAGCGCATGATCCCATCCCTCCAGCGAACAGCGGTCGCCATATAGGGTGGGGCGCATCGTCGCGGGAGGGCTCAATGAGAAGCTTGAGCGCGGACGCTTCCTGACTATAGTCCGCGCCCGATCGATCACCCGCTTACGGAGACCGCCCCCATGGCCGGCCCCGCCCACGATTACCACCGCGGCGATATGGACATCTCGGAGCAGAAGTCCACCTACGCCCTGTTCACCGCCCTGGCCAAGTGGGGCTCGCTGTTCACCGCGACCGTCCTGCTGTTCCTGACCGTGTGCTTCGCGGTCGGCGCCGGCTTCATCCCCGCCGCGATCGCCGCGGGCGTGCTGCTGGTCGGCGGCTGGTGGTACCTGCGCAAGAAGCCCTTCACCGAGCACTGAGCGGGAGCGCGACCGCGCTCCCAATTCGGCGGTCTGGACGACCCGCGTTCGGCTGCCTAACGTCGCCTCACGAGTCGAGCGGGGGACGGGCGTGGGATTTGCTATCGCCGTGACCAAGGAACGGCGCGCGGGTGAAACGCGCGTCGCCGCCACGCCGGACTCGGTCAAGAAACTGATCGTTCTCGGCGCCGAGGTGCTGGTGGAGACCGGCGCCGGCCTTTCCGCATCGATTCCCGACGCGGCCTACGTCGAGGCCGGGGCGAAGATCGTCCCCGACGCCCGCGCGGCCGCGGCCGCCGCCGACCTGCTGTTGAAGGTGCGCGCGCCCGAGGCCGACGAGATCGCCGCGCTGAAGGGCGGCGCGAGCGTCGCGGCCATGCTGGACCCGTTCCGCGAGCGCGACACCGTCAAGGCCCTCGCGGCCAAGGGCGTCGCCGCCTTCGCGCTGGAGTTCGTGCCGCGCATCACCCGCGCCCAGGCCATGGACGTGCTGTCCTCGCAAGCCAACCTGGCCGGCTATCGCGCGGTGATCGAGGCGGCTTGGACCTTCGGCCGCGCCTTCCCGATGATGATGACCGCGGCCGGCACGGTCGCCGCCGCCAAGGTGTTCGTCATGGGCGCCGGCGTCGCGGGTTTGCAGGCCGTCGCCACCGCGCGCCGGCTCGGCGCCGTGGTCACCGCCACCGACGTGCGCCCCGCCGCCAAGGAACAGGTCGAGAGCCTGGGGGCCAAGTTCGTCGCGGTCGAGGACGAGGAGTTCAAGGCCGCCGAGACCTCCGGCGGCTACGCCAAGGAGATGAGCGACGCCTACAAGGCCAAGCAGGCCGAGCTGGTCGCCGCCCACATCCAGAAACAGGACGTGGTGATCACCACCGCCCTGATCCCGGGCCGCCCGGCGCCCAAGCTGGTCAGCGCCGCCCATGTCGCCTCGATGAAGCCGGGCTCGGTGATCGTCGACCTGGCGGTCGAGCAGGGCGGCAACTGCGAGCTGGCGCGCCTCGGCGAAGTGGCCGAGACCGACAACGGCGTGAAGATCGTGGGCTGGCCCAACCTGCCCGGCCGCGTGGCCGCCGACGCTTCGGCGCTCTACGCCCGCAACCTGCTGAGCTTCACCGGCCTGCTGGCCAAGGACGGCGCCCTGGCGCCCGACTTCGAAGACGAAATCCTCAAGGCCGCCTGCGTGACCCGCGGCGGCGAAATCGTTCACGCGGGGCTCAAAGGATGAGCCGCGCGCGCCCCCACACCGGCGACGCCGTCGCCGTGTCAGTCTGAAGGCTTACACTCCCATGTCCCGCGAACATCCGCACTTCCACCTCGGCTTCATCCGCGCGCAGACCCTGCGCCGGTACCTGAAGTGGGTCGCCGTCGTCGTGCTGGCCGCCACCGTGCTGAGCGCGGTCACCGACCTCGCCACCGTCGCGATCGAGACCGAGTCCCCGGACCGGCTGGGCGCCATGCTCGACAGCCTGTCGAACGCCTTCTTCATGCTCGCCATCGTGCTGTCGGCCGGCGGCGTGCTGTGGCTGCTGGTGTCGATCGACGAGCGCCTGGAGCGCCTGGTCGAGATCAACGTCGCCGCCCGAAAGGACAAGGACTGACATGGAGCACGCCGTCGACCCGACCGTCTTCCGCCTGGCCATCTTCGTGCTGGCCATCTTCGTCGGCTACTACGTGGTGTGGAGCGTCACCCCGGCGCTGCACACCCCGCTGATGGCGGTGACGAACGCCATTTCGTCGGTGATCGTGGTCGGGGCCCTGCTGGCCGCGGCGGCGACGGCGGGCCAGGCGGGCGGGACGGCGGCGTGGATCTCCAAGGGCGCCGGCGCGGTGGCGGCGGCTTTAGCCAGCGTCAACATCTTCGGCGGCTTTCTGGTCACCCAGCGCATGCTGGCCATGTACCGCAAGAAAGACGCCCGAAAATGATCACCGAGCTGGTTCTGAACGCCTTCACCTGGACGTGCTGGATCGCCGCCTTCGGCGCGGTCGGCGCCTACGCCTACAGCTTCATCAAGCACCGGCCGCACAGCCGGCTGTGGAACTCCGCGGGCCTGCTGCTGACCGGCATCGCCCTGACCCAGGTCCCGCTGTTCCTCCGCGAGGGCGCGGCCGGCCCCGGTCCGGGCGGCCTGCACGCCGGCCTGGCCATCGGGTTCCTCAGCCTGGCCGTGCTGCTGCAGGCGGTGACCGCTCTGCGCCGCCGCAAGCGCGCGACGTGAGGCGCCATGGAACGGGCGCCGTCGTCGGGCTAGGTCGCCGGCATCTCTTCCTCCGAAAGGACGACGTAACAGTGACTTCCGTGATTTCCCGCGTCTTCGTCGCCACCCTGACCGGCGCCGCCCTGGTCGCCGGCGCCGCCTCGGCCGACGCGCCGAAGCCCGGCATGCCCTACAAGGTGACGGCGTCGAAGGACACGTTCTACGCCCTGCACTGCAAGTTTCCGGCGACCAAGGTCGACGGCATCATGTCCAACAGCGTGTCGGTGAAGACCAAGGGCCCGAACGCAGGGACCATCCCGGCCCCGTCGGGCGCGCGTTGCAGCCTGACCAAGCTGGCCGGCGCCGGCCCGGTCGTCCTGACCATCACCAAGGGCGGCGCCAAGAGCGTCACCGCGGAGAACGTCGGTCAGGAAATGAAGCTGACGGTGTTCTGAGTTTAAGCCGGGCGTCGTGCAGGGCGACCTGCGCGACCCTGGGCACACATTGACGACCAGGACGAGGTTCGGGGGGACCTAGACATGAACGCCAGCATCGCCGCGCTCGCCTACCTCGTCTCGGGCGTCCTGTTCATTCTCAGCCTGCGCGGGCTCTCCAGCCCGGAGACCAGCCGCAAGGGCAACACCTACGGCATGGTCGGCATGGCCATCGCCATCGGCGTGACCCTGCTGACGCTGTGGGGCCAGGGCGCGCTGGACGCGGCCACCGCCGGCATGATCGCCGGCGGCGTGGCGGTCGGCGGGGTGATCGGGGCGGTGATCGCCCGGCGGGTGCCGATGACGGCCATGCCGCAGCTGGTCGCCGCCTTCCACTCGCTGGTCGGTCTCGCCGCCTGCCTGGTGGCCGTGGGCGCGATCTATTCGCCGGGCGCCTTCGGCATCCTGGCCGGCGACGGCGGGATCAAGCTGCAGTCGCTGGTCGAGCTGTCGCTGGGCGTGGCCATCGGGGCTATCACCTTCACCGGCTCGGTCATCGCCTTCGCCAAGCTGAACGGCAACATGAGCGGCGCGCCGATCCTGCTGCCGGCCCGCCACCTGCTGAACCTGGCGCTCGGCGCGGCCCTGACCGCGCTGGTCGTCCTGCTGGTCATGAGCCACGGCCAGGCGGTCTGGGCCTTTTGGGCGATCTTCGGCCTGGCGCTGGTGCTGGGGATCACCCTGATCATCCCGATCGGCGGCGCCGACATGCCGGTCGTGGTGTCCATGCTGAACAGCTATTCCGGCTGGGCGGCGGCGGCGCTGGGCTTCACGCTGGAGAACATCGCCCTGATCATCACCGGGGCCCTGGTCGGCTCCTCGGGCGCCATCCTCAGCTACATCATGTGCAAGGGGATGAACCGGTCCTTCGTGTCGGTGATCCTGGGCGGCTTCGGCGCGGACAGCGGCGCGGCCGCCGCCGGCGGCAAGGTCGAGACCCGGCCGGTGAAGCACGGCTCGGCCGACGACGCCGCCTTCATCATGAAGAACGCGTCCAAGGTGATCATCGTCCCCGGCTACGGCATGGCCGTCGCCCAGGCCCAGCACGCGCTGCGCGAAATGGCCGACGAGCTGAAGGAAGAAGGCGTGGAGGTGAAGTACGCCATCCACCCCGTCGCCGGCCGCATGCCCGGCCACATGAACGTGCTGTTGGCCGAGGCCAACGTGCCCTACGACGAGGTGTTCGAGCTGGAGGATATCAACTCCGAGTTCGCCACCGCCGACGTCGCCTTCGTCATCGGCGCCAACGACGTGACCAACCCGGCCGCCAAGACCGATCCGTCCTCGCCGATCTTCGGCATGCCGATCCTGGACGTAGAGAAGGCCCGCACCGTGCTGTTCGTGAAGCGCGGCATGGGCTCGGGCTACGCCGGCGTGGAGAACGAGCTGTTCTTCCGCGACAACACCATGATGCTGTTCGGCGACGCCAAGAAGATGGTCGAGGGCATCCTCAAGGGGCTGTGACGTGGGGCTCGCCGGCAAGATCGTGATCTGGACCGCCACGACCCTCGCCGGCCTCTACCTGCTGCTGCTAGCCGGCGGCTACGTCTTCCAGCGCTCGCTCATGTATTCGCCCGATCCGGTCGAGCGCGCGCCCGCGGTCGACGGCGTGCCGATCCAGGTGGTGCATGTCGACACCGCTGACGGCGAGCGGCTGGTCGCTTGGTACCTGCCGCCCAAGGACGGGCGGCCGGTGATCCTGTTCTTCGACGGCAACGGCGGAAGCCTGAGCATCCAGAAGGGCCGCTGGCGGCGCATCGCCAAGGCCGGGGTCGGTTTCCTGGCCCCCGCCTATCGCGGCTATTCCGGCTCGACAGGCCGGCCCAGCGAGGCGGGCCTGCACGAGGACGCGCGGGCCGCCTACGACTGGCTGGCGAAACGCTACGCCCCCGACCAGATCGTGGTTCACGGCTTCTCCCTGGGCAGCGGCGTGGCGGTGAAGCTCGTCACGGAGCGGCCCGTTCGCGCGCTGGTGCTGGAAGCGCCCTACACCGCAGCGGTCGACGTCGCCGCCGACCGGGCGCCGTTCGTGCCGGTGCGCCTCTTGATGCGCGACCAGCTGCGCTCGCGCGACTGGATCGGCCAGGTCCGCGTGCCTGTGCTGGTCGTGCACGGCGACCGGGACAGCGTCATCGACTTCCGCTACGGCGAGCGGCTCTACGCCCTCGCCCGCCAGCCGAAGCGCTTCGAGCGCATGCACGGCAGCGATCATTCGACCCTGGTCCGCGACGGCATCTACGACCGGATCTGGAGCTTCCTGGGTGTCACGCCGGCCGATCAGGAAAAGCGCGCGGCCGCCTGACGGCTGTGCAGCCGATCGCGCCGCCGGGCGTTTAAGCTGGGCAGCAGTTCGCCGGGACCGGATGCGCCCACGCACGCCCAGGATCAGCCTCGCCCTCGGCGCGCTCTTGGCGGCGGTGCTGGCCGCCTTCGCCCTGCCCGCCGCCGCGGCGCCGGCCGGCGACGAGCTTGAGGCCGATGTCCAGGCCGCCGAGCAGGACGTGGTCGCCTGCTTCCGCAGCTACGGCCTGGAGCCGCCCTGGGACCGGCTGGTCGACGAGGTCACGGTCTTCCCGAGCCCGGACGAGGCCCGCCGCGTGCTGGCGCGACGCCACCACATCCCGGTCGAAGAGATTCCACCCACCTTCTCCGGCACGGTGGAGGGGCGGACTCTCTATGTGATCAGCCGCGACGCCTACGAGCGGCTGTGGCGCAGCCTCTATCCGGCCGCGCCCTGGAGCGAAGCGACCTATCGCCAACTGATCGCCCACGAACTGACCCACAAGGCGCACGAGAACTGGGCGCGCGCCCGGTTCGGCACCATCGACGCCATGGGACCGGCCTGGTTCTACGAGGGCTTCGCCGTCGCCTGCGCCGGCCAGTTCCCGGACCAGGGCCCGCTCATGTCGCCCCAGGCGCTGCAGGCCGAGATCGGCGGCGGCCGCACGCCTGCCGGCTCCTACCCGGAGTACGGGCGCATCGTCCGCGCGCTGGCGGCCGCCTACGGCATGGAGGCCGTGCTGGACGAGGCCGCCCGGCCGGGCTTCCCGGATCAGCTGTGGACCCGCGCGCGCCGCTAGGCCCTGGCCGACAACATGTCGCAGTTTTGGAAAACAACGACCTGATCATTTCAGGCATACGCGCGCGCGGCGGGGCGCCAAACGCCGGCACTCCCTGAAAGATCCGAGACTGAGACAACTCGCCGCCTGTGAGCGACCGGCGTTATCGGCGACATTCACCTCATCAACTGACCGAAATAGTCAGCAACAGACTGAGACGACCACCGGTCCTCTCGGCGAGTCGTGTCCCGGAGTTGAGCGTATTTATGACGTCGCGTGTCAAAGCCTGCGATAATTCCAAGCAGAACATGGTGAGCGCCAGCGCGCTGTTCGGCGCCGGCGTGGTGCTCCTCGCGGGCTCCCTGACCGCCGCCGTCGCGGCCGGCCCGGCGGAGGCCAAGCCGCTGAGCCAGCCCTACTATTCCTACAGCACCAAGTCGTACGCCCAGCCGGTCACCGCTGCCGCGAACGCGCAGGCCCAGGCTCAGGCCCGGACCTACGCCGCGCCGGCCAAGGCCCTGGGCGACCGGGTGGCGCGCGCCGCCAACCAGGCCTACACCCCCGCGCCGGCCTCGACCACGCAGTACGCGAGCGCCGCGCGCTCCGCGCCGACCTACGCCAAGCCGGAAGCGACCTCGACGCCGTACACCGACGCCTGGAACAGGGCCCAGGAAGCGGCGAAGGCCACCGGCGACAAGCTGGCCCCGACCATGGTGTTCTTCTCGTCGCCGATGCGCGGCTTCGCGATGAACTCGCTGTTCGGCATGCGCACCCTGGGCAAGCGCACCCGCCCCCACGAAGGGGTGGACTTCGCCGCCCCGATGGGCTCGCCGGTGGCGTGCGCCGCGCAAGGCCGCGTGCTGCGCACCGGCAACAGCTCCAGCTACGGCCGCTTCGTCGAAGTGGAGCACGCCAACGGCGTGACCTCGTTCTACGCCCACCTCAGCGCAATCAGCGTGCAGCAAGGCGCCGCGCTCGGCGCCGGCGACACCCTGGGCAAGGTCGGCACGACCGGCCACTCGACCGGCCCGCACCTGCACTTCGAGATCCGCCGCAACGGCCAGCAGGTCGACCCGACCGGCTTCCTCGGCCGCCAGTTCCCGAGCCAGCCGGTGCAGTCTTCCGGCGCCTTCCTCTACAGGATCGTGCACAACGACGGCGGCGGCGCCGCGCCGACCAACATCCACGGCGTCGTGGCCGCCGAGTAAGCGGTCAGGCGAGGCCCACGGCCTGGAGCGTCGCCGCCTGGCGGCGCGCCAGGGCCTGGGTCTCGAACCCCTCCAGCGAGCGCTCGAACAGGGCCCGCCAGTTCAGCTCCGCGCCCAGGTGCAGGAAGGCCGCGCCCAGGCCGATGGCGGCGCGGTCCATGAACACGAACTCCCGCGGAATGGTCACCGGCCCCTTCTCCTTCAGGGCCTGTTTGACCAGGAAGGCCTCGCGCCGGCCGTATTCGCCCGGCGACACGCCGTCAGCCACCGTGCGAACCCGATCGTCCAGCAGCGGCCCATAGATGAACCGGGCCCAGACGTTCAGCACGTCGATCAGGTCGTTGGTCAGCCCCTTGAAGCCCCAGCCCTCGTAGGCCGCCGCCTGGGCTTCGCGATCGCCGGCGATCAGCGCCCGGTAGAGGTCGACCACCCCGCCCACGAAGGCCGGCGGAAAGATCCGTACACAGCCGAAATCCAGCAGGTTCAGCCGGTCGGCCTCGCCGGCGAAGGTGTAGTTGCCCAGGTGGGGATCGCCGTGGATCACGCCCAGGTGGGTCATCGGCGACCACCACGCCTCGAACAGCAGGCGCGCGATGCGGTTGCGGGTCGCCTGCGGCGCGGCCTTGAAGCTGAGCAGGCCCCGCCCCTCCAGCCATTCCATGGTCAAGAGCCGCCGGGTCGACAGGCTGAACACCGGCTCGGGCACGGCGATGTCGTCGTGGCGGTCGAAGAAGGCCCGGTAGAGCGCCATGTGGCGGGCCTCGCGCCCGTAGTCGAGCTCCTCGCGCAGACGGTCGGCCACCTCCTCGGCGATCTCGCTGGGATCGATCGTGCCGTCCAGGCGCTTGAACAGACCGAACACGAAGCGCAGCTGGCCGAGGTCGCTCTCCACCGCCGACTGCATGTCCGGGTACTGGAGTTTCACCGCCAGCGCCCGGCCGTCCAGGCCGGTGGCTTTATGGACCTGGCCCAGCGACGCGGCGGCCGCGGCCTCGCGCTCGAACCCGCCGAACTTCGTCTCCCAGTCGGGCCCCAGCTCGGCGGCCATGCGCCGGCGCACGAAGCTCCAGCCCATGGGCGGGGCGTTGGTCTGCAGCTCCTGCAGCTCCTTGGCGAACTCCGGCGGCAGCAGGTCGGGCACGGTGGCGAACATCTGCGCCGCCTTCATCAACGGCCCCTTCAGCCGCCCCAGCGCCTCCTTCACCAGGCGCGCGTTGCGCTCGCCGGCC
This sequence comes from Caulobacter sp. 17J80-11, assembly GCF_014349105.1. GTDB lineage: Bacteria > Pseudomonadota > Alphaproteobacteria > Caulobacterales > Caulobacteraceae > 17J80-11. The sequence goes on along the minus strand of NZ_JACSJI010000001.1, from coordinate 114,485 downwards.
GCATCGCCGCCGAACAGCAGGTTGGCGCCATAGCCCGCCCCGGCCACGCCCAGGCCTGCGCCGACCCGGGCGAAGCGGCTGACCCGGCCGGTCAGGCGGTCGCGTTCGGGATCGTCGCCGGCCATGGCTCAGACCAGCTGTTCGAAGCGGTCGATCAGGCCTTCCAGCCGCGCGCAGCCCGCCTGCCAGAACGCCTTCTGACGCGGATCCAGGCCGAAGGGCTCGAGCGCCTCGACGTAGGTCTTGGCCCCGCCGCCGGCCAGCAGGCCTTCGTACAGGGGCGCGAAGCCGGCCGGATCCTGGCGGCGCTTCTCCATCAGGGCCGAGACCAGCAGGTCGCCGAAGGCGTAGGCGTAGACGTAGAAGGGCGCGTGCACGAAGTGGCTGACATAGGCCCAGTAGTGCTCGTAGCCGGGGTTCAGCGTCACCGCCGGGCCCAGGCTCTCGCCCATCACCTCCAGCCACAGCTTGCCGATCTGTTCGGCCGAGACCTCGCCCTCGTGGCGCGCGGCGTGGAAGCGGGTCTCGAACCGGTGGAAGGCGATCTGGCGCACGACCGTGTTCAGCCCGTCCTCGATCCGCCCGGCCAGCAGGGCCCGCTGCTCGGCCGGCGTGGCCTCGCCGAGCAGCTTCTCGAACACGAGGCCCTCGGCGAAGATCGAGGCGGTCTCGGCCAGGGTCAGGGGCGTGTCGGCCAGAAGCGTCCCCAGCGGCTGGGCCAGGGTCTGGTGCACGGCGTGGCCCAGCTCGTGAGCCAGGGTCAGCACGTCGCGCCGCTCGCCCATGAAGTTGAGAAAGACGTAGGGGTGGCGGTCGGCGGTCACCGGGTGGGCGTAAGCGCCCGAAGTCTTGCCGGCCCGGGGCCGCGCGTCGATCCACGGTCGCTCGAAGAAGGTCGAGGCGCGACCGGCGAACTCGGGGCCCAGCCGGCCGAAGGCGTCCAGCACCACGCCCTTGGCCTCGTCCCAGCCGTAGCTGCGCGGCGCGGCCTTCTCCAGCGGCGCGTTGCGGTCCCAGTAGTCCAGCGTCTTCTTGCCCATCACCCGGGCCTTCAGCGCGTAGTAGCGGTGCGACAGGCGCGGATAGGCTTCGGCCACGGCCTCGGCCATGGCGTTCACCGCCTCGGCGTCGACCTCGTTGGCCAGGTGGCGCGAGGCGGCCGGGTCGGCGAAGCGGCGCCAGCGGTCCTCGACCCGCTTCTCCTCGGCCACGGTGTTGAGGCTGAGCGCCAGCACCGGCGTGGCCTGGGCCAGGGCGTCGGCCAGGCCGTCGGCGGCGGCTCTACGTTTCATCGGATCCGGATCGGACTGCCGGGTCAGAGCCTCGTTCAGGGTCAGGGTCTCGCGCCCGACCGGCACGCGCATGCGCGCGAGGGTCTCGTCGAACAGGCGGGTCCACTGGGCCACGGCCGGGGCGCGGTCGACCAGCATGCGCTCAAGCTCGGCCGACAGCTCGTGCGGGCGGTTCAGCCGCACCCGCCGCAGCCACGGCCGCCAGCGCGCCGCGCCGGGCACGGCGGCCAGCGCCGCTTCCAGTTCGGCCTCCTCCAGCTGGTTCAGCTCCAGGGTCAGGAACAGGGTGTCGGCCGAGATGGCCGAGACCTTGGCGCGGATGTCGGCCTCGAACTTGGCCAGGGACGGATCCTCGCGCGCCACCGTAGCGGCCATCGAGGCGTACGCTGCGATCGCACCCAGCCGCTCGGTGACCTGTTCGTAGAGCGTCACCGCCCGGTCGATCGCCTCGCCCAGGCGGGCCGGCTCGGCCCGCGCGGCGACGAAGCCGCCCTCCATCTTCGCCAGATCGGCGACCAGGACGCGCCCCGCCTCCAGGTCGCGGGCGACGGCGGGATCGTCGGGACCGGCGTAAAGGTCGGACAGATCCCAGACGGGCGGTTCGGCTTGGGGGCGCAGGGGAGCGTTCATGACCGACACATAACCACGCTCTCTGGAACCCTCCAGTCACCCTAGGGGTACTTGCACGCGTCTAGGCCGCTGGAGTGCCGTCATGCGTCCCGTCCTGTCCGCGTGCGTCGCCGTCGCCCTCTGGGGGTGCTCGGACGTGCGGGCCGGACCGACCAGCGACCCGCTCACCGGCGTGGCCTGGCGGTTGGCGGACCTGAACGCCCGCGGCGTGCTCGCCGGCTCCCGCATCACCCTGCGTTTCGGCGACGACGGGCGCGCGTCGGGCCTCGGCGGCTGCAACCGCTGGTCCGGCGACTGGCGCCGGCAGGGCAGCGTGCTCGCCATCACCCGCCTGGGCTCGACCCGGACAGCCTGCGACGCGGCGCTTGTCCACCAGGAGGACGTCTTTCTGTCAGCCCTGCAGGAAGCCGACGGCTACCGGCTGATCGACGACCGGGTCCTGCTCGTCACCACCCGCGACGGGCGTCAGCTGACCTTCGAACCTGTGACCGACTGACGTCTTCCCAATCCGGGAATCGGGGCCGCGGCTTAAACCCGATCTTCACCCCCGCCGCGTACAACACCGCAAAACGAGCCACGCCCGAAGAGGCGAGGCATCCAGGTGGTGGGTGGAGTCTCCATGGCTAAAACCGTTCTGGTCGTCGACGACGACCCGACGCAGCGCCGTCTGATCCAGGCCGTGCTCGACCGCGAGGGCTTCCAGGTCGTGCACGCCGAGAACGGCCGCCAGGCGCTGGATCGCCTGACGACCGGCGGCGGCGCCGACGTGGTCCTGCTGGACCTCGTCATGCCCGGCATGTCGGGCCTGGACACGCTGAAGGAAGCGCGCGCCTCGGGCGTGCGCACCCCGATCGTGGTGCTGACCGCGACCGGCGGCATTGAAACCGTGGTCAAGGCCATGCAGGCCGGGGCGCAGGATTTCTTCGTGAAGCCGGCCAGCCCCGAGCGCATCCTGGTCTCGATCCAGAACGCCCTGCAGACCGGCGACCTGGTCGCCGAAGTCGACCGGCTGAAGAAGCATGTCGGCGGGCGCACCAGCTTCGACGACCTGGTCGGCCAGTCTGCGCCCATGCGCCTGGTTAAGAAGCTGGGCGAGCGGGCCGCGTCCTCGGCCATCCCGGTGCTGATCCTCGGCGAAAGCGGCGTGGGCAAGGAAGTGATCGCCCGCGCCGTGCACGGCGCCTCCGACCGCGCCGGCAAACCGTTCGTGGCCGTGAACTGCGGCGCCCTGCCCGCCAACCTCGTGGAATCGATCCTGTTCGGCCACGAGAAGGGCAGCTTCACCGGCGCGACCGACAAGCACCTCGGCAAGTTCCAGGAAGCCCACGGCGGCGCCCTGTTCCTCGACGAGGTCGGCGAACTGCCGCTCGAAATGCAGGTCAAGCTGCTGCGCGCCCTGCAGGAGCGCGAGATCGACCCGGTCGGCTCCAAGCGCGCCGTGAAGGTCGATGTGCGGATCATCGCCGCCACCAACCGCGACCTGTCGCAGGCGGTGGCCGAGGGCCGCTTCCGCGAGGACCTGTACTACCGGCTCAACGTCTTCCCGATCGAGGCCCCGGCCTTGCGTGAACGCCGCGAGGACGTCCCGGCCCTGGTCGACCACTTCGTGCGCCGCTTCAACGTGGAGGAAGGCAAGCGCATCGCCGGCGCCAGCCCCGAAACCCTCGCCCTGCTGTGCGCCTACGACTGGCCGGGCAACGTCCGCCAGCTGGAAAACACCGTCTACCGCGCCATCGTGCTGGCCGACGGGGCCTTCCTGCAGCCGCACGACTTCCCGGCCGTCTCCGGCGTGAAGGCGCCCCTGGCCGCCGTGGACGAGGACGCGCCGGTCTCAGCCGCCGCGTCCGAGCACCCGGCCTCGATCCTGCCGCCGATGCCGGACGCGCCCGTGCGCATCCTGGGCGACAACGGCCACCTGCGCACCCTGGAAGAGATCGAGCGCGACCTCATCCAGCACGCCATCGAGGTCTACGCCGGCCACATGTCGGAGGTGGCGCGCCGCCTCGGCATCGGCCGCTCGACCCTGTACCGCAAGGTGCGCGAGCAGGGCCTCGAAGGCGTGCTGAAGGAAGTCGGCTAAGCGGTTCGGAACCGCCTGACCATCTCCCGTGTGGTCGCGAGCTCGCGTCCTCCGTTCTCGACGGAGGGCTCGATCTCGGTCGCCTCGTGCCATTCGTTCCAGGACGTGATCAGCACCCAGTCCGGGCCGGCGCGGATCGCCGCGTCCCACAGGGCGCGGTAGGTGGCGCCGTCGCGCCGTTTCAGCACCGGCCGGCGGCCCGGCCGATCTTCCACCCCGCGGTCGTCGTAGCCCGGCGACACGGGCACGCAGGCCAGGCCGCGGCCGGCCGCGGCGACTTCGCGCCGGTAACGTCGCCCCGCCGCGTCGGCCAGCCCCCACATTCCCACGTCGTAGACGTCCGGCAGGATGGAATAGGCGTGCAGGGCGTCGAACCAGGGCGCCCGCGCCGCCCGCGTCTCCGGGTAGGTGGCGGGGCCGATCACGAACAGGCGCGGTCCGCCCGCCGCCCGCAACCGCCGCACCGCAGCGGCCAGGACCAGCGGCTCGACCTGATCGCAGACCCGGTCGAACACGAACAGCACCGGACGGCCCTCGACCGTCAGCCAGGCGGGCGAGGTCATGTGTCGGCGCGCGAGCCAGTCCAGGTCCGCGGTGATCCGCGCCGCGGCCGCCTCGCCTTCGCGAGGGCCGTCGCCGCTGGTCTCGTAGTAGGCGCACACCCGGAACGGCGACCCGGCCGCCGCGCGCAGCAGCAGCTCGAGGTTGGCGTCTTCGTAGCAGCCGCGCCCCCACCAGCTGGCCACGAAGCCGCTGATCCCGGCCGCGCGCGCCTGCGCGATCTGCCAGGCGACGTCGGACGCATTCAGGCTGTCGTAGAGGCCGCGCTGCGGCGAATGTCGGGCGCCGGTCACGCCCGCTCCGTCGGGCCGGGCCTCGCCCCAGTGCCGGCGCGCGCCGGACGTCGCGGCCGGACCCCACCAGCCGTAGTAGAAGGCCAGCACCTCGCGCGGCCACGGGCGCGCGGGCGCACGCCAGGCGGCGACAGGAACGGCCGCGGCCGCGAGCAGCGACCGCCGGCTGACTGAAAGCGCCATGAACCCTCCGTGTCGCCGGAGGAACGCGGGAGTGCGCCGTCGGTGAGCGCTACTCTTCGAACTCGGGGTCGAGTTGACGCGCCGGACGCGGGCGGAAGCCGCGTCGGCTCCGGTTCGGCTTGTCAGGCCCGGACGTCTCGCCGGTCGCCTTGGCGGCGATCTGCTTGAGCTTGACCGCCTGCATCACCGACAGCGGCGCGTTCGGGTCGCCCTTCTCGGGGTCGCCGAACGCGCGGCCGTAGGTCTTCACCCGCTCGGCGACGGAGCCGAGGAATTCATCCTCCCACTCGGAGAGGGTGACGCCCGCCTTGTCGGCGGTGCGCTTGGCCTTGGCCAAAGCGCGGAGGGCGGCCCGTCGGGCCGCCGCCTTCCGGTCGGGAAGCTTTCGCTTCAAAGGCCCCCGATGGCGGACAGGTAGAGGTCGACCAGCGCCTCTTCTTCCTGCCGCTTGACCTTGTCCTGCTTACGCAGGCGGATGACCTTGCGCATGATCTTCACGTCGAAGCCTTCGCCCTTGGCCTCGGCGAAGACCTCCTTCATGTCGTTCATGACGGCCTGCTTGTCTTCTTCCAGCCGCTCGATGCGCTCGATGAAGGACTTCAGACGGCCCTGCGCGGTCGCGGTCAGGACGTCGGGATCGGAAGCGGCGGCGGAAAAGACGTCGTCCATCGAGAGATACTCCGGGAAGAAATTCGCGCGGACGCTACTCATCGAACGGACGCCGCTCAACCGCGCCGCCGCCGCAGGCTGCGGACTCGTCGCCGCAGCCTGTGGATAACCCTATTTCTTGCGCTGTTCGGCGATCCAGGCCTCGACCGAGGCGCGCAGCGCCGGCAGCGGCACGACCCCGTCCTTCAGCACCACCTGGTGGAAGGCCTTCAGGTCGAACTTCGGGCCCAGCGCGGCTTCGGCCTGCTTGCGGAGCGCGAAGATCTCCAGCGCGCCGGAGTCGTAGGCGGTCAGCTGGCCCGGCAGCACGGCGATGCGGTCGATGGTGTCCAGCGACTCCTCGTAGGTGAAGCGGCCGGACTCGGCCATGTAGCGCGCCGCCTGTTCGCGGCTCCAGCCGTACAGGTGCACGCCCGGATCCACCACCATGCCGCGCGCCGGCCACAGGCGCCGGCTGACGGCGGCGTAGGGGTTGTCATAGACGCCCGCCTCCTCCGACAGGGCCTCGGCATAGCGCGCCCAGCCCTCGACGAAGGCCGAGTTGAACGACATGCGGGTGAAGTCGTTCGACGGCGTCGAATAGGCGGTGGCGATCTGCATGTGGTGGCCGGGCCAGCCCTCGTGCACGGCTGTGATGGCCGCGCCGCCGCGGGTCTCGCCCTGCCAGTTCTCCGACTGGATGCGGTAGGTGGCGGTCTTGGCCATGTCCGGCGAGGCTTCGTAGTGCGAGCTGACCCCGGTGCCGCGCTGGTAGCTCTCCATCGGCTTCACCTCCATCACCTGCGGCGGCATGCGCTCGAACAGGACGGCGGTCTTGGCGCGGGACGCGTCGACGGTCGCGCGGGTGTAGGCGATCAGCTCCTCTTCCGAGGCGAAGTGGTTGTCCGGGGCCTCGCGCGTCCTGGCCACGATGGTCGCCAAGTCGTCCGAGCCGTAGAGTTTACGCCCCATGGCCTTCACGGTCGCCAGGTTGGCGGCGACGGTCTTCTGGCCCAGCTCGAAGACCGCCTTCGGGTCGCGGTCGAGGGTGGTGTAGGTGCGCAGGAAGGCCCGGTAGCAGGGCACGCCGTCCGGCAGGGCCGACAGGCCCAGGCTCTCGCGCGCCTGCGGCCGGTATTCCTTGGACAGGTAGTCGCTGTAGCGCTTCAGGGCCGGGTTGATCCTGTCGGTGATGACCTGGCGCATGGCGGCCTGGAAGGCCGGGTCGGCGTCGTGGGTGGCCAGCACCCAGAACGGCGACTTCTCCGGATCGGCGGCGATCATGCCGTCGACCTGCTTGACCACCCGGTCGACCACCGACTTCGGCGCCGAATAGCCGTGGGTCAGGCCGGTCTTCAGGTTGGCGATCTCCGTGTCGGCGAAGGCCGGGAGCGAGCCCCAACGCTGCAGGGCCTGGGCGCGCAGCTCGTCCGTGCCCAGCGGCTGCAGGGCGGCGATGCGCGCCATGCCCGTGTGCCAGCCGAACATGTGGTTCACGTCCCACCACTCGGTGTGGCAGACGCGCATGTCGCGGCCCGCCTCCAGCTGTTCCTTCAGGCCGGCGTAGGTGACGAGCGACGGGGACCCGGCCAGGGCGCGGGCGTCGATCCGCGTCAGCTTGGCCAGCAGCTCGTCCTCGCTCTTCTCGTAGGCGGCGAGCCCGGCCGGCGAGCGGTCGACGAAGCGGGCGTGGCTCTGGACCGGCAGGCCGGAGAAGTAGGAGACGGTCGGGTCGGTCTGCAGCTGCAGCTTCACCCAGGCGTCGGCCAGCGCCTCGACCTCGGCGGCGGCGCCCTTGGCCGGTTCGGCGGCGCTGGCGGCCAGCGGCGCGGACAAGGCGGCGGTCGCGGCCAAAACGGTCAGGAATACGGTCTTCATCAGGCGCCCCTCCCCGGGTTCGAACGACCGAGGTTATCCGCGCGAACCCAAGGCGCAAATGAAGTTTCGGAAAGCTCCACGCCCTGGCTGCGACGCCCTGCCGCGGCGCTCCGCCCCCGTCGGCGCCACGAAGTCGCCACATCCCCGCCGCCTCATAGTTAAGGCGTACACAAGCTTACAGTCGGGGAAGCGTCCAATGTCCCAGCACAACATCGTCGGCAGCGAAGCCTTCAACACCGAGCCGGTGCTCTACGTCCGCGTGCTCAAGGCCCGCCGGACGTCGTGGGGCGGCGTGGTCAGCACCCTGCTCGCCGGCGGCGGTCTCGTCGTCGCCGCGGCCTTCGCCGCTGCTTATTTCGGCCAGACCTTCGGCGTCTGACCGGGTTCCGATTTCAAGGAACCTTGCTCCGGCGTCGGATCAGCCCCCCGGCGCCGGAGGCTCTTTCCGCTCCAGTCCGCAAAGGTTAACGTCCCGGCCGAACGACGTTCGGAAGGTGACGCCATGGCGGAAACGAACACCGAGGCCGCGACCGCCGGCGTGAGCGCGGCCCCGGCCGTGACCGCGACCGGCTATCTCGCCAAGGTCCTGGGCAAGGACGAACGCGTTCTGATGATCGTGCGCCGCCACTGGCTGGTGGGGGTCTCCAAGACCGCGCTGTGGGTCGGACTGACCTTCGCCGCCCTGATCCTGGCCGCGGTCCTGCTGGTCCAGAGCCCACGCAGCCCCGCCTTCCTGGCCGCCCTCGTGGCGGCCCTGCTGCCCGCCGTGCTGTGGCTGTGGGAGTGGCTGAGCTGGCGCAACCACATGTACGTCATGACCGACCGCCGCGTGCTGCAGCTGAAGGGCGTGCTCTCCAAGGACGTGATCGACACCCTGCTGGAGAAGTTGAACGACGTGAAGTCGCGCCAGTCGCTGTGGGGCCGCATCTTCGGCTACGGCGACATCGAGATCCTGACCGCGTCGGACGTCGCCATCAACAAGCTGCGCACCATCACCGACCCCCTGCAGTTCAAGCTGGCCATGCTGGAGGCGAAGGACGCGCTGGAAATGGATCACCACGCCTGAGCCGTCACATCCCGGACAGCGCGCGCCAGGCGACGTAGCCGGCCACGATCAGGATCAGCCCTGCGAACAGGGTCCGCCCCAGCGCGGCCCGCGCGCCCAGCGCGTCGGCCGCCTTCAGGCCCGCCGCGCCACCGGCCACGCCGCCGACCAGGAACCAGCCGACCACCGGCCACAGCACCAGTCTGGAGGCCGCGTAGTTGGCCGCCGTCGACATCCCGAACAGCGAGACCGAGACCAGGCTGGACGCCGCGGCGTTGGCCAGCGTCATGCCGGCCGCGGCCATGAGGCCCGGGACGATCAGAAAGCCGCCGCCGATGCCGAAGAAGCCGGCCGCGAAGCCCACGACGAGCCCGGTCGGGGCCAGACGCGCGGCCAGCCCGGGCGTGATGCGCACGGCCGGGTCGCCGCTGTCGCCGCGCTTGCGCAGCATGGAGACCGCGACGGCCGCCATGGCGACGGCGAAGAACAACAGCAACAGCTGGCCGCCGACCTGCTTGGCCAGGCTGGACCCGGCCAGCGCGCCGAGCAGGCCCGAGACGCCGAACACGGCGGCGCAGGGCCACTTCACCCGCCCGCCGCGCCAGTGGCCGACGAGGTTGACCAAGGCGTTGACCGCCACCGCCGCGCTGGAGGTTCCGATCGCCACGTGCGGGTTCGTCACGCCGACAAAGTAGAGCAACAGGGGCGTGGCGAGGACCGAGCCGCCGCCGCCGAACACGGCCAGCAGCAGCCCGACCAGCGCGCCCGAGACGACGGTCGCGCTGGCGGACCACACTGTGAGGTCCATGCTCAGGCCCCCGCCGCCCGGTTCCAGGGCGCGAGCTTGAGCAGGTTGGCCATGCCGCACCAGCCGCTCAATCCGGCGAAGGTCAGTCCGGCGCCGACGAAGGCCGACAGGCCGAAGAAGCCGGGATGCACGAGGAAGCCCAGGACCACCCCGGTCAGCACCAGGGTCCCCGCCGCGATCTGCACCTGACGCATGATCTCGAGCGGCGCCTTGCGGTCGGCGGCGACGGGCAGGCCCGCCTTCTTCCAGGCCTCGATGCCGCCCTCCAGCACGAAGGCCTGGCCGGCGACGGCCGCGGCGAGGCGATCGCAGTGGGCGGTGGTGCGGCCTCCGGATCGGCAGTGGAAGACCACCTCCCGTCCGCCGTCCAACGCGGCGGCGGCCGTTTCGAAGGCGGACAGCGGGGCGGAGACGGCGCCGGCGATGCGCTCGCGCGCCCGCTCGTCGGCTTCGCGCACGTCCACCAGGGTGATCGTCCCGGCCTTCAGCTTGCGGGCGACGGCGGCGGGATCGAGCGGCTTCAGGGACGACATACTCACTCCGTGGGACAGAAGATTTCGGCGAGGGTCCCGATCACCCGCAGGGCCGCCGGGTCGGCGATCCGGTAGAAGATGGACTGGCCCTGGCGGCGGACGTCCACCAGCCCTTCCTCCCGCAGCACCGCCAGGTGCTGCGACAGGGCGGATTGGGACACGTCGAGTCGCTGTTGCAGCGCGCCGACGGACAGTTCACCGTCGCCGAGCAGGCACAGGATCATCAGCCGCCGCTCGTTCGACAGCGCGCGGAGCAGCTTGGCGGCGGCTCCGGCGCTGGCCTCGAAGCGGGCGCGGTCTAAGGAAGCGTGATCGAGCATGAGCCGCATATATAAGAGATTGCTAATTTAGCAATAGCTAATATGTAGGGCGTGCGCATAGGAGCCCCCGCCATGTCCCCTGACGTCCAAGGTTTCTTCGACAAGCGCACCTCGACGGTGACCTACCTGGTGTCCGACCCGGCGACCAAGGCCGCGGCGGTGATCGACCCGGTGCTCGATTTCGACGCCAAGACCGGCAAGGTCTGGCGCGAGTCGGTCGACGCGGTGCTGCAGGCCGCCGACGCCCAGGGCCTGAGGATCGAGCGGGTGCTGGAGACCCACGCCCACGCCGACCACCTGTCCGGCGCCCAGGTGCTGAAGCGCGCGACCGGCGCACGGCTGGGGGTCGGCGGACGCATCACCGAGGTGCAGAAGACCTTCGCGCCGGTGTTCGGGGCCGGCGACGTGGCCGGCGACGGCTCGGCCTTCGACGACCGCTTCGCGGACGGCGAGACCTTCCGGCTGGGCGAGCTGGACGTGAAGGTGATGCACACGCCCGGCCACACGCCGGCCTGCGTGACCTACGTGACAGGCGACGCCGCCTTCGTGGGCGACACGCTGTTCATGCCCGACTACGGCACCGCCCGGTGCGACTTCCCCGGCGGCGACGCGCGCACGCTCTACCGCTCGATCCGGCGCATTCTCGACCTGCCGCCGCAGACGCGGGTCTTCGTCGGGCACGATTATCCGTCGGGCGCGGGGCGCGAGGCCCCAGCCTGGGAGACGACGGTCGCCGCCGAGAAGTCGGGCAACAAGCACGTGGGCGGCGACGCGCCGGAAGACGCTTTCGTGCAGATGCGCACCGAGCGCGACGCCACGCTGGATCCGCCGGCGCTGCTGATGCCGTCGCTGCAGGTGAACATCCGCGCCGGCGCCCTGCCCCCGGCCGAGGCCGACGGGCGCACCTACCTGAAGACGCCGCTGAAGATCAGCCTGTAGAGCGGCGCGGCTCGCGCGCCCGCACCGCCCGGGTCTCGCGCTTGTCCGGCGCGCTCTCCTGGAACAGCTTGCGGAACTCGTCGCGCTTCTCGTGGATCGAGGCGATCACCAGGCCCATCGGCTTGCCCAGGTCGACCAGGGTGTTCTCGGCCAGCTGCAGGCTGGACTCCACCGTCTCCGGCACCGCGTCGGTCGCGCCCAGCTGGTACAGTCGCGCGGCGTGGCGCGCGTCGCGGGCGCGGGCGATCAGGGTGACGTCGTGGCGGGCGGCGCGGACGGTCTGCACCACCTCTTCCACCTTGCGCGGCGCGTCCATGGTCACCACCACGGCGGCGACCTTGTCGATGCCGCAGCGGGCCAGGAATTCGGCCCGGCCGGCGTCTCCGAAATAGACGCGCTCGCCGGCCTTGCGCGCCTCGTCCACCAGCTTGGCGTTCAGGTCGACAGCGGAGAACTCCACGTCGTGCCGGCTGAGCATTTCACCCACCAGCCGCCCGACCCGCCCGTAGCCGACGATCAGCACCCGTCCTTCGCCGTGCTCGAGGTCTTCCGCCGCTTCGTCGATCTGGTCCTGCGGCGCAGGGGTCCGCACGGCCAGGCGCTCGGCCGCCCAGGCGAGGGCGGGCACGGCGAAGAAGCTGAGGGTGGCGCCGATCAACACGGCGCGCTCGAAGCCCGGGTCGACCAGGTGATGGTCCAGCGCGCTGTTCAGGATGACGAAGGCGAACTCGCCGGCCGGGCCCAGCACCATCGCCGTCTCCAGCGCGATGCGCGGGGGCAGGCGGAACGCGCGCGCCACGCCGAAGATGGAGACGATCTTCAGGGCGGTCAGGCCGACCGCCACGCTGAGGATCACCACCGGCTCGGCCAGCACCACGTCCAGGTCCAGCCGGATGCCGACCGAGACGAAGAACATGCCGAGCAGCAGCCCCTTGAACGGCTCGATATTGACCTCGACCTCGCGGCGGAACTCGGTCTCGGCCAGCAGCAGGCCGGCGACGAAGGCGCCGATCGCCATGGACAGGCCGCTGACGGAGGCCGCGACGCCGGCGCCGATCACCACCAGCAGGCAGGCGGCCACGAACAGTTCCTGGCTCTTCGATCCGGCCACCAGCTGGAACAGGGGCCGCAGCACCAGCCGGCCGACCGCGACGATGACCGCCAGCGCGAGCGCGGCGGGGGCCAGGGTCAGCAGGCCGGTCAGCCAGGAGGCGCCGTTGCCGGCCTCCATGCCGCCCAGCACCGTCAGAGTGACCAGGATCGGCGCGACCGCCAGGTCCTGGGCCAGCAGCACCGAGAAGGCCGCGCGGCCGACCCCGGTGTGCAGCCGCTTGCGCTCGGCCAGCACCGGCATGACCAGCGCGGTGGAGGACAAGGCCAGGGCCAGGCCCAGCGCCACCGCGCCGGCTGGCGGCTGGCCCAGCCCCCAGGCGCACAGGCCCAGCAAGCCGCCGCACACCACGACCTGGGCCATGCCGAACCCGAACACCAGCCGGCGCATGGCCCGCAGGCGCTCCCACGAGAGCTCCAGCCCGATCATGAACAGCAGGAAGACCACGCCGAACTCGGCGAACACCCGGATCTCGTCGGCGTCCGAAATGGTGATGGCCGAGATCCAGGGATTGTCGCCGGCCAGCCGGCCCAGCCCGTCGGGGCCCAGCAGCACGCCGGCGAGCAGGAAGCCCAGCACGGGGCTCAACTTGAAGCGATGAAACAGCGGCACGACGATGCTGGCCGCGGCCAGGAAAACGAGTACGTCCTTGTATTCCTGGGGCGCCACTTCCGTCGGCATACGTTCGACCACCTCTCGCCTGAGTTCCCCGCGACTCTAGCGTGGAGTCATGGCGGAAAGTTCACAGACGGAGCGTAGTTCGCCGAGCGCCGCTCGAACATGACAGAATTTTAAGATGCGGTTGGAGCCGCCTGCTCCACAGTCGCGCCAGTCTTTCGAGAACAAGGCGAAGAAGAAATTCCGATGAAGAAGTTCCTGCTCTGCGCCGCCGCCCTGGCGGCGCTGGCGGCCGCGTCTGCCGCGCAGGCCCAAGACCGCGTCTGCCTCGACTCGGTCTGCGACAAGGTCTCGCTGTTTGGCGTCGCCGCCGACGCCGCCGCCCCGGCCGGCTCCGGCTGGACCAGCACCGAAGCGCCGAAGTACGGCACGTGGGGCTTCGACACCGCCGGCATGGACACCAGCGTGAAGCCCGGCGACAGCTTCTTCCGCTACGCCAACGGCAAGGCGCTGGACGCGCTGGTCATCCCGTCGGACCGGTCGACCTACGGCTCGTTCCCGCTGCTGCGCGAACTCTCCGACAACCGCCTGAAGGTGCTGGTCGAGAAGGCCGCCGCGGACACCGGCGCCGCGGCCGGCTCGGACCAGGCCAAGATCGGCGCCCTCTACAACAGCTTCATGGACGAAGCGCGCATCCAGCAGCTGGACGCAGCTCCGCTGGCCAAGGACCTGGCCGCGATCCGCGCCCTGAAGACCAAGGCGGACGTCGCCCGCTCCATGGGCGCCTCCAACGCCGGCTTCGGCCGTTCGTTCTTCGGCGTCGGGGTCTCCGAAGACGCCAAGGATCCGGAGCGCAACACGCTCTATGTCGTCCAGTCGGGCCTGGGCCTGCCGGACCGCGACTACTACCTGAAGGACACCTTCGCCGATAAGAAGACCGCGTACGAAGCCTATGTCGCGCGCATGCTGCGCAACGTGGGCTGGGAGAACGCCGGCCAGGCCGCCAAGGACATCGTCGCGCTCGAAACCAAGATCGCCGAGGCCAGCTGGTCGCGGATCGAGAGCCGCGACCGGGACAAGTCCTACAACCCGATGACCGTGGCCGAACTGGAGAAGTACGCCCCGGGCTTCCCGTGGCGGAGCCAGCTGGCCGCCGCCGGCCTCGGCAAGGTCGACAAGGTGGTCGTCCGCCAGAAGACCGCCCTGCCGAAGATCGCCCAGATCTTCGCGGACACCCCGATCGAGACCCTGAAGGCCTGGCAGGCCTTCCACACCGTCGACCAGGCCGCGCCGTACCTGTCCAAGCGCTTCTCGGACGCCCAGTGGGAGTTCCGCTCGCACACCCTGCAGGGCGCGCCGGAACAACGCTCGCGCGCCAAGCGCGGCGTGTCGTTCGCGGAAGGCGCGATGGGCGAGGCCATCGGCCGTGAATACGTCGCCGCGTACTTCCCGCCGGAATCCAAGGCGAAGATGGAGAAGCTGGTCGCCGACCTGAAGTCGGCGCTGAAGACCCGCATCGAAACCAAGCTCGACTGGATGAGCCCGGAGACCAAGGCCCAGGCGCTCGACAAGCTCTCCAAGTTCGGCGTGAAGATCGGCTATCCGTCCAAGTGGCGCGACTATGCCGGCCTGAGCGTCGACGCGTCCGACCTCTACGGCAACGTGCTCCGCTCCAGCGCCTTCGAGTGGGCCGAGGACGTGGCCAAGCTGGGCAAGCCGGTCGACAAGGAAGAGTGGGGCATGACCCCGCAGACGGTGAACGCCTATTACTCGTCCACCCGCAACGAGATCGTGTTCCCGGCCGCCATCCTGCAGCCGCCGTTCTTCGACCCGAACGCGGACATGGCCGTGAACTACGGCGGCATCGGCGGCGTGATCGGCCACGAGATCGGGCACGGCTTCGACGACCAGGGCCGCAAGTCCGACGGCCACGGCGTGCTGCGCGACTGGTGGACGGCCGAGGACGCGGCCAAGTTCAAGGCCCAGACCGACCGCTTCGGCGCCCAATACGACACCTACGAGCCGCTCCCGGGCGCTCACGTCCAGGGCGGCCTGACCATGGGCGAGAACATCGGCGACCTGGCCGGCATCACGCTGGCGCTCGACGCCTACCACGTGTCGCTGAACGGCGCGGAAGCCCCGGTGCTGGACGGCATCACCGGCGACCAGCGCGTGTTCCTCGGCTGGGCCCAGGTGTGGCGCTCGAAGTCGCGCGACGACGCGCTGAAGCAGCAGGTCGTCTCCGACCCGCACTCGCCGGCCGAGTTCCGCGTGATCGGCCCGATGCGCAACGTCGACGCCTGGTACCAGGCCTTCGGCGTCCAGGAAGGCGACAAGTACTACGTGAAGCCGGAAGAGCGCGTCCGGATCTGGTGATCCGGCGGGCACAGGCCTGACGAAACGATACGGGCCGGAGCGGGAACGCTCCGGCCCTTTTTCGTGACTATCGCCAAATTTTCGCCCGAGGCCGGCGAGAAACTTGTTGGAAGGCCACCGATCTGGCGACTGCCGCCGAGCGGCTGGCGAACATGACAGAATGTTAAGGGACGGCTTGGGGCTTATGCTTCACAGTCGCCGCCAGTCTTTCGAGAATAAGGCGAGGAAGAAATTCCCATGAAGAAGCTCCTGCTCTGCGCCGCCGCCATGGCGGCGCTGGCGGTCGCGTCCGCCGCGCAGGCCCAAGACCGCGTGTGCCTGGACTCGGTCTGCGACAAGGTCTCCCTGTTCGGCGTCGCCGCAGACGCCGCCGCCCCGGCCGGCTCCGGCTGGACCAGCACCGAAGCGCCGAAGTACGGCACGTGGGGCTTCGACACCGCCGGCATGGACACCAGCGTGAAGCCCGGCGACAGCTTCTTCCGCTACGCCAACGGCAAGGCGATGGACGCTCTGGTGATCCCGTCCGACCGCTCGCGCTACGGCTCGTTCGACCTGCTGCGCGAACTGTCCGACAACCGCCTGCGCGTGCTGGTCGAGAAGGCCTCGGCCTCCGGCGCCGCGGCCGACACCGACCAGGGCAAGATCGGCGCGCTCTACAACAGCTACATGGACGAAGCGCGCATCCAGCAGCTCGACGCAGCCCCGCTGGCCAAGGACCTGAACGCGATCCGCGCGATCAAGACCAAGGCCGACATGGCCCGCTCGATGGGCGCCACCAACGGCGTGTTCGGCGCGTCGTTCTTCAACGCCTACGTCGACGCCGACGGCAAGAACCCGACCATGAACGCCCTGTACCTGTTCCAGGGCGGTCTGGGCCTGCCGGACCGCGACTACTACCTGAAGGACACCTTCGCGGACAAAAAGACCGCGTACGAAGCCTACGTCGCGCGCATGCTGCGCCAGGTCGGCTGGGAGAACTCGACCCAGGCCGCCAAGGACATCGTCGCGCTGGAGACCAAGATCGCCGAGGTCAGCTGGTCGCGCATCGATCGTCGCGACGACGACAAGACCTACAACCCGATGACCGTGGCTCAGCTCGAGAAGTACGCCCCGGGCTTCGCCTGGCGCGAGTATCTGAAGGCCGCCAGCCTGCAGAAGGCCGACCGCGCCATCGTGTCGGAAAACACCGCCTTCCCGAAGATCGCCAAGATCTTCGCCGACACCCCGATCGAGACACTGCGCGCCTGGCAGGCCTTCCACACCGTCGATCAGGCCGCGCCGTACCTGTCCAAGCGCTTCTCCGACGCCCAGTGGGAGTTCCGCTCGCACACCATGTCGGGCGCGCCCCAGCAGCGCGCCCGCGCCAAGCGCGGCGTGAGCTTCGCCGAGGGCGCCATGGGCGAGGCGCTCGGCCGTGAATACGTGGCCGAGTACTTCCCGCCGGAATCCAAGGCGAAGATGGAGAAGCTGGTCGGCGACCTGCGCTCGGCCCTGCGGACCCGCATCGAGACCAAGCTCGCCTGGATGAGCCCGGAGACCAAGGCCCAGGCCTTGGCCAAGCTCGACAAGTTCGGCGTGAAGATCGGCTATCCGTCGAAGTGGCGCGACTATTCGGGCCTGACCGTCGACGGCTCGGACCTCTACGGCAACGTCGTCCGCTCAGGTAAGTTCGAGTGGGCGTACAACGTCGAGCGCTTGGGCAAGCCGGTCGACAAGGAAGAGTGGGGCATGACCCCGCAGACCGTGAACGCCTACTACTCCTCGACCCGCAACGAGATCGTCTTCCCGGCCGCCATCCTGCAGCCGCCGTTCTTCGATCCGAACGCCGACATGGCCGTGAACTACGGCGGCATCGGCGGCGTGATCGGTCACGAGATCGGCCACGGCTTCGACGACCAGGGCCGCAAGTCGGACGGCGACGGCGCGCTGCGCGACTGGTGGACGGCTGAGGACGCGGCCAAGTTCAAAGCCCAGACCGACCGCTTCGGCGCCCAGTACGACAGCTACGAGCCGATCCCGGGCAGCCACGTCCAGGGCGGCCTGACCATGGGCGAGAACATCGGCGACCTGGCCGGCATCACGCTGGCGCTCGACGCCTACCACGTGTCGCTGAACGGCGCGGAATCGCCGGTGCTGGACGGCATCACCGGCGACCAGCGCGTCTTCCTCGGCTGGGCTCAGGTGTGGCGTGGCAAGTACCGCGACGACGCCATGAAGCAGCAGGTCGTCTCCGACCCGCACTCGCCGCCGGAGTTCCGCGTCATCGGCCCGATGCGCAACATCGACGCCTGGTACGACGCCTTCGGCGTGAAGGAAGGCGAGAAGTACTACGTGAAGCCGGAAGATCGCGTCCGGATCTGGTGATCCGGGCAGGCTCAGCCCGACGAGACGAGAAGGGCCGGGGCGGCGACGCTCCGGCCCTTTTTCTTTGTCCGCGGCGCCCGTATGCACGAAGGACGGGAGGCGGACGGCTTTGCAAGATCTCGACGTCATTCTGCGCGTGGGCGGCGCGGGCGTGCTCGTCGCCGTCGCCCTGCTGCTGCTGTCCTATGCGCCGCGCGAGCGGCTGTTCCGCTACTTCCTGCCCTTCGCGCTGGGGCTGGCCGGCTTCCTGGGGGTCAACACCCCCGACGACGCCCTTGAGGCCTCGGGACTGGTCCTGAGCGTCGCGCGCGTCTTCAGCGGCAACGCCGTCATCTTCCTCTGGTGGTTCTGCCTTGCGGTGTTCGACGACGACTTCCGCCTGGGCCCGGTGGAGCTCGGCGGCGGCGCGGCCTGGTTTGTCCTGTTCCTGCTGGACCGCGGCTATCTCGGAAGCGGCCTGGAAAACGTCGACCTGTCCTGGCTGCTGATCGGGCTGGGCTCGGCCATGCTGGCGAACCTGGCCTGGCGCATTCTTCGCGGCCTCGAGGGCGACCTCGTCGAGGGCCGCCGCCCGGCGCGGGTGGTCGTGCCGATCGCCGTCGCCGGCCTTGTGCTCACCGATTTCGCGGTCGACGCCTTCCTGGGCTTCAGCTGGATGCCGCACTGGTTCACCCTGGCCCAGAACGCGGCGATCCTGCTCATCGCCGTGCGCTTGGCGCACTGGCTGCTGCGCGCCAATCCCGAGGTCCTGACGCGCCGCCCCGCCGCCACCGCCAGCAGCCCGGCGCCCGTCGCGGCGCCTGCGCCCGCCGCCACGGGTCCGGACGCGCGCCTGCTGCGCCGTCTGCACGCGCTGACGGAGGTCGAGCAGGTCCACCTCGACCCCGAGCTCGACTTCGCGGGCTTCGTCCAGCGCATGGACGCGCCCGAGCCGGCGGTTCGGCGCCTGATCAACCAGCAGCTGGGCCACCGCCACTTCCGTAGCTTCCTGAACGCCTGGCGCGTCGCGGCGGCGAAGCGGGCCCTGCTCGATCCGGCCCTGGCCGACGAGAAGATCGCCTCGCTGGCCTTCGACTCCGGCTTCGCCTCCCTGGCCTCCTTCAACCGCGCCTTCAAGCTGCAGGAAGGCCTGTCGCCCAGCGACTTCCGGGCGCGCGCGCTGGCCTCGGCCGCCGACGGAAATCGTGTTTTGAGGAGCGATCCCGCCGGGATCTGAGGAGCCCCGGCGCGGCGGCCGCGTCTACCGGTCGGGCATGACGACGATCTCCCTCACTCCTCCCGCCTCGACCGGCCGCCGCTGGCTGGTCGCCCTGGCCGCCCTGGCGGTCTTCATCCTGGTCGACAGCATCGGCCTGATCCCCTTCGGCGCCGTCGCGGGCGATTTAACCGGCGTGGCCCGCACGGCGGCCCTGGCCGTCGTCGGCTACGGCCTCTACCTGGCCCTGCCGCTGGCCCTGGCCGCGGCCCTGTTCGGCCCCAGGGCCGCGCCGGGCGCCCTGGGCCTGAACGGGTCCGTCCTTGCCGGCATCGCCGTCGGCGTAGCAGGGACCGCCGTCATGCTGGCCGGCTTCGCCCTGACGGCGCCCTACACGCCGCCGGAAGACCCGTTCAACATCCTGATGCGCCGGGCGCTGCTGCCGGGGATCGCCGAAGAGATCCTCTACCGCGCCCTGCTGTTCGGCTTCCTGTTCCGCTTCGCCCGCTGGGGCTTCTTGCCCGCCGCCCTGGTCGGCGCGGCCTTCTTCGGCGCGGCCCACCTCTACCAGGGCGACACGCCGACGGCGGCGCTGGAGGCGTTCCTGATGACCGGCCTCGGGGCCGTCTGGTTCGCCTGGCTTTATGCCGAGTGGCGCTTCAACCTCTGGGTCCCGATCGCCTTCCACGTGCTGATGAACGGCATGTGGGAGCTGTTCACGTTCGATGAAGCGGCTTTCAGCTCCGCCACGGCGAACGCCCTGCGCCTGGCCGTCATCGTCGTCTCGGTCGTGATCACCGTCGCCGCCGCCCGCCGCCGCGGGGGACGCGTCGTGTGCGGCAAGGCCTGGCTGTGGGGCGGCCCCGCCGACTAGCGACCGCCCCCAAGTTTTGACAGTTTTGTCAATTTAATCTGCACAAAAGAAAGGCCCGCCGCGAGGATCCTCGCGGCGGGCCTTTGCTCTCATTGGAGCGGGCGTTTCCTCCCCGAAACGCCGGAGATCTCGTGCGACTGCGCGCTCGTTGATCTCACGCTGGATACATAAAGCGGTCAAAAAACCGCCATGTCAATCGCCTGCTAAGGCTGTTTCTGCCTCATTCCGTACATGATCAGCGATTAGTTTGCCATATTTGACAAACGCGTCAATTTTGGACGATCCGTCGCACGGTTTCGACCAGGTCGGCGCGGGCGACCGTCTGCTGGCCCGGGCGGGACTCCCGCCATTCCCGGTTGTCGGCCAGGTTCGACGCCAGCTCGCGGCCGAGGTCGAGGTCCTTCACCGTGGCCGTGCCGGCCGCCAGCTCGTCGCCTCCGATGATCACCGCGGCCGGGGACATGCGCCGGTCGGCGTACTTCATCTGCGCCTTCATCCCCGAGGCGCCGAGGTAGACCTCGGCCGGAATGCCGGCGGCGCGCAGCTCGGCGGCGACGGCGAAGTACTCGGCCATGGCCGACTGGTCGAAGACGATCACGACCACCGGCCCGCGCGCGTCGCGCTCCTGGCGGCCTTCCATCAGGGCGATGGCGCGCTGGGCGGCGACCAGGCGGCTGACGCCGAAGGACAGGCCGGTGGCCGGCACGCGCTGACCGGTGAAGCGGGCGACCAGGTCGTCATAGCGGCCGCCGCCGGCGACCGAGCCGAACCTCACCCGCTCGCCACGCTCGTCGACCGTGTCCAGGGTCAGCTCGGCCTCGAACACCGCGCCGGTGTAGTACTCCAGGCCGCGCACCACGGCCGGATCGAACAGGGCGCGCTCCTCGGCCACGCCCATGCCCTTCAGCGCCGCGTCCATGCGGGCCAGCTCGGCGAGGCCCTCCGCCCCTTCGGCCGAGCCGCCGACCACCGGATCCAGACGGTTCAGAGTCTCGGCCCGCGAGGCGCCGACGCCGGCCTGCACGAAGCTGAGAACCGCCTCGATCGCCTTGCCGCCCAGGCCCGCGCCCTTGGTGAAGTCGCCGGATTCGTCCAGACGCCCCTTGCCCAGCAGGTCGCCGACGCCCTTGAGGCCCAGGCGGTCCAGCTTGTCGACCGCGCGCAGCACGATCAGGCGCTGCACCGGGTCAGTGATCTCGGCCTGGCTCATCAGGCCGTTCAGCAGCTTGCGGCTGTTGATCTTCATCACCGCCGAGCCGGCCGGCAGGCCGGCGGCCTCCAGCCCCTCGACGCCCAGCGCCACGATCTCGGCGTCGGCCTCCGGGCGGTCCGAGCCGACCGTGTCGGCGTCGCACTGCAGGAATTCGCGGTAGCGGCCCGGCCCCGGCTTCTCGTTGCGCCACACCGTGCCGAAGGCGTAGCGGCGGAAGGGTTTGGGCAGGCCGTCCCAGTTCTGCGCGGCGAACCGGGCCAGCGGCGCCGTCAGGTCGTAACGCAGCGCCATCCACTGCTCGTCGTCGTCCTGCAGGGCGAAAACGCCCTCGTTCGGACGATCGCTGTCGGGCAGGAATTTGCCGAGCGCGTCGGCGTACTCGAACGACGGGGTGTCCAGCGGCTCGAAGCCGTAGCGCTCATAGACCTTCGACACGGCGTCCAGGATGCGCCGCTCGGCGCGCAGGTCGCGGGCGCGGCGGTCCTGGAAGCCGCGGGGCGAGCGGGCTTCGGGGCGGAAATCGTCGGCGGGTTGGTCGGTCATGGGCGCTCGTCGTCGTTCGGGGAGGAAGTTCGACGGATGGCGCTTCGGCTCAAAGCCCCATCCGCTTTGGGCGGGGGCTCGGCCTTCGGGTCCGGCTTGCTTTAAGCCGCGCGACCCCGGCCCGCGCCCTCCGCAGAGGTCGGGTGGTGGTGGTGCGCGTGATGGTGCGAGCTGCGGATCACGCCGGGGCTATAGCCCACCGGGGCGCGGACGGCTAGCCGCGCCGAAGTCGCGCGATCAGGGCCGTGGTCGACGGATCGTGCGGCTGGGCGGGGCCGCCCTCCAGCTCCGGCAGGATCCGGCCGGCCATCACCTTGCCCAGCTCCACGCCCCACTGGTCGAAGCTGTTGATCCCCCAGACCACGCCCTCGACGAAGGTCTTGTGCTCGTAAAGCGCGATCAGGGCGCCCAGGCGCTCCGGGCTCAGACGATCCAGCAGGATGACGGTCGAGGGCCGATCGCCGGGGAACACCCGCTGGGGCGCCAGCACGTCGATCTCGGCCGCGCTCACGCCCTTGGCCCGCAGCTCCGCGCGCACCTCGGCCTCGCTCCGGCCGACCATCAGCGCCTCGGCCTGGGCCAGGACGTTGGACAACAGCTTGGCGTGCATGCCCGGCGCGCCCTCGCTCGCCTCGGCGACGGCGATGAACTCGGAGGGCACCACGTCCGTGCCCTGATGGATCATCTGGAAGTAGGCGTGCTGGACGTTGGAGCCCTCGTCGCCGAACACCACCGGCGCGGTGCCGTGCGCGACCGGACGGCCGTCCTTGCCGATCCGCTTGCCGTTCGACTCCATCTCCAGCTGCTGGAGGAAGGCGGCGAGCCGGCGCAGGCGATGCGCGTAGGGCACCACCGAGCGGGCGCGGCGGTCCAGGCCGTCGCGGTTGTAGACCTGGGCCAGGGCCAGCAGGGCCGGGGCGTTGCGCTCCAGCGGCGTGGCGTGGAAGTGGGCGTCCATGGCCCGCCCGCCGTCGAGGAAGCCCTGGAAGGCGTCCCAGCCCAGCGCCACGGCCGCCGAGAGGCTGACCGCCGACCACAGGGAATAGCGGCCGCCCACCCAGTCCCAGAAGCCGAACACCCGCTCCGGCGCGATGCCGAAGGCGCCGGTCCTGTCCAGCGCGGTGGAGACGGCGGCCAGGTGCGCCTTGGCCCCCTGCTCGCCCAGCGCGGCGCGCAGCCACTCGCGCGCGGCCTCGGCGTTGGCCAGGGTCTCCTGAGTGGTGAAGGTCTTGGAGACGATCACCACCAGGGTCTCGGCCGGATCGAGGTCGGCGCTGACCAGGGCCAGCTCCGCGCCGTCGACGTTGGCCACGAAGCGCAGGTCGATCTGGGGCTTCAGCGGGCGCAGCGCGTCCCACAGCAGGCGCGGGCCCAGATCGGAGCCGCCGATGCCGATGTGCAGGATCGAGCGGAACGGCCGCCCCGTGGCGCCGCGGATCTCGCCGGAGCGCACGGCTTCGGTGAAGGCGCGCATGCGGTCCAGCACCGCCTGCACCGCCGGGCCGACCGCCTCGCCGGCGGCGCGGAAGCCGTCCTCGACGCGGGCGCGCAGCGCCGCGTGCAGGACCGAGCGTCCCTCGGAGGTGTTGATCGGCTCGCCCGCGAACATGCGCGCGCGGGCTTCCTCGACACCGGCCGCGCGGGCCAGGTTCACCGCCGCGGCCAGGCCGTCGGTCGACCAGGGCTGCTTGGACAGGTCCAGCGTCAGGCCGGCGGCCTCGACCGTCAGACGGTCGAGGCGGTCGGGCTCCTGGCGGAACAGTTCAACGATGGGCGTGCGGGTGTCGGCCGCGCGCTTCAGGCGGGCCCAGGCGTCGGGGAGGCTCATGGGGCCATTCATGCACGCCGTTATCCGAGGCGCCAGTAGAAGCGCGACGTTAAGGAGCCGGCGCTAAGGTTCCCGCGTCCGCACGTTTTTCGGAGCCGCCCGATGTCCTGCGCCCTCGCCCTCGCCGCCGCCCTGGTTGCGACCGACCCCGCCGCCGCGGCGACCCCGGCGCCCCCGCCCGCCTCGCTGGCCACCGAACCGCTCTACGCCGAGATCATCGCCCGCGCCGAGGCGCTGCACGACGAGGTCGCCGCGTTTCGGGGCGCCGGGGTGAAGGGCGCGCCGAAGCCCTGGCCGGGCCTGGCCGGGGTGAAGGCCCAGGCCGCCGCCCTGTCGGAACTGGACATGAAGGGTCACCGCGACCTGGCCGCGCGAGCGGTCGACGGCGACCTGAAGTGCATCCTCAAGGGGATCTCCGAGGACCTGTCGCGCAAGATCGAACAGTTGGAGACCGCGACGACGGGCGCGGACCAGGACGCGGCCCTGTCGGACCTGATCTATCTGCTGGACGACAATTCGGGCGTGCTGCTGGCCCCGCTCAAGCCGCCGGTCTGAGCGACTACGAGGAGCCCAGCAGGGCCGCCGCCAGGGCGGTCAGGCCGAGCGCGAACAGCACGCCGGCGGCGCGACGGATGCGCGGGCGGTAGGGCGACAACGGCGTCGAACGCACGACTCTGGGCTTGATCACGCGGCCCCCTCGAGCGCGTCGATCAGCGCCCCTTCAGTCAACAGTTGCGGCAGCACCACCGGCTCGGCTTCGCCGGAGCGGTACAGCAGGTAAAGCGGCACGCCCGAGCGGCCCTGCTCGGCCAGGGCGGCGGCGATGACGTCGTCGCGACGGGTCCAGTCGGCGACCATGTAGACCACGCCGGTCCGGGCGAAGGCGGCCTTCACCGGGCCGGCCTCCAGCACCCGCTCGTTCACCTTGCAGGTCACGCACCAGTCGGCGGTGAAGTTGACCAGCACCGGGCGGCCCTCGGCGCGCAGCCGGGCCAGGCGCGCGGGCGCGAACGGCTCGGACGGCGTGGCGGTGGCGGCCGCTTCGGCGGGCGTCGCGCTGGGTTCGGCGGCGGCGCCCCAGACGCCCAGGAATATGGCAGCGGCGAAGGCCACGCCCGCTCCGCCCAGCGGCAGGAGGGCGCGGCGGCCCTGGGCGTGCTGGGCCCGGCCGTAGAGGTGCAGCGCCAGGGCCAGCGCCAGCGCCGCCCCGAACAGGAAGGCCAGGCCGAAGTCGCCGCTCTGGCGCGCGAACACCCAGGCCATCCAGGCGGCCGCGGCGTACATCGGGAAGGCCAGCAGCCGGCGGAGCGCATCCATCCACGGCCCCGGCTTCGGCAGGCGGCGCAGCAGGGCGGGCGAGAAGCTTAAGCCCACGAACGGCAGGGCCAGGCCCAGGCCCAGCGCCGTGAACACCGCGAAGGTCAGCACCGGCCCCTGGGCCAGGGCCGCGCCCATGGCCGTGGCCATGAACGGCGCGCTGCAGGGGGCGGCGACCACCACGGCGAGCGCGCCGGTGAAGAAGGCGCCCAGCGCGCCCTCGCGGCGCTGCAGGTCCGCGCCGGCGCCCTGGACCGAGGTCCCGAGCTCGAACACGCCCGACAGGTTCAGCGCCACCGACAGCATCAGCAGCGACAGGAAGGCGGTGGCCCACGGCGACTGCAGCTGGAAGCCCCAGCCGACCGCCTGGCCGGCCGCCTTGGCCGCGATCAGCACCCCGGCGAGCGCCAGGAAGGTGACGACCACGCCGGCCAGGAAGACCAGGGCGTCGCGCCGCGCCGCGCCGGGCGCATGCGCGCGCTCGGCCAGGTGCGCGGCCTTCATCGACAGCACCGGGAAGACGCAGGGCATCAGGTTCAGCAGCAGGCCGCCCAGCAGGGCGAACAGCACCGCGGTCGCGACGCCGAGCCCCGCGCGCGGCGCGGCGGTCGCGCCCGCCTGGTCCGCGCTCGGCGCCGGGCCTTTCCCGGCGGCGATGGCCGGGGCGGCGCCCGGAACCGCGGTGATCTCCCAGGCGCCGGCCTTCGTGGCCAGCACGCCCGCGATCGGGCCGGTCACCCCGGTGAAGCGCGCGTCCGGCTTCAGCGTCAGGGTCAGCCCCTCGGGCCCCCGCTCGATGGTCTGTTCGGCGGCGTGGGCGATCACCCCGCGCTCGTAGGGGAAGAAGTAGGCCCCGGCGGCGTCGGCCCCGGTCAGCGGCCCGCCCCAGGCGGCCAGCTTCAGCGACCCGTTCTGCAGCTGCACGGCGGCATGCAGGCCGGCCGGCTTGGGCGCGGCGGCGAGGGCGTCGGCCACGGCCTGGCCGAAGGTCGCATCCGGCGCGGCCGGGCCCTCGGCGACCTTTACGTCCAGCGCCAGGTCGGCCTGTTCCGGCACGCACAGGGTGTCGCTGCACACGAAGAAGTCCGCGTGCGCCGTCAGGTGCGCGACGTCGCCCGGCTTGGCGTCGGCCGGAACCTGCAGCGGCGTGGGCAGCAGCACCTCGCCGGTGAAGCCGTAGCTCATCAGCTGCTGGGTGCGGATCCGTTGCGGGGCCGGCCACAGGATGTCGCCGGCGCTCCAGCCCTCGGGCAGGGTCCACTTGATCTCGGTCGGGCCGCCGGCGTCGCCTTCGTTGCGCCAGTAGCTGTGCCAGCCGTCGTCCAGCTTCTGGCGCAGCGCCACCCACACGGTGGAGCCCGGCGTCGCGGTCGCCGACATCGGGGCCAGCTCGGCCTCCATGTGGGCCGTGCGCACAGGTTCGGCGCGCGCTGAAAGCGCGCCCGCCAGCGTCGCCGCCGCCGTCACCGCCGCAAGCACCCGTCCGATCACGTCAGGCCCCAAAACCGTCGATAGCTCGACGGCTATATGGCGCGGTTCAGGGCGGAAGGACAGACGACACGGCGCCGTGCGACCTTTCGGAGCGTTGAACCCCGCCAGGCCCGCGACGCCGGGGATTTTCGCGGCCGGGCTCGACACGGGCGCGGCAGGAGCCAAGATGCCGCGCCTGCCGCCTGGAGGAACGCTCGGTGGACTTCGACGAAATGACGATCGGCCAGGTCGCGCCGCTGGGCGCCATCGCGGTCGACGAGGCCGCGGTGGCCGACTTCGCACGCCGCTTCGTGCCCGGCTGGGAGGTCGAAAGCGGCGTCCCGGACGCCATGATCTATGCGGTGTGGACCAAGCTGGAGGCCGACGCCTCGCCGGCCTGGGGGCCGCACAAGCGGCTGGCCGTCGACGCCCTGCGCTGGGCGCGCAACCCGCCCGCCGGCGAACTGCTCCGCGGGCGGATGACCGTGCTGGGCAAGGACAAGGTCGGGGACAACAAGGGGGTGGTCATCGCCCAGCACGACCTGGTCGACGAGGCGGGCCGGCTGGTCTTCTCCTGCCTGACCCGCTCCGTGTTCGCGCGCTAGATGCAAAAAGGGCCTCCCCGACGGGAAGGCCCTTCAGCGTCCGAACTCTGAAGTCGGGACTTAGGCGTTGGCGGCGGTCGGCGCGGCGCGGCTGACGGCCAGGGCGATCAGCTTGTCCCAGCCCAGCAGCGACACCAGGTGGGCGTAGATCTGGCCCAGGGCGCCGTTGTCGCGCAGCTCGGCCAGCTTCTCGATCGGCAGAGCCTTCAGCTTGTCTTCCGAGACGGCGAAGTACTCGGCGATCTTTTGCGGCTGGCCCGGGGTGCCGTCCGGGTTCTGCGGGGTGAACACCGCCTCGCGGACGTCGAACAGGTCGAGGTCCGACAGCAGCTTCACGAAGCTTTCCGTGCGCTGACGCTCGGTCTCGAAGTCCGTGCAGAACTGCATGGCGTTCTTGGTGTAGGCCGACGGCTCGCCATTCTCGAAGAACGGCACGTCCGGCTTGTCGGACACGAACGGCGCGTTGCGGTCCACGCACAGGATCATGCGCTGCTGCTGGTCGTCGTTGGCGAACACGAACGGATAGCGGCGCACGAAGGCCGGGATGTAGGCGTCCATGCGGAACTCGCCGTCGGCGGTGACGAACAGGTTCTCGCCCTGGCGCAGGCCCATGACCGCGATCGGCGACTTCGCGTCGCCCACGAACACGATCGGGTAGGACAGCGAGGCCGGCGCGAACTCCGTGACGGTCAGCGGCACCACGTGCGTCTGGGTGACGAAGCCGTACGGCTTGGCCGTCCGGTTGACGCCGAGCGCGCCGTGCAGCTCGGGATTCAGCGGCTCGGGCTGGCCGTAGAAGAGCACGTTGCCGGTGAGCGCGCCGGCGGCCTGGGTCTGTTCCATGGGACTTTGTGTTCGAAGAATGGCGTAAGGTCGGACTTCGTAGCGGAAGGATCGGCCGGCGGCAACGAAGGTCGCGCCGCGAGCGACCCTAGAGCCTTCCCGTTTCGAATGGGGACCATTCGAAACGGATCAGAAGGCTCTGACTCTTTGGATTAGAGCGCGATGGGTCGCTGAGACCGGCGTCCACTTTCAGCTATCGCGCTCCAGGTCGATCAGAACCGGTAGCTCAGCCCGACGCGCAAGTTGCGGCCCGGCAGGGGCGCGATGTCCTTCAGGAACGAAGCCGCCTCGCGCGCCTCCTCGTCGTTGAGGTTGTGCACCTCCCCGAACAGCACGACCGAATCCGACAGGTTCACCGACCCGGACAGGTTGACCATGGTGTAGGCGTCGGTCGGCAGCTCGAACTGGGCGACCCGGTCCTGCTCGCCGGCGTGGTGGACCTCCAGCGCCGTCTGCCAGCGATCCGTCTCGTACTTCACGCCGACCGTCGCCGACCACGGCGGAATGCGGGCCGGCGGGCCGACGTCGGTCTCGCCGTGCACGTAGTCGCCGGCGCCTGTCAGCGACACGGTCCGCTCGCCGTCGGTCCAGACCCGCCAGGTCATGTCGGTTTCCAGCCCGTAGAAGTCGGCGCCGAGCTGCTGGTACTGGAAGATCTGCAGGCCGGTGTCGGCGTCCACCACTCCGGTCGGCACGGCGTCGATGAAGCCGTCGTAGCGCGCGCCGAACAGGTGCAGGTCGGCGTCGAAACGGTCCGAGACGTAGTGGACCGCCGCCTCGACCGAATTGGCGATCTCGGTGTCGAAGGTCGGGTCGCCGACTTCGAAGGAGGCGGTCGCGACGTGCGGGCCGTTGGCGAACAGCTCGACCTCGGTCGGGGCGCGTTCGTTGCGCGCGAGGGTCAGCCCGAGATAGAGCCCCGTCGCGGGCCGGAAGAACACCCCGCCCGAGGCCGAGAAGTTGGTGAACTCCCGGTCGGCGACGATGCTGTCCAGCTCGCGGCGGTCCAGGCGCACGCCCGCCTCGAAGCCCCAGGCCTGATGGTCGAGCCGCTGGACGGTGTAGATGCCGGCCTCGTCGATGACGGTGGCCGGGACGAAGGCCTCCTCGCCGATGGCGTCGAAGTCGCGGTGCAGGGCCTGCAGGCCGACCGCGCCGTTCCAGCCGCCGCGGGCCTTCTGGACGGCTTCGGCGCGCGCCTCCCAACCCGTGGACAGGAACTCGGTGCCGACCTCGCCGTCCTCCAGCTCGGTGTGCTGATAGTCGGCGTAGCCGGCCGCGCCGGTGAACTTCTCGAACGGGCCGAAGCCGACGTCCAGCTCGCCCTGGGCGTCGTAGCGGGTCTGCTTGAGGTCGATCTTGACGTCTTCCTCGGCGACCGTTCCGTAGCGGCTGTTCGTCTGCGTCACCGCCGCGCCGACATAGCCCAGACCGGTAATGTAGGACGCGCCGGCGCCGTACTCGCTCACGCGCGAGCGGCTGTTCAGCACGATCGACGGGCCGACCCGCGGCACGCCCAGCTCGTTGGCCAGCTGCTGCGAGATGGCCGGGCCGGGGATGTTGTAGTCGTCGGTCTCGCGGTGCATGGCCTCGGCGCCGACCACCCACGGGCCCTCGCCCACCTTGACCGCGCCGCCGACGCTGCGGCCGTTGTCGACGCTGGAGACCTGGGTCGCCAGGCGCCCGTCGGCCAGGCCCTTGGCCGGCTCGCTGGGCACGCGGTCGTCGATGATGTTGACCACGCCGCCGATGGCCGAGCCGCCGTAGGCCAGGGTCGAGGGGCCGCGCACGACCTCCACCCGCTTGGCCCCGGAGGGATCGCTCGCGACCTGGTGGTCCGGGGAGACGGAGCTGGCGTCGATCTGGCCCAGGCCGTTGGTCAGCACCTGCACGCGCGGGCCCGACAGGCCGCGGATCACCGGCCGGCTGGCGCCCGGGGCGAAGGCCGTGGAGCGCACCCCCGGCATGCCGGCGACCAGGTCGCCCAGGCCGACCGACGGCGCGACCGCCAGGTCCTTCTCGTCCAAGACGTCGACGTTGGCGGTCATCGCCTGCTCGGCGACGCCGATGCGCGAGGCGGTGACCACCACCTCTTCGACATTGTCCGACTGGTCCTGCGCGAACGCGGGAGCCACGGTGACGCCGGCGCTCAAAGCGGTGACGGCGACCCCGAACAGGGCGATCCGACAGCTGCGCATCAAACGTTCCTTCCTGCGAAGCTGGAAGTGTTATGAAATAACATTACATCCGGTCAAGTCTGTTGCAGGGCGCGCGGCGCACAGGTAGCCAAGATTCATGGACCACCGCTGTGAACACGTCGCCGCAGGCCGGGTCGGCCTGACCGGCGCGGCCCTGGCCCAGGCGCTCGACCAGGCCGGGTCGCGCTGCGATTCGGGCGGCCAGCGGCTGACCGCGCCGCGTCGTCGCGTGCTGGAGCTGCTGCTCGAGGCGGAAGGCCCGGTGAAGGCTTACGACCTGATCGCCGCCTTCGGCCCGGACGGCGAAGCAGCCAAGCCGCCGACGGTCTACCGGGCGCTGGAGTTCCTGGAGCGCCAGGGCTTCGCCCATCGAATCCAGAGCCTGAACGCCTACGTCGCCTGCCGCCTGGGCGCGGACATCCACGCCGCGGCCTTCCTGATCTGCGACTGCTGCGGCGCCACGCGCGAGATCGAGCCGGCCGGCGCGGACGTGCTGGTCGCCTCGGCCGGGCGCGACGGTTTCGTGGTGGCCAACCTGACGGTGGAGGCGCACGGCCTGTGCGCCGCCTGTCGCGCGAGCTGACTTGCGCCCGGAGCGCGATAGCTGAAAGTGGACGCCGGTTTCAGCGACCATCGCGCTCTAACAAAGGTTCTGGCGCTGGAAAGCCGGTTTCCTGCTTCCTAGCTAACAGTCAACGCGCATTTCGGAGTACGGCATGGACGCCGCCCGATTTCAGGAACCCCGGCGCCGGATGATTCCGATCCGCAGCCCGTGGGGCGACGGCGAGATGGCCGTGCTGGATTTCGGCGATCCGGGCCGGGCGGTCGACGTGGTGTTCCTCCACGCCAACGGCTTCAACGCGCTGACCTACCGCTCCATCCTGGCGCCGCTGTCGGCGTCGCTGCGCATCGTCGCCCCCGACCTGCGCGGCCACGGCGCGACCCGCCTGCCGGCCGAGCCGCGCGGGCGAAGGAGCTGGGACGACTACCGCGACGACCTCGGCGCCTTGCTGGACGTGCTGGGCGGCCCGCCGGTGACCCTGGCCGGCCACTCCATGGGCGGAACCGTGGCCCTGCTGGCCGCGGCCAAACGCCCCCAGCGCGTGTCGAACCTGGTGATGTTCGATCCGGTGATCTGGTCGCCGCTGCAGAGCGCGCTGATGCACCTGCCGGGCGCTCAGACCCTGGGCCGGGCGCGCGCGCCGATCGCCCTGGCCGCAGCGCGCCGGC
This sequence comes from Caulobacter sp. 17J80-11, assembly GCF_014349105.1. GTDB lineage: Bacteria > Pseudomonadota > Alphaproteobacteria > Caulobacterales > Caulobacteraceae > 17J80-11. Next base: position 83,490 of record NZ_JACSJI010000001.1, on the reverse strand, counting down.
GCGCCGTGTTCGACAGCCGCGCCGACGCCTTCCAGGCCTACAAGGGCCGCGGCGCCTTCAAGACCTGGCCGGATACGGTGCTGGCCGACTACGTCGCCGGCGGTTTCGTGGAGCGGGCCGAAGGCGGGGTCGAGCTGGCCTGCTCGCCGGAATGGGAGACCTCGAACTTCGTCTCCCAGGCCAACCGCCCGTGGAAGGCGCTCGGCGCCCTGGAGCGGCCGGTGCGCATCCTGCGCGCGCCGCACAGCGTCACCTGCCATGTCGGCGACGCCGCAGCCTTCCGGCGCAAGCATCCGCACGCCACCGTCGAGACGGTGGAGGGATCGCACTTTTTCCCGATGGAACGGGCCGACCTGGTCCGCGACGCCGTCCTCGACGCCGCGGTCTGATTACCAGCCGATCCCCGGCACGAGCCTGGATTCCATCTGGGCGCGCGCGGCCGGGCCGAACGGGGCCAGCTTGCGTGCCTTGAGGTCGAGGCCGGCGGCGACCGCCTCCATCACCGCCCAGGGCTCCCCGCCGACCGGATCCAGCAGCCAGTCGAACCGGCGCGTGGTCTTCTCGGCCACCTCGGCCAGGCCGGCCCGCACGCAGACCTGATCGCCCGCCCGCGGCAGCCGCTCGAACACGAAGCGGCACTCCAGCATCGCTCCACCGCTGGGGCCGGCGTCCGCGGCCGAGGCGTCGAACACGCCCGACAGCAGGTGCCAGGCGGCGTCCGACACGCGCCCCATGAGCGCCTCCGGGCGGGCGCGGCCGAACACGTCGCAATCGCCGGGCCGGACCAGGCCGCGCGCCACGACCGGCAGGCCCAGGCGGTCGGCCTCGGCCCATGAGGCGCTCAGGGCCGCCGGCGCAGGCCCCACGCCGCGGGGCTCGGCCTCGGCCGGACGCGCCACGCGCAGGGCCTCGGCCGCGGCGCGCACCCGCCCCGACCAGGGGAAGGCGCGCCCCTCGGCGGCGGTGACGTGGATCGCGCGCGTGGTGATCGCGGCGCAGGGCTGGCCGGTCAGGCTGTGGGTGAGGATCTGGACGGCGACGAGATCGCTCTCGCCCAGCTCCAGCACGCCCGCGGTCATGTGCAGGGGCGCGCCGACCTGGGCCTCGCGCAGGAAGCGCACGTGGTGCTCGCGGATCAGCAGGGTGGCTTCGGCGTGGGGCGAGAAGGCGTCGGGCATGCCCAGCGCCGCGGCCAGGCCGGCCAGGCCTTCGTAGGCGCGGGCGAGATAGAAGCGCACGTTCAGGTGCCCCATCTCGTCGCATTCCCAGGCGTCGACTCCGCCGCGCCAGACCTCGATCGCCCCGCTCACGCCGACCTCCACCGAAAAGCGCGCGGACTGTGGGCCGCTTCGCCGGCCGGGTAAATCGCTTCAGAGCCAACCTTTGCGGTGGAACCACCACAGCGGCGCCACCGCCGACACGACCATCAGGACGAGCACCGTCGGATAGGCCGCAGCCGAGTGCAGCTCGGGCATGTGCTCGAAGTTCATGCCGTAGATCGAGGCGATCAGGGTCGGGGGCAGGAAGGCCACCGCCGCCACCGAGAAGATCTTGATGATGGCGTTCTGCTCGATGTTGATCATGCCCAGCGCGGCGTCGAGCAGGAAGGTGATGTTGCCGGCCAGATAGGCCGAGTGCTCGATCAGCGACTGCACGTCCCGGGCGGCCGTCCTCAGGCGGTGGCGGGCCTCGACGCTCTTCTCGACGTCGGCGGACAGGGCCGCGAAGCTGGCCATGCGGGAGAGCGTCGCCAGGCTGTCGTGCACCTTGGCGTTGGCGTTCTGGTTGCGCCCCAGCCGGGTCAGGATCTGCTCGAAGCTGGTCGGCCGCCGACGCCCGAACACGGTGCGCGAGATGTCCTCCACCTCGGCCGAGGTGCGCTCCAGATTGTCGGCGGTGCGGTCGACGATGGCCTCGAACAGGCCGACGAAGGTGTCCACGCCCGACTTGCAGGGTTCGGCCTGCCGCTCGAGGTTGGCGACGAAGGTCTTGAACGAGCGCGGCTCGAAATATCGAATGGTCACCAGCCGCCCGCCCGTCAGGACGAAGGTGATCGGGCCCGAGGCCGGCACTTCCGCGTCGACGTTGTAGAGCACGGTTGCGGTCATGTAGGTCGCGCCCTCGTCCAGATAGGCGCGGCTCGAGGCCTCGATCTCGGCCATGTCCTCGCGGGTCGGCAGGGGCACGCCCAGCGCCCGTTCGAGCGCGACGTCTTCCTCGGCGGTCGGGGCGAAGAGATCCAGCCAGACCGCGTCGGCGGGCAGGCTCCAGCCTTCAACCGTCGGATCCACCAGGACGGGCTCCGCCACGCCCGCTCGAACCACCTTCAACATGCGGAACCCCGGTCTCGACGCTGCGGACGGGAGTTGGATAGATGAAGCCGTAGGTGGGGTAAACGCTCCCGCCCAGGTTCCCGGCCGGCTTGTACCAGACCTTCACCCGGCTCCAATCGCCGGCCGGCGAGACGTCCACCATCGTCACGCCCTCCTCGATCTTGCCGCGGCTGCCGCCCCAGTTGGCGTGGCTGACCAGGACGATGCGGTCGGTCAGCACCTGGGTGACCACCGCCACGTGGCCGAGGCGAGCGCCCTTGAACGGCTGGAAGACCAGGACCGCCCCCGACCTGGGCTCGGGGCCGCGTTGATACTTCGCCTTCGCCTGGGACCACCAGGTCCAGGCTTCACCGCGCAGTTGGATGCCGGACTTCTGGCGCGCATAGGGGACGCACTCCCACCAGCTGCGCGAGCCCGGCTCAGCGGCCGGCGGCGGCTGGGCGCGGGCGGACGGGGGGGCGGATCGGGGGATGGGGGACGGGGGCGGCGGGGCGGCGCAGGAAGCCGCCGCGAGCACGCCCAGCACGATCAGGGCGGACGCCTTCATACGCGTACTCTCGGACCCGCAGGGAACGTCCGAGCGTCGGATTGGTGGCGAGAGGCGGGATCCGCCTATCGGCGGATCAGGTACCCGACTTGGCGAGGGCGGCCTTGACCGCGTCGTCCTTGGCGGCGGCGGCCGGCTTGCCCGGGGCCGCCTTCACCGCGGCGTCCTTCGCGGCGACCGGCTTGGCGGCGTCCTTGCCCGCCGGACCGGAAACCTGGGCCATCACCTGGGCGGCCGCGTCCTTGGCCGACTGATAGATGAAGCCGTAGGTCGGATAGACGGTCGAGCCGAGATCGCCGGTCGGGTCGTACCAGACCTTCACCTTCGACCAGTCGCCCTTCTCGGAGACGTCCACCATGGTGACGTTCTCTTCGACCTTGCCGCGGCTGCCGCCCCAGTTGGCGTGGGTGACCTGGACGATCCGGTCGGTCAGCACCTGGCTGACCACGGCCACATGCCCGCGGGTCATCTTGCCGTAGGGCTGGAAGACCAGCACGGCGCCCGCCTGCGGGGTGATTCCGGTGGCGTAGTGGGCGGAGGTCGCCTGCGTCCACCAGGTCCAGGCGTCGCCGAAGATCTGGATGCCGGAGAACGTCCGCGCGAAGGTCACGCACTGCCAGTAAGGATCGGCGTGCGCCGTCCCCACGCCGGCCGTGCCCAGCACGACGGCGCCCGCAGCAACGGCTCCCGCGATCTTCTTCAGCATTCTTCCGGCGTCTCCCCGCCTCGGATCGGAGTCGGATAACCGATAACCGGCAAAGGTTGAAGACCCGTTGTCGCGCTTCAGGCGAGCGCAGGAACCTCCGCTTCGCCCCGGCGGCGATCGGCGAAGGCGCGCATGGCCGCCCGCGCCGGCTTCTCGACCAGGTGGTAGGAGATCATGGCGATCAGCGGAATCGCCGCCACGACCGCAAGCCACACAGGCAGCGGCAGGTGCTCGTCGCCGAGGCCCAGCAGACGCGCGGCGCCGTTCACGGCCAGCAGCTTCCACGGCACGCAGACCATGTAGACCGAGTAGCTGACCTCGCCGAGATAGACGAAGGGCTTGGCCGACAGCACCCGGCCCGCGGCCCCCTTCAGCCCCGCCAGGCCCAGAATCAGCATGCCGAACCAGGCCACGATCAGGGCGTCGGCCAGCTGCAGGGCGGCGCAGGTCACCACGCCGATCAGGGCCGCGGCGCTCAGCAGGGTCGCGGTCGCCGGGCGGCTGGTCGCGCCGGCGCGCCAGGTCAGGTAGACGGCGCAGCCATAGGCGAAGCAGGGCACGATCCGAAGCGCCCCCCAGGCGATGGTCGCCTGGGTCAGCGGGAAGCCGGCCAGGCGCTCGAACCCGGCGTAGAGCAGAGCGATCAGGGCCCAGGCGGCGGCCATCGCCAGCTGCGGCCGGGCGCGCAGGCGCCAGGCGGCCCAGGCGAAGGCGGGGAAGGAGAGATAGGCGAACCACTCGGCCGAGATCGACCAGGAGGGGTGGTTCCAGCCGGCCTGCGGGGCGAAGCCCCAGGCGTGAACCATCAGCAGGTTGGCCGGCAGCGATTCCCAGGACAGCACGTTGGCGTCCACGCCGAAGCCGGCCAGGGTCGCAGCGCCGGCCAGGGCGCCGACGCCCAGCAGGGTGGCCAGATGCAGCGGATAGACCCGCGCCAGCCGCGCCCACAGGAAGCCGCCGTACTTGAACCGGCCCTCGCCCGCCGCCTCCAGATAGACGTGGCAGAGGATGAAGCCGGACAGCACGAAGAACAGCTCCACCCCCAGGTAGCCTTTGGCCACCACGCCCGGCGTGAAGTCGACGGCCAGCTTCGGCCAATAATGGAACAGCACGACCCAGAGCGCCGCCAGGAAGCGCAGCGACGTCAGGGGCTTCAGGTGTTCGGCCGTCATCGGCGCGCGTCCTTGTGTCGAAACGGGTCCGCTCGCGCGGACCAGCTTCGCTCACAGCACGGGCCGTGCCGACAGCCGGTTCAGCGCTTCAGGATGCTGTCGATCCGGCTGTCGACGAGGCCGCCGTCGTTGAGGATACGGTCGATACGACTGTCGGAGGACGCCGGGGCCGCGGCGCGGCGCTTGCGCTTGCGCGGCCGGTCCGGGTCCCACTCGCGCGAACCGCCCTGGGCGCGCATCACCATGGCCGTGATCAACGCGCCCGCGGCGGCGGCGGCCAACATCGGATAGAGCGCGCCCAGGCCGCCGCCGACGATGGCTTCAAGGTCGGCCGCGATCCGGCGGCCGGCCGCAGAGGAGTTCAGATAGATCGACCACGACTGGGTCAGGGATCCCATGCCCAGGTACGAGAGAACGACAGCGGTGCAGGAGATGAAGAGGGCGCCGGCCCGGTTGTGGACGCACAGGCCCACCAAAGCTCCGAACACGGCGACGGCGATAGTGATCCACATGGGTCCACGAGCCTCGGTTACTACGCCCGAGCGTGGACCTGTCGCGGTGCAGGAAGCGTTAAGGTCCGGAGCCGAAAGGGTCGAAATGATCGACGAACTCATCACCCAGGGCGCGGCCCGGACCGGCCTGTCGGAAGCGCAGGTGCGCGCGACCCTGGCGGGCGCGCTGGGGCTGCTGCGCAAGCACGCCGCGCGCGACAAGCTGGACCTGCTGTTCGCTTCCGTCCCGGGGGCCGAGGCGCTGGCGACCTCGCCGGCCGGCCAGATGAAGTCGGGCGGCGGTCTGTTCGGCGGCCTGATGAAGAGCGCCGGCGGGGTGTCCGGGGCGGCCATGGCCGACGCCATGGGCATGCTGGATCGGCTCAAGCGCGACGGCGTCGAGCGCAGTCACCTCAAGGTGCTGATGCCGGTCGCCCAGGACTGGGTGCGCGCGCGCAGCGGCCGCGACCTGCTGCGTGAAACCCTGGAGAGCGTGCCGGGCGTGGGGGCCCTGCTGGCCGGGCGCTAGCGGCCCGGCTCAGCGCACTTCGCCGCTTTCGCCCGAGCGGGCCAGGGCCGCCGTCGACGCGGCGCAGCCCTTCAGGGTCTCCTTGGCCATCGTGACCACCGCGTTCAGCGGATAGGTGCGGTCGCTCATGCCGTCCGAGCACGGCCCGGGCGTGAGGGTCAGGGTCAGGTCGCGCCCGTCGGCGGTGCGTCCGGCGAACACGGCTTGCGCGGCCTGGGCCGTCAGCTTCGGCGACGGGGCCTCGGTCTTCGGCCGGTCGGGACCGGTCAGGGCCATGCCGGCCGCCGTGACGTCCAAACCCCAGAACGGCTCGGTGCCGATCGCCCGCAGCGGCTGGCCCAGGTCGATCCCGGCCAGGCTTGCCGCGACCGGGGCCGGAGCCGGGACGGGCGCCGCCGTCTCGGGCGGGGCGGAGGCCGGCTCGACCGGCGTGGACGGGCTTTCGTGATCGCTGCAGGCGCACAGCAGAAGAACCGCGCCGATGCCGGCGATGGACGCGCGAACGGTCAAGACACCCTCCCTGGAGAGGCGCGCCGCTATCGGCTGCGCCAGCTGCTTTCAACGACGAACTGGCGGGGACCGGCGCAGCCGTTCATGACGTCGCCGGCGAAATTGATCTTGGCCGTGAGCGGATAGGCCCGCGAGCTCAGGCCGTCGGTGCAGGGCCTGGCGACGATCTCCACCTTCAGCGGCGTGCCGACGTCGGCCGTGGTCTCCCAGACCGCCTTGGCCCCCATCAGGACCGGGCCGGGATTGGGCGCGAACAGTTCAGGCCGGTCCAGCCCGGCCATGCGCATGCCGCCCGGGCGGATCTCCAGCCCCCAGAACGACTGGACGCTGATGACGTTGAGCGGCGCGTTCATGTCGACACCGCCCAGCACGATCTGGCCCTTGCCGCGGGTCGGCGGCAGCACGTCGCCCTTCTCGGTCGTGTCCCGCTTCACCGGGGAGCAGGCGCCGAGCGCCGCGACCGCGAGCAGGCAGGAAATCAACAGCCGAGGTTTCATGAGGCGCAACATGCCTCAGCCGCGGATCGGGTCAAGCTGGCGGCGGGTCGCTCCCGACTCGCGTAAGCTGGCGCGATGAACGCGCGCGTCCCCCTCGCCTTCTATGAATTCTTCGCCGGCGGCGGCATGGCCCGGCTGGGCCTCGGGCCGGCCTGGGCCTGCGCCTTCGCCAACGACTTCGACCCTAAGAAGGCGGCCGCCTACCGCGCCAACTTCGAGGCCGAGGACCTGCGCCAGGGCGACGTGTGGGCGCTGAGCGCCGCCGACCTGCCCGGCCGCGCCGACCTCGCCTGGGCGTCGTCGCCCTGCCAGGACCTCAGCCTCGCTGGCGCTCGGGCGGGCCTGGACGGCGGCCGCTCGTCGGCCTTCTGGGGGTTCTGGAAGCTGGTCGAGGAACTGGGCCGCGAAGGCCGCGCGCCCCGCGCCGTGGTGATCGAGAACGTCACCGGGCTTCTGACCTCGCGCCAGGGCGCGGACTTCACCGCCTTGTGCGAAGCCCTGGCGCGCGAGGGCTACCGGTTCGGCGCGATGGAGGTCGACGCCGGCCTGTGGCTGCCGCAGTCCCGCCCGCGCGTGTTCGTGGTGGCCACGCGCGAGCCCTGCCCCATGGGGCGCCCCGGCGCCTTCCACGGCCGCAACGTCATGCAGGCCTTCGAGCGCCTGCCCGATACGCTGAAGGCGGCCTGGGTGTGGTGGGGCCTGGACGCGCCGGCCCGGCGCAACGCCGACCTCGGCGCCGTGCTGGAGCCGGACGCCGCGGTGACGTGGCTGGGCGAAGCGGAGACCGCGCGCCTGATCGAGCTGATGAACCCGGTTCACCGCGCCAAGGTGGACGCCGCGCTGGCCGCCGGCGGCCGTCAGGTCGGCGCGCTGTACCGCCGGGTCCGGGTCGAGCACGGCGTGCGCGCCCAGCGCGCCGAGGTGCGCTTCGACGGCCTGGCCGGATGCCTGCGCACTCCGGCCGGCGGCTCGTCCCGCCAGTTCATCGTCGTGGTCGAGGACGGCCGCGTGCGCGCGCGCCTGCTGACCCCGCGCGAAGCGGCGCGGCTGATGGGCCTGCCCGACGACTACCGCCTGCCGGCGGCGACCACCGCGGCGCTGAAGGTGGCCGGCGACGGCGTGGCCGTGCCGGTCGTGCGCGCCCTGGCCGCCCAGGTGCTGGAGCCGCTTCTGTCGGGCGTCGCCGCCGAAGCCGCCTGAGGAACCCGCCCGGAGCCCCGGTCGCTTGAGCTCGATGAGCTATCTCTTTCTCGCCCTGGCCATCGTCTGCGAGGTGGCGGCCACCTCGGCGCTGAAGGCGTCGGAGGGCTTCACACGCCTGGGACCGTCCGTGGTCGTCGTCATCGGCTACAGCGCCGCCTTCTGGCTGCTGTCGCTGACGCTCAAGACCGTCCCGGTCGGCGTCGCCTACGCAATCTGGAGCGGGGCCGGGATCGTGCTGATCGCGATCATCGGCGCGGTCCGCTTCCGCCAGACGCTGGACCTGCCGGCCGTGGCCGGCATGGTCCTGATCATGGCCGGCGTGCTGGTGATCAACCTGTTCTCGAAATCCACCGTGCGCTGACGGCCGCTCAGAGGAACAGCTTCCGCACCGCGAAATCACGGGCGGCGTTTTCACCGGCCTTCAGCAGGTTGCGCCCCTCGCGGGCCCGGCGGGCGGCGATGGCCCCGGCCGCGAAGGCGGCGCCGGGCGCGGCCCCCTCGCACAGGCCGCGCACCAGCTTTCCCTGCGCGGAGACGTCGTTCATCTGGCCCAGGGCGTCCTGCACCGGCTTCAGGGCGGCGATGAAGTCCCGGGCGCGCTTGCGCCCCTTGCCGCCCGCCGCGAGGCTGCCGAAGAACTCGGCCCCGTAGCGCAGCTTCTTGGCCTGGATGCGCACCCGGTGGCGCGCCTCGGGCGTCAGCTTGTGCAGCTGCGGCCCGCGCTTGCGCAGCTTCTTGCGCCGGCGTTTCAGCTCGTCGGCCGCCAGCTCGAGCACCGGCCGCTGGGCCGCGGGCGTGTCGCGCCAGGCCCCGGCGTGCAGCCAGGCCAGGATGTCGAAGGTCAGGCGCACGAAAGACGCGTCCGCCAGGGCGGCGACCGCGGCGTCGTAGGCGGCCTCGCGCCGGCGCAGGAAGGCCGCGTTCAGCGCCTCCATCTCTTCCGGCTCGGCCCCGTCGGCGTGGAGCTCGCTCTCGAACACGTCCAGGTCGCGGGCGTCGCCGAGCGCGCTCGCGACCCGACGCATCTCGTCCTTCAGGCGGATGGATTCCAGGTCGGTGAACTGGGCCTTGAACAGCGACATGGCCGCCCGCAGCCGGCGTAGCGCCACCCGCGCCTGGTGTACGGCCTCGGGCGCACGCTGCTCGCGCACCAGGCGTTCGTTGCGCAGCAGGTGCAACAGGCAGTTGGCGCCGATGGCGGTGAAGGCCTCGGCCGCGCTCATTTTGCGGTCCAGTTCGAGGGGCGCCGCCTTGGCGAAGCCCTGGCCGTCGCCGATCAGCTCGTAGCCGGCCTCGGACTTGGCGCGGACCGCAAGGCGCAGGGGCACGTCGTCCAGCAGGCGCCGCGCGACCTTCAGCAGGTCCTCCTCGCGGCCCTCCTGCAGTTCCAGCTCCACTTCGATCAGCGGGGTGCGCAGGCCCGGCGCCTCGACGTGGCCTTCGTCCAGGGTGACTTCGAGGCGCGTGCCGCCCTCCTCCATCACCCGCGCCGCCCGCTCGATCACCACGGTGAAGCGCGGCTCGAGCTCGGGCGCCTGGCCGTCGCCGGTCAGCTTGCGCACCAGGTCGCCGCCCGGAAGGCTCAGGTCCGGGGTCTCGCCCTCGATCGGGGCCTCCCACTCGCAGCGCTCGAACAGGCCCGCGCGCGCCGCCTTGGTCTCGGCCTTGATCGTCTGTACCCGGCCGCCGTTCACATGGCGCACGCGCAGGCTGACGCCGGCGTGGTGCAGGGCGTTGTCGGCGGTGTCGAAGTAGGTCGACGACAGCCGCTTGGCCGGCTCCGCCCCCGCGAACAGGGCGTGGCCGCGCAAGGCCGCCAGCTGGCCGGGCGCGACCTCCAGCTTCAGTTCGGTTTCACGCGGCGCGGACTCGGAAATGGCGGTCTCTCCCGGGCTGGGAAAGAGAACTTACACCGCCCCCGCAGGCGCTTCCAAATCAGCTGGACGCTCCGTGACCGGACGAAAACTGGTCAGGCCGCAGCCTTCTTCACCGCGCCGACAATGTCCTTGACCACCTGCGAGACGAGCTTTTCGTCGTCGCCCTCGGCCATGATGCGGATCAGCGGTTCCGTCCCCGAGGCGCGCACCACCACCCGGCCGGTGCCGTTGAGGCGGGCCTCGGCGTCGGCGATGACGTCCTGGACCGACTTGGTCTCCAGCGGCTTGCCGCCGGCGAAGCGGACGTTCTCCAGCTTCTGCGGGACCGGGTCGAACTGGCGGGCCAGCACGCTCATGGGCACGTCCGACTGGACCAGCACGGCCAACACCTGCAGGGCCGACAGCAGGCCGTCGCCGGTGGTGGAGTAGTCGTGCAGGATGACGTGGCCGGACTGCTCCCCGCCCAGGTTGAAGCCGCCCTCGCGCATGCGCTCCATGACGTAGCGGTCGCCGACCCTGGTGCGCTCCAGGCTCAGGCCGCGGCCGGCCATGAAGCGCTCGAGGCCCAGGTTGGACATGACGGTGGCGACGACGCCGCCGCCCTTCAGCAGGCCGTCCTTGGCCCAGGCCCCGGCGATGATGGCCATGATCTGGTCCCCGTCGACCACGTGGCCCTTCTCGTCGCAGATCACCAGCCGGTCGGCGTCGCCGTCCAGGGCGATGCCGATGTCGGCGCGGTACTTCTTCACCGCCTCGGCCATGGCGTTGGGGTGGGTGGAGCCGCACTCCTCGTTGATGTTGCAGCCGTTCGGCGTCACGCCGATCTCGAACACCTCGGCGCCCAGCTCGTACAGAGCGGTCGGGGCGACCTTGTAGGCGGCGCCGTTGGCGCAATCGATCACCACGCGCAGGCCGTTCAGGTTCATCTTCTTCGGGAAGGTCGCCTTGGCGATCTCGACGTAGCGCGCCTGGGCGTCGTCGATGCGCTTCACCCGGCCCAGCGACGAAGGGGCCGCCAGGCCTTCCTGCAGGCCCTCGTCCATGTGCTTCTCGATCTTCAGCTCCATGGCGTCCGACAGCTTGTAGCCGTCCGGGCCGAACAGCTTGATGCCGTTGTCCTGGTAGGAGTTGTGCGAGGCCGAGATCATCACGCCGAGGTCGGCGCGCATGGAGCGGGTCATCATCGCCACCGCCGGGGTCGGCAGCGGGCCGAACAGGCGCACGTCCATGCCCAGGCTGGTGAAGCCGGCCACCAGGGCCGGCTCGATCATGTAGCCGGACAGGCGGGTGTCCTTGCCGATCACCACCAGGTGGCGGCGCTCGTCGGTGGAGCGGAACAGCTTGCCGGCCGCCAGGCCCACGCGCAGCGCCACTTCGGCGGTCATGGGATGCTTGTTGGCCTGACCGCGGATGCCGTCGGTGCCGAAGTAAGCGCGTTGCGTCATCAGGAGGTCTCGTAGGCGGCGCGAAACTTTGCGAAATGGAGATTTAAGTGCGCCGCCGTTTGCGAATGCTAAAGGCGTCGTCGCGGACCTGGTCCGCGCTTCCATAAACCACGACGCCCGCCGCCGGAAAAGCGCTTCCGCTCCGGGCGTTAAAGCGTAACCAAAAGCGGATCCAGCTCATGTGCGGCATCATCGGCATCTCCGGCGTCAGCGCCGTCGCGCCTCGCCTGATCGACAGCCTGAAGCGGCTGGAATACCGCGGCTATGATTCCGCCGGCGTGGCGTCCCAGGCCGACGGCGCGATCGAGCGCCGCCGCGCGCCGGGCAAGATCCGCGCGCTGGAGGCCGTGCTGGCCGAGCGTCCGCTGCCGGGCGTGGTCGGCATCGGCCACACCCGCTGGGCCACCCACGGCGCCCCGAACGAGGCCAACGCCCACCCCCACCAGGCCGGGCGCGTGACCTTGGTCCACAACGGCATCATCGAGAACTTCGCCGAACTGAAGGCCGAGCTGCAGGCCGCGGGCCGCACCTTCACCAGCGACACCGACACCGAGGTCGTGGCCCAGCTGGTCGACCAGCGCGTCCAGGCCGGCGACGAGCCCCTGGTCGCGCTGAAGACCGTGCTGGACCGCCTGCACGGCGCCTACGCCCTGGCCGTTCTGGTCGAGGGCTATCCGGACCTGGTCATGGGCGCCCGCCGCGGCAGCCCGCTGGTCGTGGGCTGGGGCGACGGCGAGATGTTCATCGGCTCCGACGCGCTCGCCGTCGGCCCCTTCACCAACCGCGTGACCTACCTGGAAGAGGGCGACTACGTCGCCGTCGACCGCGACGGCGCGCAGATCTTCGACGCCGAGGGCCGCCCGGCCAATCGCGCCATCACCGTCGTCTCCGCCTCGGCCGCCCTGGTCGAGAAGGGCGCCTACCGGCACTTCATGGAGAAGGAGATCCACGAGCAGCCGGACAGCGTGCAGCACACCCTGTCGGCCTACGTCGATCCGGTGGCAAAGCGCGCGCGCGCGCCCGGCGACTTCGACTTCACCGCCGTCGACCGCATCCAGGTGGTCGCCTGCGGCACCGCCAACTACGCCGCCCAGGTGGCCCGCTACGCCTTCGAAAAGTGGGCCGGCCTGCCGGTCGACGTCGAGATCGCCTCGGAATTCCGCTACCGCGAGCCGGCGGTGAGCGCCGGCACGCTGGCGCTGGCCGTCTCCCAATCCGGCGAGACCGCCGACACGCTCGCCGCGCTGCGCTGGTGCAAGGCGCAGGGGCTGAAGACCGCCGCCCTGGTCAACGTGCACGAGAGCACCATGGCGCGCGAGGCCGACGCCATGTGGCCGACCTGGGCCGGGCCCGAGATCGGCGTGGCCTCGACCAAGGCCTTCACCGCCCAGGTCTCGGCCCTGCTGGCCCTGGCCGTCGCCGCCGGCGTGCAGCGCGGCCGCATTGGCCGCGAGCAGGAGGTCGAGTTCGTCCAGCACCTGATCGAGGCCCCGCGCCTGATCGCCGAAGCGCTCGCCGCCGACGCGCCCATCCGCCAGGTCGCCCACGATCTCGCCAAGGCCCGCGACGTGCTCTACCTCGGTCGCGGCGCCATGTACCCGCTGGCCCTGGAAGGCGCGCTGAAGCTGAAGGAAATCAGCTACATCCACGCGGAGGGCTACGCCGCCGGCGAGCTGAAGCACGGCCCCATCGCCCTGGTCGACGAGGAGACCCCGGTGGTGGTGCTGGCGCCCACCGACGAGCTGTTCGACAAGACCGCGTCCAACCTGCAGGAGGTCGCCGCCCGCGGCGGCCGGGTGATCCTGCTGACCGACGCCAACGGCGCAGGCGCCCAGGCCACCACCCGCGTGGTCGAGGTCCCGGCCTGCCACCCGCTGGTCGCACCGCTGGTCTTCGCCGTGCCGATCCAGCTCTTGGCCTACCACACGGCCGTCCAGAAGGGCACGGACGTCGACCAGCCGCGCAACCTGGCGAAGTCGGTCACCGTCGAGTAAGCGCGAGCCTTACTGCGGCGGCGTCGGCGCGTTCTTCCCCGGCGGCGTGGCCTCGCCCGCGGGCGGGGTCGCCGGCTGGATCGGCGGCGGCGTGGTCGACGGCGCCGCCTCGCCGGCCGGCGGCACGGCCGAGGTGTCCGGATTGGGCGCGGCTGGCGACGGCGCGCCGCCCGCGTCCGGAGGCATGGCCGCGGCGGTCTTCTCCGCCTCCTTCGCCGGCTGGTTGCAGGCCGCGAGGCCGAGCAGGCTCGCGGCCGCCGCAGCGGTCAGGACGGTTCGACGCATCAGGATCTCTCCTTCTCGTTATCCGGCGGGGGCGGCCTTCTTGGCGGCCTGCGGCGCCGTGGCCGATTCCGGCAGCGGCGCGGGCTCGAACGGTTCCGTGTAGGCCCCCTTCGGCAGGGGCGGCAGGTCGGACGCCTTCATCTCGGCCGCCTGGACCGCGTCGATCGGCCGGCCGTCGGGGCCCAGGCCGTTGATTTTCGAGGCACGCGCCGCGTCGGGGGCCGGCATGGCCGCGTTCACCTTCGCCTTGACCGGCTTTTCGGCCTTGCCGCCTTGGCCGCACGCGGCCAGGGCCAGCGCCCCCAGCACGGCGGCGGCGGCAAACGCTCGGCGAACGATATTTTCCGACATGACACGAGTCCGTGAAGCTGATGGGTTAAGGGCTCGCGGCAAGGCAACGAGCCCGAGGGACAGGTGTTCCCGCATCTCGCGCTTGGCGCAACAGCTCAGCCGGCCTAATCGTGCAGCCCGGCAATTCGATCAGGAGCCTTCATGGGTCGCGTCCGCAAAGCCGTTCTCCCCGTCGCCGGCCTCGGCACCCGCGTGCTGCCGGGCACCAAGACGGTGCCGAAGGAACTGCTCAACGTCGTGGACCGGCCGATCCTGTCCTACATCGTCGAGGAGGGCCGCAAGGCCGGCATCGAGCACTTCGTCTTCGTCACCGGCCGCAACAAGGCGGCGATCGAGGACTACTTCGACCATGCGGTCGAGCTGGAGGCCCAGCTCGAGGCCAAGGGCAAGACCGAGTTGCTGGAGCAGCTGCGGGCCGAGCTGCCCAAGGCCGGCGAGATGAGCTTCGTGCGCCAGATGCAGCCGCTGGGCCTGGGCCACGCGGTCTGGTGCGCGCGCGACGTGATCGGCAATGACCCGTTCGCGGTCATCCTGCCGGACGTGATCGTCGACGCCGAGCCCAACTGCCTGGCGCAGCTGGCCGACGCCTTCGAGCGGACGGGCGCCAACATCATCGGCGTCGAGCAGGTCCCGGAGAACGAGACCCACAAGTACGGCATCGTCGCTCCGGCCGAGCGGGACGGGCGGCTGGTGAAGATGAGCGGCATGGTCGAGAAGCCGAAGCCCGGCACGTCGCCCTCGAACCTAGCCATCTCCGGCCGCTACATCCTCACGCCCCAGATCTTCGAGGAACTGGCCCGGCACGAGCCCGGCGCAGGCGGCGAGATCCAGCTGACCGACGCCATGGCCCGGCTGATGGCCCGCCAGGCCTTCTACGCCTACGAGTACGAGGGCGCGACGTACGACTGCGGCGACAAGATCGGCCTGCTGCGCGCCAACGTGGCGCTGGCGCTGAAACGTCCCGACCTGGGCGAAGCGGCGCGGGCGGCGGTGACGGCGGCGCTCGCCGGAGCGGTTTGAGGCGGCCCGACCGCGGCCGCAAGCGGTATCGGCCGCTTGCGCCAATCACTCCACGAGGGGGAACGTCAGACGCACTTCCGTGCCCGCGCTGGAGCTGTCGACCTCAATCCGGCCGCTGAGCTGGTTGGCGAGCAGCTCGACCAGCTTCAGCCCCATCGCGCCGGTACGCTTGTCGCCCATGCCCTGGCCGTTGTCCCGCACCGCCAGCATCGCATCCTTGGTGCCGACGTCGCTCACGAAGCGTACGGACAGCGAGGGCGACGGATGCCCCTTTACCGCATACTTCAAAGCGTTGGTCAGGAGCTCGTTCAGGATCAGGCCCATCGGCACGGCCCGATCGGCCCTCAGCTCCAGCGGCTCCAGGTCGCGCTCGATCCGCAGCTCGCCTTCAAGGCTGCGCTCCATGCTGAGGCAAAGCGCGTCGATGTAATCGGCGGCCTGGACGTGCGTCGAGCCGCCCTCCCGGAAGGCGAGCTGATCGTGGGCGAGCGCGACGGCCGTCACGCGCTCCATCACGTCGGCCAGATCGGCCCGCGCCTGGTCGTTGGCGGCCTTACGGCTCCGATTGGCGAGGATTGCGAGGATCAGCTGGAAGTAGTTCCGGACCCGGTGGTTCTGCTCGCTGAGTAGGGTGTCGGCCTGGCTGACCCGCTTGGCGAGCCGCTCCGCGGTGTGCTCGCGCTCCGACTGCGCCTGGCGGTGTCGGACCGCCAGCGCCAGGATCATGGAGCAGGCCATCAGAAAACATTCGTCGTCGTCGTCGAAGGCGTCCGGCTCCGGCGCGTCCAGTTCGAGCACCCCCCAGACGACGCCGTTGACGCCGATAGGCGCATTGAGCAGGGACACGATGCCGTGCTCCTTGAGGACCTTCGAAGGCCGGAAGCCGCCCTCCTCCAGCAGGTTGCCTATGCTGACGGTGGCGCGGGTCTGAAACGCTCGCCCCGGCGGCGACATCATGTCCGACCCCAGTCGGGCGTGTCCGACCACACCTTCCCGCCAACCCCGGCCGGCGACCATCAGCAGGTCGCCCTTGTCCGCCCGGTATTGCAGGACCTTGGCGTGGGAGACGCCTACGGCGCGGGCCGCGTGTTCGCAGGCCAGATCCAAAAGGCGCTGCAGGTCCGTGGACTCGGCCGCGACCCGCGCGAAGTCGACCAGAATGGTCTGATGGCATCGCACCTTGGCGAGCGAGGCGGCGGCCATGGAGCTGCGACTGTCGGGCATGTCCCCTACCGGACTGGTCAAGGGCAACCCCGGCCCGCACGCCATGTTCCCGCGCCAGACCGCACGGGCCGCTACGGCGTCAGCGGACCGCCCCGGACGTGACGGCCCGCCGTCACCCCAGCTGCGCGATCAGGCCTTCGAGGTCCGCCTTCAGACGCTCGAAGACGGCCGGGCTCATGTCCAGCCGGGCGGCCAGCTGCAGGGGCACCGCCTCGGCCCGTACGCGCAGGTCGCGGCCGGCCTCGGTCAGTTCGACCACGAGCACCCGCTCGTCCCCGGGCGAGCGGGTGCGCTTGACCAGTCCGGCGGCCTCGAGCCGCTTCACCAACGGCGTCAGTGTGCCTGAGTCCAGCTTCAGGCGACGGCCGATCTGGCCCAGGCTGGCGCCGTCGCCTTCCCACAGCACCAGCATGACCAGGTACTGCGGATAGGTCAGGCCCAGCGGCGCGAGGTAGGGCCGATAGGCCTTGGTCACGGCGTTGGACGCCGCGTACAGCGGAAAGCACAGCTGGCGATCCAGCTTCAGGGCCTCGGCGGGCTGCAGGTCCGACACGATTTTTCTCCTTCCCGCGACGATACCGTCCCCGCTCCCTCTTGCGAACGATCGATCGACTTACAATTATATTGTGCACAATTGAATTGCTCACAAGCACGGAGCCCCGAACATGAGCACTCAGGTCCTGTACCGCGCCAAAGCCACCGCCGTCGGCGGCCGCGACGGCCGCGCCGCTTCCGACGACGGCCGCCTGGACGTCGCCCTGTCCCGTCCGGCCGGCCTGGGCGGCGACAACGGTCCAGGGACCAATCCGGAGCAACTGTTCGCGGCCGGCTACGCGGCCTGCTTCGAAGGCGCCCTGCGCTTCGTCGCCCACCAGCAGGGCAAGGCGCTGGGCAAGGCGCAGGTGAGCGCCGAGGTCGGCATCGGCCCGCGCGCGGCCGGCGGCTTCGGCCTGGAGGTGGCGCTGACCGTCGACCTGCCCGATCTCGACCGCGACGCCGCGCAGGTCCTGGTCGACGCCGCCCACCAGGTCTGCCCCTACTCCAACGCCACGCGCGGCAACATCGACGTGAAACTGGCCTTGGCCGCCTAAGCCCCAAGCCCCGCCGTCGCCCGACGGCGGGGCCTCTTACCGCGCCGCTCGGGAACCAGCGTTCTTTCACCGCGCTTGTGCATGCGCTACGCCAAGCACAGCGGTGTCAGGGACGGGTGGACGATGCGGGTTCTCATCCTGGGCGGCGACGGGTTCTGCGGCTGGCCGACGGCGCTTCACCTGTCCGCGCGCGGATGGGAGGTGGCGATCGTCGACAACCTGTCGCGCCGGGCCATCGACAACGAGCTGGAGGTCCAGTCGCTCACCCCGATCCGCCCCATGGGCGAGCGGATCGCCGCCTGGCGGGAGATTTCCGGCCGCAGCCTCGGCTTCCACAACCTGACGCTTGGCAAGGATTACGACCGCTTCCTGGCGCTGCTGAAGGAGTGGCGGCCGAGCGCCGTCGTGCACTTCGCCGAACAGCGGGCCGCGCCCTACTCGATGAAGTCGGCGCGCCACAAGCTCTACACCGTCGACAACAACCTCAACGCCACCAACCACGTGCTGGCGGCGATCGTGGAGAGCGGCCTGGACATCCACCTGGCCCACCTCGGCACCATGGGCGTTTACGGCTACGGCACGGCCGGCCTGAAGATCCCGGAAGGCTATCTGACGGTCACGGTGGAGACGGACCTCGGCCCGCAGGACCAGGAGATCCTGTTCCCGGCCAACCCCGGGTCCATCTACCACATGACCAAGACCCAGGACGCCCTGCTGTTCCAGTTCTACGCCCGCAACGACCGCGTCCGGATCACCGACCTGCACCAGGGCATCGTCTGGGGCACCCAGACGGCCGAGACCCGCCGCGACGAGCGGCTGATCAACCGGTTCGATTACGACGGCGACTACGGCACGGTGCTGAACCGGTTCCTGATGCAGTCGGCGGTCGGCTATCCGCTGACCGTGCACGGCACCGGCGGCCAGACCCGGGCCTTCATCAACCTGCAGGACACGGTGCGCTGCGTGGAGCTGGCGCTGAGCCACCCGCCCAAGCGCGGCGAGCGGGTCGCCATCCTCAACCAAATGACGGAATCGCACCGGGTGCGCGACCTGGCCGAGCTGGTCGGGCGGATCGCCGGCGCGGAGGTCGCCTACGTCACCAATCCGCGCAACGAGGCGGACGAGAACGAGCTGGTGGTCGAGAACCGCAAGTTCCTGGGCCTGGGCCTGGAGCCGATCACCCTGGAGGACGGCCTGCTGGCGGAGGTGACCGAGATCGCCGGCCGCTACGCCGAGCGCGCCGACCTGTCGAAAATCCCATGCGTGTCGCACTGGAACGCCGAGCGCGCGGCGGCGGCGGAGGCGGCGACGCGGCCGCACCTGGCGGCCGTGGAGGGCGGCGCCTAGGCCGAAGCCTTGGCCTCCACGCCCTCGAACAGCAGGGCCAGCTGCCGCTCGGTCAGGGCCGACAGCGCCTCGGGCGTGAGCTTCTCGTAATAGGCCTTGCGGTAGTTGCGCACGTAGACCGCGAACAGCATCTCGGAGAACAGGTCGAGGTCGGCGTCGGTGCGGATCTCGCCCGAGGCCTGGCCCTGCTCCAGGGCGGCGCGGAACAGGCCGAGCAGCCGGCCGTGGCGCTGGTTGCTCTCCTCCTCGATGCGCGCGGGCCAGCCGTGCGAGGCGCCGAGGTGGGAGATCATCAGCTCGAGCTGGCGGGATTCCACGCCGTAGGCGATCGACATCAACGAGGCGA
This sequence comes from Caulobacter sp. 17J80-11, assembly GCF_014349105.1. Lineage (GTDB taxonomy): Bacteria > Pseudomonadota > Alphaproteobacteria > Caulobacterales > Caulobacteraceae > 17J80-11. Next base: position 64,522 of record NZ_JACSJI010000001.1, on the reverse strand, counting down.
TGCGGTCGCGGGTCGAGCCCTTCAGGTATGGCGAGATCTGCTTGAGCTCGCTGAACAGGGCCTCGAATTTCTCGAACAGGATGTGGTTGAAAATGTCCACCTTGCTTTCGAAGGTGGTGAACACGCTGCCGACCGAGACGCCGGCGCGTTCGGCGATCATGCGGATGGTCGTCTCTTCGTAGCCGATCTCTTCGAACAGCTGACGCGCAGCCTCGACGACCTTCTCGCGGGTCGCCCGCTTCTGCGCTTCCCTGACGCCCATCAATTTCCTCCGCGGACAGCACTGGGGCCGGCGCGTCCTCCGCGCCGGCCCCGGCTGTTTATTTGGTTCTCAGCCCCGCGAGGACAAGCTCGATCTGATCGGCCAGTCGGGCCCGCAGGGTGTCCAGGCCCCATTCGTCGTAAACCGCACGACGATAGTTGGCCAGATATCCGTCCCATAGGGTCTCGGAAACCAGGCGCACGTCGAACTCGGCCTGGATCTCACCGGCGCGGGAGCCGTCGCGCAGCGCGTCACCGACAATGCCCAGCAGCACCTTGGCGGCGGCGCGGGCGCGGAGCTCCGCGTTCAGCGGGCGCAGCCACGACTGGGCGATGATCGCCTGCATCAGCGGCAGGTGCTCCAGGTGGTACTCGTAGCCGGCCGAGAACACCGACAGCAGCTTGTCGTTGACCGGGGCTTCGACGGCGGCGGCGGCGCGCATGCGCTCGGCCACCCGCTCCATGTCTTCCATCAACACCGCTTCGAAGAGGTCGGACTTGTCCTCGAAGTTGGCGAACACCGCGCCCGTCGACATGCCGGCGTGCTTGGCGATGTCGCGGATCGTCGAGGCTTCGTAGCCGCGCTCGGTGAAGAGCTGGCGGGCGGCCTCGAGCACCTTTTGGCGGGTGCGGATCTTGGACAGGACACGCCGGTTGGTGGTCACCGGGGCGACCTCGACCGGCTCGTAGGGAACGCGAACGGAAGTTTGCTTCATTTCACCTGCGCCGAGCGACAGAGCCGCCCGCTCATCGAACTTGTTCAACCAATGACGGGCTCGTCGCCCGACCCGAGTCGGATAATGACATTTCGTTGCTGGAAAGGGATGTGTCCAGAGGTCGCAGGTCGCCGAACAGTGCAATTAAATGGCGAGCGACGCCGTTGTGCCAAGTTGGCTGAACTTGCTCGGCGAAATTCGCACGCACGCCCCCTCCTCCTCGTCGCGCGCCGTTGTCGACGGGAAATCGGGCGATTCAATGCCCTCGGCTCCCCATCGGGGGCCAAATTGCTCTAGGGTCGACCCATGGAGACCTTGTTCAACGTCCTGATTCCGCTCGCCCTGCTGGCGGTCACCGCAACCCTGGGGTGGGGAATCTATTCGCTTTATCGCGGCGGCGAGTACGCCCGTTCGCGGTCCAACAAGCTGATGCGGCTGCGCGTGGCGCTGCAGGCGGTGGCCATCATCATCCTGGTCATCGCCTTCTGGTGGCGCAAACAGACCGTCGGCTGATGGTCACCCTGAACCGCATCTACACGCGCACCGGCGACAAGGGCGCGACCCGCCTGGCAACCGGCGAGCCGGTCGCCAAAACTGACGCGCGCGTGGAGGCCTACGGTTCGGTCGACGAGACCAACGCCTGCGTGGGCCTGGCGCGCCTGCACGCCGGCGCCGACGGCTGGCTCGACGCGGCGCTCGGCCGCATCCAGAACGAGCTGTTCGACCTCGGGGCCGACCTGGCCACGCCCGACCGCGGGAAGGATCTGGGCTGGGCGCCGCTGCGCATCCTGGCCGGCCAGGTCGAGCGGCTGGAAAACGAGATTGACGAGATGAACGCCGACATGGCGCCGCTGGACAGCTTCGTGCTCCCGGGCGGGTCCGCGCTCGCCGCCCACCTGCATCTGGCCCGCACCGTCAGCCGCCGGGCCGAACGCGAGGCCGTGCGTCTGGCCGGGACCGAGGGCGAGGCCATCAACGCCGAGGCGCTGAAATACCTGAACCGGCTGTCGGACTGGTTCTTCGTCGCCTCGCGCCGGGCCAACGACAACGGCGCCGCCGACGTGCTGTGGAAGCCGGGCGCGACGCGCTAGGCGTCAGTCCTTCTTGGCCGCCGCCTCTTCCGCCTGGACCTGCGCTTCGCGCTTCAGGCCGGACTTGGCGCGGGCGGCCTCGACCTGCTCGGGCGTGCGCTTGGCGCCGACCGGGCGGCCGGTGACGTCGGACAGGAACACCGGACGCGCGCAGGTGCGGCTGGCGTTGTCCCACCAGGCCTCGGCCTCGGCGCAGGCCTTGGCCGGGCGCGCCCAGAACCACTGGTACGCCCAGACGCCGGCCACGCCGACGCCGAACAGGACCAGGAAGATCACCTTCATGCGGTTGATGAGACGGTCGTTCATGCTCCGCTCTATCTAGCCGCCGAACACGGTTTGCAAGTCGCAGAGCGCCGCTTCCCCTGCGTTACGTTGACAGCCCCCGCCGCCCTCGCCACTTTGCGCGCCGCCTCGCGGGCGCGACCTAATCGCTGCGCCCCGCCTCCCCAATCCTAAGGGCGCAAGCGACCATGAAGGTTCTGGTCCCGGTCAAACGGGTGATCGATTACAATGTGAAGGTCCGGGTGAAGCCGGATCAGTCCGGCGTCGACCTCGCCAACGTGAAGATGTCGATGAATCCCTTCGACGAGATCGCCGTCGAAGAAGCCGTCCGGCTGAAGGAAAAGGGCGTCGTCTCCGAGATCGTGGTGGTCTCGGTCGGGCCGACCCAGGCGCAGGAAACCCTGCGGACGGCCCTGGCCATGGGCGCCGACCGCGGCATCCTGATCCAGTCGGACCAGGACGTGGAGCCGCTGGGCGTCGCCAAGCTGCTCAAGGCCGTGGTGGCCGAGGAAGCGCCGCAGATGGTGCTGATGGGCAAGCAGGCGATCGACGGCGACAACAACGCCACCGGCCAGATGCTGGCCGCCCTGCTCGACTGGCCGCAGGCCACCTTCGCCTCGAAGGTCGAGATGAGCGGCGACAAGGCGGCGGTCACCCGCGAAATCGACGGCGGTCTGCAGACCCTGTCGGTGGCCCTGCCGGCGGTGGTGACCACCGACCTGCGCCTGAACGAGCCGCGCTACGCCTCGCTGCCGAACATCATGAAGGCCAAGAAGAAGCCGATCGACGTGAAGTCGCCGGCCGACTACGGGGTCGACGTCTCGCCGCGCCTGAAGGTTCTGAAGGTGACCGAGCCGGCCAAGCGCCAGGCCGGCATCAAGGTCGAAGGGGCCGCCGACCTGGTGGCCAAGCTGCGTAACGAAGCGGGGGTGCTGTAATGGCCGTTCTCGTCATTGCCGATCACGACAACGCCCACGTCCGCGACACCACGCATAAGACCGTGACCGCCGCCAAGGCGCTGTCGAACGACGTCGACGTGCTGGTGCTGGGCCAGGGCGCCGAGGCCGCCGCGGCCCAGGCCGCCAAGATCGACGGCGTGCGCAAGGTGCTGGTGGCCGAGAGCCCGGCCCTGGGCAAGATGATCGCCGAGGCGGTCGAGGCCGCCATCGTGCCGATGATGGGCGGCTACGACGCCGTCCTGACCCCGGCCACCTCGGCCGGCAAGAACTTCGCCCCGCGCATCGCCGCCAAGCTGGACGTCAGCCAGATCTCCGACATCGTCGAAGTGGTCGACGGCTCGACCTTCGTGCGCCCGATCTACGCCGGCAACGCCATGGAGACGGTGCAGTCGAACGAGGCCAAGAAGGTCATCACCGTGCGCACCACCGCCTTCAAGGCGGCCGGTGAAGGCGGCTCGGCCCCGGTCGAGAAGCTGTCGGGCGGCGAAAGCGCGCCGAAGACCGACTTCGTCGGCGAGGAGATGGTGAAGTCGGACCGCCCGGAACTGGGCGCGGCCAAGATCATCGTCTCCGGCGGCCGCGCCATGGGCTCCGCCGAGGAGTTCAACAAGGTGCTCGAGCCCCTGGCCGACAAGCTGGGCGCCGCCGTCGGCGCCTCGCGCGCGGCCGTGGACGCCGGCTACGCGCCGAACGACTACCAGGTCGGCCAGACCGGCAAGGTGGTCGCCCCGTCGCTCTACATCGCCATCGGCATCTCGGGCGCCATCCAGCACCTGGCCGGCATGAAGGACTCCAAGGTGATCGTGGCGATCAACAAGGACGCCGACGCGCCGATCTTCCAGATCGCCGACTACGGCTGGGTCACGGACTACAAGACCGCCGTGCCGGCCCTGATGGACGAGCTGAGCAAGCTCGGCAAGTAAGCCGTCGGTCAGATCCGACCTTCGATCAGCCGCGCGCCGCCAGGCGCGCGGCTGATTTCGTTTCAGCGACGCGCCAGAGCGCCGATCCGCGCCAGCAGCACCTCGGCCTCGAACGGCTTCTGCAGCAGCCGGCCCCGGTCCAGCCCCGGCGGCAGGGCCTCCAGATCGGCGTAGCCGGTCAGGATCAGAACCGGCGTGCCGGGCCGGACCGTCTCGATCGCCTCGGCGGTCTCCAGCCCGTTCATGTCCGGCATGGCGAAGTCGACCAAGACCACGTCCGGCGCGGGCCCGTCGCGCAAGCGCGCCAGGGCCTCGGCCCCGCAGTCCACCGCCGACACTTCGCAGCCGGCCTCCGTCAGAAGCGCGTTCACGTAACGGCGCACATCGGCGTCGTCGTCGACGACCAGGATCCTGAGCCCCGCCACCGAGGCCGACGGGGCGGGCGTCGCGGTCTCATCCCGCGCCGGCGCCTCCTCGGCCTCGGGCAGGTAGATGCTGACCTTGGCGCCCTGCCCGGCCGCGGTCTCCACCCGCACCCCGCCGCCCATCTGCTTGGCCAGGCCCAGCACCTGGCTGAGGCCCAGGCCCGAGCCCTTGCCCACCGGCTTGGTGGTGAAGAACGGCTCGAACACCTTGCCGAGCACCTCGGCCGGCATGCCGGTGCCGGTGTCGAGCACGCAGACCACCACGTAGCGGCCCGGCTCCGGCGCATGCGGGTCGACCTGCTCGGACACCTGCAGGGTCGAGGTCGAGACGGTGAGCACGCCGCCGCCGGGCATGGCGTCGCGCGCATTGATGGCCAGGTTGAGCACCGCCAGCTCCAGCTGGGTCGGGTCCGCCTTGGCCGGCGGCAGGTCGGGCTTGAGCTCGATCTCGATGCGCACGCCGCCGCCCAGCGTGCTGGTCAGGAGGTCGCGCATGCCCTCGATCATGGCGTTGACGTCGACCGCACGGGTCTCCAGCCGCTGGCGACGCGAGAAGGCCAGCAGCTGGGCGGTGAGCTTGGCCCCGCGCTGGGCGCCTTGCAGCGCGTTGTCGAGCAGCCGGCGAACCCCCTCGTCGTCGACCCGCTTCAAGGCCATGGACACGCTCCCCATGACCGCGGTGAGCAGGTTGTTGAAGTCGTGGGCGACGCCGCCGGTCAGCTGGCCGACCGCCTCCATCCGCTGCGCCCGGCCCAGCGCCGTCTGCGCCTGCATGGCGGCGGTGACGTCCTGGAAGGTGACGACGCCCAGCACGACCTGCCCGGCCTCGTCGCGGATCGGCGCGGCGCTGACCTCCAGGTTCACGACCTCGCCGTCGTCGCGCCGGTAGAGCTGGTGCTCGCGATCCACGCGCTCGCCGGCCACGGCCCGGGCCAGGGCGTGCTCTTCGCCGGTGAGCGCCCGGCCGTCCGGGTGCAGGCTGGCGTACTGCGCATAGTCCGCGGGCGTCGCGGCGCGGATCACCGAATGGCCCATCAGCCGGGCCGCCTCGGCGTTACCGTAGCGGATCGCGCCGGACGGGGCTTCGGCCACCAGCACGCCGAACGGCATCTGTTCAAGGATGGCGCGCAGCTGCTGCTCGCTGCGGCGCAGGCTCTCCGCCTCGCGGTCGGCGGCGGCCTTGCGGCTGCGGTCCACGACCGCCGCGGCCAGCGCCGCGCCCAGCAGCACGGTCGTGCCGCTGGCCACCGCGAGCGCCAGGGCCAGCCGGTCCAGGCCGCCCTCGCCGGGCGCGGCGCCGGGCAGCAGGGTCGCGGTCATGCCGGCCATGCCGGTGAAGTGCATGCCCGCGATCGCCAGCCCCAGGATCAGGGCGGCCGCGGCCTGCCGGCCGAATCCGTCCTCCCGGCCGAGCGACCTCAGGGCCAGGGCCGAGGCGCCGGCGGCGATGCCGTAGGCGGCCAGCACCATGACCGGATCATGGCTCAGGCGCAGCGGCGCCTGCACCGCGGCCACGCCCATGTAATGCATGCCGCAGACCGCTCCGCCCATCAGCAGGGCCGCGAGCCCGACGCCCCAGCGGCTCAGGTGCAGCCGCACGAGGGCGTAGAAGCCGCCGAGCGCGGCCACGATGGCGAGCAGCAACGACAGCGCTGTCAGGTCGACGCGGTAACGGACCGGCGTGCCCGGATCCCAGCCCAGGGTCGCGATGAAGTGCATGGACCAGATCGACAGGCCCAACGCCACCGCCGAGCCGATCAGCCACAGCCGCGCCCGCCCCCGCTCGGCGCCGCTGCGACGCCGGAACAGGTCGAGCGCGGTCCAGGCGCCCAGCACGGCGACCGTGATCGAAAGCAGGACGAAAACCGGGGCGTGCGCCCCCAGATGACCGGGCATAAGCGTGCAGGCCTTGCGCTGCGGCCGGATATTGAGCGGGCCGCCCGACGGAGTCGAGGTCGGCCGCAGAAACGAAAGCGGCGGGCCTTTCGACCCGCCGCTCCGCTCTTTCCGAAAAGGACGGCGGGCCGAAACCCGCCGCCAGGTCTGATCCGATTTCAGTCGGGCTCAGAAGGACTTGCTGACGTTCACGAAGACCGTCCGGCCCACGTAGTCGTAGCCGCTGTAGAGCGGGGCGTTGCCGACCCGGCTGTAGGCGCCCGACGAGATCATCGGCGGCTCCTTGTCGCCGATGTTGCGGATGCCCACGGTCGCGGTCCAATCGTCGGCCGAATACTGGACCGACGCGTTGTGGGTCCAATAGTCCGGTACGTCGAAGTCGTACGCCGTCGTCGCGCGGTTCAGGCCGAAGTAGTCGTAGCTCTGCATGTCGTCGATCCACTCGACGCCGTAGCGGAACTTGACCTTGTCCAGGGCGTAGGTCGCATCGAAGGTCCCGGTGAATTCCGGGTTGCCGATGGTGCCGTTGACGTCGTCCATCGGGTCGTCGGCGAACAGCTTGCTGGACTGGTCGAGGTACTGGGTGACCTGGGCGTTCAGGCGCAGGCTGCCCGGACCGATGTCCTTCACCCAACGCAGGTTGTAGTCGATACCCTCGACGTTCTGCGTGGCGATGTTGGTGTACTGGTCGTGGACGACGAGCTTGGCGCCTTCGCCCCGCTCCTCGATGAACCGGCACCAGCCGCCGCCGGCGCGGAACTCCGGGTCGTTGTAGCAGAGGTCGAGGATCGCGGCTCCGCCGACGCGGCTGACGCCGTTGTTGATCTCGATCTTGTAGTAGTCGACCGCGAAGGCGAACTCGCCGAAGGCGTCCGGCAGCTCGGGCTGGAGGATCAGGCCGACGGTGAAGTTCTTCGAGGTCTCGGCTTCCAGGCCCGCGCCCGCGCCGCCTTCCGACAGGACGGTGACGCCGGAGGTGGCCTTGAAATCGGTGTCGCCGAGTTCAGCGTGGCAGTTCGCGTAGAGGAACGAGTCCGGGGCGGCCTCGGTGCCGTATTCCGAGCACGGGTCGTACGACTGATCCAGGAAGCCGCTGGTGGCCCCTTGGAACTGCTCGAACAGCGCCGGGGCGCGGAACGAGGTGCCGTAGGTGGCGCGCAGCGACACGGCCGGGATCGGCGTCCACACCCCGCCGACCTTGTAGGTCGAGTCAGAGCCGTAGGAGTCGTAGTTCGTGTAGCGGCCCGACACGTTGAGGGTCAGGTCGTGGGCGAACGGCAGGTCGCGCAGGATCGGCACTTCCAGTTCGCCGTAGACTTCCCACACCGAGTCTTCGCCGCGGGTGGGCTCCGACGAGGTGAGGTTCAGCAGGTTGCCCTGCTGGCTGTGGATCGACGGGGTGTCGTCGATCTCGGCCTTGCGGTACTCGACGCCGAAGGCGCCCATGACCGTGCCGGCCGGCAGCTCGTACAGCGGGCCGTCGATCGCGGCCGACAGCACGGTTTCGTCGTACTGGGTGTTGCCCACGACGTTCTGGAAGACGTAGTTCTTCCAGTCGGCCGGGAGAGCGCCGCCGACCACCGCCGGAGTCAGAGCCGGAGCGGCCACGCAGGCCGGGTCCGCGTCACGGCAGGCGAAGACCCCGCCGCCGATGTCGACCACGTCCAGCGACTTCGACAGGCGATCCTTCAGGAACGACATCATGGAGTAGTCGGCGTCGGAACGCGAACGCGTCACCGCCACGTCGTAACGCCAGTCGTTCAGGAACAGGTCGCCGCGAATGCCGGCGGTGCCCTTCCAGAAGGTGACCGACTGCGAGCTCTGGTCCAGGCCGGCGCCGATGAAGGCGCGCACGCCGACGTCTTGGCCGTTGCTGATCTCGGTCGGGCCCATGGCGGTGCTGCCGGCCAGTTCGGCCGGGATCAGCGGGCTGCCCTTCATGTAGTCGAGCGCCAGCTGGCGGTAGCTGGCCTGCGTGGAGTCACGCTGGTTGATCAGCACTTCGCCGTAGACTTCGGCGTTGCCGAGCGCGTGCAGGTCGTAGCCGCCCTTCAGGTAGGCGGTCTTCACCTCGACCGGCGAGATCAGCGACTCGCCCAGCATCTCGTCTTCGAAGGTGTCGCGGACGTTGACGTTGACGCCGGTGCCGCCCACGCCTTCCCAGCCGACGAGGCCGGTGGTCACCGACGAATTCGGCCGCCAGCGGTTGAACTGGGTGACGCTGCCCGGCGCGCCGGCCGCGCCGACGCCGGCCATGTTGCTGGTGCCGATCGTGTTGATCGTCACGCCGTTCGAGCCGGTGCCGGTGATCGGATAGCACTTCGGCCGGCCGGTGGCCGGGTCGATGAAGTCGGTCACGCCGCCGGTGGCGCGGTTGATCCGGTGATCGGTGTTGCAGCGGGTCCAGTCGCGGTCGGCGAGGGTCAGGTCCTGCCGCTCGTAGAACTCCAGAGAGCCCGACAGATTCCAGCGGTCGCCCATGAGGCCGCCGGTGACCGACAGGCGGGTCTGCTCGCCGCCGCCGTTGGTCGGCGCGTTGTACTGGCCTTCGACCGTCACGCCTTCGAACGGCTTGCGGGTGATCACGTTGATCACGCCGGCGATGGCGTCCGAGCCGTAGACCGACGAGGCGCCGTCACGCAGCACCTCGACGCGGTCGATCATGGCGCTGGGCAGCACGTTCAGGTCGGCCGAGCCGACCGAGCCGCGCGAACCGGCCGGGGCCACCCGGCGACCGTCGATCAGCACCAGGGTGCGACCGGCGCCCAGGCCGCGCAGGCCGATGGTGTTGGCGCCCGGACCGCCGTCGGTGACGTAGCCGCCGTAGGCGTTGTTGATCTGCGCCGAACCGCCCGTGACCGCCGTGCCCTGCAGGGCCGCCGTGGTCGAGCTGTAGCCCGCCAGGGTGGTCTCTTCACGGGTCATGATCTGGATCGGCGAGGGCGAGTTGAACGTGTCGCGACGGATGCGCGAGCCGACGACGATCAGCTCCTCCACCGCGGGGTCGCTCGCCGCTTCGCCGGCGGTCGCTTCGGTTTGCTTGGCCGGGGCCGGGGCTTCCTCGCTCTGGGCCCATGCGGCGCCCGCGCCGCCCGTAACCATAAGCGCCGCCGAACACAGCAGCGCGCTACGCCACACCTTCACTCTTACTCTCCCTACGCAGCCCCCGCCGCGCCATGGGCGGTGCTTTAGGGGAGGTGCGCGGGAAGTGCGGAGCTTGAAATGTTAGATTTCAAACAATTGGGCGAGCGCGTGTCGCCAGGGCAACAAATTTGCGACACACCGCCAAAAAGGGTCGGAAAACCGCCCGCTTTCGCCAAATTCGAGTCCAAGTTGGTGAAAAATTCGAGGGAAATTGCTTTGGCGCAACCAATGCAGGCGCGCACGGCCCGATATGGCCAGGACCCGTCGGTGTGCTAGGTTCCGCCAGCGCGGCGGCGGGCTGCCACCGCACTGCACAATTCGAGGCGTAGGCTTGATGACGGATATCAGGACGGTCGGCGTGGTCGGCGCCGGCCAGATGGGATCGGGGATCGCGCACGTCTGCGCGCTGGGCGGCTACGACGTGCTGCTCAACGACGTGGCGCTCGAGCGCGTCGAGGCCGGCCTGGAAACCGTGCGGCGCAACCTCGCCCGCCAGGTCGCCAAGGGCGCCATCGACCAGGCCGCCATGGACGCCGCGCTGAAGCGCATCCGCCCGGCCCCGGCCGGCGACGACCTGCGCGACGCCGACCTGGTGATCGAGGCCGCCACCGAGGACGAAGAGACCAAGAAGGCGATCTTCCGCAGCCTGACGCCGTACCTGAAGCCCAGCGCGTTGCTGGCCTCCAACACCTCGTCGATCTCCATCACCCGCCTGGCCGCGTCCACCGACCGCCCCGGCAAGTTCCTCGGGCTTCATTTCATGAACCCGGTGCCGCTGATGAAGCTGGTGGAGATCATCCGCGGCATCGCCACCGACGCCGAAACCTACGAGACCGCCGTCGCCTTCGCCCAGTCGCTGGGCAAGACCACGGCCAACGCGGAGGACTTCCCCGCCTTCATCGTCAATCGGGTGCTGATCCCGATGATCAACGAGGCGATCTTCACCCTCTACGAGGGCGTGGGCACGGTCGAGGCGATCGACACCGCCATGCGGCTGGGCGCCAACCACCCGATGGGTCCGCTGGAGCTGGCCGACTTCATCGGCCTCGACACGGTTCTGTCGATCATGAACGTGCTCTACGACGGCCTCTCGGACAGCAAGTACCGCCCCTGTCCGCTGCTGGTGAAGTACGTCGAGGCGGGCTGGCTGGGCCGCAAGGCCGGCCGCGGCTTCTACGACTACCGCGGCGAGAAGCCGGTCCCGACCCGGTGAAAATTCCCGGCCTCACCCGCGTCGACTGGCGCGAGGATCCCAAGCTGTGGGTGCCGGTCGCCTGGGCGGCCGGCGTGGCCTGGCCGGGGGTCGTGCTCACCCTGCTGATCTTCCCGCCCTCCGCCCGCGGCGGCGGCTTCGTCAGCGACTGGCGTTTCACCGCCCTGATCGAGGCGGCCGTGGGCATGGCGCTGGCGCTGTACCTGCTGGCCCGCGAGCGTCAGCGGGAACAGACGCCGCGCACCCGCCTGGGGGTGGTGATCCGCTTCCTGGTGTACGGGACGGTGTTCTCGGTCGGGGCGCAGGTCCTGCTGGCGCTGATCGTGGCCCCGTTCGCGCCGCCGCCGGGGGCCGGCTTCTTCCAGACCGTGGGGTCGATCAAGACCACCCTCTGGTTCTTCGTTTTCGCCCTGCCCGGCTCGGTCGCGGTCGGCTTCAGCTACGCGCTCTGGGCCGGGATCATGGCGGCGCTGATCGCCTTCGCGCCGCGCCCGCTCAGCCTGAAGCCGCGCCCGACCGTATTCGAGACCTTCGACGTTCCGGCGCCGCCGACGCCGCCCGCGCCGGCGCCCGAACCGACCCCGCCGGCCCCGGAGACCGAGCTGGAAAAGGCGCTGCGCCCGGAACCTCTCTGAAACTCACGGAAGGCTCACGAATTCGTGTGATCGGCTGCAACCCGTGCCGCCTCACGGCGTTTTGATCGCGGACCCGACAGGAGCCGTCCCCCATGCTGAAGATCTCCGTGACGCCCGTGGCCGCCGCCTTGCTGCTGACGACCGGCGCCCTGGCCGCCTGCCAGCGCCAGGAAACGCCCCCCGCCTCGCAGGCCCAGGTCGACGCCGCCCAGGCCGACGCCGCCGCGGCCCGCGCCGAGGCCGCCAACGCCAACGTCCAATCGCAGGCGGCCCAGGCCGGCCAGCAGATCGAGAACGCCGGCGCCAACGCCGCCGCCGAAGTGAGGCAAGGCGCCGCCGAGGCCAAGCAGGACCTCTCGGAAAGCGCCGAGAAGGCCCGCGAGAACGCCGCGGAAGCCAAGTCCACCACCGATTCCACCAACCGCTGATCCAACCCTGACCCGGAGATCGTCATGACCTTCAAGAACGTCCTCACCCTCGGCGCCGCACTGGCGCTGGCCGGCGGCCTGGCCGCCTGCGGCGAACGCAAGGAAAAGGCCGAGACCGGCACCTCGGAAGCCGAAGTGTCGACCAGCGCGCCCACCTCGCAGGTGAGCGACCAGCAGCTGGAAGCCGCCGCCGCCCAGGCCGCCGCCGACGCCAGCGCCACCACTCCGGCCGCGCCGCCGGCCACCACCACGACCACCACGACCACCCCGCCGCCGGCGAACGGCGCCACGCCGGCCGCCCCGGCCCACTGATGCGGACTGCGTCCTCCGCGCTCGCGCTCGCCGCCGCCCTGGCGTTGGGCGCGGGCGCCCTGGCCGCCTGCGAGAAAAAGCGGGAAGCCGAGCCGGCGCAGGTCCGGACCGACGGACAGACGGTCCAGACCGAAGGCTCGTCCTCCGCGATCGATGAGGCGCAGGTGAAGGCGGCGGCGAAGGACGCGGCGGCGCAAGTGGCCGCCGGCGCCACCGCCGTGGCCGAGGGCGTCAAGGAAGGCGTCAAGGAAGGCCACAGCCAGGCCAAACAGGAACTGCGGGAAGACGAGGCGGCCTCCGCCGCCGCGCCCAGGTCCTGAAAGTGTGAACCGTGCGTCCGGCCGGCCGTCGTTCCCGACGGCCGGCCTTTTTCGCGCGCGCGATGCGAACGACTTGCAACCGCAATCACCGCCGCTATTGTCCCGCCGCACGCTTCAGGAGACCGGCGACATGAGCACGACCTTCCGCCCCCGCGTTTGGACCTCGATGGGCGCCGCCCTGGTGCTGGGCGCCGGCGCGCTGGCGGGCTGCTCGGGCGAGGCCGGCGACAAAGCCGCCGAGACCGCGCCGGGCGCCGCCAACACGGCCGCCGTCGGCGAAGGCGGCGAGGGCGAAGGTGAAGGCGGCGCCGCCGTCGCCTCGGCCGCCGGCGAGAGCGGCGAAGCGGGCGCCAGCGACGCCTACGCCGCCATCCCGGCCGCCAGCCGCACCGCCCTGCGTCTGGCCCAGGTGAAGGGCTTCTTCCTCGTCGCCCAGGCCGCCGCGCCGGCGGAGGGCCAGGAGGCCGCCGCCGCCCTGATCGGCCAGGGCCTGCTGGAAGCCTACGACCCCGCAGCGGCCGAGCTGAAGGCGGCCGGCGTGGACGAGGCGGCCCTGCGCGCCGCCGCCCAGAGTGGCGATCCCGCCGCCATCAAGAAGGCCATCGCCACCCTCGACGCCGCCTCGAAGAAGGCCGGCGGCGACCAGGCCGCGGTCGCCAGGGGCATGACCACAATCGCCTCGGGCCTGTACCAGCACGCGATCGTCGACGGCGCCGTCGACCCGGTCGAGTACCAGCACGCCTACGGCGCGGCCCTGGCCGCCAAGGCCGTGGTCGACGCCGATCCGAAGCTGGCTTCGGCCCGCGACGAGATCGCCGGCCTGGTCAAGCTGTGGCCGTCGGCGACCGCTCCGGAGGATGCGGCCAAGGCCCCGGCCACCGGCAAGGTGCTGGCCCAGGCCTCGCGCGTCGAGCTGGCCCTCTCCGGCGCCTGACAAGGAAAACTTAGGTTTCGCACGCCCGCGGTCGACGATCGCGGGCGTGATTGTTTGCGCGGAAACCGGTTTCGCACGCCTGGAACTCGTGTAAAGCTCAGCCTCGGGGAAAGGTCCGAGTGCGGCATAGAGTCATGCGCGAGGCCATTGGCGTAGGGGAATTGGGCATCGAACGGCTGACGCCGCGCGAACGCGAATGCCTGCGATTGGTCGCCCAGCACCTGCGCTCGAAAGAGATCGCGCGCCGCCTCAACATCTCTCAGCACACGGTCGACGCCCACCTGAACGAGGCGCGCCGCCGGCTGGGCGCCGCGACCCGGCGCGAAGCGGCGCTGATGCTGCTCCTCGCCGAGGGAGGATCCCCCCTCCCCGCCCTCCTAAAAGAGGTGGGAGGCGAACCGGGTGGGATGGCGCCGGTCGTCCCGATCGCGTCCGATGCCCTCGAGTACGGGGGATTCAATGGGCGCTATGTTGAGGATCAATCCGAGCCGGCCGATGCCGGCGTGGACCTGGGACGAGCTGGAGGAAGAGCTGACCCGGCTCGCCGCCAGCCCGGCGCAGCGGGCGATGGTCGAGCCGCTGGTGTCGGCGGTGGCCAAGCGGACGGCGGTGCTCTCCGCCAGCGCGACGTTGCGGGAAATTCTCTGTCTGGCGACGGTGATCGCGGACGAGTCGTTCGAGCCGGTGCTGTCGGACGAGCCGATCGAGACGATCTGAGCGGGGCGCTGAGCGCGCTGGCGCGCATGGCCGTCCTGGCCATCGGCAGCGCCTTCCTGCTGGCCGGCGTGCTGCTCGGCGCCCACCAGGTCCTGGTCGTGATGCAGACCTGGAACGAGGGCGGCCTGCGGTGAGCGTCGACGTTCCGCCCGAGCGGGGCGCCGACGTCCACTCGCTGGTCCGCCTGCCGCCAGCCTGGGCCGCGGCTGAACCTCAAGGGTGGTTCGCGCTCAGGGCGGGGCTGTTCAGCCTCCTCGCGACCGCCGCGCTCGACGCGTTCAGCCACACGTTACCCCCTGGCTACCAGCTGCTTTGGGCGGTCGAGACGAGCTTCATGCTGGCGGCCGGCGCGATCGCGCTATGGCTGGGCGACCGGCCGGCGCGCCTGATCGGGCCTGCGCTCATCCTTAGTGAAATCGCTCAGACGTTCTTGCAGTCATTGGGCGCCGGCTACCGGTCGACGACGTTCACATTGGCTAAGCACAGTCACCTCTTGATCGGGGTCGCTTTCCTCCTGACCCTGATCGCAGTCGCCCTGCGCTGGCCTCGGCCGTGGCTTCTAGCGGCTTGCGCTTTCCAACTGGCCCTCGTCGCCACATTCGTCGCCGCCATGCTGGACCTCAGCATCCGCCCACTGGCGTTTGTGACAGCGGCGAACACATGGATGCTCCTGGGCGGCGTCGCCCTCCTGTGGGGCGCCTTCAGCGCCCGAGCACATTGCATCGACGCCGCTGCGCAGGCGTCGCGCCCTGGCCGGCTGGCGGGTGCCGGCCTCGCCCCGACGCGGAACGCAGGCGTCCTGTGACCCAGTTCCAGTACCACCTTCTGCTGGCTGCAGTGCTCGTGTGGGGCACGGTCGAGGCGTCGCGGATGCACCGCGCTAGCGAGGCGGCGGCGTGACCCACGCGCAGTATCAGATCCTGTTCGCCGTCGAGTGGATCGTGTGGGCCGGCGCAGTGGGCTTCGCGCTCTGGCGCGGCGACATAATCGTGCGCCTGGCGGGGCTTCTTCAGTTCGCGGCGACCGGCGGCATGGCGATCGCTTTCAAGCTGGGCGCCCCGACGGCGCTCTGGGCCTGGGTCGACGCGATCGGATTCGTGCCCCTGCTGCTGCTGGCCCTACGCCGCCCCAGGCCGTGGCTGATCGGCAGCGCCGCCTTCCAGCTGACCACCGTCGCCACCCATGTCGCACGGACGCTGGACGAACGCATCGAGACCACGGCCTACGTCACCGCGCTGAACACCTGGTGGATGCTGCAGCTGGCCGCGCTGGTCTGGGGCACGGTTGAGGCGATGCGACGCCGGACGACCGACGCGGAAGCCGCCGCGTGAGCGCCGCCCCGTCCGAACTGGCCCTGTGGGCGGCCTGGCTGGCCGCCATCGGCTTCGCGCTCTGGCGCGGCGACGGTTTCGTGCGCGCGATCGCCTGTCTCTACTTCGCCGCCACCGCCGCGGCGGTGGCGGCCCTGGCCTTCGGCGCGCCGCCGGCGATCTGGGGCTTCGCCGACATCGTCGTCCTGCCCGTGCTGGCCTGGGCGCTGCTGCGCCAGCCGCGGCGCTGGCTGGTCTGGGCCTGCGCCTTCGAACTGGTGACGGTGGCCACCCACGTCGCCTGGGCGCTGGACCGGCGCATCGAGGACCAGGCCTATTCGGCCGCCATCGACCTGTGGTGGGTGCTGGAGCTCGCCGCCCTGATCTGGGGCGCGGCCGGGTCGCGGCGGCCGGGCCAGACCTCCGACGGCTTCGCACCCGAAACGAGCGTCGCGTGACCCGTCTTCACTACGCCCTGATCGCCGGCGCGGAGTGGAGCCTCTGGGCCGTGGTCCTGGCCTTCGCGTTCTGGCGCGGCGACCGGCTGACCCGGCGTTTCGCCGCGATCATGTTCCTGGGCCAGCTCGCCGCGACCCTGCCCTTCCGCCTCTTCGACCTGCCGCGCTGGTGGTACGGCTTGGTCGACGCCGCCTGCCTGGCCCTGATGATCGCCGCGACCGTGCGCGAGCCGCGGCCCTGGGCGGTGTGGGCCTGCGGCTTCCAGCTGGCCGCGGTGGCCACCGCCGGCGCCTACGCGCTGGACCGCGACATCGGCCCCCTGGCCCTGGCCACCGCCGTCAACATGTGGTGGCTGCTCACCATCGCCGCCCTCGCCTGGGGGACGGTCGAGGCCGTGCGCCGCGCGCCGGCGAAAGCCGCCTCGACCCACCCGGAGCCCGAGCGGGCGGACGCGTGAGCACGCTGCAATTCCAGATTCTCGCCGTCGCCGTGTGGGGCTTCTGGGCCGGCTGCCTGGGCCTGGCGCTGCGGCGCGGCGACCGCCCGGTCCGCCTGTTCGCCGCCACCGCCCTGACGTTCTTCCTGCTCGCCCGGATCGCCCGCTGGCTCTGGCACGGCCCGGCCGTGTGGTCGACCTGGGCGGACGCCGCCATCCTGGTCCCCATGCTGGCGATCGCCCTGCGCTGGCCGCGCCGCTGGCTGGTCTGGGCGTGCGCCTTCCAGTTGGCCACCGTCGCCACCTACGTCGCCCACGCCCTGGACCGTTCGATCGGCGCCCTCGCCTACGCCACCGCCGTCAACCTCTGGGGCGTGCTCGGCCAGTGCGCGCTGCTCTACGGGACCTTCGAGGCGGACCGCTGGCGGCGCGCCCGGAGGGGGACGCTCGTCGGAGTCCCCTGACCTACTTCAGCAGGGCATCGAACAGCTTGTGCGCCTCGGCGCTGTTCCAGTCGGACTCGCCGCTGAGGCGCGCCACCTCGCGGCCCTTGGCGTCCAGGATCAGCGTGGTCGGCATGCCCATCACGCCCAGGTCGTGCGGCAGGGCGAACTTGGGGTCGTGGTACAGCGGCAGCGGCGCGTGCACGTCGATGAAGCTCTTGGCGTCGGCCACGTCGCGGTCGACGCTGACCGGCACGACGATCAGCTTGTCGGCCGGATAGGCCTTCTGCAGGGCCGCGAGCGTCGGCATCTCGGTCACGCATGGGGCGCACCAGGTCGCCCACACGTTCACCACCGTCACCCGGCCCTTGAAGTCGGCCAGGGAAACCGGCTTGCCGTCGCGGTCGTTGAAGTTCACCGCGGGCACGGGCTTCGTCTGGGCGTGCGTCTCCAGCTTGGCCAGGGTCCCGACCGCGTAGGGCGCCAGGGGACCCTGGGTCTTGTCCAGGGCGTCGGCCGCCTGATCTTTCAATTGCACCGCTGCGGAATCCGGGCGGGTGAGGTAGAAGGCGCCGCCTGCGAGCGCCGCGACCACAACCACGGCGGCCGCGATCATGATCGCCGTCTTCTTCCCCGAGCCTTCGCCCATGACCGACCCTTCCGACCTCGTCTCCCCGGACCGCGCGCCTTCGGCGGGCCAGAGCCTTTGGGGCGGGCGGTTCTCCGCGAAGCCCGCCGACCTCATGCAGGCGATCAACGTCTCCATCGACGTGGATCGCCGGTTGTGGGCGCAGGACCTGCAAGGCTCGCGCGCCCACGCGGCCATGTTGGCCGCCACGCAAATCATTTCAAGACAAGACGAACAGGCGATCCAACAGGGACTCGACCGGATCGAGGAAGAAATCCGAAGCGGGGCCTTTCCGTTCCGCACGGAATACGAAGACATCCATATGAATGTCGAGGCCCGTCTTCGCGAACTGATCGGGGCGGCCGCCGGGCGGCTGCACACCGCCCGCTCGCGCAACGACCAGGTGGCCACCGATTTCCGCCTCTGGGTGCGTGAAGCGTGCGACCGCACGGTGGGCCAGATTCAGGCCCTGCAACGCGCGCTGCTGGCCAAGGCCGAGGCCCACGCCGACGCCCTGATGCCGGGCTTCACCCACCTGCAGCCGGCCCAGCCGGTGACCTTCGGCCACCACCTGATGGCCTATGTCGAGATGTTCGGCCGCGACGCCGGCCGCTTCGCCGACGCGCGCCGGCGCATGAACGAGAACCCGCTGGGCTCCGCCGCCCTGGCCGGCTCGCCTTTCCCGATCGACCGGCACATGACCGCCGAGCGGCTGGGCTTCGAGCGACCGACCGCCAACTCGCTGGACAGCGTCTCGGCCCGGGACTTCGCGCTGGAGGCCCTGTCGGCCGCCTCGATCTGCGCCGGCCACCTGTCGCGCCTGGCCGAGGAGATCGTGATCTGGGTGACGCCGCAGTTCGGCTTCGTGAAGCTGTCGGACGCGTTCACGACCGGCTCCTCGATCATGCCGCAGAAGCGCAATCCCGACGCCGCCGAGCTGGTGCGCGCCAAGACCGGCAAGGTCATGGGCGCCCTGGTCGGGCTGTCGACGGTGATGAAGGGCCTGCCGCTGGCCTATTCGAAGGACATGCAGGAGGACAAGGCCGGGGTGTTCGACGCCTTCGACTCCCTGGAACTGGCCCTGCTGGCCATGGCCGGCATGGTCGCCGACCTGGAGCCGGTGCGCGAGCGCATGGCCGCCGCCGCGGGCGCGGGCTTCTCCACCGCCACCGACCTGGCCGACTGGCTGGTGCGCGAGCTGAACCTGCCGTTCCGCGACGCCCACCACGTCACCGGGGCCGCGGTGAAGCGGGCCGAGGCCCTGGGTGTGGGCCTGGAGGCACTCCCCCTGGCCGAACTGCAGAGCCTGCATCCCGGCGTCACGGAAGACGTGTATAAGGTTCTTTCCCCCGAGGCCTCCTGCGCGAGCCGGACCAGCTACGGCGGAACCGCGCCCGTCGGGGTGCGGGCCCAGATCGCGCGTTGGAAGGAAGCCTTGTCATGAGCCTGCGTCTGATCGCCCTGGCCTCGGTGGCCGCTCTCGCCCTGGCCGGTTGCGGCAAACGCGGCCCGCTGGACCAGCCGCCGCCGATGTGGGGCGACAAGGCCAAGGCCGACTACGAGGCGCAGCAGGCCGCCAAGAAGGCCGCCAAGGCCGAGAAGCGCGCGCCCAGCGCCAACGCTCCGCTGCCGGTCGATCCGGCCCAGACCAACGCCAAGATCCGCCAGGCCCCCGTCGAGGGCGGCCCGACGGACCCCTACAAGGGACCCGGCCAACCCCAGTGAACCACTTCCAAGTTCGCGACGGCGAACTCTGGTGCGAAGGCGTCAGACTGGCCGACCTCGCCCGCGAGGTCGGCACGCCGTTCTACGTGTATTCCTCCGCCACCCTGTCGCGGCATTTCGAGGTGTTCCGCGACGCCCTGGCCGCGCACGCGGATCAGCTGGGCGACCCGCTGGTCGCCTTCGCGGTGAAGGCCAACTCGAACCTGTCGGTGCTGGCCACCCTCGCCCGTCTGGGCGCGGGCGCGGACACCGTCTCCGAAGGCGAGATCCGTCGCGCCCTGAAGGCCGGCGTGCCGGGCGACAAGATCGTCTTCTCCGGCGTCGGCAAGACCGACGCCGAGCTGGCCTTCGCGCTGGAGGCCGGCGTCTACCAGATCAACGTCGAGGCCGAGCCGGAACTGGTCCGCCTGGCCCGCATCGCCGCCGACAAGGGCGTGCGCGCGCCCTTCGTGGTGCGGGTGAACCCCAAGGTCGGGGCCGGCGGCCACGCCAAGATCACCACCGGCGGGGCCGGCGACAAGTTCGGGGTCGACGCCGAGGAGGCGCTGCGCCTTTACGCCGAGGCGGCCGCGACGCCGTCGCTGCGGCCGCTGGGCCTGGCCTGCCACATCGGCAGCCAGATCACCGACCTGGGCCCGCTGGAGGCGGCCTTCGGGGTCATGCGCGGCCTGGTCGAGCGCCTGCGCGGCCAAGGCCTGGAGGTCTCGCGCCTGGATCTCGGCGGCGGCCTGGGCGTGCCCTACTTCAACCAGCAGGAGCCGCCCTCGCCGGAGGCTTTCGCCGCCATGGTCGCCCGCACGGTCGGGGGGCTGGACGTGCGTTACGTGTTCGAACCCGGCCGGATGATCGTCGCCAACGCGGGCGTCCTCGTCTCCCGTGTGATACATATCCATGGTCGCCCGGACGGGGGGCGGCGCTTCCTGGTCCTCGACGCGGCCATGAACGACCTGATGCGGCCGGCTCTCTACGACGCCTTCCACGACATCCGCCCGGTGCGGGTGCGCGAGGGCGCGTCGAAGCTGGCCTACGACGTGGTCGGTCCGGTGTGCGAGACCGGCGACACCTTCTCGCGCGACCGCGAACTGCCCGAAGCGGCCGAGGGCGACCTGGTCGCCTTCATGAGCGCGGGCGCCTACGGAGCGGTGATGGGGAGCGAGTACAACACCCGTCCGCTCGCCCCTGAGGTGTTGGTGCGTGAGGGACAGTGGTCGGTCGTGCGACGCAGGCCGACCTACGACGAGATCTTCGCCCGCGAACCCGCGGCCGCCTGGCTCTAACGCAAAAGGACCCATGCCGCAGGACCTGGAACCCCGATCGAGAGCGCGCCTGACCCGGGCTTTGCTGCTCGCCCGGGCGGTCCTGCTTTGGGAGCGGTCCGGCGCGGTGTGGACGCCGCTGGCGCTGGCCGCCGCCCTGGTCGCCGTGGCCGGCCTGTGGGGCGTGTTCCAGGCCGTGCCGGCGGGCTTCTCAGGCTACGCCTTCGCCGCGCCGTTCCTGATCGCCGCCGTCTTCGCCGTGCGCGGCGCGCTTCGCGTGCGCTGGCCCACCCGCGAGGAGGCACGGGCGCGCATCGAGGCGGATTCGCGCCTCGACCACGATCCGCTCTCCGCGCTCGAGGACGCGCCGGCCACCGGCGACGAGGCCCTGTGGGCCCTGCACCGCGCCAAGTCCGCCGAGGCGGTGCAAAAGCTGCGGCCGCTGCGGATGCGCGTCGGCCTCGCCGCCGCCGATCCCTACGCCCTGCGCTATGCGCTGGGCCTGGCCGCGGCGCTGGGCCTGTGGGCCAACGGCGTCGAGAGCGCCGAGCGCGCCTCGCGCGCCTTCGACCCGGGCGTGCGCATGGCCCGCGACAGCGGCGTGCTGGTCAGCACGGCCGCCGGCTGGACGGCCTCGACGGTGCAGCAGATCGTGGCCGGCCTGTCCGGCGCCGAGCGCCCGATGCTGGTGAAGGCCGAGGTTCAGTCCAGGGCGCAGATCGACGGCAGGCCGCGCATCTTGCCGGCCGAATCCAGGCCGTAGCCGACCAGGTAGCGGGCCGGGGCCTCCCAGGCCACGAAGTCGGGCGTGACGGCCCGTTCCGCCGGCCACGGCTTGCGCGCGAACACCGCGGTCAGCACCTCCTGCGCCCCCGCCTCGCGCACCGCACGCACAGCCTCGGCCAGGGACAGGCCGGAATCGAACACGTCGTCCATCAAGAGCACGCGCCGCCCGGTCACCGGCCGCTGCAGGTGGGCGCGCACCTCGACGCGGCCCTTCGAGACCATGCCGTCGCCGTAGGAGGCCAGCCACAGGGCGTCGAAGCGCAGCAGCCGGCCGCGGCGGGCCAGGGCGCGGGTCAGGTCGGCCGCGAACCACAGGCCGCCGGTCAAAAGGCAGACGGCCACGGTCTCGTCGTCGACGCGCGGGGCCAGGGCCTCGGCCAGCGCCTCCACCTTGGAGACGACCTCGGCCTCGCCGAGCAGGATTTCGGGGACGTCGCGCGTCGGATCAGCCATGCGGCGCGGATAGCGCCGGAGCGGCCACGGAGTCGAGGGCGTAAGGATCGGTGGCGGGCAGCGGGCGGGCTTCCACCGGGCGGGGCAGGGCCACGCTGCGCGCCGGGCGCAGGCCGGCGTCGGCCATGTGCATCTGCTGGCCCGCGGGCCTGGCCGCGGCGACCTTGCCGTTCGGCGCGGCCGGGGCCTTCGGCGTCTGAGCGGCGGGTTTGGCGTGCTTTTGAACCTGCGGCTTGGCCGGTTTGGCCGGCTTCGGCGGGTGGTGCAGATCCAGTGCGAAATTCAGGTTCACGTCCGCGGCGGTCGCGTCAGGATCGGCCAGGGCGACCGTGAAAGGCTGGGCCACCCCCGGCGCGACGGTCGCGACGGAGACCTTCACCACACGGGTCGAAATCTTCTTGCCGGCCTTGTCCAGCAGATCCACGCGGATGGGCGGAGCCGAAACCGTTTCGTTCTCGATGTTGCGGACCACGCCGCTCACAATCCAGGCCGGCAGGCCGTCGGCGGCCGGCGTCGTCTTCACCTGCTCGAACTGCAGGCCGGTCGGGTTCACCGGCACGCCCACGGCGGCGTAAGCCCCCGCGGCGCTCGGATACATCTTCACCACCGGCACGCGGAAAAGGTAGGCGGCCGCGAACATGCCCACGAAGCACGAGGCCAGGCCGGCCCAGACCACGCCGGCGACGGCGGCCTCGCGCATCTTGCGCTTCTGCTGCTGGCGGGCGCGGAAGGCCTTGGGCAGCTCCGGCGCGGTCGGCTCGACGTCCTCGTCGGACTTGAACGACAGCGGCTCTCGGGCGATCGCGCCCTCCTCGGCCGAGGAGGTCAGTTCAAGCGGTTCTTCGAGCTGGGCGCGCCAGGCCGAGCCGCAGCTGGCGCAACGCACCGTGCGCCCGCCGGGTCCGATGCGGTCGTCGTCGACAAAATAGCGCGTTGAGCAAGCGGGACAGGTCAATATCATGGCGCGAATCGGAGGTTTGAACCGCCTCCCGTCGAGGTCTCCGATCTTTCGGCCCGTATGTCCCGGAACACTGCCGCCTCCATTTCCGCCGCCGAAGCGGCCGGGCAGTCAGAAGCCCCGTCCACCGGTCCTGTCGTACGTTTCGAGAACGTCGGCATGCGGTACGGCCGCTCGCCTGAAGTCCTCAAGGACGTCGCGTTTACCTTGGCGCCGGGCTCTTTCCACTTCCTTACCGGGGCTTCCGGGGCGGGGAAGTCGTCGCTGCTGAAGCTGATTTACCTCGCTCACCGCCCTTCGCGCGGGCGCATCGAGCTGTTCGGCCACGACGTGGAGAGCGCCTCGCGCAACGACCTGCCGTTCCTGCGCCGGCGCGTGGGCGTGGTGTTCCAGGAATTCCGGCTGCTGGACCACCTGTCGGCCTTCGACAACGTGGCCCTGCCGCTGCGTATCGCCGGCGCCAAGCCCGACGAGTACCGCGACGACGTGGCCGAGCTTTTGACCTGGGTCGGCCTGGGCCAGCGGCTTTGGGCCATGCCGCCGACCCTGTCGGGCGGCGAGAAGCAGCGCCTGGCCATCGCGCGGGCGGTCGTGAATCGCCCCGACCTGCTGCTGGCCGACGAGCCGACCGGCAACGTCGACCACGAAATGGCGCTGCGCATCCTGCGCCTGTTCGTGGAGCTGAACCGGCTGGGCACCACCGTGCTGATCGCCAGCCACGACCAGGATCTGGTGCGCCGCTCGGGCATGCCGGTTCTGCACCTCTACGACGGCAAGCTGACCCGCCACTCCGGCGAGGCGCGGGCCGAACCGCGCTCCACGCGCCCCGCCCCGCGCGACGAAACGCCGCAGGCGGACGAGCAGTCGGAATTCGACCTGGGCGACGAGAACGACTTCGGGGAGGACGAGGCTTGAGCGTCGCCACCGAAGATCCGATGGCCCGCTGGAAGCCGGCCCCGCTGCTGCCCCGCGACGAGGAGCGGGAGTTCTCGCTGCACTTCGTGGTGGCCGTGCTGTGCTTCCTGGCCTGTCTGGCCGCGGTCGCGGCCATCGGCGCCGACCGGGCGGCCAGCGGCTGGGCCCGCGACATCCGCGGCGAGGCGACCGTGCAGGTCCGTCCCAAGCTGGGCGAGACCGGCTCCACCGCCGCCGCCCGCGCGGCCGAGACCCTGGCCGGGGTCAAGGGCGTGACCGAGGCCGCCGCCCTGGAGAAGGAAAAGGCCGAGGAGCTGCTGAAGCCCTGGCTGGGCGACGCCGTGCTGGACGACCTGCCGATCCCGCACCTGGTCACCGTGCGCCTCGATCCGAAGGCGCCGGCCACCGCCGCCGACCTGCACCGCGCCCTGTCGGCGGCCGGCATCGACGGCGACGTCGACGACCACGCCCGCTGGCTGCGCGACGTGGAGCGGGCCGCCGGCCTGGTTCGCTGGATCGCCTTCGGCGTCTTCGTGGTGGTGGCCGCCGCGGCCGGCGCGGTCGTGGCTTTCGCGACACGGGCCGGCATGGCCGCGCAGAAGGACGTGGTCGAGGTCCTCCACCTGTCCGGCGCGCGCGACGAGTTCATCGCCCGGGTGTTCCAGACCCGCTTCGGCCGGCTGGCCTTCGAAGCCGGCGCAGTCGGCGCGCTGGCGGCCATCGTGGTCGCCCTCGCCCTCAAGCTGCTGGGCGGCCAGAACGGCTTCACCCCGGCCCTGCCGCTCAGCTGGTGGGACGTCACGGCGGTCTCGCCATGTCCGCTGATCGCGGCTACGGTGGCGGCCCTGGCTGCGCGGTTAACCACGCTGCGCCTCCTGAGGGGATGGGAATGAAGAGCCTGGCCGCCGTGGCGATCGTGGCGTTGATCTGGCTTGCGGGTCTCCTGGCCTTCGCGGAGCGGGTGCAACGCTCCACGCCCGCCGACGAGCCGCCGCAGGGCGACGGCGTCGTCGTCCTGACCGGCGCCTCGGACGAGCGCATCGTCGCGGCCATGCACCTGCTCGAGCAGGGCAAGGGCCGGCGCCTGCTGGTCTCCGGCGTGAACCGCGAGGTCACCCGCGGCGAGCTGCGCGCGGTGACCCGCGCGCCGGCGCGGCTGTACGACTGCTGCGTGGATCTGGGCTTCGAGGCCGCCGACACCATCGGCAACGCCCAGGAGATCGCCGCCTGGGCCCGGGCCAAGAACTTCACCGACCTGGTGGTGGTCACCTCCGACTACCACATGCCCCGCAGCCTCCTGGAGATCCGCGGGGCCATGCCCGAGGCCCAGCTGGTGCCCTACGCCGTGCGCACGCCCTCGCTGGACACCCGTCGCTGGTGGCGCTCGGCCACCGGCGCGCGGCGCATGACGGTGGAATACTGCAAATACCTGGTCGTTCTGGTGCGCGAGGCGGTTCTCAGCCTCGGCGACGGGAATGAGAAGAACCAGGCCGAGGCGTCGCCGGCCGCGACTGCGTGAGCTAATCCTTGCTGGTTGTGCGTTCCCTGCTGTTCATGGCGTACCTCTACCTGTCCATGGTGTTCATGGGCGTGGTGATGTCGCCGTTCCTGCTGGCCCCCCGCCCGGTCGCCATGCGGCTGGTCCAGGGCTGGGCCCGCTCGGTGCTGGGCGCGGCGCGGATCCTCTGCGGCATCAAGGTGGAGGTGCGCGGCCTGGAGCACCGCCCGAGCGGCGCGGCCCTGATCGCGGCCAAGCACCAGGGCATGCTCGACGTCATCGCCCCCTTCACCTTCCTGGACGATCCCTGCTTCGTCATGAAACAGGAGCTGCTGAACCTCCCGTTCTTCGGCTGGTACGCCAAGAAGCTGCGCATGGTCCCGGTCGATCGCTCGGCCCAGGCCGCGGCGCTGCGCAAGATGGTCAACGACACCAACGAACGGCTGCAGGACGTCCGCCAAGTCGTGATCTTCCCGGAAGGCACCCGCACCGAGCCGGGCGCCGAGCCCGACTACAAGCCGGGCGTGGCGGCGCTGTACCGCGACCTGAACTATCCCTGCGAGCTGGTCGCCACCAATTCCGGCCTCTGCTGGCCGGCCCACGGCTTCATCCGCAAGCCGGGGACCGTGGTGTTCGAATTCCTCGAGCCCCTGCCCGCCGGCCTCAAGCGGGGCCAGTTCATGAGCGAGATGCAGACCCGCATCGAAGCGGCGTCGACGAAGCTGCTGACGGAGGCCTGACAGCCTTCGTCCGACCCGGCCAGGCCGCTTGCAGCTTGACCTTTAATCGCCATCTGAGCGGTCCCGTAGCGAGGAGCGCCCGATGGACCACCTCTCCAGCTTTCCGATCACGCAGAGATGGCCGGCAAAGCATCCCGATCGCCTGCAGCTCTACAGCTTGCCGACGCCGAACGGGGTGAAAGTGTCGATCATGCTGGAGGAGATCGGCCTGCCCTACGAGCCGCACCTCGTGGACATCGGCAAGAACGAGAGCTGGACGCCGGAATTCCTCTCGCTAAACCCCAACGGCAAGATTCCGGCGATCATCGATCCCGACGGGCCCGGCGGCAAACCCCTGGGCCTGTTCGAGTCAGGCGCCATTCTGCTCTACCTCGCCGAAAAGACCGGGAAGCTGCTGCCGTCCGATCCGGTGGGGCGGTACGAGACCCTTCAGTGGGTGTTCTGGCAGATGGCCGCCGTCGGGCCGATGTTCGGCCAAGTGGGCTTCTTCCACAAATTCGCCGGCCGCGAGTACGAGGACAAGCGCCCGCTGGAGCGCTACCGCGCCGAATCCGAGCGGCTGCTCCGACTGCTCGAGACCCGGCTGCAGGACCGGCAGTGGATCATGGGCGACGACTACACCATCGCCGACATCTCGGTGCTGGGCTGGGTGCGTAACCTGGTCGGGTTCTACGGGGCCGGCGAGCTCGTGCACTACGAGCAGCTGAAGGCGGTCCCCGACTGGCTGGAGCGCGCCCTTGCCCGTCCGGGGGTGCAACGCGGCCTGACGATCCCGGCGCGGGGCTAGTCCGGCCGGAGCCTCTCTCCTCCCCTGTGAAGCGCAGCGGAACGGGGGAGGGGGACCGCCCGAAGGGCGGTGGAGGGGGCGAAAAAGCCTCCATCCCGATGCGAACCTTTGAACAAACAAAAGGGGGCGCACCTCGCGGCTCGCCCCCTCCACCACGCTACGCGTGGTCCCCTCCCCCGCTCTGCGGGGGAGGAGATACTTCGCTTAAGTCGCCGCGAACTCGGACAGGGCGTCCAGCAGCGCCCGGTTCTGGTCTTCGGTGCCGACAGTGATGCGCAGGCAGTCGGTCAGGCCGTAGCCGCCGACCGGGCGCACGATCAGGCCCTTGGACTGCAGGTACTCGTCGGCCGCCTTGGCGTTGCGCTTCGGGTCGGGGAAGCGGACCAGCACGAAGTTGCCGGCCGAGGGCATGACCTCGAAGCCGAAGCCGCGGATGGCCTGGGCCAGGCGCGGGCGCCATTGCAGAACCAGCTCCTTCGACGCCTTGACGTGATCGTCGGCCGACAGGGCGGCCAGCGCCGCTTCCTGGGCCGGGACCGAGGCGTTGAACGGCAGGCGGATGCGGTCGACCGCGGCGGCCACCGAGGCCGGCGCGTAGGCCCAGCCGATGCGCAGGCCGGCCAGGCCGTGGATCTTCGAGAAGGTGCGGGTGACGACGACGTTGTCGGCGTTGCGGGCCAGCGGCAGCGAGGTCTCCCAGTCGGGCTCGGCCACGTACTCGGCGTAGGCCTCGTCGATCACCAGCAGGACGTGGGCCGGCAGGCCTTCGTGCAGGCGGCGGATCTCCTCGCCGGAGTTCCACGACCCGGTCGGGTTCGACGGGTTGGAGACGTAGACGATCTTGGTGCGCTCATCGACCAGCTTCAGCAGCTCGTCGACCTCGACCCGGTAGTTCGGTTCGGGGGCCAGCTTGATCTCGGCCTGGTTGGCCTTGGCGCTGATCCGGTAGGCCAGGAAGCCGTACTGGCCGGTGACGATGTTGTCGCCGGGCTCCAGGTAGGTCTGGTTGATCAGGGCGAAGATCTCGTCGGTGCCGGCGCCGAAGATCAGGCGCTCCTGCTCCAGGCCCATCTTCGAGGCGACCGCCTCGCGCAGGCGGCTGGCGCGGCCTTCCGGGTAGATGAAGATGTTCTGGGCGGCGGCGACGTAGGCGTCGCGGGCGGCCTGCGAGGCGCCCAGCGCGTTCTCGTTCGACGACAGCTTGATCGGCTCGGCGACGCCTTCGATCTTCGACTTGCCGCCCACGTAGGGCGCGATGTCCAGGATGCCCGGCTTCGGCGCGGGCTGCGCCGTTTTCGGGGCAGGGGTCATGGTGTTCATACGCGTCGCTCAGAGATCGAATGGGGAGGGCGCGGCGCCGATCACGCCGGAAAGCCGACCAGGCGCGCGGGCGAGCCTGGCGTCTTCAACCTGCACATAGCCCGCCAGGGCGAACAGCTTCAACCCGCCGGCCGCGCTGACGAGCCTTCCGGCCAATCCGTCGCGCCCCAAAGCCTCCTCGATCGTCGCCGGGCTGGCCGCCGCATCGGTGACCCAGAAGGTGTCGTCGCCGCCCGAAGGCTCCAACGCCACGTCGCCGACCGCCAGCGCTCCGGCGTCGCCGTCGGCGGCCAGTTCCGGAAGCGCCGCGAACACCTTCAGCTTCGGCTCGGCCAGCAGGCGCAGCCACCAGGGCGTGGTCGCGTCCAGCGCCAGCACGCCCACGACGCCCGCCGCGCGCGCGGCGCTGAGCGCGTCCTCCGGCTTCTGCACCACCTTGAGCGGCGAGCCCGGGAAACGGGCGGCGGCCAGTTCCAGCGCCTGGGTCCCGCCCCACACCGCCACGCCGACCGGCCGGGCGGTCTCGGCCATCAGGGCGCGCCAGAGCCGCAGCACCAGGCGTGAGGTCGCGGCCGGGCGCGGCTGGTCCAGCAAGGCGCGCAGGACGATCGCCTCCTCGTCGGGGCGCAGGCCGCGGCCTTCGGCGCGGGCGGCGGCGACGCGGGCGTCGACCAGGCGCAGGATCTGGGCGTCCAGTTCGGCGAGGTCCGGCATGGGTCAGAACACCTTCGGGGCGGGCGCGAGGCGGAACGGCCCGACGCGGGTGTCGCCCCCGGCGAATTCCAGCAGCAGGCGCATCTCGCCGCCGCGATCGCCGCGAAGGGCGGCGACGCCGCTGGCCGCCACCGAGGCCGCCGCGGCGGCGCGGCTGTCGACCTGCGGCGCGCGGCCCAGCGCCGCCATGGCTGCGGACGCGTTGTGCAGCTCCACGACCAGCGGGCCCTGCAGGCGCCCGTCCTGGCCCACGGTCAGCCGGTTGCTGGAGGCCACCGCCTTGGAGGTCCCGGCGGTCAGCTCGCCCTTGAGGTTGGTCAGGGCGCCGCCCACCACGCTCCAGGCGCGCACGGCCTGGGCCCAGTTGTCGCCCGAGAAGCGTTCGGCGTTGGTGATCTGGCTCTCCCAGATGGTGGAGAACGGCCGCTCGCCCAGGATGTCGCCGAAGGTGCCGCCGGCGCTGGCGCGGCCGTCGGCGATCTCGAATCGGGCCTCGGCGTCGGTCTGCGACCCCTTGCGCGGGCGCAGCTCGAACGCGACCTTGCCAGCCCCGGCCAGTGGGAAGCGCTCGGCCCCGGCGGCGGGCGTGAACACCGGCTGCAGCAGCTCCAGCGCGAGATGCGGCGACGGCGCGCTGCGCGGAACGGTGACGCTGGCCCGGATCGCCTGGCCGGTGATCCGCACGTCGCCCTTGGCCCCGCGGGTCAGGGTCAGGCCCTCGGGCGCGGCCAGCACCCAGGTCCGCAGCGCATAGGTGTTGGCCTCGGCGTGCAGGCGCGGCATGGCCACCGCGTGGCCGGACGGGGCGGCGATCTTGACGTTCTGCATCTGCACGAAGGTGCGGAACGGCCAGCCGCTGACGCGGCGGTCGGTCCAGCTGACCTGGTAGCCGCCGCGGCGCAGGTTCGCGACCTCGGCGTCCATGCCGGTCTCGAGCTTGTGGGCGACCACGAACCACCAGACGGACCACGCCGCCAGCAGCACGCCGACGATGGCGAACGGCAGGATCAGGCCGAGCTTGCTGGATTTGCGTTCGACGGACATGGCGGTGGGCTCGCTGAAGCTTGCGTCGATATAGAGACCGCGGGTCGGATTCGCAGCTAAATGGAACGCGCGACGGGGAGAGAGCGGCCAGGAATGAGCAATTTCGTGTTCGAGACCACGCCCCGGATCGTCTGCGAGGACGGCGCGGCCGCACGCCTCGGCCAATTCGCCCGCGAGCTGGGCGCGCGTCGCGTGCTGGTGGTCACCGACCGCGGCCTGGTCGAGGCCGGCGTGGTGCGCCCTGCCCTCGAAGGCCTGGACGCGGCCGGCGTCGAGGCGGTGCTGTTCTCCGACGTGCTGGCCGACCCGCCCGAGGCCGCGGTCGAGACGGCGGTGGCCGCCGCCCGCGCGGCCGGCGCGGAAGCGGTGATCGGCCTGGGCGGCGGCAGCTCGATGGACACGGCCAAGCTGGTCGCCCTGCTGGCCTGCGCGAAGCAGGGCCTGCCGGAGATCTACGGGATCGGGCTGGCGAAAGGCCCTCGCCTGCCGCTGATCCAGGTCCCGACCACCGCCGGCACCGGCTCGGAAGTCACCCCGATCGCCATCGTCACCACGCCGACCGACGAGAAGAAGGGCGTGGTCTCGCCCCTGCTCTATCCCGACCTCGCGGTGCTGGACGCGACCCTGACGCTGGGCCTGCCGGCGGCGGTGACGGCGGCGACCGGCATCGACGCCATGGTGCACGCCATCGAGGCCTACACCTCGAAGCACAAGAAGAACCCGGTGTCGGACAGCCTGGCGCTGCGGGCTCTTCGCCTGCTGTCTGAGAACATGCGCGCCGTGGTGAAGGACGGGACCGACCTCGCGGCGCGCCGCGCCATGCTGCAGGGCTCGCTGCTCGCCGGGATGGCCTTCGCCAACGCGCCGGTCGGTGCTGTGCACGCCCTGGCCTATCCGCTGGGCGGGCGGTTCCACGTCCCGCACGGCCTGTCGAACGCCCTGGTCCTGGCCCCGGTGCTCGAGTTCAACCTGCCGGCCGCCGAGACGCTCTACGCCGAGCTCTACGAGGCGGTCGCCCCGGCCGCGCCAAAGCGCACCAGCAACCTGGCGGCGCGCGACTTCATCGAGACCATGGCGGGGCTCGTCGCGGACATGCCGATGGCCCAGCGCCTGCGGGAAGTCGGCGTGACCGAGGCCGACCTTCCCGACCTGGCCAAGGACGCCATGAACGTGCAGCGCCTGCTGGTGAACAATCCGCGCGAGGTCGCCTACGAGGACGCGCTGGCGATCTATGGAGTTGTGCTTTGAGCGCGCGCGACGGCTACCGCCAGTACGTGACCATCGACACGCGCTGGATGGACAACGACGTCTACGGCCACGTGAACAACGTGGTCTACTACAGCTTCTTCGACACGGCGGTGAACCGCTGGCTGATCGAGCAGGGCGTGCTGGAGCCCGCGACCAGCCCGGTGATCGGCCTGGTGGTCGAGACCGGCTGCCGCTTCGCCAAGTCGCTGTCCTTCCCCGACCGGGTCGAGGCGGGTCTGCGCGTGGCGAAGATCGGGACCAGCAGCGTGCGCTACGAGGTGGGACTGTTCCGCGCCGGCGATCCGGAGCCGGCGGCGGAGGGGCACTTCGTGCACGTCTACGTGGATCGCGAGACGCGCCGGCCGACGCCGGTGCCGGCGGACATGCGGAAGGTGCTGGAGGGCTTGCTGGTCTGAGGGCCCGAAAACCTCGTCCTTCGACAAGCTCAGGATGAGGTTTTCTACTGCGCCTCAGTAGCCCTCATCCTGAGCTTGTCGAAGGACGAGGGCGGGCCAGCCTTCCTCAGAGCGCCAAGAACTCCCGCGCCCCCTCCACCGCCTCGACCAGGCCGACGCGCTCGACCGTGATCCCCTCCGGCAGGCTGGCGAACAGCCGCGTGGGCGCAGCGGCGTCGAGCATGACGAACACGCCCTTGTCGTCGGCGCGGCGGATCAGCCGGCCGAAGGCCTGGGCGATGCGGGCGCGGGCGATGGCGTCGTCATAGGCCTTGCCGCCGAAGCGCTGGCGGCGCGCCTTGTGGAGCAGGTCGGGGCGCGGCCAGGGCACGCGGTCGAAGGCCAGCAGCCGCAGCGATCTCCCCGGCACGTCCACCCCGTCGCGCACGGCGTCGGTGCCCAGCAAGCAGGAGTGCTCCTCGGCCCGGAAGATGTCGACCAGGGCGCCGACCTCCAGCGGATCGACGTGCTGGGCGTAGAGCGGCAGGCCGGCCTTGGCGAGCGCCGGCCCCAGCAGTTCGTACACGGAGCGCAGGCGGCGAATGGCGGTGAACAGGCCGACCGCCCCGCCGCCGGCGGCGATGAACAGCTCGCGCATGGCGGCGGCCATCTGGCGGGGGTCGTCGCGGCCGATGTCGTTGACCACGAACACCTTGGCCTGTGAGGCGTAGTCGAACGGCGAGGCGACCTTCAGCTCGCGCGCGGGCTCGGGCAGGCGGGCCGAACCGGTGCGCATGCGGGCCAGCTCGAACGGATCGTCCAGCGCCGGGTCCGACAGGGTCGCAGAAGTGATCATCACCCCGTGGGCCGGAGCGATCACCGCCGCCTCCAGCGGCACGGTCGGGTCGACCCAGTGACGGCGCAGGCCGGCGTCGATCACCCGGCCGAAGGCGTATTCGGCCGAGAACCAGTCGACGAAGTCCGGATCGTCCTCGACGCCCTCCTCCTCCAGCCCCTTCAGCATGGAACGCCAGGCCGGCAGGGTCATGCGGGCGCGTCTGTCGAGCCCACGCAGCGAGCCCTCGATGCGGGCGCGGTCGGCGCCTTCCAGCTCGGCCGCCTCGTCGTCCAGCAGGTCTTCCAGCGCGCGGGCCAGGGCCAGCAGCGGCGCCTCGACGGCGGCGAGCGCGCGGGCGGCGGCGGGCGCGGCGGCGGCCACCGCGTCGGTGATCGGACGGGCCGAGCACTCCATGCCGAGGTCGCCGCCCCTGGGATCGGCGCGGGCGCGCAGCTGGTCCAGCGCCGCGGCCAGCAGGGTCTCGATCGGGCCGATCGGATTGATCTCGCCCGACGGCGGCGCGATGCGGCCCGACCAGCCCTCGCCCGGCAGGGCGGCGGCGGCGCGGATCACCTGGCTGAGCGCGTCGCGCGCGTCGTCGCGGTGGGCGACCAGTTCGCCCAGCCGCTGCTCCAGCCCTCGTCCGCGACGGCCGCGTCCCTCGGGACCGCGGATCCAGCGGCGAAGTTCGGCGGCCTCTTGGCCGGACAGGCAGGCGGAAAACGCGCTGTCGGCGGCGTCGAAGAGGTGGTGGCCCTCGTCGAAGACAACGCGTTTCAGCAGCGTCGTCTCGACGTCGGTCTTCAGGCCGCGCGCGGCGCGGGCCCCGTCGAAGGCGGCCTGGCTCAGCACCAGGGCGTGGTTGGCGACCACCAGGTCGGCCCGGCGCGAGGCGCGCACGGTCTTCTCGACGAAGCAGGTGCGGTAGTGCGGACAGGCCGCGTGCACGCACTCGCCGCGCCGGTCGACCAGGTTGGCCGGCGAGACCTGGGCCGCGGCGCCGACCGCGAACAGGGTCGGCAGCCAGGCCGGGAAATCGCCGCCGGTCATGTCGCCGTCGCGGGTGGCCAGCACCCAGCGGGCGACCAGGCCCACGCCGATCGGATCAGCGGTGCCCAGCGCCGAGGCCTGGGCCATGTCCTGGAAGTTCAGCAGGCAGAGGTAGTTCTCCCGCCCCTTGCGGACCACCGCCTTGCGCGCGCGCACCTCCGGGTCGGGCCACAGGGCGCGGGTCTCGCGGTCGATCTGGCGCTGCAGGGCGCGGGTGTAGGTCGACACCCAGACCGACGGGCCGTTCTTCTCGGCCCACAGCGAGGCGGGGGCGAGATAGCCCATGGTCTTGCCGACGCCCGTGCCGGCTTCGGCCAGCAGCACGCGCGGGGCGCCCTCGCGGTCGCGGGGCATGAAGGCGTAGGCGGCCTCGGCGGAGAAGTCCGCCTGGGACGGGCGGGCCTCGTCCAGGCCGGCGCGATTCAGCAGTTCCTGCAGCCGCCCGCGCGCCTGGTCGGCGTCGACCGGCATGGAGCCCGGCTCGCCCAGCGGCGCCTGGTCCTCCCACTCCGGCAGGCGGGTCCAGACGTCGACACCGGAGCCGCGGTGGCGGCGCTCGCGGATCGGTCCGGACCGGAGGGCCCCGGCCGCCCGCGTGGCCCATCCCCAGCCGGCCCGGCCCAGGGTCTCGGCCAGCTGCAGCGCCTCTTCGCGGTTCGGCCAAGGGCTGGCGGCCAGTTCCTCCAGCAGCACCCGGCAGGCCTCGCGTAAGGCGCTCGCCTGGGCCTCGGCCCCGACCGGCTCGGGCATGCCCAAGGCGAGCGCCAGGCCGGCGGCCGAAGGCGCGCAGAACCTGGCCGGCCGCACGAAGGCGAAGAGCTCCAGCGCGTCGAGGATGTCGGGGGTGCGCCCCGGCGCGGCCAGGCCCAGCCGGCGCGCCGTCAGGCCCGCATGGGCGACGATCACCGGCCCCGTCGTGAACAGCCGCTCCGCCTGCGAGCGCGGCAGGGCGCGCGCGCCGTCCGCGTCGGCCACGGCGCCGGCCCCCGGCGGCACGGCCAGGCACGGCGGCAGCTCGAGCGTCAGCGGCTCGGCCGGAACAGACAGGGCGTCGTCGGGACTCACCCGCCTGAAATAGCCGTTCCGCCCGTGAAACGGAACGGGAACAGCTATATATGCGACACCCTCTCCCCCGCTGGGAGGAGAGGGCGGGGTGAGGCGCGTCTAGCGGGGAGAGGGTTTCAGGTGGCGTTGGTCGAGCCGGCCGCAAATCAGCTGAGCCTCCCCCCACGCTTCGACGCCTGGTTCGCGTCGCGCGGTTGGCGGCCCAGGCGCCACCAGCTGGAGATGGTGGAGCAGGCGCGCGCGGGACGGCACGCCCTGCTGATCGCACCGACCGGCGGGGGCAAGACCCTGGCCGGCTTCCTGCCCAGCCTGATCGACCTGACCGAACGGCCCAGGCCCAACACCCCGCGCGGCATCCACACCCTCTACCTCTCGCCGCTGAAGGCGCTGGCGGTCGACGTCGAGCGCAACCTGATGACGCCGGTGCGCGAGATGGGCCTGGCGGTGACGGTGGAGTCGCGCACCGGGGACACGCCCGTCTCCAAGCGCCAGCGCCAGAAGGTGCGCCCGCCCGACATCCTCATGACCACGCCCGAGCAGCTGGCCCTGTTCTGCGCCTGGGAAGGCGCGCGCGAGTGGTTCGCCGACCTGCATACGGTGATCGTCGACGAGATCCACGCCATCCACGGCTCCAAGCGCGGCGACCTGCTGAACCTGGGCCTGGCGCGCCTGCAGAGCTTCGCGCCGCGCATGCGCCGGGTGGGGCTGTCGGCGACGGTCAACGACCCGGACATGCTGCGCCGCTGGCTGGCCCCGATCGACCACGGGCCGGCCGAATTGGTGCTGGGCGATCCCGGCGCGCCGCCGGTGGTCGACGTGCTCTATTCGCAGGGTCACGTGCCGTGGAGCGGCTGGACCGCGCGCCACGCCATGGACGAGGTCTATGCGGCCATCAAGAGCGCCAAGACGGCGCTGATCTTCGTCAACACCCGCTTCCAGGCCGAGCTGGCCTTCCAGGCCCTGTGGGAGATCAACGACGAGAACCTGCCGATCGCGCTCCACCACGGCTCGCTGGCGGCCGAGCAGCGGCGCAAGGTCGAGGCGGCCATGGCCCGCGAGGAGCTGCGCGCGGTGGTCTGCACCTCGACGCTCGACCTCGGCATCGACTGGGGCGCGGTCGACCTCGTGATCCAGCTGGCCGCGCCCAAGGGCTCGGCCCGCCTGATCCAGCGCATCGGCCGGGCCAATCACCGGTTGGACGAGCCCTCGCGCGCCCTGCTGGTCCCCGCCCACCGCTTCGAGGTGCTGGAATGCCAGGCCGCGCGCGAGGCGGTGGCCGAGAACGACCTGGACGGCGATCCCGAGCGACTGGGGGCCCAGGACATCCTGGCTCAGCACGTCATGGGCGTGGCCTGCGGCGAGGCCTTCCGGGCCGATGATCTGTATGCGGAGGTTCGCACCAGTTCGCCCTATCGCGACCTGAGCCGCGAGGACTTCGACCGGGTGCTCGATTTCGTCTCGACCGGCGGCTACGCGCTGCGCACCTACGACAAGTTCAAGCGGGTGATCCAGACCCGCGAGGGCCTGTGGAAGGTGCGCAACGGCGAGATCGCCCAGCGCCACCGCATGAACGTGGGCGCGATCGTCGACATCCCGATGATCAACATCCGCGTCTCGGGCGGGCGCGGCGGCGGGCGCAAGGTCGGCGAGATGGAGGAGAGCTTCATCGAGCAACTGGCGCCGGGCGACACCTTCCTGTTCGCCGGCGAGGTCTGGCGCTTCCAGGGGGTGGAGGGCATGGACGCCTTCGTCACCCGCGCCCCGCCGGGCGCCGACCCGCGCGTGCCCAGCTGGGGCGGCTCGAAGTTCGCCCTGTCGACCTATCTGGCGCGCCGCGTGCGCCGGATGATCGCCGACCAGAAGGGCTGGCCCAAGCTGACCGGCGAGGTGCGCGAGTGGCTGGAGATCCAGCGCCTGCGCTCGGTCATTCCGTCCGAGGACGAAATGCTGGTCGAGACCTTCCGCCGGGGCTCGCGCCATTACCTGGTCTGCTATCCGTTCGACGGGCGGATCAGCCACGGCACCTTGTGCCAGCTGCTGGCGCGGCGGCTGGAGCGACTGGGCAAACAGCCGCTGGGCTTCGTCGCCAACGACTACGCTCTGGCGATCTGGGGCATGCGGCCGCTGGACGACCTGGATTTGGACCAGCTGTTCCAGGAGGACATGCTGGGCGACGACCTGGAGGCGTGGCTGGACGAAAGCGTGATGATGAAGCGCGCCTTCCGCCAGTGCGCCGTGCTGGCCGGCCTGATCGAGCGGCGCTTCCCCGGCCAGGAGAAGAGCGGCCGGCAGGTCACCTTCTCCACCGACCTGGTCTACGACGTGTTGCGCAAGCATCAGCCCGACCACCTGCTGCTGCGCTGCGCGCGGGCGGATGCGGCGACGGGCCAGCTGGACGTGGCGCGCCTGGCGCGGCTTCTGATCCGGGTGAAGGGCGCCATCCGACACGTCGAGCTCAAGCGTGTGTCGCCCTTCGCCGTGCCGGTGCTGCTGGAAATCGGTCGCGAGCCCGTGCCCGGCGCGGCGGCCGAGGCCATACTGGAAGAGAACGCGGCCGAGCTGATCGCCGACGCGATGGAGTTGGATTAGTGAGCCTGGCCGAGCCGATCCGCTACGAGACCGATCCCGCCCCGCGCCGCGCGGCCTGCGGCGGCGTGGTGGTGCGCGTGGCCGGCACACGGGCGACCCTGCGCGGCTCCGGCGCCCTGTGGCTGGCCGCCTCGCGCACCCTGGTGGTGGCCGACCTGCACTTCGAGAAGGGCTCGGCCTACGGCGTGCGCGGCCAGCTGCTGCCGCCCTACGACACGCGCGCGACGCTGGACCGATTGGAGCGCGAGGTCGAGGCTCTGGCCCCGGCGACCCTCGTGTTCCTGGGCGACAGCTTCCACGACGGCCGGGCGGAAGCGCGTCTGGCCCGCGACGACGCCGCCCGCATCGCCGCCCTGGCGTCCACGCGCACCCTGGTCTGGGCGGTGGGCAACCACGACGCCGACGGTCCGGTCGAGCTGCCCGGCGAGGTCGTCGACGACCTCTCGGTCGAGGGCCTGCTGCTGACCCACGAGCCCCGCCCCGGCCGCGCGCCCGGCGAGGTGGCGGGTCACCTGCACCCGTGCGCCAAGGTGGTGCGCTACGGCCGAAGCGTCCGCCGGCGCTGTTTCCTGACCGACGGCGAGCGGTTGGTTTTGCCGGCCTTCGGCGCCTATGCGGGCGGGCTGAACGCGCTGGACCAGGCCTTCGCCGGCCTGTTCGCCCGCTTCCCGCTGGTCGCGGCGCTGGGCGAGCGCGTGCACGTGCTGGGGCCGGAGGTGTTGTCGGGGGACTGACCCCGGCCCGCTCACATCGAAATCGCCTGCTCCAGCGCCACGGCCAGGGCGATGGCCGCGCCCAGGGTCAGCGGCGTGCGCAGGCGGCGGTACCAGGCCGGCGTGTCGAGCGGCGCGTGGACCTCGCTGGCCCACTGCAGCAGGAAGGCGACGGTGAAGCCACCCAGTTGCCAGGGCGCGGTCAGGAACGGCAGGGCCAGAAGCGCCCAGCCGACGAGCGGCGGCGCGGCGGCCAGGGCCAGACCGCTCCAGCGCGGCTGTTCGCGGGTGATCTCCGCGCCGCAGCGCACCCCGCCCAGGAAGGACAGCACCGCGGTCGAATAGGTCAGCAGGGTCAGAAGCGCCGGTCCGGCCAGGTTCGGCGCGCCCATGGCGTAGACGCCGGCGGCGATCGGGAACGGCAGCAGGGCCAGCCATCCCAGGACCAGGGCTATGGCCGGCGCGCGGCCTTGCATGGCGGTCATCAGCCTCTCCTGAACAGGCTCGACGCGACCCAACCGGTGGCCAGGGCGATCGCCACCGCGGCGAAACCGTACAGCCAGCCGGCCCGATGCGCGAAATTGAAGATCCAGCGCTCGATGCCGACCTTCTCCACCGTCAGGGTGCGGGTGCGCATGGAGACCGGCTCGCCGTCCTGGAACAGCCAGACCTCGGTCTCGTAGCGGCCGATCGGCGCCT
The DNA here is from genome assembly GCF_014349105.1 of Caulobacter sp. 17J80-11. Taxonomy (GTDB): domain Bacteria; phylum Pseudomonadota; class Alphaproteobacteria; order Caulobacterales; family Caulobacteraceae; genus 17J80-11. Next base: position 26,197 of record NZ_JACSJI010000001.1, on the reverse strand, counting down.
CGGTCGGCAGCCTCACCTCGGCCCGGAACAGGCCGGGGTCGACGAAGCGCACGCCGTGCGGGTCGGTGTCGTACAGCCGGGCCCGCTCCTTCAGCCGGATCACCGCGCGGCGCCAGTCGAGGTAGTCGCCGCCCAGCCGGCTGACCACCACGTCCTTCACCCCGAAGCGGGTCTCCACCCGCGCCTCCTCCGGCGCCTCGATCTTCAGGTGGTCGACGCCCAGGCCCAGCCGGCGCAGGGTGCCGAAGTCGGCGATGTCGGACAGCGGCCGGGTGCTGGCGGCCATGTAGAAGCCGGGCGCGCCCTCGAACACCACCGGGCGGCTGTTCAGCCACACGCCGGCCACGCGCGTCTTGCGCACGAGGCGGACGGGCCGCTCGGGCCCGCGCACCACCACCACCACGTCGCTAGGCCGGCGCTGGGGATCGAACACCCCGCCGTACAGCACGATCGCCGCGCCGCGGAAGCTGGACGTCACCTTCACATCGCCGGCGGTCAGGGCGGCCGAGATGTGCGGCTCTTCGGCCGGCGGAAGGGGAACGACCGGGATCATTTCGGCCCCATTATTTCGGACCGGGGGCGAAGGCGAACGGATCGGCGGGCGGCACGAACAGGGTCAGGCCCATCTGCACGCCGACCAGAAGAACGATCAGGGCCAGCACGGCGCGCAGCTCGTCCGCCCGGAACTTGCCCGAGACGCGCGCGCCCAGCTGGGCGCCGACCACGCCGCCGAACAGCAGCAGGCCCGACAGCACGATGTCGACCGTCTGGTTGCGGCCGGCCTGCAGGACGGTGGTGATGGCGGTGGTGATGATGATCTGCAGCAGGCTGGTGCCGACCACCACGCGCGCGCGCATGCGCAGCAGGTAGACCATGGCCGGGACCAGCACGAAGCCGCCGCCGACGCCCATGATGGCGGACAGGACCCCGACGCCGACGCCCAGCAGGGCCGGCGGGATGACGCTGACGTAGAGGCGCGAGCGCGGGAAGCGCATGCGCCACGGCAGGGCGTAGAGCCACATCGGCCGGCGGTTGGCCTGGCGCTTGGGCGGCTCGCCGCGACGCCTGCGGATGATCGTGCCCAGGCTTTCGGTCAGCATCAGCCCGCCGACCACGCCCAGGAAGATCAGGTAGGACAGGGCCACCACCAGGTCGGCCTGGCCCATCAGGCGCAGCCAGCGGAACAGCTCGACCCCGACGTAGGCGCCCAGCGCGCCGCCGGCGGCCATCACCGCGCCCATGCGATAATCGACCGCCTTCTGACGGCTGTAGGAGACCACGCTCGACGCCGACGAGGCCACCACGTGGTTGGCCTGGCTGGCCACGGCCACGGCCGGCGGCACGCCCATGAACACCAGAACCGGGCCCATCAGGAAGCCGCCGCCGATCCCGAACAGGCCGGAGATGAAGCCCACGACGGCGCCCAGCGCCACCAAGAGCGGCGCGTTCACCGAGACTTCGGCGATGGGCAGGTAAATGTCCAAAGGGGCTACGCTTTCGCGCTACGGATCAGTCGCCAGCCTTCCTTGCAAAGGCCGGGCCTTAGCGTCAACGCGCCGCGATCTCGACAGGTTCGTTGGCCGGGCGGAAAGCGGCCGCTTCCCGCTGCCCGCGACGGCGCTGATCCAGGCTCAGCTCGGTTTCCAGCTCGTCGGCGCGGGTCTCGGCCTGGGCGTCGCGATAATGGGCCCCGACCAGGAACCACTTGTAGGCCTCGACCGGATCGCGCTGGTCGGCCAGGGCGTCGTACATCAGGCCAAGGTTGTAATAGCTGTCCTTGTAGCCCAGCTCGGCGGCCTTCTTGAACCAACCGATCGCAGCCTGCGTGTCCCGCGGACCGCCGATCCCGTTGGCGTAGTAGGTGGCCAGCGCGTGCATGGCGGTGCTGTAGCCGCCCTTGGCGGAGCGTTCGGTCCAGCGCCGCGCCGCCGCCGGGTCACGCTCTTCGATCACGTCGGCGAGGTGGTACTGCGCCTCGGGCGAGCCGAGATTGGCGGCGCGCTCAAGCACTTCCATCGCGCGCGGATCCTTGGCCGTCAGCATCGCCTTCGCGTCGGCGTAGGTCTCTTCGGCCTTGGTTGTGTCGGCGGCCGGCGTCGTCTCGATGTTCAGCCCCGGCGCGGTGGCGACCGCGGCCATCAGCGGCGTGGAGGCGGCGGCCGCGGCGCTCGCGGCGGCCGCGTCCTCGTTGGTCTCGGAAGCGACCACCTGGTAGGCGACCACGCTGCTGGTCAGGGTGGCGGCGACGGCGGAGGCCAGCAGGGCCTTCTTCACCGTCGAGGACTCGCGGCGGCGCTCCTTCTCGACCCGCTCCTGCAGGCGGTTCTTGGAGCCCAGCTTCAGGCCGCTGAGACCACCGCCGCCCTCGACGTTGCGCACGCCCAGGCGCGCGGCGGCGCGGGCGGCCTCGATGGCTTCGCGGGTGGAGACCGGCGGACGGGCCGGCGCGGCCTCTTCCTCGTCCGGGAACGGCTGGGCGGCCTGAGGGGTCGGGGCGGCGACGAACTCGTCCTCGGCGGCGAAGTCGTCGAAGCCGGTCAGCGGCGTGCGCACGTCGCCGGCCGGGGCGAACGGATCCTCGCCGAATTCCGGCGCGACGTCGTCGCCGAAACCGGTCTGCGGGGCGTCGAAGATCGGGTCGAAGCCCATGTCCGAGCCGGCGGCGGCCGGGAAGGCGGCTTCCGGCTCCGGGGCCCAGACCGGCTCTTCCGGCTCGGGACGGCGACGGCGGGCCTGCTGGTCCAGCTGCGCCTCGATCTTCAGGCGCGCTTCGTCGAGCAGGCGGGCCGTGCGTTCTTCGCTTTCACGGATGCGCTCGGCGATCTCGCCGGACACGCGCTCGTAGCGGGCCTCGACCTTGTCGGCGAGGCGGCCGACCCGTTCGCCCACGTCGTCGGACTGCAGCGCGGCGCGGCGTTCGGCGTGGGCCAGCTTCTCGGTGAAGCGCTCGGAGATGCGCGCGATCTCGGCGCCCAGGCGCTCCAGGGCTTCGCCCTGCCCGCCCTCGACCTTGCGCAGCCGGCCTTCCATGGCGTCGGCCAGGCGCTGCACGTCGGCGCCCGCCTTCTGGACGGCGGCGGCGCTGGTGGTCTCCACCCCGACCATGCGGCGGTTCAGGTTCTGGCCGATGCGCAGGACCTCGCGGCCCATCTGCTCGACCGCCTTGGCCGAGCGCTTCTCGGAGGCGCCGACATGGGCGGCCAGGTCGCCGACGGCGCGCTCCAGCTGTTCGAACCGCCCCCGGGAGGCGGCTTCGTCGATGCGGCGGATCAGGTCCGAACGGGCGTCTTCGACCTTGCGCGACAGGTCGCCGGCCAGGTTTTCGAGGCGCGCGTCGCGCTCGGGGTCCATGCGGCCCTCGGCCGAGCGCAGGCGCGCGTCGAGGTGGGCGAAGGAGGTCTCCAGCGTGCGCAGGGCGCCGGCCGTCTGGGACTCGGCGCGCTCCAGGCGCTCGGCGATCTTGGCGACCGCGCCCTCGATCAGGGTGGCGTCGCCGGCGCGCTCCTCGGCCTCCAGCCGGGTCAGCCGCCGCGTCACGCCGCCGACGTTCTCGCGCACTTCGGCCAGCGAGGCGCGGGTGCGGGCCTCGCCCTCGTAGAGCTGGTTGGCGATCTTGCCGAGCGCGCCTTCGAGCGCCTTCAGGGCTTCGGTCGAACGCAGGCCGCCCTGGGTGTCGCGCTCCAGGCGGCGCAGACGGTCGTTGCTGTCGCGCGCGTCGCCCAGCAGTTCGCCCAGCTTTTCGGTGTGGACGGCCTGGCCGGCCTCGGCGTCCTCGAGACGCCCCAGGAGGCCGTTGACCGCCTGGCTGACGCCGCTGATGGCCAGCGTCGAGCGGCGCTCGGCCGCTTCGATGCGGGCGGTCAGGGCTTCCAGCGCCAGAGCGATATTGCCGCCCGCGGCGGGCTCGTCTTCAAAACCCTGGAATTCGTAGGCGTCGTCCAGCCGGCGGCCGCGCGCGCGGCGGTCGAAACCAGCGTAGGCGACGGTGCGGCGCGGCAGCGGAGTGACGTTGTCCTCCTCGCCGTCGCCTTCCAGAATCATCTGGTTCAGCCACTCGCCGAGCGTCATGCCGGAGCGCCGGGCGAGATCCTTGGCGATCTCGCGCGCTTTCGGGTCGATCCCCTTCACACTCCAGGGCGCGCCCGCGCTCATGGCGTGATTCCCTTCCCAGCCGACACCTTGGACTACCCGCCCAAGTCTGGGGTGTAAACGAACTGTTAACCCCAACATGTGGGGTCCGCCCAAATCTCCTGTGGACGATTCGCACGACCCCAGGCTCAGTCAGCGCTGCGTCGGTTAAGTCATGGTTAAGCGTTAACGCGCGGCTTAACGCCCGCCTAAGCTTCGCGGCTTGCTAAGGACCGGCGCGCAAGCCATGTGAGCGGCATGAGTTGGACCGCCACCCTCGTCAGTTTAGCCGCCGCCCTGGCGATAGCGACCTTCTGCGGCTGGCGCGGGGCGCAGGCGCCGAACCTGATCCGCGGCCCGCGCCTGGTGCCCTACCGGCTGATCATGGTGCTGTCGTCGGCCTGGATCATGCTGATGCTGGTCCACGTCGTGAACCTGCTGGGCTTCACGACGGGGCGCTGACCCGCTCGCCTTCCTTGGGCGCTTCCTTCGGCTTCGGCCGCCGGGCCAGGCCCGCCACGCCGCCGGACGACAGCAGGGCGACGTCGGCCATCAGCAGCGGGATCGCCCACTTGCGCGCCGCCGCGACGTAGCGCGGCTGCCAGAGCGGGTCGTACTTGTCCTTGAAGCGCCGCACACCCTGGAAGTTGTAGAAGTCCTCGCCCTTCTCGAACACGAAGCGGCCGATGCGCGACATGGTCGGGGCCAGCGGATGGTCCGACAGGCCGGCCAGCGGCGCGCCGCCGAACTCGAAGACGGTGTAGCCCTCGTTCTGGGCCCACAGCAGCAGCTCCACGAACAGGTAGTCCATGACGTTGCGCGGCGCGTCTTCGGTGTAGCGCATCAGATCCATGGCCAGGGACGAGCGCTCCGCCGTCGGCCACAGGCTGGCGAAGGCCACGACGCGGTCGTTCTGGCGCACCAGGGCGCAGGGGAATTCGGACAGGTAGCGCGGATCGAAGCCGCCCAGCGAAAAGCCCTTCTCCCCGCCGGCGTGCATGTCCAGCCAGGCGTCGGAGATCTGCTTCAGCTCCGGCATCAGCGGGGCCACCGCCTCGGCCGGGATCACCTCGAAGCTCGCGCCGGCCTCGGCGACCTTCTTCCAGCTGTGGCGCAGGTTGCCGCGGCGCCGCCCCGCCACCGAGAAGTCGGCGAGCGGCATGATCGCCGACTCCCCGATCTTCTGCAGGGAGAAACCCATGTCGATGAAGTCGGGCAGCAGGTCCGCGCCGACGTTGTAGAAGCCCGGCCGCGCGGCGTGGGCGTCGGCCATCTCGCGGAACCGCCACATCAGCTCGGCGCGCTCGGAGCGCAGGCCCACCGGCCCGCCCACCGCGATCCACGAATGGCCGCGAACGCCGAACATCAGGAAGCTCTTGCCGCTGTCGGAGAACAGGAAGCGCTTGTCGCCCAGCAAGGCCAGGTTGGCGTCCGGCGAGGCGTCCTCGGCGGTGGCCAGCACCGCGCGCACGCGGGTGAAGTCCGGGTCGTTCTCGCCCATGATCGGCGGCGTGGCCGGGGTGGCGGCGAGGCGCCAGACGCCCAGGGCCAGCAGCAGCACGCCGGCGCCGACGGTGGCGCGCAGGGCCCGGCCGGCCTCGCCGCTGGCGTCGGCCATCACCCGCCACCACAGGTCGTCGGAATAGGCCACGTGCTTGAACGACCACCAGGCCAGCAAGCCCATGCCGGCCACCAGCAGGGCGGCGGAGACCATCCAGCCCGGGGTGATCTCCATGCGCGAGACCGCGGCGTGGCGGGTGAAGGCGGGCCGCGCGACCAGCAGGAAAGCGACCAGCGCGACCAGCACCGCGGTCTCTTCCCAGTTCACGCCCTTCAGCAGGGTGACCACGCCGGCCACGACGGCGACGGTGACCGAGGCGGCCCAGGCGCCGTCCAGGCGCCGCTTCAGCCCCCAGGCCAGCAGCACCAGAACCAGGCCCAGCAGGCTGGAGACGAAGTGGCCGAGGTTGATCACCTCGGGCGGCAGTTGCCGCAGCAGCCAGGCGAAGCGCTCCACGGGACTGGGCGTCGCGCCCGACGCCATCAGCATCACCCCGGCAGCCAGGGTGAAGATAGCGGTCAGGGTGGGCGCGACCGCCAGAAAGGCGGGGCGATATTCTCTGATCAGGCGCATGCGGGGCCGAAGCAGTCGACGACCCGCGAGTTATAAGCGGCTTCCTGCGCCGAAGGCATGCGGAACCTCGCCGGAGCGAACCCCGTTCCCGCTGGAGCCTTCCCGAGCGACAGGAGAGCCCCATGGCCGAGGCCTTGTATCCGGCGGAAGTCGAAGTCCGGCTCTGGAAAGCCCTGGAGGACACCAAGGTCGGCATGCTGGGCGTCGCGGGCGAGACCGTGCGGCTGCAGCCGATGACCGCCTTCTGCGATCCGAAGGGCAATCTGATCTGGTTCTTCGCCAGCCGCAGCGCGGACCTGACCCACTTGGTCGGCGACGGCGCCGCCGGGGTGTTCAGCCTGGTGTCGGACGACCACGAGCTCCACGCCTGCCTGACCGGCGACCTGACCACGCGCTTCGACCGCGACGTGATCGACCGCTACTGGAACGGCACGGTCTCGGCCTGGTATCCGAAGGGCAAGGACGACCCCGACCTGGTGCTGCTGGCCTTCCGGCCCGACCACGCCGAGGTGTGGATCTCCAAGCGTGGGCCGGTGAAGTTCGGCTGGGAAGTGGCCAAGTCCAAGCTGACCGGCACGCGCCCGGAATGGGGCCAGCACGCCCGGCTGCACCTGCACTGAAGGCCTACTTCTGATCCTTGGGGATCACGTTGATCCCGCCGGACACCTCCAGCACGGCGTATTTGATCTGATCCAGCCGCTCGAGGCCCTGCTTCTCGCGGGCGGCGTGCAGGATGTCCTCGACCCCGACCCGCGCCTTGCGCATCTCGCGCTCCAGCAGACGGCCGTCGGCCACCAGCACGGTCGGCACGCCGTCGACCAGCTTCTCGACGAAGCGCGAGCGGTCCTTCAGCAGCGAAAGGGCGATGTTCAGGAAGATCAGGGTGGAGATCACCAGCACGCCGTTGGTGACCGAGAAGTCGTCCCCGATCATCGCGTTCTGGGTGGCCTCGCTGATGATCAGCAGCAGGACGAAGTCGAACGTGGTGATCTGACCCAGGGCGCGCCGGCCGGCCACCCGGAAAAGCAGCATCAGGACGAAGTAGACGGCGGCGGCGCGCAGCACGGAGTCCATGGGCGGACCTCAGGGAAACACGAAGGTCGAGATCTCGACCCGCGGCTCGCCGCGCAGGCCGACCTCGGCGCGAATCGGAAAGCCCGGACGCCGCGGCCGCAGGTGCAGGGTCACCCGCTGCTCCGCCTGCCCCGGCCCCGGCTCGAAGTCCAAACTGACCCCGCCCCGGTGCGGACGCTGGGCGACCGGCTCCGGCTGGATGCTCTCGATCAGGAAATCACGGGAGAAGTCGCCGTCGATCTCGACCGTCGCCCGCCGATCGCCCCGCACCCGCAACTCCAACTCGTCGGCCGATTCCATGCGCGCGAACCGCGGATAGTCGACGCTGAGTCCGCCTTCGGGCGTGCGCGTCTGGGCGCGGCTGAACGGTCCGTTTCCGAACACCCCCGCCACCGCGGCCAGCAGGAGCAGCAGCATGATGGCCCAGCCGACCCGCTCCGCGGTCCAGGCGACGTCCTGGAAGCCGGGATCCTCGTCGATCTCGAGGTCGCCGTGCTTTTGGAGGACTTTCTGGGCCATCGCCGTTCCGCCTGTTCAGGGGCAGAACAGCCCAGCCGGAGGCCGGTTCCTCAGAGCGGAGGCGGCGTGCCCGCGGGCCGCTGGCCGGGCTCGCGCTTCAGCGTGCCCTCGACCTCCAGCTCGTGGCGGGCCTCCTTGGCGTCGCCCAGCGCCTGCACGGCCGGCCCGTTCAGGACCTGGCCCTCCACCGAGAACTGCGAGCCGTGGCAGGGGCAGTCCCAGCAGCCCTCGAAACCGTTCCAGTGCACCACGCAGCCCATGTGGGTGCACACGGCCGAGCGCACGTGCAACGCGCCCTCCATGTCGCGGTAGGCGGCCACCTTCTGGTTCTTCACCGCGACCACCGCGCCCTCGCCGGGCGGGATCAGCTCCACCGAGTTCAGCACCGCCGGCATCAGGTGCTCGGCGACGCCCTTCATCATCGGGACCTGTTCTTTGATGTAGCCGCCCAGCCCCCGCGCGCTGGCGCGGGCCGGGGCGTAGACCTCGGCCCAGTCGCTGTGCCGGCCCATCATCATGTCACGCAGGATCAGCGAGGCGGCCACGCCGGTGGTCATGCCCTCGCCGCTGTCGCCGCAGACCAGATAGACCGCGCCGTGGAAGTGGGGGCTGACGCCGATGTAGGGCACGTGGTCGTAGGGTTCGTAGACCTGGCCGGACCAGGCGTAGAGCACCGGCCCCATCTGCGGCCAGCGGGCCCGCGCCCAGCTCTCCAGCCGGCGGATCCGCTCGGCCCCGTCGTCGGCCTCGCCGGTGTGGTGGTCCTCGCCGCCCACGATCAGCAGGTCCTCCTTCGCGCCCGGCTGCAGCCGCACATAGTGGTAGGCCGGCCGCTGGGTGTCCCACAGGAGCACGTCCGGCGCGCCGCCCTTCGGCACGGCCGCGGCCAGGGCGTAGGTGCGGTAGGGCGCCTCCTTGGTGTGGATCGGCGACTTCAGGTGGAAGGGCGTGTTGGTGGCCACCACCATCTGGCGCGCGGTGATCACAGCCCCGCTCTGGGTGTGCGCGCGCAGGTGGCCGTCCTGGTTGGCGAGGTCGACCATCGGGGTCTCGTCGCACAGGCGTGCGCCGCGGCGGCGCAGAGCCTCGACCAGGCCGGCCATGTACTTGGTCGGATGGAAACGGGCCTGGTTCGGGAAACGGATGGCCGCCTCGCTCAGCCAGGGCAGCGCGCCCGGCTCCAGCAGCTCGGCGCCGGTCAGGCCCGCCTCGCGGGCGGCTGGAACCTCGCGCGCCAGCTTCTGCCGATCGCCGGCCGAAGCGGCGACCAGGAAGGCGTCGACCCGGGCGAAGTCGCAGTCGATCCCCTCCTCCGCGCAGATCGTCTCGATGCGGTCGATGGCGGCGGCCTGGCTCTCGTAGTATTGGCGCGCGCCGGCCCGGCCGCGCTTGGCGATCAGCTCGCTGAAAAAGTCGTCGCTCTCGGCGCACAGGTGGGCGGTGGTGCGCGCGCTCTGGCCGCGGGCGAAGCGGCCACGGTCTACGACCGTGACCTGGCGGCCTTCGCGCGCCAGTTCGTAGGCGGTCGACAGGCCCGCTATGCCCGCGCCGATCACCAGCACGTCCGTGTGCGCGTCGCCGTGCAGCGCGCCCAGACGCGGGGCCGGCACCTCCATCCACAGCGACCGGCTGCGTTCCTGCTCGACGTTCATGGCGACCTCCGCACTCCGACGGAAGCTTGAACCGAAGCCGGTCGGACGGGTTCCGGGCGCCTCCATGTTCGACGAACAGAGGAATTTTACTTTTTGGGTGGAGGCTCTCGCCCGAGCTTGGAGACCCTTTTGCCCGGACTGACGCCGATCGCCCTGACCGCGCCTGCGGCGACGCTCACGGTCGTCGCGCTGCTTTGCGGCGCGGCGTGCCTGAGCGCGCTGCGCATCCTGGCGCGCGCACGGCTGGCGACGGGGTCGTTGAAGGCCACCTGGATCGCCTATGCCGGAATCGCCGGCGGGGTCGGCGCCTGGGCCGTGCACTACGCCTTGCTGCTGGGCGGCCACGGGCTGGCGAGCGGTTACGAGGCGTCCGCCACCGGAGGGTCGCTGTGCCTGGCGGTCGGCGGCATGACCGCCGCCTTCGCCGTCGTCGCCCTGACCGCCAGCGTCGAAGCCTTCATCGCCGCGGGCCTGACCGCAGGCGTGGCGGTCGCCGGCAGCTGCTACCTGGGCCTGTCCGGCGCGGTGGTGGACGGCGAGCTGGTGTTCCACCGCGCGGCGGTGATTTTGTCGGTGCTCGCGGCCGCCGGCCTCTCCACGCTGGCCCTGTTCGTCGCGGGGCGTTCGCAGAACTTCTGGCGCCAGCTGGCCGGCGCGGTCCTGCTGGCCTCCGCCCTGATCCTCACCGCGCGGCTGAGCCTGCAGAGCGCCTGGGTCGACCTGAACGGGCCGGCGGCCAATTCCGACGCCCTGCTCGACGACCTGGCCCTGCGCATGGTGGTGATCGGCTTCTGCCTGCTGGTCGTGGTGGGCGGCGCCGGCTCCAGCATCATCTACGCCCGCTCCAAGCAGTCCGCGGCCGAAAAGCTGCGCGCGGCCATCGAGGCCCTGCCGGCGGGCCTGGGCTTCTACGACGCCGAAGACAGGCTGGTGGTCTGGAACCGCCAGTACGCCGAGATCGCCGGCCCCTGCCGCGACCTGCTGGCGGTCGGCGCGCCGTTCAGCAAGCTGCTCGAACGCGACCTGGCGAAGGGCAACTACCGCGACGCGCTGGGCCGCGAGGAGGCCTGGCTGGCCGAGCGGCTGGCCGGCCGCGCGCGCGGCGACTCCACCGAGGAACAGCAGCTGGCCGACGGCCGCTGGCTGCGGGTCGAGGACCGCCGCACCGCCGACGGCGGCGTGGTCACCATCGGCGTCGACATCACCGATCTGAAGCAGAACGCCGAGACCCTGGCCCGCGCCCGCGAGGAAGCCGAGGCCGCCAACCGGGCCAAGAGCGAATTCCTGGCCAATATGAGCCACGAGATCCGCACGCCGCTGAACGGTGTCGTGGGCGTGGCCGACGTGCTGGCCGGCACACGGCTGGATCCGCGCCAGGCCGAGATGCTGGACGTGATCCGCTCCTCGGCGCGCACGCTGGAGCGGCTGCTGTCGGACGTGCTGGACCTGGCCCGGGTCGAGTCCGGCCGGCTGGAGGTCGAGGCCCACCCGTTCCACCTGGGCGAGGCGGTCCGCTCGGTCGCCGGCCTGAGCGAGGCGCACGCGCACGAGAAGGGCGTGGCGCTCAAGGTCGAGCTGCCCCCGGAGGCCGACCGCCGCGTGGTCGGCGACGTGGTGCGGCTGAAGCAGATCCTGACCAACCTCGCCTCCAACGCCGTGAAGTTCACCGACGCCGGCGAAGTCGTCATCGCCGTCGAAGCGGTCGGCCCCGGCGCCTGGCGGCTGTCGGTGCGCGACACCGGCGTCGGCTTCGACCCGGCCGCCAAGGACCGGGTGTTCGGCCGCTTCCAGCAGGCCGACGGCTCCATCACCCGCCGCTTCGGCGGCACGGGCCTGGGCCTCAGCATTTCGCGCCAACTGGCCGAGCTGATGGGCGGCGAACTGGACTGCGACTCCGTCCCGGGCGAAGGCTCGACCTTCTTCCTGACCCTGACCCTGCCGGAGGCGCCGGCCGAGGCCGAGCCGCCCGCCGCCGAACCCGTCGCGACCGAGCCGGAAGCGCGGCCCATGCGGGTCCTGCTGGCCGACGACCATCCGACCAACCGCAAGGTGGTGGAGCTGATCCTGGCCGGGGCCGGGGTCGAGCTGATCTCCACCGAGAACGGCGCCCAGGCGGTCGAGGCCTTCCAGGCCGGCCGCTTCGACGCGGTGTTGATGGACATGCAGATGCCGGTGATGGACGGGCTGTCCGCCACCCGCGAAATCCGCCGTCTGGAGGCGCAGAGCGGCGCGGAGCCGGTGCCGGTGGTGATGCTGACCGCCAACGCCCTGCCAGAGCACGTCGAGGCGGGCCGCGCCGCCGGCGCGAACCGGCACCTGTCCAAGCCGATCACCGCCGCCGGCCTGATCGCCGTGCTCTCCGACCTGGCCGACGAGGCCGAGCGCCGGCGCGAGGCGGCCTAGAGCCCTTCGCCAGTGGATTCTAGAACGCCGGCGGGACCGTGGACGGCGCCGACGGCGGCGCCATGTGCCCCATCGCCTCCGGCGGGGTCGGGGCCATGTAGTGGTGCATGTTGACCATGATCCAGATCGAGCCGATCACCAGCAGGCCGACCATCATCACGCCGAAGGCCAGGGCCAGCACGTTGTTGGTGTTGTCCGGTCCGGTGGTGATGTGCAGGAAGAACACCAGGTGGACGCCCATCTGGGCGATGGCCAGCACGATCAGGGCGACCGGCAGGGACGGCCCCCAGACCAGGCCGAGCGCCGGCAGGATGAAGGAGCCGACGGTCAGGATGGTCGCCAGCGCCAGGCCGATCGAATAGTTCATCACCCAGTGGCCGGCGCTCTCGGGCGGCTCGTCGCCGGGCGCGTGGTCGTGCTCCAGGTCGTGGGGATCGTAGTCGAGCTCGCTCATGTGGCGGCTCCCATCAGATAAACGACCGTGAACAGCGCGACCCAGATGATGTCCAGCGCGTGCCAGAACAGGTTGAAGCAAAGCAGGCGGTGCTGGACCATCCGGCTGAAGCCCTTGGCCTGCACCTGGGCCATCATGGTCCCCAGCCACAGCAGCCCCACGAACACGTGCGCGCCGTGCAAGCCGACCAGGCTGAAGAAGGCGCTCAGGAAGGCGCTGCGCTGGGGCGTGGCGCCCTGGGCGGCGAAACCGATGAACTCGTCGATCTCGAGATAGAGGAAGGTGGCGCCGAGGAGGCCGGTGATCAGCAGGAAGATCTGCGTCCACAGGCGGTTCTTGGCCACCGAGGCGGCGAAGGACAGGCCGCAGACGAAGCTGGACAGCAAGAGGCAGCCCGTCTCGATCGCCACCCGCGGCAGCTCGAACAGCTCCCGCCCGGTCGGCCCGCCGGCCGTGGCGTTCATCAACACCGCGTAGGCGGCGAAGAACGCCGAGAACATCACGATGTCGCTGAGCAGGAAGATCCAGAAGCCGTAGCCGACGATGATGCGGCTGTTGGCGGGACCGGTCTCGCCGTGGCCGGCGCCCATCACCGGGGCGCCCTCGCCGTGGCCGCGGTGGCCCAGCCGGTGAGGGTCTTCGCGGACGCGCCGGACGGCTTCGACGCTGGCGGGGACGATGTCGCTCATGCCGGCTTCCCCTGTTCGCGGGCGACGCGCTCCAGGATGGCGCGGCGCGCGGCCCGGCGGGCGCGGTCGATGCGGGCCACTTCCTCAGCCGGGATCTCGAACTCGTGGATGTCGCGCCAGGCGAACCAGACGAAGCCGGCGAAGGCGCAGACCAGGCCCAGGATCACCAGCCACCAGATGTGCCAGATGAGCGCGAAGCCGGTGACGGAGGCGAAGAAGGCGGTGATCACGCCGACCGGGCTGTTCAGCGGCATGTGGATCGGCTTGTAGACCGGCTCCGGCCCCAGGCGCTGGGTTTCGATGGCGCGGGTCTTGATGCCCCAGTAGGCCTCCTCGCCCTCGACGTTGGGGATGACGGCGAAGTTGAACATGGGCGGCGGCGAGGGCGTGGCCCACTCCATCGAGCGGCCGTCCCAGGGATCGCCGGTGACGTCGCGCAGCTTGTCGCGGTCGCGGATGCTGACCAGCAGCTGGATCACCTGGCAGACCACGCCGACCACCAGGATCGCCACCCCGGCCACCGACACGTAGAGCATCGGCGCCCACTCGGGGTAGTTGATGTGTTGGAGCCGCCGCGTCATGCCCTGCAGGCCCAGGACGTAGAGCGGCGTGAAGGTCACCCAGAAGCCGACGAAGGCGAACCAGAAGGCCGCCTTGCCCCAGCCCGGGTGCAGGCGGAAGCCGAACGCCTTCGGGAACCAGTACTCGAGCGCCGCGAACACCGCGAACACCACGCCGCCGATGATCACGTTGTGGAAGTGGGCGACCAGGAACATGGAATTGTGGGTCACGAAGTCGGCCGGCGGGATGGCCAGCAGCACGCCGGTCATGCCGCCGATCACGAAGGTGACCAGGAAGCCCATCGACCACAGCATGGGCACCTCGAACCGGACCCGGCCGCCGTACATGGTGAAGATCCAGTTGTAGATCTTCACCCCCGTGCCGACCGCGATCACGCTGCTGGCGATGCCGAAGAAGGTGTTCACCGCCGGGCCGGCGCCCATGGTGAAGAAGTGGTGCAGCCACACCATGCAGGAGACCACCACGATGAACAGGGTGGCGGCGACCATGGAGCGATAGCCGAACAGGGGCTTGCCCGAGAAGGTCGAGAAGATCTCCGAGAAGATGCCGAAGGCCGGCAGCACCAGGATGTAGACCTCGGGGTGTCCCCAGGCCCAGATCAGGTTCACGAACATCATCTGGTTGCCGCCAGCCTCGTTCGTGAAGAAGTGGAACCCGAAGTACCGGTCCAGGGTCAGCATCGCCAGGGTGGCGGTCAGGATCGGGAAGACGGCGACGATCAGCAGGTTGGACGCCAGCGTGGTCCAGCAGAACATCGGCATGCGCAGGTAGCTCATGCCTGGCGCGCGCATCTTCAGCACCGTGGTGACCAGGTTCACCCCGGTCATCAACGTGCCTATCCCGGATATCTGTACGGCCCACAGGTAGTAGTCCACGCCGACCCCGGGCGTGTAGGTCGTCTCGCTGAGCGGCGGATAGGGCAGCCAGCCGGTGCGCGCGAACTCGCCGACGAACAGGGAGACGTTGACCAGGAGGGCGCCGGCCGCGGTCAGCCAGAATCCGACCGAGTTCAGCGTCGGGAAGGCGACGTCGCGCACCCCCAATTGCAGCGGCATGACGTAGTTCATCAGGCCGATGACCAGCGGCATCGCCCCGAAGAAGATCATGATCGTCCCGTGGGCCGAGAAGATCTGGTTGTAGTGCTCGGGCGGCAGGTAGCCGGTGGACTCGCCGATCGCCGCGGCCTGCTGCGTGCGCATCATGATCGCGTCGGCGAAGCCGCGGATCAGCATGACCACCCCCAGCAGGATGTACATGATGCCGATGCGCTTATGGTCGACGCTGGTGATCCACTCGTCCCAGATGTAACGCCAGTGGCCCTTGGCCACGACCCAACCGATCACGCCCAGCAGGATCAGGACGACCACCACCGAGGTGATCATCGGGATGGGCTCGTGCAGCGGGACGGCCGCCCAGGACAGCTTGCCGAACATCTAGTTCTCCCCGGAGGCCGGCGTCGTCTCGCGCCCGTATTGCGCCACCGGGCCCGGGCCGGGCGGCGCCTGACGGGTGGCGATGACGTTGAACAGGTCCGGCTGCACCGCGCCGAAGGTGAAGGGCCTGGTGTCGCGGCTCTGGCGGGTCAGCCCGGCGTAGGTTGTCTGGTCGAGCACCGGCCCCGCGCCGCGCGTCGACGCCACCCAGCCCGCATACTGGTCGGCCGGCAGGCTGCGGACCCTGAAGGTCATGTCCGAGAAGCCGTCGCCGCTGAACTGGCCGGAAATGCCGCGGAACTCGCCGGGCTGGTCCGCCTGCAGGTGCAGCTGCGAGACCATGCCGTTCATGGCGTAGATCATCGACCCCAGCTGGGGGACGAAGAAGGTGTTCATCACGCTCGACGAGGTGATCGAGAAGTGCACCGGCCGTCCGGCCGGGATCACCAGCTCGTTGACGGTGGCCACGCCCTCTTCGGGGTAGATGAACAGCCAGCGCCAATCCAGCGAGACGACCTGGACCTCGACCGGCTTCTGGTCCGATTCCAGCGGCCGGAACGGATCGAGCCGGTGCGAGCCGATCCAGATCTCGCCGCTCAGGAACATGATCACCAGGATCGGGATGGCCCAGACCACCGCCTCGATGCGTCCCGAGAACGACCAGTAGGGCAGGTACTCGGCCTTGGTGTTCGAGGCCCGATAGCGCCAGGCCATCCACAGGGCCAGCAGGATGGTCGGGATCACGATGAACAGCATGATCAGGGTCGCGTCGACGATGATCTGACGGTTGCCCTGGCCGACCGGCCCCTTGGGATCCATGACGCCGCCGGCGCAGCCGCCCAGCAGCAGGGTCGCGACCGCCGCCGCGGCCGAGACGGCCCCGCTAGCGCCTGGTTTGCAGGAGGGGATGAGTTTCACCGCACGCGCCCGCTAAGCCTCTACTGAACCGGGGCGGACGTGAAAACGCACGCGGCCCTTCAAGCGCGCCGAACCGGCGCGGGCCGGGGTTCGTTCCTTCGAGGGTCAGGCGGAGCCCTGGAGGCCGTTAGGCCAGCGGCAGTTCCGCCCGCGCGCTCAGGCCGCCTTCGGGGCGGTTGGCCAGGCGGATGTCGCCGCCGTGGGCGCGGGCGATGGAGCGCGCCACCGCCAGACCAAGGCCGACCCCGCCGGTGTCGCGGCTGCGCGAGGGCTCGACCCGGTGGAAGGGTTCGAACACCCGTTCCAGCTCGGCCTCCGGCAGGCCGGGGCCGTCGTCCTCGACGGTGAGCACGGCCAGCCCGTCCTCGACGCTCAGGGTCACGCGGGCGGCGGCGCCGAACTTGGCGCCGTTCTCGACCAGGTTGGCCAGCATCCGGCGCAGGCCGACCGGATCGCCGAAGACCGTGGCGGCCTCGGCGTTGGTCAGGCTCGCGGCCACGCCGGTCTCGGCCAGGTCGTCGACCACGGCGGCGGCCAGGGCGGCGAGGTCCAGCGGCGCGCGGGTCTCCCGCACGGTCTCGCCGCGCACGAAGGCCAGGGCCTGGCTGATCATGCCGTCCATCTCGGCCACGTCGGCGGCCATCTTCTCGCGCGCTTCCTCCGGCGCCGCCTCCAGCCGGAAGCGCAGGCGCATCAAGGGCGTGCGCAGGTCGTGGGCGATGGCCGCGATCATCGATGTGCGCTCCTCCAGATAGGCGCGCAGCTTGTCCTGCATGTCGTTGAAGGCGGCCGCGGCGGCGCGCACCTCGGCCGGGCCGTCGGCGGCCATCGGCGGGGCCTTCGGGTCGGCGCCCAGCCGCTCGGCCGCGTCGGCGAAGGCGCCGATCGGGCGGGTCAGGCGACGCGCCAGCAGCCACGCCAGAGGCGCGGCCAAGAGCGCGCTCAACCCGAAGCCCAGCAGCACCTGCCGCTGCCATTCGCTCAGCCACGGCGTGGCCGGCTCGACCACCAGCCAGCGCCCGTCGGCTCGCTGCAGGGCCGCGGCGAAGGGCGGGAACAGCAGCCGGTCGGTGAAGATCTCCAGCCGGCCCGGCTTGGGGCGTACCACCGCCGGGCCGTCGCCGGTCCAGGTGAAGGGCGCCGGCGCGGGTTCGCCCGCGCGCGCCTCCGGGGCGGTGCGGACGATCACCACCTCGCGGCGCTCTCCGCGCCCGACAAAGCCGGCGTGCAGGCGGTGGACGCGGCGCAGGTCGGGACCCAGGCGCACGTCGGCGCGCACGCTCTCGGGCCGCACACCCAGCTCGCGGGCCAGGGCCCGGGCGATCTCCGGCTCGATCAGGTCGGCGTGCGCGTCCGCTTCAAAGGCGGGCGGGGCGTCCTGCACGCGCACGTTCAGCCGCTGGCCGTTGCGGGCGGTGACCTCCTCGCCGCGCAGCGCGCGCGCCGCCTCGGTCACCGAGAAGCCGGCCGGCGGCGGCTCGGGCAGGTTCAGCACCACCCAGGCGTTGACCGCGCTGGCGGCCGCCAGGATGACCAGCACCAGGCCCAGCACCTGGGCGAACACGGGGGCGGAGGACAGGCGCAGGCGCGTCATCGGCGCGCCACCTCGGCGACGAACATGTAGCCTTCGCCGCGAATGGTGCGGATCAGGTCGGCGCCGGAGCCGTCGTCCAGCTTCTTGCGCAGTCGACTGACCTGCACGTCCACCGCGCGGTCGAACGCCTCGCTGGTCGGGCCGCGCGCCAGGTCCAGCAGCTGGTCGCGGCTGAGCACCCGCATGGGGCGCTCCAGCAGGGCGCGCAGCAGGTTGAACTCGCCCGACGACAGCTGGACGTTCAGGCCTCCGGGTGAGCGCAACTCGCGGCGCACCAGGTCGAGGCGCCAGCCCAGGAACTCCAGCCCCTGCGCGCTGGCGGCCGTCTCGGACGCCGGCTCGCCGCGGCGGCGCAGAACGGCGCGCACCCGGGCCAGCAGCTCGCGCGGATTGCAGGGCTTGGGCAGGTAGTCGTCCGCGCCCAGCTCGAGCCCGACAATGCGGTCGGTCTCCTCGCCCATGGCGCTCAGCATGATCACCGCCGGCCTCGCCCGTCCCGCCAAGCGACGGCAGATCGACAGGCCGTCCTCGCCCGGCAGCATCAGGTCCAGCACCACAAGGTCGGGGCCGAAGGCGGCCAGCTTGCGGTCCATCTCGATCGCGTCGGCGGCGGCGTCGACGCCGTAGCCGTGCCGTGCCAGGAATTCGGCCAGCACGTCGCGCACGCCCGGATCGTCGTCCACGATCAGCACGCGCGCGCCCGCCGCGACTTCCGCCGGTCTCGCCTCCATCCCCGTTCCATGCCCCGCGATCGTCTCGTGTGGATTTCAAGCGTGAAACAAATCGGGGGAAAAGCCGCGAATGCGCGCAGGCCGTGGAAATAACGGCGCAATACCGACCTGCTCCACTCCTCCCGACGCGGGCTTCGACCCGCCGCACATCGGGAGAGACCTCGGATGAAACTGACCCTCGCTCTGGCCGGGCTCGGCCTGGCCCTGGCCGCCACCGCCGCCTCGGCCGACGAGCCCGCGCCGAAGGTGCAGGTCGAGCGCCACGTCATGGTGATCGGCGACGGCGCCGGTCCGGGCAAGCTGGACAAGAACGGCGACGGCGAAATCACGCGCGACGAGTTCATGGCGCCCCACGCCGACATCTTCGCCCGTCTGGACGCCGACAAGAACGGCAAGCTCTCCAAGGCCGAGCTCGAGAAGGGCGCCAGCTGGACCAGCGAGGACGGCTCTGAGCGCCAGGTGTTTATCCACGGCCCGGGCGGTCCGGGCGGCCCCGGCGGTCACGGCCCGATGATGTTCATGGGCGGCCCCGGCGGTCCGGGCGGTCCCGGCGGCCCGGGCGAGCGGCGCGTCGAGATCATCCAGCTCGACCACGCCGGCCACGGCCCGGGCGAACTGGACGCTGACAAGGACGGCAAGGTCTCCTTCGAGGAGTTCGCCGCGCCGATGAAGCAGGCGTTCGAGGCCATGGACGCCGACAAGTCGGGCTTCCTGGAGGAGGGCGAGCGCGCCAAGGGCCCGATGCGCTTCGAGAAGCGGGTCGAGAAGTCCGAGACCAAGTAAGGCCCTGAGGCGCTCCGCGTTTCGCCAGGCGTCGGAGCGCCTCTCTTTCCCCGCAACGAAGCGCAATACGCGAACCGGCTTCACCGTAGGCCCCGGCTGGGCCTAGATTGCCCCCGAACCGGCGCGGCCTGCGCCGAGAAGAACAAAGTACTCGGGGGAACCATGGCGTTCTGGAATCGGACCAAGCCGATCGACACGGCGCACGAACAGGAAGGCGCGCATCAGCTGCGCAAGACGCTCAGCTGGCCGCACCTGGTGGCGCTGGGCGTCGGCGCCATCGTCGGCACCGGCATCTACACCCTGATCGGCACCGGCGCGGGCCTGGCCGGCCCGGGCGTCATCCTGTCCTTCGCCATCGCCGGCGTCGTCTGCGTGTGCGCCGCGCTGGCCTACGCCGAAATGGCGACCATGATCCCGGCCTCGGGCAGCGCCTACACGTACACCTACAGCGTCCTGGGCGAGCTGCTGGCCTGGATCGTCGGCTGCAGCCTGATCCTGGAATACACCGTGGTGTGCAGCGCCGTGGCGGTCGGCTGGGCCGGCTACGCCAACGGCTTCCTGGAGTCGGTGGGCGTGCACCTGCCGACCTGGCTGTCGACCGGCTGGATGGCCGACCACCACTTCGGCGAGACCTTCGCCTTCGATCCGAACAAGGGCCTGATCAGCCTGCCGGCGGTGTTCATCAGCATGGCGGTCGCCGGCCTGCTGGCGCTGGGCACCCGCGAGAGCGCCACGGTCAACAGCGTGCTGGTCCTGTTCAAGATCGCCGCCCTGGCCGTGTTCGTGGCCATCGCCCTGCCGCACTTCGACCCGGCCAACTTCCAGCCGTTCATGCCGAACGGCTTCCTGGCCCATGACGGCGTCCGCCCCGACGGCACCACCGGCAAGGTCGGCGTGATGGCCGCCGCGGCGATCATCTTCTTCGCCTTCTACGGCTTCGACGCGGTCTCCACGGCCGCAGAGGAGACCAAGAACCCCAAGCGCGACCTGACCATCGGCATCGTCGGCTCCATGGCCGTCTGCACCGTGCTCTACATGCTGATCGGCGCCGCGGCGCTGGGCGCCATGCACTTCGACGACTTCGCCAAGAGCACCGAGCCGCTGGCCCTGATCATGCGCACCCTGGACCAGCCGATGGCCGCCAAGATCGTGGCGGGCGCGGCGGTGGTGGCCCTGCCGACCGTGATCCTGGCCTTCATGTACGGCCAGAGCCGGATCTTCTTCGTGATGGCCCGCGACGGCCTGCTGCCCCATGGCCTCAGCAAGGTCAGCGCCAAGACCGGCACGCCGGTGGTGATGACCTTCGTGACCGCCATCGTGGTGTCGGTGATCGCCGGCGTCTTCCCGCTGGGCGAGATCGCCTCGGTCGCCAACGCCGGCACGCTGGCCGCCTTCATCGCCGTGGCGGTGAGCATGATGGTGCTGCGGGTCAAGGATCCGAGCCGTCCGCGCGTGTTCAAGGCGCCGCTGCCCTGGGTGATCGGTCCGGTCGCCGTGCTGGGTTGCCTGTACCTGTTCACCAGCCTGAGCGCCGTCGCCCAGAAGGCGTTCTTCATCTGGAACGGCATCGGCTTGGTCGCCTACTTCGCCTTCGCCATGTGGAACAGCCGGCTGGCCAAGCAGGCCGCCTGACCCGGGCGACCGCCGCAAAAGACTACGGCGCGGACCGCAAGGCCCGCGCCGTTTTCGTTTCAGGACCCCGCTACAGCTCGAGGAATCAGGGCTTGTCCTTCAACGCCTTGATCTCGTCCTCGGTCAGCTTGCGCATGGCGCGAACCGGGCAGACGTCGGGGCCCATGCCCTGCTGCGGCACGATCAGGTCGAGGTCGATGCCTTCGCACACGAAGCTGCCGCCGCGCGCGCGCAGGCCCAGGCGCTGCGACCAGTCGACGTTCGGGCAGCGCCCGAGCATCTGCAGCTCGAACACGTCCTTGGCGCCGGTGCGGACATAGACCTTGTCCTCGCCGTCGGCGGAGAAGTTGCGCACCTGGTCGGTGTGGAAGCAGGCCCGCTTGGGCTTGGCCTCGGCGGAGGCCGGCTTGGCCCCGTCGGCCGCGCAGGCGGTGGCGACGAGCGCTCCCAAGGCGGCGGTGAGCACGAGAAGCTTATGACGCATGCTGGTTTCCCCTAGGTCCCCACCCTGCGGGAGATCATAGGTCTTCCAGCTTCACCGTGGAAGCGAACCGCGACGCCTGCAACCGCCCGGCCAGATCGGCCGGCAGGGGCGAAGGCGCGCCGCAGGCGAGGGCCGCGACGTGCTCGGCCAGCAGCGGCGCGGCCGCGAAGCCGCGCGAGCCCAGCCCGCCCAGCATGAACAGCCCCTCGCCCACCGCGCCGCACACGGGCAGGCGGTCGGGGGTGACGGCGCGCACCCCGGCCCGGCCGCTCAGGCCCGCGGCGGCGCTGGCCTGGGCCAGGGCGGGCAGAACCCGCGACAGGGTCTCCAGATTGCGCTTGTTGTCCGCCGTGGCGGCCGAGGTTGCGGCCTCGCCGCGGTCGTGGGTGGCGCCGAACAGCACGCCCGTGCGGGTCGGGGCCGCATAGCCGCCCCAGGCGACCGCCGAGCCGATCCGCACGCCCTCGGCGACGGTGACCTGGCCGCGAACGGGGGACAGAGGCGCGTCGACCAGAGCCGCGCCGGCCCAGCCGCCGGCCAGGCAGACGGCCTCGGCCTCGGCGATCACGCCGCCGGCGGCGTCCAACAGGCGCCAGACGCCCTCGACCTCTTCCAGGCGGGCGACCTCGGCCGTGATCCGCGGCGCGCCCGCCGTCCAGGCGCGCACGACCGCGGCCGGCTCGACCGTCAGGGCGTCGCGCAGGAACAGGCCGCCGCGCGCGACCGGCTCGCCCAGGCGCGCCGAGGCCGCCTCCGGGGTCAGGCGTTCCACCCCGCCCTCCGGCCACAGGGGCTGCTCGGCGATGCGGTCGAACCGCGACGCGTCGCGGTCGGTGTTCTCCAGTTGGACCACGCCGCGGGCGATCACCGCGTCGTCGCCGTAAAGCTGGCCGGCCCGCTCGAAGGCCTGGGCGTAGAAGGCGGCGATCGGGCCGCCGCCCGCGTCGAAGCGCGGGGTGACCAGGGCGGCCGGATTGCCCGAGGCGCCGGGCGCGCCGGCGTCGACCAGGGTCGGCGTCACGCCCAGCGCCCTGAAGGCGCGGACCAGCGAGGCCCCGGCGATGCCGCCGCCGACCACCGCCACGCGGGCGGGCGCGGCGGCCGGCTGGGGCGCGCCGGCGAACACGGCTTCCAGCCGCTCGCGCTTGCGGCCGTGGCCCGGGCGTTTGGCGATCTCGATGCCCTGGGCCTGCAGGCCCCGCCGCACGGCGCCCGCCACGGTGAAGGTCGCGGCGCGCGCGCCCGGGGCCGAGCGGGCGGCCACGGCGGCCAGCACCTCGTCGCGCCACATGTCCGGATTGGTGGAGGGCGCGAAGCCGTCCAGGAACCAGGCGTCGGCCTTGCCCGACCAGGCCGCCAACGCCTCGGCCACGTCCATCACCGCCAGGTCCAGCGTCGCGCCGAATTCGGGCAGGTCCACGCGGTGGAAACCTGGCGTGCGCGCGGGCCAACGGTCCAACAGGGGCGCGGCGACCTCAGCCAGTTCGGGCCAGCGAGCGTGGGCGCGTTCGGCCTCCTCGCGGCGGATCGGGAAGCCTTCGATGGAGAAGATGTTGAGCCGGCCGCCCTCGGGGCGCTCGCGCCGCCACAGGTCCAGCAGGGCCAGGACGTTCAGGCCGGTGCCGAAGCCGAGCTCGCCGACGGTGAACTGTTCGCGCCCGGCCCAGGCGTCGGGCAGGCCGCAGCCGGCCAGGAAGACCGCGCGGGTCTCGGCCAGGCCGTCCTCGGCCGAGAAGTAGACGTCGCCGAACCGGCCGGAACGCGGGGCGCCGTCGTCGGACCAGACCAGGTCGGGATCACGCGGAGGGGCGGAAGACATCACACCAAAACAAAAGGGCCGCCCCGAAGGGCGGCCCTCGATCTCAAACCCGTGAGGGTGAAAGATTACTGCTTGGCAGCCGGGGCTTCGGCAGCGGCCGGAGCGGCAGCGGCGTCGGCGGCCGGAGCGGCAGCGGCGTCGGCGGCCGGAGCAGCGGCGTCAGCGGCCGGAGCAGCGGCGGCGTCGGCGGCCGGGGCTTCAGCGGTGGCTTCGGCGGTCGGCTCGGCGGCGGCCGGAGCTTCTTCTTTCTTTTGGCAAGCGGCGACCGACAGAGCGGCGATGGCGACGGTGGCGACGACGAGCTTACGGATCATGTTCCCAGGTCCCTTCAGAAGGTTAAGAGCGCCAGGATGGGAATCCCGTGCTCCAGCTACCGAATATCGCGAGTTCCATCACACTCGCAAGAGGCGATTTCACGGATGCGTGATTGCGGCGCAGGTTGTTGCGCGTTTCCTTCGCCCGTTGCGGGACTATGGCGAAATTCGGGAAGCGTCCTCAATCCGCCTGTCCCGACGAAAGTCGGGACCCAGATTCATCCGCGACGTCGGCGGGCTTCACCTGGACCCCGACTTCCGTCGGGGCACACGGAGAAACAGGGCCAGCCATTTCTCCGCGATCCGGCCAGGGAAGACGGGGGTTAAGCCGCCTGGGCCACGTCCTGCGGCTGGGCGTTGAGCGCCTCTTCCAGCTCCAGGAAGCTGGGCTGGACGGGCGAGGGCACGTGGCCGCGGCCGATCTCGACCGAGATCTGGGCGGCGTTGCCGTGCAAGTGGGCGACCAGCACCGCCTGGATGATCTTGTAGACCGAGCCGTCCTCGTCGACGACCTCCTTCAGGCGCGTGGCCATCGGGCCGACCAGGCCGTAGGCCAGGAACACGCCCAGGAAGGTGCCGACCAGAGCGCCGCCGATCATGCCGCCCAGCACTTCCGGCGGCTCGGTGATCGAGCCCATGGTCTTCACCACGCCCAGGACGGCGGCGACGATGCCCAGCGCCGGCAGGGCGTCGGCCAGGTTCTGAAGGGCGTGGGCCGGGGCCTGCGCCTCGTGATGGTGCTTCTCGAGCTGCTTCTCCATCGCGTCCTCGACCTGGTGGGGATCCTCCAGGTTCATGGTCATCATGCGGATGGTGTCGCAGATGAAGTCGACCGCGAAGTGGTCCTTCATCACCTTGGGGAAGCGGGTGAAGATCGCGCTCTCGTGCGGGTTCTCGATGTGGCTCTCCAGGGCGATGACGCCCTTGGCCTTCATCGTCTTGGTGAGCACGAACATCAGCGAGAGCAGGTCGCGATAGTCGCTGCCCTTCCACTTCGGGCCGGCGAAGACCTTGCCGAAGCCGCCCATGGTGGCCTTGAGCGTCGAGGTCTTGTTCGAGATCAGGAACGAGGCGACGCCGGCGCCGCCGATGGCCATCATCTCGTGCGGCAGGGCGTGCATGATCACGGCCATGTTGCCGCCGGAGATGATGTAGCTGCCGAACACCATCGCGAACAGCACGACGATGCCGATGATCTGGAACATGGGAACGGCCCGAGCTTAGGTTCGCCGGCGACCCTGCCCGTTAATCATTAAGGGGCGGTTGCGCCCGAAGGGGCGGATCGCGACGGCGACCCGCCCCGCCGGTTCGGCGCGGTCAGCGCACGATCGGCCCCTGCTCGGCGCCGTCCACGCCGTTGAGACGCAGGGTGCTCCCGTCGACGACGCAGGCGTTCACCCGCCAGCTCTGCGGGATCTGGCTCATCAGCGGCGACAGCCGGTTTAGGGACGCCCGTGCGCCCGGGACCGTGAACCGGTGATCCTGAGCCAGGGCGCTGGTGAAATCGCGGCCGGTGACGGCGGCCTGCACGGCGTGGAGCGCCAGGGCGATGTCGCCGGTGTAGTTCTGCGAATCCAGCCTGACATTGCTAGGCCGTACGGTGGACGGCCCCAGCACCACGGGCGCGCCGCCGTTCAGCGGAATGCGGATCGTGGTCACGGCCTCGAGGTCGAAGTCGAGCGAGAACTCCGGATCGCTCCAGGCGCCGAACGCCGACGGCGTGGTCACGTGGAACAGGAAGGTGTTGCCCGGCAGGACGGTGCGCAGGCGCAGCGTGTCGTCGCAAACCGACACCACTTCGGCCCGGAAGCTGCAGGCGGTCGACAGCTGCATGCGCGCGTCGGAGCGGATGCTGAAGCCGCGCATTTGGGGATTAGCCTCGGCGCGGATCAGCTGTTTGGCGGCTTCGTTCGCCACGCCCCGGTTCCTCAGCCACTCCGCGCAGACCGCGTTCTCGCTGAGGAAGTTGGAATCGCCGCCCAGCCGCCGCCCGTTGACCGCGACGTCCATGCCCGTCACCAGCACGGCCCCGAAGGATTTGGGCAGGGCCAGCGCGTCGACCGCCGCGCCGGACTTGACCACCTTCACGCCGGTGTCCGGCGCCCACAGGATGTAGCCGCGCTCGAAGTTGCTGCGCCGGTACTTGCCGTCCTGGAACTCGTCGCTGGTGGGATAGCCGAGCTCGCCCCGCTCCCAGCCGCCGCGGGCCCAGGCGTCGCGGATCAGGCCGTAGACGGCGTGCGCGCCGGTCTGCGGCGTCCAGTAGATCGACGACTCCGGCCGCCCGGGCGCCTGCATGGCGCGGAAGTGGTTGTAGCGGCCGCGCCCGTCCGGCGTCGTCCGCTCGTCGGTGATCGGATAGCCGAACTCCGTGCGCCCGAGCTCCCAGTGCTTGAGCGCGATGGCGCCCCAGACTGCGTAGGCCTCGCCGATTTCCGGGTGCCAGTAGATCACGCCTTCCTTGAACAGGTGGTAGCGGCCCCCGTAGGGCGCGTCCGTCTCGTTGCCGATGGCCGGCCCGAGCGCGCCGGCGGGGCCGCGGAGCGCGGCGTACTTCTCGCCGATCCGGCCGTACGGTTGAGCGGCGAAGGCCGCGCCCGACGTCAGGCCGAGCACGATCAGCGCCAACAAAAGCAAAGCTCTTCTCATCACAGTCCCCCGGTTGGAGCTTTCCGCCGGGCGAGCCGGCGGGGATTTGAGCGGTTGTTACGGGCTCAGCGCCGCAGGGTCGGGCGGTCCACCGGCGGCAGCGGCTGCGGGTTCAGCGCCGCGGGATTGTCCACCGGCGGCAGCGGCTGCGGGTTCAGCGCCGCGGGATTGTCCACCGGCGGCAGCGGCTGCGGGTTCAGCGCCG
>NZ_JACSJI010000019.1 GCF_014349105.1 Caulobacter sp. 17J80-11 | reverse complement strand
CCGCCGCACTGCCCGCCTTGCCGGCGCTTCCGGCCCTGGCCGCCCCGCCCGCGCCCCCCGCTCCGCCCGCGCCTCCGGCCCCGCCGGTTCCGAGCGCGGTCGAGATCCGGGCGTCGCTGGCCGAAGCCCGCGCGGCCCTGGACGCCGCCGTCGCCGAGTTGCGCGAAACGGCCGCGATCCGCCGCGAGGCCGTGATCACCCGCGCCGAAGCCGCGAAGATCCGCGCCGAGCTGGTGCGCACTCGCATCTCCTCGGAAGAGATCGCCCGCATCCGCGATCAGGCGCGCGCCCAGGCCCTGGCCGGCCGTGAGGCGGCCGAAGCCGCGCGTCGCGAGGTCGAGGCCATGCGTCCGCAGATCGAGGCCGTGAAGCGCGAGGCCGCCCGCCTGAAGGCGCTCTGCGAAACCGGCGAAATCGAGTGCGAGACCGTGACGGTCAGAGACTGAGCCGCAGACGACCCGCCGCCCGGTCCAAACGATCGGGCGGCGGCGTTCTGACGGGCTGACGCCGCGCGGCGACGCAGTTATGAACCGCGGCCATGGTCCTGCCCGTCGATCCCGCCCGCTACTCCGCCTTCCTGGTCGCCATGGCGGTGATGGCGGTCACCCCCGGCCCGGCCAACATCTTCGCGGTCGCCACCGGGGTGGAGAAGGGCAAGGCCGCCGCCCTGGTGGGCGTGGCCGGCCTGAACAGCGCGACCCTGGTCTGGTTCTGCGGCGCGGCGCTGGGCCTGGGCGCCCTGGTCGTGGCCTTCCCCGAGGTGTTCAAGGTCGTGGCCGTGCTGGGCGGGCTCTACGTCGCCTGGCTGGGCCTGAAATCGCTGTGGGCCGCCTGGAAGAACGAGGCCGGGGCCGCGCACGCGACGGTGAAGCTCGGCCAGAGCGCCTTCCGCGACGGCTTCACCGTGCAGATCGCCAACCCCAAGGTGATCCTGTTCTTCACCGCCGTCCTGCCGCCGTTCCTCGACGTGAACCGGCCCGTCGCGCCGCAGCTCGTGATGTTCGCGGCCGCCACCATCGGCATGGACGTCATGTCCATGAGCGCCTACGGCCTGGGCGGCGCGGCCCTGTCGGAGCGCATGAGCGAGCCGAAGTTCCGGCGCGGCTTCGCGGTCGTCGTAGGCGTGCTGCTGCTGACCGCCTCGATCCTGATCCTGACCCGCGAGTAGGCGCTCTCACGTCCGCCGCCAGACGCCCACCACCTTGGCCGGATCGGCCGGGGCGGCGTCGGGCAGCACCTCGAGCGGCCGGCCGAGCGGGAAGGGCGCCAGGGCCAGGTTCAGCCGCCGCCAGCCGCCGGTCGTCATCTCCTCGTTGAGGCCGACCGTCGGCGTCGTGGTCGCCAGGAACCACTCGACCTTCGAGGCGCGCCAGCGCTCCACCACCCGCACGGCGTCGGCCAGGCTCAGGTGAAACAGCGACTCCCGGCACAGCCAGACGTCCGCCCCCGCCGGCGGATCGGTCGCCACCACGTCGGCCACCTTGAAGGCCACCCCGGGCCGCGCGTCGCGCGCGTCCAGCTCGGCGATCATCGGGGCGACGATGTCGGCCCCAAGGTAGGCTGTCCCTTCGGGCAGCCGCACGTGGCGCATCCAGCACCAGTCGCCGCAGGGCGCGTCGTAGACCAGCCGGGGCCGCACCCGCGCCAGGAAGGCCTCCAGCGCCGCGCGGAAGGGTTCGGTGCGCGCCACGCCCGAGCCGGGCCCCGAGCGGGATTCCGCGCCGCCCCAGGCGTTGTCGCGCCAGATCTCGGTGAAGACGGCCTCGCGCCGTGCTCCGGCTTCCTCGTCCAGATCCACCGGCTTCCCCTGGCGGCAGCAGCCGCGTCGCCGTGCTGCTAATACTTTGTTTTTACGAAGCTTTTCCGATTGCGGGCGCGTTATGGACGTGGGAGCCTCTTCACGCAAGGGGCGTCGTCGCAGAGCGCAGGAGCGCGTCGTGAACACGGAGTTTCGGGAACAACTCGCCGGCCGTCGGCTGACCACCGCCGAGATCACCTACTACATGCCGGACCATCCGGCGCTGCTGCAGGAGTTCCTGTGGCAGACGCTGGACGAGGCCCCCGAGTTCCCGCGAGTGCGCCGGTTCCTGGAGTTCTGGCGCCGCGAGATCGACGCGGTGATCCACTCGGTCAGGGTCTCCTACGTCGGCGTCGTCGCTCCGGCCCGAGTGCGCACGGTCCGGGAGCTCGGACGGCTGCAGTAGGTTTCGTCGCGGATCCAGGCGCTTTCGTCGCCTGGCGCCAGCCCACGCGACCGCGGGCGCGCTAGATGCGCCGCATGACGATAGATCGGCTGTTCCTGCTCCAGCCAGACTTCGAAGACGCCGGCCGGCGCTGGTTCTGTCCGCCCTCCGCCGCCGTGGCCGGCTTTCTCGACTGGTTCCCGCACGTCCGCGCCGAAGTCGATCTGGTTTACGTCGACTTTCCGCGCCCCCCCAGCCCGATGGCCGAGCTGCTCGGCGACGACCACCCGGGCTGTCCGCTGCTGGTGATGAGCGAGGACGCGCGCGACGTTCCGGAGATGAAGGTGCTCGGCGGCCGCCGGCGCCTGGACGACCCCCAAGCAATCACCCGCTACCTGGCGGAACGCCACGGAGCGCCCGCCCCGCATTCCTGATTTACGGCGCGCGTGTGCGCGCTCGGTCGCTCAGAAGGAGCTGCACGATGGAAGCCCAAGGCGTCTTGCGCGTTCTCGTCGTCGACGACGACGCGCTGGTCGGCATGATCACCCAGGAGGTCCTGGAGGATCTGGGGTGCCGCGCCGTGCGCGTGGAAGGAGCGGACTCGGCGCTGGAACTGCTCGAGGCCGCCACCTTCGACCTGTTGCTCAGCGACATCCGGATGCCCGGCATCAACGGCGTCGAACTGGCGCGGCGCGCACAGGCCCGCCACCCGCACCTGCCCATCGTGCTCTGCACGGGCGACGCAGCGAGCTGGTCGGCCGAGCTGTGCGGCGCGCCTTGGGCCGTCCTGGAAAAGCCCTTCACGCCGGCGCAACTCGCCGCGACGATCGCCGGGGCGGCCCTGGGCGTCGACGCGGGGACCGCCCGGGCGGCGATGGCGGCGTGATCCCGCGATCTCGGGCGCTCCCCGCGGCCGGGATCACGGGCTAAAAGGCTGCATGGCCAAAGACAGACTCTTCCTGCTTCCCCACGACATCGACAAGGACGGGCTCCGCTGGTTCTGCCCGCCGTGCGCCATGGTCGAGGGCTTCCTCGGCTGGTTTCCGCAGGTGCGCGACGACCTCGACATCGTCACGGCGCCGTTCCCCCGTCCGCGCGGCCCCGTCGCGGAGCTGTTCGGCGAGGACCATCCGGGCTCGCCGGTGCTGGTGCTGGCCGAAGGTTCGCCCGACGACGAGGACATGCAGGTCGCAAACGGCCTGCGCTACCTCGACGACGCCAAGGCCATTCTGCGCTACCTGGCCGACCGGCGCGGGCTCCCGCGGCCGCTGGGATCGCGACTACCCGACGCCCGATCACAAAATCTGGTGGGCGACAAACAAATCGCTTGAATAAGTGGACGCTCGTGTCCACTTAGCGGCGCATGACACCCCGCCCGCTTCGTCAGGACGCCGCCCGCCGCCGCGAGGACATCCTCCGCGCCGCCCATGAGGTGTTCTCGACGCAAGGGCTGGACGCCCCCCTGGAGGCGATCGCCGAGCGGGCCGGGGTGGGGCGGGCCACGCTCTACCGCAACTTCCCGGAGCGGAAGCAGCTGGCCATCGCCGTGCTGGTCGACGAAATGGAGCGGCTGGCCGACTGGACCCGCGCCCAGGGCGAGGAGCCGGAAGTGTTCTTCGCCTTCCTCGACCAGCTGAATGACATGCTGGCGCGCAACGCCGGCCTGCGCGACGTGCTGCACAGCGAGCGCTCGCCCGAGGCCCTGGCGCCGCTGCGCCGGGCCCTGATCCGGGCCGGGGCCGAACCGCTGGCCCGGGCCCAGGCCGCGGGCCTGGTGCGGCCGGACCTGCAGCCCGACGACATCCGCGTGCTGGCCGCCGTGCTGGGCGCCAGCTTCCCTGGCGTCGGCGCCGAAGAGCACGCCCGCATGGACGAACGCCGGCGCGCCCTGGTGCTGGACGGCCTGCGCGTGCGGCCGTGAGGGGCCCCGAGTTCTCCTGGGACGACTATTTCGCGCGGCTGAAGCCGCACGAGCGGCCGCTGCTGCCCGGGTCGCCGGCTACGCCGGACCACCCGCCCGCCCTGCGGGCCGCCTACGCGGTCATCGGCCTTCTGGTCAGCGTCACCGCCAGCCTCGGCGCCGCCTTCATCAGCGCCAACCAGGCCAACCTGCAGGGCGCGCTCGGCGTCGGTCCGGCGGAGGTCGCCTGGATCCCGGTCGTGTTCGTCATGACCAACGCCTGCATGAACCTGCTGCTGATCAAGTTCCGCCAGCAGTACGGCCTGAGGCTGTTCACCGAGATCTTCCTGACCGCCCTGGTCGTGCTCTCGGCCGCCCACCTGTTCTTCACCGGCTTCGGCTCCATGCTGGCCACCCGCGCGGTGGCCGGCATGGCCGCCGCCGGGCTGTCGACCCTCGGCGTGTTCTACCTGCTGCAGGCCTTCCCCTCGGCCCACCGGCTGAAGGGACTGGTGATCGGCATCAGCATGGCCACCCTGACCGCGCCGATCGCGCGACTGATGTCGACCGAGGTGCTGGATCTGGGCGACTGGAAGGCCTTCTACCTGCTCGAGCTCGGCCTGGCGCTGATCTGCCTGGCCTGCGTCTTCGCCCTGCCGCTGCCGCCGTCGCAGCGGGTCAAGGCCTTCCGTCCGCTCGACTTCCTGACCTTCGCCCTGTTCGCGCCGGGCGTGGCCCTGCTGACCGCGTCTCTGGGCCTGGGGCGGGTGCTGTGGTGGACGCAGGCCGCCTGGATCGGCTGGGCCCTGGCCGGCTCGATCGTGCTGATCGCCGCCGCCCTGATCATCGAGCACAACCGCACCCACCCGCTGATCGACACCAGCTGGCTGACCGGCGGCGACATGATCCGCCTGGCCCTCTCGATCTTCCTGGTGCGGGTGGTGCTGTCCGAGCAGACCGCCGGCGCGGTCGGCTTCCTGACCGCCATGGGCGTGCACCCGGACCAATTGCACGGCCTGTTCACGGTGATCTTCTTCGCCACCGTCGGCGGGGTGGCCACCGCCGCCTTCACCCTGAACATGGACAAGCTGCAGAAGCCGATCATCGTGGCCCTGGCGCTGATCGCGGTGGGGGCCTACCTGGACAGCCACGCCACGCCCCTGACCCGGCCGCGCGACCTCTTCTTCAGCCAGGCGCTGATCTCCTTCGCCGCCGCCCTGTTCCTGGGGCCGGCCCTGCTGACCGGCTTCGCCAACCTGCTGAAGCGCGGGCCGCACCTGGTGATCAGCTTCTTCGTGATGTTCTCGATCGTCCAGAACGTGGGCGGCCTGGCCGGCAGCGCCCTGGTCGGCAGCCTCGAGACCGTGCGCCAGCGCGCCCACTTCGCCCGCCTGGTGCAGGACGTCGACCTGGCCGATCCGCTGGCCGCCGGGCGGTTGCAGCAACTGGCCACCGCCCAGGGGCGGGTCCTGCTGGACCCGGCTCTGCGCGAAAACCAGGGCGTCATCCTGCTGTACCAGCAGCTGACCCAGCAGGCTCACGTGCTGGCCTACAACGACGTCTTCCTGACCATCGCGGCCGTCGCCGCGCTCACCTGCGCCTGGGTGAGCTTCAATTATCTGCGTGCGCGCCGGCGGGCGCGTGCGGCCGCGCGAGCCGCGGCGACCGCCTGACGCGTTCTACGTTTCGAGTACGACCATGACCCAAGCCGCCCGATCCAATTCGCCCGCTCCCCAACCCGCGCCCGCGCCGGCCCCCACGCCGGCTCAGACTCCCGCTCCCGTCGCGCCGATGGAGGCGCCGGCAGGCCCCGCGGGCGGCGGCGGCGTCCCGGGCAAGCGGGTGCTGTGGAGCGTGCTGCTGGGGCTGGTGGCGATCGCCGGCGTGCTGCTGGTGCTCTACGCTTGGCGACTGCCGCCGTTCGCTTCGGCCGAGCAGAGCACCAACGACGCCTATGTCCGCGGCCAGGTCACGGTGATCAGCCCGCAGGTGGCCGGCTACGTCACCGAGGTGGCGGTGCACGACTTCCAGACGGTGCAGGAAGGCCAGCTCTTGGCCCGCATCGACGACCAGATCTTCCGCCAGCGCGTGGAGCAGGCCCAGGCCAATCTGCATTCGGCCGAGGCGGCGCTCGCCAACTCCGCCCAGGCCCAGGCGTCGGCCAAGGGCGGCGTGGCCGAAGCCCGCTCCGGGGTCGCCGCCGCCGAAGCCGCCCTGGCCAAGGCGCAGGCCGACGCCAAGCGCGCGAGCGACCTGAAGGCTGGCGGCTGGGTCTCTCAGGCTCAGGTCGATACGGCCGAGGCCGCGTTGCGTTCGGCGGAGGCGAACCTGCAGC
The DNA here is from genome assembly GCF_014349105.1 of Caulobacter sp. 17J80-11. Classification (GTDB taxonomy): domain Bacteria; phylum Pseudomonadota; class Alphaproteobacteria; order Caulobacterales; family Caulobacteraceae; genus 17J80-11. The sequence goes on along the minus strand of NZ_JACSJI010000019.1, from coordinate 71,898 downwards.
AGGCCCACGCCGCCACCGGCGTGGCCCAGACCGGCGTAACCACCGCCGTGGTCGGGGAGGGCACGCTCCAGGCCGCGGTAGAAAGCGCCCGCGCCGCGCTCCACCTCGCCCAGATCGACCTCGACCACACCCGCGTGGTCGCGCCCCAGGCCGGGACGCTGGGCGAGATCGGCGTGCGTCAGGGCCAGTCGGTCGCCGCCGGCACCCAGCTGATGGCCCTGGTTCCCGACCGGGTCTGGGTGATCGCCAACTTCAAGGAGGCCCAGATCAAGAACATGCGGGTCGGCCAGCCGGTGCGCTTCAACGTCGACGCCCTGGGCGGGGCGACCCTGACCGGCAAGGTGGAGAAGATCTCGCCGGCCGCCGGCTCGGAGTTCGCGGTGATCCGCCCCGACAACGCCACCGGCAACTTCATCAAGGTCGCCCAGCGCATCCCGGTGCGCATCGCCATCGATCCCGGCCAGCCGGGGATCGAGCGGCTGAGTCCGGGCATGTCGGTCGTCGCCCACGTCGACACCGGCCGCTGATCGAGCTTGGCTGTTGACCTTCGGGGAACGCGGGTTTTTCCTAGGTGTTTCTTCGCATAAGGGGCGAAGCTTCCGCTCGGGAGAGCAGCCATGAAGCGTATCCTGACCGTCGCGCTCGCCGCTCTGGCCCTTTCGGCCTGCGCGACCGCGACCCCGTACCAGCCGGCGGCCGCGGGGCCTGGCGGCCGCGGCTACTCGGACATGCGCATCGAGGACGGCCGCTGGGCCGTCAGCTTCTCCGGCAACTCGGTCACCTCTCGCGAAACCGTGGAGATGTACCTGCTGTACCGCGCAGCCGAGCTGACCGTGCAGAACGGCTACGACTACTTCACCGTGGTGAACCGCGCGGTCGACCGCGACACCCGCTACATCAGCTCGCCCGATCCCTGGTACGGCGGCTGGGGCCCGTATTGGAGCCCGTACTGGCGCTGGAACTACGGCGGCGCCTGGTCGCCGTGGGGCTGGGGCTGGCCCAGCTACGACGTGCGCGAGGTCAACCGCTACGAAGCCTCGGCCGAGATCCTCATGCACCGCGGCCAGAAGCCGGCCGACGACCATTACGCCTTCGACGCCCGCGAGGTGATGACCAACCTGGGCCCGCGGGTCCTGCTGCCGAGCCCGAAGTAAGGGCTCGGCGTCAGGGTCGGATCAGAACAGCCGCACCGGCTTCAGCCGGCGCTTGTTGACGTGGGCGGCCGGGGCCGGGCCGGTGTCTTCCGGCAGCTCGCCCTTGAAGTAGAAGCGCTGCCACGCCTCCTTCACGGTGTCCGGGTCGCCCTTGGCCAGCCGCTTGTTGAACTCGGTGCGCTGCCGGTTCCAGGCCTCGAACTGGCCCTGCAGGACCGGGTCGCGCTCCATCACCTTCATCACCGGCTCGAACTGCTCGATCTTCTGGTGCTGGACCAGGGTGATGAAGCAGAAGGCTTCGCCCTTCTGGAACTTCACCCGGCCCGGGCGCGTGAACTTCCAGTTCATGGTGAAGGGGAAGGGCAGCCAGTCGGTCTCGATCAGGCCGGACAAAGGCTGGATCCCGTCCTTCACCTGGTTGGGCGAGCCGCCGCACCAGACCTGCCAGCCCGGCGGGGTTCGGAACATGTAGCCGGGGTGCATGGTCAGCACGCCGCCGGCGAAGTGCGACTGGGCGAAGTGGGCGAAGTCCGGATGCGGCCGGTCCGGCGTCAGGGTGATGTCGTTCTGGGTCGGCCCGCCGTTCCACTCGGCCGTGAAGCTCATCGGGCAGAGCATCTCCCAGCCCGTGGTGTTGGCCATGGTCAGCGGCAGGCAGCGATAGGGATGGCGGCTGGCGAAGGCGTCCATCCAGTCCCGGTTCGGCCGGCCCGGCACCAGTTCCGGCGGCCGCGGCCCCATGGGGTAGCACTCGAGTTCCATTCCGACGTCCGAAGCGCGCTATAGAGTTGGACCCTCACCTATCCGCCTGAAGCCGCCTCCGTCAAAGCCCGCATGTCCGACGTTCTCGCCGTCCCAGCCCCCGAACACGCGCACGCCGACCGCGACGCCTTCCTGGCCTTCCTCGAACAGATCGGCGTGGCCCACACCACCCACGACCATCCGGCCGTCTTTCGGGTGGAGGAGGGGCTGGAGCTGAAGGCCTCCATGCCCGGCGCCCACACCAAGAACCTGTTCCTGAAGGACAAGAAGCAGCAGATCTGGCTGGTCTCGGCCCGCCAGGACACGACCGTCGACCTCAAGCGCCTGCCCTATGTGATCGGCTCGGACCGGCTGTCGTTCGGGCGCGAGGAGCTGCTCTACGAGGTGCTGGGCGTGCGCCCGGGCTCGGTCACCGCCTTCGCCCTGCTGAACGACCGCGAGAAGCGGGTGCGCTTCGTGGTGGATCAACGGTTGATCGACGCCGAGCTGGTCAACTTCCACCCCATGACCAACACCGCCACCACCGCCGTCACCCCCAAGGATTTCCTGGCCTTCCTGACCGCGATCGGGGTCGAGCCGATCGTGGTGGACTTCGACAAGGTCTGATCAGGCGTCAGGCGACCGACGACGGCTCTGCGGCCGGGACCGCGGCGTCGCCGGCCTGACCCGTCACCGGCCGGGTGAAGAAGAACTTGCGGTTCAGGATGACGAAGAGAACCGCAGCGCCGGCGTAGAACAGGGTGGATTTCGATCCGCCCGGCAGCAGACCGCCGTCCACCGACGGGAACAGCACGCGCAGGACGTCGGCGTGGGTGTTGGCCGCCCAATGGAAGGCCACCGCCGGCCAGACGGCGCCGCCCGCACGCTGAACCAGCACCGCCATGAACAGCGACCACACGACCAGGTAGGCGAGGAAGCGAAGGGCGGTGGCCGGCGAGCCGAACACCGCGGCCCCGTAGAGCGGAAGGTGCCAGACGCACCAGACCACGCCGATCAGCAGAGCGGCGGTGAACGGCGTGAACCGGCCGAGCAGCTTGGGCTGCAGATAACCGCGCCAGCCGAACTCCTCGGCCAGAGGGCCGCTCACCAAGGCCGCGCCGAGCGTCAGTCCCAGGATCGCCAGCGGCGAACCGTCCATGGCCGAGAGCGGGACGCCCGTGGAGAACAGGAAGGCCAGGCCGAGCACCAGGGGGATGGCGATCCCGAGCAGGGCGTAGAGGACCGAGCGCAGGTTCACGGCGAGGACGCGGCCGGCGAACGCCCGCAGGCCGCCGAAGCCGCCTTCGGCCAGCGCCGCCGCAAAGCCCGCCAGGCTGGCGAACAGCGCCGGCAGCCACAGCCTCAGGGTCTCGTCGGTGACCAGCAGCCAACCCAGCCCGGACCCGCCGAACGCGACCAGAAAGAACGTGACGAGGCCGGCGACCGGGCGGGACATAGGAAGCTCACGAGCAATCGACCGGCCCTGCCTAGACGCAAGCGTAACGGTGTTCAATCGCGCCGGTCTGTTCCGCAGGGGTCAGGCCGTCGGCCGTGCCCCGAAGATGGCGCTGCCGACGCGCACGTTCGTCGCGCCGAAGCGGATCGCCGTCTCGTAGTCGTGGCTCATGCCCATGGACAGCTTAGCCACGCCGTTGCGGGCGGCGATCTTGGCCAGCAGGGCAAAATGCATGGCCGGCTCTTCCTCGGCCGGCGGGATGCACATCAGGCCCTCGACGCTCAGGCCGTAGGTCTCGCGCGCCAGCCTGATGAAGGCGTCGGCCTCGTGCGGGGCGACGCCGGCCTTCTGCGGCTCCTCGCCGGTGTTGACCTGGACGTAGAGGCGAGGGGAGCGCCCCTGCTTCTGAATCTCGTCGGCCAGGGCCTGGGCCAGCTTCTCGCGGTCGAGGGTCTCGATCACGTCGAACACGGCGACCGCGTCCTTGGCCTTGTTGGACTGCAACGGGCCGATCAGGCGCAGTTCCAGGTCCGGCTGGCGCACCGGCGCCCAGCGGGCGATCGCCTCCTGCACGCGGTTCTCGCCGAACACGCGCTGGCCGGCCTCCAGCACCGGGGCGATCGCCTCCCACGGCTGCTCCTTGGAGACCGCGGTCAGGGCGACGTCGGCCGGATCGCGGCCGGCCAGGCGGGCGGCCTTTTCGATGCGGCGCAGAACCGTGCGATAGGCTTCGACGGGATCGGAGACGTGCTGGGTCATGACGGAAAGCCTGTGGGCGACGGCGCGAGCCTTAAGCCGCGCGGCGGGTCGGGGTGAAGCCCCGCCGCCGCTTTTCTTCGTCACCGACCCGGTCCGCACCCCCGATCCGGCCGCCGTGGCCGCCCGCCTGCCGGCCGGGGCGGGGGTGATCTATCGGGCTTTCGGCGCCCCCGAAGCGGACGCGACGGCGGCCGCCCTGGCCGAGATCGCGCGGGCGCGGGGACTGACCCTGCTGATCGGCGCCGACGCCGCCCTGGCGGAGGCCTGCGGCGCGCACGGCGTGCACCTGCCCGAGCGCGCCCTGGCCGAGGCGCCGGCCCTGAGAGCCGCTCATCCCGACTGGCTGCTCACCGGCGCGGCGCACGACGCGGACGCCCTGCGCTCGGCGCAGGCCGCCGGCGTCGACGCGGTGCTGCTGTCGCCGGTGTTTCCGACCCGCAGCGCCTCGGGCCACGCCGTGCTGGGCCGTGAGCGCTTCGCCGAGCTGACCGCCTCGACCCGTTTGCCGGTCTATGCGCTGGGCGGGGTGGATGCGACGACCGCGCCGGCGCTGATCGGCACGGGCGCGGCCGGGATCGCGGCGGTCGACGGGGTTGTCGCCGAGTTCGCCCCCTGAACGCGACGCGAGGACGCAGGCCGACCTTCGCCTTAAGCAGCTCAATTTATGAGAGTATTTCGCCGCCGAAACGGCCGGCCGAGCTTTCCGTCAGAAGCGGAAAGTGGTCTCCAGACGCACACGCGGCTGCGGCTTTTCGTCCGGAGTCACGCGGCGCGGATCTTCGTTGGAGGCGCCCAGGCCGACCGAACCGCCGAGGCGGAGGGACGGGGTGATGCGGATCGAGGCGCCGGCCTCGACGTCCTTCCACTCGACATCACGGGTCGAGGGCTGGTCGACGTCCAGGTTCAGGGCCCAGCGGCCGCCGCCGGCCCATTGCAGGGACTTGCGCGGCTTCGGAGCCCAGGAATTCTGGTCGGAGGCGAAGGCGGTGGCCGCCGGGGCTTCCGCGCGCGGCTTGGGTTTGGCGGTCTGCGCGTGCGCCTGGGCGGCCACGCTCGCCGTAGCGAGCGCCGCGACCACCGCAGCCATGCGAGCCATGCGTCCCATCAGCCCAATCCGCTCCATCGGAGGCCGCCGCCAAGTAGCCTGACGGGAAGCCTCTGGTTTGCGATATACGCCGCGACCGCACTGGGTCAATGAACCGTGTGGTTAAGGCAAAGGTTCCCACGCGAAAGAGTCGTCGTGTGTGTCTCGCGCGCCACGCGAGTCATCTGTTCTTGTCAGATACAGCCTCCACCGTGCTATACGAGGATAACGGTCCGTAAAGGGGGCTCGGCGAGCGCCGTCCCCTTGCCCGCTAAGGGGCGGCGGACGGTCCTCGAAGCGGAGTTCGCCAAGATGTCGTTCACTCGCCTCGCGTCGGTCGCTCTGATCGCTTCCGGCCTTGCGCTTTCGGCCTGCTCGCACACGTCGGGCGCCAAGACCGCGAGCGCCAACGGCGGCGGCTTCCAGACCCAGGAAAAAGACGGCGGCATCTCGTTGGGTTCCATCTTCGGCGGCGGCTCGAAGAAGGGCGGCTCGCAGGCCCAGGCCGGCATCGGCGTCAACAGCTACCTGTGGCGCGCCTCGCTGGACACCCTGTCGTTCATGCCCCTGGCCTCGGCCGACCCGTGGGGCGGCGTGATCGTCACCGACTGGTACGTGAACCCGGAAAAGCCGGACGAGCGGTTCAAGATGACCGTCTACATCCTGGACACCCGTCTGCGCGCCGACGCCCTGAACGTGTCCGTGTTCAAGCAGGTTCGCGACGCCTCGGGCGGCTGGGTCGACTCGGCGGTGGCCAGCCAGACCGAAACCGACATGGAAAACGCCATCCTGACGCGCGCGCGCCAACTGCGTCTGGCCAACGTCGGAGGCTGAGGCTAAACCCTCGGCCTTATGGCCCGCTACAATCCGAAAGAGGTGGAGCCCAAGTGGCGCTCCGCCTGGGACGCCCACGGCGTTTTCCGCACCCGTTCGCCTGAAGAGGCGGCCGGCAAGCCCAAGTACTACGTGCTCGAGATGTTCCCGTATCCGTCCGGGAACATTCACATGGGCCACGCCCGCAACTACGTGATGGGCGACGTGGTGGCGCGCTTCAAGCGCGCCCGCGGTTTCAACGTCCTGCATCCGATGGGCTGGGACGCCTTCGGCATGCCGGCCGAGAACGCCGCCATGGAGCGCGGCGTCCACCCGAAGGCCTGGACCTACCAGAACATCGACAACATGCGCGCGCAGCTGAAGCTGCTGGGCCTGTCGATCGACTGGTCGCGCGAATTCGCCACCTGCGATCCGGACTATTACGGCCGCCAGCAGGCCTGGTTCCTGGAGCTGTTCCGCCAGGGCCTCGTCTTCCGCAAGGAGAGCGTGGTCAACTGGGACCCGGTCGACAACACCGTGCTGGCCAACGAGCAGGTGATCGACGGCCGCGGCTGGCGCTCCGGCGCCCTGGTCGAGAAGCGCAAGCTGACCCAGTGGTTCCTGCGCATCACCGACTACGCCGACGAGCTGATCGAGGGCCTCAAGGGCCTGGACCGCTGGCCGGAAAAGGTCCGGTTGATGCAGGAGAACTGGATTGGCAAGAGCCGCGGCGCGCGGGTCTCGTTCCCGTTCGACGGCGCGGCCCCGGCCGGCTTCGACAAGGGGCTGGAGGTCTACACCACCCGCCCCGACACCCTGTACGGCGCCAGCTTCGTCGGCATCGCCGCCGACCATCCGCTGGCCGAGCAGCTGTCCAATCAGAACCCCGAGCTGGCCGCCTTCGTCGAGGAGTGCCGCAAGGGCGGCGCGACCGAGGCCGAGATCGAGACCGCCGAGAAGAAGGGCGTGTTCACCGGCCTGTACGTCCAGCACCCGTTCGACCCGAACTGGAAGCTGCCGGTCTGGATCGCGAACTTCATCCTGATGGGCTACGGCACCGGCGCGATCTTCGCCTGTCCGGCCCACGACCAGCGCGACCTGGACTTCGCCCGCAAGTACGACCTGCCGGTGCGCCCCGTGGTGCTGCCGGAGGGGACCGACCCGACCGAGTTCGAGCTGGGCGACGAGGCCTACACCGGCCCGGGCAAGCTCTATAACTCCGCGTTCCTGGACGGCCTGGACGTCGAGGCCGGCAAGGCTGCGGCGATCGAGAAGATCGAGAGCCTGGGCCTGGGCGAGGGCGCGACGGTCTATCGCCTGCACGACTGGGGCGTTTCGCGTCAGCGCTACTGGGGCTGCCCGATCCCGATCATTCACTGCAAGAGCTGCGGCCCGGTGCCGGTCCCGGCCGAGCAGCTGCCGGTCGAGCTGCCGGACGACGTCACCTTCGACCAGCCGGGCAACCCGCTGCTGCGCCACCCGACCTGGCGGCACGTGAAGTGCCCGTCCTGCGGCGGCGAGGCCGAGCGCGAGACCGACACGCTGGACACCTTCGTCGACAGCTCCTGGTACTTCGCCCGCTTCGCGAACCCGAAGGCGGCCGACCCGATCGACAAGGCCGCGGCCGACTACTGGCTGGCGGTCGACCAATACATCGGCGGCGTGGAGCACGCCGTGCTGCACCTGCTCTACGCCCGCTTCATCACCCGCGCCCTGACCGACGCGGGCGCCATGAGCGTGCGCGAGCCGTTCGCCGGCCTGTTCACCCAGGGCATGGTCACGCACGAGACCTACAAGAAGCCTGACGGCGGCTGGGTCGACCCGACCCAGGTCGTGCTCGAGACGGTCGACGGCAAGCGCGTGGCCAAGCACGCCGAGACCGGCGAGATCCTGGTGATCGGCGACATCGAGAAGATGTCGAAGTCCAAGAAGAACGTGGTCGCGCCCGAGGAAATCCTCGACGCCTACGGCGTGGACGCCGGCCGTCTGTTCGTGCTGTCCGACAGCCCCCCCGAACGGGACGTGCAGTGGACCTCCGGCGGGGTCGAGGGCGCCTGGCGCTTCGTCAACCGCGTCTGGGCCGAGTTCGACGCCCTTGGGGAGCAGGAGATCGCTCCCGCCGATCCGGAGGCCGCGCAGAATTTGCGCCGCGCCACCCACAAGGCGATCAAGGCGGTCACCGAAGGCTTCGAGGGCTTCCGCTTCAACTCGGCGATCGCGCGGCTCTACGAGTTCGTCAACACGGTGAAGTCCGCCCCGGTCGAACAGACCGGCTCGGCCGCCCGCCGCGAGGCGCTCTCGGCGCTGGCCCGTCTGGTCGCCCCGATCGTCCCGCACCTGGCCGAAGAGGCCTGGGCCCGCCTGGGCGAGCGCGGCATGGCGGTCGACGCGCCCTGGCCGGAGTTCGATCCGGAGCTGGCCGCCGACCAGGAACTGGTGCTGCCGGTGCAGATCAACGGCAAGCGCCGGGCCGAGGTTCGGGTCCGCCCGGGCCTGCCCGAAGCCGAGGTCGAGCAGATCGCTCTTTCCGACGAGGCCGTTAAGCGGCACCTTGAGGGTCAGACGGTCCGCAAGGTGATCGTGGTCAAGGACCGCATCGTCAACATCGTGGCGGGGTGAGCAGCATGACCGGTCGGGGTTTGGCTTTGACGGCGGCCCTGGCGCTGCTGACGGCGGGGGCCGGCGGCTGCGCCGGCTTCACGCCGCTTTACGCGGAAAAGGGCGTGGTCGAGAAACTCGGCCACACGCAGATCGACGTCGCCGACGGGCGCCTGGCCTTCCTGATGCGCCAGAGCCTGGAAGACGCGCTGGCCCGCGACCGCCAGGAGGCGCCCCAGTACCGGCTGGCCATCACCTTCGCCGAGCATCGCTACCCGCGGGGCCTGCGCCTGAACGACACCGCCACCAGCTACGAGCTGGACGTGGACGTGAACTACACCCTGGTCGACCTGAAGACCGGCGCGGTGCTGATGCAGAAGTACACGCCGGTGACCGTCACCTACGCGGCGACCAACCAGCCCTACGCCGGCATCATCGCCCAGGAAGACAGCCAGAACCGCGCCGCCCAGCAGGCGGCCCAGCTCATCAAGACGGACGTCGCGACCTTCTTCGCCGGCCAGCAGTGACGATCTTGGCCCGATGATCCTGTCCCAATGATTCTGTCCAAGCGTCCGGACGTCGACCGCTTCCTGGCCGGCCCCGGCCCCGAGTTCCGCGCCTGCGTGATCTACGGCAAGGACCGCGGCGGCGTGCGCGAGCGCGCCGACAGCCTCGCCAAGAAACTGGTCAAGGACCCCAACGACCCCTTCGACGTCGCCGTCCTGACGGAGGCCGACGTCGACTCCGAGCCCGGCCGGCTGGAAGGCGAGCTGACAGCGCTGTCGCTGATGGGCGGGCGGCGGCTGGTTCGCCTGCGCCTGACCGGCGACAAGTCCGCCCCCGACAAGGCCGCCGCCGAGGCCCTGAAGGCCCACGCCGACGGCGCGCTCAACCCGGACGCCTTCTTCCTGGTCGAGGCCGGGGCGCTGGACCGCACATCGGCGCTGCGCAAGGCGGCGGAGTCCGCCAAGACCGCCGCCTGCATCCCCGTCTACGACGACGAGACCGGGGACGTGGCGCGCATGGTCCGCGAGGCCCTGGCCCGCGACCAGCTGAGCCTGGCCTCCGACGCGCTGGAGACCTTCGTCGCCCGCCTGCCGCGGGAGCGGGGCGTCGCCCGCCAGGAGATCGAGCGCCTGGCCCTGTTCCTCGGCCCCGGCTCGGGCCGCACCGCCACCACCGCCGACCTGGCCCAGCACCTGGGCGTCGAGCCCGAAGCCAGCCTGTTCGACGCCGCCTTCGACGCCTTCGGCGCACGCCCGGGCCCCGCCCAGGCCCACCTGCGCCGCGCCCTGGCGGAAGGCGAGAGCGCGGTCATGGCCGTGCGCGCGGTCAGCCTCCACCTGAACAAGCTGCGCCGCTTTAACGTGCTGATCGCCGCCGGCGCGGACGCCAAGGAGGCCGCCAAGGCCTGCGGCGTGTTTTGGAAGCAGGAGCGCGAGTTCCTCCGCCAGGCCAAGAGCTGGACCTCAGGCGACCTCGATCTGCTGCAGCCCGACGTTCTGGACGCCGACCGCCAGTGCAAGACCGCCGGCTCGCCCGACGGCCTGCTGGTCGAACGCCTGCTGTTGTCGGTGGCCGGGCGGGCGCGGCGACTGGGGCTGTAGGGCGGCGGTTAGCCCGTCCGCCCGGGATCGACGCGTCCGGCCGTCAGCTGCGAGCGCCTAGGCCGGCGACCACCTCGGCGGCCACGGCCGCCGTATGCCCGCCACCCAGAACGGCAGGCAGACGATCACGCACACGATCGCCGTGACGACGCCGAACTCGCCGACCATGGTGACGGGGCTGTCGCCGCGCGTGGTCATCGGGCCGAAGATCATCTGCAAGAACAGGTTGTGCGAGGCGTGGAAGGTGACCGCCGGCCACAGGCTGCCGGATTGCAGGCGCAGCCAGGCGGCGGCTCCGCTCATCGCCGTGATCATCACCATGAACGAGGCGACCTCGTAGGCCTTCTCGCCGCCGCCGTTATAGTCGCTGAAGATCAGGATCGGCAGGTGCCAGGACGCCCAAAGCAGGCCGGTGACCAGGGTCGCGCCGAAGAAGCCGAGCATCGTCGTCAGCCGCGGCGTCAGGAACCCGCGCCAGCCGATCTCTTCGCCGAGCGCGGCGGCCATGTTGTTCACCATGCCGGCGGTCATCGCCAGCAGGATGACCGCGACGACGGACAGCGTCGGGCCGAGCGGGCCGAAGCCCTGCTGTCTGGCGATCTCGCCCAGCATTTCGAACTTAGGGAAGCTCGCGAGGCCGGCCAGGTCGGCGCTGAAACAGGTCACGGCGCCGTAAACGACCGGCAGGGCGAAGGCGATCAGGTGGTAGCGCGAGCGGCCCCAGTTCCAGCCTAGGCTCGAGAGGTCCTGGCGCATGAGCTTGAGCGCCAGCATCGCGCTCAGGCCGACCGACCACATGAGCAGCACCGCCGTCATGCCGGTGAAGCCGAAACTGACGATCACCCAATGCATCAGGGCGGTCGAACCGGCCATCAGGGCGAGAAACAGGAGCACGACGGACATCACTTCGATCCTTCAGGTGCGCGCCGTGCCCCGGGCCGGGCCGTCGGCCCAGGCCGGAAACTCCGACCACGGGGTCAGGTAGGCCCGTCGAGCTCAAGCGCCGCCGTGCGGCGGTTCAATCCGGGCGCGATAAATCCCGCCCGGACGGCGATCAATCCGGACGGCCTCACTCTGCCTTCAGCGGAAACTCCAGGATGAGCCGGGCGCCTGGCGAGGTCGAAGTCCGGCGGCGGGCCGCGGCCGGAGGCGCCGCCTCATCCAGCCCTGCCGCGGCGCCGGGGACGCGGGCTGAGCGGCGCCAGCGCGAAGGCGAAGCTCATCAGCCGTTCGCGGCCGGGTCCCTTCGGCTGGCTGCTCAGCTCGCTGAGCCGTTCCAGCAGGCGCGAGGCTTCCTCCAGGTCGTCATTGCTGAGCCAGCCCTTGTTGCGCGAAACCCAGAGCTCGCGCGCCGGTCCCTCGGTCACGGACTCCGGCGCCGCCAGCGCCGCCTCGAAGTCCTCGGCGGCGATCTGCAGGAGCGCGCGGGCGAACGCGCCCAGCTCGCGCCGATTGCCCTGGGGTCCGAGGTCGTAGGCCAACCGGATCGGCCCGTCGCCCTCGCCGGCCAGCCGGTAACGACGCTCCTCGTCGCCGGCGGGGACCTCCTCCACCAGCCCGCCGTCCAGGAGGGCGCGCAGGTGGTAGTAGAGGCCGTCGGCCGGACGACCGAGATGCTCGGCCATGGCCGCGACGCTCGCCTCGCCGCCCAGGGCCGCCAGGGTGTCCACGATCTCCTGCCGCACGGCCGAGCTCAGCAGCCGGATCTGCGCCGGATCGCGGAGGGCGCGCCTGACGAAGGGCTCGGCCATGTGGACTCCTGTTGAAACTGATGCCTATTATTTCAACAAGCCGCTGCGCTGGCAATCTCGTCGCGCTCGGAGCCGTGGGGCGATCTTGCAGGCGCATCTCTTCAAACGACTGGGTTTGGCGCTCTTGGCCGCGGCCCTCGCCGGCAGCGCTGCCGCAGCGGAGGAGGCGCCGATCTCGCCCGCCGACCTGCGGGCCGACCTGCGGCTGGCGGTCGAGACCATCGAGCAGAACCATCCGGACCTGGCCCATTCCGTCAGCAAGGCCGAGCTGGAGCGCGCCGCGCGGCGGATCGAGCGCCAGCTGGACCGTCCGATGACCCGAACGGAAGCCTGGTCCGCCCTGGCGCAGCTCAACCCCGTGCTGGCGGGCGGGCATCTCTTCATCGGCCTGCCCGACTGGCGCCAGGAAAGCGCACGTACCCTCGCCGAAGGGGGCGCCTTCTTCCCGTTCGAGGTCAGCATCGACGCTCACGGCGCCGTGCGGATCGCTTCGGCCCTGGGCGGCGGCCCGACGCCGTACGCGGGCCGGCGCATCCGGCGCATCGACGGACGCGACGCCGGCCAGGTGGTGCGGACCTTGTCAGCGCGCGTGCACGGCGATACCCCGGCCTTCCGGTCCGCCCTGCTGGCCCAGCGCTGGTGGCTCTATTACGCGAAGCTGTACGGCGCGCCGGCCGCGTTCGAGTTGGACCTGGCCGGCGGCGGCCACCTGCGCGTCGCCGCCAGCCGCGAGAGGCCCGCCCTGCTGCAGGACGAGGCCAGCTTCGAGCGCACCTTTCGTTGCGAAGTGGGCCCGCGGGGCGCCGTCCTGACCGCCGGTTCGTTCGCCTGGCCCGACAAGGCGCGGTATCTGGCCTTCACCCAGGACTGCTTCGCGCGGATCGCCGCCGCGGGCGCGGACCGGCTGGTCGTCGACCTCCGCCGCAACGGGGGCGGGGACGACGACTACTGGCGTGAGGGCTTGCTCCTATACATCGCCGGCCGGCCCTACCGGCACGGCTCGCACTATATCAAGCGGGTGCTGCAGCCCCGCGCGCCGGGCGAGGTCGCCGGCCAGTTGGTCTCGGGCGAGATCGAGTCCGAGACGCCGCCGCAGCCGGCCGAGGCGCTGCGCTTCAAGGGGCAGGTCTACGTGCTGGTCGGGCCGCAGACCTATTCGTCCGCCGTGCTGTTCAGCAACGTGGTGCAGGACTACGGCTTCGGCCGGGTGGCCGGGGTCGGCGGCGCGGTCCGCACCCGCCAGTCCGGCGCGGTCCAGAGCCTGCGCCTGTCCAAGACCGGCCTGGTGCTGTTCTATCCCCGCTTCGTGCTCGACCGGCCCTCGGGCGCGGCCAGGCCCGCCTACGTCGAGCCCGACCTGCCGATCGCCGACGACCCGCTCGATCAGCGCGCCGCGGTCGATGTCCTGCTGAAGCGAACCGCAAGCGTGACGGGAGGGCCGCGAGCGCCTATCTCCGGCGCATGACCGCCGCCCATCCGCTCGACCGCTGCGCCTGGTCCGCCCTGACCGGGCGCCACGCCCACCTCGCCGTCGTCGAAGGCGGCGCGCGCCGCTACGACCCCGCCTACGGCGTGTTCGCGGCCCTGGGCGACGCCTCCGACGCCAGCCTGGCCGCGCTGGGCGCGCTGGTGGCGGCCAACGGCGACGTTGCCCTGCTGCAGCCCGAAGCGCCGCCGCAGGCGCCGGGCGTGGCCGTGGCTTCCCAGGAGTTGGGGGTGCAGATGACGTCCGAACGGCTGACCGAGGGGCCGGCCGTGGACTTCGAGATGATCCCGCTCGGCGACACGGACGCGGCCGAAATGCTGGCGCTCGCGACGCTCACCCAGCCGGGCCCGTTCTTCGAGCGGACCCACCAACTGGGCGACTTCTTCGGCGTGCGGCTGGACGGCCGGCTGGTGGCCATGGCCGGGGAGCGGATGAAGCCGGACGGCTTCACCGAGGTGAGCGGGGTCTGCACCCATCCCGACCACCGCGGGCGCGGCTACGCCGGCGCGCTGATGCGGCTGGTGGCGGGAAAGATCCTCGCGCGTGGCGAGACGCCGTTCCTGCACGCCTACGCGAGTAACACCGGCGCGATCGCGCTGTACGAGACCCTGGGCTTCACCCTGCGCCGCGAGGTGCTGATGACCCGCCTGACGCGGGCGAGGCCTCGGACGGCCCCGCGCCTAACCTTCGCGGTGCCGCGAGGCCGCGAGCCAGACGGCTAGCAGGCCCAGGCTCGTCCAGGCCGCGGTCGCGGCCGCCCACCAGGCCAGGTTCGGCAGGACGAAGCCGAACGGGGCGAGCAGCACCCGGGCGGGCGGCAGGTCGGCGTCCAGGACCTCGATCAGGACGCAGGCGGCCAGGAACCCGCCGGCGATCCACCACAGCGGTCGCTTCAATCCGACCACCAGGGCGGAGACGACGAGATAGCCGATCGTCGCGATGGTGAAGGGCGCGGCCAAGCCCCAGGCCGGCTCGGTCCAGCGCACGGCCGTGATGCGCCCGTGCGCGTCGGCGATCGTGCCCGTGGCGGTCGCGACGAGCTCTCCGCCGGTCCCGAGCGCCAGGCCCGCCAGCCAGGCGACCACGAGCCCCACGGCCAGCATCAGCCAGACCCAGCCGGCGGCGACCTTGGCCAGCACGTGGGTGCGGCGTTCGACCGGCAGGGTCCACAGCCATGCGCCGGCGAACAGCTTCTCGCCGCGCCAGACCGCGAACGGCAGCAGGAAGCCGAGGGCGCCGATCAGCAGGCGCGCCTCGTCCGGAAAATCGAGGGGCTGGCCGGCGCCCAGAGCAGTGGAGGCGCCGACGCCGGTGACGAGCGCGAGCACGGCGGCCAGCAGGGCGGCGCCCGGCCGCAAGGACAGGCCGACGGCGCGCACCTGTTCGGAAAGGACCGCGACGAGCGGCGTGGGACGGGGACGGCTCATGACGCCTCCTTGGCGCGCAGCAGGGCGAGAACGGAGTCTTCAAAGGGCAAGCGGGCGACGTCGCGCACGGCGCCGCCCGACGCGGCGATCCGGGCGACAACCTCGCCCTCCTCGCCCCAGACGGTCCAGCGGAGCTCGCGACCGACGCCGGCGCGCCGGTCGATCACGCCGGACAGGTCCTCGGGGCCCACCCAGCCGTCGGGTCCCTCGGCGCGATAGACACGCAGCATGCGTTCCAGGCGTTCGCGCGGGGCCTGGGCGACCAGCCGGCCGCCGCGCAGCACGCCGAGATGGTCGGCCAGGCCGTCGACCTCGTGCGGCAGGTGAGTGGAGATCAGGACGCTGCCGCCGGTGTCGGCCAAGTGTTCGGACAAGAGGCCCAGGGCCTCGTCGCGCGCCGCCGGGTCCAGGCCGTCGGTGGGCTCGTCCAGCAGCAGCAGCGACGGCCGGTGGGCGAGGGCCAGCACCAGCTGCAGCCGTCGGACCTGACCCTTGGACAGAGCGCCGACGCGCCGCTCGGGCCGCACGTCCAGCGCTCGCGACAGCCGCCCGGCGTAGTCGCGGTCCCAGGTCGCGTAATAGGCCGCGTGATGCTGGAGCAGGCGACCGACCCGCATCCAGCCGTAGGCGCCCCCCGCCCCTTCCGGCACGTAGCCCGTCCGCGCCCGCACCTCCGGACCGGACGTGCGCGGGTCCAGGCCCAGGACCGTGGCCCGCCCCGCGTCGGGCCGCGCCAGGCCGAGCAGGCTGCGGATCAGCGTGCTCTTGCCGGCCCCGTTCGGACCGGCCAGCACGTAGACCGCGCCTTCCGGGATCTGCAGATCGACGCCGTTCAGCGCCGGCTCGCGGGCGTAGCGCTTAGTCAGGCCTTGGGTGGCGACCGCGAAGGGACCCTCGCCCAGCGAGGTGGGGAGCATGCTCTGTCTCCGAGAAAGAATGGGGGCGACGATCATCAGGCGTCCGCCGTCGAGGGCTGGGCCTGGCCGGCCGCGAGCGTGCGCACCGCCTCGACCAGGTCCTCGGCGCTGAGGCCGTGCCGGTGGGCGTCGAGCAGGGCGCGCTCGGCCACGGCGCGGGCCAGACGCTGACGCTCGGCCCCCGCCGCGCCGCGCTCGCCCACGAAGGTGCCCTGGCCCCGGCGGACGTAGACCACGCCTTCACGTTCGAGCTCGCGATACGCTTGGGCGACGGTGTTGGGATTGAGCCGCAGGTCCGAAGCGAGCTGGCGCACGGACGGCAGCGGGTCCTCGGGCCGCAGCGCGCCCACCACCAGGGCGCGTCGCACCTCGTCCATGATCTGGACATAGATCGGCCGGGCGTCGGCCGGGTTGATGGAGATCCGCAAAGGTCGGGTCCGAGCTAGTGAACTAGTTGACTAGTACACCGATGCGGCATGTGGACGCGCCTGTCAAGCCGCGTCCCCTGGGGGCTAGATCTCCACCGTCTCCACGAACACGATCCGCTCGGCGATCTCCGAGGATTTCGGCGCCGAGATCGTCGGCGGGTCGTCCGGCGTGGTGCGATAGACCTCGGACTCGGTGATCAGGAGCCGCCGGCGCACGCCCGGCTGGGGCAAGGGCGCGGCGACCGTCACCTCCTCGATCAGCGGCGGGATCAGGGCGGCGATCAGCGCCGGGTTGCCGACGATGTCGTCGAACCGGCCTTGGGCCGCCAGCTTGTCGGCCTGAGCGCGGGCCGACTGGGCCGCGGCGCCGGAGACCAGCGCGCCCAGCACGGCGGCGCCGTCCAGCTTCACGCCGTCGGAACCGCCGCTGAGTGGCAGGCCGACCCCGCCGGGGATGGAGGGGGCCAGCGACTTGGAGCCCTCCGGCATCACCCAGTCGACCCAGTCCAGGTCCGGGCAGCCGTCCGGCGGCAGCACCTGCACGCGCACGTCGATCTTGCCGGCCTCCTGCCAGGCGGAGTGCTCCTTCGGCTTGGGCAGCACGCCATAGACCTGCACCTTGAAGGCCTGGGTCGGCGGCACGGTCTTGGGCGCGCCCAGCGCCTCGGTGACCACCGCCAGCCGGTCGGGGGTGAGCTGCTGGAACTCGGCCAGCATGATGTCGGACAGGTGCGCCCCGTCGACCGACACCGGATGATACCGGCCCAGCGCCAGGCGGATGAACGGCAGATAGGCCGTGGACGGCAGGTTCACGACGATGTCGGCGTACCAGAGCTTGCGCTCGTCGTCCCAGCCGACCGCGTGCGGGGCCACGTCCAGCTTCAGCGACGAGCCCTCCAGCGCCCGGTGCGACAGCCCCTGCCGGAACGGCCCCGGCGGCAGGGCCGAGCCCTCCTCGGCCGGCAGCTCGGGCAGGCCGTCGAAGGCGATCGGGGCCTGGTAGCGGGCCAGCGGGAAGGCCGACTTCGCCGGTGCGAACTGGGTCAGCGGCGCCTGCGGCCACAGCGGGTCGCGGCCCCACTGGGTCACCAGCGACTTCAGCCGTCCGTTCAGCTCGCCGGACGGCGTGCCCTCGGTCGCCAGCACCACCCCCAGCATCTCGCCGTAGCCGGAGCTGAACCACGGCCGGTCCAGATAGACCCGCAGGCCGCCGCCGAAACGCATCGACCGCTTTTCGCCGCCCGACTGGGTGCGGCTCCAGCCGAAGGTCGGCACGACGTACAGCACCGAGGGCGGCGCCGGCGGCGCGGCGTTGGGCACCCAGACCTGCTTCGGTTCGGAGCTGACCTTCAGCTCGTCCGGCTTGTCGCGCAGGCCGGCGGGCATGAACTCGCGGTGACGGGTGGTGGCGTCCAGCCGGTAGCTCACCCGGCGATAGCGGGTGTCGGCGAACTTGTGCTCCGGCGGGGCCTTGCGCGCCTCGGCCCGGAAGGTCTGCGGGGTTTCCTTGCGGGTGATGGTGCGGCCCCAGGCGTCGGCGGTCGCCCGCTTGCCCTTGGGACGGGGCTCGCCGGGCGTGTCCTCGACCTCGTTCCACTCGCCGTAGAGGTCCAGCCGGCCGGTGCTCTCGGCGTCCAGCGGCGTGTCGAAGAACAGCCGCGCGTCCAGCTCGCCGAAGCCGCGCTGGGCGGTGTCGAGGTTCTGGATGACCGGCTTGACCAGCGGCCGCTGCACGGCGTGCACCAGCTCGACCGTTCGCCAGGGCGTCAACATCCAGTGGCCGCCGCCCTCCACCAGGGCGTCCAGGGCGTGCTGCTGGGCGGCGGGGAGGCCGGCCGAGGCCACCCGGGCGCGCCACTTCATCATCGACTTGGCGCTGGCCGGCAGCACGCAGGAGACGCGCAGGCGCGCGCGCTGGGCCTTGATCAGGCGCACGCGGAACACCCGCCGGCCAGTCCCCTCGATGGTGAAACCGGCGCCCGGCCCGCCGTCGACCAGCTCGATCTCGAACGGTTTGGCCTTAGGCCAGTCCTTGGCCGCCGCGGCGGTGACCGGCACGGTGTCGCCGTACAGCGGCACGTGGTGGACGACCTTCGGGTCGATCCCGTCGACGCCCAGCACGCGGACGGCCACCGCCACCGCCATCGGATCGGGCAGGAAGGGCAGGACGAACCGCTCGCGCGCGCAGGGCCAGCGCTGGCCGTCGACCTCCAGGTCGATCAGCGGCGAGTCCTGGTTGATCAATGTCGACCACTTGCCGGCGTCGATGCGCCCGTCCGGGCCGTCCAGCACGCCGTGCTGCTCGGCGAAGCGGGCCCCGACGCGCGGCGGCACGACATGGCGGCGGGCGCGCTTGGGCTCGGCCAGGCCTGCGTCCATCGTGCGGATCGCCAGGCGGCCCATGGACTCGCCGTCGCCGGGGACCTGCAGTTCGGAGGTCTTCTCTCCGATGAGGGCCAGGCTCGGCGGCTCGACCGGCTCGTAGCGCAGGTAGGTCTGCGGGTCCGACACCGCCCCGGCCGGCGCGGCCGCGTCGGCGGCCAGCGAGTTGCCGGCCAGGTCGACCAGGCGCACGCGCACCCGGTAGCTGCGCCCGAACCGCAGCGAGGGCAGGGTGCCCGGCTGGGCGGCGAAGGCGACGTCCAGCGGCAGGCCCGAGGGCAGCGGGTCGGCGGCGCCCGAGAAGCTGTTGTCCGACTTCACCCACTTGCCGGGCTCGGGCGCGCACAGGCTCCAGCCGCGCCAGCTGAACAGGCCCTCGTGCACCTTCACCAGGTTGGGATTGGAGCCGTCGGTGGACGAGCCGGCCGCCGCGCGCACCATGCCCTCGTCGGACGGCTTGCCCGGCGCCGGCGCGTCAGGAGAACCGAACGGGATGGGGTCGTGACCGCCCTTGGTGAAGGTGTAGGCGCCGTGGCGGGCGCACAGGCTGCGCCACTGGCCCTTGGTCTCGTCCAGCACGTCGATCCGGTAGCCGCGCACGGCGTCGCCGGCGAAGACGGTCGCCGGCGGCTTGGACGGATCGGACGGCGCCGCGGCGTGGGCCAGGGCGGCCACGTTCAGGGTCTTGGCCTGCACGAAGGCGGCCTGCAGCGACAGGTCCCGCCGGCGATGCGCCAGGGTCAGGCCGCCGGTGCGGATCGACGGCGCGCCCGCCTGCGGCTCGGCCTGCGGATCGCCGGGCAGGATGTCGTCGTCGAAGTCGGCCGGCACGTCGCGCAGCATCGATTCCGCGAACTGGCTGAACTTCAGCCCCGCGCCGTCGACGTCCATCTGCACCAGCCGGTAGGGGCCGGACGCGTCCAGCCGCAGCCAGCGGTCGACGAAGGGCGAGACCTGGCCGGCCGGCAAGGGCGCGCCCTGCAGGAAGAAGCCGGTGTCGGTGTTGCGGGTCATGGACACCGGGCTGATCGGCGCCGGCGGCGCGAAGCCGTCCAGCACCACCTCGGCCACGCTCAGCTTCAGGTTCGCGCCGGCGGCGGCCAAGGCGGCGGGGTCGATCTCGACGTCGATGACGAAGCCGCAGGCCCGCGCCAGATCCGGATACTGGATCAGGGCGGCGGCGATCTGGTGGAAGTCGACCTTGCGGGCCAGGTCCGCCTTGCTCGGCAGGGGCGGGCGCGAGCCCTTGCGATAGCGGGCCGGCTCGTGGACCTCGTCGCCCGGCGGCGGCGTCCAGACCGCCAGCTCCTGCTTGTTCAGCGGCCGGTGGTAGGTGGCCAGCAGGTCCAGCGCCTGGGCCAGCTGGGCGGTCGAGGCGCCCTGTCCGTTCTGGCCGAGCGTGCGGCCGAAGCCCTGGCCCTCGGCCACCATGCGCAGCACGTCCTCGGGCCGGGTACGGCGCTTGGGATTGAAGTCCCGGCTGAACTGGGCGCCGAAGTCGCCGCGCTTGGGCAGCTCGCCCGCGTTGAGCGCCCAGCCGCCGTAGGTCTCGTCCAGCGCCGTGGCCAGATCGGCCAGCGGATAGCTCAGCACCTTCTTCTTCGACCAGTCGGAGAAGACGAAGGGGTTCACCGGCGTCGTATCGCCGAACAGCGCCTCGAACACCGCCTTGTCGGTCTTGGAGACGACCGTGGCCTTCACCGGCGCCGACAGGCCCTCGGCCTTCAGCAGGAAGCCGGCCCCGCCCATGGCGGTCGCCCAGTTTCGCCAGACCTTCCAGCCGTCGTGGCCGCCCAGCGACGGGTCGCTCGCGTCCGACCACAGGCGGGGCGACACCAGGATCGAGGCCTTCAGCTGCTTCGCCTCGCCCAGCCCGTTCGGCAGGACCGTCCAGACCGCTTCGGAGGAGTAGGTGACCATCGTCTAGGCTCCTTACGCGAAGGCGGCGCAATAGCGGGCGTAGTCGTCCGCGGTGGTCAGGTCGGTGATCAGCGGGTCCTTGGAGCCGGCGAACTGCTTCTCGACCGTCACGTCGACGGAGATGGAGAAGAACAGGATCTCGATCTCGACCGTCAGGGTGGCCTGGCCGAACAGCCGCGCCTCGTCGCCGGCCTTCTCGTAGCAAAGGCCCAGGTGGAAGGTCAGCGACACGGTGATCAGGCCCAGCACCGACAGGTGCCCGCCCATCTCGACATAGGCCTCGAGCTCGACCCGCTCCTTGCCGCTCTCGTCCACCCAGTGGAAGTAGAAGCCGCCCTTGACGTAGACCCCGCCCGAGGCGACGCCCAGGTCGACCGAGATCTGCGCCCCGAACTCCAGCGCCGCCTCGACCTCGCGCACGCCGCCGGTGTCCACCCCCAGCGCCACGAAGCCGCCGCCGCCGAACAGCGAGACGGTCAGGTTGAACGGGCTCTCCCGCTCGGCGAAGTTGAAGCGGGCGTTGGGCTTGCCGCCCATGAACGGCAGGTTGAAGGCCGCCCCGATCATCACGTTCTGCAGGGTCAGAACGCCGATGGCGATCGGCGGCAGGGTCAGGCTGTAGCCGGCGTTGATGCCGGCCGGGGTCACCGACAGGCCGACCGGATCGGCGAAGCCGTCCGAGGGGATCATCTCGCGCAGCTTGTTGACGAAGCTGAGCGGCCCGCCGAACTCGACGCCGTGATCCGGGTCGAGGTCCACGTCGACCCTGGGCTTGCGGCCCGGCTCGGCCGAGAAGGCCAGGTTGACGAAGTGGACGATCAGGCAGCCGAACAGGTTGATCCGGAAGTGGGTCAGCGCCCCGTCGACCCGCGTCTCGGCCGGCTTGCCGTTCAGCCAGATCTTGGAGCTGGAGCTCAGGCTGAAGACGTTCTTGCCCTTGATCGGCTTGAAGATCTCGTCGATCGGCGCGGGCGGGTCGAGGTCCTTCTGCTCGAACTCGAACTTGGCTTCGATTCGGTCGGGGAACTGCACCTGCGACAGGCGCGGGATCTCCGTGCCGGTCACCTCCGCCGCCAGGGCCACCAGCTTCAGCACCTTGCTGAGCGGGAAGGCGCCCAGCAGCATGACGTCGTCGGGGATGAAGTCGGCCGGGTTGAACTCGCCCTTCAGGAACTGGGCGGCCGAGCCGACCGCGTCGGCGCCGCCGCTACCGGGATCGCTCTTGCCGCCGACCGCGCCGTATTTCCGCGACAGGGCGCTGGGCGCGAAGTTGGGCGAGATCAGACCGCCCAGCTGCTCGCTGGAGCCCGCGCCCGCCTTGGCCACCAGGTCCAGGAACACCTGGCCGGCGTTCGACCCGCCGAACTGTTCGCGCAGATAGGTCGGGTTGAAGCTGACCGCGCGCGCCCCGACCGCGCCGGTCATGGCCTCGACCGCCCGCAGCTTCACCTCGGCCCCTTCCAGGCCCGGATAGAACAGCGGCGCGGTCGCCGACATGCCCTCGGTGGAGGTCGCCCCCGCGCCGCGGAAGGTGACGCTGGAGGCCGGCATGTGCACGTCCTCGGCCCCGGCCTCGCCCGGCGCCATCTGCACGGTCTGGCCGCCCAGGGTGCGCTTGCGGCGGGTCAGCTGGTTTCCCGCGTTGTAGAAGCCGGCGATCGCCGCGACCTTGGCCGCCTCGGCGTTCAGCTGGTCGGAGACGAACATCATCGGCAGGTCGAAGCCGATCCGCCGCCCGGCCGCGTCCACCGCCGAGATCTTGAAGGCCATGTCGCCGTCGGCCGTGGTCGGCCAGAAGGCCTGACGCACCAGGTCGGGGCTGCCGTAGAAGCTGACGTCCAGCGCGTTGGGCGAGGCGCCCGTCGGCTTGCCCGGCTGGTTCAGGTCGGGGGTGACCTCGGTCAGCACGTCGATCTGCTTGAACGGCAGGTCGTAGCCGCCGAACGCCTGGTTGGCCCCCGGATAGGTGCGGGTCTTCTCGCGCACGATGATGAAGCTGCGCTGGCGCAGCATCGCCACCCGCCCGCCGTCGCTCTGGGTCTCGAAGACCCGCTCGGTCTCCTTGACCAGGGAGGCGGCGTGGCCGGTCGGGAACAGGAAGCCGGCGTAGACCACCCGCACGTAGTAGTCGCGCGCCTGGGCGGTCTTGTGCTTCCAGGCCTCGATGTCGCTGCCCTTGGGCCGGACCTGCCAGGCGCCCTCCGCGTCCAGCCAGCCGCCCAGCGCCGACAGCATCAGCCGCTTGGCGCGCGACGGGCGGGGGGTGAACTTCTTCCCGTCCAGCGTCTTGGCCGTGTAGTCGGCCATGTTGAGGACCAGCATCCGGCGGTCCTGGCCGGTCAGGGCCCAGACCGAATTGATGTCGTCCAGCGGCTTGTCGTAGTCGGGCGACCACAGGGCGCGCACCGGCTGGGCCGCCCGGTCGTCGACGACATGCTGGCCGGGCAGGGGGCTGTCGCGCCGCGCGCCCAGGCGCGAGTGCCACAGCTCGATGCGCCCGCCCCTGTTCACCGGCAGGGTCTGGTGGTCGAAGCCCGCGCCCGGCAGGGGCGACTGCACCAGCCGCCAGGGCAGCTCGATCTGGGTGGTCTTCTCGGCCGGCTTGTGCGGCTTCTGGTCGATGAAGGCGAAGGCCTGGTCGCCGACCGTGGTCATGGCCGAGGCCTCGACCAGCCCGCGTACCGAGGCGGTCTGCTCCGGCGTCAGCTTTGCCCGCACGCCGGTCCCGCCGGAGGTCTTGGTGGCGGCGTCGACCTCGCGCGCGATCAGGGCGTCGATCGCCGCGTCGTCCAGCGGCTTGCCGCCGCGCGCGCCCGCCAGAATGCCCGCGGCCACTTTGGTGCTGGCGGTCTCCAGCGCGGGCTTGAGCTTGTCGCGCGCCCCCACCGGCAGCGAGCCCGCCAGCACGGCGGTGGCCGCGTCCAGCGGCACGGTGAAGCGGCCGGCGCGCACCGCCTCCGGCGGGGCCGGGCGGGCGGCCGGATCCAGCACCAGCGGCCAGGTCCGGCAGGCCTCCAGTATCCCCTCCAGCGTGCAGGGCAGGTCGATCTGCCCCGTCGGCATGCGCACCACCACGCGCGAGCGCCCGGCCAGGCGCGAGGGGGCGGGCGTGGTCGGGAGCGGGGTCTCGTCGCCGGGGGAGGCGTAGGGCGCGCCGGTCTTGTCGACCGCGGTGTTGGAGGCCTGGCCGGAGGTCTTCCAGTAGGCCTGCTCGGCTATGGCCTGGGCCGGGTGGTCGACGATCAGCAGCGCGTCGCCGCCGGAGCGCACCAGCCGCCCGGCCGAGCGCTTCAGGCCGACCGGCTCCACCTCCAGCACGACCATGTCGTCGGGGCGGACCACGAACATCCGGTCGGGCAGCTTGGGCCTGTCGTCGCGCCGGCGGCCGAGATTGCTGAGGTCGATGGTGACCTGCGGCCCGCGCCCGCCGGGAATGGGAGACGGCCGCCGCCCGCCGCCGCCCGGGGGCGTGCGCGAGGGCGTGCGGTTCTGCGCCGCCGCCGAGGTCGCCGCGCCGGCGGCCAGGATGGTCAGCACACGCCTGCGGTTCAGCCGCAACAGGCGCAGGGCTTCGGAGACCGAAGTCGGTTCTCGGGCGTCGTGTTCGTCGGCCATGCTCCCCCCCGGACGCAGACGCGAACGCGGGAGCCGACCGCCGGGCCACTACCGGCGACGAACACCAGCCGGCTCGACGAGCCGCACCGGCGAGCCCCCTACGCCGGCGACTAGAGGAGAACGCCGTTAGGCGGGGGTGTCAATTGGGGGTCTTGGTGCGCGCTGTAACAGATGACGGGTGACATCGCCTGGTTGTACGGTCTGCCTCCACAGCTTGGGGCGACGTGCATGGATACCCTCAACGATGAGGACAACGGTCCCGTTGCGGGCGGCGGCTCACTTGTGGGCCGCGTACTTGCCGATTTTATCGATACGCTCGCTCAGGAAGCAGACCTTGCTGAGGTTGCGGCCCGCTTGCGCGATGCGCTGATCGATAATGAGGAACGATCAGAAGCGGCTATCCGGTCGGCGCTGTTTGAAAGCGATACCCCGTGATCCACATTCAGCGTTTGACAATTCATGAGTTCCGAGGCGTCCGGCGCCTTCAGCTGGATCTGAAGGGTAAGAATTTCGCCGTCTGTGGTCCCAACGGGACCGGCAAAAGTGGAATCGTCGACGCCCTAGAGTTTGTTCTGACCGGGACAATCTCGCGCCTGACCGGTCAAGGACGAGGCGACTTGTCAATAAAGGACCATGCGCCTCACGTAGACAGCCGGTTCTCGCCGGACAAAGCGTACGTCGAAGCGGTGGTGTCGACACCTGCGAACAAGAAGACATTTACAATTCGTAGGACTGTTAAGAGCCCGAAAACATTAAGTGTCATCCCTGATACAAAGGAAGCGAGAGCGCTCTTCAAGAGCGTCGAAGAGCATCCCGAAATTGCACTCTCTCGTCGCGAGATTATCCGCTACGTGCTCGCGGAGCCTGGGAAGCGATCGAAGGACGTCCAAGCCTTATTAAAGCTGGATCAGCTTGAAGACCTGCGGACGAAGTTCCAGCGTATTGCGAATGCGGAACAAACTTCGTCGGCAAACGCAGATCGCGTGAAAGAAGCCTCGAAGAACGCCCTTCTTCGCGCGCTCGGACTAGCGACACTGTCTTCGACGGAAGTTCTTACGGTAGTGAACCACTTTCGAGCGGTCCTCGGCCTTGAACCGCTTACCGTGCTGAGCGCTGAAGTCTCTCTGAAAGATGGACTGGCTAGCGCTCCTGAAGGCGAAGCGGGCCACAGGCTCGTGAAGGCGGCTGCAAAAGCTGACGTCGAGGCTGCTAGGTCTGTAGCAAAACGGCTAGGGGCCGAGGAATTTGTCGCCAAGGTAGCAGCGGCCAGTCAAGCGGTGACGGGACTCCAAGCTGACGCCAGCCTGCTCGACGCGGTTGTGCGCGACGATTTTTTGCGAACCGCGCTTGACTTGTATGATGGCGAAGCTTGTCCGGCTTGCGAGACCCCGAAAGCTCCAGAGGTCTTTGCCGCTATTATTGAGGCTAAACGAGCCAAGCTAGCTGAGGTCCACCGTCTCAGAACGGCTGCAGAGACCCTGATTGCTCCGCTAATTGAGGCCCTGGAAGCGGAGACACAGGCTTTACGAACGGTATTTCCCCTTACCAAGCGCCTGTTGGACGACGCAGCGCTGAAGGCGCTCACCAATCGCGGCGCTGGCCTTAAGGCCCTGAGCGACCAGCTCGCAGCGTTCGTTCCGCTCGACGCGACGCTTGCTGCACTGGAGGCCATTCTTCGAGACGACGGCCTCAACGAGGTATTTGACCGACTGGACCACGCAATCGCCGTCTTACCCGAGCCCTCAGAACAGGAGGCCGCCCGCGACTTCCTAACAGTTGCGGACCTGCGCTTCGAAGCGTTGCGGTCCGACAACGCCGCTGCGCGATCGGCTGCTGCGCGCGCGCAGCGGGCGCGAAAGGTGCTCGATGTATACGCAGAAGCGTCGAGGCTCGCTCTTGAGAAGGTCTACCAAGACGTAGAGGGACATTTTGCCGAACTGTATCGGCACATAAACGCTGACGACGAAAGCACATTTGAAGCCAAGCTTATGCCCTCGATGGGGAAACTTGGCTTCAATGTCGACTTTTACACGCGAGGTTTCTTTCCGCCGGGTGCTTATCACAGCGAAGGCCACCAGGACAGCATGGGGCTATGTCTCTACCTAGCCCTCATGCGGCATTTACTCGGCGATGCCTTCACGTTCGCGGTCCTGGACGACGTGCTCATGTCTGTCGACGCCGGACATCGCCGGGAAGTTTCCAGAATGCTGAAAGCGGAGTTTCCGAACACACAGTTCGTACTGACGACGCACGATAAGACGTGGCTGAAGCATATGGGGACGGCCGGACTCGTTGAACCGAAGCAGGCGGTCCATTTCCGGAAATGGACGGTCGACGAGGGCCCTTCTGCATGGACAGGGGGAGACATCTGGGCCGAAATCCGTGAGTACGCGACGTTGGACGATGTCCGCGGCGCTGCGGCCTTGTTGCGCCACTACCTTGAGCATCTAGCGGGTGAGTACTGCCAGTCGCTACGGGTGCGCGTCGAATACCGCGCGGACGGACGCCACGACCTAGGCGACCTTTTGGCACCGGCTATTGGGCAAATGAAAAAGCTGCTTCTGGAGTCGCTAGCAGCTGCAGAGAGCTGGGGGGATACGGTACGTGCGGATGCTATTCGCCAACGCACAGCTGCACTTACAGAAGCTGCGGCGGCTACTTCGATCGAACAGTGGCAGGTAAACCCAGCTATTCACTTTAACGCGTGGTCCAATTTCCACAAAAACGACTTCCTCCCTCTCGTCGATTCCTTCGAAGCGCTTGTTCGGGAGTTCACCTGCCAGCTCTGCGGCGACCTACTCGAAGTGAGCCCCCACCGAGGCAGCAAGGAGCACATGCTCTGCCTGTGCGGTGGCAGCACATTCTCCTTCAAGAAAAAGACCAAAGAAAAAACAGCGGGATAGCGGGCCCTCGGGCCCCCTCACGGCCCCCCGGCCACCGCGCCGACCACGGCCATGGCGAGCTCCTCCAGGTCGACGTCGCCGCTGATCACGAGGTGGCCTTCGGGGCGTTTTTCGACCTTCAGGCGGGCGTCGGGCAGTTCGGCCTGGCGGGTGAGGTCGTAGAGGATCGCGTCGCGAACCTTGTCTTCCATGTCCATGGGCCGCTCCTCTGGCGCGGGACGCGCGTCAGAAGAAACGGCGCAGGGGCGGGGAGGTTCGCGGGCGCGGCCTCAGCCGAACACCATCCAGGCGACGGCGGCCAGCATGAGCAGGCCCAGCGCCACGATCACCCAGATCATCATGGGCGGCGGGAGCGGCCGGGGCTGGCCGGACTTGTCGACCGGGCCGGCGCGCTTGATGGCGTCGCGTTCGGGCTTCACCAGACGGGTCTCCGACGGCTTTCGCCGTCAGGAAAACGGGCCGCGGGCCGGGAGGTTCTTTACGCGCCGCCGCCGCGCATCAGCCGGCGGCACAGGTCGTCCAGCTGCTCCAGCGTGGTGTAGCGGATCTTCAGCTCGCCCTTGCCGTTGCGGTCGTCCAGCACGACGTCGAGGCCCAGCGCGTCGGCCAGGTCGCTCTCGAGGGCTGCGGTGTCGGCGCTCTTGGCGGCCGGGTTGGAGCCCGGGCGGGGTTCGCGGCGGGGGCGCTCGGCGGCTTCGCGCGACAGGGCCTCGGCCTGGCGGACGGAGAGGCCGTCCTGGATGACGCGTTCGGCCAGCGCGGCCGGGTCCGGGGCGGTGGCGATGGCGCGGGCGTGGCCAGCCGAGAGCCGGCCGGCCAGCACGTGGTCGCGCACGGCCTCGGGCAGGGCCAGCAGGCGCATGGTGTTGGCGACGTGGCTGCGGCTCTTGCCGACCACCTGGGCGACGGCGTCCTGGGTGCGGCCGAACCGCTCCATCAGGGCCTTGTAGGACAGCGCCTCTTCCATCGGGTTGAGGTCGGCGCGCTGGACGTTCTCGACGATGCCGATCTCCAGCACCTCGAGGTCGTCGAGGTCGCGCACGATGACCGGCACGGTCTTCAGCCCGGCTTTGTAAGAGGCGCGCCAGCGCCGCTCGCCGGCGACGATCTGGTATTCGCCGGGCGTGGCCGGGGAGGGGCGCACCAGGATCGGCTGCAGCACGCCCTTTTCGCGGATCGAGGCGCCCAGCTCTTCCAGCTCGGCCTCGGTGAAGATCTTGCGCGGCTGGTCCGGATTGGGGTGCAGCAGCTCGATCGGGAACTCGCTGGTCGAGCCCGGGCGGGCCGGAGCGGCGGCCTGGGCGGCCTCGTCGGCGGTCATGACGGCTTCGGCGGCCTGCTCGCCCAGCAGGGCCGACAGGCCGCGGCCCAGGCCTCGTTGACGTTCCGACATGGCGTACTCCGGTGGTCTTCTTGGTCTCAGAGCGCGGCTGGCGCTCAAACGTAATCAGGCGGCGGCCAACTCAGGCGGCCGATTGGGCGGCGGCGGCGCGGCGCTTGCGCTCGCGCGTGACCACCTCCTTGGCCAGCTTCAGGTAGGCCTGCGAGCCGGCGCACTTCAGGTCGTAGATCAGGGCCGGCTTGCCGAAGGACGGCGCCTCCGAGACCCGCACGTTCCGCGGTATGACCGAGTCATACACCTTGTCCCCGAAGTGGGCCCGGACGTCGGCTGCGACCTGGGCGGACAGGGAGTTGCGGCGGTCATACATGGTCAGCACCACGCCCTGGATCTCCAGGCGCGGATTGAGGCTGCCGCGGACCAGTTCGACCGTGCGCATCAGCTGGGAGAGGCCTTCCAGGGCGAAAAACTCGCACTGCAGCGGCACCAGCACCGCGTCGGCGGCGGTCATGGCGTTGACAGTCAACAGGTTGAGCGACGGCGGGCAATCAATCAACACATAGGTAAAACCCGGGTGTGACCGGTCTTCCCGGACCTGCTCCAGGGCGTCGCGCAGGCGGAAGCTGCGGCGGTCGGCCTGGCTGAGCTCGATCTCGATGCCCGACAGGTCGGCGTCCGACGGGATGATCGACAGGCCCGGCACCGAGGTCTCGATCGCGGTCTCGGCGATCGGGGCGCCGTCGACCACCACGTCGTAGATGGTGGTGCGCCGGGCGGTCTTGGGCACGCCCAGGCCCGTCGAGGCGTTGCCCTGCGGGTCCATGTCGACGATGAGCACGCGCTCGCCGACCGCGGCCAGGGCGGTGCCGAGGTTGATGGCGGTCGTGGTCTTGCCGACGCCGCCCTTCTGGTTGGAGACGGACAGGACGCGCGGCGCGGCGCGGGTCTCATTTCGCACGGGACAGTCTCCGGATGCGGACCACGCGGCCGCGTGGATCGCTGAGGGAGGAAAGGAGCTCGTCGTCGAAGCTCCACGATTTCCTGGCTTCGTTCAATTCGGCGGCCACGTTTTCCCCCTTCAAAAACAGGCCCTGGGCGCCGTTTCGGAAGTAGGGAAGGGCGAAGCCGAGCAGCTTGGCCATCGGGGCCATGGCCCGGGCGGTGACCACGTCGGCCTTGAGATTCAAGGCTTCGGCGCGGGCGCAGTGCACCGTGGCCGGAAGGCCCAGGGCCTCCACCACCTCGTCGAGGAAGCGGCAGCGCTTGGCCAAACTGTCCACAAGATGCACGCGCGCGCCGGGCTCGCCCTTGAGCAGGATGGCCAGCACCACGCCGGGGAAGCCCGCGCCGGCCCCGAGATCGGCCCACACGCGCGCGTCGGGGGCCAGGGCCAGCAGCTGAGCGGAGTCCAGCGCGTGGCGGGACCAGAAGTGCGCGACGGTGGCCGGGCCGACCAGGTTCATCACCTCGTTCTTCTCGGTCACCATCATGCGAAAGCGGTCGAGATCGGCCAGGCGCGCGGGCGTCGCACGTGGCCCCACGGCCCGCGCGAAGTCTTCCAGGGTGAGGGGCGCCGGCTCAGGCCGCGGCGTCGCCGGACTTGCGGTCATGCTTGCGGAC
The DNA here is from genome assembly GCF_014349105.1 of Caulobacter sp. 17J80-11. Taxonomy (GTDB): domain Bacteria; phylum Pseudomonadota; class Alphaproteobacteria; order Caulobacterales; family Caulobacteraceae; genus 17J80-11. The sequence continues at coordinate 41,898 of NZ_JACSJI010000019.1, read as the reverse complement.
GTGAGCGAGAAGGGCGGTCAGGGCGCCGGGCGTGACGCCCTCGATGCGCGCGGCCTGGCCGAGGGTGAGGGGACGCACGGCGTGGAGCTTCTCGCGGCACTCGTGCGAGAGGCCGCCGACGGCGCGGTAGTCGAGGTCGGCCGGCAGGCGCAGCTCTTCTTCCTTGCGGAAGGCTTCGGCGTCGGCGGCCTGGCGGTCGAGATAGCCGGCGTAGGCGGCGTCGATCTCCACCTGCTCGGCCACCTCGCGCGACCAGCCCGAAATCTCCGGCCAGACGGCCGCGAAGCGCTCAAGCGAGGCGCCGGGATAGGCGAGCAGCTGAAGCAAGCTGCGACGCTGGCCGTCGGCGTTGACGTTGAGGCCGACGCCGGCGGCTTCCTTGGGCGTCAACATCCAGGTCCGGGCCTGCTGGCGGGCCTCGATCAGCGCTTTCGCCTTCTGGGCATAGGCTTGCGCGCGCGCCGACTTGACCACGCCGAGCTCGACGCCGCGGGCGGTCAACCGTTGATCAGCGTTGTCGGCGCGCAGGCTCAGCCGGAACTCGGCCCGGCTGGTGAACATGCGGTATGGCTCGGTCACACCACGTGTGACCAGGTCGTCGATCATCACCCCGAGATAGGCCTCGTCGCGGGCGAAGGTGGCGGGCTCGGAGCCGGCGGCGGCGAGGGCCGCGTTCATGCCGGCGACCAGGCCTTGCGCCCCGGCCTCCTCGTAGCCGGTCGTGCCATTGATCTGGCCGGCCAGGTACAGGCCCGGCAGGCGCTTGACCTGCAGGGTCGGGTCCAGTTCGCGCGGGTCGACGTAGTCGTATTCGATGGCGTAGCCGTAGCGGCGCACCTGGACCTGTTCGAGGCCCGGGATGGTGCGCAGGAAGGCGTCCTGGGTCTCGGCCGAGACCGAGGTGGAGATGCCGTTCGGATAGACGGTGTCGTCGTCCAGGCCCTCGGGCTCCAGGAAGATCTGGTGCGAGGTCTTGTCGGCGAAGCGCACCACCTTGTCCTCGATCGAGGGGCAGTAGCGCGGGCCGCGGCCCGACAGCTTGCCGCCGTAGACGGCGCTCTCGCCCAGGCGCTCGGCGATGATCCGGTGCGTCTCTTCGGTGGTGTAGGTGATGCCGCAGGCGATCTGCGGCACGCGGATGGCGTCGGTCAGGAAGGAGAAGGGCACCGGCTCGGCGTCGGCGTCCTGCATCTCCAGCCGGTCCCAGGCGATGGTCGAGCCGATCAGGCGCGCCGGCGTGCCGGTCTTGAGCCGGCCCATCTGCAGGCCCAGGGCATAGAGCCGGTCGGACAGGCCGATCGACGGCTGGTCGCCCACGCGGCCGGCCGCGATGCGCTCTTCGCCGCGGTGGATGACGCCCTTCAGGAAGGTGCCCGTGGTCAGCACGACCCGAGGGGCGCGGTAGACGTCGCCCGCGGCGCCCACGGCGCCGGCCACCACGCCGCCCTCGACCAGCAGGTCCTCCACCGCCTCGGCGCGGACCTCCAGGCCGGGATAGTCGAGGATCTCGGCCTGCATGGCCTCGCGATAGAGCCGGCGGTCGATCTGGGCGCGCGGGCCGCGCACGGCCGGGCCCTTGGAACGGTTCAGCAGGCGGAACTGGATGCCGGAGACGTCGGCCAGCCGGCCCATCAGGCCGTCCAGGGCGTCGATCTCGCGCACCAGGTGGCCCTTGCCGAGGCCCCCGATGGCCGGGTTGCACGACATCTCGCCCAGGGTCTCGATCTTGTGGGTCAGCAGCAGGGTGCGCGCGCCCGTGCGCGCCGCCGCCGCGGCCGCCTCGCAGCCGGCGTGGCCGCCGCCGATCACGATCACATCCCAGGACGACGCCAACTCACGCTCCGGACGAAAACGCCCCCGACGGGCGGGGGCGGGCTTCAGGCTCTCTTGGGTCTCTATATAGCAAGGCGGCGCGGGTCCGGCCACCCGCGGGGGTGGTTAAGAGGGACGCAGCGGGGCTGTTTCACGTGAAACACGGCCGTGAGAGAGGCGAAATCCTCGCCCTTCGACAGGCTCAGGGTGAGGATTTCGGGTGAGCCGCGCAGTAGCCCTCATCCTGAGCCTGTCGAAGGACGAGGGCGGCTCTCTCCTCCCTGTGAAGCGCAGCTGAACGGGGGAGGGGCCTCACTTGCCGATGCAGAAGCTGGCGAACACCACGTCGAGCACGTCTTCCGCGTCGACCCGGCCGGCGACGCGGGCGAGCGCTCGGGCGGCGAGGCGCACGTCCTCAGCGGCCAGCTCCGGCCCGAGGCCCAGCGCCAGGCGCGCGCGGTCCAGATGGGTGCGTGCCTCGGTCAGGCGCGCGCGGTGGCGTTCACGGGTGACGGCCGGGAAATCGGCCCCCGACAAGGCGTCGGCGACGCGGGCGGCCAGCGCGGCCTCGAGCGCGTCCAGGCCCTCGCCGGTGTCGGCGCTCACGTGCAACAGCTCCGCCCCGCGCTCGGCGATCGCCGCGAGCACGCCCGGATCCGGCACGCCGCCGAGGTCGGCCTTGGACAGCAGGGCCAGGTCGCCGTCGCGGATCAGCTCGGCGCCCTCGCGCCACAGCTCGCCCGGGGCGGCCGGGTCGATCACCCACAAACGAAGCGCCGCGGTATCGGCCCAGGCCCGGGCCCGGCGTACACCCTCGAACTCGACCAGGTCCTCGGTCGCGCGCACGCCGGCGGTGTCGGCGAGCAGGGTCTTGAAGCCGGCCAGGTCGAAGCCGGCCTCCAGCACGTCGCGCGTGGTGCCGGCGATGGGGGTGACGATGGCCGCTTCGCGCCGGACCAACCGATTGAAAAGGCTGGATTTACCGGCATTCGGCGCGCCGATCAGGGCGATGCGGTAGCCGTCGCGCACGCGCTCGCCGCGGGCGGCGTCGGCCAGGGCGGCGTCGAGCTCGCGGATCAGAGCGTCGATGCGGGGGACGGTGCGCGAGGCGAGGCCGCCGGGCAGGTCCTCGTCCGGGAAGTCGATCTCGGCCTCGAGCAGGGCCAGGGTTTCCACGATGGACAGCCGCCACGCCTCGTAGCGCCGGCCCAAGGCCCCGTCGAGCTGGTCGAGCGCCTGGCGGCGCTGGGCCTCGGTCTCGGCGTCGACCAGGTCGGCGACGGCCTCGGCCTGGGTCAGGTCCAGCTTGCCGTTCTGGAAGGCGCGCCGGGTGAACTCGCCAGCCTCGGCCGGACGCACGCCCAGCGTCCCCAGCACGTGCGACACCGCCTCGACCACGGCGCGCCCACCGTGCAGGTGCAGCTCGGCGGAATCTTCCCCGGTGTAGCTGCCCGGCCCCGGGAACCAGAGCACCAGGGCGTCGTCGAGGCGCGCGCCGTCGGGGCCTCGAAGCGTGCGCAGCGAAGCGCGGCGCGGGGCGGGCAGGGCGCCGGCCAGCACCTTCAGGGCGCGATCGGTGGCCGGGCCGGACAGGCGCACGACGGCGACCGCCGCCCGACCCGGGGCGGTGGCGAGGGCGAAAACGGTGTCGGTCACTGGTGGTCGGTCACAGCTTGTCGGTGGAGCCCGTGGCGGCGGCGGTCATCATCCTGCGGAACTGCTCCTGCGCCTGCAGGCCGTAGCTGGTCCAGGTCTTCATCAGCTCCTCGGGCTGCAGCCGGTGCATGTTCTCGTCCATGCGGCGCTGCATCTCGGCCACCAGGTACTCGTTTAGCGGAGCCACGTCCGGCAGGCCCAGGAAGGCCCGGGCCTCCTCGGGCGAGCAGTCGATCTCGATCTTGACTTTCATCCGTCCCGCCTCGTCCATTACCGACCCGTGTTCGGGCGCTCTCCCGCCCGACGCCGATCCTCCCCAGCATACGCCGAAAGGACGACGCATGGCCGCCGACCGCATGACCCTGACCACGCCCGACGGATCCTTCTCCGCCTACGTGGCCCGCCCGGACGGGCAGGGGCCCTGGCCCGCCGTGGTGGTGATCCAGGAAATCTTCGGCGTCAACGCCGTCATGCGCGGGGTGTGCGAGCGCCTCGCCTCGCAGGGCTATCTGGCCGTCTGTCCGGACCTGTTCTGGCGGATCGAGCCCGGGATCGACATCACCGACCACTCCGAAGCGGAGTGGAAGAAGGCCTTCGCCCTCTACAACGCCTTCGACGTCGACAAGGGCGTGGAGGACATCGCCGCGACCATCGCCCAGGTTCGCGCCCTGCCGGACTGCAACGGGAAGGTGGGCGCGGTCGGCTACTGCCTGGGCGGCCTGCTCGCCTTCCTGACCGCGGCGCGCACCGACAGCGACGCCACGGTCGCCTACTACGGCGTGGGGATCGAGAACCACCTGGGGGAGGCCGAGAAGCTGGCCCATCCGCTGCTGATGCACATCGCTGAGGAAGACGGCTTCGTCCCCAAGGACGCCCAGGCGCGGATCATCGGCGCGCTCAAGAACCATCCCTGCGTGACCATCTTCAGCTATCCCGGCCGCGACCACGCCTTCACCCGCACCGGCGGCCAGAACTTCCACGCCGAGGACGCGGCGGTCGCCAACGGCCGGACCGCGGACTTCTTGGCCAAGCACCTGAAGTGAGTAGCGCCCGGTCCGACCGTCGGTGTTTCACGTGAAACAGTGACGCTGCGATCGATCCACCGAATTGTCCCCAGTCTGTTGAAAACTCGGGCTTTGCGGCGGGATTTGGGTGGGTAGGGCCGGTATGACTGGACGGAGCGGCCCCGCCCTCGTCCTTCGACAGGCTCAGGATGAGGGCTAGTGCGGACCGAATAGACCGCCTCACCCTGGGCTCGTTGCAGGGCGAGGCGTTCGGCCCGGCAAACGAAAAAAGGCGGTCCCCGCGAAGGAGCCGCCTTTTCTGTTTCCGCCTGGCCCGTCGGTCAGGTGTTCATCGACTGGAAGAACTCGCCGTTGTTCTTCGTCTGCCGCAGCTTGTCGAGCAAGAACTCGATGGCGTCCTGCGGACCCATCGGGTTGAGGATCCGGCGCAGGACGTAGGTCTTCTGCAGCTGGTCGCGCGGGGTGATGAGCTCTTCCTTGCGGGTGCCGGACTTGAGCACGTCGATCGCCGGGAAGATGCGCTTGTCGGCGACCTTGCGGTCCAGGACGATTTCCGAGTTACCGGTGCCCTTGAACTCTTCGAAGATCACTTCGTCCATGCGCGAGCCGGTGTCGATCAGCGCGGTGGCGATGATGGTCAGCGAGCCGCCTTGTTCGACGTTGCGCGCGGCGCCGAAGAAGCGCTTCGGGCGCTGCAGGGCGTTGGCGTCGACGCCGCCGGTCAGCACCTTGCCGGAGGAGGGGACGGTCGTGTTGTAGGCGCGGCCCAGGCGCGTGACCGAGTCCAGCAGGATGATCACGTCGCGCTTGTGCTCGACCAGGCGCTTGGCCTTCTCGATGACCATCTCGGCCACCTGCACGTGACGGGTCGCCGGCTCGTCGAAGGTCGAGGAGATCACCTCGCCCTTCACCGTGCGCTGCATGTCGGTGACTTCTTCCGGGCGCTCGTCGATCAGCAGGACGATCAGATAGGCCTCGGGGTGGTTGGTCTCGATCGACTTGGCGATGTTCTGCAGCATCACCGTCTTGCCGACCCGCGGCGGCGCCACGATGAGGCAGCGCTGGCCCTTGCCCAGCGGCGAGACGATGTCGATCACCCGGCCCGACCGGTCTTTCAGGGTCGGGTCCTGGATTTCCATGTTCAGCCGCTCGTCCGGATAGAGCGGGGTCAGGTTGTCGAAGTGGACCTTGTGGCGGACGTGCTCGGGGTCCTCGAAGTTGATCGCGTCGACCTTGACCAGGGCGAAGTAGCGTTCGCCCTCGCGCGGGCTGCGGACCACGCCGTCGACCGTGTCGCCGGTGCGCAGGCCGAAGCGGCGGATCTGCGAGGGGCTGACATAGATGTCGTCCGGGCCCGGCAGGTAGTTGGCTTCCGGGCTGCGCAGGAAGCCGAAGCCGTCCTGCAGCACTTCCAGAACGCCCGAGCCCGAGATCTCCGCGCCTTCGTCGGCGAGGGTCTTCAGGATCGAGAACATCATGTCCTGCTTGCGCATGGAGCTGGCGTTCTCGATGTCGAGCGCTTCAGCGAAGGCGAGCAGGTCGGTGGGGGATTTCTCCTTCAGCTCCTGCAGCGACATGCGCTGCGGCGTCTGGAGGGCGGCGGACTCCACCTCGGAGTCGAGGACGGATTCGTCGGTCATGGGGTCACTCGGGCCTTGGGTAGCCGGGCGCCGGGCCCAGCCGGTAGAACGAACGCCTTGCGGCGCGGGAGGGGAGAGGTCGACCTGGTCGAACGCGCGACACGGGTCTGAAGAGGAGGGCAGCGCAGGACGGGCCTACGCCTCAGCATCAGCGAAACCACGCAGCGCGGTCTGCGTCAAGCGGGCCTTTGGGCGGGGCCGAAATCCTCGTCCTTCGACACGCTCAGGATGAGGATTTCTACCGGACCCGCATTAGCCCTCACCCTGAGCCTGTCGAAGGGCGAGGGCGTGTCTGCCGTCAGCGCCCGAACTCGAGCGTCACGGCCAGCACCATCACGATCGCCGCCAGGAACGGCAGCTCGTTGACCATGCGCCAGTACTTTTCCGACTTGGTGTTCTCGCCGGCGGCGAAGCGCTTGCGGGCCTTGGCCAGATAGTGGTGCCAGCCGGTCAGGAACAGCACGCCGGCGAACTTGGTGATCAGCCAGGGCGCGTGCCAGAGCGACGGATCGCCGCTGATGCGGATCCAGGCCAGCGACAGGCCGAAGATCCAGGCCGCGATCATGGCCGGGTTCATGATGATCTTGAGAAGCTTGGCTTCCATGGTCTGGAAGGTCAGATCCATCTCCGAGCCGGGCGTGGCGCGGGTGTGATAGGCGAACAGCCGCGGCAGGTAGAGCAGGCCGGCCATCCAGGCGATCACAGCCAGGATGTGCAGGGCTCTGAGCAGATCGTACCAATTCATGCGGCCTTCTCCCCCGCCGGACATTTGCACAATTGCGACCCGCACCAGCGTCCGCCGGCCGCGGTCTGCGCGCCCTCGCTCAGGCAGAGCGCCGACAGCGTCACGTGCGACAGCGCCTCGATGAAGGGCGCCGCGACGCCCAGCGCTGGCGCGCGCAGATAGACGTCGACGCCAGCCGTGCGGGCCAGCTCGGCGTATTCATGGTCAAGCTCGACCAGGGTCTCGACGTGTTCGGAAACGAAGGCGATGGGGCTGATCAGCACGCCGACGCCGTCGCGCGCGGCCTGGCCGATGGCTTCGACCGTGGACGGCCCGATCCACTTCAGCGGCCCGACTCGGCTCTGGTAGCAGACCTGCCAGTCCCACGATCCGCCCAGCCGCTCGGCCACGGCCGCGGCCGTTCGCTCGACCTGGGCCTGGTAGGGATCGCCGGCGGCGATGACCTTCTCCGGCAGGCCGTGGGCCGAGAACAGCAGGCGCACCGGTTCAGGCCGGCCGGCCGTCTCCCAGGTCGCCTGGATCAGCTCGGCGTGGGCCTCGACCAGGCCGGCGGCGTCGGGATAGCAGCAGACCGTCCGCACCCGGCCGGCCCCGCGATAGGCGGCGGTCCAGGCCTTCAGCGACGAAGCTGTCGTGGTCGTGGAGAACTGCGGATAGAGCGGCAGCAGCACCACCTCGTCCGGATCGAAGGCCTCGACCGCGCGGGCGGCCTCTTCGGTGAACGGCTTCCAGTAGCGCATGGCGATGAAGGCGCGGACCTCGTCGCGGGGGAGGGCGGCCCCGAGCGACGCTTCTAGTGCACGGGCCTGAGCCTCGGTCTCGGGAAGCAGAGGCGAGCGCCCGCCCATGATGGCGTAGTTGGCCTGGGCCGCCTGCTCGCGCCGGCTGGCGATCAACCTGGCCAGCGGCGTGCGGACGAAGCCGGGCAGGGCGATGATCGCCGGGTCGTTGAACAGATTGAACAGGAACGGTCGGACGGCCTCGGGCCCGTCAGGGCCGCCGAGGTTGAACAGGACGACGGCGATGCGTCGCCCGCCGCTCATCGCGAGCCCGCTCCGGTGATCCGCTTCAGTACCTGTTCCACGTGGGGGATCGGGGTGTCGGGCAGGATGCCGTGGCCGAGGTTGAAGACGTAGGGGCCCTTACCCCAGGCTTCGATCAGCTCTTCGACCCGGGCGTCCAGCTCAGGACCGCCGGCGCGCAGCAGCAGGGGATCCAGCGCGCCCTGGATGGCGACCTTGGCCTGCACGCGCTTGCCGACCTCGAGCGGGCAGGCGGTATCCAGAGCGACGGCCTGAACCGGCACGGCGGCGGCGTACTTTTCGGCCGAGGCGGCCGCGCCCCGCGGGAAGCCGATCAGCGGCGTCTCCACGCCCAGTTCGCGCAGCCGGGCGACCAGCTTGGCGTGCGGCCTGATCACCAGCCGCTCGAAAAGCTGATCCGGCAGACCTTCCGCCCAGCTCTCGAAGATCTTCAGCGCCTGGGCGCCGGAGCGGGCCTGCATGGCCAGGTAGTGGGCGCTGGCCTCGACCAGCACGTCGAGCAAGGCGTCGACCTGCTCCGGGCGCTCATAGGCGAACCGGCGGGCCGAGGCGCGGTCCTCGCGGCCTTCGCCGTCCAGCATGTAGGTCGCCACGGTCCAGGGAGCCCCGCAGAAGCCGATCAGGGCCCGTTCCGGCTCCAGGGCCTCGCGCACCCGCGCAAGCGTCTCTCCGACCACCGCAAGCGCCGCGCCGGCGTCGGCCGTACGTTCCCGCATGCTCTCGATCGAGGGCAGGGCGCCCAGGCGCGGACCCTCGCCGGTTTCGAAGCGCACGTCCTGGCCGAGGGCCTTCGGGATCAGCAGGATGTCGGCGAACACGATGGAGGCGTCGAACGGATAGCGACGCATCGGCTGCAGCGTGGCTTCCGCGGCCATCTCCGGGTTCAGGCAGAACGACACGAAGTCCGGGGCCTTCGCCCGCAGAGCCCGATATTCGGGCAGGTGGCGGCCGGCCTGGCGCATGAACCAGACGGGCGGACGTTGGGTCGTCTCGCCGGAGAGAACCCGAAGGAGGAGGGGGGCTTGGCTCATCGCAGGCCCTTAAACCCCCGAAGGCTTCACGGCTCAAGCCTCCCTCTCTTCTCCTTCATAAGAAAAGAATCTTGAAGATTGAAAGAAGAGGTTGGGCGGGGGGTCGTGGGGAAAACCTCGGCTGTCCCGAAGCCTTCCGACCATCGAACGGGAGTCATTCACGGCGCGCGCATGTCACCGCGGCGCCCTGTGGACTCTGGGGACAATTAACGTTTCGTTAGGAATTGGAAGGGGTCGGGCCCTTGTCGACCCTTGGCACGGCCTGGGGGTCGTTTACGAAGACTTAACCATGTCCACAGGCTGGCCGTGGATGATCGGCGGTCGCTAAGAAGGGGTGGAGGATTCCGTCCCCTGGCGCCCGCTTTCCACCACGGCGCCTTGGCGCCCGCCTCGCGGTCGGGTTTTCTCCACAGCGCTCCACAGACGAAGGCCGAAAGGTCCTCAGCACTTGCCCACAGTTTCAGCGCAGAAATTCGCGACCTACTTCCACGTCCATCTCGTCTCGGACTCCACGGGCGAGACGCTGAACGCGATGGCGAAGGCGGTGATCGCCCGGTTCGACGGGGTGATCCCGATTGAGCACATCTACGCCCTGGTGCGGTCGCGCAAGCAGCTGGACCGCGTCCTGCAGGAGATCGAGGCCGCCCCCGGCGTGGTGCTGCACACCATCGTCGACAAGGAACTGCGCATGGCGCTGGAGCACGGCTGCCGCGAGATGGAGATGCCGACCATCGCGGCGCTGGATCCGCTGGTGGCCGCCCTGTCGCGCTATCTGGGGGCGTCGCTGTCCAGCCGGGTCGGGGCCCAGCACGCGCTGGACCACGAGTACTTCAACCGCATGAAGGCGCTGGACTACGCCATCAGCCACGACGACGGTCAGTCGGCCGCCGAGCTGGAGGAGGCCGACGTGGTCCTGGTCGGCGTCAGCCGCACCTCCAAGACGCCGACCAGCATCTACCTGGCCCATCGCGGCATCCGCGCCGCCAACGTGCCGCTGGTCCCCGGGGCTGAGCCGCCGGCGGTGCTGTTCCAGCTGAAGCGGCCGCTGATCGTCGGCCTGACCGTCTCGCCCGACCGGCTGGTGCAGATCCGCAAGAACCGCCTGCTCAGCCTGAACGAGGGCCGCGAGAGCGCCTATGTCGACATGGAGGCGGTGCGCGAGGAGACCGTGCGCGCCCGGCGCATGTTCGAACGCTATGGCTGGCCGGTGATCGACGTCAGCCGTCGCTCGGTGGAAGAAACCGCCGCGGCGGTGCTGAACCTGCTGACCGCCCAGCGCACCGGCAAGGTGGGGCTGCTGGCGTGACCGAGTTGATCCTGGCGTCGAAGAGCGCCGCCCGCATCGCCCTCCTCACGGGCGCGGGCCTGAGTTTCGAGACCACCGGCGCCGGCGTCGACGAGGACGCCTTTAAAGTCGAAGCCCTGGCGAGAGGGGAGGGGCCCAAGGAGGTCGCCGTCGGCCTGTCGGCGCTGAAGGCGCTGGCGGTGTCGGAGCGGCGGTCCGGTCTCGTGATCGGCGCCGACCAGACGCTCGACCTCGGCGGCGTCACCGTCGACAAGGCCGAAAGCGTCGAGGAGGCCCGTGCTCGCCTGAAGGACATGCGCGGTCGGGTCCATCACCTGCACTCCGGCGTCGCCGTGGCGGAGGAGGGGAGGGTGGTCTGGTCGACGGTGGAGACCGCGACCCTGTCCGTGCGCGACTTCTCCGACGCTTGGCTGGACGGTTACCTGGCCCGCCAGGGCCAGACCATCCTGTCCTCGGTCGGCTGCTACCAGCTGGAAGGGGAGGGCGTGCAACTGTTCGACCGGATCGAGGGCGACTACTTCACCATCCTGGGCCTGCCGATGGTTGCGTTGCTGGGCTTCCTGCGCGAACGCGGACTGGTGCAGGCATGAGCGTGCGTGCGACGGGGGCGGCCCGGGTCGCCGGCGTGGTCGGGCGGCCGATCGCCCACTCTTTGAGCCCGGTGATCCACGGCGCCTGGATCGAGGCCGCGGGCCTGGACGCGCTGTATGCGCCCTTCTCGCCCCAGGACGAGCCGGCCTTCGAACGGCTGGTGCGGGGCTTCCGTGGCGGCGTGGTCGCGGGGCTCAACGTCACCGCCCCGTTCAAGGAGCGGGCCCTGGCCCTGTCCGACGAAGCGGACCCGGTCGCCATCCGGGCCGGCTCGGCCAATCTGCTGCTGTTCCATGAGGACGGCCACGTCGAGGCGCGCAGCACCGACGGCTTCGGCATGATCGCCGCCTTCGCCGAACAGGCGCCCGAGGTCGACCTGACGGCCCGGCCGGCCGTGGTGCTGGGGGCCGGCGGCGCGGCCAAGGCGGCGGTCGCGGCCCTGCTCGACGCCGGCAGCCCGGAAGTGCGGGTGGTCAACCGCACCATCGCTCGGGCCGAGGAACTGGTATTCGCCTTCGGGGAGCGCACACGCGCCTTCGCCCTGGCCGACGCCGAACGGGCGCTGGACTATGCTGGCGTGCTGGTCAACGCCGCGGCGGCCGGACCGGTGCTGGCCCTGGACCACCTGCCCGAGGGCGCGGCGGTGATGGACATGACCTACCGGCCGCTGAAGACCGCCCTGCTCCAGGCCGCGGAAGCCCGCGGCCTGCCCACGGTCGACGGCCTGTCGATGTTGATCAACCAGGCGAAGCCGTCGTTCGAAGCCTTGTTCGGCCAGGCCCCGCCGGACATCGACGTGCGCGCCGTGGCGCTGGAGGCGCTCAAGTGATCGTGCTGGGCCTGACCGGCTCGATCGGCATGGGCAAGTCGACGACCGCGGCCATGTTCCGCGACGCCGGCGCGCCGGTATGGGACGCCGACGCCACGGTCCACAGGCTCTACGCCCCCGGCGGCGCCGCGGTCGCGCCGGTCGAGGCGGCCTTCCCGGGCGTGGTGAAGGACGGCGGAGTGGACCGCCCCGCCCTCTCCGCCCGTCTGCGCGCGGAGCCCGAGGGCTTTCGCCGGCTGGAGGCGATCGTCCACCCGCTGGTTCAGGCCGACCGCCACGCGTTTCTCACGCAGGCTGAGGCTGCGGAAGAGCCGGTCGTGGTGCTCGATATTCCCCTGCTGTTCGAAACCGGCGCCGCCGACCTGGTCGACGCCGTGGTGGTTGTCACCGCTCCGGACTACGTCCAGCGTCGGCGCGTGCTGGCCCGGCCGGACATGGACGAAGCCAAATTCGCCGCCCTGCTCGAGCGCCAGACCCCTGACGCGCACAAGGTGGCCCGCGCGGATTTCGTGATCGACACGTCATTCGGGCTAGATCACGCCCGCCACGCGGTCGACGAGGTCCTGGACACCGTGGGCGCGCCAGGATGGACCCCGCGGCGACGCGGCGCTCTTCACGGCAAGGGCGAAGCGCTTCAGTAAGAGGCCATGGCCCGCGAGATCGTCCTCGACACCGAAACCACCGGCATCGACCCGAAGGCGGGCCACCGTCTGCTGGAAATCGCCTGCGTCGAGATCGTCGACCTGCTGCCGACCGGCAAGTCGCTGCACCGCTACTGCAACCCGGAGCGCGAGATCGAGGCCGAGGCCGAGCGGGTCCACGGCATCTCCAACGCCTTCGTGGCCGACAAGCCGAAGTTCATCGAGATCTGCGACGAGTTCCTGGAATTCGTCGGCGACTCCCCGATCGTCGCTCACAATGCGGGCTTCGACCGCGGCTTCGTGAACATGGAGCTGGAGCGCATCGGCCGCCGTGTGATCCCGGCGCCGGGCTGGATCGACACCCTGCAGCTCGCCCAGAAGCGATTTCCGGGCATGCCCAACTCGCTCGACGCGCTGTGCCGTCGCTTCAAGATCTCGCTGGCCGAGCGTGAGAAGCACGGCGCCTTGATCGACGCCCAACTGCTGGCGGCGGTCTATCTGGAGCTGAAGGGCGGCAAGGAGCGCGGCCTGGACCTGACCCCGGTCGGCGTGGCGGCGGCGATCACCACGGTGAAGTCCGGCGGCTACGGCCCCCGCCCCCGCCCGCTGACCTCGCGCGTCACTGACGACGAACGGGCGGCCCATGCGGCTTTCGTCAGCGCCGTGCTGAAGGACAAGGCGATCTGGGCCCAGTTCGCCAAGAGCGACGAGAGCGAGCCGGCGTAAGCCGCCGGCCCTGCGCCCCTTACCGCCCCGGGATCGGCAGGACCGGCATCACCTCGACCCCGTCGCCGGGGAAGATGGTGAAATGGGGATGGCCCTCGAACAGGCGCGCCGCCGCCTCGTGGTCGTCGGCCTCAAGCACGACAAAGCCCGTCAGGTTGTTCTGGATGTCGGCGATCCCGGCCGAGGAGACCTTCTTGGTCTTGCCCAGCGGCCCGCCGGTTTCGACGATGCGGTCGGCGTTCTGGGCCATCCACGCGCCCCAGGCCTGGATGCCTTTGGCGATGGTGGAGTCGTCGAGATCGGGGCGACCCGCGCCCGGCTTGCCGGTGAAGACCGCCATAAACTTCGCCATCGTGTCCCTCTCCTCTGGTTGCGCGCCGGCGTCCCCGGCGACCTGGCGTAGGACGATCCAACCGCCCGCGTGCCGACAAGGGCCCCGGCGGAAATAAAAACAGCCCCGGCCGTGACGACCGGGGCTGCTGAAATCTCAGGTTTCGGGCCGGACCCGAGGCGGACGCGTGGATTACGCGTTGCCGGCGGCGCCGACGCCGCCTTCCTGGGCCTTGCGCGCGGCGTAGACCGCGGCGAAGTCCAGCGGCTCCAGCAGGAACGGCGGATAGAAGCCGCCGTCGGCGGTGCAGGCGGCGATGATCTGGCGCGCGAACGGGAACAGGTAGCGCGGGCACTCGATCAGCAGCAGCGGCTCGAGGGTCTCGTCGGTGACGTTGGCCACCTGGAACACGCCGCCGTAGACCAGCTCGACCTGGAACAGGGCGCCGTCGTTGGACGAGGCCTTCACCGACAGGCGCAGGTCGACTTCGAACAGGCCGTCGGCCCGGCCGCGGGCGTTCATCTCGACGCCCATGTCGATTTCCGGCTTGCCCTCCATGCGGAGCGATTCCGGCGCGCGGGGGTTTTCGAACGACAGGTCGCGGACGAACTGGGTCAGGACCCGCATCTGCGGGCCGGTCTGCAGTTCGCTCCCGGCGTTCGGCGCGGTCACGTCGGTCATGGACGTTCTCTCCCCCGAAGGCCTCGAGCGGCCTTCCTACAAGCAAGCCGCGCTGCTAACACGCGGGACGATATGGCGCAACGCGAGCCGTAAGGCCCGGGGTCGGGCCTGCCGCCTGCGTCCAGGCCGCCTATATGGGTGGCTGGCCCGACGTGACCAAACGGAGGGGCGAGTGCCCGGACAAATCGTACAGATCGTAATCTTCGCCGTGATCGCCGCGGTGGTGTTGTTCCAGCTTTACAACGTGCTGGGCCGCCGCGTGGGCCGTCAGCCGGAAGAGGCGGTCGCCGAACCCGGACGCTCGGCGCGCAAGCCCGCGCCGGAACGGATCGAACCCTCGCCGACCGACGCCACGGTGCCCGGCCTCCCGGCCCTGAAGGCCCGCGACGGCGGCTTCGACACCGGCAAATTCCTGGACGGCGCGCGCATCGCCTACGAGCGGATCGTGCGCGCCTTCGCCGCTGGCGACCGCGAGGCGCTGCGTCCGCTGCTGACGCCGGCGGTCTACGCCAGCTTCGACGCGGCCATCGCCGCCCGCGAGGCCGAAGGCCGCTCCGAACAGACCGAGTTCCTGCACGCCCCCCGCGCCGACCTGGACCAGGCCGAGCTGGACGGCGACACCGCCCGCGTGCGGGTGCGCTTCCTGGCCGAACTGCGGACCCGTTCGAAGGGCCCGGAGGGCGAGGCGGTGGATGACCGGCGTACGGCGGAGCTGTGGAGCTTCGAGCGCCTGGTCGGCGGGTCGGATCCGAACTGGACCCTGGCCCGGGTAGAGGCGGCCCAGGCGTGAGTTTCGCGGGAAGGCTGGGGGCGTTCGCAGGGCTTTCGCTGCTGGCGGCCTGCGCCACCGCGCCGACCGGCGGACCCGTTCCCAACTATCCGCCGGCCCAGGCCACGCGTCCCATGGGGCTGGCCGGCTGGGCCCAGGAAGACCATCTCGCGGCGCTGAAGGCCTACCAGGCCGGCTGCGGCGCCGACCGGACCGAGCCCGGCAAGCGGACCTGCGCCGCCGCCCGCGCCATGCGCGCCGCCGATCCCCAGACCGCGCGACATTTCTTCGAGACCCGGTTCGTCGCCTCGCCGGTCGAGGGCACGGGCCTGCTGACCGCCTATTTCGCGCCGGAGTATCCGGCGAAGGCCCAGCCCGACGCGGAATTCTCGGCCCCCGTGCGCGGCCGCCCGGCCGACCTGGTCAAGGGCCAGGCCTATCTGGAGCGGTCCGCCATCGAAGCCAGCCCGCCGAACGGAGCGCTCGCCTGGATGCGCCCGGAGGACCTGTTCTTCCTGCAGATCCAGGGCTCGGGCTATCTGACCTTCCCGGACGGCCGCCGCCAGCGGGCCGGCTACGCCGCCGACAACGGCCGCCAGTTCGTCGGCGTGGCCAGGGTCATGGTCGAGCGCGGCCTGCTGGCTCCCAACCAGACCTCCGGCGACGTCATCCGCGACTGGCTGGCCGCCAACCGCGGCCCTAGCGCCCAGGGCGTGATGAACGCCAACCCGCGCTATGTCTTCTTCAACCTGCTGCCCGACGACCACGGCGATCCGCCGGGCGCGGCGGGCGTGCCCCTGCCGGCCGGCCGGTCGATCGCGGTGGACCCCGGCAAGCACAGCTATGGCGAGCTGTTCTGGATCGACGCCGACAACCCGACCCTGCAGGGCGCGGCGCGCGACTATCGCCGCCTGGTGGTGGCGCTGGACACCGGCGGGGCGATCCGGGGCCCGGTCCGCGCCGACCTCTACATGGGCCGCGGCGCCGCCGCCGGGGCCGAGGCCGGCCGGGTGAAGCACCCTCTGCGCATGTGGCGGCTGACTCCGGTCGGTTGATTTCGTCCGCAGACCCCTGTTCTTTGAAGCGCCGCCGTTGAGGGCGCCGAGGGGACGGGACCATGACCGACGAGGAAGAGTTCTCGCTGCGCCGACGGGCGGAGCGGCGCGCCGACGCGAAGATCGCCTTCCGCACGCACCTGCTGACCTATGTGATGGTCAACGCCGGCCTGGCTGCGATCAACTACCTGACCTCGCCGGGCGAATGGTGGGTGGTCTGGCCGATGCTCGGCTGGGGCATCGGCCTGTTCGCCCATGGCTTCGCCACCTTCGTCGAGACCGGCGACATGCGCGAACGCCAGATCGAGAAGGAGCTGAAGCGGCTCCGGGCGCGGCGGGGCTAGCTCTACCGCCGCAACGACCCCAGAACGCCGCGGATGAGCTCGCGGCCGATCTGGCTCCCCAGGCTGCGCAGCATCGACTTGGCGAAGGCCTCGGTCGGGGTCTGGCGCGCGCGGGCCGGGGCGCGGGGCGCGGCTTTTGGCCTCGGTTCGGCGGCGCGCGGGGTTTCGGTCCGGGCGGCCAGCACCTCCTGGGCGGACGTGCGGTCCAGCGGGGTGTCGTAGGTCCCGGCCACCGGGTCGGCGGCCAGGAGCGCGCTCCGTTCGGCCGGCTGGACCGGACCCAGGCGCGAGGCTGGCGGGCGGATGCGGGTGCGCTCGACCACCGTGGGCGCCCCGTGCTCGTCCAGCACCGAGACGAGGGCCTCGCCGACGCCCAGCTGCTGGATCGCCTCGGCGGTGTCGAAGGCCGGGTTGAGCCGGAACGACTGGGCCGCGGCGCGCAGGCCCTTCTGGTCGGCCGGAGTATAGGCGCGAAGCGCGTGCTGGATGCGATTGCCGAGCTGGCCAAGCACCACGTCGGGCACATCGGCCGGGTTCTGGGTGACGAACCAGACCCCCACCCCCTTGGAGCGGATCAGGCGCACCACCTGCTCGACCTTCTCCAGCAGGGCCTTGGGCGCGTCGCGGAACAGCAGGTGGGCCTCGTCGAAGAAGAACACCAGGCGCGGCTTTTCCGGATCGCCGACCTCGGGCAGCTCCTCGAACAGCTCGGCCATCAGCCACAGCAGGAAGGTGGCGTAGAGCCGGGGCGTCTGCATCAGCCGGTCGGCGGCCAGCACGCTGACATAGCCGCGCCCCTGCGCGTCGGTGCGCATCAGGTCGGAAAGCTTCAGCGCCGGCTCGCCGAAGAACCTGTCGCCGCCCTGGCTCTCCAGGGTCAGCAGCTTGCGCTGGATCGCCGCGACCGTGGCCGGCGCGACCGCCCCGTAGGTGCGGCCGATCTCCGCCGCGTTCTCGGCCAGGTGGGCCAGAACGGCGCGCAGGTCGTCGAGGTCGAGCAGCAGCAGGCCTTCGGCGTCGGCCACCTTGAAGGCGATGGTCAGCACGCCCTCCTGTACGTCGTTCAGCTCGAACAGCCGCGCCAGCAGCACCGGACCCATCTCCGACACGGTGGCGCGGATCGGATGGCCCTTCTCGCCGAACAGGTCCCAGAAGATCGTCGGCGCGCCTTCCGGCGTCAGCGTCAGGCCCATGTCGCGCGCGCGCGCTTGCATCTTGTCGTCAGGCCTGCCCGGCTCGGCGACGCCGGACAGGTCGCCCTTCACGTCGGCGGCGAACACCGGCACGCCGGCGTCGGAGAAGGCCTGGGCCAGCACTTGCAGGGTGACGGTCTTGCCCGTGCCGGTGGCCCCCGCGACGATCCCGTGCCGGTTGACCCGGTCCAGCCGCAAGCTCACCGGCCGGTCCGACAGGCCGAGCAGCACCTCACCCCGGGGCGCGTCCATGCGGGTTCTCCTTTGCGACGAAGGACCATAGCCGAGGGTCAGGCAGAGGTCGCGTTGGATTGACGCGGACGCGCGCGGCGAAAGACAGTCCTGAGTCGAACCCGGGGACCGGCCATGACCTCTTCCACCTCGCGCAACGCGCTCGTGCTGATCGCTGTCGTGATCGGCGGCGCGGCGGTCTACTGGCTGAGCGAAATTCTCACCCCTCTGGCCCTGGCCATCTTCCTGCTATTGATGACCGACGGCCTCGCCCGCGGCCTCGTCCGGCACGCCCGGGTTTCGGAGAAGGTCGCCCTGCCGGCCGCCATCCTTTTGATCACCCTGGCCTTCATCGGCTCGGTGTGGGTGATCATCGACGGCGCCGCCGGCTTCTTCACCAAGGCCAACAACCTGAGCGCCCGGCTCGACATGGTGATCGCCGACGTCGCCGGCATGCTGCACCTGAGCGTCGCGCCCACCGCCCACGAGCTGGTGCAGCGCTTTGAGTTCGAACGCTATGTCGGCGTCGCCGCCAAGGGCCTGCAGGGCTTCGCCTCGGACGCCTTCTTCGTGCTGGTCTATCTCGGCTTCCTGATCGCCTCGCGCACCGGCTTCAAGCAGAAGGCCGACAGCCTGTTCCCCCGCGACGAGGACCGGGCCGAGGCGGCCGCGGTGTTCGAGCGCATCCGCGGCGGGGTCGAGGGCTATCTGTGGGTGCAGACCGTCACGGGGGTGATGATCGCGGTGTCCGCCTGGGTGCTGATGATGGTGGTCGGCCTCGAAAACCCCGGCTTCTGGGCCTTCGTCGTCTTCCTGGTCTGCTACATCCCGGTGATCGGCGGCGCGGTGGCGGGCCTGGCGCCGCCGCTGTTCGCCCTGGTCCAGTTCGAGACCTACACCCCCGCCCTGGTGCTGCTGATCGGCCTGCAGGTCATCCTGTTCGTGATCGGCAACTTCATCTACCCGCGCATGCAGGGCGAGAACCAGAACATCGACCCGGTGGTGATCCTGCTGTCGCTGGCCTTCTGGGGCGCGCTCTGGGGCGTGACCGGCATGTTCCTGTCGACCCCGCTGACGGTGATGGCCATCGCGATCCTGGCGGAGTTCGACGGCACCCGCTGGATCGCCGTCCTGCTGTCGGGCGACGGCGAACCCTATCCGCGTACGGAGGAAGAGCGAGCGCGAAAGGCGGAGACGGCTTAACCTTAGGTTTTGCCTTGGGAATTGTTCACAGGGGCGTGATCGGGCGCCACTACAAATCCCCCAGCGCATTCCTATCTCTGTCCTGTCCGGACATCCTCCCCTCGATACCCGGACAGGCGGCGCCGCCCTCCCCGTCCCCCTAGAAACGGCGTCGCCGAACGAAAACGTCCCTTCGTTCTCCCCCCCTCGGAGGGACGCAGCCGTCGGATGCGAAAGCATCCGGCGGCTTTTCGTTTGCGGGCCCCGGCGCCGGCGAACGCGGGTCTTCGAATGTTGCGGCGGGAAAGCGTCTTTCATTCGCCAAAATCGCGGCGAACGCGAAAACGTCCCGCGACCTTTCTCTTTCAGGGCATTCTTTTTCGGCTCCCGTTCTGGGTCCGGCTTTCGTTTTCGCGCCGTATGGCCTAGCACAGGGCTCGTTAGTTGATCGGCGACGGGAGCGGGTTAGGCTCCGGCCGAAGCTGCGAGGATCCCCCATGGACGGCGCCGGCGTGCCCACCCTCACCATCGACGCTTTGAAGAAGGCGTTTGCGAAGGCCTTGGGCCGCCCTGGTGCGACGGAGCTCGACCGCCTGGAGCACTCCTTCCTGGAGCAGGCGCTGGAGGACTACGTCGCCGACGAGACTCCGCAGCTGAGCCCCGAGGACTTCGCGGCCGTGCTGGCCGACTTCTGGAAGTTCGGCGAAGTCCGCGAAGGCGGCGCCGGTCCGATGATCCGCCTGCGCCGCGCCACCGGCGCCGAAGGCCGGCCGATGGCCTACGACGTGCTGGAGATCGTCCAGGACGACGCGCCCTTCCTGGTCGACAGCGTGATGGGCGAGCTGGCCGACCACGGCGTGTCGGTGCGCGCCATGTTCCACCCGGTGCTGACCCTGGAGCGCTTCGGCCAGGGCCTGCGCCGCGCCCACGGCGACACCCAGCGCGAGTCCACCATCCTGGTGGTGATCGATCCGGTCGCGGAAGACCGCCGCGCGGGCCTGATCGAAGGCCTGCAGGTGGCCCTGGCCGACGTGCGCGCCGCCGTGGCCGACTTCACCCCGATGCAGGAGCTGCTGGGCCGCACCGTGGCCGAGCTGGAGAAGGGCGTCGCGGGCGTCGACCCGGCCCTGGTGGCCGAGCAGGCCGCCTTCCTGAAGTGGTTGAACGCCGACCACTTCGTCTTCCTCGGCGCGCGCGTCTACGACTATCCGCGCACCGCCGACGGCGGCTATGAGGCGGAAGCGCCGCTCAGCCAGCCGCAGCAGGGCCTGGGCCTGTTGCGCGATCCGAACCGTCCGGTCCTGCGCCGCGCCAACGAGCCGGCGGTGCTGACCCGGCAGATGAAGCAGCAGCTGAACCTCGGCGAGCCGGTGACGGTGGCCAAGGCCAACCTGCGCTCGCGCGTGCACCGCCGCGGCTACATGGATTTCATCGGCATCAAGCGCTTCGGCCCGGACGGCAAGCCGACCGGCGAGGTCCGCTTCGTCGGCCTGTTCACGGCCGAGGCCTACGACCTGACCGCCAGCCAGGTGCCGCTGATCCGTCGCAAGGTCGCCAACGTCATGGCGCGCGCCGCCAAGGCGCCGGGCAGCCACAACGAAAAGCGGCTCCGCAACATCGTCGAGAACTACCCGCGCGACGAACTCTTCCAGATGACCGAGGACGACCTGCTGCGCATCGCGCTGGGCGTCCTGCACCTGTTCGACCGCCCGCGCATCCGTCTGTTCACCCGCCGCGATCCGCTGGACCGCTTCGTCTCGGTGCTGATGTACGTCCCGCGCGAGCGTTATGATCCGGGCGTGCGCGAGCGCGCCGGCGAGGTCATGGCGAAGGCCTGGGGCGGCCGGGTGTCGGCCTGGTACCCGCAGCTGTCCGACGCGCCGCTGGTGCGCATCCACTACATCATCGGCGTGCAGCCGGGCGCGCACCCCGAGCCGGATCCGGCCGAAGTCGAGGCCCGCGTGGTCGAGGTCAGCCGCGCCTGGCCGGACCGCTTCGAGCAGGCCGTGCGCGAGTCCGGCATCGCCGACGCCGAGGTCGGCGCGGTCACCAGCCGCTGGGCCGAAGGCTTCCCGGTCGCCTACCGCGACCGCTATGACGTGGCCGAGGCCCTGGTCGACATGGCCGAGGTCGATCGGCTGGGCGACGGCGAGATCGCCGTGCGCGCCTTCCGCGCGCCCACCGACTCCTCCCTGCAGTTCCGCTTCAAGCTCTACCGCCACGGCGAAGCCGTGCCGCTGGCCGACGTGTTGCCGATCCTCGAGGACATGGGCCTGAAGGCGCTCGAGGAGTACGGCAACCCGGTGCGTCCGGCTGGCGCGACCGAGCCGGTCTGGGTCCACGAGTTCCTGCTGGAAGATCCGCGCGGCGCCGACCTGGTGTTCCGCGACATCAAGAAGCCGTTCGAGGAGGCCTTTGCGGCCGTCTGGACCGGCCGGACCGAGAGCGACGGCTTCAACCGCCTGGTGCTGGAGCTCAGCATCTCCTGGCGTGAAGCGGCGCTGATCCGCGCGCTGGCCCGCTATCGACAGCAGTCGGGCCTCGACCCGAGCCAGGCCACCCAGGAAGCCGCGCTGATCGAGAACCCGGCTGTCGGCCGGCTGATCCTGAAGCTGTTCGCCGCCAAGTTCGATCCGGCCCATGCCGGCGACGCGGCCGCGCGCGCCCAGGCGGTCGAAGCCCTGACCAGCGAAATCCTGACCGCCCTGCAGGCGGTGGCCAGCCTCGACCACGACCGCGCCCTGCGCCGCATCGCCCTGCTGGTCGGCGCGGTGAAGCGGACCAACTACTACCAGGTCGGTCCGGACGGCGGCCCGAAGCCGTACATCTCGTTCAAGATCGCGTCGCGCGAGCTGGCCGACCTGCCGCTGCCCAAGCCCTATCGCGAGATCTTCGTGTGGTCGCCGCACGTCGAGGGCGTGCACCTGCGCTTCGGCCCGGTCGCCCGCGGCGGCCTGCGCTGGTCCGATCGTCGCGACGACTTCCGCACCGAAGTGCTGGGCCTGGTGAAGGCGCAGCAGGTGAAGAACGCCGTGATCGTGCCGGTCGGCTCGAAGGGCGGCTTCTATCCCAAGCAGCTGCCCCGCGGCGGCGCGCCGGACGCGATCCGCGCCGAGGGCGTGCGGGCCTACAAGACCTTCCTGTCGGGCCTGCTGGACATCACCGACAACATCGACGCGAAGAACGCGGTGATCCGTCCGGCCAACGTCATCGCCTGGGAAGGCGACGACCCGTACCTGGTGGTCGCCGCCGACAAGGGCACGGCCACCTTCTCCGACATCGCCAACGGCGTCTCGGCCGACTACGGCTTCTGGCTGGGCGACGCTTTCGCCTCGGGCGGTTCGGTCGGCTACGACCACAAGGCCATGGGCATCACCGCCCGCGGCGCCTGGGAGGCGGTGAAGCGGCACTTCCGCGAGATGGGCAAGGACATCCAGACCCAGCCCTTCACCGTGGTGGGCGTGGGCGACATGTCCGGCGACGTGTTCGGCAACGGCATGCTGCTGTCCAAGGCGATCAAGCTGGTCGCCGCCTTCGATCACCGCGACATTTTCCTCGATCCGAACCCGGATCCGGCGGTGTCGTGGAACGAGCGCAAGCGCCTGTTCGACCTGCCGCGCTCGTCCTGGCAGGACTACGACAAGAGCCTGATCTCGGCCGGCGGCGGCGTGTTCTCGCGCTCGCTGAAATCGATCCCGCTGACGCCTGAGGTGAAGGCGGTGCTGGGCGTGTCGGAAGACAGCCTGTCGCCGACCGACCTGATGCGCGCCATCCTGAAGGCCGAGGCCGAGCTGCTCTACTTCGGCGGCATCGGCACCTACGTGAAGGCGCCGAGCGAGTCCGACCTGCAGGTCGGCGACAAGGCCAACGACGCGATCCGGGTCGACGGCAACGAGCTGCGCGTCGACGTGGTCGGCGAAGGCGCCAACCTGGGCGTCACCCAGGCGGGCCGCATCGCCTTCGCTCAGAACGGCGGGCGCATCAACACCGACGCCATCGACAACTCCGCCGGCGTCGACACCTCGGACCACGAGGTCAACATCAAGATCCTGACCGGCGGCCTGGAGCGTAAGGGCGAGCTGGAGCGGGAGGCCCGCAACGCGCTGCTGGCGAGCATGACCGACGAGGTCGCCCAGCACGTGCTGCAGCACAACTACGACCAGACCCTGGCCCTGACCCTGCAGGAGGCCTCGGCCGCGGCCGACGCCGGCGCGCACGAGCGCTTCATGCGCCGCCTTGAACAAGCTGGAAAGTTGGACCGCAAGGTCGAGGGCTTGCCCTCCACCGCCGCCATGGTCGAGCTGCAGAACACCCGCCGCGGCCTGACCCGGCCGGAGCTGGCCGTGCTGACCGCCTACGCCAAGATCGAGCTGTTCGACGAGGTCGTCGCTTCGGCCGCGCCGGACGACGCCTTCTTCGAGACCACGCTGAAGGATTACTTCCCGACGCCGCTGCGCCGGTATCAGGACGAGATGGACCAGCACCGTCTGCGGCGCGAGATCATCGCCACGGTGATCTCGAACGAGATGGTCAACATGACCGGGGCGACCTTCCCCTCGCGGGTGCGGGCCACCGCCGGCTGCGACGCCCGCGAGCTGGTGGTCGCCTTCGAGGCCGCCCGCCAGGCCCTGCGCCTGGACGAGGCCTGGTCGGTGATCTCCAGCCTGGATCTGAAGATTCCGGCCGAAGCCCAGACCGCGCTCTACCGTGAGGCCGCCGGCGCCCTGCGCCGCCTGGCCTTCTGGCTGGCCCGCCGGGCCGCCCGCGGCGGCGCGACGGTGCAACAGTTGATCGACGTCTACCGCCCGGCCGTCGACGCCGTGCGGGCCGAGGGCGCGAGCTTGCTGTCCGACTTCGACCAGGCGGCCATGCGCCACCGGGTCGAAAGCCTGGTCGCGGCCGGCGCGCCCGCCGACCTCGCCGCCTCGATCGCGGTGCTGCGTCCGCTGACCGCCACGAGCGACATGGCCGAGCTGGCCGGCCGCATGCACTGGCCGGTGGCCGCCACCGCGCGGCTCTACCACCAGGTCGGCGCGGCCTTCGCCTTCGATCGGCTGCGCTCGGCGGCCGGTTCGCTGGCCCCGGCCGACCATTTCGAGCGGCTGGCCGTGCGCCGGCTGATCGAGGACCTGCTGTCCGAGCAGGCGGCCCTGACCCTGGCGATCGGCAAGGCGGCCAGCCCGGCCTCGGTCGGCAACGGCGAGGCGGCCCGCCAGGCCATCCAGGAGTGGGTGCGCGCCCGGTCCGCGACGGTGGACCACGCCCGCAAGACGATCGAGGAGATCGAACAGGCCGGCGCGGGGTGGAGCTTCGCCAAGCTCACCATCGCCAACGCCGCCATCCGGGAGCTGGCGTCGGCGGCCTGAGGCCGTCGACGCGCGCGGCCGCCGCGATGACCCGCAAGTTCCTCGTGGTGGTCGACGACAGCCTCGAGTTCGGAGCGGCGTTGCACTACGCGTGCCGCCGCGCCTGGACCACCGGCGGACGCGTGACCATGTTGCGCGTTCTGCCGCCGCCGGCCTTCGAGCACTGGGCCGGCGTGCGTGAGGAGATCGAGCGCGAGCAGCGGGCCGAGGCCGAGGCCCTGCTGCAGCGCCTGGCGGTCGGGGTCGCCGAACGCTCCGGCGTGGCCCCCGAATTCCTGATCAAGGAAGGCGACACCAAGGCCGCCATCCGCCAGGCCCTGCTCGACGACGAGGAGATCAAGATCCTGGTTCTGGCCGCCGCCGTCGGCGGCCGCGGCCCGGGCCCGCTGGTCTCCTCCATCGCCAAGGAGGGCGCCGGCTTTGGCGGCCGCCGCAAGATCCCGGTCACTGTCGTGCCTGGCGACCTGACCGACGACGAGATCGCCGAGCTGGCGTGAGCCGCCGCGGTCAGGGCTTGCCCGTCCCGCCGTTCGAGGCCATCTGAGCCGCATGTTCATCCAGACCGAACCGACCCCCAACCCGAACACCCTGAAGTTCCTGCCGGGCCGCGCCCTGGCCGAAGATGGGGCGCACGAGTTCGCCTCCATCGAAGAGGCGCAGGCCTCGCCCCTGGCAGAGGCCCTGTTCCAGGTGGAGGGCGTCGAGCGGGTCTATTTCGGGCCCGACTTCGTCAGCGTGTCGAAAGCCGACGGCGGCCTGAGCTGGTCGCAGATGAAGGCGCCGATCCTGGCGGCGGTGATGGATCACTTCACCTCCGGCCAGCCGCTGTTCCGCGACGGCGCGGCGGGCGTCAGCCACGGCGCCGACGTCTACGAGGGCGAAGCCGCCCAGATCGTGGCCGAGATCAAGGACCTGCTGGACACCCGCATCCGTCCGGCGGTGGCCCAGGACGGCGGCGACATCCTGTTCGACCGCTACGAGCCCGACACCGGCGTGGTCTATCTGCGCATGCGCGGGGCCTGCTCGGGCTGCCCGTCGTCTTCGGCCACCCTGCGGGCCGGGGTGGAGAACACGCTGCGCCACTACGTTCCCGAGGTCACCCGGGTCGAACAGACCCTCTGAGGCAGCCCTCGGCCGAGCTCCGCGTTTTCGTCGGAACCCAGACCTTTTCGAGGACCGCATGATCCGCGCCGCCCTTCCCCTGTTCGCGACCGCCGCCCTGCTGGCCGCCTGCCAGCGCTCGACCGAAACCCCCGCCGCCCCGGCCGAACCGACGGCGACGCCTGCCGCTGCGTCGGCGGCCACGGCCGGCAAGGCCGACCCCAAGGCGGTGTGGTCGCGCGGCGTCGGGGCCCTGGGCGCCCACACCCCCTTCACCGTCGAGGCGGTTCAGGCGGCCTTCCCGGACGCCAAGATCGAGAAGGCCTTCCTGCACGCGGGCGGCGCGCCCGTGCCGATCATCACCGCCTTCATGGACGGGACCACGGCGCTGGAGCTGCAGGGCGGGCCTGACGGCAAGGTCTCGCGCATCCTGGTTCAGGGCGGCGGCTTCCACGGCCCGCAAGGCGAGACCCTGCTGCAGAAATGGCCGGACGCGAAGTTCACCCCCGCCGACTGCCGCATGGGCGAAGGCCGCCAGGTCAACGCCGTGGTCTGCAAGCGCGCGCCGACCGATCCGATCGAGTACGTGTTCGGCGTGCCGGGCTGGACCTCCGTCGACATGCCGCCGGCGGACGTGTTGGCCGCCAAGGCGCAGCTGAACGAATTCGTCTGGACCCGCCCGTGATCGTTCTGGCGCTGGACACCTCGCTGGAAGCCTGCTCGGCCGCGGTGGTCGAGGACGGACGCGTGCGCGCCGCCCGCTCCGAGCCGATGGC
Organism: Caulobacter sp. 17J80-11; assembly: GCF_014349105.1. Lineage (GTDB taxonomy): Bacteria > Pseudomonadota > Alphaproteobacteria > Caulobacterales > Caulobacteraceae > 17J80-11. Next base: position 15,824 of record NZ_JACSJI010000019.1, on the reverse strand, counting down.
CCGCGGCCACCAGGAGCGCCTGGCGCCTCTGGTCGAGCGCCTGATGGCCGAGGCCGGACTGGCCTTCGCCGACCTGGACCGGATCGGCGTCACCGCCGGTCCGGGCTCCTTCACCGGCCTGCGCGTCGGCCTGGCCTTCGCCAAGGGTCTGGGCCTGACCCTCGACAAGCCGGTGGTCGCGGTCGGCACGCTGGAGGCCATGGCCGCCGACCGGACCGACGGCTTCACCGCCTGCGTGATCGACGCCCGGCGCGAGCAGGTCTACGTCCAGGGCTTCCGCGACGGCGCCGCCGCGACAGTGCCCAGCGCCCTGACCGTGGCCGACGCCGTCCAGTTGTTGATCGACGTTGATCCCGAGGGACCGACCCGCCTGGTCGGCTCCGGCGCGAAGCTTCTGGCCGAGGCCTTCCCGAACGCCGTGGCGGACGATCGCGCCGGCGCGGATCCGGTCGCCCTCGCCGGCCTCGTCGCGGCCGCGGCCGAGCCGCTCGAGCCGCCGCGCCCGATCTATCTGCGCGCGCCCGACGCCAAGCTGCCGGCGTGAACCTGCGCCCCGCCACTCCCTTCGACCTCGACGCCCTGGCGCGGGTGCACGCCGAGGCCGGTTTCGCCCCGGCCTGGCCGGCGCCCGAGCTGGAAAAGCTGCTGCTGGGACCGGGCGCCTTCGGCCTGCTGGTCGAGCTCGACGGGGCTGTCGCGGGCTTCATCCTGTGCCGCAGCGTCGCCGGCGAAGCGGAGATTCTCACCGTCGCGACCACGCCTTCCGCCCGTCGGAAGGGGGTAGGCCTCGCCCTGGTCGAGGCGGCCCAGAAGCTCGCACGGGTCACCGGGGCCGAGGCCATGTTCCTGGAGGTCGCGGTCGACAACGCCCCGGCCATTGAATTGTATCGGAAAACCGGTTTCACCGAGGCCGGGCGGCGGCGGGGTTACTATCGCCGCCGCGAAGGCGCGCCGGTCGATGCGCTGGTGTTGCGACGCGAGCTTAACACCGGCTGATCTCCCGCCTATCTTCCGCGCCATGGATCGCATCGAACAGCTCTGCGTCGAAAAAGGCATGCGCATGACGGACCAGCGCCGCGTGGTCGCGCGCGTGCTGGCCCAGTCCCACGACCATCCGGACGTCGAGGAGCTGTACCGCCGCGCCTCGGCGGTGGACCCGCACATCTCGATCGCCACGGTCTATCGCACCGTGCGCCTGTTCGAAGAGGCCGGCGTCGTTGAGAAGCACGACTTCGGCGACGGCCGCTCCCGCTACGAGGAAGCGACCGAGGACCACCACGACCACCTGATCGACACCCGCACGGGCAAGGTCATCGAGTTCTTCGACGAAGAGATTGAGAAGCTGAAGGAAGCCATCGCCGAGCGGCTGGGCTACCGGCTGATCGGCCACAAGCTCGAGCTCTACGGCGTGCCGCTGGAAGAGAAGAAGTGAGGGGAAAGCTGCGGCGCCCGCGAACTTGCGCCGCTCCTGCCCTTTCCCGCATAACGGTTCCATGAGCGAGCCCGCGTCCAAGCGCCTCTACATCAAGACCTACGGCTGTCAGATGAACGTCTACGACAGCGAGCGCATGGCCGACGTCTTGCGCCCGCTGGGCTACGCCGTCTCCGACCAGCCCGAGGGCGCGGACCTGGTGGTGCTGAACACCTGCCACATCCGCGAGGCCGCGGCGGAGAAGGTCTACACCGAGCTGGGCCGCATCCGAGTGATGCGCGAGGAGAAGCAGGCGGCCGGCGACGGGCGCATGGGCGTGGTCGTGGCCGGCTGCGTGGCCCAGGCCGAGGGCGACGAGATCATCAAGCGCGCCCCGGTGGTCGACCTGGTGGTCGGGCCCCAGGCCTACCACCAGCTGCCCGAACTGATCGCCAAGGTGACCCGCGCCCGCGGCGAGCGCCTGGCCGCCGACTTCGCGCCGGACGAAAAGTTCGACGCCCTGCCGGTCGAGCGCCACGTCTCGGGTCCAACCGCCTTCCTGACCGTGCAGGAGGGCTGCGACAAGTTCTGCACCTTCTGCGTGGTGCCCTACACCCGCGGCGCCGAGTTCTCGCGCCCGGTCGAGAGCGTGCTGGCCGAGGCCCGCGGCCTCGCCGCTAAGGGCGTGCGCGAGGTCACCCTGCTGGGGCAGAACGTCAACGCCTACGACGGGGCGGAAGCTTCCGGCGACCGGGGCTCGCTGGCCAAGCTGGTGCGCGCCCTAGCGAAGATCGACGGCCTGGACCGCATCCGCTTCACCACCAGCCACCCCAACGACATGGGCGAGGACCTGATCGCGGCCTTCGGCGAGCTGAACGCCCTGATGCCCTACCTGCACCTGCCGGTGCAGGCCGGCTCAAACAAGATCCTGCGAGCCATGAACCGCAAGCACACCGCCGAGAGCTATCTGGCGGTGATCGAGAAGATCCGCGCCGCGCGGCCCGACATCGCCATCGCCGGCGACATGATCGTGGGCTTCCCCGGCGAGACCGAAAAGGACTTCGAGGACACCCTCGAGCTGGTCCGCGCGGTCGACTACGCCTCGTGCTTCTCGTTCAAGTACTCGCGCCGTCCGGGCACCCCGGCCGCGGCCATGCCGAACCAGGTGCCCGACGAGGTCGCGGTCGAGCGGCTGGCCCGCCTGAACGCCCTGCTGGACCAGCAGCGTGAAGCCTTCAACGCCTCGATGGTCGGCCGCACCCTGCCGGTGCTGTTCGAACGTCCGGGGCGTCATCCCGGCCAGGCCGTGGGCCGCTCCCCCTATCTGCAGGGCGTGCACGTGGACGCCGCGGAACAGCTGATCGGCCAGATCGTTCCGGTTCGCATCGAGGTCGCCGGCAAGAACAGCCTGACCGGCGCCCTGGCCGCCCGCGAGGCCGCGTGAGTTCACGCTCTGAAGATTTCGTGCCGCTGTCCGACGTCGCGGTCCGCGCCGTGTCCGGGCCCAACAGCCGTCACGCTGCCCTGCTGGAAGACGCCTTCCACGTGCTGATCGAAACCCCCGGCGGCGGCGTCACCATCAAGGGCGACGCGCGGGCCCGCGCCGGCGTGAAGCGGGCGATCGAGACCTTGGCCCAGCGGGCCGAGGCCGGCGCCGAGGTGACCGAGGCCGACGTGCGCGCCTCCGCCGCCGCAGCCCGGGCCGGCGAAAGCGTCGCCCACGGCGTGCTGCCGGTCGGCCGCCGCGGCCCGATCGTGCCCAAGACCTCGGCCCAGGCTCGCTATCTGGAGATGCTGGAGCAGCACGAGCTGACCTTCGGCATCGGTCCGGCCGGCACCGGCAAGACCTTCCTGGCCGCCGCCTACGGCGCGACCCTGCTGCTCAAGGGCGCGGTCGACCGGCTGGTCATCACCCGCCCGGCGGTCGAGGCCGGCGAGCGGCTGGGCTTCCTGCCCGGCGACCTGACCGAGAAGGTCGATCCCTACCTGATCCCGATCTGGGCGGCGCTGGACGAGATCCTGGGCGCCGAGGCGGTCCGCCGCCGGCGCGACAAGGGCGAGATCGAGGTGGCCCCGGTCGCCTTCATGCGCGGCCGCACGCTGAGCCACTCCTTCGTCATCGTCGACGAGGCGCAGAACCTGTCGCGTCTGCAGATGAAGATGGTGCTGACCCGTCTTGGCGAAGGCGCGCGCATGGTGGTGACCGGCGACCCCAGCCAGGTCGACCTGGTCAATCCGCGCGACAGCGGCCTGTCGCACGCGGTCGGCATACTGACGAACGTGAAGGGCGTGGCCGTGGCGCGCTTCGAGGCCGCCGACGTGGTCCGCCACAAGCTGGTGGAGCGGATCGTGCGGGCCTACGACGCCGACCTGGCCGCGAAAGCGAAACCGGAATGATCACCGTCGAAACCGAAGTCGAGGACGAGGCCTGGCTGCGCGCCGTGCCGGACGCGGAGGCCCGCGCGCGCCTCGCCGCCGAGGCCGCCCTGGAGGCCGGGGGCCACGAAGGCGAGGCCGAGGTGACCCTGCTGTTCACCGACGACGCCGAGCAGCGGGCGCTGAACGCCGAGCACCGCGGCAAGGACAAGTCGACCAACGTCCTGTCCTTCCCCTCGCCGGAATTCGCCCTCCCGCACCTGGGCGACATCTCCCTGGCCTACGGCGTCTGCGCGGCCGAAGCGCAGGCCCAGGGCAAGCCTTTGGCGAACCACCTCAGCCATCTCGTCGTGCACGGGGTCCTGCATCTGCTAGGATGGGACCATCAAAACGACACCGAGGCCGAGGAGATGGAAGCCCTGGAACGCGCTGTTCTTGCCAAGCTCGGCGTTCCGGATCCCTACGCGGCGCAAAACGAGACAGATGTCTAACCCCGACGGCCCGAGTAGTCCGAACTCTCCGCTCAAGCCCTTGCTGGGCATTTTCTCCCGGCTCGGACGCAGCGAACCGCGCGTCGAAGCGCCGACGCCGGACGGCGGCGTCGACCTCGTCGACCAGGCCGAGGCCTTCCAGAGCCTGCGCGTCGCCGACGTCATGACGCCCCGCGCCGACATCGTCGCGGTGGAGATCTCCACGACCCTGGCCGAGGTGGTGAAGGCCTTCGTCGAGGCCGAGCACTCGCGCATGCCGATCTTCCGCGAGACGCTCGACGATCCCGTCGGCGTCGTGCACATCAAGGACGTGGTCAAGCTGCTGGCCCCGGCGGAGGGCAAGGCGGGGCCAAACTGGAACGAGCCGGTCCTGCACCGCCTGAAGCGCGAGGTGCTTTACGTGCCCGCCTCCATGCGCGCCCAGGACCTGATGCTGAAAATGCAGACCGCCCGCGCCCACATGGCGCTGGTGATCGACGAGTTCGGCGGCACCGACGGCCTGCTGACCCTGGAAGACCTGGTCGAGGCGGTGGTCGGCGAGATCGAGGACGAGCACGACGTCGAGGCGGCCGCCTCCGTGGTGCAGCGTCCGGGCGGCGTGATCGAGGCCGACGCCCGCGCCCCGCTCGAGGAGCTGGAATCCATGCTGGGGGGCGAACTGACGCCGCCGGACCAGGAAGAAGAGGTCGACACCCTGGGCGGGCTGGTCACCGTGCTGGCGGGGCGCGTGCCCCAGCGCGGCGAGGTGATCCCGCACCCGGCCGGGTTCGATTTCGAGGTGATCGACGCCGATCCGCGCCGCGTGAAGCGGCTGCGCGTGCGGCGGGTGGAACGCGCCGAACCGGCGCCGGCGACGGAGGGGGCGTGAACGCACGGGGGGCGAAGGCCGCGGTGATCCTGGCTGCGCTGGGTGCCGGCTTGGCCGCAGGGTTCGCGCATCCGCCGTTCGGCTTCTGGCCGGGCCTGGCGGGCTACGCGCTCTTGATGTGGCTGGTCGACCGCACCGACGACGAGCGGAGCGGCTGGAAGGCCTTCGGCCTGGGCTGGCTGGCCGGCTTCGGCTACTTCTTCGTCGGCTGCTGGTGGGTGGCTGAAGCCTTCCTGGTCGACGCTCGCCAGGCCTGGATGGCTCCGTTCGCCGCCGCCCTGCTGCCGGCCGGCATGGGCCTGTTCTGGGGCGGGGCCTGCGCCCTCTACCGCAAGATCGCCCGCCCGGACCTGACCCGGGTCATCGCCTTCGCCGGCGTGTTCGCCCTGTTCGAATGGATCCGCGGCCACGTCCTGACCGGCTTCCCCTGGAACCTGGCCGGCGAGACCTGGACCGCGGGCTCGCCGCCGTCGCAGGTGGCCGCTTGGATCGGCGCCTACGGCCTGACCTTCCTGACCGTTCTGGCGGTGGTCTGCTTCGAGCCCCTGTTCCACCCGGGCCCCATGCGCCGGCGCGTGGGCGTGGCCCTGACCGGCGTCGCCGTCCTGGCCGGCCTGTGGATCGCCGGGTCGGTGCGGCTGGCCGGGGCGGGCCGGGTCCAGGCCACTCACGAAATCGTGCGCGTGGTCCAGGCCGACGTGCCGCAGGAAGCCAAGTGGAGCCCTGAGCAGCAGCGCAACATCGTCCAGCGCTACCTCAACCTGACGTCCCGCCCGGGCAAGCGCACGCCCGACTACGTGGTGTGGCCCGAAGGCGCCCTGCCGGCCTCAGCCAACGAACTCCTGGCTCCCGGCTCGGAAGCGGCCGAGGGCATCCAGCGCGCCCTGCAGCCCGGCCAGACCCTGCTGATGGGCACCTACCGCGGCGAGCCCGCCCCCGACGGCGGGGCGAACTGGTACAACAGCCTGATCGCCCTGCGCGACACCGGCGACGCCCTGCAGGTGACCGGGATTTACGACAAGCACCGCCTGGTGCCGTTCGGCGAATTCCTGCCGCTGGAGCCGCTGGCCGAAAAGATCGGCCTGAAGGAGCTGGTCCATGTCGGCGACGGCTTCTCGCCGGGTCCGCGTCCGGCCCCGATCCGATTGAACGGGACCAGCGTGCAGCCGCTGATCTGCTATGAGAGCCTGTTCCCGAGCCTGCCGACACAGAAGCACGGCCGCGCGTCCTGGATCGTCAACGTCTCCAACGACGCCTGGTTCGGCCAGACTTCCGGCCCGAAGCAGCACCTCAACCTGGCCAGCTATCGGGCCATCGAGCAGGGTCTGCCGATCATCCGCGCCACCCCGACCGGCGTGTCGGCCGTGATCGGCCCTTACGGGCGGGTTGTGGACGGGGCGCGGCTGGACTCCGGCGAGAGCGGCGTGATCGACGCGCCCCTGCCGGCGGCGCTCGAACCGACCTTGTATTCGCGTTTCGGCGACCTGCCGTTTTGGGTTTTAACCCTGTCTGCGCTAATTTTCGCGTTCTGGTCGCGCTTTAACGGCCTTAAATTGAGTGACAGAACGCCCATTTGAATTAAATGGGTCCCCCGTTGCGGCGTAGTTTCACCCTTTTGGGGACGACAGCGTAAATGGACGACAAAGGCGACTTCGAGCGCGGCCCCAATCCCATCGACCTTCACGTCGGTGCGCGGGTGCGGATGCGACGTAAGTTCTTGGGTGTCAGCCAGGAAAAGCTGGCCGACGCGCTAGGTCTGACTTTTCAGCAAGTTCAGAAATACGAGCGCGGCGCCAACCGCATCAGTGCATCCAAACTGTTTGAGATCGCACGTTACCTGCAGGCGCCGGTGGCCTACTTCTTTGAAGGCCTCTCGGAACAGACCGCGATGGAGGGCTTCTCGGAAAGCCAACCTGAGCAGTTCGTTCACGGTTTTCTGATGACCCCCGAAGGTATCGAGCTGGCCTCCCTGTTCCCGAAACTGCCGCCCCGTTATCGGCGCCGGGTTTTGGAGTTGGTTCGGACCATGGCCGAGGGCGACGACGCGGAGAGCTGAGCGTCGCGACCCGGTCAGGGTCACTTGCGGATATAAACATATCTTTATATGTTCGCGGGCCTCAGCTCAGCGGGGCGACAAACCGTGATCCGACCCTCCTACATCTTCACCAGCGAAAGCGTTTCCGAAGGCCATCCGGACAAGGTGGCTGACAGGATCTCCGACACTGTGGTTGACGCCTATCTGGCGGCGGAACCCGAGGCCCGCGTGGCCTGCGAGACGCTGGTGACCACCAATCGCATCGTCCTGGCCGGCGAGGTCCGCGGACCCCGCTCGGTGATCGACGGCCTCGAGGACAAGGTCCGGGCCGCGGTCAGGGACATCGGCTACGCCCAGGAAGGCTTCCACTGGGCCAAAGCCGACTACGCCTGCCACCTGCACGAACAGTCCGCCCACATCGCCCAGGGCGTCGACGCCGCCGAGGGCAAGGACGAGGGCGCCGGCGACCAGGGCATCATGTTCGGCTACGCGGTCGACGAGACCCCGGAGTTGATGCCCGCGACGCTGCAGTACTCCCACAACATCCTCAAGCGCCTGTCCGAGGTGCGCCACTCTGGCGAGCGTCCGGAGCTGGAGCCCGACGCCAAGAGCCAGGTGACCCTCCTCTACGAGAACGGCCGCCCGACCCGTGCGCTGAAGATCGTGGTCTCGACCCAGCACAAGGAGGGCCTGTCCTCCCGCGACGTCGAGGCGCTGATCCGGCCCTACGTGCTGTCGGTCTTCCCCGAAGGCCTGATCACGCCGGAGACCGAGTGGATGGTCAATCCGACCGGCGCCTTCGTGATCGGCGGCCCGGACGGCGACGCCGGCATCACCGGCCGCAAGATCATCGTCGACACCTACGGCGGCGCCGCCCCGCACGGCGGCGGCGCGTTCTCCGGCAAGGATCCGACCAAGGTCGACCGTTCGGCGGCCTATGCCTGCCGGTACCTGGCCAAGAACGTCGTGGCCGCCGGCCTGGCGTCGAAGTGCACCCTGCAGGTCAGCTACGCCATCGGCGTGTCGAAGCCGCTCAGCTTCTACGTCGACCTGCACGGCACCGGCCAGGTCGACGAGGCCCGGCTGGAGAAGGTCCTGCCCGACCTGATCGGCGGCCTGACCCCGCGCGGCATCCGCGAGCACCTGAAGCTGAACCGGCCGATCTACGCCCGCACCGCGGCCTACGGCCACTTCGGCCGCACGCCCGACAAGGAGGGCGGCTTCTCCTGGGAGAAGACCGACCTGGTCGAGGAGTTGCGCAGCCTCTTCGGCGCCAAGGTCCTGGCCCCGGCGGAGTGATCTGAGCCTCGGGCGCGCCGGCGCCGGACGAATGCAAGCGGCGCCGCGCTCGCAAGAGCCGGCGCCGCTGTCGTTTCCGGGCCTCGGCTTTCGACACGGTTTCCGCCGCGGGCGTGAGCGTCTATAGCCCCCGCCCATGTCCACGCCTCCCACCTGGGGTCCGCTGCGTTCGTTCGGGCGGATCAAGTCGCGCACGCTGAAGCCCCGTCAGGCCGCCCTGATGGAGACCCTCCTGCCGCAGATCGCCGTGCCCGATCCGGCCGCAGGCCCGATCGACCCGCGCGCGCTCATGCCCGACGCGAAGGCGGTCTGGTTCGAGGTCGGGTTCGGCGGCGGCGAGCACATGGCCGAGCAGGCCGCGCGCCACCCCGACGTGCTGATCGTCGGCTGCGAGCCGTTCCAGAACGGGGTGGGCAGCGCGCTGCGCCACGTCGAGGAGCGCGAGCTGACCAACGTGCGCCTGCACATGGGCGACGCCCGCGACGTGTTGGCGGCTTTCCCGGACGCCTCGCTGGAGCGGGTGTTCGTGCTGTTCCCCGATCCGTGGCCGAAAGCGCGCCACCACAAGCGCCGCGTCATCCAACAGGAGACCCTGACGGAACTGGCCCGCGTGCTGAAGCCGGGCGGCCGCTTCCGCTTCGTCACCGACTGGAAGGACTACGCCGCCTGGACGCTGGAGCGCGCCCTGAAGGAGCCCGCCTTCCGCTGGCCGGCTGAAAAGGCCGACCACTGGAAGGTGGCCCCGGCCGACCACGTGACCACGCGCTATCAGGAGAAGCTGCTGGGCGACACCCAGCCGATCTACCTGGAGTTCGAGCGGGTCTGAGCCGCGTCCCGCCGGGTCTTCGTCGCTGTCGGAGGCGGGTTCGTCCCAAACCGCGCGCGACGGAACGCGGACAGCCCCATGAAGGGCTGGGTCACAGGGGAGCTTCGACACCGATGAGCGACGGCCACGAGACGAGCGGTCCCCCGAACGGCGCGCCGAGGTATCGGCTGCTGACCGGCCCGGACGACGCGCAGTTTTGTCGGCGGGTGAGCGACATGCTGGCGATCGGCTATCGCCTGCACGGCTCGCCGGCGGCGGCGTTCGACGGACAGAAGGTCGTCGTCGCGCAAGCCGTCGTCTGGCCGGCCGGCTGAAGGAGCCGTCGCTCCGGGCGGCGCCCGGAGCGACGCCCTTACTCAGAACATCCAGTCGTCGCCCACGTGAACGGTCGCGGACGGCTCGTGAAGAGCTGCCGACTGGTCGTGGTCGGTCAGGCTGGTGGTCGTATAGACGATGATCCGCCGGTCGGCGGCGGCTTCGACCGGCTCCGGAACGCCGGCCAGGCTGGTGGTCGAGTACACGATGATCCGCCGATCGGCTGAGGCGCCGGGCAGGTACGGGTCGTCGATCTGCATGTCAGGACTCCGTTTCAGCGCCCGCCGCGGCGGGCCCGCCGAGCCTCGCCCAGCCGACCCGCAGCGCTGACGATCCCTGTCGCATCCGCGTCGGCCTTGATCGCAAGGGCCGTACCAGGCCCGCGTTCAGCGTCCGCCGCCTGTGCCGCGCGGGAACAGGTCGTGTGCCCGACGCCCGGCTAACGGCCGGATTCCGACAATCTATCTAGGGGCTCGAACTTTCCCGCCCGATCCCGGTTCGTCGCCGCGACGCGGCTCTCGGGCGGCGCAACCCTGGAGATCCACCTATGAAGATCGTCGTCGTCGGCGCCACCGGCCTGATCGGCTCGAAAGTCGTGACCATCCTGCGCCAGAGGGGCCACGAGGTGATCGCCGCCTCGCCCGCCTCCGGCGTCGACACCCTGACCGGCGCCGGGCTGGCCGAGGCGCTGGCCGGGGCCGAGGTGGTCGTCGAGCTGGTCAACTCGCCCTCCTTCGAAGACGAGGCGGTGATGAGATTCTTCAAGACCTCGACCGGCAACCTGCTGGAGGCCGAGAAGGCGGCCGGCGTGCGCCACCACGTGGCCTTGTCGATCGTCGGCCTGGAGCGGCTGCCGACCAACGGCTACTTCCGCGCCAAGCTGGCCCAGGAAGGCTTGATCAAGGCCTCGGGCGTGCCCTGGACCATCGTCCGCTCGACCCAGTTCTTCCAGTTCGCGCGCGGCATCATCGACGACGCGACCAAGGGCGGCGAGATCCGCCTGTCGACCGGCATGATGCAGCCGATCGCCGCCGACGACGTGGCCGCCGCGGTGGCCGACGCCGCCCTGGCTCCGCCCGCCCTGGGCACGATGGAGATCGCCGGGCCCGAGCCCATCCGCATGGACGCCTTCGCCCGCGCCTATCTGGACGCCCACGGCGACAAGCGGACCGTCACCCCCGACCCGGAGGCCAAGTACTTCGGCGCCAAGCTGGACGACACGGCCCTGCGGCCGGAGACCGACCATCCGCGGCTGGGCAAGGTCACCTACGCCGAGTGGCTGCGCCAGGACGTCGCCCACCCGCGCTGATCAGGGCTCCAGCGTCAGCGGCCGCATCCGCTCGGCCACGAAGTCCAGCAACAGGCGCACGCGCAGGGGCTGAAAGCGGCCGAAGGCGTGCAGCGCCTGCAGCGGCACGCCCCTGAGCGGCCGCTCCGGCAGGACGATCTCCAGGCGCCCGGACTGGAGGTCGTCCTCGACCCACATCTTCAGCAGGCAGGCGATCCCCAGGCCGTTCAGGGCCGCATGGCGCAGGGCCAGGCCGGAATCCGCGTCGAGCACGCCCTCGGGCGAAAACGCCTCGCCGTCGGCGAAATCGATCCCGATCGGGCGGCCGCCCAGCAGGTAGCGCAGGTGCGCGGCCGCCGGCAGGTCCTCCGCCGTCCGCGGCCGCCCGGCGCGCGCCAGGTAGGCGGGCGAGGCGGCCAGCACCATGGGCAACCGGCCCAGCGGACGCGCCACCAGCTCGGTGTCGCCGACCGGTCCGGCGCGGAGGCTCACGTCGTAGCCTTCGCGGATGACGTCGACGTGCCGGTCGGTGACGCTGAGCTCCAGCTTGATCTGCGGGTGACGGGCCAGGAACTCGCCGGTCAGGGCGTCGAGCAGGCCCGGGGCCAGCACGTTGGGCAGGCTGACCCGCAGCCGCCCGCGCCCGCCTGTGTCGGCGTGCAGGGCGTCCTCGGCGTCCTCCAGCGCGCGCAGCAACGGCCCGACCCGCTCGAAATAGGCCGCGCCGTCGTCGGTCAGGGTCAGGGTGCGGGTGGAGCGCAGGAACAGCTTGGCGCCCAGCCGCCGCTCCAGCCGGTCGATGCTCTTGGACACCGCCGAGGGCGTGGTCCCGATCAGCCGCGCGGCGGCGCTGAACGAGCCGGTCTCAACCGCCCGGACGAACTGAACCAACCCCGCGGTCTTGTCCACGCCGACCCGATCTTTGACAAAACGGCACAGCTGTCGTGCCGTACACGCACCTTCTCCGAAATTCTGACGCTGTTACCCTGCCCGGGCAACCAGGATGTGGCCTCGCGGGCGCGGGGCGCCGACGCAAAAGGCGTCCTTCACCCTCAAATCGCAGCGAGGCCTCGCATGGACTTTCCCAAGCTCCACAACAACGGCGTGCCGCCGGCCTTTCGCGGCTCGGCGCTGGACCAGACCGCGTCGGCTTCGCGCGCAGGCTCGACCGAGACATCGGGCGTGCGCGCCGAGTTCGACAAGATCGCCCCCGGAGGAGCGCGAGGCGATCGAGCAGCCGCTGCAGCAGCTGATCCAGGAGGAGGCGAAGACCTCCGCCGCTGACGGCGGTCGGCCGGGCCGGGTGAAGGACTTGACGGCCTGAGCTCCCACAGCCGTCGCCCGCGGGACGAGCCCGAGGGCGACGAAGCTATTGGGACGCGCTCGGCCGCGCTGACCGAGGGGCTGGCGCGCGGTGCGCGCCCGCGCTATATCCACCTGACATCGCTATCGCAGCGTCTTCCGACGCTTCGAGCGGCGGCCGGAAGGCCCGCCGCTTTTTTGTTGACCAGAGGACCGCCGAGTTGCGCGCCAAGACCGCCGAGGACCGCGCCATCCTGGAGCTGCTGGACCCCGTGGCCGAGAGCCAGGGGCTGGAGATCGTCCGGGTCCGCCTGATGGGCGGCACCCAGCGCCGCCGGCTGCAGATCATGGCCGAGCGTCCGGCCGACAATGAGATCAGCATCGACGAGTGCACGCGCCTGTCGCGGGCCGTCTCCGAGGTGCTGGACGCCGCCGACCCGATCGCCGGCGAATACATGCTGGAGGTCTCCTCGCCGGGCATCGACCGGCCGCTGACCCGGCTGAAGGATTTCGAGATCTGGGAAGGCTACGAGGCGCGTATCGAGCTCGACCGCCTGGTCGAGAACCGCAAGCGCTTCAAGGGAACCCTGGCCGGGGTCGAGGGCGAAAACGTCGCCGTCGACCTGGAGGGCGAGGACGAGACGGCGATGGTGCCGTTCGCCTGGATCTCCGAGGCCAAGCTCGTGCTGAACGACGAGCTGATGAAAAAAGGCGCCGCGGAACGCGCGGCGCGTTTGACCAGTCAAACCGACGAAGAAGAGGACGAAGCCTGATGGCCGTCACCGGAATCAGCGCCAACCGGCTGGAGCTCCTGCAGATCGCCGACGCGGTGGCCCGCGAGAAGCTGATCGAAAAAGAGATCGTGATCAGCGCGATCGAGGAAGCGATCCAGAAGGCGGCCCGCGCCCGCTACGGCGCCGAGCACGACATCCGCGCCGCGATCGACCACAAGACCGGCGAACTGGCCCTGACCCGCGTGGTCACCGTGGTCGAGGACGAGCTGGACATTGAGAACGACTACGCCTTCCTGCGCCTCAAGGACGCGCTGAAGCGCGACAAGGAAGCCTTCGTCGGCAAGGAGTACGTCGAAACCCTGCCGCCGTTCGAGTTCGGCCGGGTGCAGACCCAGATGGCCCGCCAGGTCGTGACCCATAAGGTCCGCGAGGCCGAGCGCGAGAAGCAGTACGAAGAGTACAAGGACCGCGCCGGCGAGATCGTCAACGGCACCGTCAAGCGCGTCGAATACGGCAACGTGATCGTCGACCTGGGCCGCGGCGAAGGCGTGATGCGCCGCGACCAGTCGATCCCGCGCGAGATGTTCAACATCGGCGACCGGATCCGCGCCTACATCTACGACGTCCGGCGCGAGACCAAGGGCCCGCAGATCATGCTGAGCCGCGCCCACCCGGGCTTCATGGCCAAGCTGTTCGCCCAGGAAGTGCCGGAAGTGTACGACGGCGTCATCGAGATCCGCGCGGTGGCCCGCGACCCGGGCTCGCGCGCCAAGATGGCGGTGCTGTCCAACGACGGCTCGATCGATCCGGTCGGCGCGTGCGTGGGCATGCGCGGCTCGCGCGTGCAGGCGGTCGTGGCCGAGCTGCAGGGCGAGAAGATCGACATCATCCAGTGGTCGCCGGACGAGCCGACCTTCATCGTCAACGGCCTGGCTCCGGCCGAAGTGTCGAAGGTGGTGCTGGACGAAGAGGACGAGCGCGTCGAGGTGGTGGTGCCGGACGAGCAGCTGTCGCTGGCGATCGGCCGGCGCGGCCAGAACGTCCGCCTGGCCTCGCAGCTGACCGGCTGGCAGATCGACATCATCACCGAGAGCCAGGACAGCGAGCGCCGTCAGCGCGAGTTCACCGAGCGCACCCAGTTGTTCCAGGAAGCCCTGGACGTCGACGAGGTCATCGCCCAGCTGCTGGCCACCGAAGGCTTCTCCTCGCTCGACGAGATCGCCTTCGTCGACGAGCACGAGATCGCCACGATCGAGGGCTTCGACGAGGACACCGCCCAGGAGCTGCAGACCCGCGCCCGCGAATTCCTCGAGCGAGAAGCCGCGGCCCTGGACGCCAAGCGCAAGGAGCTGGGCGTCGAGGACGGCGTGCTCGGCGTCGAGGGCGTCACCCTGCCGATGGCCGTGGCCCTGGGCGAAGGCGGCGTGAAGACGGTCGAGGACCTGGCCGACCTGGCCACCGACGAAATCCGCGGCGGCTACGAGATCCGCGCCGGCGAGCGCACCCGGGTTCCGGGCGTGCTGGAGAGCTTCAACCTGACCGTCGAGCAGGCCGAAAGCCTGATCCTGCGCGCCCGCGTGGCGGCCGGCTGGATCGACGCCTCGGAGCTGGAAGTTCCCGCGGAAGCGGAAGAAGCCGAGGGCGAGTTCGCCGAAGGCGAGTCTGAAGAGGCGTAACCAGGCTTGGCCGATCGAGACGACCCGTCTCCGGAAAACGAACAGGGGATGAGGGCCGAGCCCTCATCCCCTTCCGTTTCTGCAAACGACCGGGACCGCAAGGACCTGGCGAGCGGCGAGGTCATGCCCGAGGAGCGGCTGATCCGCTTCGTGGCCGGGCCTGACGGCGCGGTCGTCCCGGACCTGGCGCGCAAGCTGCCGGGCCGCGGCATGTGGGTTGAAGCCAGCCGCGAGGCGGTCGAGACCGCCGCGAAGAAGAACCTGTTCTCCCGCTCGGCGAAGGCGAAACTGACCGCCCAGCCGGACCTCGCCGACCTGGTCCAGCGACTGCTTGCGAAGCGCGTTCTGGAGCAACTGGGCCTCGCCCGTCGCGAGGGGGTCCTTGTCAACGGCTTCGAGAAGGCCCACATGGCCCTCAAGTCGGGAAAGGTCGCCTGGCTGATCGAAGCTTCGGACGGCAGCCCGGACGGGCGCAACAAGCTTCTCGCGGCGGCCGCACGCCAGACCCCGCCGGTTCCGGTTGTTGGCGCGTTTTCCGCAGAAGAATTGGGTTTGGCCTTAGGGCTGGAAAATGTGATACACGTCGTCCTCCTTGCGGGGCGACGGGCCGACCGCTGGACCGAAGAGGTCCGCAAACTGGCCGGGTTTCGCCCGCTCCTACCACCGAGTTGGCGCGAGGAAGCTCGAAACGGGCGGGGCGGCTGACGCCTCGGCCGGATTTGTTTTTGGAACGACGAGCGAAGGCCGGAGCCTGGGCTCCGGGATCGAGTAAAGCGAGCGAATGAGCGACGCGAACGACAACAACGACGGCGGCAACAAGCCAGCCTCGGGCGGACGTCCGCCCCTCACCCTGAAGCCGCGCGCGGCCGGATCGGTGAGCACGGGTACGGTGCGCCAGAGCTTCAGCCACGGCCGGTCCAAGACCGTGGTGGTCGAGACCAAGCGCCGTCGTGTGGAAGGCGGCCCCGCGGAGAAGCCGGCGCAGCAAGCCTTCGAGGTGAAGCCGCGCCCGCGTCCGGAGACGCCCGCGCCGGAAGCGCGCGAGGCCAAGCCGTCCGCCGCTGCTTCGGCCGCCGCCGGCGGCCTGTCGGCGGGCGAGATGGAAGCCCGCCGCCGCGCCATCGAAGGCGCCCGCGCCGAACAGGATCGCCGCGACGCCGAACGCGGCGCCGCCGAGGCCGCCCAGCGCGCCCAGGAAGAGGC
>NZ_JACSJI010000018.1 GCF_014349105.1 Caulobacter sp. 17J80-11 | reverse complement strand
CGCCGGCGCCGGCGGTGTTCGCGTCGGCGCCGATCGGTCGCGATCCCGGGGCGTCCGCCGACGCGACGCCCTCGGCCGACGATGCGCCCCTGCCGGCGCCGCCCCAGACCCCGCCGCCGGACGCGACGACCCCGGCGCTCGTCCTGGCCCGGCAGCAGGAGCCGGTCGAGGCGGAGGACTTCGAGGAAACCGACCGCCACTTGCCCGCCTACGAGCCCGGCAAGGGCTTCCTGTTCGTCGACGAAAAGGAGGGCGAGCTGGGCATGGGCATGTTCAGCTACGCCCGCTACATCAACCAGAACGGCTTGAACCCGACCTATGTCGACGCCTTCGGCCGGACCAAGTCGGTCGAGCGGAACCAGAGCCTCCAGTTCCAGAAGATCAGCATGAACCTCAAGGGTTGGCTGTTCGACCCGAAGTTCCGCTACTACTACTTCTTCTGGACCGCGAACCCGAACATGGGCGAGGGGGCGCAGGTCGTCCTCGGCGGCTATTTCCAGTACCGGTTCGACCCGGCGTTCATCGTCACGGCCGGCGTGATGCCGGTGCCGACCACCCGCAGCACCAACTACACCTTCCCGAACTGGCTGCGGAACGACAACCGGGTGATGGCGGACGAGTTCTTCCGCGGCTCGTACTCCACCGGCATCGACGCTCAGGGCGAGATTCTGCCGCGCCTGCATTACCGGGTCGCCCTGACCAACAACCTGGCCCAGCTGGGCATCAGCGCCGCCCAGCTGAACAACGGCCTGGACACCGTCTCGGGCGCGGTCTGGTGGATGCCCACGACCGGCGAGTTCGGCCCGTCGAACGGCTTCGGCGACTACGAGGAGCACGAAAAGCTCGCGACCCTGTTCGGCGCGCATTTCACCTCGAGCACCGAGACGGCCCAGGAGCAGCCGGGGGTCAACACCATCGAGAACAGCCAGATCCGCCTGTCGGACGGCACCCTGCTGTTCAGCCCCAACGCCTTCAACACCAGCGGCAGCATCACCCAGGCCGACTACCGGATGGCCGCGGTCAATGCGGGCATGAAGTACCGGGGCCTCTATCTGGAGGGCGAGTACTACTGGCGCTGGGTCGACGACTTCGTGGTCACGGGCGGCACGGTCCCCGTCGATAGCCTCTACGACCACGGCTACACCCTGCGCGGCTCGGTGATGTTCGTGCCCAAGCGGCTGCAGGGCTACGTCACCGGCTCGCACATCTTCGGCGAGTACGGCGACCCGTCGGAGATCGCGCTCGGGGTCAACTGGTATCCGTTCCAGCGCAAGGAAGTGCGCCTGAACGCCCAGGCCCTGCGGCTCGACCACTCGCCGATCGGCAGCAACGTGCTGGTCGCCCAGGTCGGCGGCGACGGCTGGGTGTTCAACACCGACCTCATCGTCCAGTTCTGACCGGGCGGGGGAGGGGGCATTGACGACGCCCGCCCGACTCCTCGGGACGGCCCTCGCCGGCCTGGCGGTCTCCGCCGGGGCGGGCCAGGCCGCAGCCCAGGTCTCGCCGGGCCCGCCCGATACGGCCCGCATCGAGCGCGAGCTCGACGAGATCAACGCCATGCGCCGCGACCTCGCCCGTCAGATGCAGGCGCTGGACGCTCGAGTCGACGCCCTGGAGACGGAACTGCACGGGCCGGTGGCGACCGCGGACGCCGCGGCCGCTTCGCCGGCCGAGCTCGCCGAAGCGCCACCGGCGCAGGCCCAGGAGTTTCCGGCGCTGCCGGTCCCCGTCTCGCCGACCCAGACGGCGGAGGCGGGCGGGATCTACGAGCCGGGCCGGGGCGTAGTGCTGATGCGCCGGCCGCAGGGCGAGCTGGTGTTCAGCCCCTTCACCTACGCCCGCTACATCAACCAGACGGCGCTGGAGCCGACCTACACCGACGCCTTCGGGCGCACCACGCGGCTGCACCTGCGCGAGGACGTACAGCTGCAGAAGGTGACGCTGAACTTCCTGGGCTGGATCGCCGACCCGCGGCTGCGCTACCAGCTTTACGTCTGGACCTCGAACACCAGCCAGGGCCTGGGCGCCCAGGTGGTGGTGGCGGGCAATCTCGGCTGGCGGTTCAACGAGCACTTCAGCCTGGGGGCCGGGATCGGCAGCCTGCCGACGACGCGCTCGACCAACGAGACCTTCCCGTTCTGGCTGCGCAACGACAACCGCACCATCGCCGACGAGTACTTCCGCGGGTCCTACACCAGCGGGATCTGGGCCTGGGGAGAGATCACCGACAAGCTCTATTACCGGGTCATGGCCGGCGACAATCTGAGCCAACTGGGCGTGGACGCCGGCCAGCTGGCGGCGGGGCTGAACACCGTCTCGGGCGCCCTGTGGTGGATGCCGACCACCGGCGAATACGGCCTGCGCAGCGGCTTCGGCGACTGGGAGGGGCACGACAAGGCCGCGACCCTGTTCGGGGTCAACGTCAGCCGCAGCCGCGAGGACGCCGAGGAGCAGCCGGGGCAGAACGCCTTTGAGAACGTGCAGCTGCGCATCTCCGACGGCACCCGCATCTTCCAGCCCGGCGCCTTCGGCACCGAGGGCCAGATCCGGCGCGCCACCTACGAGATGCTGGCGATGAACGGCGGCGTAAAATACCGCGGCTTCTCGCTGGACGGGGAGTACTACTGGCGCTGGCTGGACGACTTCAAGACGATCGGGGACATCCCGTTCGACCGCTTCTTCGACCACGGCTTCCAGCTGCAGGCCTCGGCCATGCCCGTGCATCAGACGGTCCAGGTCTACGCCTCAGGGTCGAAAATCTTCGGCGAATTCGGCGACCCCAGCGACCTGGCCCTGGGGCTCAACTGGTGGCCGCTGTCGCGCCAGGAGCTGAAGCTGAACGGCCAGGCCCTCTGGCTCGACCGCTCGCCGGTCGGGAACAACGCCCTACCTTATCCGGTCGGTGGCGACGGTTGGACATTCACGACCGACGCGGTGCTGAAGTTCTAAGGCGCCGCCCGGCGGAGGAGACGGTGCGATGGCGCGGCCTGGGCAGCTTCTCGGAGGCGCGGCGGCGGCCGCCCTGATCGCTTCAGCCGCCGGCGCGGCGCAGGCCCAGGACTCGCCGGACACGGTCGCGGCCGTGCCGCCGAAGGGCAAGACCTGCCTGTTCAACGACTCCCACTTCCACCTGACCAACTACATCCAGGAAGGCCCGCCGGCTCGCGACGTCCTGAAGATCATGGACGGCCGGGTGTGCCGCTCGGCCCTGTTCGGCATTCCGCTGCAGCAGCAGTGGTCCTACCGCGTGACCGCAGGCAGGGCGCCGAAGTACTACATGGATACCGACGCGCATCTCTATTACTACTCCTTCACCGACGCCGATATCGCCGTGCGCTACCTGGCGCTCAGCCCGGAGGAGCGGGCCCGGTTCGATCCGATGATCACCGGCTTCAACCCCACCGACATGTACGCCGCCGATCAGATCAGGCGCGTGCTGAAGACCTATCCCGGCGTGTTCACCGGCATCGGCGAGTTCTCGATCCACAAGGAGTTCGTCTCGTCCAAGGTGGCCGGCGACGTGGCCAGCCTGCTGGACCCGGCACTCGACCGGCTGCTCGACTTCGCCGGCGAGGTCGGCCTGCTGACCATCATGCACAACGACATCATCATGCCGTACTCGAAGGCCGAGTACTCGCCGATCTACTTCCAGCAGCTCACCGACGCGCTGCGCAAGCACCCGAAGACCACCATCATCTGGGCGCACATGGGGCTGGGCCGGGTGGTGCAGCCGCCGGCCGAATTCCGGGCCTTCATCGAGTCGATCCTGAACGATCCGGGGATGAGCCACGTCTACTTCGACATCTCGTGGGACGAGGTCGCGAAGTACGTGATCAAAGACGAGGAGACCGTGAAGGTGGCCGCCGAGGTCATCAACGCCCATCCCGACCGCTTCCTGTTCGGCACCGACGTGGTCGCGCCCAGGGACGCCGAACACTACTTCGCCGTCTATCAGATGTACCAACCGCTCTGGGCCGCGCTGACGCCCGAGGCACGGGAGAAGGTGCTGAAGGCCAACTACGTGCGCCTGTTCGACGCCGCTCGCACCAAGGTGCGGGCCTGGGAGAAGGCGAACCTGACGACGCCCTGAGGCGGTTCACGCCGCCGGCAGACGAACGCCCTGGATCAGGCCGAAGAGAAAGGTGAGGGCGGCGGCGACGGTCAGGATGGTCCGCAGGCGGGGGCGGCGGAAGGTCTGCGCCATGCCGGTCAGGAACAGCACCAGCGCGAAGATCACCCCGTTCTGGACATAGGCTTCCGACATCAAAGTGGCGTTGCGCGCCCGCGCCGCCATCTGGTCGGCCTTGCGGTCCAGCTCGACGACACGGACGGCTTGCGCCAGGCGGTAGGACCGAAGGTCGAACGGCGTGTCCGGGCGTCCGGGCATGCGGCGTTCGCGAGCCGCCTTCCAGACCTGGAAGGTCTGGCGGAATTCCGGGCGGAACTGGCCCTCGTAGATCTGCATCGCCTTTGCGTCGCCGCGCCCGTCGGCCTCCAGCCAGCGCACGAACATCTGGAAGTCCAGGGACTGCTGGGCCAGCGCCTTCACCTCGGAGCGGTTGGCCTGGGTCCGCAAGCCGCCCACCTCGGCCGTGCTGCGGGTCTGCACCGTGCTCCAGCGGGTCGCCTGGTAGCTGCTCCACGACCCGGCGAGACTCGCCAGCGACATCAGCACAAGTGCGGAGATCTCCAGCGCTTTCCATTCGCGGCGTTCGGCGGGGCTGTCGGCCATCGGTGCTGCGGCTCCAGATCGTGCAACCCGCAGCGTCGCCGCCCGGTTGCCCGAGACTTCAGCTGCAGGAGGCCGGGATGCAGTTCCTGAACACCGCGCCGCTCTGGCTGATCGGCTTTGTGCTGGCCGCGGTGATGGTCACCGCCGAGGAGATCGGCTTCCACTGCCGGATGCTCACCCAGCGTGGAGGGAAGGAAGAGAAGGGCGAGGAGCGGGTCGGCAATCTCGTGGGCGCGGCGCTGGCCCTGCTGGGCCTGCTGTTCGCCTTCACCTTCGCCATGGCGCAGGATCGCTACGACCAGCGGCGACGGCTGGTCATGCAGGAAGCCAACGCGGTGTCGACCAGCTACCTGCGCTACCAGGCCTTCGAGGAGCCGGAACGCAGCCGGCTCAGCCGTCTCATGCGCGACTACGCGGTGTTGCGCAGCGAGGCGTTCGACGCACAGCGGGAGCGCGAGAAGCTGAACACGCTGGTCGCCCGCACCGCGGCCTACCAGGCCCAGATCTGGGACGCCGTCCTCGCCGCCCTGGCCCGGCAGCCCGCCCTGATCGAGCCGGTGATGGAGAGCACGAACAACATGTTCGAGATCACCGCCATGCGCCGGGCTATGGTCGACGCGCGCATTCCGTCCTCGATCCTGGTCGGTCTGCTCGCCTTCGCCGTCCTGACGGCCTTCTTCACCGGCTACGGACTTGAGCTGGAGCGCCGCCACCGCGCGCCGACGGCCGTGCTGTTCCTGCTGTTCGCTTTCGTCTTCCTGCTGATCCTCGACCTGGACCGCTCCTACAGCGGCCCGATCCGGGTCAGCCAGGCGTCCATGGTCCGCGCCGCCGAGACCATCGCGGCGCTGGAAGCGGCCAAGCTAGAAGCGCCCAGCCCCTGACCGCCGCGACCGGTTGACGCGAGGGAAGCCGGCTTAGCGGCGTGCCGCCCTTGCGACACAGGGAAACCTTCCGGATCAGGAGGTTCCCGCCCGTCGCCATATGCAAAGACCGTGTCATGAAATGAGAAGTCGCCGCCCCTGATGCGGTGCTTTCCTCCGTGCAAGGAGGTCGTCTGCTTCGTCAGCGGGCGGCGCCGAGAACAGGCCCGATCAACGGAGCCTTCGGGGGAGACAAATGAAGATTCGTCATTGGCGTTTGCTCGCCGGCGCGTCCACGCTGGCGCTGGTGGTCGGCACCGCGGCCTCGGCCTATGCCCAGGCGCAGCCGGAAGACAACAACTCGGTCGAAGAGATCGTCGTCACGGCACAGAAGCGGGAACAGGCGCTGCAGGACGTGCCGATCTCGGTGCAGGCCCTGACCTCGGAGACCCTGCAGGAAGCCGGCGTCGTCGACATGAAGTCCGTGTCGAACATCGTGCCGTCCCTGAAGACCCAGGAAAGCTTCCAGCCGGTGGCCCAGGCCTACCGTATCCGCGGCATCGGCTCCGAGCCCTCGATCCCGACCTTCGAACCGGAAGTCGGCCTGTTCATCGACGGCGTCTACATGCCCCGCTCGGGCCTGGGCGTCGGCGACCTGGTCGACGTGGCGCGCGTCGAAGTGCTGTCGGGCCCGCAGTCGACCCTGTACGGCAAGAACGTCAACGCCGGCGTGATCAACGTCGTCACCGAAGCGCCCTCGCACGACTGGGAAGGCAGCCTGGCCGCGACCGTGTCGCAGTTCCAGGGCGGCAACGACGCCATGGCCTACCGCCTGGCCGGCTCGGTCTCCGGCCCGATCAGCGACAAGGTCCGCGTGCGCCTGACCGGCGTGAACTACGACCAGGACCACACCTACCACAACCTGATCCCCGGCAAGGGCGACGCCAACGACATGCACCGCTACGCCATTCGTGGCGAGGTGGCGCTGGATCTCGGCGAAAACACCACCCTGCGCGTGGCCGCCGCCCGCAGCGAGATCTACGACACCGACGCCATCAACCCGGAAATCTACATCCAGCCGACGTCGAGCTACTCGTCGGGGCCGGGCGACAACTCCATCTGGATCCTGCAGCACCACCCGGTGCTGGCGCCCATGTTCGGCGTGTCGCCTTGCCCGAACACGGACACGCGCGACCGGGTGATCTGCACCACCGACCCGACCCACACCAACGGTTACAACAACGTGGTGTCGGCGACCCTGACCAGCGAGATCGGCGGTCTCGACTTCACCTCGATCACGGCCTGGTCCAACTACAAGTCGCAGACCACCACCAAGGACGTCGCCCAGGCGCAGTACCCGCTGCTGACCTACTTCGACACCCAGGCCGGTGAAACGATCAGCCAGGAACTCCGCCTGGCCTCGCCGGTCAGCGACACCTTCGAGTGGCAGGTCGGCGCGACCTTCATGGTCAACGACTTCAACCGCGGCAACGAGGGCAAGACGCCGACCTTCGTCCTGGCCGCCGCCGCGCCCTTCGTGCCGCTGCCGGGCGCGCCGGCCGGCTTCGTTCTGGGCACGCCGGGCGACAGGGGCTTCCTGGATTCCGACTCGTCCTCGACCTATTACGCCGCGTTCGGCCAGGCGACCTGGCACGTCACCGACCAGATCAACCTGTCCGGCGGCCTGCGCTGGCAGCATGAGTCGAAGGAAGCCTCGGTCCACAACCGCTCCGCGGTCACGCCGCGGGCGGCCCCGCAGGGCAGCCTGAACCTGATCACCTTCCTGCTGACGCCGACCGGCGTGAACGGCGACGTCGCCATTCCGGACATGGACAACTTCGTCGGCAACGTGACCGCCGACTACCACCCGAACAGCGACACCATGTTCTACGCGACCTACTCGCGCGGGGCTAAGTCGGGCGGCGGCAACATCGGCTTCGGCAACGCGCCGCTGTCGGCCCGTCCGTTCAAGCCGGAGACCGTCGACAACTACGAAGTCGGGGCCAAGCTCGACCTGCTCGACAAGCGCGTCCGCCTGTCGACGGCGGCCTTCCACACGGTCTACGAGGACTACCAGAACGCCGGCTTCCTCGGCGCCCAGTTCCAGGTCAACAACGCCGAGGAAGTGGTCGTCGACGGCGTGGAGGCCAACGGCGCCTTCGTGCTGGGCCACGGCTTCCACCTGACCGCCAGCGCCACCTACCTGGACTCGCGCTACGAGAAGTACACCGGCGGCGCCTGCCACGCACCGTGGCCGCAAGCTCCGGCTCCGCAGCCGGCCAACTGCGACCTGTCCGGCAAGCCGCTGCCGATCGCCCCGAACTGGAGCACCTCGGTCGGCGTCGACTACGCCCACAGCGTCGCCTGGGGCGAAGTCTACGCCCGCGGCGACTGGGCCTGGTCGTCGGAGTACTTCACCAACACCAACCTCGACCCGCGCCTGGTGCAGCCCTCGTACTCGCTGTTCAACGCCCGCCTCGGCGTGCGGGCCGGCGACGGCTACGACATCTCGGTCTTCGCCAACAACCTCCTCAACGAGAGCGTGGTGGTGCAGGACGCCGTCACCACCCTGTTCGGCAAGGACCCGTCCTACCAGCGCTTCCTGGCTCCTCCGCGCGAGATCGGCGTGACCCTTCGCAAGGAGTTCTAAGGCCCCGGGAAACTCACTGGTTTCCTTCCCTAACGGCGCGGCTTCTCCAGGGGCCGCGCCGTCTCTTTTTCCGCGTCCGGCCAAGCCGGGTCGACGCGGACGCTTCAAGACAGTGACGGAGTTCGCGCCATGCTGGGCCTGATGCAGAACTGGCCTCTGACCATCGACAAGATCCTGGACCACGCGAAGGCGCTGCATGGCCGGCGGACCGTGGTCACCCGATCGGTCGAGGGGCCCATCGTCGAGACCACCTATGCGGAGCTCCACGACCGGGCCAAACGCGTCTCAAGCCTGCTGAAGGCGTGGGACGTCGGAGCCGGCGACCGGGTCGCGACGCTGGCCTTCAACACCGGCCGGCACCTTGAATGCTGGTACGGGATCATGGGAATCGGGGCGGTCTGCCATACGCTCAATCCGCGCCTGTTCCCCGAGCAACTGGCCTGGATCATCAACCACGCCGAGGACCGGGTGATCTTCGCCGATGTGGTGTTCGCCCCGCTGCTGGCCCAGATCGTCGATCGCTGCCCGACGGTGGAGCGCGTCGTGCTGCTGACCGACCAGGCCCACATGCCCGCGGGCCTGCCGGCCGGCTGGGAATGCTACGAAGACCTGCTGCACCGCCAGGACGCCGACTGCGCCTGGGGCGGCTTCGACGAGAACACCGCCGCCGGCCTCTGCTACACCTCCGGCACCACCGGCGATCCGAAGGGGGTGCTGTACTCGCACCGCTCCAATTTCCTGCACGGCATGCTGGCCCTGCAGACCGACGGCCTGGGCGTCTCCAGCCGCGAGGTGGTGCTGCCGATCGTGCCCATGTTCCACGCCAACGCCTGGGGCGTGGCCTTCGCCGCCCCGGCCGCGGGCGCGAAGCTGGTCATGCCGGGCGCGAAGCTGGACGGCGCCAGCGTCTACGACCTGATCGAAGGGGAGGGGGTGACCTTCTCCGCCGCGGTGCCGACCGTGTGGGGCGGGCTCTTGCAGCACATGCGAGCCAACGGCCTGAAGCTTTCCACCCTGAGGCGGGTGGTGATCGGCGGCTCGGCCTGTCCGGAATCGATGATCCGCGCCTTCCACGACGACTACGGCGTGGACGTGATCCACGGCTGGGGCATGACCGAGCTGTCGCCGATCGGCGCGCTGTGCCAGCTGCCGCCCGAGATCGCCGCCCGGCCGTTCGACGAGCAGGTGCCGGTCCGGCTGAAGCAGGGGCGTGCGCCGCTGACCGTCGAGATGAAGCTGGTCGACGACGCCGGGCGTCCCGTGCCGCACGACGGCCGCACGCCGGGGCGGCTGGTGGTGCGCGGCGCGGCGGTCGCGGGGGCCTACTACAAGGGCGCAGGCGGGACGGTGCTGGACGCCGACGGTTTCTTCGACACCGGCGACGTCGCCACCCTGGACCCCGACGGCTTCATGCAGATCACCGACCGCGCCAAGGATGTCATCAAGTCCGGCGGCGAATGGATCAGCTCCATCGACATCGAGAACATCGCCGTCGGCCATCCCGCCGCCGAGCTGGCCGCGGTGATCGGCGTGGCCCACCCGAAGTGGGACGAGCGCCCCCTGCTGCTGGTCAAGCTGCGCGCCGGCGAGCAGGCCACCGAACAGGACTTCCTGGCCCACCTCGAGGGCAAGATCGCCAAGTGGTGGACGCCCGACGCGGTCGTGTTCCTCGAGGACATCCCGCTGGGCGCGACCGGCAAGATCGACAAGAAGCTGCTGCGCGAGCGGATGAAGGACTACCGCCTGCCGGCCGCCTGAGCCTTCGCGTCACTCCGCCCTTGGCTTGCGGCCGTGCTCCGCACGCCACTGGGCGGGGGCGGTCCCGAACTGGGCGGTGAACCAGCGGGTGAACGAACTGGGCATGGAATAGCCGAGCAGCTCGGCGATCCGGCCCAGCGCGTATTTCTCGTTCTGCATGTAGCGCAGCGCCAGGTCGCGGCGGACCTCGTTGATCAGCTCGGAGAAGTTCGAGCCGGCGTCGTCCAGCTGCCGCTGCAGCGTGCGCACGTTCAGGCCCAGCCCCTGAGCGACCAGCTCGATGGTCGCCCGCCCCATCGGCAGGAACAGGTAGATCGCGCGTCGCACGTCGCGCACCACCGACGGCTCATTGGCGCTCTGCAGCGAGTCGACGAAGCGCTGGGCGTAGCGCGCCATCACCGGGTCGGCGGTCGGGTTCTTCTGCTCCAGGTCCGCAGCAGAGCATACGAAGCCGTTGAAATCGCTATCGAACTCGAACTTGGTCGACGATCCGAACACGCGGCGGTGGACCTGCAGGTCGGCCGGTGCGGGATGGGTGAAGTTCACGCTGTAGGGCCGCCAGTGCGCGCCCAGCACCGTCCCGCACATCCGGAACAGCACCCCCAGCGCCAGCTCCGTGGCCTGGCGCGAGGCGACCGGCGTGTCGGTCACCACCTCCTGGCGCACGATCACCGTGTCGCCGGCCTGCTCCAGGTAGATGGCCAGGGCCTCGTTCAGCAGGTGGCGGTACTGGATGGTCGTCCGCAGCGCGTCGCCGAGCGTCGCCTGGTGGGTCAGCAGCAGGCTGATCGCCCCCATGTCCGACAGCTGACGCGACTCGGCCATCCGCAGTCCGAAGGTCGGGCAATTGGCTTGCCGCGCGGATTCTTCCAGCAGGTTGGCGGCGGCGCTGACCAGCACCCGCTGCTCCGGGTCCGCAAGCGTCGCCTGGCTCAGGCCCACGGCGCGGAGCAGGGGCTGCGGGTTGAGCCCCAGGCTGCGGGCGACCTCGAAGTAGTTGGTCAGGACGGCGGCGCGGACCAGGGTGCTCATGGCGAAATCGTACGGCAGGGCGCGGAAGCGCCGGGCGGCGGCGGAACGCCGCGGCCCGAGTCCCACGAGCCTAATCCTCGTGTCATGAAATGAAAAGCGGTTGTCGTCGGATGGTGAGCGCCCCGCTCGGGGGCTCACATACGGTCCCAGGCCAAACAGAGGCGTCCGAACAGAGGCGTCCAGCCCAGTAGGCCTGAGGAAATGCTGCACAAAGCCGTTCGCTTTCACGAGACCGGGGGCCCCGAGGTCCTGCGCTACGAGGACGTCGAGGTCGGCGCGCCCGGGCCGGGCGAGGTCCGCATCCGCCACGTCGCGGTCGGCCTGAACTTCGCTGACACCTACTTCCGCACCGGCTACTACCCGGTGAAGCCGACCTGCGGCATCGGCGTCGAAGCGTCCGGCGTGATCGAGGAGGTGGGCGAGGGCGTCACGGGCTTCGCGCCCGGCGACCGCGTCACCTACACGGGCAGCCCGCTGGGCGCCTATTCGACCGCCCGGGTGATGCCGGCCGGCTCGCTGATCAAGCTGCCGGAGACCATCGCCTTCGAGACCGCCGCGGCCATGACCATGCGCGGCCTGACCTCGTCCTACCTGCTGCGGCGCATCTGCCCGACGCTGAAGGCCGGCGACACCGTCCTGCTGCACGCCGCCGCCGGCGGCGTCGGCCTGATCGTGTCGCAGTGGGCCAAGCTGCTGGGCCTGACCGTCATCGGCACCGTGTCGACCGACGCCAAGGCCGAGATCGCCCGCGCGCACGGCTGCGACCACATCATCCGCTACGACCATGAGGACGTGCCGACCCGCGTGCGCGAGATCACCGGCGGCGAGGGCGTGGCCGTGGTCTACGACAGCGTCGGGGCGACCACCTTCCAGGGCTCGCTGAACTCGCTGAAGCGCCGCGGCATGCTGGTCTGCGTCGGCACCGCCTCCGGCCCGATCCCGCCGATCGACGCCCTGCAGCTGGCCATCAAGGGCTCGCTCTACGTCACCCGCCCGGCGCTGGCCGACTACATCGCCGACCCGGCCGAGCGGGCCGAGCTGGCCGGCGAGCTGTTCGGCCACGTCGCCGCCGGCCGCATCAAGATCGAGGTCAACCAGCGCTACGCCCTGGAGGACGCCGTCCAGGCCCACCGCGACCTCGAGGCCCGGAAGACCACCGGCTCCTCGATCTTCGTGATCTGACGCGACCGGAGAGGGAGGGGACAATGCGAGCCGAAAAACTGACGGCCAACATCGGCGCCGAACTGTTCGACGTGGACCTGCGCGAGGCCGCCCGCAACGACGACCTGTTCGCCGAAATCAAGGCGCTGCTACTCCAGCACAAGGTGCTGTTCCTGCGCGACCAGGACATCGCCCGGGCCGACCACGTCGCCTTCGCCCGCCGCTTCGGCGAGCTGGAGGACCATCCGGTGGTCGGCTCCGATCCGGAGCATCCGGGCTTGGTGCGGATCTACAAAGACCTCGACAGCCCGCCGGAGCACTACGAGAACGCCTATCACTGCGACGCCACCTGGCGGGACGAACCGCCGATGGGCTGCGTGCTGCGCTGCGTGGAGACGCCCGACGTCGGCGGCGACACCGTCTGGGTCAACATGGTCCAGGCCTACGCCGAGCTGCCCGACCATGTGAAGGCGCAGATCGACGGCCTGCGCGCGCGCCACTCCATCGAGGCCAGCTTCGGCGCGGCCATGCCGATGGAGAAACGCCACGCCCTGAAGGCGCGCTTCCCGGATTCCGAGCACCCGGTCGTGCGCACCCACCCGGAGACCGGCGAGAAGGTGCTGTTCGTCAGCGGCTTCGCCACTCACTTCGTGAACTTCCACCGGCCGGAGAACGTCCGCTACGGCCAGGACTTCGCGCCGGGCGCGTCCCAGCTGCTGAGCTACCTGATCGGCCGCGCCGCCATCCCGGAATACCAGGTCCGCTGGCGCTGGACGAAGAACAGCATGGCGATCTGGGACAACCGCTGCACCCAGCACTACGCGGTCCAGGACTACTGGCCGGCAGTCCGCAAGATGGAACGGGCCGGGATCATCGGCTGCAAGCCCTTCTGACCAGACACGGAAGTCTTCCCTGCGCGCCGCGGAGACGGCGCCTGTTTCGCCCAGAACTTTGAAGGAAACGCACATGAATTTCTTCGACGGCTCGCTGTTCCCCGAAAACCAGCAGAAGCTCGTGATCACCGCCGCGCCGTACGGGCCGGAGTGGATGCCGGCGGACTTCCCGGAAGACATCCCGGTGTCGATGGAAGAGCAGATCCAGAAGGCGGTCGACTGCTACAACGCCGGCGCCACGGTGCTGCACGTGCACTGCCGTGAGGACGACGGTCACGGCTCCAAGCGCCTGTCGAGGTTCAACGAGTTGCTGGCCGGCATCCGCGCCCGCGTGCCCGAGATGATCCTGCAGGTCGGCGGCTCGATCTCCTTCGCGCCCGAGAGCGACGGCGACGTGGCCAAATGGCTGTCCGACGACACCCGCCACATGCTCGCCGACCTGGAGCCCGCGCCGGACCAGGTGACGATCGCGATCAACACCAACCAGATGAACGTGATCGAACAGATGTGCGACGCGGACATCCGCGGCACCACTCTCGGCACGCCGGAAGGCCGTCGCGCCTACAGCGAGATGACCATTCCGGCCGGTCCGACCTGGGTGGAAGAGCACATTCGCCGCCTCTCGGCCAAGGGCATCCAGACCCACTTCCAGCTCGCCAACATCACCCAGCTCGAGACGGTCGAGCGCATGATGCGGCGCGGCGTATGCAACGTGCCCCTGATCCTGACCTGGGTCGCGATCGGCGGCGGTTTCGACCAGCCCAACATCTACAACCTGGCGAACTTCGTGCGCGGCTGTCCGGACGGCTCGGTGCTGACGCTGGAGAGCTCCATGCTCAACGTCCTGCCGATCAACATGATGGCCATCGCCATGGGCCTGCACGTGCGTTGTGGCAACGAGGACAACATCTGGACCCAGCGTCGCGACCGCAAGATGGGCAGTGTCGAGCAGATCGAGCAGCTGGTGCGCATCTCCAACGAGTTCGGCCGCGACATCGCCAGCTGCCAGGAGGCGCGCGAAATCTACAGGATCGGCGAGTTCTACAAGAACGCCGACGAGACTCTGGCGAAGAACGGCTTCGCGCCGAACCGCCAGCCGGGTGAGCGCGGCGTGCCGTTCCGTATGGCCGGCTGAGCCTTGCGCCGCGGGGTCGGGCGGTGAGGGGCCGCCCGACCCCGTTTCCATTTTCAGGGAGACGCCGCCCTCGGACAGGCCGAAGATGCCGCCGACGGCGATACGATCAGGAGGGCCGTCCATGGCCGTGATCCACGCCGGCGCCGCGCAGGCGCCCGCCGTGAAGGTTCCGCTGGCCTACGCCTGGGTGGTTTTCGCCCTGACGTTCGGCCTGCTGATTTCCGACTACATGTCCCGCCAGGTGCTGAACGCGGTGTTCCCGCTGCTGAAGACCGAGTGGGGCCTGACCGACACCCAGCTGGGTTCGCTCAGCGGCGTGGTCTCGCTGATGGTCGGCCTGCTGACCTTCCCGCTGTCGCTGCTGGCCGAATGGGTCGGCCGCGTGCGGGCCATCGCCGCCATGGCGGTGGTCTGGAGCCTGGCCACCTTCGGGTGCGCCCTCGCCCAGGACTACAACCACATGCTGTTGGCCCGCTTCCTGGTGGGCCTGGGCGAGGCCGCCTACGGCAGCGTCGGTATCGCGGTGGTGATCAGCGTCTTCCCGCCCCACATGCGCGCCACCCTGACCGGCGCCTTCATGGCCGGCGGCCTGTTCGGCTCGGTGCTGGGCATGGCGGCCGGCGGGATCGTCGCGATCCACTACGGCTGGCGCGCCGCCTTCGCGGCGATGGCCGCCTTCGGCCTGGTCCTGGCCGTGCTCTATCCGTTCGTGGTGCGCCAGTCGAAGGTGCACCCCAAGGTGAAGAAGGCCGCGCCGGCCGAGGGCGAGCCCGCGCGTCCGGGCTTCTGGAAGAGCCTCGGCACCCTGGTCTCCACCCCCTCGGTGCTGTGCGCCTACGTCGGCAGCGGCCTGCAGCTGTTCATCTCGGGGGCCATGCTGGCCTGGATGCCCAGCTACCTGAACCGCTACCACGCCATGGCCCCCGACAAGGCCGCCGTGACCGCCGCCGGCCTGGTGCTGGTCTCCGGCGCCGGCATGGTCGTCTGGGGCATGTTCGCCGACGCCATCTCCAAGCGCTTCAAGCCGCGCGCCGCCAGCCTGGCCGTCTTCCTGTGCGTGGCCTGCTGCGCCCTGCTGATGGTCGCCTTCCGCATGCCGCCGTCGAAGGAGCAGCTGCTGCTGATCGCGGCGGGCCTGTTCGTCGCCGCCGGCGCCACCGGCCCGTCGGGCGCCATGGTCGCCAACCTGACCCACCTGGCCGTCCACGGCGCGGCCTTCGCCGTCCTGACGCTGGCCAACAACCTGCTGGGCCTGGCGCCCGGACCGATCCTGACCGGCATGCTGGCCGACCGGTTCGGCCTGGACGTCGCCCTGCAGTGGATCCCGGCGATCGGCGCGGCCGCCGCCCTGGTCTTCCTGCTCGGCCGGCGCACCTACGCCCGCGACCTCGAGCGGGTCGCCGCCAGCGCCGGCTGAGCCCAGCCGTATGCCCGCCGCCGACGCCGAAGCGCGCCAGCCGCTCGCCTGGCTGGCCGCCCTCCTGACCGAAATGGCCGCCGTCTGGGCGCCGGGCCTCACGGCCCCGCCCGGCGGTCACCCCCTCGAACCGGGCGCCGAGCCCGAAACCGACGCCTGACCGAGTACCGCCATGACGTTCCGCGCGCCGACCCGCGACCTGCTGTTCGCCCTGACCGAGGTGGTCGGCATCGACCGGCTGACCGCCGCCTTCCCCGACTGCGACCGCGACGTGGCCGTCGCCGTGCTGGAGGCGGCCGGCGACCTGGCCGAGGGCGTGCTGGCCCCGCTGAACCGCGCGGGCGACCTGCACGGGGCGCGCTTCGAGGACGGCCGGGTGCGCGCCGCCCCGGGATTCGCCGACGCCTACCGGGCCTTCGCCCAGGGCGGCTGGACCGGCCTGGCGGCGGATCCCGAGCACGGCGGCCAGGGCCTGCCCAAGACGCTGGAGCTGGCGGTCTACGAGCTGATGCACGCGGCCAACACCGCCTTCACCCTGTGCCCGACTCTGACGCAAGGAGCCGTCGAGGCCCTGCACGCCCACGGCGACGCCCGCCAGAAGGCGCTCTACTTGCCGAAGCTCGTCTCCGGCGAATGGACCGGCGTGATGGACCTGACCGAGCCGCAGGCCGGATCGGACCTGGGCGCCGTGCGCACCCGCGCCGAGCCGGACGGGTCGGGCGGCTATCGCCTGTACGGGCAGAAGATCTTCATCACCTGGGGCGACCACGACTGCGCCGACAACATCGTCCACCTGGTGCTGGCCCGCCTGCCGGACGCGCCGGAGGGCGTAAAGGGCATATCGCTGTTCCTGACCGCCAAGCGGCTGGTCGGCGAGGACGGCGCGCTCGGCGAGGCCAACGCGCTGGGGCCGGTCGGCATCGAGCACAAGCTGGGCATCCACGCCTCGCCCACCTGCGTGATCCAGTTCGAGGGCGCCAGGGCCGAGCTGGTCGGGGAGGCCGGCAAGGGCTTGGCCCAGATGTTCACCATGATGAACTCGGCGCGGCTGAACATCGGCGTGCAGGGCGTGGGCGTGGCGGAACGCGCCTACCAGCAGGCGCTGGCCTACGCGCTGGAGCGCCGTCAGGGCCGCTCGGTATGGACCGGCGAAGCCTCGGCCCGGATCTTCGACCATCCCGACGTGCGCCGCACCCTGCTGCTGATGAAGGCGAAGACCGAAGCGGCGCGCGCCATCTGCCTGACCACCGCGCTGGCCGGCGACCTGGGCCGCACCGGGGCGCTGCGCGAGGCCGTGCTGACCCCGGTGGCCAAGGCCTGGTCCACCGACGTCGGGGTCGAGGTCGCCTCGCGCGGGCTGCAGGTGCACGGCGGCATGGGCTTCATCGAGGAGACCGGCGCCGCCCAGCACTATCGCGACGCCCGCATCGCCCCGATCTACGAGGGCACCAACGGCATCCAGGCCCTGGACCTGGTCGGGCGCAAGCTGGCCCTGGGCGACGGCGAGGGCGTGCGCGCCCTGCTGGCCGAGATCGACTTCGCCGTCGCCGAGCTGCAGGGGGTCGACGCCCTGGCGCTGGTCGCCGCCCGCCTTCAGGCCGGCGTGGCGGCCGCGCGGATGACGAGCGAATGGCTGCTGCAGCGGCGCGGCGAGGCCGACGCCCTGGCCGGGGCGAGCGGCTATCTGAACCTGCTGGGCGACGTGGTCGGCGGCTGGATGCTGGCCAAGGGCGCGCTGGCCGCCGCGCGCCGGGCGGAGACCGACGCCGATCCGTACTGGCGCACGAAGATCGTACTGGCGCGGCTGTTCGCCGAAGAGGTGCTGACCGGCGCCCACGCCCGTGCGGCCGCGGTCGTGCACGGCGCGGCCGACCTCGAGGCGGTCGGCCCGGAAGGCCTGGCCGCCTGAACCGGCCCGACCCCGTTCGTCGCAAAACCTCCCGGACGGACTCGCCGAACCGCGTTCCCCCAGCTTAGCTTCGGCGCGGGAGCGGGCTGTGCGCCCGCGACGGGGGAGCGTCATGATCGATCGTCGTCGGGTTGTGGGTGCGGCCGGGCTGGTCGCGATGGGCGGCGCAGCGGGCGGCCGGGCCTGGGCCGCCGAAGGACCGGCGCGCTGGCCGCGCATGCGCCAGGCCATGGCCATCGACGCCATGACCGGCGTCGACCTGTTCTACGTACCCGAAGACGATCCGGCCGCGCCGCAGCTGCTGCAGCACCTGCGCGAGTGCGGCCTGACCGGCGCGGTGATGACCGCCGCCCCGCAGGGCCGGTTCTGGCTCAACGACAAGGCCTACCAGGACACGCGCGCCCGCATCGACGAATGGAAGGGGCGCATCGACAAACACCCCGACGTGCTGCTGCTGGTGCGCGAGCGCGCCGACCTGGAACGCGCCCGGCGCGAGAACAAGGTCGGGGTGATCTTCACCTTCCAGGGCACCGAGCCCTTGGGCGAGGACCTGGACCGGATCGCCAGCTTCCGCGAGCAGGGCGTGCGGATGATCCAGCTGACCCACAACCGCCGCAACCTGGTCGGCGACGGGGCCCTGGAGCCCGGCGACGCGGGCCTCAGCAACTACGGCCATCAGGTGGTGGAGCGGCTGAACGCCGAGCGGATCGTCGTGGACCTGTCGCACGGCTCGCCGCGCACCATCCGCGAAGGCATCCTGGCCTCGAAGGCCCCGGTGCTGGTCGGGCACAGCGGCTGCCGCGCCCTGGCCGACGCCTCGCGCCTGACCTCCGATGCGAACCTGCGGCTGCTGGCCGACCGCGGCGGCGTGGTCGGGATCATCTTCTGGCCCTACCTGCGCGTTCAGGGCCAGCAGACCTCCGCCGACGTGATCCGCCACCTCGAGCACGCCGTCAGGATTTGCGGCGAGGACCACGTCGGCATCGGCACCGACCTCGGCATCTCGCCAATCGAGCTCACCCCGGAATTCGCCCAGGACAACCTGGAGACCATCCGGGACATGATCGGCCAGGGCATCTTCGCCAGGGACCGTTCGCCCGAAATGACCCTGTTCCCGCCCGACCTGAACGTCCCCAACCGCTTCGAGACCCTGGCCGCCAGGCTCTCCGCCCGCGGCTGGCCCGACGCCCGGATCGAGAAGATCCTGGGCGCCAACTTCGCGCGGGTGATGGGCGAAGTGTGGGGGTAGGGGAAAGAATCACGTCCCATTGCGGGCGGCGTCTGACGACGACGAACACAATCGCATAGACATTCCAAGACGGTCTCTACCGGCGCCGCAGGGGACTTATGAGCAAAAGCAAGCGGTCGTCGGTGCTTGGCGATCACAAGCGCATCAAGTCGAAGCTAGTGACTCCGTTCAACGACGCGTTCGGACCGATGCGCGAAGTGTCGTGGATCAACATGATGCTTCCAGAGCTCCTGTGGATCGCGCTCGTACAGGAAGCTTGGGGACCTCGCCGCGGGGTCGAGATCATAACCGCCTTTACGCGCGACTTGCGTGCAAGCGATCCAACGCGTGATCGCACGATTTGGGCAGCCGCCGGCAAGTTCGCAGCTCTACCCCGCGGCGTCCTTTCAAGCATCGTGGAAGGCCGGCCTTATCGGGACGACCTATGCGGTCCGCTTGCGCCGCTCCAAGCCCACTACCCCGACCATCCCATGCGCGAACTGACCCAAGCAGCCTCGGGAGAGCATTGGTCGCAAGATATTAGCGGGCTCAAAGCAATGGTTGGCGTACTATTCGACCGCTCCACGACGTGCGCCACCATGGTCCAGGCGACCGCGACATGGCTCGCATTCGATGCCGATCGGCTCAAAGTCTCGCCGGGCTTAGCACTCGCTGACTTCCCCCGGATTGAGGACTACCCCGAAACCGAGCAGTCGCAGCGGATCGCTGCGTCGATCCGCGCGACCCTCAACCAGATGTTCGGTGACGTCGACTTGATGGCATCGGGGACCAACTGGCCGACGGCCTTCTGGAACCGTGGCTTGGAACTCGAACCTTGCGAGTATTGAGATGACTCATCAGGACGCTGATGACGACGGTCACGAAGGCTCGGAACTTTGGCTGCTCATCGAGAACTATTGTACGGACGTGGATCAGGAACTCACGGCACGCTTGGAGGCATGGCCTCCCGACTTTGCTGAAATCCACGTCCACGAAGTGATCGGCGGCCTGCTCGCACGACAAGCAACGCTCGCCAAGGACATTTCCCGCGCGCCTTCACTGTGGACCGGGCATAGTGCGCCAATACTGCTACGCGCGATGGCTGACGCTTACATCAACATCGCATGGCTCCTGCTAGACCCCGTCGAACGCTGCCGCAAGTTCGTTCTGTTTGGGTTGGGTCAGGCCAAGCTCGAACTCGAGCATCGTCGCGCACAGATCGGCGCGCGCGAGCCGACGCCGCAGGAGGCCGCGATATTGGAAGCCAGTGAAAGGTGGATCGACAATCAGCGGATCGGCTGGTTGCTCGACGTAGACCTCGGAAAATGGTCGAGCCTGTCGGTACGTCAAATGGCCGAGGAGGCCAATTGCATCGACTTCTACAACTACGTCTACACCCCGTTTAGCGCCTGCGTACATTCAATGTGGCACCATATAGCGGGATACAACCTCACGGAGTGCAGCAACCCGCTGCATCGATATCATCGACGCCCGACCAGCGAGCAGTTCACGCCGGACATCCATTACCTCACACTCGCTGCAAAATACTGGAGCAAGACGCTCGGCACCTTCGATCGGGCACACGCCCTCGCGATCCCAAGTCCGGCGTCTTACGAGAAGCTGATTTCAGCCTTCACCGATGGAAAAGCCGATCCGCAGACGGAATGACGTGGACCATGTCGCGTTTCGGATAGGCGAGCATCGAGCGGCAGCGTGGGAATCAACGGCTCGCTACCCCTTGGTGGGGCGCAGTAATCCACGACAGGATCGAGGTATGGAGCGAAATCAGGCCGGATGGCGGACGGGGTGGGATTCGAACCCACGGTGGGCGTGAACCCACGGCGGTTTTCAAGACCGCTGCCTTAAACCACTCGGCCACCCGTCCAGGGCCGCCCTGATAGCAGGGCCGGACGGCGGAGGCGACCGCCGATCCGCTAACCGTGTTGCTTAACCCGCGATCTCAGCTTAGCCATTAGCCTGACCTTAGAGAGGGCCGTCGAGGGGCGGTCGCCGCGTGGGGCGGGCCGATGAGCCGGAGCTTCCTGGGGCCGCAAGGCCGACGTGCGTCGCGTATGATCGTCATGGGGCTGGCCTGCGCCGTTCTCGGCGGAGCCGCCCAGGCCGAAGAACCAGTCCCGCCGGCCGCACCGCCGGCGGAGAGCGCGAACCAAACGGCGGCGGACCCGGCGAGCTTCGAGCAGGTGGGCGCGGCGTCCTTCTACGCCGACCGATTCCAGGGCCGGCGCACCGCCAACGGCGAGACCTACGACGCGGACGAACTCACCGCCGCCCATCCCGACCTGCCGTTCGGCAGCGTACTGGAGGTCACCAACCTCGACAACGGCAAGACCGTGAAGGTGCGGGTGAACGACCGCGGCCCCTATCACGGCCGGCGCGTCATCGACCTGTCGCGGGCGGCGGCCGAGACCCTGGACTTCATGCGCCGCGGAACCGCCAAGGTCCGCATCCGGGCATTCCTGCCCGGCTCGACGCGGGCCATGACCCTGACCCCCGACGCGGGCGCTGCGCCGGCGCAGCCGACCCCGCCGTTCCTGCCGTCCTCGGGGCGTCGCTGATCGAACCTCTGCGGGGGTTCGCCGGTTTGTAAGCCGTCGTCGCCCGCTCCGGGCGACCTTGCTCGCCTCGCGGAGGGGAGGGTGGCTCACCCCGTGCGCGCCCAATTCGGCGGCTGGTTTCGTGCCCTGACGGCAGTCGCCGCGGCGGTCGCCGCCGGGCTGAGCGCCTGCGCCACGCCCGGCGTCAACGGTGCGGCCGGCGGGGCGCCTCTGCAAGGCGGGGCCGGCCAGTACGTGATCGGCGAGCCCTACGAGGTGCACGGGGTCTGGTACTACCCCCAGGAGCAGCCGGAATACGACGAGAGCGGCACGGCCGGGATCATCAACGACGACCGCGCCGGCCAGACCACCGCCAACGGCGAGGTCTATGACCCGGAGGCGCTGACCGGGGCGCACACCACCCTGCCCATGCCGGTGATGGTCGAGGTGACCAACCTCGACACCGGCGCCACCATCGCCCTGCGAGTCAACGACCGCGGGCCGTTCGACGCGCCCGGCGAGATCATCTCGGTGTCGCACGCCGCGGCCGTGGAGCTCGGCTTCGCCGACCGGGGCACGGCCAACGTGCGCGTGCGCTATCTCGGCCAGGCCCCGCTGGGCGATCCCGGCCAGTACGCCAACGACGGCGGCGCGCCGCAGTATCCGCCCGACGGAAGCGCGGGGGCGTATCCCCCGAACGGCGGGGGAGGCGGGGCCTACCCGCCGAGCGCCGCCCCGGGGGCCTACCCGCCAGACCCAGGCTATGGGACGGTAGATTCCCAGGCGCTTCCGGCGCCGGTCCCGCCCGAGGGCTACGGCGTCGGCGGCTATGGCGGCGGCGGGGGCTGGACCGTTCAGGCCGGGGCATACGAGGTGCCGGCCAACGCCCAGCGGGCGGTGGCCATGCTGAGCCGGGTCGCCCCGGCCGAAGTCGTGCGCGTGCAGATCGGCGGGCGGGTGCTCTACCGGGTGATCCTGGGTCCTTGGCCCGTGGCCGAAGAGGCCTTGCGGGCCCGCGATCTCGCCGCCGGAGCGGGCTTCCCCGACGCCATCATCAAGCGCCCGTACTAGCGCTTGCCTCCGGGCGCGATCCGGCCGAAGAACGGGCCGTGAGGCGAGGGCGGTTCATCACCCTGGAAGGCGGCGAAGGCGCCGGCAAGTCGACCCAGGCGCGACGCCTGGCCGACCGGCTGCGCGAGCGCGGCATCCAGGTCGTGCAGACCCGCGAGCCCGGCGGCTCGCCCGGCGCCGAGGCGCTGCGCGCCCTGCTGGTCGAGGGCGGGGCCGAGCGCTGGTCGCCGCTCAGCGAAGCCCTGATGATGTATGCGGCCCGCTCGGACCACCTGGAACGCGTGATCCGTCCGGCGCTGGAGAGCGGCGCCTGGGTGGTGTGCGACCGCTTCAGCGATTCCACCCGCGCCTACCAGGGCGCCGGCGGCGGCGTGTCGCCCGAGGTGATCGAGCAACTGGACCGCACCGTGGTCGGCGACGACCGCCCGGACCTGACCCTGGTGTTCGACCTGCCGGTCGAGGCGGGCCTGGCGCGCGCCCACCACCGGGCCGGCGGCGAGGCGCGGTTCGAGAGCAAGGGCGTCGACTTCCACAACCGCCTGCGCCAGGGCTTCCTGGCCATCGCTCTGGCCGAAGCCGACCGCTGCCGCCTGATCGACGCCACGCGCCCGGTCGACGAGGTCTCAGAGGCCGTGTGGACGGCCGTGATCGAGGCCCTGGAAGACGCCGGGCATGGCTGAGCCCGCGCCGCATCCCCGCGACGTCTACGATTGGCGCGGCCCCGACGCTCCCGAGCGCGCCTTCATCGACGCGCTCGAGCGCGGACGGCTGCACCACGCCTGGCTGCTGACCGGCCCCGAGGGCGTGGGCAAGGCCACCTTCGCCTACCGGGCCGCGCGCCGGCTGCTGGGCGCGGCGGAGACGCCGTCCATGGGCCTCTTGGGCGCCTCCCCCAGCGACGCCGTCAGCCGCCTGATCACCGCCCAGTCGCACCCCGACCTGATCGTGCTGGAACGCGCCGTGGTCGACGGCAAGGTCAAGAAGTTCATCTCGGTCGACGACGCGCGCGTGCTCCCCGAGTTCTTCTCCAAGGCCCCCTCACGGGCCGCCTATCGGGTCGCCATCGTCGACGCCGTCGACGACATGAATATCAACGCCGCCAACGCCTTGCTGAAAACTCTTGAGGAGCCGCCGGAGCGGGGCGTGCTGTTCCTGGTGTCGCATTCGCCGGGCAAGCTGCTGGCCACCATCCGCTCGCGCTGCCGCCGGCTGCCGTTCGCGCCGTGGAAGGCCGCCGAGGTCTCCGCTTTCGTGCATGAGCGGGCCGGCGTGAGCCTCGAGGACGCCGATCGGCTGGCCGCCATGTCCGGCGGCGCGCCCGGCCGGGCTCTGACGCTGGCCGGCGGCCCGGGGCTGGAATTCGACGACATGGCCCAGGCCCTGGTGCATGGCGCGCCCCCGCCGCAGGCCGAGCTGCAGCACCTGGCCGACAGCTTCCGCGGCCAGCCCGGCCAGGTCCGCTTCGAGCTGTTCTTCGAGCGGCTGGGCGACGCGGTGCGCGGCCATGCGACAGGGCAGGGGAACGCGCTGGGCTCGGCCGTTGAACGCTGGGCGTCGCTGTGGGACAAGCTCGCGGCCGCGCCGGCCCAGGCCGACGCGCTGAACCTCGACCGCGCCGACCTGTTCTGGTCGGCGATCGCCGACCTCAAGGCCCTGCGCGCCTGATCCCAGCTTAAAGACGACCATGCTCATCGACAGCCACGTCAACCTCCACGCCGCCCAGTTCGACGAGGACCGCGACGAGGTGATCGCCCGCGCCCGCGAGGCGGGGATCCGGCTGATGGTGGAGATTTCCGACAAGGTCTCGTCCTTCGACAAGACCCACGCCCTGGCCATGGCGCACGACGACATGTGGTGCACGGTCGGCACCCATCCGCACGAGGCCAAGGAGAACCCGGACCTGACGGCCGCCGAGCTGGTCGCGCTGGCGGCCCGTCCCAAGGTCGTCGGCATCGGCGAGTGCGGGCTGGACTTCCATTACGACCTCAGCCCCCGCGAGGTGCAGGCCCAGGTGTTCCGCGCCCACGTCGACGCCGCGCGCGAGACCGGCCTGCCGCTGGTGGTGCACACCCGCGAGGCCGACGACGTCATGGCCGAGATCCTGGAGGAGGAGCACGCGAAGGGCCCGTTCAAGCTCCTCATGCACTGCTACACCTCCGGCCCGCTACTCGCGAAAAAGGCTGCACAATTGGGCGCCTGGTTCTCGGTCTCGGGGATCGCCACCTTCAAGGCCGCCGACGGCGTGCGCCACGTGATCCGCCACTTCCCGGCCGACCGGATCATCGTCGAGACCGACTGTCCGTACCTGGCGCCGGTGCCCATGCGCGGGCGCAAGAACGAGCCGGCCTACATCCCCTACATCCTCGACAAGCTGGCCGAGATCCGCGGTTGGACCCGCGAGGAGGCGGAAGCGCGGACCGAGGACGCCTTCTTCAACCTGTTCGACCGGATCCCGCGCCCGTGAGCGGCGGCCTCGAGGTCACCATCCTGGGCAGCGGCTCCTCCGGGGGCGTGCCGCGCGCGGACGGCGACTGGGGCCTGTGCGATCCGAACGATCCCCGCAACCGGCGCTCGCGCTGCTCGCTGATGCTGCGCCGGACGCCGTTTCCGGACCCGATGCAGGCCACCACCGTGGTGGTGGATACTTCGCCGGATTTCCGCAGCCAGACCGCCGCGGCCGGGGCCAAGCGGGTCGACGCCACCCTCTACACCCACGACCACGCCGACCAGGTGCACGGGATCGACGACCTGCGCTGCTTCGCGGGCAAGATGCGCCGGCGTGTGCCGTGCTTCATGGACGCGGCCACCCACGCCAGCCTGATCACCCGCTTCGACTACATCTTTCAGGATCAGGCCGGCTATCCGGCCATCTGCGACGCCTACAAGATCCCGCCGCACGGCGAGGCCTGGGCGGTGGACGGCCCTTCCGGCGAGATCCCGGTGCGCACCTTCGACCAGGAGCACGGGGCGATCCGTTCGGTCGGCTATCGCTTCGGGCCGCTGGCCTATTCGCCGGACGTCTCGGCCCTGGGCCCCGACGCCCTGATCGCACTGTCGGGGGTGGAGGTCTGGATCGTCGACGCCCTGCGCTGGACCCCGCACCCGACCCACGCCCACGTGGACAAGGCCCTGGCCTGGATCGCCGAGGTGAAGCCGCGCCGCGCCATCCTGACCAACCTGCACGTCGACCTCGACTACGAGATGCTGGCCGCGCGCCTGCCGGCGGGGGTGGAACCGGCGTTCGACGGGCTGCGGTTCGAGGTGGAGCTGTAGCGGGGCCGAAATCCTCGTCCTTCGACAAGCTCAGGATGAGGATTTCTACTATCGCTTCAGTAGCCCTCATCCTGAGCCCGTCGAAGGACGAGGGCGGGCCCTACGCCGTCCCCTCGTGACGGGCCAGGGCGCCGCGCAGCAGCTCGATCATGCGGGTGCGCAGGGAAGCGGGGGCCAAAATCTCGATCTGGTCTTCCCAGCTGAACAGGTGCCAAGCCAGTTCGCGCATGCCGCTGGCGTGGAAGCGCACGAGGACCGAG
The DNA here is from genome assembly GCF_014349105.1 of Caulobacter sp. 17J80-11. GTDB lineage: Bacteria > Pseudomonadota > Alphaproteobacteria > Caulobacterales > Caulobacteraceae > 17J80-11. Next base: position 53,301 of record NZ_JACSJI010000018.1, on the reverse strand, counting down.
CCGTCATCCTGCGGCTCCAAGGTCTGGGTCGAGTGGAAGCGCCAGGCGTAGGCGTCCTCGGCCTTTTCGGGGCGGACGCGCAGGACCACGTCCTCGACGGCGTCCTGGTAGATGCCGAAGGAGCGGTCGGCGAAGGCCTGCAGATCGAAGTCGGGGGGAGGGGCGGCCGGCACGTCCTCCAGCACCTCGATCTGCTCGATGCGGTCCAGCCGGCGGGTTTTCGGTTCGGTCGAGCCCTGGTCGGCGGCGACCAGATAGTTCACCCGCGCGAAGATCAGGCCGTAGGGCGTCACTGTCCGCCACGTTCCGGGCGCGGAGCCGCCGCGATAGACGAAGCGAACCGCCTTCATGGCCATCAGGGCGTGGCGCACGGTGGCGACCACGCGCTGATCCTCGGTCGAGCGCGGCCCGGCCTGCACGGCGGCGGCCTGGGCCCGCATCAACGCTTCGATGTCGGGCGCCATTCGCCGACGGTCGGCCGCCCGCATGGCGCTGCGCACCTTCAGATCCAACGTGCGCAGCGCTTCAGCCCGGTCGGTCGCGCCGCGCAGTTCGAACTCGTCGACGGCGGCGCCGAGCGACACCAGCTCTTCGGCGGTCGGGCCCTGCAGGAAGCCGTCCAGGCCGCCGGGGATGCGGAAGCGCTTCGAAGAGCCGTCCGGGCTCTCGGTCATCTGCGGGAACAGCTGCCAGAGCGCGTCGCGCATGCGCTCGGCCGTGCGGCGGCCGACGCCAGCGGCCTCGGCCATTTCGTCGAGGGTCAGGCCCTCGGCGCTGGCCGCCAGCCGGCGGGCCAGTTGAAGTAGAATCTCAGCCTTCTCGTGGCGCATGAAACCTGCGACCGAATCTGACGCAACCGGAGCCTAGCTTGTCAGCATCAGACGGCAAGGAGCCTTCGCCATGACCCGCCAGATCGAAACCGCCGGCCTCGCCAGCCACACGCTGTGGCCGGGCCTGCGTTTCCGCCGCGGCCTGACGACGGCCGAGGTCGCCGTCGTGGTGCGCCTGGGCGACCGGCGCGAAGAACTGGGGGACGGCCGGGTTCGGCTGCGCTTCAGCCGCAACCGTCTGGACCAGGTCAGCCGCACGCCCGGCGCCGACGTGCGCCGGCTGCAGGCGCTGAGCGTGATCTGGGACGAACGCGAAGACGAAATCCTCGACATCCGCGAGGACCGTTTCCAGTGCTGGAGCGAAGAAGACGACCTGTGGCTCGAGGCGCGCTGCGCCTGAGCCCCATAATCGTAATTTCGCATAATATATCTTAGGCGATAAACGGGTGTGGCGAACTGGACCGCCGGCTGTGCTGTTATGCGTTGCGTCCGGCTCCCCGCCGTCCTACAGGCCGCGCCGATGCGCATCGGGTCCTTCCGCTTCGCCGATCTCCCTCACGCCGCGTTCCTGACGCTGGCGGCGGTGGCCATCGCGCTGAAGGTGCTGGTCCCGCCCGGCTTCATGCTGGCGACCGACGCCAGGTCCGACGTCGTGCCGATCGTGCTCTGCACCGCCTACGGCGCCAAGGTCGTCCACATCGACGCCGACCAGGCCCCGCCGAGCGACGACGACCACGGCGGCAAGACGCCCCACGACGCCGCTTGCGCCTTCACCGGCCACGCGGCCTCGCCGCTCACGCCGGTCGCCGCGCCGTTCGCCTACGCCGGCGTGGCTCTCCCGGCCCACCGGTTCGACGCCCCGAGCGCTCCCGCGCCCGGCCGCGGTCTGGCCGCGCCGCCGCCGCCGTCCCAGGCGCCGCCTTTCCGGATCTGACCGCCCGCGCTTCGGCCCCGTCGCCGGAGCGCGCCGCCGCGTCCGCGACCCTGGCCCGAGTCCCGCTCCGGCATGGTTAACGGCGCCGCGCCCGTCCCGCCGACGCGGCGCGCCTGATCAGAATTCCGAAGGTCCGGCAAAGGCTTGAAGCCGCCGGCGAACGGCACACATGAAACGTCTCCTGCTGACCGGCGCCAGCTTCGCCCTGCTGGCCCACACCGCCGCGGCGGCCGCCGAGGCCCCGCCTGAAGAACCGACGAGCGTCGACACGGTCATCGTCACCGCCACGCGCAATCCCATGGATCCGCCGGTGGTGGCGGCCGCGCGCGAGCGGCTGTCGCGCACGCCCGGCGCGGTCTCCGTCGTCGCCGACGAGACCTTCGAGAACCGCACCGCCCAGGGCCTCGCCGACATGCTGCGCGACGTACCCGGCGTGCTGACCCAGAAGCGCTACGGCGAGGAGTCGCGGATTTCGATCCGCGGCTCCGGCGTCGGGCAGGGCTTCCACCAGCGCGGGGTGCTGCTGGCCCAGGACGGCGTGCCGTTCGCCGATCCGGACGGCTTCTCCGACTTCCAGGGGATCGATCCCCTCACCGCCCGCTACATCGAGGTCTATCGCGGGGGCAACGCGCTGCGCTTCGGCGGCTCCCAGCTGGGCGGCACGGTCAACATCGTGACGCCGACCGGCCGGACGGCGGAGTCGGACTACCTGCTGCGGCTGGAGGGCGGCTCGTTCGGCACCCTCCGTGCGCAGGGCTCGGTGGCGCAGGTCAGCGGCGATTGGGACGTCTACGCCAACCTCGACGCCATGACCGTGGACGGCTGGCGCGACCAGAGCAGCCAGACCCAGGCCCGGGCCACCGCCAACATCGGCCGGGCGTTCGGCGAAAACGGCGAGGTCCGCCTGATCGTCTACGGCGCCGACATCCAGCAGGAGGCGCCGGGCGCCCTCAACCTGTTCCAGGCCCTGAACGCACCCCGGACCGCGCCGCTGACCAACATCGTCAACGACAACGCGCGTGATCAGAGCTTCCTGCGCACGACCCTGCAGACGACCTGGCGGCTGAGCGACGACCTCAGCTTCCAGGGCGCGGTCTACGGCACGACCAAGAGCCTGTTCCACCCGATCTTCCAGGTGGTCGACCAGGAGAGCCAGTCGCAGGGCGCCTTCGGGCGGTTCGACTGGGCGGGTACGTTCGCCGGGCTCAAGGCCGACCTCTATTGGGGCGGCTTCTACCGGCAGGGCGATCTCAAGGCGAAGCAGTTCGTCAATGTCGCCGGCGACCGCGGCGCCCAGACGGTGGACGCCACGCAGGAGGCCTCGGGGCTGGACCTGTTCGCCGAGGGCCGGCTGTTCGTGCAGCCGGAGCTGGCCCTGGTGGCCGGCGGCTCGTGGGGCCACGCCTCGCGGGACTTCGACCGCCGCTTCCCGACGCCGTTCTCCGCGTCGAAGGACTTCGAGTGGTTCGCGCCGCGCATCGGCGTGATGTGGCAGGCCGAGAGCGGGCCGCAGGTCTACGCCAACATCACCCGCTCCGTGGAGCCGCCGACCTTCGGGGCGCTGGTGCAAGGGACCGCGGCCAGCTTCGTGCCCGTGAACGAGCAGAAGGCCTGGACCGCCGAGCTCGGCACGCGCGGCCGCCAGGGGCGGATCACCTGGGACCTGGCGATCTATCGCTCCGAGATCGAGGGCGAGATGCTGAACTTCGTCGTCGATCCGGCCAAGAACATCCCGGCCGCCACCTTCAACGCCGGGAACATGATCCACCAGGGCGTCGAGGCGGCGCTGGACTGGCGCATCCCCCTCCCCGCCTCGTCGGTCGGCGGCCTGTCGCTGCAGCAGACCTACACCTACAGCGACTTCCGCTTCGACGCGGATCCGGTTTACGGCGACAACCGCCTGCCGGTCGTGCCCGAGCACCAGTACCAGGCCGAGCTGACCTACAACCACCCGTCCGGCTGGTTCCTGGCGCCGGCGGTCCAGTGGCGGCCGAAGGGCGTCTACGTCGACTACGCCAACACCTTCCGCGCGCCGGGCTACACGGTCTGGTCGCTGAACGCCGGCTGGGACTTCCAGAACGGCGTCACCGCCTTCGTGGACGCCCGCAACCTGACCGACGAGCGCTACGTCGCCGAGTTCAGCGCCGTGCCGGTCGCCACGACGGCCAGCGCGGTCTTTTACCCAGGTGAAGGGCGCGGCGTGTTCGGCGGCCTCCGCTACCGGTTCTGACGGGGAAAGCCCATGACGACGCTGCCCCCAGACGCTCACGCCCCCGCCGGCGCCCTGTACCGGGCGGTCTGGCGCTGGCACTTCATCGCCGGCCTGCTGGTCCTGCCGTTCCTGGCTTCGCTGGCGATTACCGGCGGGCTCTACCTGTTCAAGGACGAGATCAACGCCGTCCTCTACCGCGACCTGGCGACCGTGCCCGCGCAGAGCGCCCCGTTCCTTACGCCCGACGACTGGGCGGCCGGCGCCGCCGCCGAGCTGGACGGGCGTGTGGTTCAGGTCGCGCCGCCCGAACGCCCGACCGAGGCCGCGCGCCTGATCGTGGACGTCGGCGGCGGCGAGCGGCTGAGCGCCTACGTCGATCCCTACGACGCGCACCTGATCGGCGCGACGCCGGAGGGCGGGGTCATGGACCTGATCAAGCGGATCCACAGCCTCGACCAGTTCGGATTCTGGGCCAACTGCCTGATCGAGATCGCCGCCGGCTGGGCCGTCGTGCTGGTCGCCACCGGCGTCTATCTATGGTGGCCGCGCGGCCAGAGAGGCGGGGTCGTGACGGTCCGGGCCACGCCGAAGCGCCGGGTGTTCTGGCGGGACCTGCACGCGGTCACCGGCCTGTTCGCGGGCGCCTTCGTGGTGTTCCTGGCGGTCACCGGCATGCCCTGGTCGGCGGTCTGGGGAAAGCAGGTCCAGCGGATCAGTACGGAAGCCGGCCTCGGCCGTCCGAACGCGCCCAGCGCCTCGACCTCCAACCACGACGGCCACGCCGACCTGCCCTGGGCGCTGGAGGCTCGGCCGACGCCGATATCATCGCCCCCCGGCGATCCGATCGGCTTCGCGCGGGCCGCGGCGATCGGGACGGCCGTCGGCCTGCCCAAGCCGTTCGCGATCAACGCGCCCAAGGGGCCGGACGGCGTCTACGCCCTCGCCTACCGGCCGGATCGGGTCGAGGACACCCGCACCCTCTATGTCGACCAGTACGACGGGCGCGTGCTGGGCGACGTGGGCTATCGCGCGTACGGCCCCGCCGCCAAGGCCATCGAGTGGGGGATCTCGGTCCACCAGGGCCAGCAGTACGGCCGCGCCAATCAGCTGCTGATGCTGGCCGGATGCCTCGGCCTGCTGACCCTGACCGTCACCGCGCCGGTGATGTGGTGGAAGCGTAGGCCCAAGGGCTCCGGCCTGGCCGTGCCGCCGGCGCCGGCCGACCCGCGTGTCGGCCACGGCCTGCTGGCGGTGATCGCGCCCATCGCGGTGTTCTATCCGCTGGTCGGCGCCTCCCTGCTTGCGGCCCTGGCGGCGGAGTGGAGCTGGAGCCGGCTCAGGGCGGCGGGCTGGCCGCGGCCGTGACCGTGCTGTCGGCCGGGCCGACCCATTCCCAGTGCCAGGGTTCGAACACGTAGTTCACGAAGCCGAAGCGGTGGGCGTTCTCGACCAGCCAGCGGTACGCCGGCGAGCGGGTCTGGTGCAGGCGGTTCTCGAAGGTGACGGAGTCCGCCGTCTGCCCCTCGACCCAGCCGACGTTGACGTCGACGGCGGTGCCGGTGCGATGCGGCGAGCAGGCGGCGCGGCGTGCGCCGTCGCAATTGCCCTCGGCGGTGCAGCGCGCCTCGTCCGAGGCCGGATCGCGATAGCCCGAGAACAGGGTCAGGGCGGTCGGATCGTTGCGGACGGCCGGCACTTCGGCGCGGGCGGCCTCGACCATGCGACGCCAGGCGGACAGCACTTCGGGGCGCAGCTGGCGGCCTTCGCGCGCGAAGGTCTCCTCGGCAGGCGGGATGGCCACCAGCTGGACCTGGGTCGGGCCTTCCGGACATTCACCGTTGAGCCGCGCCATGACGAACGGCCGGCGCTCCTGCAGCACGCCTTTCAGCACCTCGAAGGTGTCGGGCCCGAATTCGCCGTCGGCCGGAAGGTTGTAGCGCAGCTGCCAGGTCGCCAGCGCCTGGGCGAAGGCCGGCGTGCCGAAGCCGCAGGTCGTGCCGATCTCGTGCCCCATCAGGGGCGCGTAGGCCTCCCAGCCGTGCTCCTCGACCCCGAACGGGGCCCACACCAGGGTGTCCAGCTTCTCGGCGTTGTGGCGGGCGGCCTCGCGGAAGCGGGGTTCGGCGTCGCCGCAGGAGGCGTACTTGCGCGTGACGGCGGGGACCGTGGCGGTGGCCATGGCCGCGATCGGCGCCCCCGGGGCGACCGGGCCCAGCGGCGCGCAGGCGCCGGAGTCCGCCGACAGGAGGACCGCCAACACCGCCGCACCGAGCCTGGTCATCGCGAACAAAGCCTGCATCCAGCCAGAAGAACCGTGGCTGGAGAAGAAAACAACCCCCAGGCGACCCGCGTTCGGCGGCAGCTGACAAATTGTCGCGACTGCGGCGGGGCGCCGCACTGCCCCTCGCGTTGCGAATGACTACGCCCAGATTCCGCACCGGTTTGGCATAGCAGCGCTCTCCCTGCGGCGGATGGGCACAATTCCCGATTGTGGGGCGGGCGGGTACCTCGTCCTCACCGAACGGGCCATGGGGACGACGGCGGTGGACAGGATTGATCGCAAGGAAGCCCGGGGGGCGGGCGTGGCGCGGACAGCGACCCTTGCCGGACTCCTGTTCACCGCCGTCGCGGCTCTTCTGGTCATGCCGCGCGCCGTGCTCGCCGCCGGCGGCTCGGTCGCCCTGGTGGCCGCCGCGGGCTTCAGCCTCGCCGCCGCCTGGATGGCGCTCAATCCGCCGCCCAAACTCGTGCCGGTCCCGCTGCGCGTGCGCGACCGCCGCGCGCCGGTTTCCCCCTTCCGCGACTGAGCCTTCGGCGGCGCGCGCCCGCCTGAGCCTTGCCGCCGCGCTCCTGCGAAGCTCTGATCGGCCCGAACGGGCCTGAGTCGCCCCTTGTCAGGAGCGACCGATGTCGCAGCCCTCGTCCCCCGCGCGTCGCAGCAACTGGGTGCTGGCCGCCTTCTCCCTGCCCTGCCTGCCCTATGCGGCGCTGGGCCTGCCGCTGGCGGCGGTGCTGCTGAACTACTACGCCAGCGACGCGGTGGGCCTGCCCCTGACCATGGCCAGCCTGGCCTTCTTCGCCGTGCGCGGCATCGACATCTTCTTCGACCCGATCGTCGGCTGGGGCATGGACCGGACCCGCAACCGCTGGGGGCCGTACCGCACCTGGATCACCGCCGGCACGCCGATCCTGATGCTGGCCACCTGGATGATCTTCATGGTCAAGCCGGGGGCGAGCTTCGCCTACCTGTTCGTCTGGTTGCTGGTGCTCTACGCCGGATTCTCGATCTGCACCCTGGCCCAGCTGGCCTGGGCGGCGGTGCTGTCGCCGGACTACGACCAGCGCTCGCGCACCTACGGATGGTGGCAGGCGGCCAACATCGTCGGCGTGCTGATCGCCCTGTTCATCCCGGTGGTGGTGATGAAGGTCATGGGCGGCTCCTTCACCGAAGGGGTGCACGCCATGGGCTGGTTCATCCTGGTCGCCCTGCCGGTCACGCTCGCGGCCAACCTGCTGTTCGTGCCCGAGCCCAAGCCGCAGAAAGAGACCCCGCACGGCGGCCTGTCGGCCTATCTCCAGCTGTTCCGCCGGCCGGCGGTGCGAAAGATCCTGATCTGCGATCTGCTGCTGGGCCTCGCCCCGGGCATCACCGGCGCCCTGCTCTACTACTTCTTCGAGAGCGTGAAGGGCTTCGAGCGCTCGCAGAGCCAGATGTTCCTGGTCATCTATTTCGTCGCCGGCCTGATCGGCGCGCCGTTCTGGAGCTGGCTGGCGACGCGGGTCGGCAAGGACCGCGCCCTGCAGATCGCCAGCATCGTCTACGCGATCGTCTACCTGACTGTGGGCTTCGTGCCGGCCGGAAACTTCAACCTGACCGCCGCCGCCCTGTTCGTGGCCGGCCTGCCCTATGCGGCGGGCCTGCTGCTGCTGCGGGCGATGATGGCCGACATCGGCGACCAGGTCCGGCTGGAGACCGGCCAGGACCGCATGGGGCTGCTGTTCTCCTTCCTGAGCCTGACCACCAAGCTGGGCTACGCCCTCTCGGCGGTCGCCGGCTACATCCTCGGCCTCGCGGGTTTCGACACCAGCGAGGGCGCGGTGAACAGCGGCCAGGCGCTCACCGTCCTGCAGGTGCTGTTCCTGGGGGCGCCGACCCTGCTGCTGCTGCTGGCCGCGTGGTCGCTGAAGCGCTATCCGCTGACCCGTGAAAGCCACGCCGAGGTCCTGGCCGGCCTGCGGGCGCGCGACGCGCTGGAAGCCGGGTCGACGGCCGGGTAGACGCTTCGCCCATGACCGACGCCCCCTCCCCCATGCAGCGCCTGCTCGACGTCATGGCCCGCCTTCGCGATCCCGTGGGCGGCTGTCCCTGGGACGTGGAGCAGACCTTCGCCAGCATCGCGCCCTACACGGTCGAGGAGGCCTACGAGGTCGCCGACGCCATCGAGCGCAACGACCTCAAGGAGCTGAAGGTCGAGCTGGGCGACCTGCTGTTCCAGGTGGTGTTCCACAGCCGCATGGCCGAGGAGCAGGGCCTGTTCAGGTTCGACGACGTGGCCGAGGCCATGGCCGAGAAGCTGATCCGCCGCCACCCGCACGTGTTCGGCGGCGGCGACAGCCGCACCGCCGACGAGCAGACGATCGCCTGGGAGACCCAGAAGGCGGCCGAGCGGAAGGCCAAGCAGCAGCACGGCGTGCTGGACGACGTCCCCGTCGGCCTGCCGGCCCTGACCCGCGCGATGAAGCTGACCAAGCGCGCGGCGCGCGTGGGCTTCGACTGGCCGACGACCGCCGAGGTGCTGGAGAAGCTGCGCGAGGAGATCGCCGAGCTGGAGGCCGAGATCGAGGCCGGCGACATGGCCAAGGCCCGCGAGGAACTCGGCGATTTCCTGTTTGTCGTCGCGAACCTGGCACGCAAACTGGATGTGGAGCCTGAAGACGCCCTGCGCGCCGCCAACGCAAAGTTCGTCCGCCGCTTCCACCACATCGAGGCCCGCCTGGCCGAAACCGGGCGCTCGCCCGAACAGTCGAGCCTGGAAGAGATGGACGGTTTCTGGAACGAGGCGCGCGCGGCCGACAAGACGCGCTAGCGTACACCCTGGATTCAGCCTGCCCGGCGATCTTCGCCGGATGATCGCGTTCCGTACCGCCGTCGCCGCCCTGGCCCTCCTGCTGCCGACCGCCGCCCTGGCCGCGCCGCCGCCGACCGCGGTGGTCGTGACCTCGCCCGGTTCGGCCAACGGGGCGCTGGTGCAGATCGGCGAGCGGCTGGTGGCCGCCATGGCGCGCGACGGTACGATCGACACCGTGCCCCCGGCCCTGTCGACCGCCGCCTACCGCGACTGCCTGGCGCGGAGCGGAAACGCGCGACTCGCCTGCCTGCGCGACGTGCTGGAGGCCACGCCCGGCGGGACGCCGCAGGTGGTTATGGTGCTGGACCCGGCCGGCCCGGAGCATACCGTCGCCATGTCGTGCGTCGGCCGGGGCGGGTCGCGCGCCCACGCCCTGCGCCTGTCGCTCGATCGGGCGCTGGACGACCAGCCGGTCTACCGCGCCGAAGCCCGCAAGATCAGGAACGAGGCGGCCCGCTGCCTCACTGCCGCCCGGGGCGACGCCTTCAAGGCCGACGCCGGCTCGACCCCGCCCCTGGTCGGGACCTGGCGGCTGGAAATGGCCTACGACTGCGCCGACGGGGGCCGCACGGGCGAGCGCAGCTGGACGACCCAGGTCCCGTTGCGCGCCCTCACCTTCCGCACCGACGGCCGGTTCAGCGCGAGCTTCGCCCACGTCGAGCCGTCGGCCGACTACGCCGGCGTCTGGCGGGCGGATCCGGAGACGGGCCACCTGTTGCTGATCATCGACGGCGACGGCCGCGTCCCGGACGGGGCCGACTTCGACGGCCGGTACGAGGTGGACGGCGGCGGCGTGCTGCGCCTGGACGACATGTGGCTGGGCAGCCCCGGCGAGACCGGCTGCGGCATGACCTTCGCGCGCACCGCCGGGCGCTGACGTCGCGCTGGCGTCACGGTTTTCTGCTCAGCTCGGCCTTGCGGACGAACCGTGGCCGCGCGACAGAAAACAGCGGTCTTTCAGCCAGGGTTTCGAGTGATGAATTTCCGGACGTTCGCCGCGACGACGGCGCTGGTCGCAGTGGTCGCTTCGAGCCCGGGCGCGGCCCTGGCCTGGGGCGCGGCCGGTCACCGCATGATCGGCACGGCCGGCGCGCAGGCCCTGCCCGCCGAGGTCCCCGCCTTCCTGCGCGCGCCGGGCGTGGCCGCCCAGATCGGCGAACTGGCGCGGGAGCCCGACCGCTCCAAGGGCGCGGGCCAGCCGCACGACGGCATGCGCGACCCCGCCCACTTCATCGACCTGGACGATGACGGCCGCGTCCTGGGCGGCCCTTCGCTCGACGACTTGCCCAACCTTTTCAACGACTACGACGGCGCGCTTCGCGCCGCGGGTCAGGATCCGGTCAAGGCGGGCTGGCTGTCCTACGCGATGGTGGACGGCTGGCAGCAGCTGGTGCGCGACTTCGCCTTATGGCGCGCCGCGGCGGCCGGCGAGCGGTTCGCCACGGACCCGGCGCGCAAGGCCTGGCTGGCCGCTGACCGCGCGCGCCGCGAACAGCTGATCATCCGCGACTTGGGGACCTGGGCCCACTATGTCGGCGACGCCAGCCAGCCGCACCACACCTCGGTGCACTTCAACGGCTGGGGCGACTTTCCCAATCCCGAGGGCTTCACCAACGCCAGGGTGCACGGCCCGTTCGAGGGCAAGTTCGTGTTCGACAACGCCGCCCTGGCCCAGGTGCGCGGCGGCATGGCCGAACCGAAGGCCTGCGTAGGCCCGTTCAAGGCCTGCGTGGCGACGCTGCTGAAGGCGACCAACGCCACCGTCGTGCCGTTCTATGCGCTGGAAAAGGCCGGCGGCTTCCAGCCGGGCGACGCGCGCGGCAAGGCGTTCGCGACCGAGCGGCTGGCGGCCGGCGCCTCGGCCCTGCGCGACTTCACCGTCGACGCCTGGCGCGCCAGCGCCGAGGCCAAGGTCGGCTGGCCGGAGGTGTCAGTGAAGGCGATCGAGGCCGGTCAGATCGACCCGTACGACTTCCTGTACGGGACGGACTAGCGCCGCCGGTCTTCCAGCCGCGCCGCCAGCGAGGACGTGTCCCAGCGGCTCCCGCCCATCGCCTGGACCTCGGAGTAGAACTGGTCGACCAGGGCGGTCAGGGCCAGATTCGCGCCGTTGGCGCGCGCCTCGTCGAGCACCAACCCTAAGTCCTTGCGCATCCAGTCGACCGCGAAGCCGAAGTCGAAGCGGTTCTCGGCCATGGTCTTCCAGCGGTTGTCCATCTGCCAGGACTGGGCCGCGCCCTTGCTGACCGCCTCGTAAGCCGCGGTGGTGTCCAGGCCCGCGCACTTGGCGAAGTGCACCGCCTCGGCCAGGCCCTGGACCACGCCGGCGATGCAGATCTGGTTGACCATCTTGGTCAGCTGCCCCGCGCCGGCCGGGCCCATCAGCCGCGTCGCCTTGGCGTAGGCGCCCAGCACCGGCTCGACCCGGGCGAAGGCGGCCGCGTCGCCGCCGGCCATCACCGTCAGCGTCCCGTTCTCCGCCCCCGCCTGACCACCGGAGACCGGCGCGTCCAGGAAGGTGCGGCCGCTGGCGGCGGCCAGCTCGGCCATCTCGCGGGCGACCTTGGCGGAGGTGGTGGTGTGGTCCACGATCACCGCGCCAGGGGCCAGCACCGGCAGGGCCTCGGTGACCACCTGGCGCACGTCGTCGTCGTTGCCGACGCACAGCACGAACAGCTCCACGCCCTCGGCCGCGTCCTTCGCCGTCGGGGCCCAACGGCCGCCGTGGGCCGCAGCCCAGGCTTCGGCCTTGGCCGGGGAGCGGTTGAAGACCGTCACGTCGTGGCCGGCGCGCTTGAGGTGGCCCGCCATCGGCGCGCCCATGACGCCCATGCCGGCGAAGGCGATCTTCATGCTCAGTCCCCTACTGCTCGGCCGTAGCGGCCGCGGAAATACAGAAGCCCGTCGCCCGGGCGGCTGTCGAAGGCCACCACGCGCCCGACGATGATCACGTGGTCGCCCATCTGGATGCGCTCGTGGGTGACGCACTCGAAGCGGGTCATCGCCCCGGCCAGCATGGGCGCGCCCTCGGGCCCGCGCTCAATCTCCTCCGGCGCCAGCCGACAGGCCCCGAAGGCGAAGCGTTCCGAATGGTCCTGGTCCTCGGCCCCCAGCACGTTCACGGTGAAGCGCTCGGCCGTGTGGAACACGTGGCGACGATCGGATTCGTCGCCCAGGCACCACAGCACCAGCGGCGGCTCCAGCGACACCGAGGTGAAGGAGTTCACCGTCAGGCCCATCACCCCGGCCTGGTCCTCGGCCGTGATCACGGCCACGCCGGTGGCGAAGGTCCCCAAAGCCCTACGGAAGGAAAGCGAAGTATCTGAGTCCACGGCGGCTCCTTGCGCGCCTGCCTAGAGCCTTCCCGCTTCGGATGGAAGCATCCGAAGCGGAAGAGAAGGCTCCAATGCAAAGTTGTAGCGCGGCAGGCGCCGAAACCGGCCACCACATTAGCTGCCACGCTCTGGCCCAGCCGCGCTTAGGCGCAACCGCGGCGATTGCAACCTCGCCTTAACCTTGTTCGCCCCATGGTCGCGCACGCGCTAGAAAGGTGCTGCGTCGATGGCGATGAACGAACGCCCGATCCTCATCAAGAAGGTCAAGAAGGGCGGCGCCCACGCTCACCACGGCGGCGCCTGGAAGGTCGCCTACGCCGACTTCGTGACCGCGATGATGGCCTTCTTCCTCCTGATGTGGCTGATCAACACGACCAGCCCCGAGCAGAAGCGCGGTATCGCCGACTATTTCGCTCCCGCCAGCGTCAGTCAGTCGACCAGCGGCTCGGGCGGCATCCTGGCCGGCACGGCGCTGGGCGAGGACGGCGTGAAGTCCGAGGGCTCCATGTCGGTCATCCAGCAGATGGCCCCCGAAGCCCCGCCGACCGCGCCCGACGACCAGGGCACCAACCCCAACATCGGCGCCGTCGACGTCTCCGACGCCAGCGAAGCGGCGCTGCGCAAGGAACTGGCCGCCCGCGAGGAGGCCGCCTTCCAGAGCGCCGCCCAGTCGCTGCGCCAGGCCATGCAGGACATGCCGGAGCTGGCCGAGCTCTCGAAGAACATCATGATCGACCAGACCCCGGAGGGCCTGCGCATCCAGATGGTCGACCAGGAGGGCCGCTCCATGTTCGAGACCGGCTCCGCCAAGCCGAACGAGCGCGCCCGCCTGCTGCTCCGCGCCATCTCGCGGGTGATCAACCAGCTGCCGAACCGGATCACCATCACCGGCCACACCAGCGCGAGCGCCGACCGTGGCAAGAACGAAGGCGACTGGACCCTGTCGGGCGCCCGCGCCAACGCCGCGCGCCAGATCCTGCAGGGCTCGGGCGTGGACGCGGACCGCGTCTACCAGGTGGCCGGCAAGGCGGCCTCCGATCCACTGTATCCGGACGACCCCACCCTGGCCGGTAACCGCCGCATCGCCATCGTGCTGTTGCGCGAAGCCCCCGTTTTGCCGTCCGAGACGAGCCTGTGAAGCGGATCGGCCTTGCGGGCGTTTCCGAAGTGAGCGCTAATCTCGAGTGAGACCTTTCAGGCCGCAGCGGTGACCCAGCACTTTCCGACACGCCAGCTCCGGTTCTTCCTGACGGCGCCGTCGCCCTGCCCGTACCTGCCCGGCCGCGACGAGCGGAAGGTGTTCGCGCATCTGCCGCTGTCCGACGGGGCCCAGGTCAACGACGCCCTGACCCAGGTCGGCTTCCGCCGCAGCCAGAACATCGCCTACCGCCCGGCCTGCGAGGCCTGCGACGCCTGCGTCTCGGCCCGAATCGTCGTCCCACAGTTCCAGTTCTCGAAGTCCGAGCGCCGGGTGCTGGAGCGCAACGAGGGCCTGACCCGGCACATCGTCGAGGCCGAGGCCACGATGGAGCAGTTCGACCTGCTCCGCCGCTATCTGATGGCCCGCCACGCCCACGGCGGCATGAGCGACATGACCTGGCCCGACTACGTGGCCATGGTCGAGGACACCGCCGTACGCACCCACCTGGTGGAGTACCGCACGACCTCGGCCGACGGCGGCCCGGGCGACCTGGTCGCCTGCGTCCTGGTCGACCTGCTCGCCGACGGCCTGTCGCTGGTCTACAGCTTCTACGATCCGAACCAGCCCAAGCTCAGCCTCGGTTCCTTCGTGATCCTCGACCACGTGGTCCAGGCCAAGCTGCAGAGCGTTCCTTACGTCTATCTCGGCTACTGGGTCCGCGGGTCGGAGAAGATGGCCTACAAGGCCCGCTACCGCCCGCTGGAGGTGCTGCGCCCCGGCGGCTGGGTCGCCTACGAGGAACCGGTCGAGGGTCCCGAGCTTTCCGACGAGCAGGAATAGGCGGCCCCACCGCGCACCGGGAGGACACTCGCATGAGCCCCTCCGACGAGACGGCTTCGCCCAAGCGAAGCCTGATCTGGCGACGCCAGGACGACGCCGGCTTCGAGCACTTCCGATTGTACGACGCGCCCGGCGGCTTCGACCTGGTCGGGCGGGTGATCGTGGCTGAACAGGGCAAGCCGCTGACCGTCGACTACCGCCTGCGCGCCTGCAACGGCTGGCGTTCGCGCGAGGTGGAGGTGACCCAGAACTACGACGGCGTCACCCGCCGCATGCAGATGGCCAAGGTCGACGACGAATGGTGGGTGGGCGCGCACGACCGGGTGGATCTGTCGAGCTGCATGGACATCGACCTGGCGATCACGCCGGCGACCAACGTCCTGCCGATCCGGCGCCTGGGCCTGAAGGTCGGGGCCAGCGCCGACATCCAGGCCGCCTGGGTGCAGTTTCCGTCGCTGGAGATCGTGGCCACGCCGCAGCGCTACGAGCGCCTGGGCGAGCGGCGTTGGCGCTACAGCGGGCTCGCCACCGACTTCACGGCCGAGCTCGAGGTGGACGAGGACGGCCTGCCGGTGGAGTACGAGGGGATCTGGAGCCGGATCGCGGATTTGCCGGGCAACTAACCCCTTCCCTTCTCCCCTTGCGGGAGAAGGTGTCCGGCGGAGCCGGACGGATGAGGGGTGCCGGCGCTACGCACACCGGATGGGGCGCGATCGGAGTTCAATGAGAAAGGTCGCGCAGACACCCCTCATCCGACGCGCTCCGCGCGCCACCTTCTCCCGCAAGGGGAGAAGGAAGCGGCTTATTCCTCCGCGGGCTTGATGGTCACGCTCTCGCCGCAGCCGCAGGCGTCGGTCTCGTTCGGGTTCTTGAACACGAACTTGGAGGCCAGCTGGGTGGTCTCGTAGTCGATCACAGTACCGATCAGGAACAGCACGGCCTTGGGGTCGATCAGGACGGTGACGCCCTTGTCCTCGACCACCTCGTCCAGCGGCGCGGCCGTCTCGGCGTATTCGAGGATGTACTCCTGGCCGGCGCAGCCGCCGTTCTTCACGCCGACGCGCAGGCCCACGTAGGGCTTGTCGGCGCGGGCCATGATCGCCTTGACGCGCTCGGCCGCGGCCTCGGTCAGGGTGACGACCTTGGGCCTCGGGCGGCGCGGACGGGGCTGGACCTGAGTTTCCATCAGAACATGTTCAACTGAAGCTTGGCCTCGTCGCTCATGCGCGAGGACTCCCACGGCGGATCGAACACCAGGTTGACGGTGCAGGAGCGCAGCCCGTCGATCTTCATCACCGCGTCGTGCACCCAGCCCGGCATTTCGCCGGCCACGGGACAGGCCGGCGCGGTCAGGGTCATGTCGACCACCACGTCGCGGTCGTCGGACACGTCGACCTTGTAGATCAGGCCGAGCTCGTAGATGTCGACCGGGATCTCCGGGTCGAACACCGACTTGAACTGCTCGATCAGCCGCTCGGTGAGCGTCTCCAGCTCCTCCGGAGACAGGGCCGAAGCGGCTTCGGTTTCAGGGGCCAGTTCCATCTCGGCGGCCTTGATCGTTCCGTCGTCCATACTCGTCACGCGAAAAAGCTGCGCGCCTTGATCAGCGCGTCGGCGAAGGCGTCGGCGTCCTCCACCGTGTTATATAGGGCGAAAGAGGCCCGGGCGGTCGAGGTCAGGCCGAAACGCCGCATCAGCGGCTCGGCGCAGTGCATGCCCGCCCGTACCGCCACCCCGTACTTGTCGAGGATCTGGGCGATGTCGTGGGCGTGGGCGTCCGCGACCGTGAAGGTCAGGATCGCCCCCTTGCCCGGCGCCTGGCCGATCACCCGCAGCCAATTGTGCCCTTCCAGCCGCTCCAGGGCGCGCTGGTAGAGCGCCTTCTCGTGCGCGTGCACGGCGTCGCGGTCGAACTGCGACAGCCAGTTCAACGCCGCGCCCAGCGCGATCGCCTCCAGGATCGGCGGCGTGCCGGCCTCGAAGCGGGCCGGCGGCTCGGCCCAGGTGCACAGGTCGGGCGTGACCTGGGCGATCATCTCGCCGCCGCCCTGGTAGGGCGGCATGTCGGCCAGCACCTCGGCCTTGCCGTACAGCACGCCGATGCCGGTCGGGCCGTACAGCTTGTGGCCGGTGCAGACGTAGAAGTCGCAGTCGATGTCCTGCACGTCGGGGGCGGCGTGCACCGCGCCCTGGCAGCCGTCGATCAGCACCTTGGCCCCGGCGGCGTGGGCGGCTTCGACCACGGCCTTGATCGGGTTGATGGTGCCCAGCACGTTGGACATGTGGGTGACGGCGACGATCTTCGTACGTTCGCCGATCAGGCCCCGCAGCGCCTCCAGGTCCAGCAAGCCGTCGTCGGTCACCGGCGCGAAGCGCAGCACCGCGCCGCGCCGCTCGCGCAGCAGGTGCCAGGGCACGATGTTGGAGTGGTGCTCCATCTCGGTGACGACGATCTCGTCGCCCGGCTTGATGGACTGGCCCAGCGACGCCGCCACAAGGTTCACGGCTTCCGTGCCGCCCTTGGTGAAGACGATCTCCGAGGAGGCCTTGGCGTTCAGGAAGCGCGCGACGGTTTCGCGGGCCTCCTCGTAGGCTTGCGTGGTTTCGTTGGCCAGCGTGTGCAGGCCGCGGTGGACGTTGGCGTAGGAGGTCTCCATCGCCCGTGTCAGCGCCTCGATCACCGCGCGCGGCTTCTGGGCCGAGGCGGCGCTGTCCAGATAGACCAGCGGCTTGCCGTTGATCTGGCGCGACAGGATCGGGAACTGGGCCTTGGCCGCATACGGGTCGAAGGCGGCGGTCAGGTTCGGGGCGAGGGCGGTCACAGCAGGGCCTCCAGCCGGTCGACCAGCCAGGCCTGGGCGGCTTCGCGCGCGCCGTCGTGCTCGATGCGGTCGGTGACCTCGCCCAGGAAGGCCTGGGTCAGCATCACGCGGGCCTCGTGCTCGGGGATACCGCGGGCGCAGGCGTAGAACAGGGCGTTTTCGTCCAGCGCGCCAACCGTGTTGCCGTGGGCGCAGGAGACGTCGTCGGCGTAGATCTCCAGCTCCGGCTTGGCGTCGACCTCGGCCTTGTCCGACAGGATCAGCGCATGGTGGCCCATGCGCGCATCGGTCTTGTCGGCCCCGCGGTCGACCACGATGCGGCCCTGGAACACGCCGCGCGCGCTGTCGGCGACCACGCCCTTGGTCAGTTGCGAGGTCACGCCCTCCACGCCCTGGTGGTCGACCACGGTGGTCAGGTCGGCGTGGCGCGAACCTGACAGCACGTAGAGGCCGTCCAGGCGCACGGAGGCGCCGTGGCCCGGGTGGTTCACCCGGGTCTCGTGGCGCTGCAGCTTTGCGCCGGAAGCCAGCACGGTCTGGGTGTAGTGCGCGTGCGGAGCGACCTTCACCTCCGCGGCGGACACCGAGATGGCGTCGTCGGGCTCTTCCAGCAGTACGATCCGGGTCAGGCGCGCGCCCTCCCCCAGCTCGAAGCCGAGCGTGACGTTCGACGCGTAGGCGCTGCCGGCGCCTTCATAACTCTCCAGCACCAGCAGCTCAGCCCGGGCCGGCACGACCACGGTCGCACGCGCCTGGTGGCCGGTGGCTTGAGCCTCCGACACGAAGCGCAGGCGAAGCGTCCCGGCGCCCTCGAAGCGGGCCTCGGCCGCGCCGTCGGCTGTCACGCCGTTGCCGAACGCGATCTCCCTGCCGCCCAGGGCCGCGAACGGTCCGCCCGGCGCGACGGCGAGCGCCGCCGACACGGCCGGCGCGTCACGCAGGAAGCGCTTCAGGTCGCTCCACTTCCAGTCCTCCACCCGGCGGGTCGGGAAGGTGGAGGCGTCCCGGAGGTCGAGGCGTACGGGGGCGTTCACGCGGCCTCCGCGGCGTAGCGGTCGTAGCCGGTGCGCTCCAGCTCGAGCGCCAGCTCCGGCCCGCCCGAGGCGACGATACGGCCGGCGGCCAGCACGTGCACCTTGTCGGGGCGGATGTAGTCCAGCAGGCGCTGGTAGTGGGTGATGACGAGCATGGAGCGGTCGGGCGCACGCAGCGCGTTCACGCCTTCCGAGACGATGCGCAGGGCGTCGATGTCGAGGCCGCTATCGGTCTCGTCGAGGATCAGCAGCTTGGGCTCCAGAAGCGCCATCTGCAGAACCTCCATCCGCTTCTTCTCGCCGCCGGAGAAGCCGACGTTGAGGGGTCGCTTCAGCATGTCGAAGTCGATGCGGAGGTCCTTGGCCTTCTGCTTGACCAGCTTGAGGAATTCCGGAGCCGAGACCTCCCCTTCCCCGCGCGCCTTGCGCTGGGCGTTCAGCGCCGTGCGCACGAAGGTCAGGGCCGGCACGCCGGGGATCTCCAGCGGGTACTGGAAGGACAGGAACAGGCCCTTGGCGGCCCGCTCGTTCGGCTCCAGCGCCAGCAGGTCCTCGCCGTTCAGGAAAGCCGAGCCCGCGGTGACCTCGTAGCCGTTGCGCCCGGCCAGGGTGTAGCCGAGCGTCGACTTGCCGGCGCCGTTCGGCCCCATGACCGCGTGCACCTCGCCCGCGGGCACGTCCAGGGACAGCCCCTTCAGGATCGGCTTGTCGGCGACGGAGACTTGCAGGTTGTCGATCTTAAGCATGGCGGTCCGAAATCTTCTGAAATGCCGCGACGGCGAATTGGGTCGGCTGTCCCGTCAGGATCGGCGCTTCCCACTCGTGGTCGGGGTCGTAAGCAGCCAAGCGGAGCAGCTCCGTCAGCAACTCTTTGAGCTCGTTCTGGTCGGTCACTCGGCCGTCGAGAAGCGCCTTGCTGCGCTCCACGATGGACCTGTTGGTCGCCCAAGCGCCGGCGCCCGCGTGGAATGCAAGCTCCCTCGCGTACTCGAATTCCTCGAGGGAGAGACCGAAGCGCGCCTCTGTGGCCACGTCCCTCACCCCAGGCTCCCGTCCACCAGGAGCTTCGCCAGCGCCTGCTCGATGTCCTCGATCGAGCGGACCGGCACCTCGGTGATGCGGTAGTCGTCGGCCCGCTTCACCTCGTAGTTCATGGTGAAGTTGCCTTCCGGCGTGACCTGGACCGTGATCATGATCGGGCCCGGATCGATCTTCAGCTCGTCGTCGAACAGTTCGACCTCGGCCTGGATCTGATCCATCAGCTCACGGTCGTCGCGGATCTCGCGATAGAAGGCGCGCAGCCGCTCGCGGGCCTGCTCGTAGGGCGCACGCGCGGAGTCTTCGGCGGCCCGCTTGCGATCCAGCTCGGCCTTGTAGGCGTCCTTCAGGCCCATCAGCCCACGCTCCCTTCCAGCGAGATCGCGACCAGCTTCTGGGCCTCGACGGCGAACTCCATCGGCAGCTCCTGCAGCACCTCGCGCACGAAGCCGTTGACCAGCAGCTGCACCGCCTCCTCCTGGGAGAGGCCGCGCTGCATGGCGTAGAACAGCTGATCTTCCGACAGGCGCGTGGTGGTCGCCTCGTGCTCGAACTGGGCCGAGCCGTTGCGGGCCTCGACGTAGGGCACCGTGTGCGCGGCGCAGTCCTTGCCGATCAGCAGGCTGTCGCACTGGGTGAAGTTGCGCGCGCCCTTGGCCTTGGGGTGGGCCGAGACCAGGCCGCGGTAGGTCGAGACCGACTTACCGGCCGACACGCCCTTGGCGATGATCCGCGAGCGGGTGTTGGCGCCCAGGTGGATCATCTTGGTGCCGGTGTCGGCCTGCTGGCGACCGTTGGTGATGGCGATCGAATAGAACTCGCCGACCGAGCCCTCGCCCTTGAGGATGCAGGACGGGTACTTCCAGGTGACGGCCGAGCCGGTCTCGACCTGCGTCCACGACACCTTGGAGCGGTCGCCGCGGCAGTCGGCACGCTTGGTGACGAAGTTGTAGATGCCGCCCTTGCCGGTCACCGGATCGCCCGGCCACCAGTTCTGGACGGTGGAGTACTTGATCTCGGCGTCCTCCAGGGCGACCAGCTCGACCACGGCGGCGTGCAGCTGGTTCTCGTCGCGCATGGGGGCGGTGCAGCCCTCAAGGTAGCTGACGTAGCTGCCCTTGTCGGCGATGATCAGGGTGCGCTCGAACTGGCCGGTGTTCTCCGCATTGATACGGAAATAGGTCGACAGCTCCATCGGGCAGCGCACGCCCGGCGGGATGTAGACGAACGAACCGTCGGAAAACACGGCGGAATTCAGCGCCGCGAAGTAGTTGTCCGAGACCGGCACGACCGAACCCAGGTACTGGCGCACCAGATCACCGTGCTCGCGCAGCGCCTCGGACATGGACATGAAGATCACGCCCGACTTGGCCAGCTCCTCGCGGAAGGTGGTCACGACCGAGACGCTGTCGAACACGGCGTCGACCGCGTATTTCGGCGCGCCCTCCACCCCGGCCAGGACCATCTGTTCCTTCAGCGGGATGCCGAGCTTTTCGTAGGTCGCCAGGATCTCCGGATCGATCTCGTCCAGGCTCTTCGGCTTCGCCTTCGTGCGGGGCGCGGCGTAGTAGTGCAGGTCCTGGTAGTCGACCGGCGTGTACTCGACCTTGGCCCAGGTCGGCTCCTCCATCGCCTGCCAGCGCTCGAAGGCGGCCAGGCGCCATTCCAGCATCCACTCGGGCTCGCCCTTCTTCTCGGAGATGAAGCGGACGATGTCGGCGTTCAGGCCCTTCGGCGCGAACTCCTGCTCGATGTCGGTGACGAAGCCGTGCTTGTACTTCTCGAGCCCGGCGACGGTTTCGATGGTTTCCTGGGAGACGCTCATCAACTCACCTCACGCCGCGCTGCGCTTGCGCGCGACCTGCCGCTCGCGGGCGGCGAGCCACGCGTCGGCGAATGCATTCCAGTCGGCCTCGGTCGAGGCCCAGCCGCCGGAGGCCCGCAGGCCGCCCGCCGCGAGAGCTTCCAGCCCCATGGCGTTCAGCACCCGGCTCGGCTTCACCTTGCCGGACGAACAGGCCGCCCCGGCGCTGACCATCACCCCGGCCAGGTCCAGCGCGATCACCTGCAGCTCCGACGTCCAGTCGGGGACGGCCACGCACAGCGTGCCCGCCACTCGGGACGCGCCCCCGCCCGCCACCACGGCCCCGGCCGCCTTCAGCCGTGCGGCCACGGCGTCGCGCCAGGCGGCTTGCGCACCAACCGTCGGCAGATCGCGCACGGCCGCGTCGGCGGCCGCGCCGAAGCCGACGATGCCGGCGACGTTCTCGGTGCCGGCCCGGCGGCCGCGCTCCTGCCCGCCGCCGTGCAGCCGGCGCGACAGCACCGCCCGCTCGCCGTACAGCAGCGCGCCGACCCCGTGCGGCCCGCCCAGCTTGTGCGCGGACAGGGCCAGGGTGTCGGCGCCCAGCGCTTCGAAATCGACCTCGATCTTGCCGGCCGCCTGGACGGCGTCGACGTGCAGCCAGCCGCCGGCCTCACGCACCAGGCGCGCCGCCTCGGCGACCGGCTGAATCACGCCGGTCTCGTTGTTGGCCAGCATCAGGGCGACAAAGGGGCGCCCCGTCGCGACCTTCAGCAGCGCTTCCAGCCGGTCCAGGTCGGCCACGCCGTCGGTGTCGACCGGCAGGACCTCCACCGGCTTGCCGGCGGCCCGCGCGCTCTCGATGACCGCGTCGTGCTCGGTGGCGCCGACGATCAGGGACGAGACGTCGGCCAGCTGGGCGGCGCTGTCGATGGCCAGCGCGTTGGCTTCCGTGCCGCCACTCAGGAACACCAGGTTGGCCGGATCGCCGGCGACCAGCGCCGCGACCCGGGCCCGCGCGTCCTCGACCGCCGCGCGCGCGGCGCGGCCGGCGGCGTGCACCGACGACGGATTGCCGCCGATGGCCAGCGCGCGCGCCACGGCTTCCGCCGCCTCGGGGCGGATCGGCGCGGTGGCGTTATAGTCGAGGTAGACGGGCGTGTTCATCAGGCGGCGACGACCTCCGCCGGCTGGCCGCGGTTCACGCGGTTCTCGACCACGTCCTCCAGGGACACGGACGACAGATAGCGGTGGATTTCGCGGCCCAGGCCCTCCCACAGATTGTGGGTCAGGCAGCGCTCGCCGCCGATCATGCAGCCCTTGCTCTGGTGGCTGCAGCGGGTGGCGCGGATCGGCTCGTCCACGGCCAGCACGATCTCGGCGACCCAGGTCTGATCGGCGCCCTTGGCCAGGCGATAGCCGCCGCCGGGGCCACGCACGCTCTTCACCAGGCCGCCGCGGCGCAGGCGCGCGAACAGCTGCTCCAGATAGGACAGCGAGATTTCCTGGCGCTCGGCGATCTCGGCCAGGCTGACCGGCCGATCACGGCCGTTCCGGGCCAGGTCCGCCATCGCCATGACCGCGTACCGCCCTTTTGTGGAGAGCCGCATGGGCCGGTCCTTCAGAATATGCGCGCGTTTTCGGCGGCCTGTGCTAAAAACCGCCCCCTCGCGGGCCGGGGGCGGCCGCCTTCGCGGTCGGGAGATAGGAAAACCGACTAGGGCGGTCAAGTATTTCCCGCCGCGGTCGGGCTGGGATTTAGGTAGGGGTGACGGATGCCTGAGGTGATTTTGACCGGCGCGGCCGGCCGCATCGAAGGTCGGTATTCGCCGGGCAAGAAGGAAAACGCGCCGATCGCGCTGATCCTGCACCCGCATCCGAAGGCCGGCGGGCACATGAACAATCCCGTCGCGGTGCAGCTCTACCACCTGTTCATGAAGCGCGGCTTCGCGGTCCTGCGCTTCAACTTCCGCGGCGTGGGCCGCAGCCAGGGCGAATTCGATTCGGGCATGGGCGAGCTGGCCGACGCGGCCTCGGCGCTGGACTGGCTGCAGGCCAACAACCCGGCCGCCACCCAGACCTGGGTCGCCGGCTACCAGTTCGGGGCCTACATCGGCATGCAGCTGCTGATGCGCCGCCCCGAGACCGACGGCTTCATCTCGGTGTCGCCGCCGACCAACATGTACGACTTCAGCTTCCTCGCCCCCTGCCCGGCCTCGGGCCTGTTCCTGCACGGCGAGAACGACACCATCGTGCCGCCGAACGAGGTCGAGCGCGTGGTCGCCAAGCTGCGCACCCAGAAGGGCATCACCATCGACTACGAGGTGGTGCCGGGCGCCAACCACTTCTGGGTCGACAAGCTGCACGAGGTGGAGACCCGGGTCGGGAACTATCTCGACAAGCGGCTCGAGGCCGAGCCGGCCTGATCCTCGTCCGAGGAAACGTCCAGGGAAGGCCCGCTCCGGCGGGCCTTTCGCGTTTTCAGGACCGACGCGAGCATCGCCGCGCCGAGGGTCGAGAACACCAGCGCGATGACGAAGACGTTGTCGAGGCTGAGCGCCCGCTCGATCAGATAGCCGGGCAGGAACTCCAGCGCCTTGTCCGGCCCGAACAGCCACAGGACGCCCAGATTGAACAGCAGGGCCATAGGCGGCGCTCAGCCACAGCGCCTCGGCCATGCCGACGACCTTGGCCTTGCGGTGGAAGACGCCCAGGTCGAAGGCCAGCAGGATCAGAATGAAGGCGTTGAATCCGACCCAGAGCCACAGCGGCGCGTCGGTCATCGGACGTCCCGCCGTCAGGAGGGGTCCGACATCACGGCGACACGTGCGGCCGCCAGAGGGGCCCGGACCCGTTTCAGGCAGATGGGGGCCGGTCGGGAGACGGCAAGCGGGGCGGGCGAGCGTGGCGGGACGCCTGCCCTTATTCGTCACCCTCGGGCTTGTCCCGAGGGCCCAGGGCTCAGCTACGCCACGCCAGGCAGTTCGCAGCCGCTGACCGCGCCACCTCGACTCCAACGGATCGTGCGAACGGAATGCTGGGCCCTCGGGACAAGCCCGAGGGTGACGAACCCTGAAAACCGAAAGCGCCCTAGTACAGCAGGTGCGGCTTGCGCTCTTCGACCCACGCCTCTTCGTCTGGCACGGTCAGGGCGTCGAGGTCGCCCGGCGTCGAACCGGCGTCGTCCACCCATTCCCGCAGGGCTGGGCCGCCGTTGATGACGTCGATGGCCAGCTTGCCGAACTCGTACTCATACGGGAAATCGCGCCACAGCTCATAGTCGGGGTACAGCCGGCGGATCGCCTTGAAGGCCAGGGTCTGCAACCGCCAGGGCTTGAACGCCTCGTGGTCGTAGCTGGGGTCTTCGGTGTGGATCTGCACGCCGGCGCACAGCTGGTGCACGTGCTTGTGGAAGGTCGGCTCGAACCAGCAGTCGCGCAGGCGGCAGCCCTGCAGCCACTGCGGGGCGAAGGCCTGCATCTCGGCCATGACCGCGCGGGCGTCGATGTCAGGCGCGCCGAACAGCTCCAGCGGGCGGGTGGTGCCGCGGCCTTCGGACAGGGTCGTGCCCTCCAGCATCACCGTGCCCGCGTAGGCCCGAGCCATCCACAGGTTCGGCGCGTTGGGGCTGGGGTTGATCCAGGCGCGCTCGTAGAGCGGCCAGCCGTAGCCCGGGCCTTCGTCCGGCTTCCAGCCCTCCATCTCGATCACCCGGTACTCGACGTCGAGCTTGAAGGTCTCGATGAACCACAGGCCCAGTTCGCCGAGCGTCATGCCGTGGCGCATGGGCATCGGCCCGGCCCCGACGAAGCTCTCCCAGCCGGGACGCAGCGTCAGGCCCTCGACCGGTCGGCCGGCCGGGTTGGGGCGGTCGAGCACCCACACCGCCTTACCGTGCTTGGCGGCGGCCTCCAGCACGTACAGCAGCGTCGTGATGAAGGTGTAGATGCGGCAGCCCAGGTCCTGCAGGTCGATCAGGATCACGTCGAACGCAGCCATCGACGCGTCGGTCGGGCGGCGCACCTCGCCGTAGAGGCTGAACACCGGAACGCCGAGCGCCGGATCGTTGAAGTCCGGGCTCTCCATCATGTTGTCCTGCTTGTCGCCGCGCAGGCCGTGCTGCGGCCCGAAGGCGGCGGTCAGCTTCACGTCGCTCAGCGCGCCCAGTGCGTCCAGCGAGTGGGTCAGATCGGCCGTCACCGAGGCCGGATGGGCCAGCAGGGCCACCCGCTTGCCGGCCAGCGGCGCGCGCAGGGCCGGATCGGAAATCAGTCGATCGATGCCGAATTTCATGGTCGGTCCTAGGCAGTGAGCTCGCAGGCGAAGCCGTCTCGGTGGTGGAAATCGGGCCGCCCGGGGGCGTGCCGCAGGGCCCAGTACGACTTGGCGCCGTCTGTGTCCTCGATCACCGCCGTCAGGGCGAGCGTCCATACTTGATCGGCCGGCAGGCCGGGTAAACGGTCAAGCTGCAGGCTCACGCGAACTTCATACCGCCCCTCGTCGGCGTGCGCCTGAATAACGGGCGCGTCGACGTCGGCGTCGGCCATGCCCTCGCGATAGCCGCTGAAGCCGTAGGCGGCCCAGCGAGTCGAGGGCGCGAAGTTGAATTCGTAGTAGCCGCCGTCCGCCCGGCCGATGAAGGCCTCGAAGCAGGTGTGCTTCCACAGCTCGTCGGCGCGACCCTCCGCGGCCGGCGCCGGCAGGCGGATGTCGTCGATCGCACCAGTCACGAGGTAGCGGAGCTCGAGAGTGGACGCGCGGCGCTCGACCTCGACCTCGATGGCGAGGCCGCTCGCGGGCGGGGTGTCGGGGTGCGGACTCAGGGCCAGGCGCATCCGCACTTTCTACCGGGATTCCGCGTGGGCCGCGCTCGTCCTTCGACAAGCTCAGGATGAGGGCTACTGAGGCCGCAGTAGAAATCCTCATCCTGAGCCTGTCGAAGGACGAGGATTTCGGGCTGCCTTGACGCCCGCGCCCGCGCACCCCACCCTGAAGCCATGTTCGAACGCGCCGCCAATCCGTCGTCGTATTACCGCTCGCTGTCATAGCGAGCGGGCTGTTCGATCACACCGATCACGCGCCGCCACCCGGTCGGCGACGTGCATCGAACAGGCGGTCTCCGGCCCGAAAAGCCTCCCAGGAGCCCGCCGAATGACCTCCCTCCCCGCTTCCGATCTTGGGCCGCGCCCTGCGGCCGTGCTAAACGCGCCCGCCGATTTCCAGGAGAGCCGCGCCATGTCCGACGTCCAGTACCGCTCCGATTTCCTGCGGGTGCTGCACGAGCGCGGCTTCGTCCACCAGGTCACCGACCTGGCGGCGCTGGACGCCAAGGCCGCGGCGGGCCCGATCACCGCCTACATCGGCTTCGACGCCACCGCGCCCAGCCTGCACGCCGGCTCGCTGGTGCAGATCATGATGCTGCACTGGCTGCAGAAGACCGGCCACCGGCCGATCGTGCTGATGGGCGGCGGCACCACCAAGGTGGGCGACCCGTCGGGCAAGGACACCCAGCGCTCCATGCTGGACGACGCCGGCATCGCCGCCAACATCGCCGGCATCCGCCAGGTCTTCACGAAGTTCCTGAGCTTCGGCGAGGGCCCGACCGACGCGATGATGCTGGACAACGCGTCATGGCTGGACGGCTTCGGCTATATCCAGTTCCTGCGCGATTTCGGTCCGCACTTCACCGTCAACCGCATGCTGACCTTCGACAGCGTCAAGCTGCGGCTGGAGCGCGAGCAGCCGCTGACCTTCCTCGAGTTCAACTACATGCTGATGCAGTCGGTGGACTTCCTGGAGCTCTACAAGCGCCACGGCTGCGTGCTGCAGATGGGCGGCTCGGACCAGTGGGGCAATATCGTCTCCGGCGCCGACCTGGTGCGCCGCCTGGCGGGCGCGGAGGCCTGGGGCCTGACCACGCCGCTGCTGACGACCGCCTCAGGCGCCAAGATGGGCAAGACCGCGTCCGGCGCCGTGTGGCTGAACGCCGACATGCTCAGCGCCTACGACTACTGGCAGTTCTGGCGCAACGCCGAGGACAAGGACGTGGGCCGCTTCCTGAAGCTGTTCACCACCCTGCCCATGGACGAGATCGCGCGGCTGGAAGCCCTGCAGGGCGCGGAGATCAACGAGGCCAAGAAGGTGCTGGCCGACGAGGCCACCGCCCTGCTGCACGGCCGCGAGGCGGCCGAGACCGCCCGCGCCGCGGCCCAGGCCGCCTTCGAGCAGGGCAAGCTGTCGGCCGACCTGCCGACGGTGGAGATCGCCCGCGCCGAGCTGGAGGCGGGCCTGCCGGTCGCCGCGCTCGCCGCCGAGCACGCGGGCCTGGCCGGCTCGCGCAGCGAGGCCCGCCGACTGGCCCAGGGCGGGGGCCTGCGTCTGAACGACGTGCAGATCGCCGACGGCAACCAGCTGGTCACGCTCGCCGACCTCAACGCCGACGGCGTGCTGAAGCTGGCCGCCGGCAAGAAGAAGATCGTGCTGGTCAAGCCGGTCTGAGACTGAGGATCACCGGCTCCCGCGGGTCGCCGTCCGTTTCGGGCGGTTCGCGGGGGCCGGGGTCTCGAACAGGCGGCGCAGGATGCCCGGCGTCACCAGCGACAGCGGGTTGACCGTCACCTGCGGCTTGCCGAACGAGCCGCGCGCCGCATAGCCCAGTCCCACCACGCCCTCGCCCTGGCGCGAAACCAGCAGCTGGCCCAGCACCGGCACGGCGCCGACCGCCGAGTTGATCGAATAGGCCGGCGCGATCGTGCCTTCAAAGTCCAGGGTGTCGGCCTTCAGGTCGGCCACGCCCTTGGTGGTCAGGCCGAGCGCCGGGCCGGTGGCGCGCGCGTCGCCGATGGTGATCTTCGAGCCGCGGACCTGCACCGGGGCGACCACACGGGTGAACATCACCCCTTCCCCGTTCAGGGTGTCGGCGATGCCCTGCAGCGAGCCGACGGTCAGGATCTGGGCGACGGTCGGGGCGCGGATCAGGCGCACGTCGTTGATGTCGACGTCCAGGTCGGCCCCGCCGGCCACCAGCCGGCCGGTCACGCTGGCGGAGCCGCCGCGCAGGCTCTCCACGTCGAACAGGGTCTTGGCCAGATCGCCGGCGTCGTCGGTCTCGAAGCTCAGGCCCGTCACCCCGGCCAGCGGGAACAGCCGCCCGCTCAGGCGCGCGCCGCCGCCGGTCCGGGCGGCCAGCTCCATCCGGCGGACCGCCGCCTCGCCCCACTGGCCGCTGGCGCGCACGTCGCGCAGAACCGCGTCGTCGGTCAGGCGCAGGCCCGCCACCGCCGCGTCGAACTTCACCGACGCCGAACGCCCCTCGCCCGCCCCGCCCGAGGCCGGCGCCGACAGGCGGTCGAACAGCCGGCGCGCATCCAGCCAGCGGCCGTCGACCCGCACGTTTAGGACCGAGCCGGTCGGCTCGCGCCACAGCCGCAGGGCGCCGTCGATCAGGCCGTCCAGCTTGGCCTTGGTCAGGTCCAGCGACACCAGTCGGCCGTCGGCGGTCATGGCGGCCGAGCCGGACAGCTCGAAGTCCTCGCCCTCGCCGGTCACCCGCGACAGGCGCAGGTCCCCGTCGCTCTCGCGCAGGAAGCTGACGGCCAGCCGGGCCGGCTGGCCCGCGGGCTTGCGCCACTCGCTGCGCGGCACGCCGACGTAGGCGGCGGTCAGATCCAGGTCGAGACGGCCGGTCAGCGGCTGGTCCTCGACCTGGGTCCAGCGGACCGAGACCGGCGCCTCGCCGTCGAAGTCGACCAGGTCCGGCGCGCCCCAGCGGCGCAGGGCCTGCGGGTCGAGGGTGGTCCAGACCACGAACTGGCGCGCGCCCGCGCGCAGCGGCCCGGCCTGGAAGCGGGCCGGCGTGCCGGCGAAGTCGGCCGTTCCGGCCATCCCCTCCGGGGTCGTCCGCCAGGCCAGCGACACCGGAAGCGTAGTTCCGGGCCTGAGCATGTTGGGCAGGCCCAGCGCGTCCAGATCGGCCGGCGACAGGGCCGAGCGCAGGCGCCGCTCGACCGCGCCGTCGGCGGCGCGGGTCCAGCTCATGGCCAGCTCCAGCCCGCCGGCGGTCACCTCCGCCGCGCCGTCGCCGCCCGACCATGCGGCGTCGACCACGACGGGGCGGGTCTCCTCGAACAGCGGCAGGCGGCCGAACCCCAGCCGGCGCGCCTCCAGCGGCGTCACCTGGGCGCGGTAGAGCAGATGCGGGCGGGTCCCCGGGGTGTAGGCGAGGTCGCCGGACAGGGCGTCGGCCTCCACCACGCCGGTCCAGGTCGCCCCGGTTGAGCCCAGGGTCACCTCCACCGGGAAATGGTCCGGCAGGCCGTCGACGAAGGGCGCGCCGGCGTCGCGCAGGCCGGGCGCGTCGGCCTGGCCCTGCAGGGTGAAACGCTCGCCGCCGGCCTGCTTGCTCCATTCCACCCGGCCGTCGCCGGCGGCGGAGCGGAAGCTGCCCTCCCCGTGGCCGCCGCGGGTGCGGAAGCGGCCGGTCAGGGCGACGGTACGGTCGGTCCGGCCGCCGAAGGTCGCCGCGCGCACCGCGCCGTCCAGGTCCACCGTCTCGGCCCCGTCCCTGGAGAACACAGAGGCGAACTCGATGCGGCCGCGATAGGGGCCGACCTCGCCGGTGCCCTTCACGTCGACGCCCCTGGTGTCGCCGTCGACGGCCATCTCGCCGTCCTGCAGGTCCCAGCCCAGCGCCGCCCTGGACACCGACGCGCCGCGCACGACCCCGGCGTAGCGGATGTCGTAATCCTTGAACTCGACCTTCCGTCCCAGCGGCCGGCCCAGTTCGAACAGCACGTCGGCCGCCCCCGTCAGCCGTTCGGGCGCGAAGCCATGGCTGGTGAGCAGCCGGCTCTCCGTGCCGTCGACGACGCGCAGCATGGCCTGGGCGTCGCCCTTGCCGCGCGCGCGGATGTCCACCCGCGCCCCGTCGCCCTTCAGGCGGGGGATCTCCACCGTCCCTTCGCTGAGCGCGATGGTGTCGAGCCGCCCGCCGGTCATGGCCAGGTCGAAGCGGTTGCCCTGCAGCACCGCCGAGCCCTGCCCGGCCGACACGGCGGGCAGGCCGTCCATGAAGCGCAGGGCGGCGTTCTGGAAGTCGAAGGTGAGCTTCAGCTCCTGGTCGCGCAGGACCTTGCGGTCGAAGGCGCCCGCGGGGGCCTTCAGGGTCAGGACCGCGTTCGAGTAGCGGCCGTCCAGCACCGCCTTGGCCAGCCAGGTACGCGCGCCGCCGCCCAGGTGTGTGGGCCAGAAGGCGAAGACCTGGTCACGGCCGACCGCGCCCTCCAGCCGCGCCGTCAGGTCCGCGCCCCAGGCGCCGCGCTTGTTCTGGAACAGCACGCCCTTGGCCGTCAGCGGCGCGCCGGCCACGCGGGCGCGCCCGTGGGCGATCTCGATGCGGCGCAGTTCAGGCGTGTAGCGGCCCTGGGCGGCGACGTCGGTCAGCTCCTGCGGCGGCGCGTCGGCCGCCAGCGCGCCCTGTACCCGCGGCCCGTGCACGTCGAACTCCAGGCGCGCGGGCGCGTGTTTGGCTCGGTCTTCGGGGACCAGCCGCAGCCGCCCGGCCAGGTCCAGCCGCGTGCGCTCGGCCGCCAGCTGCAGAGTCTGGATCTCGACGTCGCGCGTCCGGGGGTCGTAGCCAGCCACCACCTGGGCGGATTCGAAGCCCTGACGGGTCGTGCCGAACCGCAGCGCGCCCTTGCCGGCGGAGAAGGCCGCGTCGGCCGCGCGCACGCCGGTCTCCGCCCCGTAGGCCAGAGAGCCGCGGCCGCGGACCACGGCGTCCAGCGCCGAGAGCGAGCGGGTCGGCCCGACCGACGGGAACACCCGCGCCGGCGTCAGGTCGCGCAGCTCGGCGCGGACGAAGGCGTCCTTGAGGCCGACCGAGCCCTGCGCCTGGGCCTGCAGCCCGGCCGTACCCTGGACGCGATCGCGGATTTCGAGGTCGGCGCGGGCTGTGAGGCGCCCGTCGGTCTTCTGGAACTCGACCTCGCGGACCTCGGCCACCCAGTTCACGCCGCCGCCGACCTGGCGCAGGGCCAGGCGGCCGTTCTCCAGGTCGAGCTGGCGCAGGAAGCTCATCGGTCGGCCCATACGGGCGCGGCCGGTCATGTCGGCGAACAGCCGGTCCAGCCCGGTGACGACGCCGGGCGCGCCGTCGGCGTCGTAGCCCAGCTCGTAATTGCCCCTCGGCGACACCGACACGGCGGCGAAGAAGTCCTGAGCGGCGATCCGGCCCGGCGCGGTGGTGAAGGCGAACAGAGAATCGAGCGCGACCGCGGCCTGGACCCGGCGGGCCAGCAGCACCGGCCGCCGCTTTCCGTCCGTCAGCCGCACGTTCTCCAGTTGCAGGCCCAGCGCCCCGGCGTCGTCGAACCAGACCAGCCCGACCTTGCCGATGTCGGCCCGGCCGCCCTCGACCTGGCGGGCGAGGCCGCGCTCCAGCAGCGGCGCCAGCCAATCGGCCGGCATCGGCCCGAACGACAGCCGCACGCAGACGGCCGCCACAGCCAGGCCGGCCACCCCGGCGGCGGCCAGGGCGGTCAGCGGATTGCGCCCGCACAGGCGGCGCGCCAGCGCCTTGAAGTTCGGCCGGGCGAATTTCATGAGGCGAGCGCCATCCGCGCGCGTCCGACGTGTGGACGTGCGTCAGCGCGACGGTATGTTCCGCCGCGCGCGACAACCCCGTTCAGGAGAGCACGATGAGCGAGCTCCACCCCGGCTCCGCAGCCCCCGATTTCGACCTCCCCGCCGACGGCGGCGGTCGGCTGAAGCTGTCCGAGCTCCGCGGCCGCACCGTCGTCCTCTACCTTTATCCTAAGGACGACACTCCGGGCTGCACAAAAGAAGCGATCGACTTTACGCAAGCCGCCGACGCCTTCGCCGCCGCCGGGGCGATCGTCATCGGCCTGTCCAAGGACACCGCCGCCAAGCACGACAAGTTCAAGGCCAAGCATCAGCTGAACGTGCGCCTGGCCGCGGACCCGGAAGGCGCGACCGTCGAAGCGTACGGCGCCTGGGTCGAGAAGAGCCTGTACGGGCGCAAGTACATGGGGATCGACCGCTCGACCTTCCTGATCGACAGGGACGGCGTGATCCGAAAGGCGTGGCGCAAGGTGAAGGTCCCGGGGCACGTGGCGGAGGTCCTTAAAGCCGCACAGGAGTTGAACCGCGCCTGAACGCCGGCCCGACCCCGCAATAGCGACTCCGCAACCATTTCGTCGTTCTCTGACCCACCACACTAGTGCGGGTCATCCGCCGGGGGCTTCGATTTGCCCTCACCGCGCTAAGGTCGCGACGCTCACATCGCCTCGCGGGCGAGCACGGGCTCATCCCGACCTTTCAAAAAGAAGCGCTTCTGACAAAGGCGCGCCGAGCTTACGCAAAGGGGAAACAGGAGTGGACAAGACGCCTTATCGCGCACTCGCGGCCGTCGCGGCGGCTCTGTTCGCCTCAGCGGCGGCCGCCCAGGCGCCCTCGGCCGTCGAGCCAGTGACGCCCAGCATCCCCGCCGACGCCTATTCGCCGGGCCGCGCTCTGGTGACTGATTTCGATCGCATCGTCGCCCCCAACGGCGTGCAGGAGAGTTTCATCGCCACGCTCGGCGGCGCCCGCCAGTACGTCAGCGTGCGCGGCGCCGACCGGGCCAACCCGATCCTGCTCTACGTCCACGGCGGCCCGGCCTCGGTCGAACTGCCGATCTCATGGTCGTTCCAGCGGCCGTGGGAGGATTACTTCACTGTGGTGGAGTGGGACCAGCGCGCCGCCGGGAAGTCTTTCAGACTCAACGATCCCGAGGCGATGGCGCCGACGCTGACGCCCGACCGCTATCGCGACGACGCCATCGAGCTGATCGAGCTCCTGCGCGAGCGTTACGGCAAGCGGAAGATTTTCCTGCTCGGGCACAGTTGGGGCTCGGCGGTCGGGCTGTCCGTCGCAGTCAAACGCCCGGACCTGCTCTACGCCTACATCGGCATGGGCCAGCTGATCGATTTCCAGGAAAACGAGAAGCAGAGCTATGCGACGGTGCTCGACCAAGCCCGGCGCGACGGCAACACCGAGGCGGTGAAGGAGCTCGAGGGCATCGCCCCCTATCCCGGCCCAGGCGACTTCGACGTCGCCAAAACGGGAGTCGAGCGCAAATGGTCCGTCTATTACGGCGGCCTGGCCGCGGGCCGCCGCGACAGCGACTTCTACATCCACATGGGCCGCCTCTCGCCGGAATACGGCCTGGACGACCGTAAGGCGTGGGACGCGGGCAGCGACTTCAGCATGACGACCATGTGGCCGAAGCTGGCCGGCCTGTCCTTCGAGGACGTCCACACGCTCGACGTGCCAGTCTTCCTGTTCCTAGGACGCCATGACACCACCACGCCGTCCGAAATCGCGGCGGATTGGCTGCAGCGTGTGAAGGCGCCGCGGAAAAGAGTCGTCTGGTTCGAAAACAGCTCCCACTTGCCGATGATCGAGGAGCCCGGGCGGACGTTCCAGACGCTGCTGACCCGCGTCCGCCCGCTGGCCGGACGGGACCTGCCGCCTGGCGAGTGAGACGCCGGGCCGACTGGCGCGTCGGTGTCCCAGTTCGAGCCGCCGCCGCTGTCGCGTTAGCGACTTCGCAACCATTTCGCTGTTCTTTGAGCCGGCATTAGAGCGGGAACCTCGCCGGAGGCCGCGATTTACCCTCCTCCGGCGAAGAATCCCGCCCACCGCATAGCCTGACAGGCGTGCGCCGACGGATCGTGGTTAACCCGAGCCGTAGCTCTTGCGCGAGCGGAGCCGTTTAAGGCATATTTCAGGCGGACGAGGTGGGTTCCAGACATGGACAGCGCACGCGTGACGCGTATGCGTCATT
Source organism: Caulobacter sp. 17J80-11 (assembly GCF_014349105.1). GTDB lineage: Bacteria > Pseudomonadota > Alphaproteobacteria > Caulobacterales > Caulobacteraceae > 17J80-11. Next base: position 19,335 of record NZ_JACSJI010000018.1, on the reverse strand, counting down.
GGGTGGAACGGTTGTTCCCCGAACGGCATGTCTACCTACGCTCCGGGGGCGAGACCCGGGGCTACATCCTCAGCACGCGCAAACAGATCATGCTGGCCGGGACGGCGTCCGTGCTGGGAGCATGGATGATTCTCTCCACCGGGTCGATGGTGTTCACCTCGTTGGCGTCTTCCAGCGCCGACCGCGAGATCGCTCGCGTGACCGCCAAGTACGAACGCCTGATGGCCGACCGCCAGGCGCGCCTGAACGGCGCCGTCGCCCGGCTCAGCGAAACCGCCGGCTCGGTCGATGAACTGGCCCAGGCGGTCGAGCACCGCCATGCGGCCCTGGCCATGGTCATGGCCAACTTCAAGGGCGTGCCCGGGGCCGAGCAGGCCCTGGCCCCCGCCCCGCCCCTGCCCGAGACCCGCCCGGCCGCCGAGCGCGTGCTGGCGGTGCGCATGGACCAGGAGCGCCTGCTCGCCAAGGCCGAGAACTTCGCCACCTCGCGGGCCGAGCGCCTGCGCCTGGCCTTCCGCCTGGCCGGCCTGAACCCCGGCTCCTACGCCGGCCGCGGGGCCACGGGCCTGGGCGGCCCGCTGGTCGACGCGCGCGATCCCAAGGCGCTGGCCTCCATCCTGGATGTCGACGAGGGCTTCGCCGCGCGCATCCAGAACGCGGCCGACAACCTGTCCGAAATGCGTTCGCTGGCGACCGCGGCCGAAAAGCTGCCGCTGGCGCGCCCCGCCTACGACGTGCGCCAGACCAGCGGCTTCGGTCTGCGCTTCGATCCGTTCAACCACCACCCGGCCCTGCACTCGGGCCTGGATTTCGCCGGACCGTTCCTGACCCCCATCCGGGCCACGGCGCCGGGCGTCGTGTCCTTCACGGGCGTGCGCTCGGGCTACGGGAACACCGTCGAGATCGACCACGGGGGTGGGTTCAAGACCCGCTACGCCCACCTGCAGGCCTTTTCGGTCCGCCCGGGCGAGCGTGTGGCTGTGGGCCAGCGCATCGCCGCGATGGGCTCCACCGGCCGCTCCACCGGCGTTCACCTGCACTACGAAATCTGGGTGAACGGTCGTCCTCAAAACCCCGCTCGCTTCGTGAAGGCCGGAGACTATGTTCAGCAAGACTAGCAAGCCCGTTCGCCAGGAAAGCGCTCCCGTTCCGGTCCCGCCGCTGCCGGACCTCAACGCTCAAGCCCCGCGCAAGGCTCCCACGCCGACGGCCGCCAAGATGGCCTCCGTCCTCGCCTCCGATCTCGTGTTCGAGGGCAACGTCTCGGGCGCCGGCGATCTGCACATCGACGGCACCGTCCGCGGCGACGTGAAGGTCGGCCGGCTGACCGTCGGCGAGACCGGCAATGTCGAAGGCGGCGTCCAGGCCGACATCGTCGAAGTCCGCGGCCGCATCGTCGGCGCGGTGGTCGGCAAGCAGGTCAAGCTGCTCGGCACCGCCTATGTCGACGGCGACATCAGCCACGAACAGCTGTCGATCGACGTCGGCGCCTACTTCCAGGGCCGCTGCCTGCAGGTGCGCAAGGGCGAACCGACCCCGGTCTCGCACCACCCGCAAGCCGCCGGGTCGATGGGCTTCAGCACCCCGTCCTACGCCCAGCCGGTGCCCGCGCCGGCCCCGGTCGACGCGGGCCAGCTGATCGAGCTGAAGCCGGCCTCGGCCTAAGCCGCGATCGAGCCACGAAGACAAGCGAAGCCCCGCCGGAGCGATCCGGCGGGGCTTTCTCGTTCCGCCCTGACCCGCGAAGAAAGTTCAGACGGCCTGTCGCCAGGCCCGCGCCCCGTTCGTCCTCTGGGGCGGAGAAGCTAAGAGGCAGGAGCTCGCCCCATGATCCCGACCATCACCGCCTTCGAGCGGTCGCCCGATCGCGGACGGGGGCTGGCGCGCGACATGCCGGTCCGCTGGGCGCTCGAGGAAGCCGGCCAGCCGTACGACGTCCGGCTTCTGTCCTTCCCCGAGATGAAGCAGCCCGCGCATCGCGCGCTTCACCCGTTCGGACAGATCCCGACCTATGAGGACGGCGACCTCGTCCTGTTCGAGTCCGGGGCCATCGTGCTCCATATCGCGGAGCGTCATGCGGGCCTGCTGCCGGCCGACGCCGACGCCCGGGCGCGCGCCACCGCCTGGATGTTCGCGGCGAAGAGCACGATCGAGCCGCCGATCGTCGAGCGCGGCATGGCGATCCTGTTCGAAGCCGACAAACCCTGGCACGCGGAACGCCTGCCGATGCTCGAGGATCGGGTCCGCGATCGGCTCGGCGAGCTCTCAGATCGCCTGGCCGGCCGCGACTGGCTGGACGGCGAGTTCAGCGCCGGCGACCTGCTGATGGTGACGGTGCTGCGCCGGCTGAACGGCTCGGGCCTGCTGGAAGAGCATCCGAACCTACTCGCCTACGTCGCCAACGGCGAAGCGCGGCCGGCCTTCAAGCGGGCCTTCGCCGCCCAGCTGGCGGTTTTCGAGGCGGCCGCCGGCTGACGACCGCGCGGGAAGGTCCACAGCCTCCGCGGGCGGCGGGGCTCGCTTACGAACCGGACCCGGTCGCCTTTTCCATGTAGATCACGCCGGGCTGGTCCGGACGGGGCCCGACCGGCGCCCAGCCGCGCCTGGAGTAGAACCTCATGGCCGGCAGGTTCTTTTCGGCGACGCTGAGACGCGCCCGGGCGTAGCCGCGGGCACGCAGCGCCGCCATCGCATGCTCGTCCAGGGCCTCGCCGAGGCCCCGCCCGCGCGCCTCGGGCGCCAGATAATAGGTGTAGACGTAGCCGACCGCCGGATCCCCATGGAAACGGCCGGTCACCAGCAGGCCGACGTCTTCGCTCCCGTCGAGAGCGAAGTTCGCCTGGGCCGGATCTCCGGCGAGCCGATCTTCCAGCCAGGAGAGATACCCCGCGCCGTCCGCGCCGAACTCGCGCGTGAACCGGTCGTCGTCGAACGAGAGGGCGAACACCTCGCGCACGAAGCGGATGACGAGATCAGCATCTCGCGCGAGATCGATCGGGCGCAGCGTGAGCGAGGTCATTGCACTAACGGCATAGCCCAGCACCAAGCCGCTCGCCACGGGCCCACAAGACAAAGCCCCGCCGGATCGCTCCGGCGGGGCTCGTTCATTCAGGCTGCGGCCGCGGTCAGGCGGCGTCGCGGGTGGCGCCGACGCGCTGGGCCAGGGAGGCGGCCATGAACGGGTCGAGGTCGCCGTCCAGAACGCCCTGGGTGTCCGAGGTTTCCACGTCGGTGCGCAGATCCTTCACCATCTGGTACGGCTGCAGCACATACGAGCGGATCTGGTGGCCCCAGCCGATGTCGGTCTTCAGCTCTTCGAGGGCGGCCGCGGCCGCCTCGCGCTTCTGAAGCTCCAGTTCGTAAAGCTTGGCGCGCAGCATCTTCCACGCCTTGTCGCGGTTCTGGTGCTGCGAGCGCTCGGTCTGGCACGCCGCGACCGTGTTGGTCGGGATGTGGGTCAGACGCACGGCCGAGTCGGTCTTGTTGACGTGCTGGCCGCCGGCCCCGGAGGCCCGGTAGGTGTCGGTGCGCACGTCGGCCGGGTTGATCTCGATCTCGATGGTGTCGTCCACCACGGGCGAGACGTAGACCGAGGCGAAGCTGGTGTGCCGCCGGGCACTGGAGTCGTAGGGCGAGATCCGCACCAGGCGGTGCACCCCGGACTCGGTCTTCAGCCAGCCGTAGGCGTTGGGGCCCTTGATCTGGATGGTGGCCGACTTGATGCCCGCGGTTTCGCCGCCGGTCTCTTCGATGAAGTCGACCTCGTAGCCGTGGGCGCCGGCCCAGCGGGTGTACATGCGCAGCAGGATCGAGGCCCAGTCGCAGGACTCGGTGCCGCCGGCGCCGGAGTTCACTTCCAGATAGGCGTCGTTGGAATCAGCCTCGCCGCTCAGCAGGGCTTCCAGTTCGGCCCGGCCGGAGCGCTCCTTGATCGAACGCAGCTGCGCGCGGGCCTCTTCGAGCGAGGCCTCGTCGCCTTCCTCGTCGGCCATCTCGGCGTAGCCGATCGCGTCGGCCAGCTCGCGCTCAAGCGCGCGGACCGTCTCGACCTGGCCGCCGAGGCGGGTGCGGTCGCGCATGACGGCCTGGGCTTCCTCAGGCTTGTCCCACAGGGTCGGGTCTTCGACCCGGGCGTTCAGTTCGTCGAGACGTCTAAGGGCGACATCCCAGTCAAAGTCGCCTCCTGAGCAGTCCTACGGACTGCTCGATGTCGGCCGCCATGGCCTCGACATCCGCGCGCATCAGCTTCGCTCCTGACAGGCGGGCCCGAGGCCGCGCCGTCGCTTTCGCTCAAATCAAGCGGCGGGCCTTCTCAGGCCCGACGCAGGGTCGCGGGAGATAGCGCGGGACGCCCCGCGCCACAACCGCGTCAGTACAGACCGTTGAGGTCTTCGGGCACCTTCTTCGGCGGCGGCTTGGGCTGGGTCGCCTCGCCGGCGCTGCCGGCGCCGGTCACCTGGCCGTCGCGCCACACGTCGTCATAGGCCTGCGGGCCGGAGGCCACGCCGGCGTCCGGCTCGAACACCCGCGGCTTGGGCTCGGTTCCGGGGCGGAAGGCCTCCTCGATGCCGCGGACCATGACGAACTTGGCGTCCTTCGGCTTGGGGAATTCCTGGACCGGCTTGCCCTTCATGGCGTCGGTCATGAAGTTCACGAACACCGGCACGGCGGTCACCGCCCCGGCCTCGCCCTCGCCCAGCGAACGGTTGTCGTCGAAACCGATGAACACGCCGACCACCAGGTCGGGCGTGTAGCCGACGAACCAGGCCGAACGGTACTCGTTGGTGGTGCCGGTCTTGCCGGCCACCGGACGGCCCAGCACGCGCGCCTGCACGGCGGTGCCCCGCTGGACCACGCCCTCGAGATACGAGGTGATCTGGTAGGCGGTGATCGGGTCCATCACCTGCTCGCCGCCAGCGGCGATGCGCGGGCTCTCGTCGCCGGAGAAGCCGCGGGTGCAACCGGGGCAGCGGCGGGCGTCGGCCTTGTGCACGATCTCACCGTCGCGGTCGGCGACCAGCTCGATCATGTGCGGCTGAATCTTGCGTCCGCCGTTGCTGAACATGGCGTAGGCCGCGGTCAGGTCGTAGGGCGTGGTCTCGCCCGCGCCCAGCGCCATGGACAGCACCGGCGCCATGTCCTTGACCACGCCGTAGCGGATGGCGTTCTCGCGGATCTTCTTCATGCCGACCTGCTGGGCCAGTCGCACGGTCATGACGTTGCGCGACAGCTCCAGCCCCTTGCGCAGGGTCTGCGGGCCGTAGAACTTCTTGTGGTAGTTCTCCGGCGACCAGACGTTGCCGGCGCGGTCGGTGAACGAGATCGGCGCGTCCAGCACGATGCTGGCCGGCGTGAAGTCATTTTCCAGCGCCGTGGCGTAAACGAACGGCTTGAAGGCCGAACCGGGCTGACGCATCGCCTGGGTCGCGCGGTTGAAGTTCGACAGCGAGTAGCTGTAGCCGCCCACCATCGCCACCACTCGGCCGGAATACGGCTCCATCGCCACCAGCGCGCCGTTGACGGCGGGCACCTGGCGCAGGCGGTAGACGCCGCCGCCGGCCGGCTGGACGAAGATCAGGTCGCCGTGCTTCAGGCCAGCGCCGGCCCGCGCCCAGGTCACGTCCTGGGGCTCCAGTCGGCCGCTCGCCCCCTCGGGCAGGCGCACGCGAACGTCGGCGCCGGCGGATTCGACGATGGCGGCGCGCCAGTCCGGCCGTTCGGCCGGCGGCTTCTTAGCCAGGGCCTGCTTCTCCCAGCCCGGGGCGATCTCGACATTGCCCCAGGCGCCGCGCCAGCCGTGGCGGCGGTCGTAGTTCTCCAGCCCGTCCATCAGCGCCACCCGCGCGGCCGTCTGCAGCCGCGGATCCAGGGTGGTGCGCATGTAGTAGCCGCCCTTGTTGACCTCCTCGCCCAAGAGGCCCAGCGCACGGCGGCGGACCTCCTCCACGAAGAAGTCGGCGTCCTTGTACTTGGCGCGCGAGGGGGCGCTTTCGACCACCAAATCCTGGGCGATGGCCTCCCTGGCCTGCTCGCGGGTGATCCAGCCCATCTGGGCCATCTCGCCGATGATCCAGTCGCGGCGCGCCTTGGCCTGCGCCTTGTGCTTGATCGGATGGTAGTTGTTCGGGCCCTTCGGCAGCGCGGCCAGGTAGGCGGCTTCGGCGATGGTCAGCTTGTTCAGCGGCTTGCCGAAGTAGTTGTAGGCGGCCGAGGCCACGCCGTACGACCGGTAGCCGAGGAAGATCTCGTTCAGATACAGCTCGAGGATCTGCTTCTTCTCGAGCGTCGCCTCCAGGCGCCGCGCCAGAATCGCTTCCTTGAGCTTGCGGCTCAGGGTCGGCTCGTTGGACAGCAGGACGTTCTTGGCGACCTGCTGGGTGATGGTAGAGCCGCCTTCGAGGCGGCGGCCGCGCACCACGTTCAGCGGCGCCTTGGCCACGGCGCGGCCCATGCCGCCGACGTCGATGCCGCCGTGCTGGAAGAAGTTGCGGTCCTCGGCGGCCAGGAAGGCCTGCACCACGACCGGGGGGATCTCGTCATAGGGCACGAAGATTCGCCGCTCGCGCGAGAATTCGCCGATCAGCGTGCCGTCCCAGGCGTAGACGCGCGTCGCCGTCGCCGGCCGGTATTCGGCCAGCTCGCCCGCATCGGGCATGTCGTGGAACAGCCAGGCGGCGTAGATGGCCAGCGCCAGGCCGGCCACGGCCACCACGCTCATCACCGCGACGCCCGCCATGGCGAACCAACGTTCGGCAGACTTCACCCACAACCTCCGAGAGGACGCCCCCTAAGGGTCTTACCGGGTCCAGCGTAAGAGGCAAAGAGGTCCGCGTCCTTAGGGCGCGACGCCGCGCCCTGCCGCCGACCGCTCAGCGGCCTGTCACTGGCCGCTGGAAACCGCCGCGTAGCGGGATTCGTGCTCGAAATAGGCGTCGATCGCGTCGCCCACGCCGTCCATCAGGCGGGCGCGGCGCTTCGGATCGTTCAGGGCGCGCTCGTCGTCCGGATTGGTCAGGAAGCCCATTTCCAGCAGCACGGCCGGCACGTCGGGGGCCAGCAGCACCACGAAACCGGCGTCCCGGTGGCTGCGCTGCAGGAGCGCCGTGCGGTCGCCGATTCGCTCCAGCAGCACCCGGGCGAAGGCGGCCGAGCGGTTGCGGGTCGCCCGTTGGGTCAGGTCCAGCAGAATGCGGTTCACCGAGGCGTCGCGGCCGGGCAGGTTGACGTCGCGCACCCAGTTCTCGCCGTTCAGCACGTGCCGGGCGGCCCGGTCGGAGCCCTGCTCGGACAGGGTGTAGACGCTGGCCCCGCGCAGCGAGGCGCTGTCGCCGGCGTCGGCGTGGATCGAGATGAACAGCTCCGCCTCGGCCCGGCGGGCCTGGGCCACGCGCGTCTCGAGCGGGATGTAGACGTCGCTCTCGCGGGTCATGACCACGCGATAGCGGCCGGTGCGCTCCAGGCGCACCTTGAGCTCGCGCGCGGCGGCCAGGGTGACGTCCTTTTCGCGGGCGGCCGCGCCGTGCGCGCCGGGGTCCTTGCCGCCGTGGCCGGGGTCGATGACCACCACGCGGCGGGTCGAGCGCGGACGCGGGTCGGCGGCGACGGCCGACGCCCTGGTCTGCACCGTCGCGGGCGCGGCGGCGGCGACGCGCGGCTGCGAGCCCGGGCGGGCTTCCAGGTCGACGACGTAGCGATAGACGTCCACGCCGTCGCCGGGCGGCAGCAGGAAGCGCCGCTTGACCACGGCGTCGCGCGACAGCGAGAGGTTGATGCGGGCCGCCCCGCCGGCGCGTTCCACCGACCAGGCGCTGACCAGGCCGGTCCCCCTGCCCTGCAGCGCGCCGGGCGCGTCGACGCCGGGCAGCGACAACACGACCCTGCGCGGATCGGCCCCGACGATCTGACCTTTGACGGAACGGTCGAGGTCGACGACGACGCGCGTGCTGACGGCGTCGCCGCCCAGGCGCACCTTGAGCACGCCGCCGGAGGCCGAGCCGCGACCCGCGCCGACGCCCAGGGCGACAGCGGCCGCTACGGCGACGACGGCGAGAAGTCGCCCACCTCCGCCGAACAGGGGCCTCAGCCGGCCGAACATCCCACGCTCCGACAAGTCGCTGGAGCCAGCATAGATGGCTCAGGCGGATTCATAATGGGTTAACACACGGCGCGGTTGCCGAGGCGCTTTCATTTTCCGCGCGAGTGTTGCTAAAGTCACCTGGCGCGCGACCGGCTGAGGCGTAATCCGCCGCTGAAGCGCGCGCACCCGCGTCGTATGTACTTTCCAAAGCACACCTCGACGCCCACTTTCATCCGACGCGCCGACCGGCGCGACAGGGAAACTTTGAGCCTTATGGGCAGCGTCGCACCCGCTCATCTCCGGCCTGACGCCGACCGCGCACCGCGCGGCGGGGCGGACCGTGCGCGCGCCCTCCGACAGCAACACCGGCGCCCGGCCCTCGTGCCCGATGCGCGCCGTGGAGACCCTTTGAATGCCCAAGAACATGTTGATCGACGCGGCGCATGCGGAAGAAACCCGCGTCGCCGTGGTGGACGGTCCCCGGGTTGAGGAATTCGACTTCGAAAGCCGCGCCAAGAAGCAACTGCGCGGCAACATCTATCTGGCCAAGGTGACGCGGGTCGAACCCAGCCTCCAGGCCGCCTTCATCGAGTACGGCGGGAACCGGCACGGCTTCCTCGCCTTCAACGAAATTCACCCCGACTACTTCCAGATCCCGGTCGCCGACCGGGAAGCGCTGATGGCCGAGGCCGACGACGAGGACGACGACCTCGAGGCGGGCGGCGAGGACGAGGACGAAGAGCTTCCGGCCGAAGAGGCGCGCCTGCGCCGTCGGATGATGAAGCGCTACAAGATCCAGGAAGTGATCAAGCGCCGCCAGGTGCTGCTGGTGCAGGTCGTCAAGGAAGAGCGCGGCAACAAGGGCGCGGCGCTGACCACCTACCTGTCGCTGGCCGGCCGCTACGGCGTGCTGATGCCCAACACCGCCCGCGGCGGCGGCATCAGCCGCAAGATCACCCAGGCCACCGACCGCAAGCGCCTGAAGACCGTGGTCCAGAGCCTCGAAGTGCCGCAGGGCATGGGCCTGATCGTGCGCACCGCCGGCGCGGCCCGCACCAAGGCCGAGATCAAGCGCGACTACGACTACCTGCTGCGGGTGTGGGAGAACATCCGCGAGACCACCCTGCACTCGATCGCCCCGGCGCTGATCTACGAGGAGGAGAGCCTCGTCCGCCGCGCCATCCGCGACATGTACGACAAGGACATCGACGCGGTCCTCGTCGAGGGCGACGAGGCCTACAAGGAAGCGCGCGACTTCATGCGCATGCTGATGCCTTCGCAGGCCAAGAAGGTTCAGCACTACCGCGAGCCGACCCCGCTGTTCGTGAAGGAGCGGGTCGAGGACGTGCTGGCGCAGATCTATTCGCCGGTCGTGCCGCTGAAGTCCGGCGGCTATCTGGTGATCAACCAGACCGAAGCCCTGGTCGCCGTGGACGTGAACTCCGGCCGCGCGACCAAGGAACGCAACATCGAAGCCACCGCGCTGAAGACCAACCTGGAGGCGGCCGACGAAGCCGCCCGCCAGCTGCGTCTGCGCGACCTGGCCGGCCTGATCGTCATCGACTTCATCGACATGGAGGAGTCGAAGAACAACCGGGCCGTCGAGAAGCGGCTCAAGGACGCCCTGAAGGACGACCGCGCCCGCATCCAGATGGGCAAGATCTCGCCCTTCGGCCTGATGGAAATCAGCCGCCAGCGCCGCCGCACCGGCGTGCTGGAAGGCACCACCCACGTCTGCGAACACTGCCAGGGCGCCGGTCGCGTGCGCTCGGCCGAGTCCGCGGCGCTGCAGGCGCTGCGCGCGGTCGAGATCGAGTCCGTCCGCGGCGGCGCCGGGGCCATCACGCTGCGCCTGCCGGCCGCCGTGGCCCTCTACGTGCTGAACGAGAAGCGCGCCTTCCTGATGCGCCTGCATCAGACCCAAGGCCTGTTCGTCAGCGTGGTGGTCGACGACAACCTCGCCCACGCCGAACACGCTATCGAGCGCACCGAAACCTCCGAACGTCCGCCGGCCCTGATCGAGGCCGCGCCGGTCCGCCAGCTCTATGAGGCGCCGGAGATCGAAGAGGTCGAGGAAGAGGAAGAAGAGGACGAAACCGAGGACGAGGCCGAGGCCGAGGCCGAGGCCGAGGGCGAAGAGCGCGCCGCCGCCGCCGTCTCCGGCGAGGCCGAAGGCCGCCGCGGTCGTCGTCGCCGTCGCCGTCGCGGCGGTCGCCGGGAAGAGTTCGAGGCTCGCGGTCCGCGCCTCGTCGAAGCCGAAGCCGAAGCCGGCGAGGAAGACGAAGGCGAGGAAGAGGAAGAAGGCGAAGCGGTCGCCGGCGAGCACGAGGACGAGGACGGCCGTCGCCGCCGTCGCCGTCGCGGTCGCCGCGGCGGGCGTCGCATGCGCGAGGAAGGCCGCACGCGCGATCCCTACACCTGGACCCGCGCCCGCACGCCGTCGCTGGAGGACCCGTACGTCTGGTTCGACCCGCTGGAGCGCCAGGAAGCCCGCGAGGCCCCTGCCCCGGTCGAACGCGAGCGCGAGCGCGAACGCCAGCCCCGGCGCGAGCCGGTGCTGACCGTGGTCGAGACCTCCGCCCCGGCGGTCGTCGAGAAGGCCGCCGAACCGATCGAAGCCGCGCCGGAGCCGGTCGCCGAGGAGGCGCCGACGAAGCGTCGCCGCGTGCGCCGCAAGGCCGCCGCCCCGGTCGCGACCGAAGCCGCGCCCGAAGCGCTCGTCGCCGAGGTCGAGGTCGAAACGGTCGAAGCCGTCGCCGAGCCGGCGGCCCAGCCGGTCGAGGAGCCGGTCGTGCTGGCCCACTTCCAGCCGGTCGTGCTGGAGACGCCGCCGACTACGATCGAGCCGGTCGCCGCGCCGGAACCCGATCCGCACCAGATCTCGGCCCCGCCGGCCACGCCCAAACGCGGCTGGTGGCGCGGCCGCGGCTGACGGACTAAATTCGGCCACGAGGCGCGGTGTTGAATGCCGCAACGGCGCGGTTAGGGGAAAGCAGGAGCTAAAATCGCCCATGATTTCCTCCAAGCGCGCGTCGAAGCTCGTGGCCGGCCTGCTGATGGTCGGCGTCGCCTTGGCGGCGCCGGCCGCCCAGGCCATGAACATGATCCGGGACACCGAGATCGAGGAGATCATCCGCAAGGAGGCCAACCCGGTCCTCACGGCCAGCGGCCTGAACGCGGACGACGTCGATTTCTACCTGGTGGCCGATAAGGAGCTGAACGCCTTCGTCACCGGCGGTCAGAACATCTTCATCCACACCGGCCTGATCCAGGAGACGGAGAACCCCAACCAGCTGCTGGGCGTCATCGCCCACGAAGCCGGCCACATCTCCGGCGGCCACATGATCCGCTCCGGCGACATGAACCGGGCCGGGATGAAGCCCTTCCTGCTGACCATGGGCCTGGGCGTGCTGGCCGCGGCGCTGGGCGCGCCGGACGCGGCCGGGGCCCTGATCGGCAGCTCGCAGTACTTCGGCGCCCTGGGCGCCCTGAACTATTCGCGCGTCCAGGAAGCCGCCGCCGACCAGGCGGGCGTGGCCGCGCTGGAAAAGGCCGGCCTGTCGGGCCGCGGCCTGGTCGAGTTCTTCGACAACTTCCGCTACCAGGAAGTCTTCTCCGAAGCGAAGCGCTACCAGTTCTTCCGCAGCCACCCGCTGTCGTCGGAACGCATCGAGGGCCTGCGCCGGCGGGTCGAGGCGCAGCCGCATTACGACCAGACCGACTCCGCCGAGGCGATGGCCGCCCACGCGCTGATGAAGGCCAAGCTCGACGCCTTCCTGAGCCCGCCGCAGCAGATCTTCATCAAGTACTCGGAGAAGGACACCTCCTTCCCGGCCCGCTACGCGCGCACCATCGCCTACTACCAGGCCACCGAGCCTGAGAAGGCGCTGAAGTCGCTGGACGCCCTGCTGGCCGAGCAGCCGAACAACCCGTACCTGTGGGAGCTGAAGGGGCAGATCCTGTTCGAGAGCGCCCGCGCAGGCGACGCCGAACCGGCCCACCGTCGCTCGGTGGAGCTGAAGCCCGACGCGCCGCTGCTGCGCATCAACCTGGCCCAGACCCTGTTGGCCGAGAACACTCCGGAAAAGACCGAACAGGCCATCCAGGAGCTCGGCAAGGCGCTGACCGCCGAGAAGGACAACGCCTTCGCCTGGCGCCTGCTGTCCGAAGCCTTCGATTCCAAGGGGATGCCCGGCCAGGCCCGTCTGGCCGCGGCCGAGTACCACTACGCCGTGGGCGAACTGCGCGAAGCCCGCGTGTTCGCCATGCGCGCCCGCGAGCACCTCGAGAAGAACACCCCCGACTGGCGCCGCGCCACCGACATCGTGCTGGTGTCGGACCCGTCGGACGACGACCTGAAGACGATCGCCCGCGAGGACCGCGGCCCGTCTCCCTCCAACTGACCCGGACCTGAGCCCATGCGCCTTGCGACCGCCCTCTCCGCCGCCTTGCTGCTGGCCGCCTGCTCGCGCGAGCCGGCGGTGGAGAAGGACTTCGGCGACAAGGTCCGCGCCTACCTGCTGACCCATCCCGAGGTGATCGAGGAGGCGGTGGTCAAGCTGCAGGAGAAGCGCACCGTCGAGGCCAAGGCCAAGGCCGGCGACCTGCTGCGCAAGCACGCCAAGGAGCTGACCGCCGACAAGCGCGACTTCGTGGCCAACCCGAACGGCAAGGTCACGGTCGTGGAGTTCTACGACTACCGCTGCGGCTTCTGTAAGTCGGCCACCCCGCAGATCGCCGAGCTGATCCGCTCCGACCCGAACGTGCGGTTCGTGTTCAAGGAGTACCCGATCTTCGGCGACGTCTCCGACCGGGCCGCCAAGGCCATGATCGGGGCTAAGGACAGCGGCAAGTACCTGGAGCTGCACAAGGCGCTGATGGCCGAGAAGTCGCTGGACGACGAGGCGCTCGCCCGGGTGTTCGCAGCCCACGGCCTCAACGCCGCGGCGATGATCGCCAAGGCCGGGGCCAAGGCCGATGCCCAGATCCTGGAGACCGAGAAGTTGGCCGCCGACCTCAGCATCGACGGCACGCCGGCCTTCGTGGTCGGCGACCAGATCGTCCACGGCGCCGACATGCCGGCCCTGACCGCGGCGATCGCGGAAGCGAAGAAGAAATCGACCTGATTTCCTTCTCCCCTAGCGGGACAAGGTGGCGCGCGAAGCGAGTCGGATCATGGGTGAAAGCGCGACGCTTGCCCCTCTCACCCACTCGATTCTGACGCCTTGGCGCGAACACCGCTCATCCGGCCGGCTCCGCCGGCCACCGTCTCCCGCAAGGGGAGAAGGCGCATGGGCTCAGATCAGCCCCGCCAGTGGGCTGGACGGGTCGGCGTAGCGCTTCTTGGGCATGCGGCCGGCCAAATAGGCTTCGCGGCCGGCGATGACCGCGTGCTTCATGGCGTTGGCCATGCGGATCGGGTCCTTGGCCTCGGCGATGGCGGTGTTCATCAAGACGCCGTCGCAGCCCAGCTCCATGGCCACCGCGGCGTCCGAGGCGGTGCCGACGCCGGCGTCGACCAGCACGGGGACGGTGGTCTGCTCGACGATCAGGCGGATGTTGACCGGGTTCTGGATGCCCAGGCCCGAGCCGATCGGCGCGCCCAGCGGCATGATGGCCGCGGCGCCCGCGTCCTCCAGCTTGCGCGCATAGACCGGGTCGTCGGAGCAGTAGACCATCACGTCGAAGCCGTCGGCGACCAGCAGCTTCAGGGCGCGCAGCGTCTCCTCCATGTCCGGGTAGAGGGTCTTGGCGTCCGACAGCACTTCCAGCTTCACCAGGTTCCAGCCGCCCGCCTCGCGCGCCAGGCGCAGGGTGCGGATGGCGTCCTCGCCGGTGAAGCAGCCCGCCGTGTTGGGCAAATAGGTGAAGCGGTCCGGTTTCACGAAGTCGGTCAGCATCGGCTGGCTGACGTCCGACAGGTTCACCCGCCGCACCGCCACCGTGACGATCTCGGCGCCGGCGGCTTCAGCCGCCGCGGCGTTGGTGGCGTAGTCCTTGTACTTGCCGGTGCCGACGATCAGGCGCGAGCGGAAGGTCCGGCCCGCAACCGTCCAGGTGTCCTGGGTCTGCATAGAACCGTCCATCAACCGCCTCCTACGAACTGCACGATCTCGATCCGGTCGCCTTCGGTCAGGCCGGTCATGGCGTAGGTCGAGCGGGGCACGATGGCCAGGTTGCGCTCGACCGCCACCTTGCGGACGTCCAGGCCCAGCTCCTCGACCAGGCCCGCCACGTCGGCCGCGGCCACCTCGCGTTCCTCGCCGTTGATCAGAAGCTTCATAAGGCTCACTCCGGGAGCGGAGCTTGTGACCCCGGACGCCCGACGATACAAGTGCCCGGCGTTTGCGCGGGGGGCGAATGTCCAAACCCATCTACGTGCTCAACGGGCCCAACCTGAATCTGCTGGGAGTCCGGGAGCCGACCGTCTACGGCAAGGCCACGCTGGAGCAGGTGCGCGAGCTCTGCGAAGCGCGGGCCGACGCCTTCGGACGCAAGGTGGTGTTCCGCCAGACGAATCACGAGGGGGAGCTGATCGACTGGGTTCAGGAGGCGCGTGAGCAGGCCTGCGCCCTGGTCCTCAATCCCGCGGGCTACGGCCACACCTCGGTTTCCCTCCTGGACGCGCTCCGGACCTTGCCTATTCCGGTCGTGGAGTGTCATTTGTCCAACCCTGCCGCTAGGGAACATTTCCGGCGGCATTCGTTTGTCGCCCTGGCGGCCGCCGGGACGATCTCGGGCTTCGGCCCGCTCAGCTACGAACTCGCCGTCGACGCGGCGCTGCGCCTGTGCGGCGCGGTCCGCGCGGCGTAAGCCTAAGGTTTCTTGCATGTCCAACGGTAAAGCTCCTGGCGATCAGATCGACGCACGTCTCGTGCGCAAGCTCGCCGACATCCTCCGCGATACGGAGCTCACCGAGATCGAGGTCGAGCAGGGCGAACTGAAGATTCGCGTCGCCCGCCAAGGCGCCGTGGCCGCGGCTCCCGCCATGTACGCCGCCGCGCCGATGGCCGCTCCGATGGCCGCGCCGGCTCCGGCGGCCGCGCCGGTCGCCGCCGCCGCGCCGGCCGCCGAGGCTCCGGCCAAGGGCGATCTGGTGAAGTCGCCGATGGTCGGCACCGTCTACCTGCAGCCGCAGCCGGGCGCCGATTCCTTCGTGAAGCCGGGCGACCGCGTGAAGGCCGGCCAGACCCTGCTGATCGTCGAAGCCATGAAGACCATGAACCCGATCCCCGCCCCGCGCGACGGCGTCGTGCTCGAGGTGCTGGTCGGCGACGCCCAGCCGGTCGAGTACGGCGAACCGCTGGTCGTGATCGAGTAGGCCATGTTCGACAAGGTTCTGATCGCGAACCGGGGCGAGATCGCGCTTCGGGTCCACCGCGCCTGCAAGGAAATGGGCATCGCCACCGTGGCGGTCCACTCCGAGGCCGACGCGTCCGGCATGTGGGTGCGCCTCGCCGACGAGAGCGTCTGCATCGGCCCCGCCCCTGCCGCCAAAAGCTACCTGAACGTCCCGTCGATCATCGCGGCGGCCGAGATCACCGGCGCCCAGGCGATCCACCCGGGCTACGGCTTCCTGTCCGAGAACGCCCGCTTCGCCGAGATCGTCGGCGCGCACGGCATGACCTTCATCGGCCCGAAGCCGGAGCACATCCGGATCATGGGCGACAAGATCACCGCCAAGCAGACGGCCATGGAAGCCGGCATTCCCGTCGTTCCGGGTTCCGACGGCGGCGTCGCCACGGTCGAGGAAGCCATGGCGGCGGCCGAGAAGATCGGCTTCCCCGTGCTGATCAAGGCCGCCTCCGGCGGCGGCGGCCGCGGCATGAAGGTGGCCAAGGACCGCGAAAGCCTGGCCGAAGCGGTGTCGACCGCCCAGGCGGAGGCCGCCGCGGCCTTCGGCGACGGCACGGTCTACATGGAGCGCTACCTCCAGAAGCCGCGCCACATCGAGATCCAGGTGATCGCCGACGCCTACGGCAACGTGGTGCACCTGGGCGAGCGCGACTGCTCGCTGCAGCGCCGCCACCAGAAGGTGCTGGAGGAGGCCCCCTCCCCGGTCATCGACGCCGCCGCCCGCGCCAAGATCGGCAAGACCGTCGTCGATGCGATCAAGAAGATCGGCTACCTCGGCGTCGGCACCATCGAGTTCCTGTACGAGGACGGCGAGTTCTTCTTCATCGAGATGAACACCCGCCTGCAGGTCGAGCACCCGGTGACCGAGCAGATCACCGGCATCGACCTGGTCCGCGAGCAGGTGCGCATCGCCGCCGGCGAGAAGCTCAGCTTCACCCAGGACGACGTGGTGTTCGAAGGCCACGCCATCGAGTGCCGCATCAACGCCGAGAACGCGCGCACCTTCACGCCCTCGCCGGGCCTGGTCACCGACTTCCACGCCCCGGGCGGCCTGGGCGTGCGCCTCGATAGCGCGCTCTACACCGGCTATTCGATCCCGCCCTACTACGACAGCCTGGCCGGCAAGCTGATCGTGCACGGCCGCGACCGCGCCGAGTGCATCGCCCGCCTGAAGCGCTCGCTGGGCGAAATGGTGGTGGCCGGCATCGACACGACCATCCCGCTGTTCCAGGACCTGCTGGTCGAGCCCGACATCCTGAAGGGCGAGTACAACATCCACTGGCTGGAAAACTGGATCAAACAGGGCGGCTGACGCGCTGTTGAGCAGCCCTCCCCTCGCGGGGAGGGCTGTCGCCTTTGAACGGCCGCCATCCCGGCCGAAGCGTTGGAAGCCTAGGACGCCCGAGCGGACCGACCGTGCAGGCCTTCACCGTCGACGACCTGATCGATTGCTATGCGCGGGGCGTCTTCCCGATGGCCGACGCGCGCGACGACGAGCGCGTCTTCCTGATCGACCCCGAGCGTCGCGGGGTCATGCCGCTCAACGCCTTCCATATCCCCGGACGCCTGGCCCGCACGGTCCGCTCGGACCGCTACGAGGTGCGCATCGACACCGCCTTCGAGGAGGTCGTCGAGGCCTGCGCGGCCCCCACCGAGGAACGCGACGAGACCTGGATCAACCGCCCGATCCAGGAGCTGTACGTGGCCCTGTTCGCGCGAGGCCACGCCCACAGCGTCGAATGCTGGCGCGAGGGTCGGCTGGTCGGCGGCCTGTACGGCGTGGCGCTGGGTGGGGCCTTCTTCGGCGAAAGCATGTTTTCGCGCGAGCGCGACGCCAGCAAGGTGGCGCTGGTCCACCTGATCGGCCGCCTGACCGCCGGGCGCTTCCAGCTGCTGGACGCCCAGTTCATGACCTCGCACCTGGCCCAGTTCGGGGCTCAGGAGATCGGGCGCGCGGAATACCGCCGCCGGCTGGCGCGCGCCATTCAGGTCGAGGGGGACTTCTTCGCCCTGCCCACCCGTTCGGGCGGGGCTCAGGCCTTACAGGCGATCAGCCAGGCGTCGTAGACCGGGTGCTCGAACGGGTTCAGGCCCGGCGAGCTGGCGTACATCCAGCCCTTGAACACCTGACGCGAGGGCCGCTGCTCGGCCTGGGCGCGCGGTTCGGCGCGCACTTCGATATAGGCCGCGGTGTCCTTCATCGGCTCGTCCGGCGCGCTGGTCTCGCAGGCGCGCACGGTGAACACCAGCCCCTTGTAGCGGACCGGCACGCCGACCTTGGCCTCGAAGCGCATGGTCTCGGCGGTGATCTTGTCCAGAGCCTGGATGACGGCGGCCTGGTGGCGCGCCCGCTTGTCCGGGGCGACCGGCGTCTCGGGCGCGGGCGGCGGAGCCTCGGCCTTCTTCTCCGGCTGGACCGGCGGCTCGGGCTCTTCCGGATAGATCGGGGTCGGAACGGGCTGCTTGTAGGCCGCCGGCGGAGTCACCTCGCCCGGGGCCGGCGGCGGCTCTTCCGAGGAATCGTTTTGGGGCGCGGCCGTCGGCTGGGGCGCCTGCGGCGCGGGCGGCTGCACAGTCTGGGCTTGCACCAGCCCCGCGCCCAGCGACGCCAGGAGCGCCGCCGCGCCGACCGCCTTCAGCATCCGCATGCCGCCACCCCTCACTCCGGCTTCCAGGCCTCGTAGTCGCCGGTGGCCGCGGCGCGCTTGCCGCCACGGGCCAGCGAGCCCTTCGGACGATAAGCGTACGGCGTTCCGCTCAGGTTGGGGAGATGTTCCTTTTCCCAGCGGCGGCGCGGCAAAGGCGCACGGGTCGGCGGCTCGGCGAAGGTGTAGTGCAGCCAGCCGTGCCAATCGGGCGACACCTTGGACGCCTCGGCGTAGCCGTTGAACAGGACCCAGCGGCGCTTGCGCCCGTCGTACGAGCACTTGGCGTCCTTGGCTTCGTAGTAGCGGTTGCCGAACTCGTCCTGGCCGACGAACACGCCGCGGCGCTTGACCGTGAACAGGGTGCCGAGGGTGGCGCCGTTCCACCAGGTGAAGATCTTGTCCAACACGTCGCTGAAACCTGAGAAAAACCAAGGCGCGCGCCGGGCGGCCGCGCGACGCGGACTATAGGCGCCGCCCCCCGCCCCGTCCAGCCGTCGAGGAAGGGCGCGGCCACGCTAGATATTGTGGGTAACTGGCTCCGCGGCCTCAAGGTTTATTGCCAACCCTCGATTAACACTTCTACCGTGGGTCGAGAGCGCTCTCGACGGAATCGGCCATGCGTTTCGAAAAACTGTTCACGCGCCCCGAAAGCCTTCGGTTCGAACGCCAGTCACGGCGGATCGAGACCGTGCGCGGGGTGGTCGAGGTCGAGGCCCCGCAGGACTGGACCAACGCCCGGGTCGAGGCCTGGCTGGACTGGGCGGCGAGCCTGCCCGGGGACTGGCCGGCCAACGCCCCCGCCAGCCTGTCGCCCGACAAGCCGTTCGATCCGCTGCTGGCCGGCGGGCCCGACCGCTACGCCCGTCGCCTGGCCGCCTGGGGCTACGCCACCGGCCTGTTCGCCCAGGAAGCCGACGCCGAACTGTTCGCCGAAGAGCTCTGGGCCGTGATCGCCGCGGGCCTGGCCGCCCCGGCCGCCCAGCGCGCCGGCGGCGAACGCGTCCACCCGGTGGCCGACGACCGCCTGCCGGCCGTGGCCGACACCCCGGTGCTCCGCCTGGACGGCGTGGAGTTCCGTCCCGCCCTGGAAGCCCGCCTGGCCGCCTGCCGCGCCGCCGACCTGGCCTCGGCCGCGGCCGAGCGTCTGGCAGAGCGGCTGGACGCCGTGCGCGACGCGGTCGCCCGCTGCGGGGGCGGCACGGACGCCTGCGCCGATCCGGCCCGCAACCCGGCCCTGGCGCGCGCCGCCTGGGC
>NZ_JACSJI010000017.1 GCF_014349105.1 Caulobacter sp. 17J80-11 | reverse complement strand
GCTCCAGGCCGCGCACGGCGCGCGCCCGCGCCGCCTCGGCGGGGGCCGGGCGCGGGCCCAGCACCGCCAGCGTGGTGGCGACCCCGTGGCCGGCCAGGCCGCGGGCGAGCTCGAGCGCGGAGGCCCAGCTTCCGCCCACGGTGTCCGCGGCGAGGAACAGGCGTCGGACCGGGGGGCGAGGGGAGCCGGACGTCATGGGAGACCCTGGCGTTCGGGTGGAAGGGAAAGGCGGTCAGGCCACCAGGCCTCGCGCCTGCAGCTCGCGGCGGGCGTCCTGGACCCGGTCCTCGGCGCTCTGCCGGGCGACCCACTCGACCAGCTCGACCAGGCCCTCGTCGAAGTCGCGGCGCGCCGTGAAGCCCAGCACCTCGCGAGCCCGCGAGGCGTCGGAGAAGCAGTGGCGGATGTCGCCGGCGCGGGCCTGGCCGGTGATCTCGGGCTGAATGTCCAGGCCCATGGCGCGGGCCAGCCGCTCGCCGACCTCGGCCACCGAGACCGAGTTGCCGGCCCCGATGTTGAACACGTTTCCGGGCGCGTCCGGGTGGTCCAGGGCGGTGACGAAGGCGCGGGCCACGTCGTCGACATAGACGAAGTCGCGGCGCTGGCCGCCGTCCTCGAACACCAGCGGCCGCTGCTTGTTGAGCAGCCGGCCGGCGAAGATGGCCAGCACGCCGGTGTAGGGATTGGAGAGCGCCTGGCCGGGGCCGTAGACGTTGAACAGGCGCAGCGCCACGCCCTCCATGCCGTAGGCGGGGGCGAGCGTCAGGGTCAGCCGTTCCTGCACGTACTTGCCCAGCGCATAGACCGACACCAGGTCCGGGCGCTTCCACTCGGGCGTGGGCAGGGGCTGCAGCGGGCGGCCGTCGGCGTCGAGCGGCTCCCAGGCGCCCGGGCCGGGGCGGCGGCGGTCGACGGTCTCCAGCACGGCGCCGTCGGCGGTGCGGTAGAGGCCCTCGCCGTAGATCGACATGGACGAGGCGGTGACGATACGGCGGACCGGCTTCTGGATCAGCTGCTGCAGCAGGACCGCGGTGC
This sequence comes from Caulobacter sp. 17J80-11, assembly GCF_014349105.1. Taxonomy (GTDB): domain Bacteria; phylum Pseudomonadota; class Alphaproteobacteria; order Caulobacterales; family Caulobacteraceae; genus 17J80-11. Next base: position 79,473 of record NZ_JACSJI010000017.1, on the reverse strand, counting down.
CGTAGTCGTTGCCGGAAACGTAGCGGTCGACCTCGTACATGCTCTGGCCGACCCCGACCTCGGCGGCCAGGTGGATCACCGCGTCGACCCCGCGCAGGGCGGCGACCACGGCGTTCTCGTCGCGCACGTCGCCGACGTGCAGGTCGACCTCGGCGGGCAGCTCGGCCGGGCGCTCGACCCCGCCATGCACCTGCTCGACCAGAGAATCGAGCACGCGCACGCGGTCGCCACGCTCGAGCAGGAGCCTGGCGACCCGGCGGCCGATAAATCCGGCGCCGCCGGTGATCAGAATAGTCTCGGCCACGAATCCCCTCCGGCTTTGCTGAGGGTCCTAGAACCGCAGCCGCCGGGAGATGGTTCCGCTTGCAGCGACCGCCGCGGCTAGGACGCGACGGCCAGGTCGCGGGTCTGCCGCGCGCCGAGCGCGGCCAGCACGCACTTGGTGTAGCTGGGGCCCACCTGCACCGTGCCGCCGTCCGTCAGGGTCAGCGCGATCAGCCCCTTGCCCAGGCGCTCCACCGAGGCCACAGCGCCCAGTCGCACGAAGGCGGAGCGGTGGACGCGGGCGATGCGGGCCGGATCGAGCCGGCCGGCCAGGGCGCCCATGGTGATGCGGTGGATGTGGCTGCGGGTGTCCGAGTGGAACAGCACGTAGTCGCCGGCCGCCTCGATCCAGGTCACGCGATCCAGGTCGACCCGGATCAGGCCCTTGGAGGAGGGCACCCAAATCTCGCTGTCGTAGCAGCCGGCCGCGGCGGCCGCGGGCTCCGGATCCATGGCCCGGACCAGGGCCTCCAGCTCGGCGGCGCGGGCGGCCGCGGCGCTGGTCGACCGGCGACGGCGGGCCCGCTCGACGGCCTGGCGCAGGCGATCGAACTGCACCGGCTTCAGCAGATAGTCGGTGGCCTCCAGCTCGAAGGCGTCCGGGGCGTGCTGGTTGAAGGCCGTGACGAAGACGATCTCCGGCCGGTCCACGGTCGGCAGGGCGGCGGCCAGGGACAGGCCGTCGGCGCCGGGCATCTGGATGTCCAGCAGCACCAGGTCGGGCTTCAGCCGGACGATCGCCTCGGCGGCGGCCTCGCCGTCGGCGGCGGTGCCGATCACCTGGGTGTCGGGCACGTCGCGCAGGGCCAAGGCCAGGCGTTCCAGCGCCAGCGGCTCGTCGTCGACCAGTAGAATCTTCAGAGTCACGCCGCCCTCCTCGCGTCGTTGGTGCGGCTCAGCGGCAGCCGCAGCGCCACGCGCCACCCGCCGCCGGGCACGCGGCCCGCTTCCAGCACGCCGTCCGCCCCGTAGAGGGCGGTCAGGCGCTTGCGCACGTTCTCAAGTCCAACGCCTGTCCCGGCGTGGTCGGCCGCCAGTTCCCCGGCGTCGCCGTCGTCCTCGACCATCAGGGCCAGCGCGCCGTCGCGTTCGGCGGCGGCGACCCGGATGGTCACCGGGCGGCGGGCCGGGGCGACGGCGTACTTCACCGCGTTCTCGACCAGCGGCTGCAGCACCAGGCCCGGCACCGCGGCGGTCTCCAGCTGCGGCGGCCAGGCCATCTCCACCCGCAGGCGTTCGCCGAAGCGAACGCTTTCGATTTCCAGATAGGCCTCCACCGTGGCCATCTCCTCGGCCAGCGGCGTGGTCGCCTGCGGGTCGGACGCCAGCGAGGCGCGCAGGAATTCGCACAGCCGGCCGATCATGGTTTCGGCCTCGGCGTTGCGCTGGGTGACCACCAGGGTCGAGACCGCGTTCAGCGTGTTGAACAGGAAGTGCGGGTTCAGCTGGAAACGCAGGGCGGCCAGCTGCGCCTGGTGGGCGGCGGCGCGCGCCTCGCTCAGCAGCCGGTCGCGCTCGCGCGTCGCCCGGGCCGAGCGCACCAGCTCCACGCCGGCGGCGTACAGCGCGTGCAGCCAGACCAGAATGAGGAAGTTGCCGGCCATCGCCCGCACCAGCGGGGTGCCCGCGAACCTCGGCCGGTAGACGCGGAAGAAGGCCTCGAACAGCAGGGAGTCGTTGAGCGCGTGCAGCAGGCCGGTGCCGACAAGGCACACGCCGATCACCGCCAGGCGCGGCGCCAGCCGCATCCGCTCGGTCGTGCTCATGGTCAGGTAGATCAGCGCCGACGGCACCAGGCCGAAGCCGGCCATCAGCGCATACATGAGATAGTTGAAGCCGGGCATGGACCCGTCGTTGGCCAGGCCGGCGGTCAGGTAGACCACGTAGGCCGTGCCCCACAGGCCCAGCGCCAGGGCCGCGGCCTCGCGCACGTCCACTCGCCGCCAAAACGGTTCCAAACCCAGCATTCGTACCCGCCGCGGCATCTAGACCTCGGCTTTACTCATACCATCGCCGACGCCGCGCCGCCTGCCGTGTTCGTCGCACATTCGTCGGATTTGGTCGCAAGCGTGTTGTCCGGTGCGGCGACGCGGTCGCGGCGCGTGGCCGGCGCGCCGCAGGAGGCGCGGGCCGGGGCGGGTTCACGGCTGAATTGTGGCGAAGACGCAGCAACGCGGTGTCCGGGGGACCACGTCCGGGGTGCCCGGCGGCCTGTCGGCCCCGGCGGCCGAGCCTTGAAGAGGGCCTCGGCGCCGATCCGGCTCTGGCGAAAACGGGCTATTCCGCAGGGGCCCCGGCGGCCTCGGTGCGTCTGATCCGGCATATAATAACGTGCGTGTAATTATATAGCTATTTAGTATTCCGAAGTACGCAGTGACCATATTGCGACAATTTAATGGAAACCGCGCCACATAGGCGAAGGTGAAATTGACCCTTTCCTCTTGCTCCAACTACCGTGGCCTTATCCGGGGGCGTCATGCCTGCGGGCCAACGTCGCTGCGGGTGGCAGGTCTTTGCAAGAAGTGCTGCCGCACCCGGCTCAGGAGGAAGAAAGTTGAATAAGCAAACCGTCCGTGGCCGCCTGTTGGCGTCCACGATGATCTGCGGGGCTGCCTTCGCCGCGTTCGCGGCGGCGCCGGCCTTCGCCCAGGACGCCGAGCAGTCGACCGTCGATGAAGTGGTCGTCACCGGCTCGCGCATCGTCCGTCAGGACTTCACCGAAATCTCGCCGGTCACGACCGTGGGCGCCGAGCAGCTGCAGATGACCGCGACCCTGTCGGTCGAGTCGCTGCTGAACGAGCTGCCGCAGGTCATCCCGGGCAACACCAAGACCTCGAACAACGCCGGCGGCGAAGACTTCGCCACCATCGACCTTCGCGGCCTCGGCACCAACCGCACCCTGGTCCTGGTCAACGGCGAGCGCGTGCCCGCCTCCTCGACCACCGGCACCGTCGACCTGAACACCATCCCGGCCTCGCTGATCCAGCGCGTCGAAGTGGTGACCGGCGGCGCTTCGGCCGTGTACGGCTCGGACGCCATCTCGGGCGTCGTCAACTTCATCCTGAAGGACGACTACGAAGGCGCTGAGATCACCGCGACCTACGGCTCGGCCTTCGACGGCAACGCTCCGGAAGTCGAAATCAACGGCCTGTTCGGCGGCAACTTCGCCGACGGCCGCGGCAACCTGACCGCCTACGCCGCCTACTACAACCGCGAAAAGGTCTCGCAGTCGGCCTACGACTGGTCGCGCGTCTCGGCCGCGGTCGTTTCGGACGCCTCCGGCAACCTGCACGTGGTGGACACCGCGGCTGAAGCTCAGAACTACCTGGGCTCGGGCGGCAGCGTCGTCTTCTCGGGCGGCTCGGGCACCCCGGCCTGGGGCTGGATCGCCAACAACTCGGCGAACCCGTTCCAGAACCTCGGCACCCTGCTGCCGGCGCACTTCGCGGCCGGCAACACCGACACGAACTGCGACGGCGTCGGCGGCGCTGCGTACAACACCGGCAACCTGTCGTTCGACGCGTCGGGCAACCTGACCCCGCGTAACGCCAGCGGCGCCTGCGCCGTGCCGGATCGTGCGGCTGGTTCCTCGCGCTACAGCTTCGCGCCGGACAACTACCTGATCATCCCGGCCGAACGCTTCAACATCACCACGACCGGCACCTACGACATCACGGACGACATCCGTGCGAAGGTCCAGCTGACCTACGTGAACAGCAACTCGGAAGTTCAGCTGGCGCCGACCCCGGCCACCGGCCTGACCATCCAGCTGACCCCGGCCATGCAGTCGCTGATCCAGACGGCTCACCCGGATCTGTGGACCGCCCTGCAGTCGCGCCCGACTCCGCTGGCCGACTTCACCATGGACCGCCGCACCAACGAGGTCGGCACCCGTAACGCCTTCATCGAGAACAACGCCTTCTCGATGCTGAGCACCGTCGACGGTTCGTTCAACGACAACTGGGACTGGTCGGTCACCGCCAGCTACGGCCAGAACCACGGCCTGACCCGCGGCATCAACTCGGTCAACCGCACGGCGCTGAAACAGGGCCTGGCCGGCTGTCAGACCGCCGCTGGCGCCCCGCTCGGCTCGGCCGCTCTGCCGGGCTGCGTGCCGCTCGACATCTTCGGTCAGAACACCCTGACCGACGAAATGGTCGACTTCCTGCGCGTGACCACCTTCTCCTCCACCAAGGTTGAAGAGCACCGCCTGGCCGGCTACGTCCGTGGCGACCTGATGGAGCTGCCGGCTGGCCCGATCGCCGCCGTGTTCGGCTTCGAATACCGCGGCACCGACGCCGAGTTCCGCGTCGACAACGAGCAGCGCACCGGCAACATCTACGGCTTCAACGCCATTCAAGACCAAGCCGGTTCGGTCGACGTCCGCGAACTCTACACCGAACTGTCGGTTCCGCTGCTGAAGGACCTGTCCTTCGCCGACTACTTCGGTCTGGAACTGGGCCTGCGTTACTCGGACTACTCGTCGATCGGCGAAGTCTGGACCTACAAGGTCGGCGGCGAGTACGCTCCGGTTGACTGGCTGCGCTTCCGCGCGGTCTACAACGAAGCGACCCGCGCTCCGTCGGTGTTCGAGCTGTTCCAGAACGGCGACCAGGGCTTCCCGTCCTACACCGACCCCTGTAACGCGAGCAGCGGCCCGTCGGCCCAGCTGGTGGCCTTCTGCTCGGCTCAGGCCGGCGGTCACGACTTCACCGGCTTCGAGCAGAACAACGCTCAGGTCGAAGCCTTCGCCTTCGGTAACCCGGGCCTGAAGCCGGAAACCGCCGAGACCTTCACGGCCGGCGTCGTCTTCCAGCCCGACTGGTTCCCGCTGGGCGACTTCCGCTCGACCGTCGACTACTACGACATCGAGATTAAGGATGCCGTGCAGTCGCTGGGCGCCCAGTTCTGGATCAACCAGTGCTACAACAGCCTGGACGCTTCGAACCCGGCCTGCGCCCGCGTCGTTCGCGACACGGTCACCGGCGACATCGACTTCGTGAACACCACGCGCGCCAACGCCTCGCAGTTCAAGACCAGCGGCTGGGACATCCAGGCCGAATGGTCGCTGGACATGGAAGACGTGGGCATGAAGGGTCGCCTGCGCCTGAACGAGCTGCTGTCGCTGATCGACTCCTACACGATCAACGGCACCGAGTACGTCGGCTACTCGTTCTCGGGCATCGGCGGCGCTCTGCCGGAGTGGAAGTCGGCCTTCTCGGCCTACTACACCCTGGGCGACTGGACCCTGTTCGGCCGCTGGAGCTACGTCCCGACCATGACCTCCGCCAGCTTCGGCAACGAACTGCCGGAAGCCAGCTACTTCGACGTTTCGGCCCGTTGGGACATGACCGACAACTTCCAAGTCACCGCCTTCATCGGCAACGTGTTCGACGAGGAAGCGCCGCAGACCACCGAGGGCACCCTCGGCGGCCAGGCCAACACCGACCCGCAAGTCTATCGCGTGCTGGGTCGTACCTTCTCGATCTCCGGCAAGGTCCGCTTCTAAGAAGCGTTCCACCGGAAATCGGTGTACTAGCGTACGGGCGGCGGATCGAAAGGTCCGCCGCCTTTCGCGTGTGCGGCGCTAGGTCGTCGCTGTTTTGAGCTGCAAGTTTGGCCTCCAACGATTAAGTCAGGGCCGTGAACCAGACCGTGCGCATCACCGCCGCTGTCGAGCTGCCGCCGGCCTTCGTGCTGGGCGCGTGGCGCGTGTTCGCCGATCGCAATGAAATCGAAGGGCCCGCCGGCGTGGTCCGGCTCGAGCCGATGGCCATGCGGCTGTTGTGCCTGCTGGCCGAAAACGCCGGCCGCACGGTCACCCGCGCCGAGATCGTCGAACGCCTGTGGGACGGCCGCGCCGTCACCCATGACGCCGTGACCCGCCAGGTCGCCAAGCTGCGCGAAGCCTTCGGCGACGACGCGCGCGAGCCGCAGGTGGTCAAGACTGTTCCCAAGATCGGCTTCCTGCTGCTGGTCGAGCCGCAGCGGATCCGATCCGAAGCCGCCGCGGCCGATCCGTCGTCGCCCGGCGCCGAGACGCCGGTCCAGCCCGACCGCCGCCGGCGCGTCTGGGGCGTGGTCGCGGCCGCCCTCACGGTCGCCGCCGGGGCGGCCGTGGTCGCCTACGCCCGCCGCCCGTCCGGCGAGTTCGTCGCCCCGGCCCAGCATCCGGTCACCGCCGAGGTCGGCCGCGAGCTCCAGCCGGCCCTGTCGGCCAACGGCGCCTGGCTGGCCTACGTGGGCCAGCCGGCCGGCGAACCCGGCGTCCTGTACGTGCGCACCCTGCGCGGCGAGGCGCGACGGCTGACGCCGCCGGGCGTGGAGGCGAGCCGGCCGGCCTGGTCGCCGGACATGGCCCGCCTGGCCTTCGTGCAGAAAGACGCGCGCGGTTGCGCGGTCATGGTGGTGTCGCCCCTCGACGGCGCGATCCGCCAGGTCGGCGCCTGCCGGGCGGCCGATCTCGGCGGCGTGGCCTGGCTGGACCCCGACACGCTGGTGGTCTCCGACAGGGCCTCTCCGGAGGCCGGCTTCCGCCTCTCGCGCCTGGACCTCGAAACCGGCCGGCTGAAGCCGCTGACCGATTCGGGGGTGGCCGGTCCCTATCTCGGCGACACCGATCCCGCGCCGTCGGCCGACGGCGAGCGGGTGTTCTTCGTGCGGACCTCGACGCCTGGCGTGGCCGACGTCTACGCCCTGGATCTGGCCGGCGGGAAGGTGCGCCGGATCACGCGCGACAACGCCTCGATCCATGGGCTGACGCGCGGCCGCGACGACCGGCTGGTGATCGCTTCCAACCGCCAGTCGGGCGCCAGCTACTCGCTGTGGTCGCTCAACGCGCGCGGCTCGGACTGGCGGCGCCTGACCGAGGACGCCCGGGCGGAGTACCCCTCCAGCTCCGACGGCGAGACCATCGCCTTCCAGCGCCGCGACTGGCAGATGGGCCTCTGGAGCGCGCCGCTCGACGCGGGCGAGCCTCAGCGTCTGACGGCGACCTCGCGGCGCGACCGCACCGCCGCCCCGTCGCCGGACGGCCGGCGCCTCGCCTTCCTGTCCGATCGCTCCGGCTCGCTGCAGCTGTGGGTCGCCGAGGCCGACGGCCGGGCGCACCAGGTCTCCGATTTCCGCACCGAGATGCCGCGCGAGCCGGCCTGGTCGCCGGACGGCCGCTCGGTCTACCTGTCGGTGCGCACCGGCAGCCAGTTCGACCTGGGCCGGGTCGACGTGGCGACCGGCGCCTTCCAGCTGCTGGCCCACACTCCCGCGTCGGAGCGCTATCCGTTCTGGTCGCGCGACGGCGCGCGGCTGTACTTCATTCGCGACGAGGGCTCGCGGCTGTCGCTCTACGAGCGCGCCGCCGACGGGCGCGAGCGCCGGCTGGTCGACGACGCGGTCCGCGCGATCGAAGCCGAGGACGGCGCGCTCTACGTGCAGCGGTTGGCGGCGCCCGGCTTCTGGCGGTTCGACCGCGCCTCGGGAAAGCTCAGCAAGATCGGCGAGCTCGCCGCGGTCGACCCGCGTAGCTGGACGGTGGCCGAAGGCGCGCTCTGGGCCCTTGACGGGTCGCGGGCCGATCAGCTCCTGCGCCTGGACCTGGCGAGCGGCGCGGTCGAGGCCGTCCGCAGCCTGCCCGGCGTTTATCCGCGCGCGGGCCTGTTCGTCCGCGACGGGCGGGTGGTGTTCTCGCGGGTGGAATCCGAAAACGTCGACGTCTACACGGTCGCCGACCGCGCCTGAGGCGCGGTCGCGTCGCGCGGAGATCGCCTGATCAGGCCGGCAGCACGATGGTGTGGCCGGCGCGGATGATGCCGTCGAGCTCGTCGCGCAGTTTGCGGCCCTTCTCGGTCAGGCGCAGCAGACGGCCGCGGCCGTCCTGCGGGTTCTGGACCAGCTCGATCAGGCCCAGCGCCGGGGGCAGGGCCCCGGGCGTGTCCTTCTCCGCCAGCGAACGGATGCTGCGCGAGGCGGTCGCCTCGTTAAAGCGGCACACCTGGGCCAGTTCCTTGACGTTGATCCCTTCGTTTTCACAAACGTAGAGGAACGCCAGCATGTTGCTGACCCAGATGTTCGGGTTCTGCTCCCGGAACAGCTCCAGGCTTTCGAGGACGGTGTTGCGGTGGCGCATGTCAGCCGCGGTCGGCGTAGGCGCTCAGCTTGCCGGTGTAGTGCTTGAGCGGCGCCTTGGGCGCGATCGCCCGGCTGGCCGCTCGCTGGCGACGCTCGCGCAGCTGCAGCGCCGCCTGCATGTAGTTCTTCTTCACCTGGCCGAGGATGGCCTCGAGCTGCCGCTGGTGGTCGGCCGCCTCCAGGAAATCCGCCGCCTCGATGTCGATGGTGATCTGCGCCCGCAACCGCATGCGCGCTCTCCCGATAAATACGTCTGTCACTCGAACCGATTGCTGCGCCGCCAGCAGTTGGCGGTTGCATCGATGTATGCGGTATAGCTCCGCCTTCGTGGCGAGGTCATGACGAGGCCCCGACCATGATCCGAAGCTTTTCCGACTTCGCGTCTTTCCCGGACCGCGTTGGTCGAATTTTCGTCGCGCTGGGCCGGACCGGCGCCCGACGTGCTCCGGACGCGAGCCAAGGCGCCCCGGGACGCCGAGTCGCCTTGACGCGGGCGCTTCGGCCCCGCTCTTTGCCTGGGCTGCGAATTAGTCGACACAGGGTCCCATGAACCGTCGTTTCGCTCTTCTCGTCATCGGCGCCATGGTCGGCGGCGTCCTGCTCGGCTTCCTCTGCAACCGGTTTATGGCTCCCGAGCAGGCCAGCCAGGTCGCCGACGGCCTGAACGTCGTCTCGGTCGCCTTCCTGCGCCTGATCAAGATGATCATCGCGCCGCTTGTATTCTCCACCCTGGTGGTCGGCATCGCCCATATGGAGGATAGCGCCTCGATCGGCCGGATCGGGGTGAAGACCATGCTGTGGTTCGTCGGCGCCTCGCTGGTGTCGCTGACGCTCGGCCTGGTCATGGTCCACCTGTTCCAGCCGGGCGTCGGCATGTCGCCGCCGACCCCCGACGCGGCCGCCGAAACCGTCAAGGCGTCGGGCATGACCATCAAGGGCTTCGTCGAGCACCTGATCCCCAGCTCGATCATCGACGCCATGGCCAAGAACGAGATCCTGCAGATCGTGGTGTTCTCGGTGTTCGTCGGCACGGCCATCGCCGCCATCGACGACAAGGCCCCGGCGGTGCTGACCTTCGCCGAGCAGGTCGCCAACGTCATGCTGAAGGTCACCGGCTATGTGATGAACTTCGCGCCGATCGCCATCTTCGCGGCGCTGGCGGCGACGGTCACGACGCAGGGCCTCGACGTCCTGGTCACCTACGCCAAGTTCGTCGGCGGCTTCTACCTGTCGCTGGGCCTGCTCTGGGTGGTGCTGATCGGCGCCGCCTTCCTCGTGGTCGGCAAGCGGGTGAAGCACCTGATCGCCGGCGTGCGCGCCCCGGTGCTGCTGGCCTTCTCCACCGCCAGCTCGGAGGCCGCCTACCCGCGCACCCTCGAGGCGCTCCAGAAGTTCGGCGTGTCGCGCAAGGTCGCCAGCTTCGTCCTGCCGCTGGGCTACTCGTTCAACCTCGACGGCTCGATGATGTACTGCACCTTCGCGGTGCTGTTCATCGCCCAGGCCTATGGCATCGAGCTGAGCCTCGGCCAGCAGGTGATGATGCTGCTGCTGCTGATGGTCACCTCCAAGGGCATGGCCGGCGTGCCGCGCGCCTCGATCGTGGTGATCGCCGCCACCCTGGCCTATTTCAACCTGCCGGAAGCCGGCGTGCTGCTGATCCTCTCGGTCGACCACCTGCTCGACATGGGCCGCAGCGCCACCAACGTGGTCGGCAACTCGGTCGCCGCCGCCGTCGTCGCCAAATGGGAGAAGCAGCTGCTCCCCGAAGGCGAGGTCGAGGCGGAAGCCGAAGCGGCCAAGGCGGTGCCGGCGTAAGCCGCCTGCAGACTCCGAAAGGCGGGGGCGTCGCGCGAGCGGCGCCCCTTTTTCGTTTCACCCGTGGGTGGCGAACGGGAACGGGCTGACCGAGCGGCTGAAGTCCTCCACCGTCAGGGTGCGGGTCAGGGGCGGGGCGGCGCGCTCGCGGCAGTTGGGCCGCTCGCAGAGCCGGCAGGTCGGGCCGATCTGGGTGGCCGGCGCGGCGGTCAGGTCCATGCCCCGCGCGTAGATCAGCCGCCCGGCGTACTTCAGCTCGCAGCCCAGCCCCACCGCCAGTTCGGCGTCCTCGGCCCCGCCCCAGGCGGCGGGCGTGCGCTTCACCGTGCGCGACAGGGTGAAGTAGCGGGCCCCGTCGGCGGTCTCGATCACCTGGGTCAGCACCCGGCCCGGCGTGCGGAAGGCGGCGTGCACGTTCCAGCGCGGGCAGGTCCCGCCGAAGCGCGAGAACGGGAAGGCGCCGGCGGCGAAGCGCTTGGACACGTTGCCGGCCTGGTCGACCCGCAGCAGGAAGAACGGCACGCCCCGCGCGCCGGCCCGCGACAGCGTTGTCAGCCGGTGGCAGACCTGCTCGTAGCTGGCCCCGAACCGGGCCTTCAGCACCCCGATGTCGTAGCCCAGGGTCTCGGCCGCCTCGTGGAAGCGGGCGTAGGGCATCTGGATCGCGCCGGCCATGTAGTTGGTCAGCGAGACCTTGAGCAGGCGCTTGGTCGGCAGGTCGGGCGCGCCGGCCGTTTCGACCGCGGCGTTCAGCGCCTCTCCGTGCTCGGCCAGGGCCAGCTGGTAGGCGCAGGCGAAGGCGCGGCTGGAGGCCTGCAGGGTCTCGGCGAGCATCAGCCGACGGCGGTGGATGTCGTAGCGGCGGACGAAGTCGACCATGACCTGCACCGGCATCACCCGCACCTGCACCCCGTGGGTGGCGAGCCGGGCGGTCGCGGCCGTCTCGAAGGCGTGGGCCGGCGCGCCCAGCGCCTTGGCGGTCGCCTCCCCGGCCTCGTCCAGCTCGGGGAAGTGGTTGCGGTGGCCCTGGATGTAGTCGCGCACCCAGTCGGTGGGGGTCAGCATGGCGCCGGTGTCGCGCCCGTCGCCGCTGACCGCCGCCTCGCCCAGCGCCTCGCGCCGGCGCCGGTCGGAGAAGGCCCGGTACAACCGCACCACAGCCTCGGCCGCGCCCGGCGCGTTCTCGACCAGCTCGGCCACCTCGTGGCGGGGGATGGCGAGGTCGCGGAACAGCGGGTCGGCGAACACCTCGGCCAGGTCGGCCTCGCCGCCGGCGTCCGGGTCGCCGGTGAAGCTGCGCAGGTCCAGGTCGTAGCGCTGGGCCAGGCGCAGCAGCACCTGCGCGGTCACCGGGCGCTGGTTGCGCTCCAGATGGTTGAGGTAGCTGGGGGAGACGCCGAGGTCCTCGGCCATCTTGGTCTGGGTCAGGCCCAGATCGCGGCGGAGGCGCTTCAGGCGCCCGCCCAGGAACAGCTTGCGTTCGGCGTCGACCATCTGTGCAAGTTGTCACGTTGTGACAGAAGGTGACAAGTCGCTTTTGACAAGATGGCCCGAATTCGGGGCCGTAGCTGGTTTCCCCTTCGAACGGCGGGTGTTCTCCTCCTCACACAAGGAAGCGCACGGCCCGAGTCGGCGAGGAGACAGATTGTGACAAACTTCAAGGACCTGGTCCCCGGCGCCCGCGCCGACCGCTTCGACGGGATCGAGCGGCCCTACACGACCGACGACGTGCTGCGCCTGCGCGGGTCCTTCCCGATCGCTCACACCCTGGCCGAGCGGGGCGCCAACACGCTGTGGAAGCTGCTGCACGAGGAGCCGTTCGTGAACGCGCTGGGCGCGGTCACCGGCAACCAGGCCATGCAGATGGTCCGCGCCGGGCTAAAGGCGATCTACCTGTCGGGCTGGCAGGTGGCGGCCGACGCCAACACCGCCTCGGCCATGTATCCCGACCAGTCGCTGTACCCGGCCAACGCCGCGCCTGAGCTGTGCCGCCGGATCAACCGCACCCTGCAGCGCGCCGACCAGATCGAGCACGCCGAAGGCGGCGCGCAACGCGACTGGTTCGTGCCGATCGTCGCCGACGCCGAGGCCGGCTTCGGCGGGCCGCTGAACAGCTTCGAGATCATGAAGGCCTTCATCGAGGCCGGGGCCGCGGCCGTGCACTTCGAGGACCAGCTGGCCTCCGAGAAGAAGTGCGGCCACCTGGGCGGCAAGGTGCTGATCCCGACCTCGGCGCACGAGCGCAACCTGACCGCCGCGCGCCTGGCCGCCGACGTCATGGGCGTGCCGACCCTGATCGTGGCCCGCACCGACGCGGAGTCCGCCCGGCTGATCACCTCCGACGTGGACGAGCGCGACCGCCCCTTCATCGAGCCCGACAGCCGCACGCCCGAGGGCTTCTACCGGCTGAAGGAGGGCACGGGCCTGGACCACTGCATCGCCCGCGGCCTGGCCTACGCCAGGCACGCCGACCTGTTGTGGTGGGAGACCTCGCACCCGGACCTGGACGACGCGCGCAGGTTCGCCGAAGCCGTGCACCGCGAGTATCCGGGCAAGCTGCTGGCCTACAACTGCAGCCCCTCGTTCAACTGGCGCAAGAAGCTGGACCCCGACACCATCGAGCGCTTCCAGCGCGAGTTGGGGGCCATGGGCTACCGGTTCCAGTTCGTGACCCTGGCCGGCTTCCACGCCCTGAACCACTCCATGTTCGAGCTGGCCAGCGGCTACCGCGACCGCGGCATGGGCGCCTATTCCGAGCTGCAGGAGGCCGAGTTCGCGGCCGAGGCGCGCGGCTACACCGCCACCCGCCACCAGCGCGAGGTCGGCACCGGCTATTTCGACCAGGTGGCCATGGCCATCAGCGCCGGCCGCTCGTCGACCACCGCCATGGGGCTTTCCACCGAAACGGAACAGTTCGAAGCCGCCCGGGTTGCGGCCGAGTAGGAGGAGTGAGGACGATGACCGAGCGGTACTGGGTGGTCGGCGGCGACTACACCTGCATGGGCTTCAAAAACCTGCGCGACGGCCAGGGTAAGATGATCGGCCCGTTCGACACGCGCGACGACGCCGTCCAGGCTTGGCGGCAGGTGTCGGACGCGGACCGCAGCAAGGCCACCGCCCGCTACTCCATCACCTCCGAACAGCTACGCCTGCCGCAGTGATCGCTTCCTTCTCCCCTTGCGGGAGAAGGTGGCGCGCGGAGCGCGTCGGATGAGGGGTGCCGGCGCGACCGCCGACGATTGGCGCGCGCAAAGCTCCTTGTCTTGACGCCTCGGCGCAGGCACCCCTCATCCGGCCTGCTCCGCAGGCCACCTTCTCCCGCAAGGGGAGAAGGGAACAAGCGAGCGACCCCATGCCCCTCGACGCCGCCCTGCACACGGTCGAACTCACCCGCCCGGTCGAGGGCCGGGCCGCCGAGATCCTGACCGAGGACGCGCTCGGCTTCGTGGCCGAGCTGCACCGGCGGTTCGACGCGCGCCGGCGCGAACTGCTGGTCCAGAGGCTGCAGCGGCAGAAGCGCTTCGACGCCGGCGATCTGCCCGACTTTCCGATCGAGACCGCCGACGTGCGGGCCGGCGACTGGAAGATCGCGCGGGTGCCGTCCGACCTGCTGGACCGCCGGGTCGAAATCACCGGGCCGGTCGACCGCAAGATGATCATCAACGCGCTGAATTCCGGGGCGAAGGTGTTCATGGCCGACTTCGAGGACGCCACCAGCCCGACCTGGGACAACCTGATCGAGGGCCAGGTCAACCTGAAGGACCGCTGGGCCGGAACCCTGACCTACGTGGACCCCGCCAGCGGCAAGCGTTACGAACTGGGCCCGCGCCCGGCGGTGCTGATGGTCCGCCCGCGCGGCTGGGCGCTGGACGAGGCGCATCTGAAGGTTGACGGCCAGCCGGTGTCGGCCGCCCTGTTCGACTTCGGCCTCTACCTGTTCCACTGCGCCCGCGCGTCGATCGCCGCCGGCTCGGGGCCGTACTTCTACCTGCCGAAGATGGAGAGCCGGCACGAAGCCCGCCTCTGGAACGACGTCTTCGTGTTCGCGCAAGGAGCGCTGGGCCTGTCGCCCGGCATAGTGAAGGCGACGGTGCTGATCGAGACCCTGCCGGCCGCCTTCGAGATGGACGAGATCCTCTTCGAGCTGCGCGAGCACGTGGTCGGCCTGAACTGCGGCCGCTGGGACTACATCTTCAGCTACATCAAGCGCCTGGGCGCGGCGCCGGAGCGCCTGACCCCGGACCGCTCGCGCATGGTGATGGGCGAGGCCTTCCTGCGCGCCTACTGTCAATTGTTGATCAAGACCTGTCACCGCCGCGGCGCCTTCGCCATGGGCGGCATGGCGGCCCAGATCCCGGTGAAGGGCGACGCGGACGCCAACGCCGCGGCCTTCGCCAAGGTGCGCGCCGACAAGGAGCGCGAGGCCGGCTGGGGGCACGACGGCACCTGGGTGGCGCACCCCGACCTGGTGCCGGTCGCCATGGAGGTGTTCGACCGGCTGATGTCGGGGCCGAACCAGCTGGCCAACGGCCGCGAGGACGTGACCGTCACCCGCGAGGACCTGCTGAAGGTGCACCAGGGCCCGCGCACCGAGGCGGGCTTGCGCGAGAACATCCGCGTCGGCGTCCAGTACCTGGAAGCCTGGCTGCGCGGGCGCGGGGCCGTGCCGCTCTACAACCTGATGGAGGACGCCGCGACCGCCGAGATCAGCCGTACGCAGATCTGGCAGTGGCTGCGGCTGAAGGCGACGCTCGACGACGGACGCGTGGTCACCCCGCCGCTGTTCGAGACCCTGTTCGCCGACGAGCTGGACCAGCTGCGGCTGCGGCCGGAGCTGACCCGGCTCGAGGCGGCCGCCCGCCTGTTCCGCGACATGACCCTGGCGGAGACCTGCGCGGAATTCCTGACCGTCGAGGCCTATCCGCAACTCTCCTGATCTTGCCCCGCGGGCCCGGACGGTCGAGAACGCCCCCGGTGTCCGTCTGGGGGCGTTGCCATGCTGATCCTGTCCGACGTGCTGTCGCGCGAAGACGTCCTGCGGGTGCGCGAGGGCCTCGCCGAAGCGCCGTTCCAGGACGGCCGGCTGACCGCCGGCCCGACCGCCCGCAAGGTGAAGTCCAACACCCAGGCGGACCGCAACCACGCCTCGGTGCAGGCCCTGACCACCTTCGTGCGCCAGGCGCTGGAGCGCCACGGCCTCTTCACCGCCTACGCCCGTCCGGCCCGCTGGTCGCGGCTGCTGTTCTCCCGCTACGAGCCCGGCCAGCAGTACGGCCTGCACACCGACGACGCAGTGATGGGCTCGGACGCCGGCGAGCGCATGCGCAGCGACATGTCCTTCACCCTGTTCCTGTCGGATCCCGACACCTACGAGGGCGGGGCGCTGCTGCTCAGCGGCCTGGACGGCGAGCGCGAGGTGCGCCCGCCCGCCGGCAGCGCGGTGCTCTATCCCACCGGCCAGCTGCACCGGGTCACCCCGGTCACCTGCGGCGAGCGGCTGGCGGCGGTCGGCTGGATCCAGAGCCGGGTCGGCCGCGCCGACCAGCGCGAGATCCTGTTCGACCTGCACCGGGTGCGCGCCACCCTGCCCGACGACGAGGGGCGCCTGCTGCTCGACAAGGCGCTGGGCAACCTGCTGCGACTGTGGTGGGAGCCCTGACGGGCGTTATCGCTTCCGGTCCGGGGCGACCAGGTCGGCCGGGGCCAGCTCGTCCTTCCGGCGGCTGTAGCGGGCCACCATGAACTCGCGCCACTGGCCGTCCTCGCCCAGGGTGCGCGAGCGCAGCAGGCGGGTGTCCGGATCGACGATCTCGATCACGTCCTGGTATTTCGCCGTGCCCTCGCCCGAGAAGGCGGGGCCCTCGCTGTCCAGGGTCAGCACCTTGCCGCTCGCGTCCAGGCGCCCGTCGTAGACCCACATCCAGGTCATCATCGAGCCGACCCAGGCGCCGACGAACCGACCGCGGGTCGGCTCGAAGCCCAGCGTCATGACGTTTTCGCCGGTCCCGCCGCCGGGCATGTCGCCGTAGCCCTCGGCGACGATCCAGAGCCCGCCCAGCGAACGGACGGACTCCCGCCCCTTCGCCGTCTCGGCCGGCTTGTCGGGACCCGCCCGGGCCTCGGCCTCGAAGGTCCATTCGCCCACGAGCTGCTGCAGCCACTCGTGTTCCTTCTGGGGCGTGGCCGTCATCATCGCGGGCTCTCCTTCGGCGGGTCGGCGTCAGCTTAGACCGCCGCGGAGGCCGGTTCGGTTCCCGTCAGTCCAGGAACAGCTCGGCGAACTCGTCGCGCGAACGGACGCTGACGTTGAGGTCCGACACCAGGCCGTTGGCCAGCGAATAGACCCAGCCGTGCACGGCGATGTCGTCGCCGCGGTCCCAGGCGGAGGTGATGAACGGGTTGGAGGCGACGTTGCGCACGCCGCGGATCACGTTCAGCTCGCATAGCCGGTCCAGGCGCGCCTGCTCGTCGCCGATCACGCCCAGCTCGTGGCGCTTCTCGTGGGCCAGGTCGCGGATCGGCGACAGCCAGTGGTCGATCAGGCCGTGGCTGGTGTTCTCCACGGCCGCGCGCACGCCGCCGCAGCCGTAGTGGCCGACCACCAGCACGTGCTTCACCTTCAGCACCTCGACCGCGTACTGCAGCACCGACAGGTAGTTGGCGTCGGACGGCGGGGTCAGGTTGGCCACGTTGCGGTGGACGAACATCTCGCCTGGGTCGAGACCGACGATCTCGTTGGCCGGCACCCGGCTGTCGGCGCAGCCGATCCACAGGTACTCGGGGCTCTGCTGGTTCACCAGGCGGCTGAAGAAACCGGGATCGACCTGCTTCTTGGCGCGGGCCCAGGCCTGGTTGTTGGCTTTCAAGTTCTCGAGCATCAGTCCGCGTCCGGTTGACGGTCAGGGTGCGCGGCCTGGAAGGCCGCGTGTTCGGCGGCGCGCGCGTCGACCGCCAGAATATGCGGGAAGGGGGTCAGGTCGACCTCGAAGCGCCGGGCCGAATAGACCTGGGGGATCAGGCAGCAGTCGGCCAGCGTCGGGCTGTCGCCGAACGACCACCCGGCGCCGCGCCGCGCGATCAGGGCTTCCAGGGCGGTGAAGCCGGCCTCGATCCAGCGCGCGGTCCAGGCCTTGGTCTGGGCCTCGTCGGCGCCGAGGTCGTGCTTGATCGACTTCAGTACCCGCAGGTTGTTCAGCGGGTGGATGTCGCAGGCGACGATCGCCGCCATGGCCCGCACGTCGGCCCGGCCGACCGGGTCCTTGGGCAACAGGGCGGGCGCCGGCCAGCGCTCCTCGATCCACTCCAGGATGGCCGGGCTCTGGGTGAAGACGTGGCCGTCCGCCTCCAGGGCCGGCACCAGGCCCTGCGGATTGAGCGCGAGGTAGGTGTCGCTCTTCTGGGCGCCCGCGCGCAGGTCCACGCCGACCTGCTCGTAGGCCACGCCCTTCAGGTTCAGGGCGATGCGGGTCCGGTAGGACGTGCCCGAGCGCCAGTAATTGTGCAGCACCGGGGTCATGGTCAGACCATCCGGAAGACCAGCCGCCCCACGCCGTCGATTTCCGCCACCGCCTGCTCGCCACGGCCGATGGCGCCGACGCCCTCGGGCGTGCCGGTGAAGATCAGGTCGCCGGGGGCGAGCTGCCACAGCTTGGACGCTTCGGCGATCACCTCGTACGGGTCCCAGATCATGTCGCCGAGCTCGGCGTCCTGGCGGGCCTGGCCGTCGATCGACAGGCGGATGCGTCCGGTCGGGTTCGGCAGGGCCTCGGCCGGGATGATCTCCGAGATCGGGGCGGAGGCGTCGAAGCCCTTGGCCGAGTCCCACGGCCGGGCCGCTTTCTTGGCTTCGGCCTGCAGGTCGCGGCGGGTCAGGTCGACGCCGACCGCCCAGCCGAACACCAGCTTGCCGGCCTGTTCCGGCGTCAGGTCCCGGCCCGCGCCGCCGATCGCCACCACCAGCTCGACCTCGTGGTGCAGGTCCGAGGTCGCCGACGGGTAGGGGACGTTGCCGCCGCCCGGGGCCACCGCGTCGCCGGGCTTGGCGAAGAAGAACGGCGCCTCGCGCGTGGGGTCGGCCCCCATTTCGCGCGCGTGGGCGGCGTAGTTGCGCCCGACGCACAGGATGCGTCGCACCGGGAAACGCGCCGAGGTTCCGGCGACGGGCACCGACGGCTGGGGCGCGGGCGAGAAGACGAAGTCGGACGAGGTCTCGGTCATGGCGGCGTTCATAGGCCCGCCGCGACGCTGGGGCCAGTCTTGAGCTCGGAACCGGGTCACAGACGCGTGAGTTTTTCGGCCCGACCCCCGCCCCGGGGTTTCGCTTAGGAGCCCGCCATGATCCGCAACCCCTTCGCGCTGAGCGGCGCGATCGCCCTGACCTTGCTCGCCGCCGCCGCTTGCGGTCGCAAGGAGGAGGCGACGCCTCCCGCCGAGCCGGCCACGCCCGCGGCCACCGAGCCGGTGGCCCCCGCCGCCCCGGCGCCGGCCGTGGCGGCGACCCCGACCACCGCGGCCGAGTTCGTGCCGATGGCGGCCGCCGCCAACCTGTTCGAGATCGAGTCCAGCAAGGTCGCCGAGAAGATGGGCCAGTCCGCGGCGGTCAAGGACTTGGCCAAGAAGATCATCGCCGACCACACCAAGCTGGGCGCCGAGATGCAGGCGGCGGTGAAGAAGGCGGGCCTGACCGTGACCATGCCGACCGCTCTGGAAGGCGACATGGCCGCCAAGGTGGCGGACCTGAAGGCGACCCCGGCCGCCGACTTCGACGCCAAGTACCTGGAAATGCAGCGTGACGCGCACGAGAAGGCCATCGCCGCCTTCCAGGCCTTCGCCGACAACGGCGACAACGCCGACATCAAGGCCGTGGCCGCCGGCGCCCTGCCGACGCTGCGCGCCCACCTGGAGGCGGTGAACAAGGCCATGGCGGCGCCCGCGGCCGCCCCCGCGCCCGCCAAGAAGTGAGGCTGAAGGTCGGGCCGGCCGCGTCACGCGCGGCCGGCCTGCCGAGCGCGGCAGGAACCCGAGCGCGGCCTTGACGTTGATCCCCGGCCCCGGGGCCGACCGGTCCGGGGCCCGTAACCCAGTCCTTTTCAGGAGGTAGAGCATGGCCGCCGACGATCCCACCGCCGCCCGCAACGGCGAGGACACCCGCCTGCGCGACTTCGCCGAACGCACCGAGCGCCGCGTGCGCGACAGCGCCGACGATCTGCGCGCCCGGGCCCAGCAATACTACGACGACGGCCGCATCCGTCTCGACGAGGCCCAGACCTACCTGGTCGAGCGGGTCAAGGAACGGCCGATCGCCGCGACCCTGACCGCAGTGGGGGCCGGCGTTCTGATCGGCCTGCTCATGGCCGGCGGTCGTCGACGTTGATCGCGCGACGGCTTTTCCAGAAGCTCGCGGCCGCGGCGGCTCTCGCCGCGGCCGCCGCCGTGTCGGTGGTCGCCGCCGGCTTCGCGCTCTACGCCCTGGTGCGCGACTTCATCGGGCCGGCCGGCGCGGCCGCCGTGGTGGCGATCGTCGCCGCCCTGGTCGCCTGGGTGTTCCCGATCGTGCTGTACCGCCGAAGCCATTCCGGCCGGCGCGAGTCCGAGCACGCGGCCCCCAACCCCGCCATGGAAGGCCTGATGGACCGCGCCGCCGACCTGGTCCGCGAGCGGCCGATCATGGCCACCGCCGCGGCGGTCGCGGCGGGCTGGATCTTCATCCGCAACCCTGCTTTGACCACCCTGGTGGCGACGATCCTCACGGGCGGGGGGAAGGACCGACGCCACTAAGTTCCTGCTAGCGGCCTACGGAGCAGCCTGTGTTCGTCCTCCCCGATCTCCCCTATCCGCACGAAGCGCTTGAGCCGACCATGTCGGCCGACACCCTGCGCACCCACCACGGCAAGCATCACGCCAAGTACGTGGAGGTGATGAACCAGCTTCTGCAGCAGAAGGGTTGGAACCAGACCACCCTGGAAGAAGTGGTGGTCAAGGCCCACGACGAGGGCGAGACCAAGCTGTTCAACAACGCCGCCCAGGCGTGGAACCACGGGTTCTTCTGGGATTCGATGACGCCGAACCCGGTCGCGCCGACCGGCGCCCTGGCCGAGGCTATCGAGCGCGACTGCGGCGGCATGGCCGGCCTGCGCGAGCGCTTCGTCACCGAAGGCGTGAACCACTTCGCCTCGGGCTGGGTGTGGCTGGCGATGCACGCCGGACGCCTGGAGGTGCTGTCCACCCACGACGCCGACAGCATCCTGCTGCGGCCGGGCAAGACGCCGCTGTTGCTGTGCGACGTGTGGGAGCACGCCTACTACCTGGACTACAAGCAGGATCGGAAAACCTTCCTGGAAGGCTGGTTCGACAAGCTGGCCAACTGGAAGCTGGCGGCGGCCCAGCTCGACGCCGCCGCGCGCGATCAGTTCGGCTGGCGCTATCCGGCGCGGGTCGAGTGAGCTCGGAACAGCGCCTTGCCTGAGACGTTTCTCCCTTAGACGGTCGCGCTTAGGGGCCGTCGCAGTAGGGAGAACGCGGCGATGCTTCGCTGGGCGTTGATTTTCTTGGTGGTGGCCCTTGTCGCCGCGGTGCTCGGCTTCGGCGGCATTGCGGCTGGCGCGGCGTCGATCGCCAAGATCCTGTTCTATGTGTTCCTGGTGCTGTTCGTGGTCTCGCTGATCGCCGGCGCCTTCAGGGGCCGAAAGCTCTAGCGGGCCTCGACCCCGACTTCAGAAGGTTGGAAGCCGCGACCTCCCAGGGTCGCGGCTTTCGTCCTTCCGGCCTCAGCCCTTGCGACGCTCCAGGTTCCAGGTCCGGCGGGCCTCGAAATGCGAGCCGGTCCAGGCCAGGGCGGTGACGTGGATGGCGTCCCGGGTCCACTCCACGCTGTTGAAGCCCGCCGGCTGACCGCGCTCCCGCAGCGACAGGGTGCCGGCCCCCACCGCATAGGAGCAGTGGTCGCCCGCCGCGACCGGCAGGGCGAAGGGGACGTGCACGTGGCCGGTCATGACCAGGTCGACCCCGGCCTCGGCGAAGATCTGCGCGGCCTCGCGGCCCCGCTTCACCTCGCCTGTCATCGGGCCGCCGATCATCTCCAGCAGCGGATGGTGGCAGGCCAGCACCCGCAGCGCCCCGACCGGCGCGGCGGCCAGGGCGTCGGCGGCGCGGCGGGTCTGCTCCAGGTCGATCACCCCCTTCGACCAGTTGGCCCGCAGTTGCGCCCCGCGGGCGGTGTTGACCCCGCGCACGGCCAGATGCTCGCCCACGAACTGGTGGTCGACGGCCGGGTGGCCGATCAGCGCCTCGAACCGCCGCCAGGGCCAGGCCAGGCGGGCGACCAGGTCCCAGTAGGGGGTGTCGTGGTTGCCGGGCACGACGAACACCGGGGCCGGCATGGCCGCGATCCAGGCGGCGGCGCCTTCGAACTCGCGCCGCCGGCCCGTCTGGGTGACGTCGCCGGTGATCAGCACCAGGTCGCGCGGGGTGGCGCGGGCGAACTCGAGCGCGGCGGCCACGGCGGGCGCGTTCTCCGCCCCGAAGTGGACGTCCGAGAAGTGCAGAATCCGTCCGCTCATGCCGCGCCCTTGGCGGAGGCGGAGGCGGAGGCGGAGGCGGGGGCGAGGGCGCGGAAGGCGACCGGCACGAACCGGACTTCGACGTCGTTTTCCAGCTGGATCGGCTCGCCGTCGAGGACGGCGGGAATGCGCGTGCGCGCCCAGGCCCGGGCCCGGCGCACCGTGCGGGTCTCGACCGACGGGTCGGCGCGCCAGTCGGAGAACAGGGCTCGCGCCGCCAGGCGGAAGGCCTCGGCCGCGTCGGTCGGGTTCAGCACCGCCGCCTCCAGGCCGACCGGCTCGTCCAGCGCCTTCGACACCAGCGGGCTGAGGAAGGCGATCGCTTCCGAACGGTGCAGTTCCTGTCCGTCGAGGCGAAAGCGGACCCGCCCGGAGAAGGCGCGCCGGGCCGCGCGCTTGGCGTAGAGCCAGGCCAGCTTCGGTTTGCCCAGCCGCACCGCTTCGCGCGCCGGCGCCCACAGGGCCGGTGAGCCCAGCACGGCGGCCACGTAGAACGGGCGGCCGCCGACCTCGCCGCCGCTGACCGGGCGCGCGACGCCCTCGCTCAGGGTGTTCTCCAGCGCCTCGCGCCAGTCGACGGCGCCGTACAGCGCTTTGGGCAGCAGGTTCATGGTGCCGCCCGGCAGGGGCGCGATCAACGGGCCGTGCGGGCCGGCCATGCTGGCCGCCGCGCGGGCGGTGCCGTCGCCGGCCAGCACGACCAGCAGATCGGGCTTGGCGGCCAGCGCGTCCTGCAGGGCTTTCTCGACCTGAGCCGGCTCCGCCTCGACGACGTGCGCGTCACAGGCGAAGCGGCGCATGATGCGTTGGACGTCGTCGGTCGCCTTGGCGCCGACGCCGCCCGACTTGGGATTGACCACGATCTCCACGGAGCGCAACGGCACGTGGGGCGTGAGCGGGCACGGGGCCTCGCCGGCGGCGTCGGTCATGCGATCCGAACGTGCCGTCTCGGCCCCGGTTCCGGAGCGGCTTACTTCTTGGCGGGCGCCGGGGTCGGAGCTGCGGCCGGAGCCGCCGCCGCAGCCGCGGGCGCAGCCGACGCGTCGGCCGGGGCCGCAGCAACGGGCGCCGCCGCCGGAGCTTCAGCCGGGACAGGCGCGGCCGCTTCGGCCGGCGCGGCCGGAGCCTCGGCGTCCTTCTTGCCGAGCATGCCCTTCACCGCGTTCACCGGCATGTCCACGATCTTGTCGATCCGCGCGCCGCCGGCGGCGAACGAGTGGTCGACGAAGCGCAGCACGATGGTGGTCACGCCGAACAAGGCGAGCAGCACGAACAGCAGGCCGAAGATATTGATTCCGCCCGACTTCTTGGACCGCTCCCAGATCGGCGCGGCGCCGCCGTCCGCCATCCGGACCGGCTCAGGAAAACGCATGAAAGCCTCCCCATCCTTCAGGCCGCGCTCCCCCGCGCGGCCGACGTCAACCTTCAGTTTACCCTACGGTCGAGGTTGGGCATAGGGCCGGGAACCCCCCTGAAACGCCAGCGTTCTCAATCCCGGGGCGAATTCAGGGAGAGTAGCGTATGGTAAAGAGTGGGATCGCCCTTATCGGGGCTACGTTTTTGGTCGCCGCCTGCAGTTCGGACCCGACCGTGAACCGCGACACCGCCATCGGGGCGGGCCTGGGCGCCGTCGCCGGCGGCGTGCTCGGCAACAACGTCAGCGGCGGCAATACGCTGGGCGGCGCGGCGATCGGGGCCGTGGTGGGTGGCGCGGCCGGTCACGCGGTCGGCAAGAGCCAGCAGTCGTCCAGCGTCAACACCCGTCAGTATTACGACTCCCGGACCGGGCGGTATTACTACTACAATCCGAGCGACGGGTATTATTATTGGGAAAACGGCGAGCGCCGCTACTGAGCGAGCCGCCGCACGCAGGACAATTCAGGGGCGGCCGGTCACGGGGACCGGCCGCCCCTTTTGCTTTCCGGGACGGCTTGTTGAGCCCGGACCGGGCTTTGCGAGTTTATCCCTGGCTCGGCGGTCGCCTGAGCGGAGGGAGATCGCCATGAAGCCTGTGGGAATTCTGTTGGGCGCGTTGGTCCTGGCCGGGTGCGCCGGGACCCGTGAACCGACCCCGAAGCCGGCCGCCGCGGCCTGCGGCAAGTCCAGCTTCACCATTTACTTCGACACGAACGAGACCACCCTGACCGAGCCGGCCCGGGCGGTGGTGGCGGACGCCGCCAAGCGATTGCAGGGCTGCGCCATCAACAGCGTGCGGGTGGTCGGCCTGGCCGACGCCGGCGGCTCGCCGGCCCAGAACCTGGAGCTGTCGGCCGCCCGGGCCGCGCACGTGGTCGAGGCCTTCGCCGCCTACGGCTGGCCCAAGCCCAGTTTCGAGATCGCCGCCGCCGGCGCGGCCGGCGCCACCACCCCCTCGGGCGAGGCGAAGCCGCTGCGCCGTCGGGTCGAGGTGTTCGTAGACGCCGGACCGAAATAAAGCCTCTGCGACCACCTGCGGCTTGTCCGTGGGCGAGACCGGGAATATGTCGCGGCCATGATCGCGGTCCTGGCCAACCCCCAGCGGTTCATGAGCTTCACCCGTCCGCTCGCGCCGGCGCTCGGCGCGCTGGCGGCCGTCCTGTTCGCGTGGGGCCTCTGGCTCGGCTTCACCGCGCCCGAGGACTACCAGCAGGGCGACACGGTTCGGATCATGTTCATCCACGTGCCGGCCGCGTGGATGGGCCTGTTCGCCTACGCCTGCTTAGGGGGCGCCAGCTTCTTCGGCCTGGTGTTCCGCCACGCCCTGGCCGACGCCGCCGCGCGCGCCTGCGCGCCGCTGGGCGCGGCCTTCACGGCGCTGGCGCTCGTCACCGGCTCGATGTGGGGCAAGCCGATGTGGGGCACCTGGTGGCAGTGGGACGCGCGCATGACCTCGGTGCTGGTCCTGTTCCTGTTCTACCTCGGCTACATGGCCCTGCAGGCGGCCATCGACGACGAGCAGAAGGCCGCGCGCGCCAGCGCCGTGCTGGCCCTGGTCGGGTTGATCAACCTGCCGATCGTCAAGTTCTCGGTGGAGTGGTGGAACACGCTTCACCAGGGCGCCTCGGTGTTCCGCAAGGGCGGCTCCAGCATCGACCCCAGCCTGCTGACCCCGCTTCTGGTCATGGGCCTGGCCTACAACGTGCTGTTCGCGGCGCTGTGGATCGTGCGCATCCGCACCGAGGTGTGGCGCAAGCGGGCTGGCGCGCTGGCCCTGAAGGCTGCGGGAGGCGCCTGATGCTCGACCTCGACATGGGCCGTTACGGCCTGTTCGTCTGGCCGTCCTACGCGATCAGCGCCGGCGTGCTGATCTACCTCGTGGTCTCGACCCTGCTGCGCGCGCGCAAGTGGAAGGCCGAGGTCGAGCGGCGCGAGCGGGAGCTCAAGTCGTGAAGCGCTGGCTGGCCGCAGCCCCGCTGATCGCGCTGGCGGCGCTGGCGGTTCTGTTCGCCGGCTATGCGCTGAAGCGCGATCCCGAGGTGAAGCCCGACGCCCTGGTCGGCAAGCCGCTTCCGGCGGCGGCCATACGTCCGCTGGCCGGCGGCGCCGAGCAACCGCTGACCGCGACGGTGGACGGACCGACGTTGATCAACGTGTTCGCCTCCTGGTGCGGCCCCTGCCGGATCGAGCATCCGCAGCTGCTGCGCCTGAAGGGCGAGGGCGTGCGCGTGGTCGGCCTGGCCTACAAGGACAAGCCCCAAGACACCTTCGCCTTCCTGTCCGAGCTGGGCGACCCGTTCGTGGCGACCTGGTCGGACCTGAACGGCCGCGCCGGCATCGAGCTCGGCATCTCCGGCGTGCCGGAGACTTACCTGGTCGATGCGAGCGGCGAGGTGGTGGCCAAGCACACCGGCCCGCTGACCGAAGGCGACGCCGACGAGCTGCTGGCCAAGTGGCGGGCGTTGCCGCGCCGTTAACTTTTCGTAGACCGAAGCCGTTAACGTTTGGGGCCATGACCAGCCCGATCCGTCCCGGCTTCACGCCTGTGCAGACCCCGCAGCCGTCCGCGGCCCGGGCCGACGCGCGCGCGGCCCAGCGGGCCTTCTTCCAGCAGGCGCTGGGCGAGGCGCGGGCCAATATCGGCGCCCCGCAGTCGCCGGCCCCGACCCAGCTGCAGCCCCAGCCCGCGGCCCGCGCGCAGCCGGTCGCCGCGCCCGAGCCGGTCCGCCCGGCCGTGCAGACCGCCGCCACACCGGCCCCGGCCCGCGCCGAGGCGAACGGCCAGCCGCAGCGGCTGCTGCGCCCGGGCTCTCTGCTGGATATCCGGGTCTAGTTCTTCTTCACGAACTCGGCCCGCAGGACGAGGCCCTTGATGCCCTCGTAGCGGCAGTCGATCTCCTGCTCGTCCCCGGTCAGGCGGATCGAGCGGATCACCGTGCCGCGCTTCAGGGTCTGGCCCGCGCCCTTGACCTTCAGGTCCTTGACCAGGACCACGCTGTCGCCGTCGGCCAGCAGGTTGCCGACGGAGTCGCGCACCTCGACCTGACCCGCTTTAGCGGCCTGCGCCGCCGCTTCGGCGGCCGGAAGCCACTCGCCGCTGGCCTCGTCGTAGACGTAGTCGTCGGATTGGTCGGTCATGGCGTCCTCGGTTTGCAGCGCGAGGGGGTAACCGCCGGGCGCAGGCGCCGCAAGTCGCTCCGTCGCGTCACTCGACGGTGATGCGGCCCTTCATGCCCATGGGGGCGTGCAGGAAGTGCGTGCACTGGAATTCGTAGGTCCCGGGCTTTTGCGGAATCACGCGGATGTCGCGGGTCTGGCCGCCCTCGACTTCGACCTTTCCCTTGCTGATCGCCGCCGCGTCCGCAGGATCGACCTGCGCCGCGGCGAAGAACTCCGGCGCGCTGAAGCTGTGGCCGCCGGAGGCCGCGTTCACCAGGTGCAGGCGGTAGGCCTGGCCCTGCCGCAGGGTGAAGTTGCTCGGCGCGAACTTGTAATTGCTGAGCTGGATTTCGACGGTCTCGGCCGACGACCACGCGGCCCCCGCCGGCGTCTGGGCGACCGAGGCCGGCGAGATCGCGAGCAAGGTCGCGAAGGCGGCGAAGGAAATTGCGGCGCGCATGATCCCGTCTCCGATGCTTCGGCCGGGAGAACTCGCCGGGTCCACGAGGGGGTCCCGGTCAGGCCGGCGAGACCGATTGGGGGCCGAGGCGCCCTGTCGCCGGCGCCGGCCGACGCTGGCGGGCGACGACCATCAGCGCAGCCGCGAGCAGGACGCAGATCAAGCCGACGGCGTCGCCGATCTTCGTATAGAGCGTGGGCACGGGGGCGGAGATGGTCGCGCGGACCAGCAGGTCGGCGCCGGGAAGGGGCCGGCTCGGCGTCTCCGCCAGCACGCGGCCGTAAGGATCGCTGACGGTCAGAAGGCCTTCCCGCGACGCCCGCACGACGGTGTAGCCGTTCTCCACGCCCCGCGTGACCGTGGTGCGGCTCTCCATCCAGGCGTCGACGTAGTTGAAATCCCACGCGGGAACCAGGACGACCGAAGCGCCGCGCGCGCCATAGGCCCGTCCCAGCGAGGCGAAATGCATGTCCTTGCAGACGGCGAGAGCGTACTTCGCGCCGCCGATGCTGCGCAGCGAGAAGTCGGTCCCCGGGACGAACCGGCCCCGTTCCGGAGGCGCGAGGAAGTGCTTCTGGTACTGGTCGGTCAGGTTCCCGTCGGGGTCGAAGAGCCAGGCCAGGTTCACCTGCCGGCCGCCCTCGTCGCTCCCGACGCCGACCTCCAGCCAGACCTTGTTCGCGCGCGCCAGGGCGCTAAAGCGCTGGCGCCAGGCTTCGGCCGAGGCGGACGGCAGCAGGGCGATCTTTTCCGGCAGGACGACGATCTCGGCGCCTCGGGACGCCAGCGCCGTGACGCGCTGCTCGTAGGCATTCAGGATTTTGGCGGCGTACGGTTTCGAAGCCTCGAGGCCGATCGCGTCGTCGATCGACACGATCCCGATCGAGGCGGCGGTCCCGGCCACCGGCGTTTGCAATCTCGCGCCCCCGAAGGCCGTCGCCGCGACCAGCAGGGCCAGCGTCACGGCGTAGGCGCGCCAGCCGTGGCGCAGGTCGCGTCCGAACGCGAGGCCCAGCGCCAGGGCGGACGGGACCAGGGCCACCAGGAACAGCAAGCCGGGGACGCCGAACAGGGACGTCAACTGCAGCAGCGGCAGGACGTCCGCCTGGGAATAGGCGAGGCTGGCCCAGTTCCCGTCGGGCAGGAGCGCGGCCATCAGGGTGTCCGCCGCGACCCAGAAGACCGGATAGGCGAAGACGGTCCACCAGGCCTTGTAGGCGACCACCACTTGCCGGGTCGCCATCACCACGAACACCCAGAGCGCCGCCTGGCCTACGACCGCCAGCGCCGCGAACGCCACGGGCCCCACCAGGCGCAGGTAGGCGAAGTTCGTGCTGGTCGCGATGACCGCCGCCAGCGCCACCATCCAGCGCGCGTCGCCCGGCCGGTTCCGGAAGGCGAGCGCCAGCAACGGGGCCGGCGCGAGCCAGACCAGCCACCAGACCGGCGTGAGCCCCACCACGAAGCGCAGGACGACGCCGACGGCGATCGCCGCCAGCGCCTTCAGAAAGAACGATCCGAACGAGGGTGGTCGCATCAGTCCAGGACCCCGGTGGCGTTGGAGCGCCGCCGTTCACTTAAAAGGGGACGTCTTTGCAGCACAAGCAGTGAGGTGCCCCATCTCCGCCAGGCCGCGCGTGCGGGGCGTGCTGAACGCCCGCGCGTCCGGGCCGTTTCCGACCTGCCGGCGCGTGCGCCGCGGATCCGGATGGAGCCCGACCTTGAGCATCGATCGTCCGCCGCAGGACCCGAAAGGCGAAGATCCCCGGGCGCCCCACGGCGGTCCGCAAGGATCGAGAACGGACAGGGCCGAGGCGCGCGCGGAGGCGTACGCGCCCAGGCCGCACCACACCGCGTTCATCTCCGGCGTCGTCGGTTGCACGGTGACCGTGACCATCTTCTTTGCGGTGGGGTCATTCTTCGACGTCTTCTGGCTTCGCCGCGCGCTCACCCTGGTGGTGGTCGGCGCCGTCGGTTTCGTCGCCTCGTACGTCATGATCCGGCGACAGGGCCGCGCCCACCGCAAGGCGGCCGCGCGGGAATACCGGGACATCGGGGAGGAGGAGCGCCGCTGAGCGGCGCCGCGTCATCCCCTCACCCCGCCATCAGTGCGTCGCGCCGCAGGCCGGCGGTCGCCTTGTGGCCCGCCAGGGCCAAGGTGAGGTCCAGCTCCGCCAGGATGTTGGCCAGCACCGCCTGCACGCCGGCCCGGCCGGCCGCGGCCAGGCCCCAGACGTAGGGCCGGCCGACGCAGACCGCGTCAGCGCCCATGGCCAGGGCCTTGAAGGCGTCGGCGCCGCCGCGCACGCCGCTGTCGAACAGCACCGGGATGCGCCCGCCCACCCGGTCGGCGCACAGGGCCAGCATCTCGGCCGAGCCTGCCGCGCCGTCGACCTGGCGGCCGCCGTGGTTGGAGACGACGATGCCGTCGAAGCCGTGGGTGACGGCCAGCGCCGCGTCCTCGGGGTGCTGGATGCCCTTCACCAGGATCGGCAGGCGGGTGTGGCGGCGCAGGGTCTTCAGCTTCTCCCAGCTGAGGCTGGGATCGGAATAGACCTGGGTGAACATCACGGCCGCGGCCTGCGGGTTCTTCTCCGGCGGTTCGGGCAGCATGGCGCGGAAGACGGGATCGGAGGTGTACTGGGCGATCCCCTGGCCGCGCAGGAAGGGCAGGTGGCCGTGATCAAGGTCGCGCGCCCGCCAGCCCAGGATGGTGGTGTCGAGCGTCACCACGATGGCCTCGCAGCCGCAGGCCTCCGCCCGGCGGGCCAGCGAGGCGACCAGTTCGTCCGAGCGGCCCCAGTACAGCTGGAACCACTTCGGTCCCGCGGCGCAGTCGGCGATCTGCTCCATCGGGAACGACGCCTGGTTGGAGATGATCATCGGCAGGCCCAGCGCCGAGGTGGCGTGGGCCACCGCCAGGTCCGCCTCCGGGTGGGCCAGCGACAGCACCCCGATCGGCGCGGTCAAAAGCGGGGCGGGCAGGGTGCGTCCGAACAGCTTCACAGTGAGGTCGCGGCTCGCGCAATCGCGGGCCATGCGCGGCACCACCTTCCAGCGGTCAAGGGCGGCGCGGTTGGCGCGCTCGGTGGCTTCGGAGCCCGCCCCGCCGGCGATGTAGGCCCAGGCCTCGGGGGTGAGCGCCTCCTTCGCGCGCGCTTCCAGCGCGGCCATGTCGAACGGAACGTCCGCACGGCGGCCCTGCAGGCCGTCCATGTAGGTCTGGATCTGGCGCGCCAGCCCCGGTCCCACCTCGCTCATCGTCCCCTCCACGCCGCCAACTGAACGCCGTTACCCCTCGTCGACACCGCTAAGCTCCGGCGCGCCCGCGCGCAACGCCGCTCGCCTGGAAAGCGCCTTGGGAAGCGGCGCTGTTGACGCTGCCACATCGTTAAGGTTTGAGTCGAGGAACGCGGGTCTCACGCCGCGCTGGAGGACGGGTCATGGAGTGGTTGTCCAAGAACAGGCCGCTCGTGATCGGCGCGGTTCTGGTGCTGGCCGTCGGCTTCGGCGGCGGCTTCCTGACCGCCAAGGCGTTCCAGGGCTCGGGCGCGACCGCCCATCACGGCGGCCTGCTGAAGGCCGCCTCGGGCTTCGCCAGCGGCTTCGGCAAGCCGCGTGACGCCAAGGCCCCGCGCGCCTCGCGCCGGCCTGACGGCTTCGCGGTGTGGCGCCAGCGCATCGACACAACCACCGCCGACCCGCGCGTCTGCGTCGAGTTCAGCCGTCCGCTGGACCCGAAAAAGTCCTACGGCGACTTCGTGCTGGTCTCGCCCGATCCGGGGCGTCCGCCGGCGGTGACGGTGGTGGGCGGCACCGAGCTGTGCCTCACGGGCCTGGGCTTCTACGACCGGCGCGTGACCTTCCTGAAGGGCCTGCCGGGCCGTGGGAACGACAAGCTGGCGGCCAACGCCGACGTCGACTTCACCTTCGGCGAGAAGCCGCCGTTCGTGGGCTTCGCCGGCGAGGGCGTGATCCTGCCGCGCGAGGAAAGCGACGGCGTGCCGATCGAGACGGTCAACGTCTCCAAGCTGGCGGTCGAGGTCTGGCGCGTGCCGGACCGCAACCTGGTGCGCCGCGAGATCGCCGCGCCCTCGCCGACCGGCGACGGCGAGTATCCGGACGACTGGGGCTCCGACAGCCCCGACCAGGAAGGCCGGGTGATCTGGAAGGGCGAGATCCCGGTGCGCGCGCCGCAAGGGCGCCGCGCCACCACGGTCTTCCCGCTGGGCGCGGTGCTGAAGGAGATGAAGCCCGGCGCCTACGTCATCAAGGCGCGCGACGCTTCGGGCGGCCGCGACCTGAAGAAGGACGAGGACGAATACGATCCCAACCCGCCGGCCCAGGCCCGGCGCTGGGTGCTGTTCACCGACATGGCCCTGGTCTCCTACCGCGGCAGCGAGGGCCTGGACGTGGTGGTCCGTTCGCTGAAGTCGGCCCGGCCGATGGGCAGCGTGCGCGTGGCCCTGGTCTCGCGCAACGGCGAGGACCTGGCCGAGGGCAGCTCCGACGCGCAAGGCCGGGTGCACTTCGCGCGCGCCCTGCTGGACGGCAAGGGGAACGAGGCCGCCAAGATGGTGATGGCCTACGGGCCGGGCGCCGACTTCACGGCCATGGACCTGGACCGCGCGCCGGTCGACCTGTCGAACCAGGGCGTGGGCGGCCGCCCCGTCGAGGGCGCCGCGTCCCTGACCGCGGGGCGCAGCGCCTCGTCCGTGGTCGACGCCTACGTCTACGCCGACCGCGGCGTGTACCGCCCCGGCGAGACCGTGCGCCTGGTCGCCCTGCTGCGCGACAGCGAGGCCAAGGCGGTGAAGGATCGCAAGGGCTCGCTGATCGTGAAGCGGCCCTCGGGCGTTGAGGCCTTCCGCTGGCGGTTCGAGAAGACCGCCGAGGGCTTCGCCTCGGCCAACGTGGTGCTCCCCAAGAGCGCGCCGCGCGGCCGCTGGACCGCCACGGTCGAGATCGAGGGGCTGGACGAGCCGGCCGGCAAGCTGAACTTCTCGGTCGAGGACTTCGCGCCCCAGCGGCTGGCCGTCGACGTGGCCGCCGACGCAGGCCGTCCGCTGCGCGCCGCCGACGAGGAGCGCAAGATCGGCGTCGACGCCCGCTTCCTGTACGGCGCGCCGGGCGCGGGCCTGCAGGTGCAGGGCGACGCGCGGGTGAAGCCCGACTACGACCCCTTCCCGGCCTACAAGGACTTCCGCTGGGGCGACGAGCAGGCGCCCTTTGAAGAGAAGTTCCTGGAGCTGGGCGAGACCGTCACCGACGGCGGCGGCGACGCGGCCCTGGTGTTCAAGGCCGCCGACGTGGGCGACACCGCCCAGCCGCTGAAGGCGCTGCTGAACGCCTCGGTGTTCGAGCCGGGCGGCCGGCCGGTGCGCGAGGGCGCCGAGCTGAAGATCCGCCAGCGCGAGAAATTCTTGGGCGTGAAGGTCGACCCGGGCGAGGCCAACTGGCGCGGCACGCCGACGGTCACCATGGACGTCATCGCCGTCGATCCGGCCGGGACGCGGGTCGCCGCGCCCGGCACGCGCTGGACCCTGGTGGCCGAGAACTGGGACTACGACTGGTTCCAGCAGGACGGCCGCTGGCAGTGGCGGCGCACCAGCCGCGACGTGGTCGTCGCCTCGGGCAAGATCGACGTCGGCGCGGGCGGCGCCGCCAAGCTGAGCCGCCGGCTCGACTTCGGCGACTACCGCCTGCTGCTGGAAGAGCCGGTCAGCGGCGCGCGCACGGTGGTGCGCTTCGCCGCCGGCTGGGGCGCGCCCGCCAAGGACGCCGAGAGCCCCGACATGGTCCGGGTCAGCGCCGGGACCAAGCCGCACGCCCAGGGCGACACCGTCACGGTCAACATCAAGGCTCCCTACGCCGGCCAGGCGCAGGTGGCGGTGGCGACCGACCGGGTGCTGGAGCTGCGCAACATCGACGTGCCGGCCGGCGGGACCAGCGTGAAGCTGAAGACCTCGCCCGCCTGGGGCGGCGGGGCCTACGTGCTGGTCAGCGTGGTGCAGCCGCGCGACCCGGTGGCGACGCCGAAGCCGCGCCGGGCCATCGGCCTGACCTACGTCTCGCTGGATCCGAAGCACCGCAAGCTGGCCGTCGACCTCGGCGCGCCGGCGAAGGCGCGCGGCCGCGACCAGCTGGTCGTGCCGGTGAAGGTGAAGGGCCTGCCGTTCGGCCAGCGCGCGCGGGTGACCGTGGCCGCCGTCGACCAGGGCATCCTCAACCTGACCAAGTTCCAGAGCCCCGATCCGGCCAAGTGGTACTTCGGCAAGCGGGCGCTCGGCGTCGACTATCGCGACGACTACGGCCGGCTGATCGACCCCAACATGGGCGCGGCGGCCGCGCTCAACTACGGCGCCGACGAGATCGGCGGCGAGGGCCTGACCACCACCCCGATCAAGACCGTGGCCCTGTGGTCCGGCGTGGTCGAGACCGGCCTGGACGGCACGGCCAAGGTCGTGCTGCCGGCCGCCGACTTCAACGGCGAGCTGCGCCTGATGGCCGTGGCCTGGACCGACGAGGCGGTGGGCTCGGCCGATGAAAAGATGACCGTGCGCGAGCCGGTGGTGGCCGAACTGGCCCTGCCGCGCTTCCTGGCCCCCGGCGACCGGGCCTGGGCGACGCTGGAGCTGCACAACGTCGAGGGCAAGCCGGGCGTCTATTCGGCGATGATCCGCGGCGCCAAGGGCATACTGGTCAACTTCCAGAAGGCCTATCAGCTGCTGGTGGGCCAGCGCGCGGTGGAACGGGTGGAGGTCGCCGCCCCGGCCCGCGCCGGCGTCGGCGGCGTCACCTTCGACGTCTCCGGCCAGGGCTTCCAGTACGGGCGCACCTACGGCCTGGAGACCCGCCCGGGCTGGGGCTCGGAGACGAAGGTGACCAGCGAGCTGCAGAAGCCGGGCGAGGCCTGGACCCCGGCGGCGGCCCTGCTGGCCGGCTACCAGCCCGGCTCGGCCAGCCTGCAGGTGTCCTACTCGCCCTTCCGCGGTTTCGACCCGGCCCCGATCGCGGCCGGCCTGTCGCGCTATCCCTACGGCTGCACCGAGCAGATCGTCTCGGCCGCCTATCCGTGGCTGTACGCGACCCAGGCCACCGCCGACGGCAAGACCGCCGCGCGCGCCGACCCGCTGCTGAGCCAGGCGGTCGGACGCCTGCTGGACCGCCAGTCGGCCGACGGGGCGTTCGGCCTCTGGCGCGCCGGCGACGGCGAGGCGGACGCCTGGCTGGGCGCCTTCGCCACCGACTTCCTGGTGGAGGCCAAGAACCGCGGCGCGCCGGTGCCTCAGGCGGCGCTGGACAAGGCGCTGTCGGCCATGCGCCAGATCTCCCGCCCCGAGGGCTGGGCGCCGATCTCGTACCGGACCGAGTATCCGACCTGGTGGGCGGGCAACGAGGACGCCTCGCGCGACGCCACCAAGCGCATGCGCTCCCAGGCCTCGGCCTATGCGCTGTACGTCATGGCCAAGGGCGGCAAGGGCGACCTGGCCCGCCTGCGCTGGTGGCATGACGTGCAGTTCAAGTCCGAGCGCTCGCCGCTGGCGCGCGCCCAGATCGGCGCCGGCCTGGCCATGATGGGCGACAGGGCCCGCGCCCGCTCGGCCTTCAAGCAGGCGGTGTCCTCGCTGGGCTATCGCGCGCCGGACGACTGGTATCAGTCGCCGCTGCGCGACCTGGCCGGGGTCGTCGCCCTGGCCTACGAGGCCGGCGAGAAGGACCTCGCCCGCGACCTGCAGAAGCGGCTGGACGGGGCGGTGAAAGATCCCGACGCGCTCAACACCCAGGAGCAGGCCCGCCTGCTGCAGGCGGCCCACTACATGGTCCGCGCCGCCGGCGTCATGCGCATCGAGGCTGCCGGCGTCACCCAGCTGACCGCCGCCGGCGGCGCCCAGCGCTGGAGCGTGGGCAAGCTGGCCGACGCCCGCTTCACCAACCGCGGCTCGGGCGCCCTGTGGCGGACCGTCACCGTGCGCGGCGCGCCCGCCCAGGCGCCCGGCGCGATCAACGCCGGCATCACCCTGCAGAAGAGCTTCTTCACCATGCAGGGCGCGAGCGTCGATCCGTCGACCCTGGCCCAGGGCGACCGGGTGGTGATCCGTGTCTCGGGCAAGAACGGCCAGGGCCGCGCCGTGCCGCTGGTGATCGACGACGCCCTCCCGGCCGGCTTCGAGATCGAGACCGTGCTGTCGCCGGAAGACGCCAAGGACGGGCCGTTCAAGTTCCTGGGCGAGCTCTCCAGCGCCAACGCCCAGGAGATGCGCGACGACCGCTATGTCGCCGCCATGAGCCTGCCCGGCAGCGAGCCGTTCGCGGTGGCCTACGTCGCCCGCGCGGTGACGCCGGGGAACTTCTACCTGCCCGGCGCCGAAGCACGCGACATGTACCGGGCCTCCGTGTTCGCCCGCACCTCGGGCGGCCGCACGGCGATCGGCGCGGGGGGCTGAGGTCGCGTGAGGGCGAATGCGGGGGCGGCGGCCGGTCGAAATCGTGGGGGCCGAGGAGTTCGCCTACGTCACCGACGCGATCGCATGCGAACGGCGACCGAAGGGCTGGACGCGCGCTAAGAAGGAAGCGCTCATTCGTGGCGATTACGATGAGATCGTGCGGCTCTCCAACCTGAAGCGATCCCAGCCTCAAACGTCGTGCGACGCCCTCGTCCTTCGACAAGCTCAGGATGAGGGCTAATGAACCGTCCGAACCTGATCCGCCGCCTGACGCTGGGCCTTTGCGCCCTGCTGGCGGCGGAGACCGCGGTCCTCGCGCTGGACGCCGTCTTCGCCCCGGACATGGGACGCGCGCAGCGATCCTCGCCGGTGGCGCTGGACCGCAACGGCGCGTGGCTGCGGGCCCTGCCGGTGGAGGACGGCCGCTGGCGGGTGCGCGCCGACCTGAAGCGGACCGACCCGACCTTCCTGAAGCGGCTGACGGCGGTCGAGGACGCGCGCTTCCGCCTGCACCTGGGCGTCGATCCGCTGGCGGTGGTCCGGGCGGCGGCCGGCAACGCCGCGGCAGGCGGCGTGGTGTCGGGCGGCTCGACCATCACCATGCAGACCGCGCGCCTGCTGGAGCCGCGCCCGCGCACCCTCGTGTCCAAGGTGATCGAGGCGATCCGGGCCGTGCAGCTGGAGACGCGCCTCTCCAAGGACGAGATCCTGGCGCTGTACCTGACGCTGGCCCCCTACGGCGGCAATCTGGAGGGGGTGCGCGCGGCCTCGCTGTCCTACTTCGGCCACGAGCCGGAGAGCCTGACCGCCGGCGAGCAGGCCCTGCTCATCGCCCTGCCCCAGGCCCCGGAGGCCCGCCGGCCCGATCGCCGCCCGCAGGCGGCCCGCCGGGCGCGCGCCGCGGTGCTGGCCAAGATGGTCGACGCCGGCGTGCTGTCGGCGCAGGCCGCCGACGAGGCGGGCGCCGAACCCTTGCCCGAGGCGCGCGCCGCCTTCCCGGGTCTGGCCTGGCATGCGGCCGGGCGGCTGGCCGCAAACGCACCGCGCGCCCAGGCCACGGTCCACACCACGCTCGACGCCGGCCTGCAGGCCAGGCTGGAGGAGCTCGCCCGCGAGGCCGTCGCCCAGCAGGGGCCGCAGACCTCGACCGCGGTGGTGGTCATCGAGGTGAAGACCCGCGCCGTGCGCGCCGCCGTCGGTTCGGCGGGGCTGGACCGCCCGGGCGGCTGGGTCGACATGACCCGCGCGCTGCGTTCGCCCGGCTCCGCCCTGAAGCCGTTCGTCTATGCGCTGGCCTTCGACGAGGGCCTGGCCGCCCCGGACACCAAGCTGCAGGACGCGGCGCTGCGCTTCGGCGACTACCAGCCGGAGAACTTCGACCACGCCTTCCACGGCGAGGTCACCGTGCGCGAGGCCCTGACCAATTCGCTGAACGTCCCGGCCGTCTCCACCCTCGACAAGATCGGGCCGGAGGTGTTCCAGGCGAGGCTCGAGAACGCCGGGGTGCGCCTGGTCCGCCCGAAGGTGCAGACCCGCGGCGCCGGTCTGGCGCTGGCGCTGGGCGGGGCGGGGATCACCTTGCAGGATCTGGCGGTGCTGTACTCGGCCCTGGCCGACGACGGGGTCGCCAAGCCGCTGGCCTGGACCATGGACGATGCTGCGCGCCGGCCGGGGCAGGGCGGGCGGCGGCTGGTGCGGGCCGACGCGGCGCGCCAGGTCCTGGACATTCTGCGTGAGACGCCGACGCCGGTCGGGCGTACGCCCGGCCCTCTGCTTTCGCGCGGGCCGCGGGTGGCCTACAAGACCGGGACCTCCTACGGCTTCCGCGACGCCGTCGCGGTCGGCACGGCCGGCGGCTATGTGGTGGCGGTATGGACCGGGCGGGCGGACGGCGGCGCGCGCGGCGGCCTGACCGGCCGGGACGCGGCCGCCCCCCTGCTGTTCGACGTGTTCGACGCCATCTCGGCGCCCTCGCGCGCGCCCTCGCCGATCGCGCCCCGCGGCGCGCCCAAGGCGCTCAAGACCCTGCAGGCGACCGGCGCCGGCCCGTCGCTGATCTTCCCGCCGGACGGCTCGACCGTGCAGATGGCCGCCGATCGCGGCTTTGTCCTGGCGGCGCGGGGCGAAGGCCTGCGCTGGTACGTCGAAGGCCAGGCGCTGGAGCCCGAGCCGGTTTCCGGCCGGGTGGTCTGGACCCCGCCGTCGCCGGGCTTCTACAGCCTCAGCGTGGTGGACGCCGAAGGCCGCGAAGCGCGGGCCAAGGTGCGGGTGAGGGGGTGAGCGGTGATCCTTCTCCCCTTGAGGGAGAAGGATTCTACGTCTCGATCCTGTCCAGGTCCCGGCCCTTGGTCTCGGGCAGGAAGGCGATGTTGACCAGCACGGCCACGGCGGTGATCGCCACCGGGTACCAGAGGCCGAAATAGATGTTGCCCGAGGCCGCCACCATGGCGAAGGCGGCCGCCGGCAGGAAGCCGCCGAACCAGCCGGTGCCGATGTTGTAGGGCAGGCTCATGGCCGTGTAGCGGATCCGGGTCGGGAACAGCTCGACCAGGGCGGCCGCCTGCGGGCCGTAGAGCGCGGTGGCCGCCACCACGAAGATCATCATCAGGGCGAACAGCCGCTGGAAGTCGATCCGCGCCGGATCCGCCTTCTCGGGATAGCCGGCCTCGGCCAGGGCCGAGCGGATGTCGACCTCGACCTCGGCCTTCAGCGCCTTCAGGGCGGCGCCGTCCAGGCCCCCGCCCTCGCGCGACAGCACCATGCGATCGCCGACCGAGACGCTGGCGGTCTCGCCCGGGGCGAGGGGGGCGTTCGAATAGGACACGCCGGCGTTGGTCAGCACGCTCTTGGCGATGTCGCAGGAGGAGGCGAACACGGCCTTGCCGACCGGGTCGAACTGCACCGAGCAGGTCGCCGGGTCGGCGTGCACCACCACCGGCGCCTGGGCCTGGGCCTCGGCCAGGGCCGGGTTGGCCGCGGCGGTGATCGCCTTGAAGGCGGGGAAGAAGGCCACGGTGGCCAGGATCATGCCGAACAGCATCACCGGCTTGCGCCCGATCTTGTCCGACAGCCAGCCGAAGAAGACGTAGAGCACGGCGCTGGCCAGGGTCGCGGCGATCATCAGCTCGTTGACCGTGGCGGCCTCGACCTTCAGCACCTTCTCCAGGAAGAACTGGCTGTAGAAGAAGGCGGCGTACCAGACGGCGCCCTGCGCCATCATGATGCCGAACAGCACGATCAGCACCAGGCGCAGGTTGCGCCAGCGCAGGAAGCTTTCGGCGAACGGGGCCCGGGCGACAGCGCCCTCTTCGGCCTCGAGTTTCTTGAAGGCGGGGCTCTCGCCGAGCTTCACGCGCATCCACAGCGAGATCAGCAGCAGGCCCATCGAGACCCAGAACGGGATGCGCCAGCCCCAGGCCTGGAAGGCCTCCTCGCCGAGCGTCTTGCGGGTGATCAGGATCACCACCAGCGCCCCGATCAGCCCCAGAGCGGCCGAGGTCTGGATCCAGCCGGTCAGGCCGCCGCGCTTCTTCACCGGCGCGTGCTCGGCTACGTAGATGGCCGCGCCGCCGTATTCGCCGCCGAGCGCGAAGCCCTGCAGCACGCGCAGCGCGATCAGCGCCAGCGGTGCGGCCATGCCGATCTGCTCGTAGGTCGGCAGGAAGCCGATGGCGAAGGTCGCGACGCCCATCAGCGAGATGGTCACCAGGAACGCGCCCTTGCGGCCCTTGCGGTCGCCGATGTGGCCGAAGACCAGCGCCCCCAGCGGCCGCACGAAGAAGCCGACCGCAAAGGTGGCCAGCGCCAGGATGAAGCCGGTCGCCTCGCTCACCCCGGTGTAGAAGTGCTTGGCGATCACCGCCGCCAGCGAGCCGAAGATGAAGAAGTCGTACCACTCGAAGGCGGTGCCGGCCGCCGACGCGGCGACGACCGTGACCAGGCCCGGTTCGCGGGTCTTGGCCGGATCCTGAACGCTCATGTAACCCCCCGGTTTTGCCAAGCTTTACCACGGCCCCGGGGGGAGGCAACGCGGGCGCCTGCAGCCGCATAAGACGAAGCCCCGCCGGCGGCCGGCGGGGTTCATCTCATTCGACGCACGAAAGGCGAACGGCCGTCAGTTCTTGACGTCGTCGGCGCTGTTCTCGATCGCCTGGCCGGCGGCCTTGGTGTCCTTGCCCACGCCGGCCATGGTGTTGCACGCCGATACGGACAGGGCGGCGGCGGCGGCCAGAAGCACGATCAACTTACGCATATCCGGTACCTCCCGATTGCGCGCGGGGAACGCTCAGGCCGCAGCCTGGTTCCCCGCTGAGCCTTGACGCACACGGGTTTGCCCTTCCGGCGCGGCCGCTTCGGGGGTCGGAAAGACCAGGCGGGCGACAACGCCGTGGCCGAGCGCCGGGCCGATCTCGACCCGGCCCCGCAGCTGGCGGGCGAAGGCGTTCATCAGGGTGCGGCCGACGCCCTGGCCGACCGCGTCCTCGCCGGCGCCCGGGCCGTCGTCCTCGACCTCCAGCCGGCTCTCCGCCCCGTCGACCTTGAAGCGCACGCGCAAGGTGCCGCCGCGGCCGGCGAAGGCGTGCTTCTGGGCGTTGGTGATGGCTTCGACCGCCCACAGGGCCAGCGGGGCCAGCTTGTCGGGATCGATCACCAGCGCGTCGGCCTCCAGCTCGGTGCGCACCAGCGGCCCGCGCGGGGCGTCGCCGGCCACCAGCTGGGCGATCAGCTCCTCCAGGAAAAGGCGCACGTCGACCCGCTTGAGGTCGGGGCTGAGGTAGAGCGCGCGGTAGATCAGGGCCAAGGCCGTGATCCGCTGGCGGGTGTCGCTCATGGCCGCGCGCGCGCCCGGGTCGGTCAGGGCCCGCTGCTGCATGTTCAGCAGCGAGGAGATGACCTGCAGGTTGTTCTTCACCCGGTGGTGGATCTCGCGCATCAGCGCGTCCTTGTGGGCGAGGTTGTCGCGCAGCGCCACGTCGCGCGCGTCGATCGCCTCGGCCATCTGGTCCAGGGTGGTGGCCAGGTTGCGGATCTCCCAGGGCGCGTTGCGCGCCTGCAGGGGACGTACGCTGTAGCGTCCCTTGGCGTAGATCGAGGCGATCCGCTCCAGATAGCCCAGCCAGCGGATCACCACCCGTTCGGTGACGCTCAGCACGGCCACCAGCGCCAGGCCCCAGGCGAACAGCGGCATGATCAGCGTCATGATCGGGTTCAGCCGGGCCCAGGACAGCAGCCCCTGGGTGGGGGCGGACAGCAGCACGAACACGTCCTGGCCGGCCAGCGGGGCGCCGGCGAAGACGCGGTTGCGGCCCTCGGCGTCCTTGGCGTGGAACAGGGCCGAGCCTTCCTTCAACGCCTTGCGGGTCCAGCCGGTCTCCAGGTTTCCGAAGGCGCGCGGATCGGTCGAGGTCAGCAGCCGGCCGCGGTCGTCGGTCACGGCCACCTCGGCCCCGTTGGGCAGGGCGCGCTCGGCCGCGGTCGGGCGCAGGCTGGACAGGGGGATCACCGCGACGAAGGCGCCGTCGAAGGCGCCCAGCGGACGCTCGGCCCGCACCGCGGTCAGCACCGCCGCTTGCTGGGAGAATACGCCCGGCGGAGCGCGGGTGACGACCATGCGCTCGCCCGCCTTCAGCCGGTCGAACCAGTCGCCGCCGACCGCGGCGCTCTCGAACGGCACCGAGCCGCTGGCGCAGACCACCCGACCGGTGGCGCTGAAGCGCACCAGGGCCTCGTAGCCCTGCAGCCGGTCGACCAGGTTGCGCAGGCGTGGGACGCAGTAGAGACCGACCGACTCCGGCCGTAGGGTCTCCAGCATGACCACCGCGCTCTCCAGCCGCGCCCGCGCCGTCGCCGCCGCGCGTTCGGCGCCGAGCGCCAGGTCGGTGCGCTGATGCTCGGCCTCGCGGCGGAAGGCGGTGGCGGACTGCAGCACGCTGAGCGCCAAAATCGGCAAGAGGGCGGCCGCGAGGGCGGCCGCCAGACGGAAACGGATGGTCTGGAAGCGCGGCGGGCCCGCCGCTGTCGGGGCGTGGCCCACAGACTTACCGCACGCCGCTCAGACGCTCCGCGTCGGCGAGGATCGCGCCCATGGCGTCCCCC
Source organism: Caulobacter sp. 17J80-11 (assembly GCF_014349105.1). GTDB lineage: Bacteria > Pseudomonadota > Alphaproteobacteria > Caulobacterales > Caulobacteraceae > 17J80-11. The sequence continues at coordinate 38,071 of NZ_JACSJI010000017.1, read as the reverse complement.
GCGGGCGCGCCGTCGCGTTCGTAGGCTCCGGATTCCAGCGCCGCCTGCAGGGCGCGCCGAGCGCGGCTGACCCGGCTCTTCACCGTGCCGACCGCGCAGTTACAGATCTCGGCCGCTTCCTCGTAGGCGAAGCCCCCGGCGCCCACGAGCACCAGCGCTTCGCGCTGCTCGTCGGGCAGGCTGCGGAGCGCCAGACGCAGTTCGTCCAGCGCCACCGGCGCCTCCGGATCGTCGGCCGCCACCAGGGTGCGTTCGGCCTGCTCCTGGTCCAGCTGCGACTGGCGCCAGGACCGGCGCTTTTCCGAGTAGAACTGGTTGCGCAGGATCATGAAGGTCCAGGCCTTCATGTTGGTGCCCATCTGGAAGCTGGAGCGCGCGTCCCAAGCCTTCAGCATGGCGTCCTGGGCCAGGTCGTCGGCCGAGGCCGCGTCGCCGCACAGGGTGCGCGCGAACGCCCGCAGGTGCGGGATCAGGCCGACGAGTTCGCGCTTGAAGCCCTCGTCGTCCGCCGAAGCGGCGGCGTGCGCCGTCATGCGCCGCTCTCCTGGTCGCGTGCGTCGGCACGCCGGAGAATTTCCAGGAACTCGTCCGGCTCCGGTTCGCTGACGACCTCGTCGAACATCTGGCGCAGCTTTACGCCGATGGCCTGTTGGCGCAGGCGCGCCTCGTCCGACGAGGGATCCTCTTCCACCCGGTGCCGGTTCTTCGCTGCGGTGTTCTGATCGATCATGGCCTCGCTCGCGCGCCGCGCCGAGGCGAGCGCCGACTTGGAACTTTCCATCGCCCTCAAACGCGGTCCGCTCGACCCGGTTCCGGGTTTCCCCCAATATAGCGCTGGTGTGCGAACTCCGTCGAGGAACCTGCGCCGTCCGTCACGCGTTGTGATCGACAGCGCGCGCGTATCTCGAGGCGTTGTGCGCCCGTGCGTCCTTTCGGATGCGTCTTTTTGGATTCAGTGTCGGGGAAATCAAATCATGGGTCTTCTGGCGAGACTGGCGCCGCACCTGCCCTACGTGCGTCGCTACGCGCGCGCCCTGACGGGCGATCAGGCCACCGGAGACAACTACGTGCGCGTCGCGCTCGAGGCGCTGGCCGCCGGCGAGCGGGTGCTGGAAGCCCACATGACCCCGCGCGTCGCGCTGTATCACGTGTTCCACGCCATCTGGTGCTCCAGCGGGGCGCAGCTCGAGGACGCCGAGCCGGCCCAGCTGGGCGGCGGGTCCGACGATCCGGCGCGCCGGCTGCTGGCCATCGCGCCGCGCTCGCGCCAAGCCTTCCTTTTGACCGCGCTTGAAGGATTCACCCCGTCCGAGGCGGCGCAGATCCTGGAGACCGACGTCGACGAGGTGGAGCGGCTGATCGCCAGCGCCCAGGCCGAGATCGACCAGGAGCTGGCCACAGACGTGCTGATCATCGAGGACGAGCCGGTGATCGCCGCCGACATCGAGGCGCTGGTCAAGGAGCTCGGCCACACGGTGGTCGACGTCGCCGCCACCCACGACGAGGCGGTCGACGCGGTGGCGCGCAAGCGTCCCGGCCTCGTGCTGGCCGACATCCAGCTGGCCGACGGCTCCTCCGGCATCGACGCGGTGCGCGACATCCTCAAGCGCTACGACGTGCCGGTGATCTTCATCACCGCCTTCCCGGAACGCCTGCTGACCGGCGAGCGGCCGGAGCCGACCTTCCTGATCACCAAACCCTTCCAGCCGGAGACGGTGAAGGCGGCGATCGGCCAGGCGCTGTTCTTCCACCCGGCCCGGGCCCGCGAGGTCGCCTGAGCAGGGGGCTGAGCCGAACGCCCGTTCGCGCGTTGAATCCGACGGCCGGCCCACCTCGCGCGGGCCGGCCGTTTTCGGTTCGGAGGCGCGCATGCTCGGTTGGGCTTTGATCTTCGTGGTTTTGGCGCTGGTCTGCGGAGCGCTGGGCTTCTTCGCCCTCGCCGGTCTGGCGGCGGCGATCGCCAAGATTCTGTTCGTGGTCTTCCTGGTGCTGCTGGTGGTCGGCTTCGCCGTGCGGGCCTTCCGCGGCCAGCCGCCGGTTTAGCGAGGCTGGCCGTCGGGCGCCGGGCTCTCGCCCGGCTCGGGGGTCTGGCGGGCCGCCGGGGCCGGCTCGGCCCAGGCGCGGGCCACGCCGCGCTCCTGGGCGGGGGTGGGTTCAGTGGCCCGAAGGTCGGGCGAGCGGGCCGCCCAGAAGCCGAAGGTGGCCAGCGCCGCCAGGGCCAGCGAGATGGCCAGCACCCACACGATCCGCGTGCCGCGCCGGCCCTGGCGCACGTACTGCGCCTCCACCGGCCGATGTTCGTGGACCGCCTGCGCCGCCCGCGAATGGGGATCGAGGTCAGCCATGGGTACGCGCTCCCTGAAACGGATCTTTTCCGGCGCGCTGGCGCCGAGCTTTCTCTCAACGCTTCAAGGGATTGGCCGTTCCGCAGGCGCGGCGGCGCTCGAGGGTCTCACAAAAAACAAAGGTCGCCGGAACTTCGACGGGGGGCTCCACGTTCTTTGGCTGCGGAGGCGGCGACGCCCCCCCCGACTTGAGACCGGCGCCCTGCCGGTCTGCCGTCTCCGCGCCTTATTCTCGATGATGCGACTTCGGCGGGCTGGTTCTCCAGCCCGCCGTTTGTTTTTCCAATTCGCCTGAAACGCGAAAGGGCGGCGGATCGCTCCGCCGCCCTCGCCGGGCGCGCGAACTGGCGCGTCAGTACGGGGTCTGCCGCGCGGAATGGCGATAGCCCAACAGGACGACCGCAGCCGGCACGAGGAAGGCGGCCAAATACGCCAGACCCGCCAAGTCGTGCCCCTTGCCGCTCAGCCAGTCCCCGAGCCGGGCGAACCCGAACGCGGCACCGACCCCGACGATCACCAGGAGGTACCCTGTCAGGCTGACAGGCATCAGACCGATCAGCATCCAACGCTGGAACCAGATCGTCTGGCCGTCCTTGCTTTTCGCCATGGCCGTGCCGATCAGTCCATCAGCTTGCGGGTCAGGTAGGTGTACTCCAGCGCCACCCGGCGGGCGGTCTCCAGCAGGTTGGCGCCGGCCGCGTGACCGCCGTCGGTGTTCTCGTAGTAGAGCACCGGGTAGCCCAGCGCCTCGAGCTTGGCGACCGCCTTGCGGGCGTGGCCCGGGTGGACGCGGTCGTCCTTGGTCGAGGTCTCGATGAAGGGCTCGGGGTACGTCTGGCCGGCCTTCAGCGCCTGGTAGGGCGAGTACTCCAGGATCCAGGCGCGCTGTTCCGGAATGTCCGGGTTGCCGTACTCGGCCATCCACGAGGCGCCGGCCAGCAGCTTGTGGAAGCGCATCATGTCGAACAGCGGCACCTGGATGACCGCGGCGTTGAACAGCTCCGGATGCTTGGTCATGGCCACGCCCATGAACAGGCCGCCCTGCGAGCCGCCCATGATGCCCAGCCGGCGCGGCGAGGTGATCTTGCGCGCGATCAGGTCCTGCGCCACCGCGATGAAGTCCTCGTGGGCCTTGTGGCGGTTCTGCTGCAGCGCCGCCTCATGCCAGGCCGGGCCGAACTCGCCGCCGCCGCGGGTGTTGGCCACCACGTAGGTGCCGCCGCGCTCCAGCCACAGCTTGCCCAGGGTTCCGGAGTACGAGGGCAGGAGGGAGTTCTGGTATCCGCCGTAGCCGTAGAGGACGGTCGGGTTGGAGCCGTCCAGCTTGGCGCCCTTCGGGCGCACCACGAAGTAGGGAATCTTGGTGCCGTCGGCCGAGGTGGCCTCGAACTGCTCGACCACGTGCCCCGTGCCGTCGAAGCGGTCGGGCATGGCCTTCAGCTTATCCAGCTTCCCGGAGGCGGCGTCGGCCAGCCACAGGGTCTGCGGGTTCAGATAGTTGGAGACGGTGAAGAACACCTGGTCGCTGGTCTCGGCGGCCGAGCCGATGCTGACCGTCGAGTTGGCCGGCAGGTCCAGCTTGGTCCGGGTCCAGCCCTTCGCGCCGTGGCTGTAGGCGTAGGCTCCGCCCTTCACGTTCTCATAAAGGGCGACGATCAGCTTGTTGCGGGTGTTGGACACGCCCTCGATCGACTCGCGCGCGCCGGGGCGCAGGATCAGCTCGGCCTTCGCCTCGGCCGGGTCGGCCTTCAGCGCGGCCAGGTCGTAGGCCAGAAGGTCGCCGACCTTGAAGCCGTTCCAGTCCTGCTCGGTGGTGAACACCAGCTGGCCGTCGACCAGGGCGCGCACCGAGGACTTCTCCGGCAGCGGCAGCTTCACCAGGCCCTTGTCGGTCAGCAGGAAGTTTTCGGACTCCCAGAAGGTCTTGCCGCGGACGACGATGGTCGCCTGTAGCGCGCCGTCGGCGTCGCGCAGGGTGTAGCTGTCGACCGAGACGTCGTCGGCCGTGCCGCGGAAGATCTCCTGGGCCTGGTCGAGGCTCTGGCCCCGCTTCAGCCGCTTCAGCACGAACGGATAGCCCGACTTGGTCATGGTGCCCGGACCGAAGTCGCGGGCGACCAGCAGGGTGTCGTGGTCGATCCAGGTCACCCCGCCCTTGGATTCCGGCAGGACGAAGCCGTTCTCGACGAAGCGCTTCTGGACCGAGTCGTATTCGCGGATGGTCACCGCGTCCTTGCCGCCGTTCGACAGCGACACCAGGCAGTAGCGCTCTTCCGGCGACAGGCAGGTCGCGCCCTTGTAGACCCAGTTGGCGTTCTCGGCCTTCGCCAGGGCGTCGAAGTCCAGCACCGTCTCCCACTGCGGCGCGGGCGTGCGGTAGCTGTCCAGCGAGGTCCGCCGCCACAGGCCGCGCACGTTGGTCTTGTCCTGCCAGAAGTTGTCGACCGTGCCGTCGCGGTTGAAGCCCGGGACCGGGATGCGGTCGGTGGCGTTGACGATGGCCAGGGCCTTGTCGTGCAGCTCGGCGTAGCGCGGGTCGGCCTGCAGCACGCCGAGCGAGCGGTCGTTGTGCTCCTTCACCCAGGCGAGCGACTTCGCCCCCTCGATGTCCTCGAGCCAGAGATAGGGATCGTCGGTCTGGACGGCTTGGGCCATGGCGGTCATGGGCGTGCTCACGGCGAGCGCGAGGGCGCAGAGAAGGCGGCGCATAAGGTCGTTTCCCCCGACTGTGGTTCAGTCTGTTGGGGATGCAGCATAGGCGTCGACCCGCGTTCCGCAAATCCGCCCGGTCGCACGCTCATCGTCAGTCCTCGTTCGGAATGTTCAGCAAGGTGCCGCAGGCCTTGCAGTAGACCGCGTCCGGATCGTGCCGCATCAGGCCGCAGGTCGGGCAGGGGAAGCGGACCTTGGGCGGCCGGAACAGGGCCTGGGCCAGCCGCAGGAACAGGGTGACCCCGACCAGCATGGTGACGATCGAGAGGATCCGTCCCCACACGCCCGGCAGGGTCACGTCGCCGTAGCCCGTGGTGGTCAGCGAGGTGACGGTGAAATAGAGCGCGTCCACGTAGCCGGAGATGCCTTCGTAGCGCATGGCGAAGCTGGTGTAGACGAAGCCGGTCACCACGAAGACGAAGGTGACCAGGGCGGCGATGGCCCGGGTCGTGTCCTCCACGCGGGTGTCGTCGTAGCGCCGGCCGATCGTGCGCCAGAAGAAGTCGCTGTTGATCAGGGTCCAGAGCCGCAGCACCCGCAAGAACCCGAAGTTGAACAGGGTCTGCGGGAAGAGCAGGGTGGCGAGCACGAACAGGTCGAGCCAGACGATCGGGCGTCGAATCCACTGCCGGAAGTCGCACCAGGCGATCGCTCGCGCCGCAATGTCGAGCCCCAGCACGAGCGCCAGGGCGTAGTCGACGATCAGGAAGCCGGGTCGCCCGCGCAGCAGCGGCGCGGCGATGAAGAATGCGATCAGCGCCAGATCGACCACCAGCACGCCGTAGCGGAAGCGCACGGACGTCTGCGAGCCGCCGTGATAGAGGGCGTGCAGGGTCAGCTGCAGGCGCCTGAAGAGAGTCCGCTCTCGTCGGCCGGGCGTCGTCGAGTCCATGGCGAATTAACGCGCGCGCAAGCGCGGCGGCTCATCAAAGCGTCTGTCCTGTCCTATATGTGCGCCCGATGAGCCGTCCATTCCTGAAGATGAACGGGCTCGGCAACGCCTTCGTGGTGGTCGAAGCCCGTGACGCCGCCTTCCAGCCGACGCCCGAGCAGGTGCGCGCCTGGGCCGACCGCGCGCGCGGCGGCCCAGGCTTCGACCAGCTGATCGCCATCGAGAAGTCCGACCGCGCCGACGCCTTCATGCGGGTGTGGAACGCCGACGGCTCGCTGGTCGAGACCTGCGGCAACGCCCTGCGCTGCGTCGGCTGGCTCCTGATGGAGGCGTCAGGCCGGGACGAGGCTTCGATCGACACCCTGGGCGGCCTGACCCGCGCGACCCGCGCCGGCGACAAGCGCGTCGCCGTCGACATGGGCGAGCCGCGGCTGCGCTGGGACGAGGTGCCCCTCGCCGAGGAGATGGACACCCGCAACATCGAGCTGCAGGTCGGGCCGATCGACAATCCGCACCTGCATACGCCCGGCGCCGTCAGCATGGGCAACCCGCACGTGGTGTTCTTCGTCGCCGACGCCGAGACCGCGCCGGTGCGCGAGGCGGGCTCGCTGATCGAGCACCACCCGCTGTTCCCCGAAGGCGTCAACGTCGGCTTCGCCCAGGCCAAGGGCCGCGATCGCATCCGCCTGAAGGTGTGGGAGCGCGGCGCCGGCCTGACCCAGGCCTGCGGCACCGGCGCCTGCGCGGCGCTCGTCGCCTCGCACCGGCGCGGCCTGGTCGACCGCAAGGCTACGATGGAGCTGGACGGCGGCGAGCTCGAGGTCGAATGGCGCGAGACCGACAATCGGGTGATCATGACCGGACCGGTGGCGCTCGAAGGGACCGGAACGCTGGCCTGAACGGGCGCTTTCCTTAACCGCCCGGCTTGATCTAGGGTCCTCGACGAATGTTGGGGGCGCACCGAATGACGTCCCCGCTGGAAGGGGGAATTCGATGCGTTGTCTGATGATCGCCGCCAGTCTGCTGGCGCTCGCCGGCGCGGCGTCCGCGGCGCCGGCCGACGGTCCGTCGCGCAAGTTCGAGGGCCGCGACCTGTTCTCGCTGGAGTGGGCTTCCGACCCCCAGATCAGCCCGAACGGCCGTCTCGTGGCCTATGTGCGCACCGCCAACGACGTGATGACCGACCGGGCGCGCCGCGCCATCTGGCTGGTCGACGCGGACACCGGCGCCCAGACCCCGCTGGTGGCCGGGGCCGGCTCGCACGCCTCGCCCCGCTGGTCGCCGGACGGCAAGCGCCTGGCCTACGTCTCCTCGGCCGAGGGCGGCGCGCCGCAGCTGTTCGTACGCTGGATGGCCGACGGCTCGACCGCGCGCCTGACCGGCCTGCCGGACAGCCCGGGCCAGATCACCTGGTCGCCGGACGGCAAGACCATCGCCTACACCCTGTTCGAGCCGTCCGAAGGCGCCAAGCTGGGCTCGGCGCCGGCCAAGCCGGAAGGCGCCAACTGGGCCGCCCCGCTGCAGGTCATCGACCAGGTCAGCTACCGCGCCGACGGGGCCGGCTATCTGAAGCCGGGCTACACCCACATCTACCTGATCTCGGCCGACGGCGGCGCGGCGCGCCAGGTGACCTTCGGCGCCTATGACGACGGGGCCCAGGTGTCCTGGACCCCGGACGGAAAGTTCCTGCTGCTCAGCGGCAACCGCGCGGAGGGCTGGGAACGCGAGCCGGTCAACACCGAGGTCTACCAGGTGTCGGTGGCCGACGGCTCGGTGACCGCGCTCACCAGCCGCGCCGGTCCGGACAACGATCCGACCGTGTCGCCGGACGGCCGCCTGGTCGCCTATGTCGGGTTCGACGACCGGTACCTCGGCTACCAGAACACCCGCCTCTACGTGATGGACCGCGACGGCAAGAACCCGCGCGTCCTGACCGGCTCCCTGGACCGCTCGGTCGGCAGCCCGCAGTGGGCGGCCGACGGCAAGAGCATCTACGTCCAGTACGTCGATCACGGCGCCGCCAAGGTGGCGCGCGTGTCGCTGGACGGCCGCATCCAGACCGTGGCCGAAGGCCTGGCCGGCGGCGGCCTGGACCGGCCCTACAGCGGCGGCGAGTTCAGCGTGGCGAACGACGGCGCGATCGCCTTCACCAGCGGCTCCGCCTACCGCCCGTCCGACATCTCTTTGATGAAGGCCGGCAAAGCCCGGCGTCTGACCCAGCTCAACGAGAACCTGTTCGCCGACAAGACCCTGGGCGAAGTGCGGCCGCTGAAGGTCGCCTCGTCCTTCGACGGCAAGCCGGTCGACTCCTGGCTGGTGCTGCCGCCGAACTTCGATCCGGCCAAGAAGTACCCGCTGATCCTGGAGATCCACGGCGGGCCGTTCCAGAGCTACGGGCCGTCCTTCGCCACCGACATGCAGCTGTACGCGGCGGCCGGCTACGTGGTGCTCTACACCAACCCGCGCGGGTCGACCTCGTACGGCGAGGAGTTCGCCAACCTGATCCACCACGCCTATCCGGGTCACGACTATGACGACCTGATGAGCGCGGTCGACGCGGCCATCGCCACCGGCTCGGTGAACCCGGACGAGCTGTTCGTCACCGGCGGCTCCGGCGGCGGCGTGCTGACCGCCTGGATCGTCGGCAAGACCGACCGCTTCGCGGCCGCCGCCACCCAGAAGCCGGTGATCAACTGGTCCAGCATGACCCTGACGGCCGACAGCTACACCTATTTCGCCAAGTACTGGTTCGGGAAGCTGCCCTGGGAGGACCCGCAGGGCTACTGGGCCCGCTCGCCCCTGTCGCTGGTCGGCAACGTGAAGACGCCGACCCTGGTGGTGGTCGGGGCCGAGGATTACCGCACCCCGGTCAGCGAGGCCGAGCAGTACTACCAGGCCCTTCAGCTGCGCCACGTGCCCACCGCCCTGGTCAAGGTGCCCGGCGCCGGCCACGGCGGCATCGCCGCCCGCCCCTCGCAGTCGGCCGCCAAGGCCAGCGCCATCCTGGCCTGGTTCGACCGGTATCGGGCGAAGGCGCAGGGGAAGGCCGCCGGCCAGTAAGGCTCCCCACTCCGTCTATCCCGGCGAAAGCTTTCGCCGGGGCGGACGGCTGAAAGGGGCCTGGGACGTCCTGCCCAGCCACCCGAGGTCGCGATTTGGCCTTCGGCCTGCTATATGACGCGGAGAGGGCGGCCCGGACGGCCGCCCCTTTTCGTTCGCGTGAGCATGACCGCCGTCCCTGAACCCGCCGCCGAAACCGAAGCCGACGACGTCGCCGTCGTCACCTTCGGCTGCCGCCTGAACGCCTACGAGAGCGAGGTGATGCGGGCGCGCGCGGCCGAGGACGGCCTGACCAACGCGGTGGTGTTCAACACCTGCGCCGTCACCGGCGAGGCGGTGCGCCAGGCCCGCCAGGCCATCCGCAAGGCGCGCCGCGAGCGCCCGGACGCCAGGCTGATCGTCACGGGCTGCGCCGCCCAGATCGACCCGGCCGCCTTCGCGGCCATGCCCGAGGTCGACCTCGTTCTGGGCAACGGCGACAAGACCAAGGCCGGGGCCTATGCGCTGGCCGACGACGGCCCGCGCGTGCGGGTCAACGACGTGATGAGCGTGCGCGAGACCGCCGGCCACCTGATCGACGGCCTGAAGGACCGGGCCCGCGCCTATGTCGAGATCCAGAACGGCTGCGACCACCGCTGCACCTTCTGCGTCATCCCCTACGGCCGGGGCAATTCGCGCTCCGGCGCGGCCGGCGAGGTGGTCGAGCAGATCCGCCGTCTGGCCGCCTCGGGCGTCAACGAGGTGGTGCTGACCGGGGTCGACCTGACCTCCTGGGGCGCCGACCTGCCCGGCACGCCGACCCTGGGGCAGCTGGTCGCCCGCATCCTCAAGCTCGTGCCCGAGCTGCCGCGGCTTCGCCTGTCGTCGATCGACGCGGCCGAGATCGACGCGGACCTGATGCGCTGCCTGGCCGAGGAGGAGCGGCTGGCGCCCTACCTGCACCTGTCGCTGCAGCACGGCGACGACCTGATGCTCAAGCGCATGAAGCGCCGCCACCTGCGCGCCGACGCCATCCGTCTGGTCGAGCAGGTCCGAGCCGTGCGCCCCGACGTCGCCTTCGGGGCCGACCTGATCGCCGGCTTCCCGACCGAGAGCGACGCGGCCTTCGACAACACCCTGGCCCTGGTCGACGACTGCGACCTGGCCTTCCTGCACGTCTTCCCGTTCAGCCCGCGCCCCGGCACGCCCGCCGCGCGCATGCCCCAGCTGGAGCGTCCGCTGATCAAGGCCCGGGCCGAGCGCCTGCGCGCCAAGGGGGGCGAGGCGCTGGTCCGCCACCTGGACCGGCAGGTCGGCCGCACCGTGTCCGGCCTGGTCGAGCGCGAGGGCCTGGCCCGCGCCGCCGACTTCACCGAGGTGGCCTTCGAGGGTCCCGCCGAGGCCGGATCGATCGTGCCCATGCGGGTGAGCGGCCACGACGGCAAGCGGGCGTTCGCAAGCCTCTGATGACGCTGATCGCGCAAACCGCTACACGAGCCGCATGACCGACGCCGCCGCGCCGAAAAAGGGCTGGTTCCAGCGCCTGACCGAGGGGCTCTCGCGCTCCTCCAAGCAGATGACCGAGCAGGTCGTCTCCACCTTCGTGAAGAAGCCGCTGGACCAGGAGGCCCTGGACCAGCTCGAAGAGCACCTGATCGAATCCGACCTGGGGCCGGACGCCGCCGCGCGCATCACCGAGCGGTTCAAGGCGCTGCGCTTCGGCAAGGTCTCGGACGAGCAGGAGGTGAAGGAGGCGCTGGCCGAGGCCGTCGCCGCCGAGCTGCTGCCCCGCCAGGCCAGCTTCGACCCGCTGTCGGGGCCTAAGCCCTACGTCGTGCTGTTCGTCGGCGTGAACGGCTCGGGCAAGACCACCACGCTGGGCAAGATCGCCGCCGACCTGACCCGCAAGGGCGCCAAGGTGATGGTGGTGGCCGGCGACACCTTCCGCGCCGCCGCGGTCGAGCAGCTGAAGGTCTGGGCCGAGCGGGCCGGGGCCGGCTTCGAAGCGCGCGGCACCGGGGCCGACGCCGCGGGCCTCGCCTTCGACGCGCTGGAGAAGGCCAAGGCCGAGGGCTACGACGTGGTGCTGATCGACACCGCCGGGCGCCTGCAGAACAAGCAGGCCCTGATGGACGAGCTGCTCAAGGTCGTGCGCGTGCTGAAGAAGGTCGATGCGGACGCCCCGCATGAGACCCTGCTGGTGCTGGACGCGACCGTGGGCCGCAACGCCCTGGCCCAGGAGCAAATTTTCGGCCGGACGGCCTACGTGTCCGGCATCGTGATGACAAAATTGGACGGCACTGCCCGGGGCGGCGTGCTGGTGCCGGTGGCCCAGGCGTCCGACGCTCCGATCAAGCTGATCGGCGTGGGCGAGGGAATCGACGACCTGCAGCCGTTCGACGCGCGCGCCTTCTCGCGCTCGCTGGTCGGCCTGGACGCGGGCTGAGGAGAGAAGCGTGGACGCCAAGAAAGCCCATTGGGTCAGGGCCGCCGTCGACTACGGCGCGCCGATCGCCTTCGCCCTCACCTTCTATCCGACCAAGAACTTCATCCTGGCCACCGAGGTGCTGGTGGCGGCTTCCGCCCTGGCGTTGGCCGTGGGCTGGCTGGTCGAGAAGCGGGTGGCCCCGCTGCCGCTGTTCGCCGGCCTGGCGGCGCTGCTCTTCGGCGGCCTGACCCTGATCTTCCACGACGAGAGCTTCGTGAAGATCAAGCTGACCGTGGTCAACGGCGCCCTGGCGGCGGTGATGCTGGGCGGCTTCGTGCTGAAGAAGAACCCGATCAAGGCGTTGTTCGGCGAGAGCGTGCGCCTGCCCGACCCGGCCTGGCGGGTGCTGATGCTGCGCTACGGCCTCTACTTCCTCGCGGTCGCGGCGGTGAACGAGGCGGTGTGGCGCACCCAGCCGGACGCCACCTGGGTGACCTTCCGCATGATCCTGCTGCCGCTGGCGATCGTGTTCTCCCTGACGCAGGTGCCCTTCATGATGAAGCACATGCAGAAGGACGGCGAAGACGGCGCGCCGGAGCCGCCGGACCCGGGGTTCTGAGGCCGGCCTAGCCGAACACTTTCAACGCTCGTCATCCCGGAAAGCGCGTCAGCGCTTATCCGGGACCCAGCAAGCGCGACCTGAACGCTGCGAACGCGGCCTGCAACAAGCGTGGCGCTTGCTGGGTCCCGGCTCTCCGCTGCGCTTCGCTCCGCTACGGCCGGGATGACGGGAACTTGGTGGGCTCGGCGTCGTCTGGATTCCCATAGGGCGCGAACCGCGCCTCCAGCCGGCTCTCCTCGAACGCTTTGAGCGACCAGCCGACCGAGTGGAAGGCCAGCGCCTTCCACGGAATGTCCTTCCACCAGAACAGCACGGCGTCCAGGCTCTCCGGGCCGGCGGCCACGTCGGGCGTGAGCAGCCGGGCGCGGTGGAAGATCTGCACCTGGCTGCGGTGCGGCACGTCGTAGAGCGCCAGCAGCCCGTCCAGCTCGATCTCGCAGCAGGCCTCCTCGCGCGCCTCGCGCTTCACGGCCTGGGCGACCGTCTCGTTCTCCTCCATGTAGCCGGCCGGCAGGGTCCAGTAGCCGCGCCGGGGCAGGATGGCGCGCCGGCACAGCAGCACGCGGATCTCCTCCAACGGCACGGCGTCCGGTCCGAAGGGCGCGCCGGTCTCGCTCCAGGCGACGACCGCGCCGACCACGATTTTCGGGTTCACGTAGTCGACGAAACCGCAGTGATCGCAGACCCGCCGCTCGCGATCGTCGTCGGGCGGAATCCTCATTGAGAAGGCGGGTTGGAGCGGTTCGGTCATCGTCGCCTCGCGGCTTCCGTGCACGGACGGACGTCGCTGAACCGTCGCAGAACCATGTTAACTTGAAAATCTCCGAGACAGGGCCCTCTGCAAACACTGGGGACGACCATGGCCAAGGCGAAGAAGAAGTCCGCCAAGGGGAGCGAGGGGCCGCTCGACGGGTCGCCCAGCCACCTGCTGCACCGGGTGCTGCAGATCGCCCTGGACGTCTACGGCGAGGAGGCCGGACCGGACGGCGTGACCCAGCGCCAGTTCGCGGTGCTGACAGCGGTGTCGGCCGACGAGGGGCTGACCCAGACCGATCTGGTCAAGGCCACCGGCATCGACCGCTCGACCCTGGCCGACCTGGTCGCTCGCATGATCGGCAAGGGTTTGCTGGCGCGCGAGCGCTCCAACGCCGACGCCCGCGCCAACGTCGTGCGCCTGACCGACGCCGGTCGTGAAGCGCTCGAAGCGGCCCGGCCCAGGGTCGAGGCCGCCGACGCCCGCATCCTGGCCCTGCTGCCGCGCGGCAAGCGCGAGGCCTTCCTGAACGTGCTCTCGCTCATGGCCAAGGCCGGCGAGGCGGCGGCCGAAATCGTGCCGGCCAACGACCCCGAGGTCGAGCCCGGCAAGAAGGCGAAGAAGGCGAAGAAGGCCGCGAAGAAGTCGGCCAAGGACTCCGGCGAGACGGAGAAGCGCCGCAAGCCGAAGGCCGAGAAGCCGGTGAAGACTCCCAAGCCGGACAAGAAAAAGAAGAAGGCGGCCTAAGGACTCAGCGGTCCACGGAACACGGCGCCTATTCCGCTCCGGACCCGTACGGGCGTTTGCGGCGTTGAGCCTCCCGCACAGGGAGAGCCAGGCCATGGACGACGCGGACGCCGCCGGCGCGCAGGCGCTCAAGGCCCAGGGCCGCGCCCTGATCCAGGAGTGCGCCTTCGTGGCCGGCAGGCGCGTGGCCCCGGCCGACGGCGCCTGCATCGAAGTCGAGGATCCGGCCGAGGAGACGGTGCTGGGCGTGGCGCCCGACCTACCCGCCGAGGAGGTCGAGAGCGCGATCCGCGCGGCGGCCGAGGCCTTTCCGGCCTGGTCGCGCACGCCCCAGGCCCAGCGCGCCGCCTGCCTCAGGCGCTGGGCCGCCCTGGTCGACGACAACGAGGCGGGGCTAGCCGCCCTGCTGTCCCTGGAAAACGGCAAGCCGTTCGAGGAGGCGCGCGGCGAGGTCCGCTACGCCAACGGCTTCATCAAGTGGTTCGCCGGCGTGGCGGAGGAGCTGCGCGGCGAGGTCGCCGAAAGCCCGTTGCCCGGCCACACCATCCTGACCTTCAGGGAAGCGGTCGGGCCGGTCGCCGTCATCACCCCCTGGAATTTCCCGGCGGCCATGATCACCCGCAAGCTCGCCGCCGCCTTCGCGGCCGGCTGCACGGCGGTGGTGAAGCCCGCTTCCCAGACCCCGTTCACGGCCATCGCGCTGTGCGAACTGGCGCTGGAAGCCGGCGTGCCGGAGGGCGCCTTCAGCGTGGTCACCGGCGAGTCCGGCCGGATCGGCAAGCTGCTGACCGCCTCGCCCCTGATCCGCAAGCTGAGCTTCACCGGCTCGACCCCGGTCGGGCGCAGGCTGATGGAGCAGTGCGCGCCGACCCTGAAGCGGTTGTCGATGGAGCTGGGCGGCGCCGCGCCGATGGTGGTGTTCGAGGACGCCGATCTCGACGTGGCGGTGGCTGAGACCCTCAAGGGCAAGTTCCGCAACGCCGGCCAGACCTGCGTCTGCCCCAACCGCGTCTACGTCCAGCGCGAGCTGTTCGCGGCCTTTGTCGAGCAGCTCGCCGACGCCGTCGCCAACCTCGCCGTGGGCGGACCGTTCGAGCCCGGCGTGAAGGTCGGGCCGCTGATCGACGCCAAGGCCGTCGCCAGGGTCGAGGAGCACGTGCGCCTGGCCCGCGCGTCGGGCGCCGAGGCGGTGGTCGGCGGCGACCGCCACGCCCGCGGCGGCCGCTTCTTCCAGCCGACCGTGCTGGCCGGCGGCGATGACGAGCTGTTCCGCCGCGAGGAGACCTTCGGGCCTGTGGTGCCGGTGTTCGCCTTCGACGACGAGGCCGAGGCCCTGGCGGGGTCCAACAACAGTGAGTTCGGCCTGGCCGCCTTCGTCTTCACCCGCGACCTCGACCGGGCGTTCCGCTTCGCGCGGGGGCTGGAGGACGGGATCGTGGGCGTGAACGCCGGCCTGATCTCCAATCCCGTGGTCCCGTTCGGGGGGGTGAAGCAGTCGGGCTTCGGGCGCGAGGGCTCGGTCCACGGGATCGACGCGTACCTCAGCGTGAAGTCGGTGACGCTGGCGTTGAGGTGACTGCTCAGGGCTTCCAGACCACGAGGTCGTACCGGCCGTAATAGTCCTTGTTCTGGGGGGAGCTGCTGAAGTCCCCGCTCGGAACATAGCGGATGTCGATCCGGACGCCGTCGCGCCAGCCGGCCGTCAGGTGGGTGATCTTCTTGCGGTCCGTAAGGCCGGTGTACTGGTCCACGAGCTCGAGCGAGGGTCGGACCTTCGCCGCCTCCAGGCAGTCGGCGACCTCCCATGGGAAGCCGTGGGTGAATTCGATCCCGACGACGTCGAACGCCGCGCTGCAGAAGTCTTTCAGAGCGGCCTGGTTTTTCTCGCGCCGACAGACGAAGGCCATGGAATCTTCGGCGAAGACGGTCACGCGCTGCGGCGTGCCCGAACTGATCGCCTCGGCCCGCAGGCCGTCCAGCGCGGGGCACAGGGTCGGTTCCGCCGACTGCGCGGCGGCGACGCCGGGCGCGAGGATCGCGAGCGCGGTGATCAGGAGCCTGTTCATCCGCCGATGGGGCCTTGAACCGTCAAGCTCGTCAACCGCGGGTCGCTCAGTCGCGGTCAGAGCGGCAGCTCCGCCCGCTTCACCACCGTGCGCATGGCCACCGACGAGCTGATCCGGGTCACGCCTTCGATCCGCGTCAGCGCTTGCGAATGCACCCGTTCAAGGTCTTCGACGTCGCGCACCACCAGGCGCAGCAGGTAGTCCGAGCCGCCGGTCATCAGGTAGCATTCGGCCACCTCCGGCACCGCGCGGATCGCCTTCTCGAACGCCGCCAGCGCCGGGGCGGCCAGCGAGGCCAGGGTGACGGTGACGAACACCGACAGCGGCAGGCCCACGGCGCGCTCGTCGACGACCGCGGCGTAGCGGCTGATCACGCCCTTTTCCTCGAGCCCGCGCACGCGCCTCAGGCAGGCCGACTCGGAAAGGTTGGCGGCCTTGGCCAGTTGCACGTTGGTGGCTCGCCCGTCGCGCTGGAGCAGTCGCAGCAGCTTGCGGTCGGTCGCGTCCAGAGTCGCAGATTCCGTCACAAAGCGAACCTTTGCAGCAAGGATCCTCCGCTTTTGCGGCTCTGCGCCGCAAAGAACAACAAAAATCCGTCTCGCGCCCGGCGCTACAAAGCGCGGCCGAATAGGGAGAAGACAAATGCGCGTGGGCGTCCCCAAGGAGATCAAGCCGAACGAGCACCGGGTGGGCCTGACCCCCGCCGCGGCGCGTGAGTACGTCCACCACGGCCACGAGGTGCTGGTCGAAACCAACGCCGGGATCGGCGCGGGCTTCACCGACGAGGCCTTCGTGGCCGCCGGCGCCAAGATCGTCCCGAACGCCGACGCGGTGTTCGAGCAGGCCGAGATGATCGTGAAGGTGAAGGAGCCGCAGCCGGTCGAGTGGGCCAAGCTGAAGCCGCACCACATCCTCTACACCTACCTGCACCTGGCGCCGGATCCGGAGCAGACCAAGGGCCTGATGGCGTCGGGCTGCGCCGCGATCGCCTACGAGACCGTCACCGACGACAAGGGCGGCCTGCCGCTGCTGGCCCCGATGTCGGAAGTCGCCGGCCGTCTGGCCGCCGTCTCCGCCGCCGACACCCTGCTGAAGCACAACGGCGGCATGGGCCTGCTGCTCTCGGGCGTCCCGGGCGTGGAGTCGGCCCGCGTGGTGGTGCTGGGCGGCGGCGTGGTCGGCGCCAACGCCGCGCGCATGTGCATGGGCCTGAACGCCGACGTCGTGGTGCTGGAGCGCTCGCTGGCCCGCATGCGCGAGCTGGACGACCAGTTCAACGGCCGCGTCCAGACCCGCTTCTCCACCGTGGACGCGGTCGAGGAAGAGATCCTGAAGGCCGACGTGGTGATCGGCGCCGTCCTGACCGCCGGCGCCGCCGCGCCGAAGCTGGTCAAGAAGTCCCACCTGTCGCGCATGAAGCCGGGCTCGGTGCTGGTCGACGTGTCGATCGACCAGGGCGGCTGCTTCGAGACCTCGCGTCCGACCACCCACGCCGAGCCGACCTACGTGGTCGACGGCGTCGTCCACTACTGCGTGGCCAACATGCCGGGCGCGGTGCCGAAGACCTCGTCCCAGGCGCTGAACAACGCCACCCTGCCGTTCGGCCTGGCGCTGGCCAACAAGGGTCTGAAGGCTCTGGAAGAGAACAAGCACCTGGCCCGCGGCCTGAACGTGCTGGGCGGCAAGCTCACCCACCCTGCCGTGGCCGAGGCGCTGAACCTGCCGTTCGAAGACCCGTATCACGCCTGGGGCTGAGCCTAGGCTCCAGCGTTGCTGGGTTCGGAGGCCCGGTCGCGAAAGCGGCCGGGCCTTCTTCTTTTTCCTTCTCCCCTTGCGGGAGAAGGTGGCGCGCGGAGCGCGTCGGATGAGGGGTGCCAGCGCGAGGTTCGATGCCTGTGGCTCCAGGGCGCGCCGTCCTGAAACCTGGGCGCAGACACCCCTCATCCGGCCTGCTCCGCAGGCCACCTTCTCCCGCAAGGGGAGAAGGGAGGCGCCTCGGTGAACGTCCCGACGGTCAGGGGCGTTACCTTCCGGCCGATTTCGGTCTAGAAGCCCGGGCATGACGGAACAGCCAAGCTCGCCATTCGGATTCCGCGACGTCGACCCCGTGGAGAAGGTCGCGCTCGTCCGCGGCGTGTTCGAGCGGGTGGCGTTCCGCTACGACCTGATGAACGACCTGATGTCGGCCGGGGTCCACCGCCTGTGGAAGGACGCCGCCGCCGCCAAGCTCAACCCGCAGCCGGGCGAGGTGATCGTCGACTGCGCCGGCGGGACGGGCGACATGGCCCGGCGCATCGCCAAGCTGGCCCACCGCGCCCAGCGCCGCCGCGGCGGCCCCGACGCCCAGGTGCTGGTGATCGACTACAATCAGCAGATGGTCTCCGAAGGCCGGGCCCGCGGGACCGAGCCGGAGATCGCCTGGGGCGTGGGCGACGCCATGCGCCTGCCGCTGCCCGACGCCTGCGCCGACGCCTATGTGATCTCTTTCGGCATCCGCAACGTGGCCGACGTGCCGGCGGCGCTGCGCGAGGCGCGCCGGGTGCTGAAGCCGGGCGGACGGTTCCTGTGCCTGGAGTTCTCCAAGCCGGTCACCGAGCCGCTGCAGAAGGCCTACGACGCCTATTCGTTCAAGGTGATCCCGGCCGTCGGCCAGATGGTCACCAAGGACCGCGACTCCTACCAGTACCTGGTCGAGAGCATCCGGCGCTTCCCCGACCAGCGCCGGTTCGCGGCCATGATGGCCGAGGCCGGTTTCGCCAGGCCGACCTGGACCAACTTCACCGGCGGCGTCGCGGCGCTGCACCACGGCTGGGCGCTCTGACTTGGGCAACCCGGTCCGATCGAGTCTGCGTCTGATCGCGACGGGCTGGCTGCTGGTCCGCTACGACGCCCTGGTGCCGCGCGAGCTGGACCCGCTGCTGCCGGCCCACGCGCGTTTCGCCGCGCGTTTCCTGCGCCTGTTCGCGGGCCCGCAGGCCCGGCAGGGGCGGCCGGGCGAGCGCCTGGCCCACGCCTTCGAGCGGCTGGGCCCGGTGGCGATCAAGCTTGGTCAACTGTTGTCCACCCGCGCGGACATGTTCGGCGCGCGCTTCGCCGACGACCTGGCGCGGCTGAAAGACCGGCTGCCGCCGTTCCCGACCCAGGTCGCCCACGCCCAGATCGAGACCTCGCTCGAGCGGCCGCTGGAGTCCGTCTTCGCCGAGTTCGGCGAGCCGGTCGCCGCCGCCTCCATCGCCCAGGCTCACCGGGCGAGGACCCGCGACGGGCAGCAGGTGGCGGTGAAGGTGCTGCGCCCCGGCATCGAGCGCCAGGTCGCCAAGGACGTCGACGCCATGCGTATGGCCGCCGGCGTCGTGGAGTTCCTGGCCCGCCCGGCGCGGCGGCTGGAGCCCCGCGCGGTGGTCGAGACCGTGGCCCACGCCCTGTCGCTGGAGATGGACCTGCGGCTGGAGGCGGCCGCCGCTTCCGAGCTCGGCGAGATCATGGCGCGCGACGGCTACATGCGCGCCCCGGCCGTGCACTGGGACGGGGTCGGCCGCCGGGTGATGACCCTGGAGTGGGCCCAGGGCATGCCGATGAGCGACCCGGCCGCGCTCGAGCAGCCGGGCCTGGACCGCAAGGCCCTGGCCGACAACATCATGCGCGGCTTCCTGGCCCAGGCGCTGGACCACGGCGCGTTCCACGCCGACCTGCACGAGGGCAACCTGTTCTGCGCCGCCCCGGCCCAGGTGATCGCGGTCGACTTCGGCATCGTCGGTCGCATCGGCCCGCCTGAGCGCCGTTACCTGGCCGGCATCCTCTGGGGCTTCCTGCAACGCGACTACAAGCGCGTCGCCGAAGTGCACTTCGAGGCCGGCTACGTCCCTTCGCACCATTCGGTCGAGGTGTTCGCCCAGGCGCTCCGCGCGGTCGGCGAGCCGGTGTTCGGCCGCTCGGCCCGCGAGGTGTCGATGGGCCGGCTGCTGTCGCAGCTGTTCGAGATCACCGCCCAGTTCGACATGCGCCTGCGCCCCGAGCTGGTGCTGCTGCAGAAGACCATGGTCACGGTCGAGGGCGTCGCCCGCCGCGTCGATCCCGACCATGACCTGTGGGCCGCCGCCCGGCCGGTGGTGGAGCGCTGGATCACCCGCGAGCTGTCGCCGATCAACCAGGCCAAGACCCTGTTCCACGACCTGAACCTGGCCGCCCGCGCGCTCACCCGCCTGGCCCACGGCCCGGTGATGCCGCCGCTGGCCGTGGACGTGCGGCGCTGGCCCGCGCCGCCGGCCCGCGTGGCCCTGGCCTTCGCTGCCGTGGCCATGGCCCTGGCGACCTTCGTGCTCGGCTGGGTCCTGCACGGCTGACCGCCTCACGTAACGCCGTTCTGGCGGGCTTCGCCGTGGTGTGGTGAACTGGGTCCACACCGACGGGGAGGACGTCATGGTCACCAAGACGAGTTCCAGTTCACGGCGCGTGTTTCTGGCGGGCTCGGTCGCGGCCCTGGCCGGCGTCGGCTCCGAAGCCCTGGCCGCCGCGCCCGACGCGGGCCTGGAGGCCGAGGCTCAGGCCGCGCTGAAGCAGTTGCTGGCCTCCAACGAGGCGGCCCGGATCGTCTCCGGCAAGGCCAAGGGCGTGCTGGTCTTTCCGAAGGTCACCAAGGGCGGGCTTGTGTTCGGCGGCCAGTACGGCAAGGGCGTGCTGAAGGTCGGCAAGAAGGTCGACGGCTACTACGAGACCGTGGCCGGCTCCTGGGGCCTGCAGGCGGGGGTGAAGACCTTCTCCTACGCCCTGTTCTTCACCACCACGGCGGCGCTCGAGCGCCTGAAGTCGTCCTCGGGCTGGGAGCTCGGGGCCGACCCCAGCGTCGTGGTGGTCGACGAGGGCGCCGCCAAGCGGATCACCACCACCACCGTGCGCGACGGCGTCTACGCCTTCGTGTTCGGCCAGAAGGGCCTGATGGCCGGGGTCAGCCTGGAAGGGACCAAGATCAACCGGCTGAAGTGAGCGCGGGCGCGACGGGCGCCGCGCTCCTTTCGATCAGGCCGCGAGCGGTTTCTTGTCGCTCGGGCCGTCGGTCGCCGCCGTCAGGCGGAAGGTGAGCGCCAGGTTCAGGCTGCGGGCGATCCGCGCGGCCTTCTCCTGCAGCAGGGCGGCGGCGGTCGGCGACAGCATCTCGTCGGTGGCCTCGTGCCACAGCGCCAGCCAGCGATCGAACATCTCCGGCGTGATCGCGGCCTGGTGCTTGAGGTGGGCCTGCATCGGATGGCCCTTGTAGCGGCCGGTGGTGAGCGCCACCGACGACCAGAAATCGGCCAGCAGCTGCAGGTGACGAGGCCAGTCGTCGATCGCGGCCTCGAACACCGGGCCGAGCTGCGGATCGCGGCGGACCCGCTCGTAGAAGATCTCCATCAGCGCCGGCAGGCGCGCCTCGATCTCGACGCCGTCGCGCGGCTCCATAATCCGCTCCTCCATCTCGACGTCTCTGTAGGTCCCTCGAAGCGCGCCCGGCAAATACGGGTTAATCCGTACTGCCGCCCCGCGCCCGACGGGCGTAAGAGGTCGCCCATGCGCCTGCCTGACGATCTCGTCCCCTACAAGCGCACGCCCGACTTCACCGAGACGAGCGCGCCCGCGGGCCTGCTGCGCGCCCACGCCACCAAGGACGGGGTCTGGGCCCTGATCCACGTGCTGGAGGGGCGACTCGCCTATCGGATCACCGACCCTCGCCGGCCGGCGGGGGAACAGGTGCTGACGCCGGAGGGCGAACCGGGCGTGGTCGAACCCACCGTCCTGCACGAAGTCGAGCCGCTGGGGGCGGTCCGCTTCTACGTCGAATTCCACCACCGCGAGGGCGAAGCGCGCCCGGCCGGCTCGCCCCACGCCCAAGTCTGAGGCACTCTCCCCGCATTCGGGGGGAGTGCGATGGCGTTCATCGGTGCGCGCGGTCTGTGGGCTGCAGGAATTGTCGCGACGGCGCTGGCGGCGCCGGCCTTCGCCCAGGCCACCCTGGAGCTGCGCGTACCGGCCGACACGCCGGCCGCGAGCACGGTCTATGTCGCCGGCTCGTTCAACGGTTGGGACCCGGCCGCCGCCGGCTGGGCGCTGAAGCGCCGTGACGACGGGATCTACGCCCTGACCCTGCCCGCCGACGTGCGCGGGCCGGTCGAGTTCAAGTTCACGCTCGGCAGCTGGGAGCGCGGCGAGCAGACCGCCGACGGGGCGGCTGCGCCCAACCGCGCGGCGACCCTGCCGGCGACCGGCGCCTTCGCCTGGAGCGGCGAGGTGGCCCGCTGGGGTTCTGGCGTCGCCGCCGCGAAGCCGCACACCGCCAGCGCCTCGGTCTCGGTGCTGGCCGAGGGCTTCGCCATCCCGCAGCTGGGCCGCACGCGCAGGATCTGGATCTACTTGCCGCCGGACTACGCCACGAGCCGCAAGCGCTACCCGGTCATCTACATGCACGACGGCCAGAACGTCTTCGACGGCGCCACCTCGGGCTTCGGCGAATGGGGCGTCGACGAGACCCTGGACGGCCTGTTCGCCAAGGGCGATCCGGGCGCCATCGTGGTCGCGGTCGACCACGGCGGCGAGCACCGGCTGGACGAGTACGATCCCTGGCCGAACGCGGTCGACCCCAAGTACGGCGGCGGCGAGGGGGGGGCCTATGTCGACTTCCTGGTCGACACCCTGAAGCCCTATGTCGACGCGCACTACCGCACCCGCCGCGACCCGGCCCACACGGCGGTGATGGGCTCCAGCATGGGCGGGTTGATTTCGCTCTACGCGGCGCTGGAGCGCCCCGACGTGTTCGGCCGGGCCGGGGTGTTCTCCTCGGCCACCTGGCTGGTGCGCGACCAGGTGCTGGCCCTGGCGGCCAGGCCGCGC
Source organism: Caulobacter sp. 17J80-11 (assembly GCF_014349105.1). Taxonomy (GTDB): domain Bacteria; phylum Pseudomonadota; class Alphaproteobacteria; order Caulobacterales; family Caulobacteraceae; genus 17J80-11. The sequence continues at coordinate 15,605 of NZ_JACSJI010000017.1, read as the reverse complement.
ACGCGCAAGTACGACCAGCGGATCTGGTTCGTCAGCGGCGGGGCGGAGAGCAACACCAGCTCGCCCTTCAGCGTCGGCGAGGACCAGGCCGCGACGGTCGAGGCGTTGGCGCGGGCCGGTTTCCCGGCCTCGGCCGTGCAGGCCAGCGTGCCGGCTGACGGCCAGCATTCCGAGTGGTTCTGGCGGCGGGAGTTCCCCGCCGCCTACCGTTGGCTGTTCGACCGCTAGGGCCTGATCAGCCCCCGCCGCCCGTATCGGCCCCGGCGCCGAAGTCGAAGCCCGGGTCGCGCTGGCGCTTGCCGCCGTCGCCGAAGGTGTAGGTCAGGCCCAGGAACACGCCGCGGATGTTCATCTCGCGTTCGGTGCGGTCGTGGATGGTCGGGGTGTCGATCACCAGCCGGTCGCGCATGGTGCCCAGCACGTCTTGGGCGGTCAGGACCACCGACAGCTTCTCGTCGACCTTGTGCCGCCAGCCCAGGTTCAGCATGCCGGTCGGCTCGCGCCAGCCCTGGGCCTGCAGCCGCTTGCCCATGACGAAGGCGTTGATCTGGATGAAGTCCTTGGGCGTGGCCTGCCAGTTCAGCGCGCCGCGACCGCCGACCGACCAGCCCGAACGGCCGTCTGTCGCGGTCACCGCCGAGCCCTCGATCTCCTGCCAGTAGGCGTTGGAGCTGAGGTTGTAGGTCAGGGACTTGGTCAGCCGGCCGTTGGCGACCAGCTCCAGCCCGCCGCTGCGGCTCTCGGCCAGGTTCTCGCGGGTGGTCAGGAAGACGCCGTCCAGGTCGGCCGTCCCCGTCGGATCGCAAAGGGTCGGCACGGTCGTGCAGGCCCGCACGACCTCGGTCACGCCGTCGGTGCTCTGACGGTAATAGGCGGTGGCCAGATAGAAGGTCTGGCCGGCGCGGTACTGCCAGCCGAGCTCGTAGGAGTCGGTCTCCTGCGGCTTAAGGTTCGGGTTGCCGCTGCGCAGGTTGAACGGGTCGACATAGACCACGTACGGGTTCAGGTCCTGGGCCTGCGGGCGCTGGACGCGCTTGGAGTAGCTGGCGGTCAGCTGCTGGCTGTCGGTCAGGTCGTAGGCCAGGTGCAGGCTGGGATAGACCCCGCTGTAGTCGTTCTGCGCGGTGACGGCCGAGGTCACCTGGTTCATGTCGATGTCCACCTGCTCCAGCCGCAGGCCGACCAGGGCGGTCACCGGACCCAGCGGCCGCTCATAAGTGGCGTAGGCGGCCTGGACCGTCTGGTCGTAGAGGAAGCGGTTGGTCCGCGCCGCGTCGACCGTGGCGGAGCCGGCGTCGAGCCCACTGACGCCCCGGTTGTCGTAGTCGTTTTCCGAGCGCTCGATCTGCAGCCCGGTCTTCAGCTTGGCCCGGTCGCCGACCGGCCGGGTGTAGTCCAGTTTGAACTGCGTCTCGTCCTGGACGATCTCGTTGTGGGTCGCCTCGTACGGGTCGGCCCCGCCGGGAAGGGTCCCGCTCTGCAGCGCGCGCATCCGGCGGTCGCCCTCCGTGCGCTCGAAGCTGAGGTCGGCGACCAGCTCGTGCTCGTCGCCCTTGAACTTGCGCCGCCAGCTGGCGCTGGCCTCGGTGTTGGACCGCTCCATGGAGGAGGACGCCGCGCGATCGTAGGCGGTCGCCACCGCGCCGGTCGAATCTTCGCCCTCGTAGCTCTCCAGGCTGTCGCTGGAGAACTTCATGCCGCGATGGCGGATCTCGGCGCTGACCCGGGTGGCGGCGTCCAGGTCGTAGTCGAGATTGCCGCGCAGGTTGCGCCCGTCGCCGGTCCCGTCGGACTTCGAGCGCTGGCGGCTGTCGATGAACTGGCCGCTGCCGACGTCGAAGCGCGAGCGGTCGGTCGAGGTCTCGCCGTCCATCACGTCGTGTCGCACGCCGGCGTCGCCGGACAGGCCCAGCTTGCCGGCCATGACCGACCCGCTGACGCCGCCGTTGTAGCGGCCGTCGGTGCCGACGTTGGCGCGCACCGAGCCGGAGCGGCCGGACTTCTTGCCCTTCTTGGTCACCAGGTTGATCACCCCGGCCGTACCTTCGGGGCTGAAGGCGGCCGAGGGGTTGGTCATCACCTCGACCCGGTCGATCTGGTCGGCCGGCATCTGCTGCAGGGCGTCGGCCTTGCCGTCGCCCTTGAACATGCCCGACGGGCGCCCGTCGACCAGGATGGTGACGTTGGCGTCGCCGCGCAGGCTGATGTTGCCCTGCACGTCGACCTCGACCGAGGGCACGTTGCGCAGGGCGTCGCCGATCGAGCCGTTGGTCGCGCCCAGGTCGTTGGCCACGCTGTAGCTGCGCCGGTCGATCGAGCTGCGGAACCCGTTGCGCTGGCCGGTGACGGTCACGTCCTGCACGGCGTTTTCGTCGGCCGCCTTGCCGGCCGGACCCTTGCCCTGGGCGGGCGCCGGGGCGGCCGGCTGCGGCTTCGGGGCCGGCGGGGTCTGCGCGAATCCGACCGTGGCCGGCGCCAGGACGGCGGCCGCCGCGAGCAAGCTCATCTTAAACTTCAAAAACGGCCCCCTGGCGGCTCCGCCGCCCGCAGATCGGAGCGCCCCCGACAGGCGCGACAGTTACACGGCCCCGCTTGCGATTTCCGTCGCGCGGGAACGCGGCCGACCCAAGCTCACGGCCAAGCTGGGTGCAAATGTCTTTTTGGAAAGGTTGGTTCCGGTCAGCCGCTCAGCGCGTGGTGATCCGGTGCTCGTCCAGCACGCGCCGGACCGCGGCGACGTCCAGCGCCTCGACCACCACAGGCAGGCCGGTGGCCGGGTCGACGCTGCGGGTCGTGGTCGCCATCAGCAGCGAGTTGTAGATCGCCTCCTCGGTCGCCTCGGCGGCGGCGGCGAACAGGGGCGAGGTCTGGTCGTTGGGCAGGTCGGCGACCGTCGCCACGTCGCGCCGGCGCTCGGGCGTGCGGCGCACGGCCTCGGCGGTGGAGAAGGCGATCGCGTAGTCGCCCGAGCCGTTGGAAAAGGTCGAGCCGGTGCGCGCCAGGCCGGCGATGGCGCGGCGCGCCAGCCGGGCCAGGTTGCGGTCGCTGAGCGGCGCGTCGGTGGCGACCACGATCATGATCGAGCCGTCGGCGCTGGAGTCCTCGACGTACTCCTTCAGGTGATAGCGGCCCAGCGCCCGGCCGACCGGCGCCCCGCCCATGGACAGCACGCCGCCGTAGTTGGTCTGCACCAGCACGCCCACGGTCCAGCCGCCGAGCGTCTTCGGCAGCACCCGCGAGCTGGTCCCGATCCCGCCCTTCCAGCCGAAGGCCACCGTGCCGGTCCCGGCCCCTACGCAGCCCTCCTCGACCGGACCCGGGCGCGCAGCCTCGATGGCGGCGCGCACGTGCTGGACCGTCACCCCGCGAGAGCGGATGTCGTTCAACCGGCCGTCGTTGGTCTCGCCGACCACGGCGTTGACCGAGCGGACGTCCCCATTGCCGGGCTGGGCCAGGGTCCAGTCGATCACCGCCTCGACCCCGCGCGCGACCGCGAGCGTGTTGGTCAGCACGATCGGCGTCTCGATCTCGCCCAGCTCGACGATCTGGGTCGCGCCGGCCAGCTTGCCGAAGCCGTTGGCCACTTCCAGGCCGGCCGGAACCTTGTCCTGAAACAGGTTGCCGCCGTGCGGCAGGACGGCGGTGACGCCGGTGCGCACGCGGTCGCCCTCGATGATCGTCACCTGGCCGACCCGCACGCCCGCCACGTCGGTGACGGCGTTGAGCGCGCCGGGCTTCAGCACGCCGGGCTTCAGGCCGATGTCGCGCGCGCGGACCCGGGTCGCTTCGGTCATGGGTTTCGCCTCTCCCGCCTTCGCCGCCGACGCGGCCGCCAGGCTCGCGGGCAGGGCCTTCAGCACCGATCGCCGCAACATCCCCGACCTCCGCCTCACGCTTGCGAGGCGAACAGTGGCGCGCCCGCCCCGGCGCCGTCCAGAGCGCAGGCCCTAGGCGGACGCCAGATGCTCGATCAGCACGCCCATGTTCTGGACGTAGATCCCGGTCGAGATGCCGACCACCGGCGTGTCGGTGACGTAGGGCGAGGTGTCGGTCGCGTCGCCGACCAGGGTGCGCGAGAAGTCGCCGGGCGCGACTTCGGCCGGGCTGTCGCCGCGATAGGGGTGGCTGGTGGACTTCAGCATGGTCGGCCACCAGCCCTGGGCGTTCAGGCCGGCCACCAGCTCGGCCACGCGCGCGGCCTCGCTGGACGCGGCCGGAGGCGCGCCGCGGTTGCTGTTGAGATCGGACACCTCGACCGGCCGGGTGGCGAAGAAGCGCGGCAGCGGCGAGCGTCCGGCCTTCAGGGGCGAGCCGCGGCTGGCCAGCTCGGGCGGAGTGGCCCTGAGCGCTTCGTAGCGCCGGCGCAAGCCCGCCACGTCCAACTTCCGTTGCGAGGAATAGTGACCGACGGTGTTCGCCGGATCGTAGTCCGCCCAGTAGACCCCGTTGGTCACGTTCGACCCGCGCCGGTGGAGGAACAGGGGCCGGTTGGTCCCGGGCTCGACGAAGGTCGGGTGCGTGCGGCCGTCGACGCGCAGGGCCTCGGGCAGGGCCACGCCGTCCAGCCAGTCGAGCGCCTCGGGCACGCGCGCCAGGAAGCGGGCGTCGCCGGTCAGCTCGTAGAAGGTCATCAGCTGAGCGAGGTTGTTGGCGGTGGTGTGGGTGACGACCGCGGTCGGCTCGTAGGTGCGCGCGCCGATCGGCTTCAGGTCGGGGCCGTGCTGCAGGCCCCAGCCGGCCTGCGGGGCCGGCTGCTGGGTCGCCACGAAGCTGTCCATGGCGCGATGCACTGCGTCCAGCAGGCGCGGCTCGCCCAGCACCTGCCAGGCCATGATCAGGAACTTGATGTTCTCGCCGGCGACGTCGTCGTTGAAGGTCAGGAAGCCGGTGTAGTCGGGCCGGCCCTGCTTGGAGAACTCGCCCGCCCGCGGCCAGCGCTGCGGCCAGCCGCCGACCGGCAGCTGGCTGTCCAGCACGAAGCCGATCGCCCGGTCGAGCGCCGCCTTCACGCGCTTGTCTCCGGTCTGGGCGTAGAGGCGCAGCAGCAGCTGCATGGCCTCCGAGGTGCCGGCGTCGTCGAAGGTGGCGTTGCCGTAGTAGTGCTGGAATTCCTCCAGCCGCCAGGCGTTCTTGCCGACCGTGGCGTACCAGTCGCGCAGCGATTGTTCACCCGCCAGGTCGATCAAGTAGTTCCAGCCGCCGCTCGGGTGCTGGCCGCGGATCAGCGCGCCGGCCGCCTGCTCGGCCGCCCGCAGGTAGTCGGCGTCGCCGGTGACGTTGAACGCGTCGAGGAACAGGTGGCCCACCGTCGCCGTGCCGGGCGGCTGCACCCAGATCATGGTCGGCTTGGCTTCCAACTCGCCCCAGCGGCGGGAAAAGTCGGGCAGGTAGGACCAGACGTAGCCGCCCTGGTAGGCGACCTTGTCGACCATGAAGGCGGTGGCCCGCTTCATGGTGGCCAGCACCTCCGCGCGCGAGGGCGCGGCGGCGCGCGCCGGCAGGGCGGCCATTGCGGTCAGGGCCGAGGCGCCGGCCAGCAGGCGACGTCGATCAAGCATGGAAACCTCCCCCGCGGGCGTTCTGGCGGCCCGTCGACCCGCAATGGACGCCAGCTTGACACCGGTGTCAACGCGAGGCCGCCGCCGCTCTCGCCACGCCGGACTTCTGGCGTCCGCAGGATCACGGACAGGGGAGACCCGCAGGCGATCGTTGTCGCGCCTGCGCCCGCCGCACGAGGATTTGATCCCCGAAAATTGTTGCCGCCGGGCGATCAATTGTGAAGGTTGCTGGGGACGTCGTTGGTCGGGCCGCGTCCGAACGGCAGGGGGGATGCTCATGACACGTGCCGCTCGCCGGAGCGGGAGCGTTTACGCCGTGTTCGCCGGCGTGCTCGCCCTTCTCGCCTGCCTCCTGCCGCCCCTGACGGCCACCGCCGCCGAGCGCTACGCCTCCGTGGTCATGGACGCCGGCACCGGCGAGATCCTCTACGAGCGCAACGCCGACGACCTGCGCTACCCGGCCTCGGTCACCAAGGTCATGACCCTGTACGTGACCTTCGCGGCCCTCTCGGACGGCTCGCTCAAGCTGACCGACAAGGTGACCATCTCGCCGCGCGCCGCCCGCCAGCCCCCGTCCAAGCTGGGCCTGCGGGCCGGCGACAAGATCACGGTCGAACAGGCGATCTTCGCGCTGTGCACCAAGTCGGCGAACGACGTGGCCGTGGCCCTGGCCGAACGGGTGGCCGGCAGCGAGGCCAAGTTCGAGAAGCGCATGAACGAGCGCGCCCGCAAGCTGGGCATGTCCAAGACCCGCTTCGTGAACCCGCACGGCCTGCCCGACCCGCGTCACGTCTCGACCGCCCACGACCTGGCGCTCCTGTCGCGGGCCGTGCAGCGCGACTTCCCCAAGTACTACAGCTATTTCGGCGCCCAGAGCTTCACCTTCCGCGGCCATCGGATCCGCAACCACAACGGCCTGCTGGGCCAGGCGCCCGGCGTCGACGGCATCAAGACCGGCTACACCCGCGCGTCGGGCTTCAATCTCGCCGCCTCCGGCGTGCGCGACGGCCGCCGATTGATCGTCGTGGTGCTGGGCGGCCGCTCGCCCCGCAGCCGCAACGACCATGTCGCCGCCCTCCTGGACGCCGGCTTCGCGGTGCTGCGCGCCCGCAAGACCGACAAGCCCCTGACCATCGCCGGCTATCTGGCCGGCCACGGGGGCGAGGCGACGCCGGTCTCCGACGAAACCGCCACGGCCATGGGCGACGACGACGAGACCGACGCGGGCGAGGAGGGCGAAGAAGACGTGGGCGTCGAGACGCCCGCCCCGGCGCCGGCGGTCACGCCCGCCGCCGTGCGCGAGACCAAGGCGCGGGCCAAGCTCGAGGTCAGGGTCGAAGCGGGCGCCTGGCAGATCCAGGTCGGCGCCTTCAAGAAGCGCTCCGACGCGAACGCGGCGCTGAAGGACGTGCGCAAGCGCTTCCGCGCGCAGGTCGAGGGCGCGGCGGAGAGCGTCAGCAGCGGCGGCGGCTGGCACCGGGCGCGCTTCACCGGGCTGTCGGAGGACGCCGCCGGGGCCGCCTGCGAGGCCCTGAAGGCTCGCAAGCTGCCCTGCCTGGTGCTGCACGGCTGACGCGACCACGCTTGCCAACCGGCGGGGACGCCGCTTACGGCCTGCGGGCGATCTGAAGCGCGTACCGGAGGCTGATCCCATGACCGACGTCGAGGCCCTGGCGCGCGCGGCCGCGCCGCTCGAACCGGACGCGGCCGAGCGGGCGCGCCTGCTGGAGCTGGTGAGCGAGCACGTCGCGGCCTTCTACGACTGCCTGCCCGACGCCCCGGCCTATCGCGCGCGCGAGGAGGCGCTGGCGCGGCGGGACCAGGCGCTGATCCCCGAGCAGGGTCGCGCGGCCGAAGAGGTGCTGGCCTATGTGCGCGACTGCGTGGACGCGCCGGGCCTGACCGCCGCCTCGCCGCGGTTCATGGGCTACATCCCCGGCGGCGGCCTGTTCCATTCGGCGCTCGGCGACCTGCTGGCGGCCACGGCCAACAAGTATTCCGGCTTCGCCTCGGCGGGGCCGGGCGCGACCCTGCTCGAGAACACCACGGTGGCCTGGCTGGCGAAGGCTGTCGGCTTTCCGGAAAGCTCGGCGGGCGTGCTCACCTCGGGCGGCAGTCTGGCGACGCTCACCGCCGTGGTCGCCGCCCGCGACGCCCGCGACCCGGACGGCGGCGGGGCGGTCTACCAGACCCGCTTCACCCACCACTGCGTGCACAAGGCCCTGCACATCGCCGGCCGCGGCCGCGCGCCGCTGCGCCTGATCGAGACCGACGAACACCGGCGCATGTCGCCAGAAGCGCTCGAGGCCGCGATCCTGAAGGACAAGGCGCAGGGCCTGCGCCCCTGGCTGGTGGTCGCCTCGGCCGGCACGGTCGACACCGGCTCGGTCGATCCGCTGGACGCGATCGCCGAGGTCTGCGCCCGGCACGGCGTGTGGCTGCACGTCGACGGCGCCTACGGCGGGCTGTTCCACCTGTGCCCGGAGGGGCAGACGATCCTGAAGGGCATCGAGCGGGCCGACAGCCTGGTGCTGGATCCGCACAAGGCGCTGTTCCTGCCGTACGGCACCGGCGCGGCCCTGGTTCGCGACGGCCAGCTGCTGCACGACGCCTTCGCCGCCACCGCCGCCTATCTGGAGCCGCTGAGCGAGACCCATGTCGGCCCGTCGCCCTCGGATCTCGGCCCCGAGCTGACCCGCCACTTCCGGGCGCTGCGCCTGTGGCTGCCGCTGCAGCTGGCCGGGGCCGCCGCCTTCCGCGCCGCCCTGTCCGAGAAGCTGGCCCTGGCCCGGCGCTTCCACGAGCGGCTGTCGCAGATCGAGGGCTTCGACGCGGGCCCGTCGCCGGACCTGTCGGTGGTCGCCTTCCGCTACCTGCCTGAGCGGCACGACCCGAACGTCTTCAACCACGCCCTGCAGGCCTGGCTGCAGCAGGACGGGCGGGTGTTCGTCAGCGGCACCCGCATCGACGGCGACGTCTATCTGCGCTGCGCGATCCTGTGCTTCCGCACCCATGCGCAGCACGTCGACGAGCTGGTCGAGCGGCTGGTCGCGGGCGTGCGCGAACTGGAGGCGCGCTGAGGCGGGATTCGCGTAACAGCAATCTTCGGTTGTATTGCTTGACAGTACGAGGCCCCGGCGCGCATTTGTCGCGGTGTTCGGTGGGGGATCGTCTCAAATGCATAAAGTTCTCGTCGCGGCCGGTCTGGCCGTGTCTCTGTCCGCGTGCGCCTCGACTTACGTCGGCAAGCCCTATGACCGCGCCGCGGCCAATGTTCAGTCCATCGGTATTGCCGACGACGCGCTGCCGGAGAAGGCGACCGCCTCGGAAGTCGCCTCGGTCGGCTCCAACTTCGGCCTGGTCGGCGCCCTGGCGAACGCCGCCATCCAGCAGAGCCGCGAAAAGGCCATCAACGACGCCCTGGCCGGCGCCGGCTTCGACGCCGAGGCCCGCCTGGAGCAGCGCGTGATCACCTCGCTGGACGCCCAGGGCTATCGCGCCAAGGTTGAACAGAACGCGGTCCGCCAGAAGCGCGTCTACCTGGCCAGCTACAACAGCGCTGGCGACAAGCCGGACGCCTACCTCGACATCGTGGTCACCAACTACGGCTACCTGTCCGCCGGCGTCGGCCAGCCGTGGCGCCCGACGGTGGCGGCCACCGTGCGTCTGGTCAGCGCCTCCGACAGCTCCAAGGTGCTGATGGAGAACCAGATCGTCTACAACGGCATGTATCCGCAGAAGGGCGTCATCACCCTGTCGGCCAACCCGGAGTACGCCTTCCTGGACCGCGAGGACATGCTGGCCGACCCGGCGCGTCTGGCCGGCGGCATCGAGGACGCCCTGAACAAGGTGGCCGACACCGCGGTCGGCTTGCTGCGCTAAGGGGGACGCCGTGCGCTTCACTCTCAACCTTTCGGTCATGGCCGCGGCGGCCGGCCTGCTCGGCGCCTGCGCGGGCACCTCGTCCGTGGCGATCGTGCCGACGGCCGTCGTCCACTATGACCGCCAGGGGTGCCCGACCCAGCCCGATCTGGGCGCGGCGCTCTCGCTGACGCCCGAGAAGGAAAAGGCGGCGCACACCGTCACCACCCCGGTTCGGGCCGGCTCCGGCTGCCTGACCTGGGCCGGAAAGGCGACGCCCTACGTGGTCTACGCCCTGCCGGCCGACGTCGAGGACAAGACCTTCGACGTGGGCGCCAGCCTGGAAAGCCAGCGCATCTTCGCGCCGGAGGTTACCGTGCTCGACGGACAGGGCGCCCCGACGCGGACCTTCGCGCGCGACCAGTTCCTTTATCGCGGCGGCGTCTATTCGGTGCAGTTCCGGGCCAGGCCGGGCGACGCCTACGTGCTGGTCACCGCCGCGCCGGAGCTGGTGGGCAAGGCGTATGAGTCCATCGCGATCGGCACGACGACGACCACGGCCTACACCGGCGCCGGCTCGGCCAGCTGGACCGTCGGCAACGACAGCGCCCAGTCCCGCACCTTCTCCTACGAAGGCGTGGCGCAGGTGTCGGTGTTCGACAGCGACACCAAGGAAGCCGCCAAGAAGCCGGGCTGAGCATTCGCGCCCCGGCGCGACCGGCCGCCCCGCGCCCGCGGGGCGGCCTTTTCTTTTTGGACTTCAGTCCAGCGCTCGCGGGCTCTTCCCGACGGGCCCGCGAGGCGCTCTACTGCCGCGGTTCTAGTCGGGGAAATGGACCATGCGGACTTCGATTCTTTTGGCGGGCGTCGCGGCGCTGACCCTAGCGGCCGGCGCCCAGGCGGCGCCGAAGCCGGTCGCGCATCCGCAGGCCGAGGCCCAGGCGCTGGAGCTGGCCAAGCAGGCCATCGCGCTGCGCTCGGTCGCCGGCCCGGGCAACCAGACCCCCGAGGTCGCCGCCCTGTTCAGGAACGCGCTGGTCGCCGGCGGCTTCGCCGCCGAGGACGTCACCGTCGCCCCGGTGGACGACACCGCCTACCTGATCGCCCGCTGGCCGGGCAGCGATCCCAAGCTGAAGCCGCTGGTCATTTCCGGCCACATGGACGTGGTCGAGGCCAAGGCCGCCGACTGGACCCGCGATCCGTTCACCCCGGTGGTCGAGAACGGCTACCTGTACGGCCGCGGCGCGACCGACATGAAGCTGGACGGGGCGATCGCCGTCGCCTCGCTGATCGAGCTGAAGCGCCAGGGCTACAAGCCGCGCCGCACCATCATCATCGAGTTCTCCGGCGACGAGGAGACCACGATGAAGACCAGCGCCATCATCGCCGAGAAGCTCAAGGACGCCGAGCTGGTGCTGAACGTCGACGGCGGCGGCGGCTCGCTCGACGAGAAGACCGGCGCGCCGCTGTACTTCACCTGGCAGGGCGCCGAGAAGACCTACGCCGACTTCAAGCTGACCGTCACCAACCCGGGCGGCCACTCCTCGGCGCCGCGCGCCGACAACGCTGTCTACCGGCTGTCGGCCGCCCTGTTGCGCATCCAGGCCAAGCCGTTCACGCCCGAGCTCAGCCCGCTGACCAAGGCCTATTTCGAGGCCGCGGCGAAGTACGAGCAGCCGGAGACCGGCGCGGCGATGCGGGCCTTCGCCGCCGACCCGACCGACCAGAAGGCGATCGCCACCCTGAGGGCCGACCCGGCCACGGTGGGCAAGATCGGCACCACCTGCGTGGTGACCATGATCAACGGCGGTCACGCGCTGAACGCCCTGCCGCAGCGGGCCGAGGCCAACATCAACTGCCGCATCTTCCCCGGCCACAAGCCGGCCGACATCATGGCCGAGCTGCAGGCCGCCGCCGCCGACCCGGCCGTCGCCTTCACCGACGTGACCGAGGGCTCGGTCCCCAACGACGCCTCGCCCATGCGCGCGGACTTCGAGGCGGCGGTGAAGAAGGCCCTGGGCAAGGTCTATCCGGGCGTGCCGGTGTTCCCGAGCATGGCGTCCGGAGCCAGCGACAACATGTGGTTCCGCTATCACGACGTGCCGGCCTACGGGGCCAGCCCGACCTTCCTGAAGGGCTCGGACGACTTCAGCCACGGCCTGAACGAGCGCACGCCGATCGCCAACATCCAGCCGGCGATCACGTACTACCTGTCGGTGGTGGGGGATTTGTCGAAGTAGGCGGGGCGCGTCGGGAAGTGATGCTCGCGTATCCCCGCGCTGGCTAGGTCAGGTTACCAGCCGACATGTTGTTGCTGGTAATGGTGCCGGCGCGGCTTCCACGGACGCCGCATAGACCATGCCCGCTTGCTGCTCGTGACGTGCGGACTCGAAGCAGCTTACGCTGAAACTGCCGCCAACCGGTGGTGGTCGATAAACCGGCAGAACGTTATGGCCTTCCGAATAGAGACGAAGCCCGCAGCCATCTTGGACTTCGTTGCGGACATCCGGGCGGCTGCGGACAGTGACAAGGAGGCCTTGGGATTCCTTCCGGGATCGGCCTACGATCAGGCCGTTCACAAGGGCGAACTGACGATTGTTCTGAAGGGCGACGCACAAGACTCGAAGTATGCTGGACACATCTGGGTCAGCGGAACTTATCCGCACGCTCGGATCGTTCAGCTGTTTGTTGCTCAGCCGTTTCGGGGTCAGAAGCTTTCTACACGCTTGTTGCGCGCGGCAATTCAGACGGCAGAAGCGCGGGGCTATCTCTCGATCAAGGCCAACGTCGCCGCCGATTTGCCAGCGAACCACGTCTATGAACATCACGGGTTCGTTGTTGCCCGGACCAAGCCGGGCGGCCAGGCCCGGAATCGCCAAATCCACGTTAGGGCCAGGGAGTTGTCGACGCCGACGCTGTTCAACTACCGCCCGCTGCCCTCAGTGCCGGTCGGCGAAGCAAGCAGCAGCTCGGACGTCCAGCCCCTTTACCTCATAGACTTGAACGTCTTTTTCGACGCGACGCGCAAGCGGCGCGCGACGGCTGCCGCCGAGAAAATTCTGGCGGCGGCGCTGAACAGCGGGGTCCGCCTCGCTGTCACCACGGAATTCGTAAAAGAGCTGCAGCGCACAACCATCGGCAAGGACGATCCGGTCCTAAGCTTCGCTAAGCAGCTGCCCTCCGTCGCAGCCCCCTCCCAGCCGGAGGTCGCAAGCCTCGCGGCGCGTTTGGCTCCCCTTGTCTTTGCGGATAAGGCCCGCAACGGGCAGCTGTCGCCCAACGACACGTCTGATCTGAAGCATCTGGCGGAAGCCATTCTGGTCGGCGCTGCGGGGTTCGTGACAAGCGAGCGCGCAATTATCCGGGCTCACGCCGACCTCGTTGAACAGCATCGCCTCAGCATCTGGTCGACTGAGGATTTCGCCACTTTCGTGACGCCCGCCTTTTCAGAGCTGCCAGCGAACGGGCATGCCGAGCACGATCTTGCCTTCACAGAGGAGGCATTGTCGTCCGAAGCGTTGGCCTTCCTTAAGACGCACGGCGTGACGGACAGCACTGTCGTGGCATTCCAGCGCCGCGACGCTGCCGATAGGCGGTTCCGCTATATCGCCGCTAGGGAGGCCAAGGCGCTGATAGCTTTCGTGGCCTATCGCGCAGCCACTGACCCGAACGATCCGGCAGGCCTTTTGCTTGTCGCCGACCCTCGCCACCCAGCAACGCCAACCGCGTTGGACTTTCTGATCGAGCATGCCGTGCGTGCCTCGAGTTTGTCTCGGCCGTCGCTCATCGAAATGGCACATACGGACGATCAGCCGGTTGTGCGACGGACCGCCATCGCCAACGGCTTCCTGGCTGCGGGCACCGGCAACGGCAGCGCCTTGCGGAAGATGACGGTCGGAACTGCAGTTACTCCCGCCAACTGGTCGATCCTACGCGACCGAATCCAAAGAGGCGCAGGCTTCACTCTGCCGGCTGACTGCCCCGCTTTCCAGGATGACGAACAGGAGATCGGAATTGCGCTGGATGGCCGAGCCGCCACCGTGTCTTTGGCGAACCTGGAGTCTATGACGGCCCCCGGACTGTTCCTGCTCACCGGTCGTCCCGTCGCCATCGTTCCGATTCGCCGGACTTGGTCAGAGGACTTGGTCGGCGGGGCCCAACTCAGTCTATGGCCGAAACCCGAGGCCGCGTTTCGATCGCGACGGGTCTATTTCGCTTCCGTTGCCAACCAGCACAATCTCGTCAAAGGGCGGCCCATCATCCTCTACGAGTCGGGCAAGCAGGGCGGCCGCGGGGCGGCTATTGCGGTGGCTCGCGTGTCGTCAGCCGAGGCGGTGTCTAAGTCCCATGCCCCCGACGCGCTACTGCGCGCGGCTGTTGTACGGGGCTCGGCCCTGAACGATCTAGTGAAGGGTACGACCGTTCTTGCCGTATGGTTCGACAATATCATGCGGTTCGAGAACCCGGTGTCCTTTCAGCGCATGGAATCGTTCGGCATGGCCGACAAAACTAAGCTCGTTAAGAGCCACATGCTCCAATTTGAGACTGCAGTAAAAATCCTCGATTTCGGACGCCCTCATGCGCGATGAAGATCCGATCATGCTCTCGGTCTCCCCGAAGTACGCGCGGGCGATCCTAGCTGGCGTGAAGGGCGTCGAGTTGCGGCGCCGCGCGCCCCGACTCCACGGCGGGACCCGAGCTTGGCTCTATTCGACGCTTCCGGTCGGCGAAGTGGTAGCCGTGCTGACCATCGAAAAGGTCATTGAGGCGCCGCTAGATGAACTTTGGACGCGCTATGGTTCTCATGCCGCGATTTCTCGGCCGGCCTTCGACACTTATTTCGCGGGCCTGGACCGCGGTGCCGCCCTGATCATCCGGGATGTCCAGGCACTCAAGAATCCTGTCTCCCTGCAATCGTTGCGCGAAGGGGGCGCGTTTCAGCCTCCCCAGTTTTACAGGCGGGTGCGCGCGGGTGCCCCGGAAGCGCGGCTGTGCGACAGTGAGTTGCATCCTGTTATGCGACCAGCGCTCGGCCAGGGCTAGGTCGTTCGCTCAGACAAAGCACTTCGGTGTCCTCGCCCGGCCTGCTCTCGTGCAACCCGCAACGCCAGTGCTTGTAGGAACGGAGCGCGATAGCCGTGGCGGGAGGACAAAGCGAGCCACGGGTGCTCGGCACCGAAGCGAGGCGCAAGCGCGACCGTGTTGGCGTGCAGCGAAAAATAGACGAATGCCGACGACATGAAGCTCTCCGTGCCAATGGGCATGTCGGAGGTCGGCAAGGAGTTGTTCTCCCAGCCAACATGGAGGCCCAAGCGTCCTGTCGGAAATGGAGAGAACGTCCAGAGCAAGGTGAGCCGGAACCGCCGGAACACGTAGTCCACGACGCTTTCGCCAAGTGCGAGCTTCTCGCGATCAAACGCCCGGTTGGGGTTTGAGACCATGGCCATGTAGCGCACGTGCGCAAAGGTGGGGTCGTAACCGCCTATTGATATGGTTTTTCCGACGTTGGGAGGCAGGTCGAATCTGCCAGCTGCTAGGTCGGGAGTGACGACATAGAACACAGGCGCGAAGCCGTCGCGCTGCTTGAGCGCGTCGGTCGTGTAGACTCGAGTGTTGATCCGACCACCACGCCGGGAGGTAAACTTGATCGTATTGATGCGGTGTGGACTCGCATCACTTGCGTGCACCGAATACCGCCCCTCCTCCTGGCGGGCCACTTTGACTATTTCGTCGCCGGTGCCGGAATTGACGTCGAATCCGAACTCGCCTTTGCGAGGGATCAGCACCAAGTCGCCGTTTGTGCGCTCGATTGCCCGCAGGAACTGCCGCGGCCGGCCAAGGGCATCGATGGTGAATAAGACCTCGTGGTCTTTCGCCATTCTCTATTGATCTGTGGTTGCAAGCATGCAGCTTTCGTAAAAGCTGTCTGCCCGGTTCATCCGAAGGAAGAAAGTGGTGCCGCCTGCGTGACTCGAACACGCGACCTACGCATTACGAATGCGCCGCTCTACCGGCTGAGCTAAGGCGGCCCCGGGGCCTGGGTATTGGCCGGTCCCGCTCGCGCGGGAGGACGGTCGATTTACACGCACCCCGACGTCTTGCCAAGGCCGCCCGCGCGGGCGGGCTTCAAGTCGTGGGCTTGCCGCGGCCGCCGCCGGGACGGCCGCTGCCGGCGCGGCGGCGGGC
>NZ_JACSJI010000016.1 GCF_014349105.1 Caulobacter sp. 17J80-11 | reverse complement strand
CCCGGTCGTAGACCTGCATCATGTACAGGGTCGGGGCCAGGTAGAGGATGTTGACCAGGGCGCTGAACCCGAAGGCGGAGGCCAGGTGCCGCCGCACCGCCCGCAGCGCCGCCTTCAACGGCTCAGGGACGGGCTTGTCGACGATGTCCAATTTACGACCCATGGAGCCCCCGCCCCGCACCGACGCGCTCCGCTTCCGGCTCAACCGGCGCGGGCGATTAAAATACGCCACTCGTCAGTAGCGGCTTACGGCCAAGCCCGCAAACGGTTGCGGAGCCCTCGCGAGCGTAGGCGTCGTTCTCCCTCACGAGGCGCTCGCCGCCCGTCGACCGTGAGGACGGCGGCCCCGTGCCCCCACCCAAGGCTCGGATCGATGGAAGTGCCTCTGGAGCGACAGGCGCTGGCAAGGCTCGACTGTAATTAGAACGGCCGCCCGTGTGCAGCTCCTCGGACCAACCCCGAGGGCGATCCACGCGCCGGGTCTGCACCGCGGCGGGGTGGTTCGAGCGTACAGGCGCTCGACCACGGTCTTAACAGCCTGGTCGGACGCCCTACGGGGACGCTCCTCCGCCCTGCCGCAACCAAGCCTCAAGCTCCAGAAAATCAGCAGGCGCCAGTACGGGAAATGAAGTGCGCGGAGACGCTCGCTCCGCGGAATGAACATGGCCGACGACGCCTCGGCGAAGATCGCGCAGCTACGCGAACACCACGCGAACGGCGTGGTGAAAACGAAGTGGAAAATCGGTGTAGAACGCCGAACCAGAACGAATAGGGAGCGCTCTGAAAGCGCAATCCGTTCAAAGGCTTGCGATGGTACCGCCTCCCCGGCTCGAACGGGGGACCTCTAGATCCACAATCTAGCGCTCTAACCAACTGAGCTAAGGCGGCACGCTTTCGCGAGGGGGGCGTAATAGCCTCCCCTCTTCGGCGGATCAAGCCAGCTTGAGGCGAAAGATCAGGACCAGCCGCGGCTCTTTATGTAGGCCTCGAGTTCGGCGATGCGCTGCGTGTCCGAGGGGTGGGTCGACATGAAGCTCGGCTGCGAGCCGCCGGTGCGCTGGGCGGCCATGTTGCGCCAGAGCGCGATCGCCTCGCTGGGCCGGTAGCCGGCCGCGTGCATGTAGTCGACGCCCAGCCGGTCGGCCTCCAGCTCGTGCTTGCGCGAGAACGGCAGCAGGACGCCCAGCTGCGCACCGACCCCGCCGTAGGCGCCGATGGCTTGACCCAGGTCGCCCTGCCCCGCGACGCCCTGGGCGACGCCGAGGCCGATCTGGGTCGCGGCGGTCTGCGAATAGCGCTCCGCCGCGTGGTTGGCGACGTTGTGGCCGATCTCATGGCCGATCACGGCGGCCAGCTGGTCGTCGTTCTTCACGACCTTGAACAGGCCGGTGTTGACCCCGACCTTGCCGCCCGGAAGCGCGAAGGCGTTCGGGGTCGGGTCTTCGAACACCACGTAGGTCCAGGTCTGATTGCCTAGCCCTGCGGCCTGCACCAGCCGCGAACTGACGCGCTGGACCCGCGCGTTCAGCTCGGGATCCTTGGAGACCTTTTCCTTGCGCAGCGTCTCCTGCCAAGCCTGGTCGGCGGCCTGGGCCAGGGCGGCGTTATCGACCAGCAGGAACTGGTTGCGGCCCAGCGCCTCGTTGTAGGCGCAGCCGGCGGTGGCGGCGGTCGCGGCCAGGGCCGCGGCGAGAAGGGCCGGTCTGATCAGGGCGCGCGAGCGCATACGCATTCCTCCGGAAACAGAACCGGCGCGGGGCCGGCGTTCGTGCCTAACGCCGCACTGTGACGATAGATGCGACGAGACAAGCGCGAAGCTCAAGTCCCCCCGCCGCCCCAGCCGCCCCGCACAAACAAAAACCGCCCCAGACGGAGGTCCGGGGCGGTTCTCGTTCTGTAGGCTCGTGGGCCTTAGCCGCCGAGGGTCCAGCGCAGGGTGATGTTCACCGTAGCGCCTTCCATCGGTTGGCCGTCGACCATCTGCGGCCGCATGCGGAACTTCGAGGAAGCCCGAATGGTGGCCTGGCCGAAGCCGGAGCCTTCCGGCTCTTCCGACACGACCGAGCAGTTGCTGACCGTGCCGTTGGCGTTGACCACGCAGCGGATCGTCGCCTTGCCCTCGATCTCCTGCTCCTGAGCACGCTGCGGGTAGAAGCGCAGCATGTCGTCGTTGTCCGGCTTACGAAGCCAATCCGGACGGGAGACCTGGCGGACCTTCGGCGCCGGCGGAGCCGGCGGCGGCGGCGGTCCGGGAACCACTTGCGGCGGCCCTTCGTATTCGACCCGATCCTCTTTCTTGGTCGGCTCGATCGGCAGGGTCACCGGCGGCGGCGGCGCGTTCGTCACCGGCACCGGCTCGCGCACCTGCAGCTTGGGCGGGGGCGGCTGATCCGGCGGCGGCGGCGGCGGCGGCGGCGGCGGCGGCGGGGGGATCGGGTTGACCAGATCCACCTTCACCGCCTCGTCCTCGTACTTGTACTCCTGAAGTTTGAACTTCGCGTAGTACAGGTAGGCGAACAGGCCGATGTGGAAGACCACCGAGACGACGATGCCGATCATGGCGCCGGTCGAAAGACCCTTCTTCTTCTTAGAAGGGCCCCAGTCCAGCAGCGGATCGCGGCGGTGAGTTTCTTCAGTCATTCGTCACCGCCCCCTTACGTACTCGTGTCCTGGCCGATGAGCGCGACGCTGTAGAACCCATTGTCCTGCAGCGTGTTCATCACCTCCATGAAGGCCCCGTAACGGGTCTTCTTGTCGGCGCGAATGAAGATGCGCTCGTTGGCCGGATCGCGGCGGCCGACTTGGGCCGTCAGGTTGGAACCGAGCTCGTCGATCCCGACCAGACGGTCACCGATGTAGACGTCGCCCGACTCCTGGATCGAAATGAAGATCGGCGTCGGCGGGTTCGGCGATGGCGGGGCCACCGCAGGCGGCAGATCGACCGGAACCGACACGGTGGCGAGCGGAGCCGCCACCATGAAGATAATCAGCAGGACCAGCATGACGTCCACGAAGGGCGTGACGTTGATCTCGGCATTTTGATCGGCCGCAAACTTCCCGCCGCTCGGGCCTGAAAGCTTGGCTCCCATCTAGATCAGGCCCCTTTGTCGAGCTGACGCGAGATGGCGTTCATCAGTTCCGCGACAAAGCCTTCCGAACGGGTGCCGTAGGAGGCGATCCGGGTCTGGAAGAAGTTGTAGAAGATAACCGCCGGGATAGCGGCGAACAGACCAATGCCGGTGGCGAGCAGCGCTTCGGCGATACCCGGGGCCACGACGGCCAGGTTGGTCGTGTTCGTGTTCGCGATGCCGATGAACGAGTTCATGATGCCGTAGACGGTGCCGAACAGGCCGATGAACGGGCCCGACGAACCGACCGAGGCCAGGAACTGCTGGCCGCCCGAGAGGCGCTTGGCCAGACCGGCTTGAACCGCGGCCACGGCCTGCGAGGCGCGGGCGACGGTCGAGTCGCGGTGGTCGCCGCCGACGGCCAGACCGGCCTGACGCGACAGTTCGACTTCTTCCGAAGCGGCGGCGGCCATGTCGGCCAGCGGGTTGCCGTCGAACTCTTCCGAGGTCGAGATGCGACGCATGTCGGCGACCGAGCGGGCGCCGCGGAAGGCTTCCAGGAAGCGGTCGGTGACGCGGTTCAGGCTGCTGAACTCGAAGATCTTGATGATCAGCAGGGTCCAGGTGAACACCGAGGCCAGCAGCAGGCCGATCATGACGACCTTCACGACCGGGGTGGCGCTCAGGAACATCTGAGCGACGGTCAGCTTGCCGGCGCCTTCCATTTCCAGCGGGGCGGCTTCAGCGGCCGGAGCGGCGGCCGGAGCGGCGGCGTCGCCAGCCGGAGCGGCGGCCGGAGCGGCGGCCGCTTCAGCGGCCGGAGCGGCCGTAGCGGCGGTGTCCTGCGCGAAGGCGGGGGCGGCGGTCAGGAGCGCAGCAGCGCCGACCATCGCGAGGAGAATGTTGGTCTTTTTCGTTTCGAGCATCGTTCGCCAGTTCCTGGTTGGTCTGACACGTTGGACCAAGGGTCGTCGCGCGGAAGCGTCTCCACCCTGAATAAATACGCTCGCCGCCTCCGCCGTTCCCTCGGAACAGCCTAGGCGACGCACGCTTTCGCTACGCCGACCCGGGGCTTCTGGCCGTCTTTCGACGGTCTCGGCCTCTTAGGCGCTGGGCGGCCCGCCCCGCCGGTGGCGATACGGACCCCCGCTTTTCTTGAAGAAGCGGTCACTCGCTCCTTTGTCGGACCCATAACAGAGCGTCAAGGGCCGAGGGCGGCATTTCCCCTTCGCGGGGAAACATAGGCGCCAAGTGTTATCGAATTACACCATGGCCTTGCGAGGGCATTGCGAGGAAATCGTCAAATCGTCGCAGGGGGCGTCCAGACCCCTGACTGTGCCGAAACGGCCGTCGTCCAGATCTGGCGACGAAGCTCTTTGCGAGGTTTCGGGACGTCTCGGGGGAATGGTGCCTGGGGCCGGAATCGAACCAGCGACACGCGGATTTTCAATCCGCTGCTCTACCAACTGAGCTACCCAGGCGCTCAAGGTCCCGCGAGGGAGCGAGGTCTATAGGCGAGCCGTTCGCGCCTGTCCAGCGGGGTTTTGAAGGAAACTTAGCCGCAGGTTTTTCAGGCCTCTGGAGGCGTTTCGTCATCCTCGCGGTCAGGCCCCTCGACGGCCGGCACGGCGTAGGATCCGGCGAACCAGCGCTGCAGGTCGACGTCGGCGCAGCGCTTGGAGCAGAACGGCCGGTAGCGGGCCTCTTCGGCCGCCTTGCGGCAGATCGGGCAGGTCTTCTTCGTGGTCATCGGGGGCGTATATCGGCCCGCGCCCGGTCCCGTCCAACCTCCGCCGCGACGGAAAATCGCGGCCCGAGCCGGGCGGCCAGGGGGCGCAGGCGCTCGGCCACGTCGGGCGGGCACACCGCCTCCAGCAGGACGCCGGGCTGCGCCGCGCCCTCGGCCTCGAACCGCCGCGCCAGACGGCAGGCGACGGTGAGGGCCGAAAGCCGGCCGTCGGGGTCGCAGAGCCGCTCGATCGTGGGCGTGCGCCGGTGCGGCTTGGCCAGCATCAGCACGCCCAGCCGATTCGGCGTCAGCACCGCCACGCCGGGTCCGTCGGGCGCGAAGGCGGCCTGGGCGGCCTCGGTCAGCACGGCGCGCGGCTCGGGAAAGCCCAGCAGGTCGATCGCCACCGTCCCGCCCAGCGACTTTAGGCGCAGCAGGCGCGCCGCCTGGCGCACGGCGGCCAGGTTGGCCTTCAGCCCCTTGCGGCCGGGCTCGGCCCCGCCGGCGGCGCGGTCGACGTCGACGGCCACGAGGGCGCGGGTGGGCTCGATGGTGACGGCGACGCCGTCCTTCAGGAGGCAGGTCGATTCGAGCGCGGCCTCCTCGGCCAGGTCGCACGCCTCGCGCGCGGCCTCGCCGGTCGTCACGGCGGCGTCCGGGGCGAAGGCGCGCAGCTGCTCGGCTACCGACGGCGCCGACTCGACCGGCCCCACGGCGTGACCGGCGGCGTCGGCCACGAACTCCACGACCGGCCCCTTGTCGGCGCGCGCCTCGGCGACGACCTCGACGCGCACGGCCGCGCCCTCCGCCAGGCCCGCGGCGGGGCCGGCGAGCTTCAGCACCGCCGGCGGGCCGACGCCGAGCTCGACGAAGGCCGAGCCGGCCCCGCGGGCGAGCGCGGTCACCCGTCCCACGAATCGTGCGCCGAGCTCGGCGCGCGGCTCGTCCGGCCGGTCGATCAGGAGGATTTCGGGCAGGCCGTCGAGCGTCACCAGGCCGCGGGTCTCGCCGGCCGAGACGTCGAGATAGAGGCGCCGGACCCCGGTCACGGCCGCCAGCCGAGGCCCTGCAGCAGGCACTGGGTCTCGTAAAGCGGCAGGCCCACCACGCCCGAATAGCTGCCGACCAGCTGGATGACGAAGCCGCCGGCTATGCCCTGCACGGCGTAGCCGCCCGCCTTGCCGCGCCACTCGCCTGAGGCGAGGTAGGCGGCCGTCTCCTGGTCGGTCAGGCGCTTGAAGGTGACTCGGGTCTCGGCCAGGCGAGAGGCTTCGCGGCCGTCGGGGCCGATCACCGCCACGGCGGTGCCGACCTTGTGGTTACGGCCCGACAGCAGGGCCAGGCAGGCGCGGGCCTCGGCCTCGGTTTCGGCCTTGGGCAGGACGCGCAGGCCCACGCTGACGACGGTGTCGGCGGCCAGGACGAAGCAGCCCGGCGCCGCGGCGGCGGCGGCCCTCGCCTTCTCGCGCGCCAGCCGCAGGGCCAGCAGGCGCGGCGTCTCCTTCTTCAGCGGCGTTTCGTCGAGGTCGGCCGGGGCGACCCGGTCGGGTTCGATCCCCACCTGGCGCAGCAGTTCGAGCCGGCGCGGGCTGGCGCTGGCGAGCACGAGCGGCGCGGAAGGCGAACCGGCTGGGGACATGGGCGACCTCGCGAACAGGCGCCGCGCGACGGCGCCGGCGCGAAAGCTTACTTGAAGCGGTAGGTGATGCGGCCCTTGGTCAGGTCGTAGGGCGTCATCTCGACCAGGACCTTGTCGCCGGCCAGCACGCGAATGCGGTGCTTGCGCATCTTGCCGGCGGCGTGGGCGATGATTTCGTGGGCGTTCTCGAGAGTCACGCGGAAGGTGGCGTTGGGCAGCAACTCGGAAATCGTGCCCGGAAACTCAAGCAGCTCTTCTTTCGGCATAAGGCCTCACGACTAATCGCAAAGCAGGCGCGCCGCGCCTCCCCTCTGCGTGCCGTCTAGCAGCCTTTTTTGTTTGGGGAAACTAGAGCGCGCGTTCCGCAAAAGCGGGTTCCGGTTTTGCGCTCAGAACGCGCTCAAGCTCTAAAGTCGGAGCTCAGCCGCGGCGCTGCAGGGCGCAGATCAGGGTGAACAGGCGCCGCGCCGTCTCGTGGTCCAGCTCGACCTTGCCGGCCAGCCGCTCGCGCAGGATGGCCGAGCCTTCGTTGTGCAGGCCGCGCCGGCCCATGTCGACGGCCTCGATCTGGGCCGGCGTCGCGTGGCGCACCGCCTCGTGGTAGCTCTCGCAGATCAGGAAGTAGTCCTTCATCACCCCCTTCAAGGGGGTGACGGACAGCAGGTGGCGCTTCTTGAAGTCCGGGCCCTCGATGTCGAGGACCAGGCGGTTCTCCTCGAAGGCCAGCTTCAGGTCGTAGGGGCCGCCTTCCGCGCCCTCGGGGCGGAAGCTGTTCTGCTCGATCAGGTCGAAGATGGCGACCTGGCGTTCGTGCTCGACGGCCGAGGACGCCGGCGCCACGGAGGCGGGGTCGAGCTCGACGCGGCGCAGGCGATGCTCCCCCATGATCGGCCTCAGGCGCTCAGGTCGTCGGCGTGGCGCGGCGTGCGCCGGGTCGGCCAGGGCTGGGACAGGTCGGCCAGGACCACGTCCAGGCACTCCACCTCGACGCGCAGGTCGGCGCCGCCGGCGAAGGCCAGGGTGACCACGCCGCCCGGCGGATCGCCCGGCGCGAAGTCGATGGCCAGAAGCTCGACCACCGCGCCCTTGGCGTCGCGGTTCATGCCCCGCGCCTTGACCGACTGGACGTCGCCCAGCTGCAGTCCGGCGCGCACCCGCTGGCAGGCGTCCGGTCCCTCCCGCTCCCAGCGGAAGCGGTTGAACTCCAGGGTCAGGCGGCGCGCCTTCCGCTCCCAGCGGATGTCGCCGACCTTGGCGACGGCGTCCTGCAGCGCCGCGGAGATGATGCGCAGGTCGTCGGCGTCCTCGGCCAGCAGCCGCAGGGGCGCGCCCGATTCCGCTTGGACCATGCTCACTCCTCCTCGGGGGCGCCTTTGATACGCCGGATCTGCGCGCCGCAGGCGCCGAGCTTTTCTTCCAAACGCTCGAACCCGCGATCCAGATGATAGACCCGATTCACCACCGTCTCGCCCTCGGCGACGAGGCCGGCGATCACCAGGCTGACCGAGGCCCGCAGGTCGGTGGCCATCACCTGGGCCCCGCGCAGGGTCGGCACGCCCTTCACCCGCGCCTCGCCGCCGTGGACGGTGATGTCCGCGCCCAGGCGCATCAGCTCCGGGGCGTGCATGAAGCGGTTCTCGAAGATGGTCTCGCGGATGACGCTCTCGCCCTCGGCGGTGGTCATCAGGGCCATGAACTGGGCCTGCAGGTCGGTGGCGAAGCCGGGATAGACCTCGGTGGTCACGTCCACCGCCTTCAGCCGCTTCACCGAGCGCTTGACGATCATGCCGTCGTCCGTCGGCGTCACCTCGGCCCCGGCCTCGACCAGCTTGTCCAGCAACGCCTGGACGAAGTCGGTGCGGGTCTTGGTCAGGCGCACCTCGCCGCCGGCCATGGCGGCGGCGACCGCGAAGGTGCCGGTCTCGATGCGGTCGGGAATCACCGACCAGGTCGCGCCGTTCAGGCGGGAGACGCCGGTGATGCGGATGGTGTCCGTGCCCGCGCCCGACACCTTGGCGCCCATGGCGTTCAGGCAGTCGGCCAGGTCGCCGATCTCCGGCTCGCGGGCGGCGTTCTTGATGACCGTCTCGCCCTGGGCCAGCACGGCGGCCAGCATGGCGTGCTCGGTCGCGCCGACCGAGACGATCGGGAAGTCGATGACCGCGCCCTTCAGGCCGCGCGGGGCCTGGGCGTAGACGTAGCCCTCGTGCAGGTCGATGCGCGCGCCCAGCGCCTCCAGCGCCTTCAGGTGCAGGTCGACCGGACGGGCGCCGATGGTGCAGCCGCCCGGCAGGCTGATCTTGGCGTGGCCGGTGCGGGCCAGCAGCGGCCCCAGCACGTTGAACGAGGCCCGCATCTGGCGGACCAGGTCGTAGGAGGCGAAGGCGCTGACGATCTCGGGCGCGTGCAGCACGGTCTCGGCGCCGTCCGCCCCGTCCTGCTCGACAACCTCGGTGCCCAGACGCTGCAGGAGCCGGCCCAGGAAGCGGGTGTCGGCCAGGCGCGGCATGTTGGTCAGGCGCAGCGGCTGGTCGGTGAGCAGGGCGGCGGCCATCAGCTTGAGCGCCGAGTTCTTGGCGCCGCTGATCGGGATCGACCCCTCCAGCCGGGCGCCGCCTTCGATGGCGATACGGTCCATGCGGATCCTTGGGCAGGCCCGGAGGAATCCGGGCCGCAAAAAATGAAGCGCGCTATCTAGCGCGGCGCCGCGTCGGCGCGAAGGGGTCAGGCGTCGCCGTCTTTCGTAGAACGCTCCGCGGGCGGGGCCGGCGGCTTGCGACGGCGCAGGTTGGCGCGCAGGGCTTGCGCGAGCTTTGCCTGTCGCTCGTCGCGGGCCTGCGCCTTGCCGGGCGTCAGCGCGCCGCTCTGTTTCTGCTCGTCGCTCATCCGCTCACGGGTCCACGAACCGCTGGTCCCAGCTCCTATGCGGCGCGCCGTTGCGCAAGTCGACGCCGAAATCGACCGCCGCCTTGAGGGTGAGCAGCCAGCTGACCCAGCCGGCGTGCCGGTCGCGCCAGTCCAGCAGCTCGCGCCCGTGGTCGCGCAGCTCCAGCACGCAGCCGGGATCGGCCGCGTCGAGCTCCAGCTCCACCTCCGCGCCGAAATAGCGCAGCACCAGCCTGGTCGGCGCACGCCGTTCCAGCACCTCCACCCTCGCCTCTCGCCCGTCGGCGAAGGTGAGGACGAAACCGTCGGCGGTCGCAGCCGAACGCGCGGCCCAGAACCGTTGGCGGCCCTCGTCGGTGTCCAGCAAGGCGAACACGCGCTCGGGCGGGCTGGCCAGCGCCACCCTCCAGACGATCGGAATTTCGGCCGCGATCTTCACAGGTGCATTTTATCGAAATTCCCGCTTGGCGCCCGCACAGGGCGCCGCTATATCCCCGGCTCCTCAGACGGGGCCGCCGTAGCTCAGTGGTAGAGCGCATCCTTGGTAAGGCTGAGGTCGGCAGTTCAATCCTGCCCGGCGGCACCATCTGAGATTTCCCGACAAGCTGAAGAAGTACGCGCCTAGCGCGGCCAGCCTGTCGCCCTTCGCCATCATCAAACCGTCATCGGCCGTCCGTACCGACAAGGCTCGCCAGCGCCGTTTCGGGGGATTCGCTGATGATCGCCGACATGCCGGTCCGACACTTCCGGACGGTCTTTCTCTCCGACATCCATCTGGGCACGCGCGGCTGTCAGGCCGACATGCTGCTCGACTTCATCCGGCACATGGAGTGCGAGACGCTCTATCTGGTCGGCGACATCGTCGACGGCTGGAAGATGAAGGGCGGCTGGTACTGGCCGCAGAGCCACAACGACGTGGTGCAGAAGATCCTGCGCCTGGCCCGCAAGGGCGCCCGGGTGATCTACGTCCCCGGCAACCACGACGACCGGGTGCGCGACTTCTGCGGGACCCACTTCGGCGGGGTGACGGTCGAGCGCGACGCGATCCACCAGACCGCCGACGGCCGCAGGTTTCTGGTCGTGCACGGCGACGAGTTCGACGGCGTGGTGCAGCACGCCAAGTGGCTGGCCTTCGCCGGCGACTGGGCCTACCGCACCATCCTGGCCATGAACACCTGGCTGAACCGAGCCCGCGCGCGGCTGGGCCTCGGCTACTGGAGCCTGTCGGCCTACCTGAAGGTCAAGGTGAAGAACGCCCTGCAGTTCATCGAGAACTTCGAGGAGGCGGTGGCCGCCGAGGCCCGCCGGCGCGGCGTCGACGGGGTGATCTGCGGCCACATCCACAAGGCCGAGATGCGCGACATCGGCGGGATCGCCTACGTCAACGACGGCGACTGGGTGGAAAGCTGCACCGCGCTGGTCGAGCACCCGGACGGCCGGCTGGAGATCCTGGACTGGGCCAGGCTGCGCGGCCGAGTGCACGCCAGGCGGACCAGCCGCGCGCCGCTCACGGCCGAGCCGGAGCCGGCGGCGGCTTAGGGCCTGGGCGGGATCAGAACGCCGGCAGCACCGCGCCCTGGTACTTGCCCTCGATGAAGGTCTTCACCTCGGGGCTGCGCAGGGCCGCGGCCAGCTTCTGGATCTTCGGGTCGTTCACGCGGTCGGCTCGGGCGACCAGGAAGTTCACGTAGGGGCTGTCGGCGCTCTCGATGGCCAAGGCGTCCTTACTCGGGTTCAGGCCGGCGTCCAGGGCGTAATTGGTGTTGATCAGCGCCAGGTCGACCTGGTCGAGCACCCGCGGCAGGGTCGCGGCCTCCAGCTCGCGGAACTTCACCTGCTTGGGATTCGACGCGATGTCCTTCAGCGTCGACAGCGGATTGGTCGGATCCTTCAGCTGGATCAGGCCGGCCTTGTGCAGCAGCAGAAGCGCGCGGCCGCCGTTGCTGGGCTCGTTGGGGATGGCCACGAGCGCGCCCTTGGGCAGATCGGCGATCGCCTTGTAGCGGCGCGAATAGGCCCCGAACGGCTCGACGTGCACGCCGGCCACGGTGACCAGGCGCGTGCCGCGTTCCTTGTTGAACTCGTCGAGGTAGGGCTTGGTCTGGAAGTAGTTGGCGTCGGCCTGGCCCTGGTCGACCAGCAGGTTCGGCTGGACGTAGTCGTTGAAGACGCGGACCTGCAGGTTCACGCCCTCGGCAGCCAGCTTCGGCTTCACGATCTCCAGGATCTCGGCGTGCGGCACGGCGGTGGCGGCCACCACCAGGGTGTCGCCGGCCGGCTTCTCAGCCCGGCCGCAGGCGGCCAGGAGGACGGCGGCGGCGGCCAGCGCGAACAGGCGTTTGCTCAACATGGGAGGCTCCGGAGGCAGGCGGCTCAGCGCCGACTGAAGTGCGCGACCAGCCGGTCGCCGACGGTTTGAAGGATCTGGACCAGCACCAGCAGCAGGGCGACGGTGACCACCATCACGTCGGTCTGGAAGCGCTGATAGCCGAAACGGACGGCCAGGTCGCCCAGGCCGCCGGCCCCGACCACGCCGGCCATGGCGGTGTAGGAGACCAGCGCCACCGCGGTGACGGTGACGCCGGCCAGGATGCCCGGGGTGGCCTCGGGCAGAAGCGTGCCGAACACCAGCTGGCGCGGAGTGGCGCCCATGGCCTGGGTCGCCTCGATCACCCCGCGGTCGACTTCGCGGAGCGCCGTCTCGACCAGGCGGGCGAAGAACGGCGCGGCGCCCACCACCAGCGGCGGAATGGCCCCGGCCACGCCCAGCGAGGTGCCGACCAGCAGCAAGGTCACCGGGATCATCACGATCAGCAGGATGATGAAGGGCACCGAGCGCAGCAGGTTGACCACCAGGGCCAGGGCCGCGTGCGCCGCCCGGTTGGCCAGCAGCTGTCCCCTGCCCGTCAGGAACAGCAGCACGCCCAGCGGCAGGCCGAACAGCACAGTGAGCGCCAACGACGCGCCCAGCATGGTCAGGGTGTCGCCGCAGGCGCGCGCGATCTCAGGCCAGTCCACATTCACGAAGAACGCGCTCATCGCACCGCCTCCACCTGCACGTCGGCGGCCCGGAAGCGCGCCAGCGCTCCGTCCACGTCGCCGCCCTCCAGCGACAGGGTCAGCTGGCCGTAGGGCGTGTCCTTGATGCGCGCCACTCGGCCCGAGAGGATCGAGAAATCGACGCCGGTCTCGCGCGCCACCTGGCCCAGCAGCGGCCGGTAGGCGGCCTCGCCGCGATAGGTCAGGCGCACGATCCGCCCCGAGGCGGCCGACAGGTCGGCGGCCTCGTCCTCCAGGTGCTCGGCCTCGGAGACCAGGGCGCGGGTGGTCGGGTGCTGCGGGGCCAGGAAGACGTCGGCGACCGGCCCGGTCTCGGCCAGCCGGCCGGCGTCGAGCACGGCGACCCTGTCGCAGACCTGGCGGACCACCTCCATCTCGTGGGTGATCAGCACGACGGTCAGGCCCAATTCGCGGTTGAGACCGGCGACCAGCTGCAGGATCTCGCGGGTGGTCTCCGGATCCAGCGCGCTGGTGGCCTCGTCGCAGAGCAGGATGTCGGGGCGGGTGGCGAGCGCCCGGGCGATGCCCACCCGCTGCTTCTGGCCGCCGGACAGCTGGGCCGGGTATTTGCGGGCGTGGTCTGAAAGGCCGACCCGGGCCAATAGCTCGGCCACGCGGCTACCGACCTCACGGCGCGAAAGCTTGCCTTCGAGCTTCAGCGGATAAGCGACGTTGTCGGCCACCGTCTTGGACGACAGCAGGCCGAAGTGCTGGAAGATCATGCCGATGCGACGGCGCAGGGTCCGCAGGCCGGCCGCGTCAAGCGCGCCGACGTCCTCTCCGCCGACCAGGACGCGGCCCCCGGTCGGCCGCTCCAGCCGGTTGATCAGGCGCACCAGGGTCGACTTGCCCGCCCCCGAGCGGCCGATGACGCCGAATACTTCGCCACGGCGCACGCTCAGGCTGACGCCGTCCAGGGCCGCGACCTCGCCGGCGCGCCCGGCGAACGCCTTGCGCACGTCTTCAAACGCGATCGCGTCGGGCGGGGATTTCAAACTGGCTTCGGTCACGGTGCTCGAGCTCTCCACGCACGCTCGCTCGCGAAAGCTCGTGCGGAGGCGAATAGACCCGTGAAGGACGCAAGCGGACCTGCGTCGCCTCACTCATCTGTCGCGGACGATCCGTCCCCGCAGGAGTTGGCACCTTGCGCCGTCGCGCAGGTTGCCCCGACGTCAAAGGGCCTGTCCCTCGGTCGGTCTCGATGAGCGGGGCTGATTTGAGCGGCGCAGGCGCCGTCGTCAAGCCAGGGCCCAAAAAGAAAGGGCGCGGCGGATCGCTCCGCCGCGCCCTCCCCGGCCCCAAAGGACCGGATTGCTTCAGGTCACTTCACCGGATTGCCGTCGGCGTCGATCACGCGGATTTCGCCAAGGTTCAGCTCGCGCAGGCCGGCCTCGATCTTGGCGCGGTCGCCGACCACAACCCAGGTCAGGTTGTCGTTGCGGACGATCTGGGCGGCGCGGCCCATGTCGTTGACCGTCGTCGCCTTGATGCGGGCGGCGTAGGTGTCGAACCAGTCGTCGGCCAGGCCGTACATGACCATTTCGCTGATCGCGCCGCCGACGCCGTTGCTGGTCTCCCACTGGCCCGGCATGGCGAGCGTCAGGTTGCTCTGGGCCATGGCCAGCTCGTCAGCGGTGACGATCCGGTCCTTGGTCACGTCGCGCAGCTCCTTGCGCATCTCGACGAGCGACTCCTTGGTCTTGTCGGTCTGCACCGGCGCGTAGGCGATGAACAGACGCGGGCCCTTGGCGTCGCGCACGAAGCTGCCGGCGCCGTAGGACCAGTGCTTGTCCTCGCGCAGGTTCATGTTCAGGCGCGAGGTGAAGGCGCCGCCGAGGACCGTGTTCATGGTCTCGATCGCGACTTCGTCAGGGTTGGCCTTGGGCGGCGCGACCACCGTGGCGGTGAGCACCGACTGCAGGGCGCCCGGCTTGTCGATCAGGTAGACGACCGGCTTGGCCGGCACGGCCGGCTGGCCGATGTTCTTCTGCGGCGCGGCGCCCTGCTTCCAGGCCCCGAACTCGGCCTCCAGCTTGGGCATGATCTCGGCCAGGCTGGTGTCGCCGACCACCACCAGGGTGGCGTTGTTCGGGTGCAGCCAGGCCTTGTGGAAGCCGACCATGTCGTCACGGCTCAGAGCCGCGACCGAGCTCTCCATGCCCGAACCGCTCCACGGCACCGAATAGGCGTGGCCCTGGCCGTAGGCGATCACCGGCAGCACCCGCAGGGCCGCGTTGAACGGCTGTTGCTTCTCGCGCTGGATCGAGGCGATCTGCAGCTTCTTCAGGCGGTCGAAGTCGGCCTGCGGGAAGGACGGGTTGAGGATGACGTCGGCGTAGAGGTCGAGCGACTTGTCGAGGTTCGCCTTCAGCGTCGAAAGCGACACCGTCGAATAGTCGAGGTTCGACCCGGTCCCCAGCGAGGCGCCCAGCAGGGCCAGCTCCTTGCTGATGGCCAGCGAGTCGCGGCTGGTGGTGCCTTCGTCCAGCATGTTCATGGCCAGCGAGGCGGTGCCCGGCTTGCCGCCCTGGTCGGCCGCGTAGCCGGCGTCGAACATCATGTTGAAGCGCACCAGCGGCACGTCATGGCGCGGCGCCACGACCACCTTCATGCCGTTCGACAGGGTTCCGCGCTCGAGCTGGGCGAACTTGGGCGCCTGCATCTCGCCCGGCTTGGGCATGGACTTGCGGTCCGCGCCGGTCGAAGCGGCCTGGTAGTTCGGGAAGGGCAGCACCTCGAGGGTGTAGCTGCCGTCCGACAGCCAGGCCTTGCCGGCCTTCTGCAGGTCGGCCGGCGTGGCCGACTGCACCCGCGCCATGCTCTCCTTCCAGGCGTCCGGCGAGCCCCGGTAGACCTGGCTCTGGGCCAGGATGTCGGACTTGCCGCCGAAGCCGCCGATCCGCTCCAGGCCGTTCACGAAGCCCGAGGTGTAGAGGGTGCGGACCTTCTGCACTTCTTCTGCGGTCGGGCCCGACGTCAGCAGGCGCGCCATCTCTTCGTCGAAGGCCTTCTCCACCGCCTTCAGGTCGTCGCCCGGACGGGCCGTCAGCTCGACCACGAACTGGCTGCCGATCTCGCGGCCGTCGATGTAGGCGCTGACGTTGGTGGCGATCTGCTCGTCGTAGACCATGCGCTTGTAGAGGCGCGAGGTCTTGTCCGAGACCAGGATGTCGGTCAGCAGGTTCAGGTAGTCGTAGTCGGCCGAGCCGATCTGCGGGACGTTCCAGACCTTGTACAGGCGCGCCTGGGCCACGCGGTCGGCGACCACCGCCCGCTGCTCGCCCGAGCGCTTGTTCACCCACGCCTTGGGGTGTGCGACCGGCGGGCCCGACGGGATGTCGCCGAAGTACTTCTCGACCTTGGCCTTGGCCTGCTCCGGGGTGATGTCGCCGGCCAGCACGATCACGGCGTTGGACGGGCCGTAGTAGGTCTTGAACCAGTCCTTCACGTCCTCGAGCTTGGCGGCGTCGAGGTCGGCCATCGAGCCGATGACGGTGTGGCCGTACGGGTGGTCGTCCGGATAGGTCGCCTTGGTGACCAGCTCCTCGGCCACGGCGTAGGGCTCGTTCTCGCCCTGGCGCTTCTCGTTCTGGACGACGCCGCGCTGCTCGTCGAGCTTGGCCCGGTCGATCGCGCCGACCAGGTGGCCCATGCGGTCCGACTCCATCCACAGCGTCATGTCGAGCGCGGCGGTCGGGACGTTCTGGAAGTAGTTGGTGCGGTCGTTGTTGGTGGTGCCGTTCAGGTCGGTGGCGCCCACCGCCTCCAGCTTCTTGAACCAGTCGTCGTTGAAGTTCTCGCTGCCGTTGAACATCAGGTGTTCGAACAGGTGCGCGAAGCCGCTGCGGCCGAACGGCTCGTCTTTCGAGCCCACGTGGTACCAGACGTTGACCGCCACGATCGGGGCCTTGTGGTCCTCATGCACGATCAGCGTCAGGCCGTTCGAGAGGACGTACTTGGTGTAGGCGATGTCCGGGACCGGAGCCTGGGCGGCGGCCGGGGCCGGCTTCGGCTTGGCGAGGGCCGGCGCGGCGACCATCGGCGACAGCGCCAGGGCGGCGGCGAAACTCAACACGGTGCGACTGGGCGTCATAACTTCCCCCGAGATTCTCTAATTCGCCCGCACTTGGGCGACCCTGGGTCGATCAAACCACAGGTCGGGGAAGCTTGACCTTACGGTTTCGTAATGAAGCTCAACCCTTTCGGCCGCCCGCCATGCCCGCCGCGCCGAGCGCCGTGCCGATGGCCACACCCAGGGCGACTCCCATCGCCACGTTGTGGAAGGCCGCGCCGAGCGCCGCCCCTAACGCCACGCCGATCCCGATCCAGGCGCCGAAGGAGCCGTTCGACCGCGGCTTCTCAGGCTTTTCCGGCGTCTCGGGAGCATCGGTCGACATGGCGTTCCTCCCATTCCCCTGTGGCCGAGCGTATCACGCCCGCGCCGAGCCTGCGGAGTTCGCATTCGGCGACCGGACTGTCGCCAACTGAGACGAGGCGGCGCTTGACGGGGCGCGGCGCCCGCCCCATCACCGGCGCGACCGTTTCAGACCGGAGGTTCGCCGCGTGCGCAATCCCGCGACCCCGCTCGCTCAAGAGTTCTCCCCGCCCACCCGCGAACAGTGGATGGCCCTGGTCGACAAGACCCTCAAGGGCGCGCCGTTCGACAAGCGTCTGGTCGCCAGGACCTACGACGGCCTGACCGTCCAGCCGCTCTACACCGCCGAGGACGGCGCCCCGGCCCTGGCCGCGCGCCCGCGCCCGCACGCCGACCCGGCCCGTCCGTGGGACCTGCGCACCGTCGTCGATCACGCCGATCCGGCGCGGGCCAACGCCGACCTTCTCAAGGACCTGCAGAACGGCGCGGCCTCCGTGCTGGTGCGCATCGACCCGACCGGCGTCGACGGCGTGGCGGTCGGCGGCCAGGACGAGCTGGCCCGCGTTCTGTCGGGCGTGCTGCTCGACCTCGCGCCGGTGGCGCTGGACGCCGGCCTGCTCGGCCCGCAGGCGGCCAACGCGCTGGCCGTGCTGGCCAAGGGCGCGCCGGAAGCGCCGCTGGCCTTCCACCTGGACCCGCTGTCGGCCTTCGCCGAGGCGGGCGCCACCGCCGGGCCGATCGAATCGCACGTCGTCTCTGCCGCCCAGACCGCCGCGCGCCACGCCCCGGCCTATCCGAAGGCCAGCCTGTTCCTGGCCTCGGGTCGGGTGGCGCACGAGGCCGGCGGCTCGGAAGTGCAGGAGCTGGGCTTCATGGCCGCCGCGGCGCTCGCCTACGCCAAGGCCATGACCCGCGCGGGCCTGTCCATGCAGGCCGCGTTCGAGCGCATGGTGCTGGGACTGTCAGCCGACGCCGAGTACTTCACCACCGTCGCCAAGCTGCGCGCGGCGCGCGCCATCTGGGCCCGCCTGACCGCCGCCTGCGAGGTCGAGGCGACCGCCCGCATCGAGGCCCGCTCGTCGCGGCGCATGCTGTCCAAGCTGGACCCGTGGGTGAACCTGCTGCGCCTGACCGCGGCCGGCTTCGGCGCGGGCGTCGGCGGCGCCGACGCGGCGGTGCTGGAGCCCTTCACCCGGCCGCTGGGCCGCGCCACCGAGTTCGCCCGTCGCCAGGCCCGCAACACCCAGCTGGTGCTGATGGAAGAGGCCGCGCTGGGCCGCGTGGCCGACCCGGCCGGCGGCGCCTGGTTCCTGGAGCGCCTGACCGACGACCTGGCCCGCGCCGGCTGGGCGGTCTTCCAGGCGATCGAGCGCCAGGGCGGCGTTGTCGCGGCGCTGGAGAACGGCTTCGTCGCCGAGGAGATCGCCAAGGTGCGCGCCGCGCGCGAAGCCGACGTGGCCAAGCGCAAGACCGGCCTGATCGGCACGTCGGAGTTCCCCAACCTGGGCGAGGCCTCCGTCGCCTCGGAAGAGGTCGACCCGGCCGCCTTCGCCAAGGCGGCGGACGTGCGCCTGCCGGGCCCCGACGGCCGCTGCCCGGCGCTCGCGCCCGTGCGCCTGTCCGAGCCGTTCGAGGCGCTTCGCGAGCGCGCCCTGCAGCTCGAACCCAAGCCGCAGGTGTTCATCGCCACGCTTGGCGGGGCTTCCGACTACACCGCGCGCCTCGGCTTCAGCCGCAACCTGTTCGCGGCCGGCGGGATCGCCGCCGTGGTCGGCGCGCCGGACGCCTATGACGCGGCCACAGCCCCCATCGCGGTGATCGCCTCCTCCGACGAGCGCTACGCCGCCGAGGCGGGCGCCGCCGCGGCCGAGCTGCAGCATCGCGGGGCCAAGCGCGTCTTCCTGGCCGGCCGGCCGGGCGACCTCGAAGCCGAGCTGAAATCGGCCGGCGTCGACGACTTCCTGTTCGCCGGCGGCGACATCACCGCGGTGCTGGACGCCGCCCTGAGCGCGCTGGAGCACGCCCGTGGAAACTAAGCCCTACGACGTCGACACCTGGCGCTTCCTGCTGAAGGCCTTCTCCGGCCGGGTGGCCAAGCCGGAGGACGTCGACAGCGACGCCGCCGTGTTCGCACTCGGCGACACCGAGAACGGTCGCGTCATCGACATGGAGCTGCCGCAGCCCGTGATCTGGTGGAACGACGACGAGGAAATCGGCGCCGTCGTGGTCCAGGCCGAGGCGCACGAGACCGACGACGGCGAGGTGCTGGAGGTGCTGGGCCTGGCCCTGCCCGACGGCGAGACCGCCGTGGCCTTCCTCGACGACGTGGACCTGGTGGACGACACCGACCCGGTCTGGCGCGGCCTGATCGACGAGGTCGTGGGCGAGGACGCCTACGACGACGAGGACGAAGATATCGACGACGAAGACAACGAGGTCTTCGACGAGGACGACGATGACCAAGTTTCCTGATTTCGCGTCCCTGGCCTTCGACGCCGTCCAGCCGCGCGCGCCCCAAACGGCCGCCGCCGGCGAAGACTGGCTGACGCCCGAGGGCATCCCGGTCGCGCCGATCTATGGCCCCGAGGACGCCGCGGGCCTGGACTTCACGGCCGGCTATCCGGGCCTGGCGCCGTTCGTGCGCGGGCCCTACCCGACCATGTACGCCACCAACCCGTGGACGGTGCGCCAGTACGCCGGCTTCTCCACGGCCGAGGACTCCAACGCCTTCTACCGCCGCAACCTGGCGGCGGGTCAGATGGGCCTGTCGGTGGCCTTCGACCTGGCCACCCACCGCGGCTACGACTCGGATCACCCGCGGGTGAAGGGCGACGTCGGCATGGCCGGCGTGGCCATCGACAGCATCTACGACATGCGCACCCTGTTCAGCGGCATCCCGCTCGATAAGATGAGCGTGTCGATGACCATGAACGGCGCGGTGCTGCCGATCATGGCGCTCTACATCGTCGCGGCCGAAGAACAGGGCGTGAAGCCCGAGCAGCTGTCGGGCACGATCCAGAACGACATCCTGAAGGAATTTATGGTGCGGAACACCTACGTGTATCCGCCCGCGCCTTCGATGCGGATCATTTCCGACATCTTTTCCTACACTTCGGCGCACATGCCGAAGTTCAACTCGATCTCGATCAGCGGCTATCACATGCAGGAGGCCGGCGCGACCGCCGACCTCGAGCTGGCCTACACCCTGGCCGACGGCGTGGAATACATCCGCGCCGGCGTGGCCGCGGGCCTGCCGGTCGACGCCTTCGCGCCGCGCCTGTCGTTCTTCTGGGCGATCGGCATGAACTACTTCATGGAAGTGGCGAAGATGCGGGCCGCGCGCCTGCTCTGGGCCAAGCTGCTGAAGCGCGAGTTCGAGCCGAAGGACGCCCGCTCGCTGTCCTTGCGCACCCACTGCCAGACGTCGGGCTGGAGCCTGGCGGCGCAGGACGTGTTCAACAACGTCTCGCGCACCTGCGTGGAGGCCATGGCGGCGGCCGGCGGCCAGACCCAGAGCCTGCACACCAACTCGCTGGACGAAGCGCTGGCCCTGCCGACCGACTTCTCGGCCCGGATCGCGCGCAACACCCAGCTGTTCCTGCAGACCGAGACGGGCCTGACCCGCGCGATCGACCCGTGGGGCGGCTCCTACTACGTCGAGCGCCTGACCCACGACCTGGCCGAACGCGCGCTGGCCCACATCGACGAGGTCGAGAAGCTGGGCGGCATGGCCAAGGCCATCGAGCAGGGCCTGCCGAAGCTGCGCATCGAAGAGGCCGCGGCCAAGACCCAGGCCCGCATCGACACCGGCCGCCAGACCGTGGTTGGCGTGAACAAGTATCGACCCGAAGTGGCTGACGACATTCCGGTTCTGAAGGTCGACAACTCCTCGGTGCTGAAGCAGCAGCTCGACAAGCTGGCCCGCCTGAAGGCCGAGCGCGACCCGGCCGCCGTCGAGGCCGCGCTGAACGCCCTGACCGAAGGCGCGCGGGGCGACGCCAACCTGCTGGCGCTCGCGGTCGAGGCCGCCCGCGCCAAGGCCACGGTCGGCGAGATCAGCGACGCGCTGGAGAGGGCGTTCGGCCGCCATCGGGCCGAGATCAAGGCGATCCAGGGGGTGTACTTGCGCGAAGCCGGATCCGACGCGACCACCGAGCGCGCCCGCGCCCTCGTCGACGCCTTCGCCGAAGCCGACGGCCGACGTCCCCGCATCCTGGTCGCCAAGATGGGCCAGGACGGCCACGACCGCGGCCAGAAGGTGATCGCCACCGCCTACGCCGACCTCGGCTTCGACGTCGACATCGGCCCGCTGTTCCAGACCCCGTCCGAGGCCGCCCGCCAGGCGGTGGAGAACGACGTGCACGTGGTGGGGGCCAGCTCGCTGGCCGCCGGCCACCTGACGCTGGTGCCCGAACTGAAGGCCGAGCTGGAGAAGCTGGGCCGGCCCGACATCATGATCGTGGTCGGCGGCGTCATCCCGCCCCAGGACTTCCAGGCCCTCTACGACGCCGGCGCCGCGGCCATCTACCCGCCGGGCACGGTGATCGCCGAGGCGGCCGTGGACCTGCTGACCAAGCTGAACCAGCAACTGGGTTACGCCCAGAAGGGCGAGGCGGCCTGATGTTTTCGGGGGCTCCCGTCGTTTCCGCGGCGGAGCTCCCGACACCCGCAGCGTTCTCGACCTTCCACCCCTTCATCAAAGGGGTGTTCAGCCAATGGCATGCCACGGCGTTCACGATTGACGGTCAGACGTTCGTCACGGCCGAACAGTGGATGATGTTCGCGAAGGCGGAGCTGTTCGGCGACGCCACGGCGGCCGAACGGATCCTGGCGACGGCGGATCCCGGCGAACAGAAGCGACTGGGCCAGACGGTGTCGGGCTTCGAGCACGCGCGCTGGGCCATTTGGAAAGTCGACGTCGTCTACCGCGGCAACCTCGCCAAGTTTGGTCAGAACGCGGGCGCGGGCCGCCAGCTTCTGGCGACAGGCGACACGATGCTGGTCGAAGCCAATCCCCGCGACTGGATTTGGGGCTGCGGCTGGGCGCTCGATGATCCGAGAGCCGTGGATCCCGCGGCTTGGCGAGGCGAAAACCTGCTCGGCCGCATCCTCACCAAGGTTCGCGCCGACCTCGCGTAGTGCGCGGCGTTTGCCTCGCCTACGCCCCCGGCATAGCCTGGCTGCAGGATCACGCCGTTCGGGGGAACGTCCATGTCGAACAAGTTTCTGGTGCTGGCCGCCGCCTGCGTGCTCGGGGCCACGGGTCTGGCCGCCGCGCAGGCCAGCGCGCCGATTTCGATGTCGGCGCAGGACGTCGTCGCCACCCGCCAGTCGGCGCTGGACCTGTCGGCCGCGGCCTTCAGCGGCATGAAGGGCGTCATCGACGCCGGCGGCGACGTGAAGGGCCAGGCGTTCGCGGCCAAGGGCCTGGCGCGCTGGGCCAAGCAGCTGCCGTCGATGTTCCCGGCGGGCACCGGCCCCGACGCCGGCGTGGCCACCAAGGCGAAGGCGGAGATCTGGACCGACCGGGCCGGCTTCGAGAAGGCCGCCGCCGACTACGCCGCCCAGACGCAGAAGCTGGCCGAACTGGCCGAGGCGAACGACAAGGCCGGCTTCGCCGCCCAGTGGGCGACTGTCCGTCAGTCCTGCGGGACCTGCCACGACGGCTATCGCGCCAAGTAGGCTCAAAGGTCGACGACTTCGTCCCCGCGCCCGGTGATCCGCTCGGCCACGATCGAGCGGTGACAGTTGGTGGCGTCCGCCTCGTAGCAGAGCAGCGCCGCCGGCCGCGCCTCGGCGATCTCGCGGGCGCGGGCCAGCTCCACCTGCGCGCCCGGCTCCTCCAGGTGCGCGTCGTAGATCTTGCGCATCTCCGCGACCCGCCCGGCCCGCACCGCCTCGCGCCCGGACTTGGGCGTGCCCAGCTGGCGCAGGTGGACGTAGTCGATGCCCGCCTCGGCCAGGCTCGAGGCCAGGATCGTCTTGGAGAACCCCGCCCGCCGCGAGGCCGCGACCGCGCGCACGTCGACCACCACCTTCACGCCGGCCGCGCGCAGCTTGTCCATCACGTGCGCCTGAGTGTCGTGCTCGTAGCCGATGGTGAAGACCTTCATGCCGGGACAACGCCTGAGGCAGAGAAAAAGGGCGGACGCTCACGCGCCCGCCCTCCTCGTCTAAGCCGCCAGATCAGCGGGCGTAGTTGAGCCGCAGGTAGAAGAACCGGCCCGGCGCGTCGTAGGCGTTCGGGTCGTAGTTGTTCAGGCCGCAGCTGACGCAGCCCGGCGGGTCCTTGTCGAACAGGTTGTTGACGCCGAAGGCCAGGCCGAACTGGTCGTCGAACATCTCCGGCCGCCAGCGGAACTGGGCGTCGAAGTAGGTTCGCGCGTCCAGCGTGTTGGCCGCCTGGCTCTCCTCCACCGCCGACAGGTAGCGCAGGCCCACGGTCGCGCCCCAGTCGGCCCGGTCCCAGTCCACCGTCAGGGTCGACTTGGTCTCCGGATAGGCCTGGTCGGGGCTGCCCCGCTCCGTGCCCTCGCGCTTGATCGCCGCCAGGCCGGCGCCGGTCGGCACCAGCTCGGTGAACTCGAGCAGGAAGGTGGTGTTGGAGCGCACGCTGAAGCGGCCGAAGTCGGTCTCAGGCCCGCGCCAGATCAGGTTCAGGTCGACCGTGCGGGTCTCGATGCCGCCGATGTTGATCAGCGGGTTGGAGACGCCGGCGACCGCGCCCGAGGCGGTGCGGG
Source organism: Caulobacter sp. 17J80-11 (assembly GCF_014349105.1). Classification (GTDB taxonomy): domain Bacteria; phylum Pseudomonadota; class Alphaproteobacteria; order Caulobacterales; family Caulobacteraceae; genus 17J80-11. The sequence continues at coordinate 74,438 of NZ_JACSJI010000016.1, read as the reverse complement.
TGATGGTGGCGCAGGCCAGCGGGTCGTTGGTCTCGGCGCACAGGTTCAGCAGGCCCGCGGCGCTCTGGGCCTGGATGGCGTCGTCCAGCTGGATGTCGGAGTAGGCCACCTCGATCGAACCGCCGCTGGCCCAGCCGGACGACTTCAGGAACTCCGGCTCCCAAACGAAGCTGGCGTTCCAGCCCTCGCTGGTTTCCGGGACCAGGTCCGGGTTGCCGCTGGTGAACACCGGCAGTTGCGGATTCAGCTGCACGTAGCTGCCGTCGCCGGGCACGCCGTTGGCGATACAGTTGGCCTGGACCGCGGCGCTGGCCGGGGTGCCGCCGCCCAGCCCCAGCATGTCGGAGCACGGGTCGACCACTTCCTGGTCGAAGCGCGAGGCCGTGCCGTAGAGTTCGCCGATGGACGGGGCGCGGAAGCCCTGGCCCTTCGACAGGCGCACCAGCACGTTGTCGGTCGGCCGCCACAGGGCGCCCAGCTTGTAGGTCGAGTCAGACCCGGACGTGGAGTAGTCGAACCAGCGTCCGGCCACCGACAGCTCCAGCGACCGGAACATCGGCTGGTCGGCGATGACCGGGATCTGCAGTTCGCCGTAGACCTCGTTGACGCTGATCTCGCCGCTGGCCGGCTGGGCCGGGATGTCCGAGGACAGGCCCGCCGCGACGATGGCGTCGGGCTGGAAGTAGCCCTCGGTCTTGCGGTGCTCGGCCCCGACCGCGAAGGCCACGGCGCCGGCCGGCAGGTCGAACAGGTCGCCCGTCAGGTTGAAGCTGAAGTCCTGCAGCTTCTGCTCGGACGAGTCCTGCTGGGTGAAGCCGATGAAATCCAGCATGTCCGGGGTGATGCTGCCCTCGCCGCCGAAGATGTTCAGCGGCACGCAGGCGCCGGTGCACAGCGACGGGTCGCCCAGGGCTTCCTGCACCCGCTGGGCGTTGACGTTGCCGGTGAAGGTCTGCTCGGCGTGGTTGGTCGACACCACCGCGTTGGCGTCCCAGTACCAGGGCCGGCCGGCCACATCGAAGTCGCCGCTGAGGCTGGCGGTGACGTTCCAGGTGTTGACGTCCTGGGCGTAGTGGCGCGGCCCGCCCTCGACCAGACGGCGGCCGACGAAGGCGTAGGTGCCGGGCCCGAGGTCGAAGCCGAACGGGTTGTATGGGTTGTCGGCGTCGATGGTGACCGTGTCGAGCAGGTTGCCGTTGCCGGCGTCAGGTCCGACGAACAGCGGCAGCGGCGCGGCCTGGTTGGCCGACTTGCGGTTCACGTAGCTGGCCCGCACCCGCAGCTCGACCCGGTCGGTCAGGTCCTGGGTCACCTGGCCGAACAGGCTGACCCGCTCGGACGGCGTGACGATGTAGTTGTACGGCTGGAAGTTGAACCGATCGAGGGTGGCGAAGTCCTTGAAGTCGCTGCCCGGCCCGGTCGGATTCATCGGGTCGTAGAACGGCACGTTGCCAACGCCCATCGGCCCGCTGAGGGTCATGTCGAGGTCGTTGTTGGTGTTCGGGTCGTGGATGATGAAGCGACCCAGCGGCGTGCCGGAGCTGCAGCCGCCGCCCAGGCACGACGTCGCGTACGGGCTCGGGAACCGCGAGATGTCGCGGTCGGCGGCCATCACCGGATCCTGCTTGAAGTAGCCGCCGCCCAGCACGATGCGGGTGTTGTCCTGGGTCGCGCCCCACGACACGTCGTAGTTCTGGCTGAAGCCGTCGCCCTCGCCGTAGCCGCTGACCTGGGCCGAGGCCTGCAGGCCGTCCTGGCGGTTCTTGGTGATGATGTTGACCACGCCGGCGATGGCGTCCGACCCGTAGATCGGCGAGGCGCCCTCCTGCAGCACCTCCATGCGCTGGATCATCGAACTGGGAATGGTGTTCAGGTCGACCGCGCCCGGCACGCCCGAGGCCGAGGCCCCCGACACCCAGCGCAGGCCGTCGACCAGCACCAGCACCCGGCGCGAGCCAAGGTAGCGCAGGTCGATTTCGGCGGCGCCCGCGCCCACGCCGCCGCCGTCCGGCGGATTGCCGAAGTTGCCAGAGTTGTTGAACTTGGCGTTCAGGCCGCCGCCGGCGGACGGGATGCGCTGCAGCACGTCGGCGGTCGAGGTCAGGCCGGTCTTCTCGATAGTCTCGCGGTCGAGCTCGACGATCGCCTGGTCGCGCTCCAGCGGGCTGCGCCGGATGCGCGAGCCGGTGACGACGATCTCGTCTACGGCGGCGGCCTCCGGATCGTCGGAGGCTGGAGTGGTCTGGGCCTGGGCCGTCCCGGCGGCCCCGGTCAGCAACGCCAAAGCCGCAGTCGCGGCCAACAATTCCGTACGACGCTTCAACACACCCGCCCCCATTTCTGATTAGGGGCGCACGCTCTTGCGGAAAACCAACGCAATTCCACGAAGAGAATGCGCCAACTGCTCAGCTAGAGGAGAAGCGGGTCACGAAACTGTCAAGCTAACAACAAGGTGAAGCGCCATTGACCATGTGGCGCCGTGTAACGGAGCCACAGGGTACGTAACGTCAGCTTTCCTGACGCAAGACGATCAGGCCCCGAACGCCTGCTCCAGGTCGGCGATCAGGTCGTCGCCGTCCTCCACCCCGACCGAGAAACGGATCAGGTTGTCGGAGACCCCGCCGGCCTCGCGCACCGCCTTGGGCACGGAGGCGTGGGTCATGATCGCCGGGTGGTTCACCAGGCTCTCCACCCCGCCCAGGCTCTCGGCCAGGGTGAAGATGCGGAAGCGCTCCAGCACCCGCTTGGTGCGCTCCAGGTCGCCGTCGACCACGCACGAGATCATGCCGCCGAAGCCGCGCATCTGGCGCTTGGCCAGCTCGTGCTGCGGGTGGCTCTCCAGGCCCGGATAGTACACCTTGGCCACGCCCGGATGCGCCTCGAGCCAGCGCGCGACCCGCATGGCGTTCTCGCAGTGGCGCTGCATGCGAAGCGCCAGGGTCTTCACGCCCCGGTTGGCCAGGAAGGCGTCGAACGGGCCCATCACGCCGCCGATGGAGTTCTGGAGGAACTTCACCTCCTTCGCGAGCTCCTCGGTGCGGGCCACCACCACCCCGCCGACCATGTCGGAGTGGCCGTTCAGGTACTTGGTGACCGAGTGCATCACCAGGTCGAAGCCCAGCTCCAGCGGGCGCTGGGCCCACGGCGTGGCGAAGGTGTTGTCGGCCACGGTCAGCAGGCCGTGCTTCTTGGCGATGGCGGCCAGGGCTTCCAGGTCGGCCAACTTCATCAGCGGGTTGGTCGGCGTCTCGACCCACAGCAGCTTGGTCTGGCGGGTGATCGCCGCCTCGACCTTGGCCGGGTCGGAGAAGTCGACATAGTCGAACGACAACCCGGCCGAGCGGCGGCGCACGCGCTCGAACAGCCGGTAGGTGCCGCCGTAGAGGTCGTCGCCGGCCAGCACGTGCGCGCCGGCGTCCAGCAGTTCCAGGATGGTCGAGGTCGCCGCCATGCCCGAGCCGAAGCCGAAGCCCTGCACCCCGTTCTCCAGGTCGGCGACCACCCGCTCGAACGCCTCGCGGGTCGGGTTCTTGCCGCGCGCGTACTCGTAGCCCTTGTTCACGCCCGGGCTCTCCTGGGCGTAGGTCGAGGTGGCGTAGATCGGCGTCATCACCGCGCCCGTGGTCGGGTCAGGATGCTGGCCCGCGTGGATGGTGCGGGTGGCGAAGCCGAGGCGGTTGGGCAGGTCGGCCATGACTAAGCTCCTACTTCTCCATTCGCAGGAGAAGAGAATGATCAGGGTCTCTCAGGGAGACGGGAGGAGCGGATGTAAGTACCCGCTCCGCTTAAACTAGGCCGCCGCCTGCGGATGCAGGCGCAGGTGGTTGATCAGGTCCACGCGGGTGATCAGGCCGACGAACTCCTCGCCGTCCAGCACCAGGGCCACCTCGTCGCGCTCGAACACCGGGACCAGGGCGTCCAGCGGTTCGGACGCCTGCAGGGTGTTGAGCTTGGTGGTCATGGCCGAGCGGACCGGCTGCTTGAAGCGGCCGTTGCGGGCCACCTCCTCGTTCTCGACCCCTCGCAGGATGTCGCTCTCGTCGAGGATGCCGACCAGGCGGCTGTCCTGCATCACCGGCAGCTGCGAGACGTCGGACTGGCGCATGCGGTTGTAAGCGGTCAGCAGGGTGTCGTCGGGGCTGATGGTGACCGCGCCGCCCTCCGTGTACTTGCGGAAGATCAGGTCGCGCAGGTCGCCGTGCAGCTCGCGGTCGGTCAGGCCCTGCTCAGCCAGCCAGCTGTCGTTGTAGACCTTGGACAGGTACTTGGTGCCGGTGTCGCAGACGAAGGTCACCACCCGCTTGGGCGTGGTCTGTTCGCGGCAGTAGCGCAGCGCCGCCGAGATCAGCGTGCCCGAGGACGAGCCGGCCAGCACGCCCTCCTTCAGCAGCAGCTGGCGGGCGGTCTCCATGCTCTCGCGGTCGCTGATCGAGTAGGCCTTCTTGACCAGGCGCATCTCGGCGTTGGTCGGGATGAAGTCCTCGCCGATACCCTCCACGGTCCAGGAGCCGGCTTCGATCAGCTCGCCGGTCTCGTGGTAGTGGCACAGGATCGAGCCGACCGGATCGGCCAGCACCATCTCGGTCTTGGGCGACACCTTCTCGAAGAAGCGGCCCAGGCCCGTGAGCGTGCCGCCGGAGCCGACGCCGACCACCACCGCGTCCACGTCGTGGTCCATCTGCTCCCAGATCTCGGGACCGGTGGTGGCGGTGTGGGCGGCCGGGTTGGCCGGGTTGGCGAATTGGTTGACGTAGAAGCCGCCCGGGATCTGCTGGGCCAGGCGCTCGGCCATGTCCTGGTAGTATTCCGGGTGGCCCTTGCCCACGTCGGAGCGGGTCACCCGCACGTCGGCGCCCAGCGCGCGCAGGTGCTGGACCTTCTCGCGGGCCATCTTGTCGGGCACCACCAGGATGGTCTTGTAGCCCTTCAGCACGCCCACCTGGGCGAGCGCCAGGCCGGTGTTGCCGGCGGTGGCCTCGATGATGGTGCCGCCGGGCTTGAGGTAGCCCTCGCGCTCGGCTGCGGCGATCATCGACAGCGCGATGCGGTCCTTGATGGAGCCGCCGGGATTCTGGCTCTCCAGCTTCACGAACAGCCGGCAGGGGCCGGTGTCGATGTTCTTCACCTCGACCATCGGCGTGTGGCCGATCATGTCGAGCAGGGTCCCGAAGGGCTTGGGCGCGGCGGCTTGGGTCATGCGCCTGACTTCACCCAACGGCAGCCCGATCGCAAGCCCCCCGATATCACCGGTCATTCCTTGCAGAGCGCGTCCATGGCCCGGAAATGCTCGTCGCGGTCGGCTTCGCCCGCGATCGCGAGGGGCCGCGTCTCGATCCGTGAGCCGTTCGCCAGCGTGTTGTGGACCGGGCATTTCTCGACGATCTCGAACAGGCGGATGGTCTGCTCCGGCGTCAGGTCGCCGTCGAAGGCCACCTCGCGGATGAACCGGTCGCGCGGCGGGCCCTCGCCAGTTTCGTGGCGGACCTCGACGCGCACCCGCTCCAGCGCGATGCCCTTGTAGTCGGCGTACATCCGCGCGGTCATGGCCGTGCAGGCGCCCAGCGCCGCGGCCAGCAACTCGTATGGATCGGGGCCCGATCCGAGGCCGCCGACCTCCACCGGCTCGTCGGCCAGGATGGTGTGGCCGCGCACGTCGATCTCGACCTGAAACTTGCCGGCGCGGGTTTCCGTGACTTCGACGGCTCTGGTTCTCATCGAGCTCTCCTAACGGCGCGCCAACCCCGGCGCGATCAGCCCCGTTCCGGCGCGGCCGGTTGACCTCGCGGCGCGGGTGACCCAAGCAGGGCCGCGTCGAAGGTGGAGAGGCGAAGCATGAGCGGCAAGAGCGTGGTGGTCACCGGCGGGTTCGGCGCCCTTGGACGCGCGACGGTCCGCGCCTTCCTGGAGGCGGGCTGGCGGGTGGCCGCAATCGACCTGGGCGAGGCCCCGGAAGGCACGCCGGACGGCGTTCTGGCCATCGGCGGCGTCGACCTCGCCGACCTCGACTCGGCCCGCGCCGCGATGGACAAGGTCGCCGGCGCCCACGGCGGCCTGCACGCCCTGGTCAACGTCGCCGGCGGCTTCCGCTGGCAGACGCTGGAGGACGGCGACCTCTCGGGCTGGGCCGCCCTGCACCGCATGAACGTCACCACCGCCGCGACCGCGTCGAAGGCCGCCCTGCCCGCCCTTAAGGCGTCGGGCTCGGGCGCCATCGTCAACGTGGCGGCCGCCGCGGCCCGGCGCGCCGCCGCCGGCATGGGCGCCTACGCCGCCTCCAAGGCCGGCGTGCTGCGCCTGACCGAGAGCCTGGCCGAAGAGCTGAAGGATCAGGGCGTCCGGGTGAACGCCGTGCTGCCCACCATTATCGACACGCCCGCCAACCGCGCCGACATGCCCGGCGCCGATTTCAGCCGCTGGGTGCAGCCCGCCGACCTCGCCGCCACCCTGCTGTTCCTCGCTTCCGACGCCTCGCGCGCGATCACCGGCGCCGAACTTCTGGTCGCCGGCCGCGTCTAGGGCCTACAAACGCGCAAACACGTTCTCCGGGGAGGAGACCTGAGATGACCCGTTCCACCCGCCTGCCCGCGCTGGCCGCCGTCTCGGCCTTCGCCCTGCTGGGGGCCTGCGCCCACGCGCCGAGCGCCGCCGCCCCGGCTCAGCCGGCCGCGCCCGCCCAACCCGCCACGCCCGCAACCGCACCGGCCGCCGTCATGGCTCACGACATCCACTCCTACGCCCGCCCGGACGAGGCGCGGGTGACCCACGTCGGCCTCGACCTGACCACCGACTTCGCCGCCAAGCGGCTGTCGGGCACCGCGACCCTGGACGTCGACGCCAAGCCGGACGCCCGGATGATCGTGCTCGACACCAAGGATCTGGAGATCCAGTCGGTGACGGACGCGTCGGGCAAACCGCTGCAGTGGCGGCTCGGGACCGCGCCGGCGGGCACGCCGGAGGTCATGGGCGTGCCTCTGGAAGTCACTCTGCCGGCCGGGACCAAGCGCATCGTCGTGCGCTACGCCACCTCGCCGAACGCGGCGGCCCTGCAGTGGCTGACCCCCGCCCAGACCGCCGGCAAGAAGTACCCGTACCTGTTCAGCCAGGGCGAGGCGATCCTGACCCGCACCTGGATCCCGACCCAGGACAGCCCGGGCATCCGCCAGACGTACGACGCGCGCATCGTCGTGCCCTCGGAGCTGAAGGCGGTGATGAGCGCCGAGATGCTCACCCCGAACGGCGAGCCGGCCGAGGGCGGTCACGCCTTCCGCTTCCACATGGACAAGCCGATCGCGCCCTACCTGATCGCCATCGCGGTCGGCGATATCGCCTTCAAGCCGCTGGGTTCGCGCACCGGCGTCTACACCGAGCCGTCCATGCTGGATAAGTCCGCCTGGGAGCTGGCCGACGTCGAGAAGATGGTCGAGGCGGCCGAGAGCCTCTACGGCCCCTATCGCTGGGGCCGCTACGACCTGCTGGTCCTGCCCCCGTCCTTCCCGTTCGGCGGCATGGAGAACCCGCGCCTGACCTTCGCCACGCCGACCATCCTGGCCGGCGACCGCTCGCTGGTGTCGCTGGTCGCCCACGAGCTGGCGCACAGCTGGTCCGGCAACCTGGTGACCAACGCGACCTGGGCCGACTTCTGGCTCAACGAGGGCTTCACCACCTACTTCGAGAACCGGATCATGGAGAAGCTCTACGGTCCGGAGCGCGCGGCCATGCTGGCCAACCTCGGCTGGCAGGACCTGCAGAACGCCGTGGCCGAGGCCGGCGGCCCGAACGCGCCGGACACCCGCCTGCACCTCGACCTGACCGGGCGCGACCCCGACGAGGGCATGACCGACATCGCCTACGAGAAGGGCGCGACCTTCCTGCGCACCATAGAGGAAGCGGTCGGCCGCGAGCGGTTCGACGCCTGGCTGCGCTCGTACTTCGACCGCCACGCCTTCCAGCCGATGACGGCCGAGGTGTTCCTGGCCGACCTGCGCGCCAACCTGATCAAGGGCGACGCCGCCCTGGAGCAGAAGCTACAGCTGGACCGCTGGGTCTACGAGCCCGGCATTCCCGAGAACGCCGTGGTCCGCCAGTCCGGCGCCTTCGCCCGCGTCGACGCCCAGGTCCAGGCCTTCGCCGCCGGCGGCCCCGCCTCGAAGGTGAACACCGCCGGCTGGACCACCCAGGAGTGGCAGCACTTCCTGGGCTCCCTGCCCGCCAAGATGACCCCGGCGCAGCTGGCCGACCTGGACAAGACCTTCAACCTGTCCAACCAGGGCAACAGCGAAATCCTGTTCGCTTGGCTGAAGATCGTCGTGAACAACCGCTACCAGCCCGGCGTGCCGGCGCTGGAGAAGTTCCTGACCAGCCAGGGCCGGCGCAAGTTCGTCCTGCCGCTGTTCACCGCCCTGATGAAGCAGGGCGACTGGGGTCAGAACCTGGCGCGAAAGATCTACGCCGAGGCCCGCCCCGGTTACCATCCGGTCACCAGCCAGTCTGTAGATGCGGTGGTGAAGTAACGCCCACGCTGGATCACCCGGCCGCGGGCTGGGTTTCCATCCGGTTCAAAGGAGTCCGCGTCCAGTGACTGTCCGCGCTCGCCGCGCCCGTATCGTGGCCACCCTCGGCCCCGCCAGCCGCGCCCCCGACATGGTGGTGCGCCTGGCCCAGGCCGGGGCCGACGTGTTCCGCCTCAACTTCAGCCACGGGACCCACGAGGACCACGCGGCCAATTACGAGGCGGTGCGCGCGGCCGAGGCGCAGGTCGGCCGGCCGCTCGGCATCCTCGCCGACCTGCAGGGCCCGAAGCTGCGGCTGGGCCGGTTCGCCGACGGGTCTGTGGCGCTGGAGCGCGGCCAGACCCTGCGGCTCGACCTGGATCCGACGCCGGGCGACAAGACCCGGGTCTCGGTCCCGCATCCGGAGATCTTCGCCGCGCTCAAGCCAGGCCTGTGCCTGCTGCTCGACGACGGCAAGGTGCGCCTGGAGGTGGTCAGCTGCGGCAAGGACTTCGCCGAGACCCGCGTGGTCGCCGGCGACAAGCTGTCCGACCGCAAGGGCGTGGCGGTGCCGGGCGCGGTCATCCCGCTGTCGGCGCTCACCGACAAGGACCGCGCCGACCTGGCCTTCGCGCTGCGCCTCGGCGTCGACTGGATCGCCCTGTCCTTCGTGCAGCGGGCCGACGACATGGCCGAGCTGCGCCGGCTCGTCGAGGGCCGCGCCGCCGTTCTGGCCAAGATCGAGAAGCCGGCCGCGCTGGAGCGTCTGGACGAGATCCTCGACCTCTGCGACGGCGTCATGGTCGCCCGCGGCGACCTGGGCGTGGAGGTGGATCCGGAAGAAGTCCCGATCGCCCAGAAGGTGATCCTGCGCGCGGCCCGCCAGCGCGGCGTGCCGGCCATCGTCGCCACCCAGATGCTGGAGTCGATGACCAACTCACCGACCCCGACCCGGGCCGAGGCCTCGGACGTCGCCAACGCTGTCTACGAAGGCGCCGACGCGGTCATGCTGTCGGCCGAAACCGCCTCGGGCCAGTACCCGCTGGAGTCGGTCGCGATGATGGATCGCATCATCGCCCGGGTCGAAGCCGACCCGCTGTGGCCCGGCCTGATGGACGCCGAGCACGCCGGCATGCAGGAGGCCGAAGTCGACGCTCTGGTCGCCGCCGCCCGCAAGGCCGCGGAGTCAGGTCGCACCGCCTGCCTGGTCGTCTTCACCACCCTGGGCGGCACGGCGCGGCGGTTGTCGCGCGAACGCCCTCTGCAGCCGGCGCTCGCCCTGACCCCGCGGCCGGAGATCGCCCGACGCCTCGCCCTGGTCTGGGGCCTGGAGCCCCGCGTCGGCCCGCAGCCGACCGGCCTGAAGGACCTGACCGAACAGGCGATCGAGACTTCGATGAAGCTGGGGATCGCTCCTCCGGGCCGGCGGATCCTGATCCTCGCCGGCACGCCTTTCGGGGCCCCCGGCGCGGCCAACCTGCTCAGGCTGGCGCACACGCCGAACCGGTGACGCAAAGGCGGGCCCTTCGGGTCCGCCTTTTTTCTTGGATCAGTTGCTGACGCCGTGGCGGCGCAGCTCGTCGTCCAGCCGGCCGGTCAGGGCCAGGCCGAACATGCGGAAGTCGCTAACGAACGACCAGGCGAAGTACTGCCAGGACGCCGGCTTGTTGCGTTCGATCAGCGCGTGGGAAATCCAGGCCGCGCCGTAGGAGGCGATCAGGCCGGCCAGGAGCCACCAGGGCTGGCGCGTTACGATTGCGACCACGAGACAGGCCAGCCCCGTGGACGTGCCCGCGTAATGGATCAGACGGGTCTCCGCCCTGCGGTGCTCCCGCAGATAGATCGGCCAGAACTCGGCGTAGCGGTCGACCTTGGGCAAGCCGATGTCCATGAACCCCTCCGGACGCTGACGAACTCACGCTAACCGGCGCGAGGTTTCCAGAAGGCGCCGATTCAGCCCGTCTTCGCCAGCGCCTCGCCCTGCAACGCCGCCAACTCGGTCGGGACCACCTCGACGAAGGCCGCGCGCGCCGCCGGCCAGTCCTCCAGCAGATCGCGCGCCAGGGTCGAGCCGGTCTCGCGCGCGTGCGCCTCGACCAGCGCCTTCAGCCGGGCCTCGGCCTCGCCCTCGGGCGCGCGCAGGAACACGCTCTGCGGATTGAGTCGGCGCGGCAACTCGCCCTGCGGATCGTGCACGAACACCGCCCCGCCGGTCATGCCGGCGGCGAAGTTCCAGCCGACCGGCCCCAGCACCACCACCGTGCCGCCGGTCATGTACTCGCAGCCGTGCGCGCCGAGGCCCTCGACCACCGCCGTCGCGCCGGAATTGCGCACGGCGAAGCGCTCGCCCGCCGCGCCGGCCACGAACAGCCGGCCGGACGTCGCGCCGTACAGGGTGGTGTTGCCGATCAAGGCCTGGCGCTCGCCCGACGGGCCGGTCGGGCGGATCACCAGGGTCGCGCCGGACAGGCCCTTGCCGACGTAGTCGTTGGCCTCGCCGATCAGCTCGATGCGCAGGCCCTGAACGGCGAAGGCGCCCAGGCTCTGGCCCGCCGCGCCGCGCAGCTGCAGGGTCAGGTGGCCGGCCGGCAAGCCGCTCAGGCCCCACTTGCGTACGATGGCCGAGGAGGTCCGCGTGCCGACCGCGCGCAGGGTGTTCCGGACCGTGTAGGTCAGTTGCATCTTCTCGCCGCGCTCGATCAGCGGGGCGGCGTCGCGCAGGATTTGGGCGTCGAGACCGTCCGGCACCTCGTTGCGCCCGGTGCGCTCGCGCCAGGACTTCAGAGGCTGGGACGCCACCCGCACCAGGAGCGGGTTGAGATCGAGGTCGTCCAGGTGCGCGCCGCCGCGGCTGACCTGGCGCAACAGGTCGGTGCGGCCGACAATCTCGTCCAGCGAGCGGTACCCCAGGGAGGCCAGGATCTCGCGCACCTCCTCGGCGATGAAGGTGAACAGGTTCACGACCTTGTCGGCCGTGCCGGTGAACTTCTCGCGCAGGCGCTCGTCCTGGCTGCAGACGCCGACCGGACAAGTGTTGGACTGGCACTGGCGCACCAGGATGCAGCCCATGGCGATCAGCGAAGCAGTGCCGATGCCGAACTCCTCGGCCCCCAGCAGGGCGGCGATCACCACGTCGCGCCCGGTGCGCACGCCGCCGTCCGTGCGAAGGCGCACGCCTTCGCGCAGGTTGTTCAGGGTCAGCACCTGGTGGGCCTCGGCCAGGCCGATCTCCCAGGGACAGCCGGCGTGCTTGATCGAGCTCTGCGGCGAGGCTCCGGTGCCGCCGACGTGGCCGGCGACCAGGATCACGTCGGCCTTGGCCTTGGCCACGCCGGCCGCGATCGGGCCGATGCCGGACATGGACACCAGCTTCACGCAGACCCGGGCGTCCGGGTTGATCTGCTTCAGGTCGTAGATGAGCTGGGCCAGGTCCTCGATCGAGTAGATGTCGTGGTGGGGCGGCGGCGAGATCAGGCTGACGCCCGGCGTCGCGTGGCGCATGCGGGCGATGAACTCGGTGACTTTGAAGCCCGGCAACTGGCCGCCCTCGCCGGGCTTGGCGCCCTGGGCGATCTTGATCTCGATCTCGCGGCACTGGTTCAGGTACTCGGCCGTCACGCCGAAGCGGCCGGAGGCGACCTGCTTCACCGCCGAGTTCGGGTTGTCGCCGTTGGCGTGCGGCCGGTAGCGCTCAGGGTCCTCGCCGCCCTCCCCCGACACCGAGCGGGCGCCGATGCGGTTCATGGCGACGTTCAGCACCTCGTGCGCCTCGGGCGACAGGGCGCCCAGCGACATACCGGGGGTGACGAAGCGCTTGCGGATCTCGTTGACGCTCTCGACCTCGTCCAGCGGCGCAGGCCCCCGGTCGGGATCGAGGTCCAGCAGGTCACGCAGCGACACCGCCGGCACCTCGCGCGCGGCCTGGGAGAACTGCTTGAAACGGCGGTAATCGCCGCGGTTGCAGGCGTCCTGCAGCAGGTGGATCAGCCTTGCGTCCAGCGCATGGGTCTCGCCCGAGGCGCGGGCCTTGAAGAAGCCGCCGACCGGCAGGGCCACGCGCCCCTCGGCCCAGGCCGCGCGGTGCAGCTCCAGCGCCCGCGTCTCCAGGCCGGCCAGGCCGATGCCCGACACGCGCGACGGCATGCCCGGGAAGAACTCGGCGACCAGGGCGCGCGACAGGCCCACCGCCTCGAACTCGCGCCCGCCGCGGTAGGACGAGACGACCGAGATGCCCTTCTTGGCCAGGATCTTGAGCAGGCCGGCCTCGATCGCGCCCTTGTAGTTCAGGCAGGCGTCGCGCAGGGACAAGGCGCCGTAGGTCCCGCGCTCGCGCCGATCCAGGAACACCTCCTGGGCCAGGTAGGCGTTCACCGCCGTCGCGCCGACGCCGATCAGCACGGCGAAGTAGTGGGCGTCCACGCACTCGGCCGAGCGGACGATGATCGACACGAAGGAACGCAGGCCCTCGTCGACCAGGCGCGTCTGCACGCCGCCGACGGCCAGGATCATCGGGGAGGGCACGCGTCCGGGCCCGGTCCCCTCGTCGCTCAGCACGATCTGGCTGCAGCCGGCGCGAACGGCCGCGGCCGCCTCGTCGCGGATCCGGTCCAGGGCGGCGCGCAGGGCGGCGCCCGCGGGCGCGCCCTCTGCCGGTTCGTCGAAGGTGCAGTCGATCACCGCGACGGAGTCGAGCCCGACCACGTCCAGCATGCGCTCGTACATGCCCGTGGTCAGGACCGGGCTGTCCAGCACGAAGACGTCGGCCTGGGTACGGTCCTGGGCGAGGATGTTGCCGAGGTTCTTGAAGCGGGTCTTCAGGCTCATCACCCCCGCTTCGCGCAGGGAGTCGATCGGCGGGTTGGTGACCTGGCTGAAGTTCTGGCGGAAGTAGTGGCTGAGCGGCCGGTAGCGGTCCGACAGCACGGCGAGCGGCGTGTCGTCTCCCATCGAGCCGACCGCCTCCTTGCCCTCGCTCACCATCGGATCGAGCAGGACATCCAGGGTCTCCAGGCTCATGCCGGCGGCCAGCTGCCGGCGCAGCAGGGCCTCGCCGTCCAGAAAGCGCGGCTCGGGGCCCGGACCGATGCGCGGCTCGAGCTCGACCACCGCGCGGAGCCAGTCGGCGTAGGGGTGGCGCGACGCCAGCTCCTCGACGATGCCCGTCTCGTCGTAGAAGCGGCCCTGCTCCAGGTCGACGGCGATCATGCCGCCGGGACCGATGTTGCGGCGGCGGGCGATGCGCTCCTCCGACACGCCGGTCATGCCGGCCTCGGAACCGACGATCAGCAGGCCGTCGACCGTCTCGGCCGCGCGCAGCGGGCGCAGGCCGTTGCGGTCCTTGCCGGCCACCACCCAGCGGCCGTCCGAAGCGCAGATCGCGGCGGGGCCGTCCCACGGCTCCATCACCGCGTTGCAGTAGGCGTAGAGCGCCCGACGGGCCTCCGAGGCCTCCTCGTCGACCGCCTCGGGGATCAGCAGGGCCTTGGCCATGGGGGCCGAACGGCCGGCCCGGACCAGCACCTCAAAGACGTTGTCCAGGGCCGCGGAGTCGGAGCCGCCGGGCTGGACCACGGGCTTCACCGAGGCCTCATGGTCGCCGAAGGCGTCGGCGGCCATGCGGATCTCGTGGCTCCGCATCCAGTTCACGTTGCCCTTCAGCGTGTTGATCTCGCCGTTGTGGGCCAGCATGCGGAACGGCTGGGCCAGCCGCCATTCCGGGAAGGTGTTGGTCGAGTAGCGCTGGTGGAAGATGGCGAAGGCCGAGGCGAAGCGCGCATCACCTAAGTCCGGGTAGAAGGCGTCGATCTGCTCGGCCCGGTACATGCCCTTGTAGATCAGCGAGCGGGCCGACAGGGACGGCATGTAGAAGCCCGGCAGGCGGGCCTGCTCGACCCGGGCCTCGATGCGCTTGCGGCACAGGAACAGGGCCCGTTCCAGCGCCTCGCCCTCCAGCCCCGGCGGGGGGGCCAGCATGATCTGCTCGATCTCCGGCCGGGTGGCGGCGGCGCGCTCGCCCAGCGCGGTCACATCCACGGGCACCTGACGCCAGCCGTAGAGGTAGAAGCCGAAGCGCAGGACCTCGCTCTCGACCAGGGTGCGGGCGGTCTCCTGGGCGGCCAGGTCGGTGCGGGGCAGGAACACCACGCCGACGCAGATCGGCCCCTCGCGCGGGGTGTGGCCGATGCGGCGGACCTGGTCGGCGAAGAAGGCCTGGGGCACGCCCAGCATGATCCCCGCCCCGTCGCCCGTCTTGCCGTCGGCGTCGACGGCGCCGCGGTGCCAGACGGCCTTCAGGGCGCGCAGGGCCAGCTCCACCACCTCGCGGCGGGGTTGGGCGTCGACCGCGCAGACCAGGCCCACACCGCAGGCGTCGTGCTCGCTGTCGGGGTCGTAGGCGCCGGCCTCGACCAGGCGGGCGCGCTCGCGAATGTAGTGCTCGATCGTGCTCACGCCGCCTGCTCCTGAACCCGCGCCTGCAGCCAGCGGTGGATCGCCGCCGCCGCGTCCTGGCCGTCGCGCACCGCCCAGGCGACCAGCGAGGGCCCGCGCACGACGTCCCCGGCCGCGAAGACGCCCTCCAGGCCGGTCATGAAGCTCTTCGGATCGACCCGCAGCTCGCCGCCCTTGCGCACCGCGAGCTCGGGCGCGCCAAAGCGCTCGGGCAGGTCTTCCGGCGAATAGCCCAGCGCCTCGATCACCAGGGTCGCGGGCAGGTCGAACTCGCCGCCCGGGACTTCCTCGACGCCCCGCCGGCCAGCCGCATCCGGAGCCGACAGGCGCATGCGCGCGCAGCGCACGCCGTCGCCCAGCAGGGCCTTGGGCGCGCCCAGCCACTCGAAGCGCACGCCCTCCTCTTCGGCGTGCTCCACCTCGCGACGCGAGCCCGGCATGTTCTCGCGGTCGCGGCGGTAGAGGCAGGTGACCGAGGCCGCGCCCTGGCGCACGGCGGTGCGCACGCAGTCCATGGCGGTGTCGCCGCCGCCGACCACGACGACGTGCTCGCCCTCCGCGTCGAGCCGTCCGCTGTCGTAGTCGGGCACCGTGTCGCCCAGGCCCACGCGGTTGGAGGCGATCAGGTACTCCAGGGCCGGGACGGTCGTAGTCGGGCCGAAGCCGGGTCCCGCGAGCGCCCGCGCCTGATAGGTCCCGACCGCCACCAGCACGGCGTCGTGGCGGGCCCGAAGCTCCTCCAGACTCACGTCGGCGCCGACGTCGCAGCTGAGCTCGAACACCACGCCGCCGTCGGCCAGCCGGCGTGTGCGCCGGTCGACCACGTCCTTTTCCAGCTTGAAGCCGGGAATGCCGTAGATCAGCAGGCCGCCGGGCCGGTCGTGGCGGTCGTAGATCGTCACCGCCCAGCCTTCAGAGCGCAGCCGGTCGGCCGCGGCCAGGCCCGCGGGCCCGGCCCCGATGATGCCGATGGAGGCGTCGCGTTCGCGCGTGGGCCGGATCGGCTCGATCCAGCCGTTGGTCCAGGCCAGGTCGCCCAGGTGGCGTTCGACCGACCCGATCGTGACCGCGCCCCAGCCGGACTGCTCCAGCACGCACAGCCCCTCGCACAGCCGGTCCTGCGGGCAGATGCGGCCGCAGATCTCGGGCATGGCGCTGGTGGCCGCGGCGAGCTCCCAGGCCTCGCGCAGCCGGCCCTCGCCGGTCAGGCGCAGCCAGTCGGGGATGTCGTTGTGCAGGGGACAGGCCGATTGGCAGAACGGCACGCCGCAGTCCGAGCAGCGCGACGCCTGCTCGCCCGCCGCACCGCCGGCGAAGTCGGCGACGATCTCGGTGAAGGCGCGCACGCGCTTGCCCGCCGCGGTCTTGGCCGGCGGCCGGCGGATGGTTCGAACGAAGCTGGGCGAGCGGCTCATGGACGCGTCCGGACTTTTCGGAGGCGGCATTTCGACCAGCCAAAAACGCAGCGGCAAGGGCGATTTTTACCTAAGGACGCGGAACGTGCCGCGCCTTGGGGTGAAAAATTGCAAGATGAACAAGCAGGGGAGAACGCCTCGCATCCGCGACTGCGGCCGGACGCGATCCCACGCCTGCAAACGCCGTTCTTCGAGGCCGGAAATTTTTTAGCGCCCGCGGGCCAGTTCGCTCAGGGCTTCGGCCGCACCGAGCAGGGTGGCCAGCGGATGGACGATCAGCCAGGTCGGGATCGCGCGCATGTAGTCGACGAATCGGCCCTTGGATTCGAAGCGGGCGCGGAAGTCGCTGCGCTCCAGGACCGGCAGGATGCGCGGCGCGATGCCCCCGCCGATATAGACCCCGCCTTCGGCCCCGACGGCCAGGGCGTAGTCGCCCAGCACGTCGCCGAGGATGGCGCAGAACCGCTCGACCGTGGCCAAGCAGGGGGCGTCGCCCTCCAGCGCTTTGTCGGTGATGGCCGCCGGCGACAGGTCGCCCGGATCGCGCCCGTCGATCCGGGCCAGGGCGGCGTGCAGGTTGACCAGTCCCTGCCCGGACAGGATACGCTCGACCGACACGCGCCCGAAGCGCGCCTTCAGGATGCGCAGAACCTCAAGCTCGACCTCGTCCTGCGGGGCGAAGCTGGTGTGGCCGGCCTCGCCGGACAGCGGCACGGCCTGGCCGTTCCGGCGCACCAGGGCCGAGGCGCCGAAACCGGTGCCCGGCCCGGCGACGGCGACGGTGCGCCCGGGCGGCGCCTCGGACGGCCCGCCGATCTGGCGCAGGTCCCCGCCCCCCAGGCACAGGGCGGCCATGGCCAGGGCGGCGTAGTCGTTGAGCAGCCGCGCTTCGCGGAAGCCGTGGCCCCGCAGGTCCGCTTCCGAGAGCGTCTTGTCGAGGTTGGTGAAGTGGATCACCCCGTCGCGCACCGGTCCGGCCACCGCCAGGGCGACCATCGACGGACGCCGCACCCGTACGGTGGCGAGGTAGGTGTCGATCGCCTGCTCGACCGAAGCGAAGTCGCGGCCCACGTAGGCGCGCGGCCGCATCACTTCGGGCGGCTCCTCACCCACGCGCACCAGGCCGAAGCGCGCGTTGGTGCCGCCGATGTCGCCGACCAGGCCGAGCCCGGCGGGATCGAGGGAGCCGCCGTCGTCGGTCAAAAGTGCCCCGAGAGCGCCTGCTCCAGTTGCTTCACCGGTGTGTGGACGTGGTCCTTGTCGACCTCGACCACGATCTTGTCTTTCAGCGGCTCGGAGGCGTGCTTGCGGAACATGCCCAGCGCGCGCGGGCCGGCGGCGACGATCAGCCGATCGAAGGCGCCCTTCTGGGCCCGGTCGGCCAACTGGTCGGCGACCTTCTGGATGAAGGTGCTCTCCAGCATCATTTCCGGGGTGACGGCCGGCTCGACGGCGCTGCGGCCCGGACCGACGCGGGCGTAGGTGATGGTGCGTTCGCGCTCGATGTCAGGCCGGTGCGGCCCGGACAGGCCCTCGGTCTCCAGCGCCTGGAGATAGCCGGTCTCACGATCGCGGGTGAACACGCGGGCTTCCGCGCCGTCGAAGGTCGCGACCCAAGTGGTCTTGCTTCCCATGTACTTACTCCTGACGCCTACGCCGGCAGACAACGCGGGAGGCGGTCGGGGAGTTCGCGGCTCCGCCGGACGGAAACGGGCTTAAGCCGCCCCGTCCTGCTCGAGGACGCTGAGCACGGTGATCTTCTGCCAGATCTTGCGGGCCAGGTCGGTGCTCAGCGCCTCGACGTCGTTGACCGCCGCCACCAGCCGCGCGTCGCGGGTGTGCTCGGCGTAGAGCGCCGCCAGCTTGCCGATCAGCGACAGCATCTCGGCGCAGTAGTCGAGATACCGGTTCAGTTCGAAGCCGGTCATGGTCCGCTTGGGCGAGGCGGCGGTCGGCGTCCCCTCGCCGGTGGTGATGGTCGGATCCTTGGTCAGCTGGTGCATGTCCACGACGTGGGCGAACGAGCGCAGCTCGTGCAGGTCGGCCAGCGCGCGCCGGCGCTTCAACCGCTCCTCGATGCCCAACAGGAACCACACCGCCGCCCCGCCCAGGATCAGCAGGTTCACGGCCGACTCCAGCGCCTGGGTCAGGTCGGCCACGTCGTCGCCGACCTTGAACCGGTCCCACTGCACGAAGCCGAAGGCCCAGACCTGCAAGGCCACCGCCCCCACCGCGACGGCCAGCACGCCGGCGCGCAGCAACAGGTAGGGACGCCCGATCCGCCGGGCGCGGCGCGATACCGTGCGGGCCACCTCGTTCAGGTCCTTGCAGACCGCGGTCAGGCCCGCGTTCGGAAACCGCTCCGCCATCCGCGCATGCAGGCGTTCCAGGGTGGCGACCACGTCGGCCGATTCAAGATTGCGCCGCACCGGTACCCCCAACGCGCCCGATACCGACGTTAGCAGAGCCGTAAGCGCCCGGCCAATCAGTCGTCCTCGTCCTCGTAGCCGACCAGGGCCAGGGCGCGGGCTCGCACGCCGTTCAGCTCGGACCAGCGCAGCAGGCCTTCCTCGCGCCCGTGGGTGATCCAGAGCTCGCCCGGCGCGACGTCGCGGACGGTCGCGGTCAGCTCGTCCCAGTCGGCGTGGTCGGAGACCACGAGCGGCAGCTCCACCCCGCGCTGACGCGCCCGCGCCCGCACGCCCATCCAGCCGGAGGCGAAGGCGCCCACCGGATCGGCGAAGCGCCGGGCCCAGCGGTCGTTCAGGGCCGAGGGCGGGGCGATGATGATCTCGCCGCCCAGTCCGCCTTTGGCGCCAGTCGCCGGGGCCAGCGGCCCCAGATCGACCCCGTGCGCCTGGTACAGAGCGTTCAGCCGCTCCATCGCCCCGTGGACGTAGATGGTCCGCGTCCAGCCCGCCTCGCGCAGCAGGCAGATCAGCCGCTGCGCCTTACCCAGCGCATAGGCGCCGACCAGGTGGGCGCGGTCGGGAAACTGCTCGGTCGAGCGGATCAGCTTGTAGATCTCGTGCCGGTCGTCGGGATGGCGGAACACCGGCAGGCCGAAGGTCGCCTCGGTGACGAAGACGTCGCAGGGCACCGGCTCGAACGGCGGACAGGTCGGGTCGCGCCGGCGCTTGTAATCGCCCGAAACCACCAGGGTCAGGCCGGCGTGGCGCACCACCGCCTGGGCCGAGCCCAGCACGTGGCCCGCCGGGGCCAGGCTGACCTCGACCCCGTCGCGCGAAACGACCTCGCCGTAGGCCAGGGCTTGGGTCGAGCCGGCGAAGTCCGCCCCGTAACGCTCGGCCATGATCGCCAGGGTCTCGCGCGTGGCCAGCACCACGCCGTGACCGGCGCGGGCGTGGTCGGCGTGGCCGTGGGTGATCACGGCCCGCTCCACCGGGCGGACCGGATCGACGTAGAAGCTCCCCGGCGCGCACCACAGCCCCTCGGGCCGGGGGCACAGGATCTTCTCGGGCCTCACCGCTCGCCTCCGGCGCTATGCCGCAGCCGCCGCACCACGCGGGGCTCCGGGTTTTCATATAGGACCGAGACGAGGGCGAGGTTTCAGAAATTCCGTCGCCGACGAAGGGATCGAGCGGTGAACCTGGAAGCCGTCCACGACGCGCCCTGGCTGGTGGAGGCGCATCTCGCGTCCGCCGCCGCGGCGGTCGCGCTGGGCGCGGTCCAGCTGGCGGCGCCCAAGGGCGCCCTGCCCCATCGCGTGCTCGGCTGGCTGTGGGCCGGCGTGTTCGGCCTCGCCGTCGCGACCTCGGCCCTGCTGCAAGACCAGGTCGCCGGCGTGCCGCGGCTGGGACCGTTCTCCTCCCTGCACCTGTTCACCCTGCTGGCCGTGGTCGGCCTGCCGCTGGGCCTGTGGGCCGCGCGCACGCGCCGCGTGCTGCTGCACCGGGCGGTGATGGTGGGGGTGTTCGCCGGCGTCCTGCTGACCGCGGGCCTGTTCGCCCTCACCCCGGGGCGCCTGCTGAGCCGCATAATGGCCGCGCCGGTGGCCGGCCCCGTCTTGGCCATCGCTTTCCCGGGCGAAGCGCCCGCGGCTATAAGCGGCTCATGAGCCAGCCTCCCATCGCCGACCTGCTCGACCGCCTCGTCAGCAGCAGCCCGCACACCCACGCGCTGGGCCTGTCCCTGGTTTCGGTGGAGGGCGACTTGGTCACCCTGAGGGCGCCCTACCGCGAAGACTTGGTGGGCGATCCCGACACCAAGGTGCTGGCCGGCGGCGTGGTGACGGCCGTGCTCGACCACGCCTGCGGCATGGCGGTGTGGGCGGCGATGAACCGGTTCACCTCGATCGCCACGCTCGACCTGCGCATCGACTACATGCGCCCGGCCAAGCCGGGCCTGGCCCTGATGGCCCAGGCGCGCTGCTACAAGCTCACCCGCTCGGTCGCCTTCGTGCGGGCCTGGGCCTACGACGAGGATCCGGAGGACCCGGTGGCGGCCGCCCAGTCGGCCTTCATGCTGGACTCCGACGCCGGCCGGAAGCCGGGCGCGAATCTGCGGCCCTCTTCCACGGAGGCGGGCGCGTGAACGAAGCGGCGGAAACCCTCGAAGCGATTCTCGGCCGCATCCCCTACGCGCGGTTCCTCGGCCTGCGCGCCGAGCTGGCCGGCGACGAGATGACGGCGATCATGCCCTTCGCCGAGCACCTGATCGGCAACCCGCTGCTGCCGGCCCTGCACGGCGGCGTCACCGGCGCCTTCATGGAGCTGACCGCGATGGCCCAGCTGGCCATCGTCGAGCGCCGCCCGCGCCTGCCCCGGCCGATCGGCGTGACGGTGCAGTACCTGCGCTCGGGCCGGCCGCTGACCACCTACGCCCGCGCCCAGATCAAGAAGGCGGGCCGGCGAATCGCCAACGTCCACGTCGAGGCCTGGCAGGAGACCCGCGCCGCCCCGATCGCGTCCCTGCACGCCCACTTCCTGCTGTCGCAAATCGAGGAAAATTAACGTTTCTCGCCTTCCGGGCGAGTGTTCGTCAGCGGCTACGCTTGACGAACGCCTCCGCTTGCCCGCGAAATCGTGGTTAACAAGTCCCTAAGCTCTACCGTTAACGACGGAAGGGTGTTAAGACCTTGTTAACTTCCTATTCAGTGGGCGGGTCACAAATGCACAAGATCGAAGTCGCCAAGAACGTCGCCGACAAGCTGTTCGCCACCGAGCACGCCGTCGATGAAGCCATGGTCAGCGCGTCGCGCTTCCTTGAATCGATGGTTGAAGCCCGCCGCGAGCTGAACCTGTCGGCCGTCGCCGGCGAAGTCGCCACCAGCCGCGTCGCCGAGGCGATCTCCGCCCTGTCGGAAGCGCGCCGTTCGGTCATGGCCGCGCACGGCGCCCTGGCGAACCTGCAGAGCAAGATGGGCATGGGCGACAACGAGTTCGGCCAAGGCCAGAAGCCGGATCAAGAATCGGGCGTTCGCCCGGCTCTCCGCGTCGCGGCCTCTCAGTAAATTAATCCGGGGCCGCTTGCGGCCAAGGATGCGAGTCTGCCACTTTCGCCCCCGAGGTCAGCCTCGGGGGCGTTTGGTTTTGTTCGACTCGATCTACTCGCAGATCTGGGCGGTCGCCCTTTTGCTCACGTGCGGCCTCGCCCTGTTGAAGGGGGACCGGCCCGAGCAGACCGCCGCGGTCGTTTGCCTGATCAGTTGGCTCGCCACCGTCTTCGCACAGGACGACACGGCGAGTTTTACGCCTGAGCACCTTTGGCTGGCGATCGACACGAGCGTGCTCGCCGTGTTCGTCGGGATCGCCTGGAAGTCGCAGCGCAGCTGGCCGATATTCGCCGCCGCGTTCCAGTCGATCGCGGTCGTCATTCACATCGCCTTCCTGCTCGACCTCTCGATCGGAACCCGCGCTTACATCGCCGCCCTGGCGATCTCCAGCTACGGCGCCCTCGGCGCTCTGGCGGTCGGCACCTGGCGTGTGTGGCGTGAGCGGGAGGCCCTGGGGTTCACCCAGAAGTAAGAGGCGAGCCGCCGGCTCGCCTCCGTACAAGCATCAGCCGGCCACCAACTCGCCGCGCGCGCCCTGCTCGATCAGGGCGACCGTCCGGTCCAGGCCGAAGATCGCCGCGAACGAGCCGAAGCGCGGCCCCTGGGTCTGGCCCAGCAGCACCTCGTAGAGCGCCCCGAACCAGGCCCGCAGCGGCTCGAAGCCGTGGTCCTTGCCGACCGCATAGACCTCGTTCTGGATCAGCTCGCCGTCCTTGCAGTCGGCCGGCAGGGCCTTCAGGCGCGTGGCCAGGTCCTCCAGCGCGGCCTTCTCCCTGGGGTCGGGCAGGCGGAACTGCTTGGCCGGGCGGACGAAGTCCTCGTAATAATTCAGCGCGTAGCCGGCCAAGCGGTCGAGCAGCGGCTCGCTCTGCGGCGTCGCGTCCGGCGCGTAGCGCGACAGGAAGCCCCACAGGGTCGCCTTGTCGGCGGCGTTGGCGGCCGAGACCAGGTTCAGCATCAGGCCGAAGGTGACCGGTGGGCCCTTCTTCGGCGGCTGGCCGTTGTGGACGTGCCAGACCGGGTTCTCGATCGGCGTGGCGTTCGCGCCCTCGGTAACCGTGCGGTTGTAGGCGTCCAGCTGCTGCAGGTACTCGTCGGTCGCCTTCGGCACCACGTCGAAGTGCAGCTTCTTGGCCGACTTGGGGGACTGGAACATGTAGTAGGCGAGGCTCTCCGGCGCGCCGTACCGCAGCCAGTCCTCCATGGTCAGGCCGTTGCCCTTGGACTTGGAGATCTTCTCGCCGTTCTCGTCCAGGAAGAGCTCGTAGTTGAAGCCCTCCGGCGGCTCGCCGCCCAGGATGCGGGCGATGCGCGACGACACCTTGACCGAGTCGATCAGGTCCTTGCCGGCCATCTCGTAGTCGACGCCCAGCGCGACCCAGCGCATGGCCCAGTCGGGCTTCCACTGCATCTTCACCAGGCCGCCGGTGACCGACTGTTCGACCCGCTGGCCGTTCTCGTCCTCGAACACGATGGTGCCGCGCTCGACGTTGCGCTCCAGGGTGGGGACCTGCAGCACCCGGCCGGTGGTCGGGCTCACGGGAAGGAAGGGCGAGTAGGTGGCGCGCCGGTCCGGCCCCAGGGTCGGCAGCATCACCGCCTGGATTTCGTCGAAGCGCGCCAGCGCCTTCAGCAGGGTCTCGTCGAAGCGGCCCGAGCGGTAGCAGTCGGTGGCCGACAGGAACTCGTAGTCGAAGCCGAACGAGTCCAGGAAGGCGCGCAGGCGCGCGTTGTTGTGGCGGCCGAAGCTGTCGTGCTCGCCGAACGGGTCGCGCACCACGGTCAGCGGCTTGCCCAGGTCCTCGGCCAGCATCTCCTTGTTCGGCACGTTGTCCGGCACCTTGCGCAGGCCGTCCATGTCGTCCGAGAAGCAGACCAGCCGGGTCGGCAGGTGGTCGTCGGTGAGCGCGCGGAAAGCCGCGCGCACCATGGAGGTGCGCGCCACTTCGCCGAAGGTGCCGATGTGCGGCAGGCCCGAGGGGCCGTAGCCGGTCTCGAAGATCACCGCCCGCCCCAGCGCCGGGAAGGTGGTCACCGCCTCGTCCGCCTTGCCTTTCTGCAGCAGGCTGGCCGCCAGGTCGCGTTCCGCGTCGTCGTTCAGACGCGTTTTCAGGAGCCGCGCCAGCAGGTTGCGCGCTTGCTCGAAGGGCCAGGCCCGGCCGTCGCGGGCGATCGAAGAGAGACCGTGTTGCATGGCGCGGGGCTTAGGCGGCGCGCCGCCCCGGGTCAACGTCCCCAGCCGCTCCACAACGCCTCGGCCTCGGCCCAGGAGCCCAGCACCCGTTCCGCCCCCGCCTCGGCCAGCCGCCCGGCGGTGACCGGATCCATGTGGCCCCCGCCCGCGAACCCCCAGACCGTCATGCCGGCCGCCAGCGCCGCGCGCACGCCGTTGAGGCTGTCTTCCAGCGCCAGGCAGCGGCGCGGATCGGCCCTGATCCTGTCGGCGGCGTAGAGGAAGACGTCGGGGTGCGGCTTGCCGCGCGCGACCAGCTCGGCCGAATAGACGTGCGGATCGAACAACGGCAGCAGACCGGTCTGGTCCAGCTTCTTGCGGAGGTGGACCGCGCCGCTGGAGCTGGCCACCGCCCGGGCCAGCGGCAGGGCTTCGACCGCCGCCGCGACCCCGGCGATCTCGGCCAGACGCTCGGCGCAGGCGGCGACGAAGCGCGCCTGCAGGTCGGGCATGAAGTTCTCGGCCAGCGGGCGCCCGGTGGCGGCGCGGCAGTCCGCGTCCAGCGCTTCCAGCAGCGGCCCCGGCGGCAGGCCCAGAAAGCGCGCCTTGTACTCGACCAGGTCGTAGGTCACGCCGAGCTCGGCCATCGCCTCCAGCTCGACCTCCAGCGACAGCACCTCGCTGTCAACCAGGACACCGTCGCAATCGAAGATCACGGCGTCGAACATGCAGGCGCTCCGGGTGGTTACCGCGACGCCCGGTCTAGGCTGCGTCGCGCCGGGCGCAAAGCCGTGAGCCCCCGCCCGATGGCCGACGTCGTGCCGCCTGCCCCCGCCCCGCCCCGGCCGCTGCTCAGCGGACGACCGATGGCGACGGCGCGCGCGCTGCTGCTCGGCGACCGGATCAACACCGCCGGGCTGGAGCGCAGCGACGTCTACGCCACCTCGCCCCTGTGCTTCCGCGTCGGCGACGGCTTTGCGGCGGTGTTCCGCTACGGCGTCGTCGTGCTGGTCGGCCTGACCCCGCTGGAAGAGGACGAGGTGCTGCGCGGGCTGAGGCCGCGGGTCAGCGAACCGGTGGAGACGCGCGAGGAAGAGGCCGTGCCGATCCGACTCGCGCGCGAAGGCGAGGAAGGCGTCGGGCCGGACGGGACGGTGCAGTTGCGCGCCTTCAGCCCCGAGCATCTGATGGTCGTGGCCGACGTGCTGGCCAAGAGCACGGCCCTGGCCCACGACGAGCGGCAGGTGGCCTCGGTGTTCGACACGCTCGAGCCGTTCGCCGGGCGGTTGGCCGCGGACGGGCGCGCGCCCGGCGGCCGGCGCGCCATGCTGAAGCTGATCGGCTCGGCCCTGCTGGTCCAGCACCGAGTGTCGGCGCGGGTGGCGGTGCAGGAGCGGCCCGACGTGCTGTGGGACCGCCCCGACCTGGACCGGCTCTATTCGCGCCTGGAGGACGAGTACGAGCTGACCGAGCGGGCCGACACCCTGAACCGCAAGATCGAGGTGATCGGCAAGACCGCGACCGCCCTGACCGACCTGATCGACACCCAGCGGTCGCTGCGGTTGGAAATCCTGATCGTGCTGCTGATCGCCGCCGAGATCGTGCTGACCCTCTGGCAGATGGGCTTCGGCGGCGGGCACTGAGCGCGGCGCCGCGCCGCAGGCGTGGCGATTGCCGTTGACGCGAGCGTAAAGATGGACCTTCCCTTTACGCACGCGTCAAGTTAGATTTGAGCCATGACCATCGCCGACGACCGCCGGACCTATTCGATCCGCCAGCTCTGCCGCGAGTTCGACGTCACCGCGCGCGCGCTGCGCTTCTACGAAGACAAGGAACTGCTGTTCCCGTCCCGCCGCGGACAGACGCGGGTGTTCTCCGCGCGCGACCGCGCCCGGCTGCAGCTGATCCTGCGCGGCAAGCGCATCGGCTTCTCCCTGGTGGAGATCCGCGAGCTGCTCGAGCTCTACGACCGCAAGGACGGCAACGCCGTGCAGATGGCCGAGACGCTGAAGCGTTTCCGCGCCCAGCTCGACACCCTCAAGCGCCAGCGGCAGGACCTCGACGAGGCCATCGACACCGTCGAGAAGGGCTGCGCCTGGCTGGAGGAGAAGGTGGCCGAGCACCGCCCGGACCTGCTGCCCCAG
Source organism: Caulobacter sp. 17J80-11 (assembly GCF_014349105.1). Classification (GTDB taxonomy): domain Bacteria; phylum Pseudomonadota; class Alphaproteobacteria; order Caulobacterales; family Caulobacteraceae; genus 17J80-11. The sequence continues at coordinate 48,252 of NZ_JACSJI010000016.1, read as the reverse complement.
GCGGCCGACTACGAGACCCTGCTGCGCGCCCGGCTCGGCGAAGACGCCGCCGACGACGCGCCCGCCCCCACCCGCAAGACCGCCTAAACGAGGACCAGGAAAACCATGGCCTACAAAGCGCCCGTCCGCGACTTCACCTTCCTGCTGACCGACGTCCTCGACATCGACCGGTATTCGAACCTGCCGGGCTTCGCCGACGCCTCCTCCGACCTGGTGGCCCAGATCCTCGAGGAGGGCGCGAAGTTCGCCGAGGAAGTGATCGCGCCGCTGAACAAGACGGGCGACCAGGAAGGCTGCAAGCTGAACGCCGACGGCACGGTGACCACGCCGACCGGCTGGCGCGCCGCCTACAAGCAGATGGTCGAGGCCGGCTGGCCGGCGCTCAGCTCCGACCCGGCCTACGGCGGCCAGGGCATGCCGGCCGTGGTGTCGATGGCCTACGGCCAGATGACCGCCGCCGCCAGCGCCGCCTTCTCCATGTACCCGGGCCTGACCCACGGCGTGTACTCGGCCCTGATCGCGGCCGGCTCCGAGGAGCAGAAGGCCACCTACCTGCCCAAGCTGGTCTCCGGCGAGTGGGGCGGCACCATGAACCTGACCGAGCCGCAGTGCGGCACGGACCTGGGCATGATCCGCACCAAGGCCGTGCCGAACGGCGACGGCAGCTACCAAATCACCGGCCAGAAGATCTGGATCAGCTCCGGCGAGCACGACTTCACCGACAACATCATCCACCTGGTGCTGGCCCGCATCGAAGGCGCGCCCCAGGGCGTGAAGGGCATCAGCCTGTTCGTGGTGCCCAAGTTCTTCGTCAACGCCGACGGCAGCCTGGGCGAGCGCAACAACGCCAAGTGCGCCGGCCTCGAGCACAAGATGGGCATCCACGGCAACGCCACCGCCGTGATGGCCTACGACGACGCCAAGGGCTGGCTCGTCGGCAAGGAGAACGAAGGCCTCAAGGCCATGTTCGTGATGATGAACGAGGCGCGCCTCGGCACCGGCCTGCAGGGCCTGTCGATCGGCGCCGCCGCCTACCAGGCGGCCGTCGAGTTCGCCAAGGAGCGCCTGCAGGGCCGCTCCCTGACCGGCCCGAAGAACCCGGACGGCCCGGCGGACCCGATCATCGTCCACCCGGACGTGCGCCGCATGCTGATGGAGTCCAAGGCCTTCATCGAAGGCGGCCAGGCCTTCGTGCTGTGGACCGCGCTGCACGCCGACCTGCAGCACTCGCCCGACGAGGCCGTGGCCACCAAGGCCAAGGACTACATGGGCCTGCTGACCCCGGTGCTGAAAGCCTACCTGACCGACCGCGGCTTCCACGTCGCCTCGCAGGCCATGCAGGTGCACGGCGGCTCGGGCTACACCGAGCACTTCCCGGCCTCGCAGTACCTGCGCGACGCCCGCATCACCATGATCTACGAGGGCACCAACGGCGTGCAGGCCCTGGACCTGGTCGGCCGCAAGCTGGCCGCCAACGGCGGCCGCGCGGTGATGACCTTCTTCCAGGAAGTCGACGCCTACGTCGCCGAGCGCCAGGCGAACGCCGAGCTGAAGCCGTTCCTGGACGGCCTGGCCGACACCAAGGCCAAGCTGCAGGAGGCCACCTTCTGGCTGATGCAGAACGGCGTGGCCAACCCGGACAACGCCGGCGCCGCCTCGACCGACTACCTGCACGTCTTCGGCCTGACCGCGCTGGCCTACATGTGGGCGCAGATGGCCGAGGCCGCCCAGGCCAAGATCGCCGCCGGCGACACCGATCCCTTCTACGCGAGCAAGCTGACCACCGGCCGCTTCTTCCTGGAGCGGATCCTGCCCGACGCGGCCGGCCACCTGGCCAAGCTGAAGACCGGCGCCGACACCATGATGGCCCTGCCGGCCGAAGCCTTCTGATCCGACGACGCCGGCGGCCCGAAAGGCCGCCGGCGTTTTCGTTTCAGCCCCCCCCTGAACACACGACAAGAAGCGTACCGAGGAAGCCCGCCGATGAACGTCCTGAACGTGGAAGAACCCGCCTTCATGCAGGAAGAGGACGTGCGCCTCTTCGACGACATGGTCGCCCGCTTCGTCCAGGACCACGCTTCGCCGGAAGAGACCGCCCGCTGGCGCGCCAATCAGGCGGTGCCGCGCGAGTTGTGGAACCAGGCCGGGGCGGCCGGCCTGCTGTGCGTCTCGGCGCCGGAGGAATACGGCGGCGCCGGCGGCGACTATCGTCACGAGGCGGTGCTGATGCGCCAGCTGGGCTGGCAGGGCGCAGACCACTTCGGCATCTCGCTGCACAACGCCATCGTCGCCCCGTACATCTGGCACTACGGCACCGAGGAGCAGAAGCAGCGCTGGCTGCCAGGCATGTGCACCGGCGACTTCGTCGGCGCCATCGCCATGACCGAGCCGGGCGCCGGCTCCGACCTGCAGGGCGTGAAGACCACCGCGCGCCGCGACGGCGACCACTACGTCATCAACGGGTCGAAGACCTTCATCACCAACGGCCAGCTGGCCAACCTGATCTGCGTCGTGGCCAAGACCGACCCGTCGGCCGGGGCCAAGGGCACCTCGCTGATCTTCGTCGAGACCGACGGCTGCGAAGGCTTCGAGCGCGGCCGCAACCTCCACAAGATCGGCATGGAGGGCAACGACACCTCCGAGCTGTTCTTCAACGACGTGCGGGTGCCGGTCGACAACGTGCTGGGCGGGGCCGAGGGCCTGGGCTTCATCCAGCTGATGCAGCAGCTGCCGCAGGAACGCCTGAACATCGCCGTCCAGGGGGTGGCCGCGGCCGAGCGCGCGCTCGCCACCACCCTCGACTACGTGAAGAGCCGCAAGGCCTTCGGCAAGGCGGTGATCGACTTCCAGAACACCCAGTTCAAGCTGGCCGAGTGCAAGACCAAGCTGACCGTCGCCAAGGTGTTCGTCGACTACTGCATCGGCAAGCTGATCAAGGGCGAGCTGGATCCGGCCACCGCCTCCATGGCCAAGTACTGGGTGAGCGACATCCAGGGCGAGGTGATCGACGAGTGCCTGCAGCTGCACGGCGGCTACGGCTACATGGAGGAGTATCCGGTGGCCCAGCTCTACAAGGACGCCCGGGTGCAGCGGATCTACGGCGGCACCAACGAGATCATGAAGCTCCTGATCGCCCGTTCGCTCTGAGCCGCCTTAACCTCGAAATCCGGTTTTCCTTCACGCCCCGTTAGTCTCGTTCGTCTAGGCTCGATCGCTACCGAATGCGCTCACCTAACGGCGGTATCGGCTTCGGGGCGGAAGGATCCGGCATGACGGCTGCGGTCGAATCGACGGGATTGGTGCAGGCCGCGCGCACGCGCCGGACGCATCTGGCCCGTCGTTTCGTGCTGGCGTCGCTGGCCGCCCTGGCGATGAGCCGGCTGCTGGGCTGGGAAATCAGCATGGCCTGGATGGTCGCCTACGGGGCGACCCAGCTGGCCGAAGTCGCCGCCTTCGGCCCCCTGCCCCCGGAAACCGCGCGCCTCCCCGTCTGGCGCGCCGCCCTGGGCTCGGCCTGCCTGTTCGCCAGCGGGGCGATCTTCGGCGCCCTGTCGGTGCCGCTGTGGATCCTCGGCGGGCCGCTGGGCGGGGTCTGCGCCGCCTTCGTGCTGTCGGCCGCAGTGATCAACGGCGTGGTCAACACGCCCACCTCGCGCCTGGCCATCAGCGTGACGCTGGCGCCCTATTTCATCTACCTGATCACCACGCCGCTGTTCGTCCGCTATTTCGGCGGCAGCGGCGCCTACGACACCGCCATCGTCATGGGCGCGGTGATCTTCTTCGGCAACTCGGCCTTCCTGTGGAAGGCGCTGGACGGGACGCGCGCCTCTGAAGCCGCCGCCCGGGCCGAGAGCGAGCGCAAGCGCGCCGAGGCCGAAGCCGCCAACGCCGCCCGCACCGCCTTTGTCGCCACCGTCAGCCACGAGCTGCGCACCCCGATCAGCGGCATGCTGGCCGGCGCCGCCGAACTGGAGCGCACCGCCCGCGATTCCGGCGCCCGCTCAAACGCCGCCCTGATCTCCGACGCCGCACGCATGATGAAGGCGCTGCTGGACGACCTGCTGGACCACTCCAAGCTGGAAGCCGGCCGCATGTCGGTCGAGAACGTCGCCTTCGACTTGCGCGGCGTGCTGGCCCAGACCGCCCGCTTCTGGGGCGCGGAAGCCCGCAAGCAGGGCCTGCGCCTGCGTGTCGAAGGCTCGGCCGGCCTGCCGAACTTCGTCGAGGGCGACCCGACCCGCCTGCGCCAGATCCTCAACAACCTGATCTCGAACGCGGTGAAGTTCACCAAGCAGGGCTCTGTCACCCTGCGCCTGTCGGCCTGGCCGGCGGAGGACGGCGCCGTGGCCCTGCGCTTCCAGGTGGCCGACACCGGCACGGGCATGGACGCCGAGCAGCTGGGCCGCCTGTTCACCCCGTTCGAACAGCTCGACGCCGACGCCGCGCGCCGTCACGGCGGCACGGGCCTGGGCCTGGCCATCAGCCGCCAGCTGGCCCGTCTGATGGGCGGTCATCTGGTCGCCTTCAGCGTAAAGGACCAGGGCTCGGTCTTCACCCTGGCCCTGACCCTGCCTCTGGCCGTGGCGGCCGCTGACAACCCGGCTCAGACCGAGCCGTTCGTCTTCCAGGCCCGCGGCTTCGCGCCCGCGCCCGAGCCGGTCGCGCCCGCGGTCGAGCCGGCGCCGACGGTCGCCGCCGAACCCGCCGGGCCGGAAGCCGCCGACGAAGGCGACGAGCGTCCGCTGCGCGTGCTGATCGTCGACGACCATGAGATCAACCGCCGCGCCGTGCAGCTGGTGCTGCAGCCGCTGGGCGCCGACATCGCCACCGCCTCGCACGGCCGCATGGCCCTGGAGATGGCCGGGGCCGAGGCCTTCGACGTCATCTTCATGGACGTGCGCATGCCGGAGATGGACGGCAGAGAGACCACGCGCCGCCTGCGCGCCGCCGCCGGCCCCAACCAGCACACCCCGGTGATCGCGGTGACCGCCGACACCGGCGACGACGACGTCGCCGCCTGCATGGCCGCGGGCATGACCTACTTCGTGTCCAAGCCGCTGGATCCGGCCCGCCTGCTGGGCGCCCTGTCCGAGGTCCTCTCCGCCGCGGAAGCGGAACCGGCGGATCGCGCGGTCGCCTGAACCCCAGGAGCCGAAAACAAAAAGCCCCGCCTCTTACGAAGCGGGGCCTTTCGCACTCACGAGGGATCGGTTCGTTAAGCGGCGACCGACTGGGCCTCGCGCCGCACCAGGCGGCTGTAGTCGTCCATCAGCGCCTTGCTCAGGGCGCCGGGGGTGAACTTGTACTCGCCGATCTCGGCGACCGGGGTGACCTCGGCGGCGGTGCCGGTGACGAAGCACTCGGTGAAGTCGGCCAGTTCCTCGGGGCGGATGTGGCGGACCACCACTTCCAGGCAGCGGGCCTTGGCCAGCTCGATCACCGTCTGACGAGTGATGCCGTCCAGGATGGCGTCGACCGGCGGGGTGTGGACCACGCCGTCCTTGATGAAGAACACGTTGGCGCCGGTGGCCTCGGCCACGTAGCCGCGCCAGTCCAGCATCATGGCGTCGGCGTAGCCTTCACGCTCCGCCGCCATCTTGGAGATGGTGCAGATCATGTAGAGGCCGGCGGCCTTGGCGGCGCTGGGGGCGGTCAGCGGGTCCGGCCGGCGGTACTTCGCCCAGGCCAGGCGGATGCCCTTCATCTTGGTGGCTGCGTCGAAATAGCTCGGCCACTCCCACGCGGCGATCGCTACATGGATCTTCGAGTTAGGGGCCGACACGCCGATCTGCTCGGCGCCGCGGAAGGCGACCGGGCGGATGTAGCAGTCGGTCAGGCCGGCGCGGGCGCAGGTGTCCTTGCAGGCCTGATCGATCTCGGCCACGCTGTAAGGAATCTGGAAGTCCAGCATCTCCGCGGACCGGAACAGACGCTCGGTATGCTCCCGCAGCTTGAAGATCTCGCCGTTGTACATGCGCTCGCCCTCGAACACCGAGGAGCCGTAGTGCAGCGCGTGGGTCAGAACGTGGGTCTTCGCTTCGCGCCAGGGCACGAATTCGCCGTTCATCCAGATCCAGCCGTCACGATCGTCGAAAGGAACGAACGACATTGAACGTTTTCTCCCTAATTCGGCCGGAGTTTAGACGCCTCTTTCCCGGACGCGTCAACCGCGCGGCTGTCCTTGGAGGTGAAACGTGATCGGGTCGGAATCGGGTCAAAGACACCTGCTGGTGGTCGACGACGACGACCGCATCCGTGATCTCCTCAAGGAGTTCCTCACCCGCTCCGGCTTCCGGGTCACCACCGCCGCCCACGCCGGTGCGGCGCGTCGCCTCATGGAGTTGCTCGACTTCGACCTCATCGTGCTCGACGTGATGATGCCGGGCGAGGACGGCTTCTCCCTGACCGCCTGGGTGCGCAGCCGCGGCGCCGCGCCGGTGCTGCTGCTGACCGCGCGCGGCCTGCCGCAGGACCGCATCGAAGGCCTGCGCCTGGGCGCCGACGACTATCTGGGCAAGCCGTTCGAGCCGCAGGAACTGCTGCTTCGCATCGAGGCCATCCTGCGCCGCGCCGGGCCGAAGCCGACCGGTCCCAAGAGCGTCAAGCTGGGGTCCTACGACTTCGACCTTGAGCGCGCCGAGCTCACCTGCGACGGCTCGCTGGTCCGTCTGACCGAGGCCGAGGCTCAGCTGCTGAAGCTGCTGGCCGTCAACGCCCACGCGGCGGTCGACCGGATCGACCTGGCCCGCGACAGCGCCGACGCGGCCGGCCGCGCCGTCGACGTGCAGGTCACCCGCCTGCGCCGAAAGATCGAAACCGATCCGCGCAACCCCCGCTACCTGCAGACCGTGCGCGGCGTGGGCTACATGCTCGCCCCGGACTGATGCGCCTGCTGCCCGCCCGCCTCTGGCCGCGCTTTCTGAAGCGACGCCTGCCCTCCTCTCTGTGGGGGCGGGCGCTGCTGATCATCGTCCTGCCCGTCGCCCTGATGCAGGTGGCGGTGACCTGGGTGTTCTTCGACGCCCACTGGCAGACGGTGACCGCGCGCCTGTCGGAAGGCCTGGCGGGCGACATCGCCTGGGCGGTGGAGAGCTACAAGGAAGACCCGCGCCCTGAGAACCTGCGCGAAATCGCCGACCGGGCCGAGCGGTCCATGCAGCTGTCGATCGTGCTGCAGGAGGGCCGCAGCCTGCCCGGCGGCGGCCGGCGCCGCGGCTCCCTGTTCGGGGCGCTGGACCGCTCGTTGTCGCAGGCGCTCGATTCCAGGCTGGACGATCCGTTCTGGTTCGACGCCTCGGGCCGGCGCTACCCGGCCTATGTCGACATCCGCGTGCAGGTCCCCCACGGCGTGATGCGGATCATCGCCCCGCGCGACCGGGCGGTGGCCACCCGCGGCCACATCTTCCTGCTGTGGCTGGGCGGGGCGACCGTGCTGCTGACCTCCGTCGCCATCCTGTTCATCCGCAATCAGGTGCGCGCCATCGAGCGGCTGGCCTCGGCCGCCGACGCTTTCGGCCGCGGGGCCGAGGTCCCCGACTTCAAGCCGCACGGGGCCAAGGAGGTGCGCCAGGCGGCGCACGCCTTCCTGGACATGCGCGAACGCATCCAACGCCATTTCGAACAGCGCACCGCCCTGCTCGCCTCGGTCAGCCACGACCTGCGCACCCCGCTCACCCGCCTCAAGCTCGAGCTCGCCCTGGCCGAACCGTCGCGGCGGGTGAACGACATGAAGCGTGACCTCGGCGAGATGGAGCACATGATCGACGAGTACCTCGCCTTCGCCCGCGGCGAGGGCGGCGAGATGCTCGAGACCGTGGCGGTGCGCGAGCTGATCGACGGCGTGGCCGAAGGCGCGCGCCGGGTCGGCGCGAGTGTCGAGGTGGAGGCCGATCCCGGCCTGGAGGCCACCCTGCGCCCCAACGCCGTCCGGCGCGCCCTGTCCAACCTGGTGATGAACGCCGCGGCCCACGGCGAGAAGATCCGGGTCGCAGCCCGCACCCTGCCCTCCGGCGGCGTGGAGTTCGCCGTCGACGACGACGGCCCAGGCATCGAGCCCGAGAATTACGAGGAAGCGTTCAAGCCGTTCTCGCGCCTGGACGAGGCGCGCAACCAGAACGTCAAGGGCGTGGGCCTGGGCCTGGCCATCGCCCGCGACGTGGCCCGCAGCCACGGCGGCGACGTCACCCTGGACCGCAGCAGTATGGGCGGCCTGCGCGCCCTGGTCCGCCTGCCCGGCTGATCACTTTTCGGGGACAGGCCCTAGCCGCGGAACCGATCGCCCTCATCTCAGGGTGCGCGCTTTCGGAGGCTTCCATGCGCAGCGTCGTGCTGGCCCTCGCCCTCGCCCTCACCGCCGGCCCCGTCCTGGCGGCCGGCCCGCCGATCTCCGAGGTCACCGTCACCATCGGCCCGGCGCTGCAGACCAAGGCCGAAAAGGAGTACGGCGTCGCCGAGGTCAGGCAACTGGCCGCCGACCTGGAGACCGACGTCGAACGCGCGCTCAAGCGCGGCGGACGTCTGGCCGATCACGGCGGCGGTCGCCTGGAGCTGGTGCTGGTCGACGCCGTCCCGAACCGCCCGACCGACCAGCAGCTGACCGCCACGCCCTGGATGACCCGGCGCGGGATCGGCACCGGAGGCGCGGCGATCGAAGGCCGCCTGATCGGCGCCGACGGCAAGACCACGCCGGTCGCCTACAAGTGGTACCAGACCGACATCCGCTTCTCTTACGGCTCGGGCACCTGGACCGACGCCGGCTACGCCTTCGACAAGTTCGCCGATCGCCTGGCCCGGGGCGAGTACTAGGCGGTTACCTCGCCGCACTTGGCGTTTGTCGATTTTTGACGCTCGCCTCTGGCGAAGCTCCGCGCGACACCTAATTCTCATGGGCAAGCTTCACCGGAGCGTCCCATGAGCTTCCCCGTGCGTAAGTTCGCCCTCGCCGCCGCCCTGATCTTCTCCGCTGCCCCCGCCTTCGCCCAGTCGAACCCGAACCGCGCGGCCGTGGCCGACGTCACCGTCTCGGTCAGCCCCGAGCTGCGCGAGAAGGCCGACGAATACGGCGCCAAGGAGATCGAAGGCCTGGCCGCCGATCTGGAAGCCGACGTCGAGAAGGCCCTGGCCCGCAAGGGGCGGCTCTCGGGCGCCGCGGACACCGGCGCGGACCGGCTGGAACTGGTGCTGGTCGACGCCGTCCCCAACCGGCCGACCCTGGAGCAGCTGAAGGACAAGCCGGGCCTGTCGATGGCCAGCCTCAGCATCGGCGGCGCCGAGATCCAGGGCCGCCTGGTCCACGCCGACGGCAGCAGCACGCCGGTGGCCTACAAGTGGTACGACCGCAACCTCGCCGACGTCGTCGGCGCCGGCGTCTGGTCCACCGCCCAGACCGCCTTCGACCGCTTCGCCGACAAGGTCTCCAAGGGCGACCTCTGACGCGTCCAGCCGCCTCCCGCGCGTCCTTCGGCCGTGCTAGTCACGCCGCGTGATGACCGACACCGTCCTGCCCGACGCACGCCCGGCCAACTGGGTCGACCGCCACGCGCCTGAGCGCCTGAAGCCCTGGCTGAAGCTCGGCCGGTTCGACCGGCCGATCGGCATCTGGCTGCTCATGCTGCCGGGCTGGCAGGGCATCGCCCTGGCCGCGGCCGAGCACGGCCGGATCATGGACTGGCGCGCCTGGCTTCCGCTGATGCTGGCCTTCGCCGTCGGCGCGGCGCTGATGCGCGCCGCCGGCTGCGCCTACAACGACATCGTCGACCGCGACTTCGACGCCAAGGTCGCCCGCACGGCCGACCGTCCGATCCCGTCGGGCCGCATCAGCGTCAAGCAGGCCTGGGCCTTCGTGGCCGGCTGCTGCCTGCTCAGCCTGCTGATCCTGCTGGCGCTCAACCCCTTCACCATCGCGCTGGGCGTCGGCTCGCTGCTGCTGGTCGCCGGCTATCCGTTCATGAAGCGGATCACCTGGTGGCCGCAGGCGTGGCTGGGCCTGACCTTCAACTGGGGCGCGCTGATGGGCTACGCGGCCATGACCGGCGAGCTCACCCTGCCGGCCCTGCTGCTGTACGCCTCGGGCATTTTCTGGACGCTCGGCTACGACACCATCTACGCCCTGCAGGACATCGAGGACGACGCGCTGGTCGGCGTGAAGTCGACCGCCCGCCGTCTGGGCCGCGCCGCCCCGCAGGGCATCCTGGCCTTCTACATGCTGGCCTCCCTGCTGGCCGTGAGCGTCTGGCTGCCGGCCAGGCTGGGCCCGCTGTTTTTCCCGCCCTTCGCCCTGTTCGCCATGCATCTGTCCAACCAGGTGCGCCGTTTGAAGCTCGACGACCCGGCGTTGGCGCTGAAGCTTTTCAAGTCGAATCGAGGCGCAGGCCTGCTATTGTTCGCCGCCTTGGCGGCGGGGGCCTTCAAGGGATGAGGAGCGCGCGCATGAGCTTCGTCCGGTTTTCCCGCGTGGCCGCCCTGGCTGCGGTCGGCCTGGTCCTGACCGCCGGCGGGTGCAAGCGCAAGGAAGACAAGGCGGAGACGTCCGCCCCGGCCCAGCCCGGCGTGGCCTCTGCGGTGGTGACCCCGGCCGAGGCGGCGGCGCCCTTCAGCTACAAGACCACCTCGCCGGACGCCCAGGTCGAACTGACCCTGCCCGCCGCGCTGAAGGCCCAGCCCGACCTGCACGCCCAGCTCTACGCGGCGGGGGTGAAGGACCTGAAGGCCTTCGCCGAAGGCGCGGCGGCCGAGCGCAGCGAAATGGCCGAAGAGGGCGTGAGCGGGCCGCCCTACGCGCGCGGCGTCGCCTGGTCGACCTCGGCCGAGACCTCCAAGCTGCTCAGCCTGGAGAAGAAGGAATACGAGTACGCCGGCGGCGCCCACTCCAACTCCGCCTATGGGGCGTTGATCTGGGACAAGGCGATGAAGCGCGGCGTCGCGCCGGGCGCCCTGTTGCGCAAGGACGCCGACTTCGGCCGCCTGGACGCCGCCCTGTGCGCCGCCGTCACGCGCGCCAAGACCGAGCGTCCCGGCGCCACGCCGCTGGGCGGCGAGATGTGGACCTGCCCGAAGTGGCGCGAGTCGACCTTCGTGCTCGCCCCCTCCAACCAGGCCGGCAAGGCCGGCGGGCTGATCTTCCTGTTCCCGCCCTACGCGATCGGGCCCTATGCGGAAGGCGCTTACGAGGTCACCGTCCCCTACGAGGTGTTCGCGCCCTACCTGGCGCCTGCCTACGCCGACGAGTTCGCCGGCGCGCCGGTGCTGCGGACCGCCGAGGCGCGCTGACGCGCTTCCCGGCGCTGCGGCGGCGGGCTAAAGCGCGCGCCATGACGCTGACCACCATCGGCTTCGACGCCGACGACACCCTCTGGCACAACGAGAGCCTGTTCCGCCTGACCGAGGAACGGTTCACCGAGCTGCTGTCGGAATGGGCGGATCCGGACACGCTGGCCGCGCGCCTGCTGGAGACCGAGAAGCGCAACCTCAAGGTCTACGGCTACGGGGTGAAGGGCTTCACCCTGTCGATGATCGAGACCGCCATGGAGCTGACCGAGGGCCGCGCGCCGGCCTCGGTGATCCAGGCCATCCTGCGCGCCGGGCGCGACATGCTGGCCCATCCTGTCGAGACCCTGCCCGGCGTGCGCCAGACGCTGGAGGCCCTGGCCGACCGCTGGCGGCTGGTGCTGATCACCAAGGGCGACCTGTTCCACCAGGAGCAGAAGGTGGCCCAATCGGGCCTGGGCGAGCTGTTCGCCGCGGTCGAGATCGTCAGCGAGAAGGACGCCGCCACCTACGCCCGCCTGTTCGCCCGCCACGGCGACGGCGCTGACAAGGCGATGATGGTCGGCAATTCGATGAAGTCCGACATCCTGCCGGCCGTCGAGGTCGGGGCGTGGGGCGCCTACATCCCCTACCACACCACCTGGGAGCTGGAGCGGGCCGAGCCTCCGTTGGACAGCCCACGCTACTTCCAGCTGGAGCGCATCGACCAGGTGCCGGCCCTGGCGGAGCGGATCGTCGGCTGACGGCCCGGATTGGGTAGGGGCTTTGCCCCCTGCCGTTGCGAGCGGGCGCGGGCCGTGCGGTAATCGCCGTTCAGGAGCCGACCATGCCCGCCGCCGCCCGCGTTCAACCGAAGGACTTCTTCACCTCTGAAGAATGGGAGCCGCTGATCCGGCGCTCCTCGTGGAAAGGCCTGGCGCTCGTCGCCCACGCCTGGGGCGTGATCGGGCTGGCGGTCGCCGCCGCCGTGGTCTGGCCGGTGCTGATCCCGCTTGCGGTGATGATCGTCGGCACCCGCCAGCTGGGCCTGGCGATCCTGATGCACGAGGCGGCCCACGGCGGCCTGCATCCGAACGCGCGCGTAAACGACTTCCTCGGCCACTGGCTGTGCGCCGTGCCGATCGGGGCCAGCCTGGCGAGCTACCGACCCTATCATCTCAGCCACCACAAGTACGCCCAGCAGGCCGAGGATCCCGACCTGCCGCTGTCCGCTCCCTTCCCGGTCACCCGCGCCTCCCTGCGTCGCAAGATCGTGCGCGACCTGACCGGTCAGACCTATTTCAAACAGCGGATCGTCCCCCTGCTGCGCGCGGGCCGCCGAGACCCGAACACGCTCGAGGCGGCGCAGGTCACCGCCCGGTCGGTCGCGCCCTTCTTCCTGGTCAACGGCGTCCTGGTGCTGGCGCTGGGCCTGGCGGGGCTCTGGTGGGCGTACTTCGTCCTGTGGCTGCTGCCGATGGCGACCTGGTTCCCGATGGTCACCCGGCTGCGCAACATCGCCGAGCACGCCTGCACGCCGGCCCTGGACGACCCTCTGCGCCACGCTCGCACCACCCGCGCCAACCTGGTCGAGCGCGCCCTGATCGCGCCCTACTGGGTCAACTTCCACTGCGAGCACCACATGTTCATGTACCTGCCCTGCTGGAGCCTGCCCAAGGCCCACCGGCTGCTGGGCGCCAAGGGCGTGTGGCCGCGCATGGAGACCGCGCCGGGGTATATGGCGGTGCTGAAGGCGGCCTCGGGGAAGCCGGTCTAGCGGACCAAGTAGGCCGCGTAGCCCACCACCTCGCGGGGCACGGAATAGAGATTGCGGACGTCGAACCAGTCGGCGTGCACCGTCGAGGCCCCGGCCAGCCCCTGCTTCTCGAACGCCAGCCGCGTGCGCGAGACGTGGAAGTACTCGGTGACGATCACGGCGCTGTGGAAGCCGTGCGCGCGCATGATCGTCGCCGCGTTGCGCGCGGTGGCCATGGTGTTCACCCCGGCGTGGTCGACCAGGATCGCGTCCGTCGGCACGCCGTGGGCGATCAGGTAGCGCCGCATCACGGTCGCCTCGTCGTGGCCCTCCTTGCCGAAGCCGCCGCTGACAATCACCGCCCGTACCAAGCCGGAGCGATGCAGCTCGACCGCCTTGTTCAGGCGCGCGGCCAGGTTCGGGGCCGGGCGGCCGCTGGGATAGACCTTGGCGCCCAACACCACCGCCACGTCGCTGCGCCGGACGTCGTCGGTCAGGCCGTCGGCGACGATCGCGCCGGCCGACAGGGCGAAGGCGGCCGCCGGTCCGGCCAGCACCAGGGCGGCGCGGCGGATCCAAGACTTGTCGAACATGCTTTCCCTCCCGGCGGACGCGCATACTGGCGGGAAAACCACCGGTGCGCGAGACTGCGACGCTTTCCGCCTTGGGCCCGCCGCACCGGCGCCCTAGACCGGCCCCCGATGACCATCCACGACCGCCTCGCCTTCATTCGCAGCCACACCCGGCTGCAGCAGCCGCCGCACGCGCCGGAGCTGCAGCTGCACCTGGCCGACGAGATCACCCCGATCTGGCGGCTGACGGAGGAAGAGCTGGGCGAGATGGGCCTGCCGCCGCCGTTCTGGGCCTTCGCCTGGGCCGGCGGGCAGGCGCTGGCGCGATGGCTGCTGGACCACCCCGAACAGGTCGCCGGCAAGCGGGTGCTGGATTTCGCCACCGGCTCGGGGATGGTCGCCATCGCCGCCCTGAAGGCCGGAGCCGCCTCGGCGCTGGGGGCCGACATCGACGACTTCTGCGCCGCGGCGGTGCGGGTCAACGCCGCCGCCAACGGCGTCGAGATGACCTTCACGGCCGAGAACCTGCTGGACCGTCCCGCGCCTGCGGTCGACCTGATCTGCGCCGGCGACGTCTGCTACGAAAAGCCGATGACCGAGCGCGTGCTGGCTTGGCTGCACGAGGCCCACGCCCGGGGCGTCCAGGTGCTGATCGGCGATCCCGGCCGCAGCTACTTCCCCAAGGAGGGGCTGAGGCGACTGGCCGAGTATCAGGTGCCGACCACGCGCGAGTTGGAGGACCAAGAGGTGAAGCGCACCGGCGTTTGGACCATCGCATGAAGGCGCGCTGGCTGACCGTCGGGTCGCTCGTGGCCGGATTAGCCGCCGCCGGCGCGGTGACCATGCTCGCGCCGACAACGCTTCGAGAACGCGCGATCTCGCGCGAGCATGCGGCCCGCAAACCGCTTCCGGAGCGGCTGGCGGCCGGGGGCTTCCGTCGGGGGCAGCCGGTGTTCCTGCGCATCCTGAAGCAAGAAGGACGGCTTGAGCTCTGGATGCGCCGCGCGGACGGGTGGCGACAGTTTGAGAGCTATCGCATCTGCGCCCGATCCGGCGGGCTCGGACCGAAGCTGAAGGAAGGCGACGGCCAGGCGCCGGAGGGCTTTTATCTCGTCGGCCCGAAACAACTGAACCCGCACAGCGCCTACCATCTGGCTTTCAACCTGGGCTTTCCCAACGCTTACGACGCCGGCCAGGGCCGCACCGGATCGGCGTTGATGGTCCACGGCGCCTGCGCTTCGGCCGGCTGCTTTGCGATGACCGACGGTCAGGTCGAGGAGATCTACGGACTGGTGGAGGCCGCCTTGCGCGAGGGCCAGGCCGGCGTGCCGGTTCACGTATTCCCCTTCGCCATGACGCCGGAAAACCTCGCGCGCCACCGAAGCGACCGCTCGGCTGCGTTCTGGGCGAACCTTTCGGAGGGTTGGGCGCTGTTTGAAGCCACTGGGGCGCCGCCGACAGCCTACGCGTGCCGTGGCCGATACGGGTTCGCGCCGAATCCTGGCTGCACGCCGGTTCGGCCGTGGGCGTGAATTGACGCGCAGCCGGAATTGGAACAAAACAGCAACAAGAGGGAGCGCCGACATGTCTAAGGACCGGACGATCGACTACGTGGAGCTGCCCGGCCGGGACATGGCGGCGATGAAGGCCTTCTACGGCGAGACCTTCGGCTGGGAATTCGTCGACTACGGTCCGGCCTACGCCGCCTTCGACGCCGCCCAGGCCGGCGTGGACGGCGGCTTCGACATCGACGGCCAGGAGCTGAGCGGGCCGCTGGTCGTGCTCTACGCCGACGACCTGGAGGGCATGCTGGCGGCGGTCGAGGCGGCCGGCGGCACGGTGATCAAGCCGATCTTCAGCTTCCCCGGCGGGCGGCGCTTCCACTTCACCGACCCGGCCGGCAACGTGCTGGCGGTGTGGACCAAGGCGTAGCCGGACGCGGCGTCGTCCTTCGACAAGCCCAGGATGAGGGCTACGCCTCTTTCCCCTTGATCAGCAGCACCTGACCGCCCAGCACCAGGACCAGGCCGCCCAGCGCGCCCAGGCCGAAGCTGGCGTGCTCGAAGGCCACCGACATCAGCATGGCCACGGGCGGGGTCAGGGCCGAGACGTAGGAGGCCAGGGCGTAGCCGCTGCTGCGGGCCAGCGAGAAGTAGATCAGGAAGGCGACCACCGAGCCGAACACCGCCAGGTGCAGCAGCGACAGCACGTAGGACGGAGTGAAGCTGAAGGTCCACTGCACCCCGGTGACCAGGCCGTAGAGGAACAGCAGGCCCGTGCCGTAGGCCATGGCCCAGGCGGTGGCCTGCAGCACCGGCGCGCCGGCCTTCTGGCCGCGCCAGGCGAACAGATTGCCGACGCCGGCGCCGATCACCGCCAGCACCGCGCAGCCGACGCCGGCGATGGCGCGCGGGTCCAGCTCGGCCTTGAACAGCTCCGCCGCCGACAGCACCCCCACGCCGGCCATGCCCAGCGCCGCCCCGGCCCAGGCCGCCTTCGGGGCCTTCTGGCCGGCGAACAGGCGGAACAGCACCAGGTTCAGGAAGGCCAGGCCCGCGAAGATCACCGCCACCACGGCCGAAGCGACCCGCTCCTCGGCGAAATAGACGAAGGCGTAGTCGACCGCGAAGGTGAACAGGCCCTGCCCGAACGCCGCCACGTGCTGGGCCTTGGTCAGGCCCGCCGGCTTGCGCGTGATCAGGCAGATCGCGAACAGGATCAGCGCCGCCAGGCCGAAGCGATAGGTGATCGAGGCGACCGTCGGCACCACGCCCAGCTGCAGGGTGATGGCGTACCAGGTGGTGCCCCAGATCACGCTGCAGGCCGCGACGGAGAGGACGGCGACCGTCGCGGGCGACGGCCGGGATACGGCGAGATCGGTCAAGGTCGGACGCCCGAACGGGAGGAGCGGAGGCGCCCCCGCCTAACACGGCTTCGCCGGAAGCGTCCTGTCACATCTTGCGCCGGAACGTTTCATCGGCCGCGGCGATTGCTGCGGCGAAGCCCGCGCCGGAGGTCCGTATGCGCCGCTCCGCTCTCCCCGCCTTGTGCGCTTTCCTGCTGGCCGCCTGCGCGTCGCCGGAGAAGCCCGCGCCCGCCACGGCGTCCGCGGTGACCGGAACGGTGACCTACCGCGAGCGGATCCTGCTGCCGCCGACCTCGACCCTGACGGTGCGGCTGGAGGACGTCAGCCTGGCCGACGCGCCGGCCAAGACCCTGGCCGAGCAGACCCGGGTGATCGGCCCGACAGCCCCGCCCTATTCGTTCCGCTTGAAGTACGAGCCGGGCTGGATCGAACCCAACCACACCTACGCCGTCCGCGCCGAGATCCACGATCCGGAGGGCGCGCTGCGCTTCACGACCACGACGCGCCACGCCGTCCTGACCCAGGGCGCGCCCAGCGACGTCGAGATCGTGCTGCAGGCCGCCCGCTGACCGAGGCTCAGACGCCGGTGCCGGCGCACACCTCGTAGTGCAGCACGTGCGCTTCCTTCTCGATCAGGTACAGGTCGTCGAAGTCGTAGTAGCGGGCGATCTCGTGGTCCTCGCCGGCGAACAGCTTCACCGCTTCCACGTCGTCCCAGAAGCTCAGCAGCTCAAAGTGGACGATCTCACCGTCGTCGCGGCGCATGCACCAGGCTCCGCGGTTGCCCGGCACGCCGCGATAGTCCGGAAGCACGACCGCGCGCATGTACTCGGCGTACCGGTCCGCCTTCTCCTGAGGGACCCGGCCGTGCCAGAAGCGCGCGATCATCGGTTCCTCCTTTACGCAGCCCTCAGCTTCAGGGCGTCGCGGACGTCCTTGGCGACCGAGGCGTAGGTCGTCGGGGTGCGGATGTTCAGCCGCCGGCGGGCGTCCTCCAGCGGCTCGGCGAACAGTTCGGCGTAGTTCACCGCGGGCAGCCAGGCCGCCCGGCGGCCATTGCGCCAGGCCTCCAGGACCGCGCGACGGGCCGGCACGGCGCTGTTCTCGCGATGGATCTCCTGGGCCGCGCCCAGGCCGATGAAGGCGAAACCCAGGCTCTGGGTCTGGCCGTAGGAGAAGCTGACCACGCAGGCCTCGCCCAGGGCGTCGCGGCCGTAGCCGGTCAGCACGTGCCAGACGTCATGGATGTCGCGCAGCCGGCGCGAATACCAGGCGTAGACGTGCGGATCGTCGATGTGGGCCTCGACCTTGCGGCTCTCCATGGCCAGGCCCTCGGCCGAGAGGTTCTCGCTCCACATGAAGTCGCGGTAGGCGGCGCCCACCGTGCCCGGCGCGAAGCTCTTCAGCCAGTCGCGGTCGGAGAAGCGCTGCGACAGCTCCTCCTGGGCGTAGGCGATGCGGCCGCCGCCCGGCGAGGCCAGCAGGCGGGCGTAGCCCTTGGTGGTCGAGCGCCCGGTCAGGGCTTCCATGATCACGAAGACCTGGGTGGTGTCTTCCTTGTCGGCCATCAGTTGCCTGAAGGCGCGCGCCGCACGCAGCGGCTGCAGCCGGCGGTCGTACTTTTCGAGGACGGGTTTCTCGAAAACGGCGGGTTCGGCGGCGGTCGTCAGGGCTGAGGTCATGGCGGATCTCACGGACGCCTGTAAGGTGAACGTCGTTCCCCTTTCCGGCAAGTGTCCATGGTCAACCTCAAGAAGCGGTCCGTCAGCCTGGCCGGTCATGCCACCTCCCTGGCGCTGGAGCCCGAATTCTGGGCCGTGCTGGAGGACATGGCGCAGGCGCGCGGCCTCAGCCTCGCCGGCCTGATCCTGGCGCTGGACGCCGGCCGCGGGCGACGTCCGCTGGCCTCGGCCTGCCGGGTGAGCGCCCTGGCCTGGATTCAGGCCGGCGGCGCCGTGGCCGCCTCCGCCCCGGGCGAGGTCGCCGAGGGCTGAGGATCAGGCGTCGGCACGTCGGGAATTCTCGGCTTGGGCACGTCGACGTCGATCTTCACGTCGCGTGCGGCCTGGGCCAGCCGCGAAGCGGACCAGGCGGTCCAGCCGATCAGCGCCAGGGCCACCAAAAGGGCCCCGACCAGCAAAGCAATCCACGGCGCGTTGGATGGCATGCGAGCCGCCATGGTTCCTCCTTACGGAACGGAACGGGGGGCGCGGGGGCAGGTTCCGCGTCCCCTCGGTCGCAGCGGGTTCACGCGGGCGCGCGTGCACCTTATGTTCCGCCCGAATTTCGAATGTTCGCGACTCGATGACCGATTACCCCAGCCCCCGCATTTCCGACCTGGCCCGCGCGGCGCCGCCGCCCCCGCCCTACCTCGAGGGTCTGAACCCCGAGCAGCGCCAGGCCGTGCTCGCGACCGAAGGCCCGGTGCTGGTGCTGGCCGGCGCGGGCACCGGCAAGACGCGGGTGCTGACCACCCGGCTGGCGCACATCCTGGCCACCGGCAAGGCCAAGCCGTGGGAACTGCTGGCGGTCACCTTTACGAACAAGGCCGCCCGCGAGATGCGTGAGCGGATCACCCACATCATCGGTCCGGACGCGGAAGGCCTGCGGTGGCTGGGCACCTTCCACGCCATCGCCGCGCAGATCCTGCGCCGGCACGCCGAGCTGGTCGGCCTGCGCTCGAACTTCACCATCCTGGACACCGACGACCAGGAGCGGCTGATCAAGCAATTGCTCGAGGCCGAAAACATCGACTCCAAGCGCTTCACCCCGCGCGCCTTCGCGGGCCTGGTCGACCACTGGAAGAACCGCGGCTGGACGCCCGAGAAGCTGCCGGGCACGGAGAACGAGTTCGCCAACGGCAAGGCGCAGAAGCTCTACGCCCTCTACCAGGACCGATTGCGGGTGCTGAACGCCTGCGACTTCGGCGACCTGCTGCTGCACAACCTGACGATCTTCGTCCAGCACCCGGACGTGCTGGCCGAATTCCACCGGCGCTTCCGCTACGTGCTGGTCGACGAGTACCAGGACACCAACGTGGCCCAGTATCTGTGGCTGCGGCTGCTGGCCTCGGCGCACAAGAACGTCTGCTGCGTCGGCGACGACGACCAGTCGATCTACGGCTGGCGCGGCGCGGAGGTGGACAACATCCTGCGCTTCGAGCGCGACTTTCCCGGCGCCGAGGTCGTGCGCCTGGAACGCAACTACCGCTCGACCTCGCACATCCTGGGCGCGGCCTCGGGCCTGATCCGCGCCAACAAGGGCCGGCTCGGCAAGACCCTGTGGACCGAGGCCACGGGCGGCGAGAAGGTCGCCGTGCGCGGCGTCTGGGACGGCGAGGCCGAGAGCCGGCTGATCGCCGACGAGATCGAAACCGCCCGGCGCAAGGGCCGCAAGTACAAGGACATCGCCGTCCTGGTGCGCGCCTCCTTCCAGATGCGCGCCTTCGAAGAGCGGTTCCTGATGCTGCAGATCCCCTACACGGTGGTCGGCGGCCCGCGCTTCTTCGAGCGGGCGGAAATCCGCGACGCCCACGCCTACCTGCGGCTGATCCAGTCCGAGGACGACGACCTGGCGTTCGAGCGCATCGTCAACACGCCCAAGCGCGGCGTGGGCGAGGCCAGCGTGCAGAAGATCCTGTCCATGGCCCGGTTGGCCGGGGTGTCGGCCATGCGCGCCAGCCGCGACCTGCTGGGCTCGGACGAGCTGCCGGCCCGCACCCGCACGGCGCTCGGAAACTTCATCCGCGACCTCGACCGCTGGCGCGCCTTGGCCGCGCACAAGCCGCACTACGAGCTGGCCGAGACCGTGCTCGAAGAGAGCGGCTACACCGACATGTGGCGCCAGGACCGCGCCACCGGCCAGACCCGCCTCGACAACCTGAAGGAGCTGGTCCAGGCCATGCAGGCCTTCGACACGCTGGGCGCCTACCTGGAACACGTGTCGCTGGTCATGGACCTGGAGCGCGCCGACCGCGGCGACGACCAGGTGCAGATCATGACCCTGCACGCCGCCAAGGGGCTGGAGTTCCCGCTGGTCTTCCTCCCCGGCTGGGAGGAAGGCGTGTTCCCGTCCCAGCGCTCGATCGACGAGAAGGGCGAGAAGGGCCTGGAGGAAGAGCGCCGCCTGGCCTATGTCGGCGTCACCCGCGCCAAGGAAGAGGCGCGCATCTCCTTCGTCGCCAACCGCCAGGTCTACGGCCGCTGGACCACCCAGCTGCCCTCGCGGTTCGTCGACGAGCTGCCGATCGACCACGTCGAGGCCAAGAGCGAGACCGGTTACTACGGCGGCGGCCCGGGCATGCAGCAGGCCGCCAGCCGCTGGGACCAGGCCCCGTCCTTCGGCTCGTCCTCGTACGACTCGCCGGGTTGGCGCCGCGCCCAGGAGCGCGGCGCGAGCTTCACCGGCGGGTCGGCGCGCAAGCCGGTGATCGAAGGCCAGGCCAAGCTGGTGGCCGTGTCCGAGCCGTCGGCCGGCAACGGCTACAAGCGCGGCGACCGGGTCTTCCACCAGAAGTTCGGCTACGGCGCGGTCCGCGCGGTCGAGGGCAACAAGCTCACCGTCGCCTTCGACAAGGCCGGCGAGAAGAAGGTGATCGACACCTTCGTCGAGAAGGCGTGACCCCCTCTCCTCCCCTGCGGCGAAGCCGCGGGGGAGGAGAAGAACGGTTCACCGTTCCGGCAGCGGCTCGCCCAGCGCGTAGGCGACGGTGCGGGCCACCAGCACGTCGGTGGAACTGATCAATGGGACGGCCGCATCCCCAGCGCCCAGCACCAGCGGCACCTCGGTGCAGCCGGCGATCAGCGCCTCGGCCCCCTGGTCGACCAGAGCCTGGCCGATCGCCGCCATCTCCGCACGCGCGGCCGGGCCGGTGTCGCCCGCCTTGATCGCGTAGATCAGCGTCATGAACCGCTCGAGCAGCTCGCCCTCGGGCACGACCGTGTCCACGCCCTCGGCGGCGAAGGCCTTCGGATAGAGGCCCGCGGTCAGGCAGCCGGAGGTGGCCAGCACGCCGACGCGACGCGCGTCCGGACGCTCGGCGCGCGCGGCCTTCACCGTCTCCGCGATCAGGCTGACGAAGGGCAGCCGCGTCGCCGCCTCGATCTCGGCCTGGAAGGCGTGGGCGGTGTTGCAGGGCATGACCAGGAAATCCGCCCCGGCCCGCTCCAGCCCCTGGGCCATGACCGCCAGCGCCGGCCCCGGCGAGGGGCCGGTCCCGGCGATCGCGGAGTTGCGGTCGGGCGCCAACGGGTTGTTGTCGATGATCAGGCGCAGGTGGTCCTGATCCCGGCTGGCCGGCGTCGCCTTCAGCACCCGGTCGAAGAAGTCGACCGTGGCGGCCGGGCCGAAGCCGCCCAGCACGCCGACGGTCTTACGAACGGTCACGCTCACGCGCCCTGCAGCACCGGCTGGTAGGCGTAGAGCGCCGGCGCGCCGCCGGTATGCAGGAACAGCACCCGCTCGCCCTTCTTGAAGTGGCCGCGCCGGATCAGGCCGATCAGGCCGGCCATGGCCTTGCCGGTGTAGACCGGGTCCAGCAGCACGCCTTCCAGGCTGGCCAGCATGCGCACCGCCTCGATCATCTCGGGCGTCGGGATCGAGTAGCCGCCGCCGACCCAGTCGCCCAGCGCGACCACCGCCTCGCGCGCCGGCGCGGCGATGCCCAGCAGGGCCGCGGTCTCCGTCGCCAGCTTGTGCACGTTCGGCTCCTGCTCCTCACGGGTGCGCCGCACGTTGATCCCGGTCAGCGGCAGGCCGCTGGAGGCGCCGACGAGGCCGGTGAGCAGACCGGCGTGGGTGCCGGCGCTGCCGCTGGCGCAGACCACCTGGTCCATCGGCAGGCCCATGTCGAAGGTCTGGGCCAGGATCTCCTCGGCGCAGGCGACGTAGCCCAGCGCGCCCAACGCGTTCGACCCGCCGCCCGGAATGACGTAGGGCGTGCCGCCGGCCGCGCGGACGTCGTCGGCCACCGCGTTCATGGCGGCGGCGAGATCGCTCCCGCCCTCGACGACGGTGATCCCGTCCACGCCCAGCAGGTCGAACAGGAAGTTGTTGCCCGAGGCCTTGGGGTCGTAGCTGCCCGGCACCCGCTGTTCGAGCACCAGGCGGCACTTCAGCCCTTCCTTCACCGCGGCCGCCAGGGTCAGGCGGCAGTGATTGGACTGCACTGCGCCAACGGTGATCAGGGTGTCGGCGCCCTTGGCCAGGGCGTCGGCGACCAGGAACTCCAGCTTGCGGGTCTTGTTGCCGCCCGCGGCCAGGCCCAGCAGGTCGTCGCGCTTGACCCAGATCTCCGGACCGCCGAGCTCACGGCTCAGGTGCTTGAGGTGCTCGATCGGGGTTGGGTGCGGCGTGTAACGCCGCCGCGGGAAACGGGCGAGGTGCATGAGGTCTCCGGCCGAAATCGCCGGAACCATAGGACCGATCTGCGCCGCTACGCTAGGTCGGCGAAGCTTTAGCCCTCAACTGTTCACCAGCGGGCGCCTCAGTCGAAGTCGTCGTCCAGGTCCGGGCGCATGACCCTCAGCTTGGCGCGCAGGTTGCGGCGCAGGACGCCGATGTCGGCCGGGCGGGCCGGATGGCCGATCATGGCCTCGCTCAGCACTTCGTGCACCAGGCGGTAGGACGCGTTCACGTCGGCCGTCAGGGTCTTGGCCTCTTCCTGCAGGGAGGTCCCCAGGCGGACGAGGTCCAGCGCGCGATCATCGACGGCTCGGCCACCACCATAGAGGTCGATCGTCATCGCGCGCTCCTCTCCTCGAAAGTCCAAGATGGCGCGCGCCGCCGAATTTACAACGCACGCTGACGCGCGAACGTTCGAGCAGGATCTTGGTTCCTCATCCCGGACTTACGGCTGCGCTTTCGCGCCGCGACCGCGCCCAGCGTCAGCAGCAGCCCGCCCAGCACGGCCCAGGCGGTGATCGGGATCCACGGCGCGACGTCCTTCTCGGGCGTCTCCGGGGCGGCGTCGACCGGGCGGCGACGGAAGGTGACGGTGCGGTCCTCGACGTCGGCGCGCACCACCTCCCAACCGACCGGCAGCCAGGCCTGCGACTGGCGGGTGTCGGCCGCCTCCCACCAGTCCTCGCGCGCGCGCGCCCCCTTCGGCAGGGCGGCGCCCATGACCTGCTCGACTTCGGCGAAGGTCGCACGCCATTCGAAGCCTTCGAAGGCCGCCAGATGGTCGGCGAGCGTCTGATACTTGGACTTGCGGGCCACGGGGGCAGAACTCCCCGGCACCGAGCGGGTTTCAGCTTTGGGAGCTGACCAGGGTCAAATGCCGCTTCACCCGCGGCACGCCCGGCGGGAGATAGCTGGCCGGACGCTGGATGACGCCCTCGCGGCTGTTCAGCATCTCCGGCAGCAGCGCCTGCTCCAGGTGCTCGGGCGTCAGGCTGACCTGCGCGTCGGCCCAGGTCAGGACGTGGCGGTTATGGCCGCGCCCGGGCGGAGCCACCGAGACCAGCTTCTTCTGCGGAAACCGCTGCTTCAGCCAGCGGGCGGTGGCGGCGTGGTCGCCGTCGGTGGTCATCAGGTAGCAGACATCGAAGCGGTTCTCGTGCGCGTCGTCCAGCACCGACAGGGCCAGGTTCACGTCGCCCTGCTTCTCGGTCGCCACCTGCCACATGTGCCCGCAGGCGTTGCAGCCGTCGGCGTGGACCACGAAGTGGCCGGTGCGGCAGATCACGCCCTGGGCCTCCAGCGCCGCCAGGTAGAGCTGATGGCGCACCAGCTTGCTGCGCGAGGCCGGGCGGAAAGCGGTGCACCAGGTGACCTTGCGCACCACCTCCGAGCGCGGCGCGATCACCCGGGCCAGAGCCTTCAGGTCCAGCCACTTCAGGTAGGGCCGCTTCAGCTCGTCGATGGCGTGGTAGAGGTTGAAGCCGTCGACATACAGCGCCGCCCGCCGCCGGAACACCGGCAGGTGGAAGCCGTCCGTGCGGACGACCGGAACTTCGCGCTGACGAGCCTGACGGGGCGGCATGGACGAACGACGTTACCTCGCCGCTCACCATAAGCCGGTCCAGCTGGAAGAGTCCGTGTCGCCGGCGCTACAGCGCCGGCTCCGGATCACATCCGCTCGGGCGTCTCGATGCCCAGCAGCGACATCGCCACTTCCAGCTGCTGCAGCGTCGCCTCGACCATCCGCAGGCGCGAGCCGCGGGTGGCGACGTCGGGCGCGGCCAGCACCGGGCAGGCGGCGTAGAACTTCGAGAAGCTCTGGGCCAGCCGGTAGGCGTGCTCGGCGATGTAGTTCGGCGCGCGCTTGTCGTAGGCGTCGACCAGGGCCTGTTCGAAGGCGTCGAGCGTCAGGGCCAGGTCGCGCTCGGCCGGCTCGACGATCGCGATCGGACCGGCCGCCGCGCCCTCGGCCGCCGCCTTGCGCAGCAGCGATTTGATGCGGACGGCCTGGTACAGCAGGTACGGCCCGGTCTTGCCCTCGAAGCTGGTGAAGCGGTCGAGGTCGAAGACGTAGGAGGTGCCGCGGAAGTTCGACAGGTCGGAGAACTTGAGGGCCGAGACGGCCACCTTGTGGGCGGTGTCCTCGAATTCGGCTTCGTCCAGCGCTTCGCCCAGACCGGCCTCATGCAGGCGGGCGCGGGCCTTCTCGCGGGTCATCTCGATCAGGTCGTTCAGCTTCAGCACGCCGCCGGCGCGGGTCTTGAACGGCGTGCCGTCGGGCCCGTTCATGGTGCCGAAGCCGAGATGCTCCAGCGCGCCCTCGGCGGCGTAGCCGGCCAGGTAAGCGGCGCGGAACACCTGCTCGAAGTGGTCGGCCTGGCGCTGGTCCACCACGTAGAGGATCAGCTCCGCCTCCTCGGACCGGCGACGGTCGAGAATGGTGGCCAGGTCGGTCGTGCCGTACATGGCCGAGCCTTCCGACGAGACCACCAGCAGCGGGTCCGGGCTGGGGACCACGACGACCGTGCCGTCCGGCAGCTTCTTCTTTTTCGTCTCCCCCGGACGGGCGACGTGCACGACCTGGGCGCCCCGGTCCTCGACCAGCAGGCCCTTGGCCTTCAGGTCCTCGACCATTTCCGGGATCAGCGGATCGGCGTCGCTCTCGCCCTTCCAGAGATCGAACCAGACGTCGAGCGCGCCGAAGTCGCGCTTCAGCGCGGCCATGGACACGTCGTGGAAGTGCTTCCACAGCGCGCGGTAGCCGGCGCGGCCGCCCTGCAGCTCGGCGGTGGCCTTGCGCGCGCGGTCGCGGAACGCGACGTCTTCCTTGGCCTTGGCGGCGGCGGACGGGTAGAGCCGCTCGAGGTCCTCGAGGGTGACCGGGCTCTCGGCCGGGAACGGCCCCGGGCCCTCGGCCATGAACTCGGCGGCGCGGCCCTCGTCGCCGAGGGCGACGATCAAGAGCCCCATCTGGAAGCCCCAGTCGCCGAAGTGGGCGTCGCCCCAGACCTGGTCGCCGCGGAAACGGTACAGGCGCTTCAGCGACTCGCCGATGATCGAAGAGCGCAGGTGGCCGACGTGCATCGGCTTGGCCACGTTCGGGCCGCCGTAGTCGACGACCACGCGGCGCGGCTGGGAGACCTTGCCCGCGCCCGCGCGCACGTCGCCGGCGATCTCGGCGGCGCGCTCGGTCAGGGCCGCGTCGGTGACCCGGAAGTTGATGAAGCCCGGCCCGGCGATTTCGATCGACTGCAGGCGCGCGTCGTCCTTCAGGCGCTCGACGATGCGGCCGGCGATCTCGCGCGGATTGGCCTTGGCGGCCTTGGCGGCGGCCAGGGCGCCGTTGCACTGGAAGTCGGCGAGGTCCGGGCGGTCGGACACGGTCACCCGGCCGAATTCACCGGCCAAACCTTCGGCGGCGAAGGCGGCGGCCGCCGCTTCGCTGAGGACGGACTTGAGGTCGGACATTTACTGCTGCGTCTGGCCCTGCGCGGGGGCGCCTTGAGTCTGGGCGCTCTGGGTCTGGCCCGCATTGATGCGGAAGCGTTTGCCGGCGCGGTTGAACGCGGCCATCTCCGGCGTCACGTCCAGCCCCACCAGGATCTCGAAGTTGGCGCCGCTGGTGGCCTGGTCGAGGCGCGGAATGACGATGCCGGTGACGTCGTCGTTCACGTACATGCGGTCCGTGCCCGGCTGGAAGGTGACCGGCAGGTCGAAGTACTGCTTGGCCAGCACCGAGCGGTTACGGTCGGTGACCGCCACCCAGTAGCGGTAGGTCTTCTGCTGGCCGTCGGCCTTGGGCCCGCGGCCGAGCGCGAACAGCAGGTCCATCTGAACCTTGATCGGGTCGCTCTCGCGGTACTCGCACTTGGCCTTCACGCCCTCGACCTCGCCCGAGAAGCCGACCGCCGAGGAGGCTTCCTTGCCGTCGAACTCGATGTAGCGGGCCGCGTCGTACAGCACCTTCACATAGGGGCAGGGACCCGCGTTCGGCCGGTCTTTCAGCGGCCGCTGGGTGATCTCCCACTCCTTCTTCTTCTTTTCCTTCTCGGAGGGCTTGGCGTCCTCCTTCTTCCCGCGCTGCTGCGCCAGGACGTCGGTCGGGACCGCTACGGACGAGGCGATAGCCAAGGCGCTGAGCGCGAGCAGGAAGCGACGCATGAAGGGGTTCCGCCGATGAAGGTGCGACTTGTGGAGGATTGATAGAGGTTAAACGACGGGGCCGCAATGAACCGAACGGTCGCTGGCGCCGGAGCGCCGCGCGCCTTAAGTTCGCGCCCGATGAACGCGCCCTTCCCTTCCCGCCGCCCGATTCAGGTCCTGCTCGCCACCCCGCGCGGCTTCTGCGCCGGCGTCGACCGCGCCATCCAGATCGTCGAGCGCGCGCTGGAGAAGTACGGGCCTCCGGTCTACGTGCGCCACGAGATCGTGCACAACCGCCATGTGGTGGAACGGCTGAAGGCCATGGGCGCGGTGTTCGTCACCGACCTCGACCAGTGCCCCGACGACCGGCCGGTGGTGTTCTCCGCCCACGGCGTGCCGAAGGCGGTGCCGGCCGAGGCGAAACGCCGCGAGCTGTTCTTCCTGGACGCCACCTGCCCGCTGGTCTCGAAGGTGCACGTCGAGGCCGAGCGGCACTACGCCGCGGGCCGCGAGATCGTGCTGATCGGCCACGCCGGCCACCCGGAGGTGATCGGCACCATGGGCCAGCTGCCGCAGGCGGCCATCACCCTGATCGAGACGGTCGAGGACGCCGAGGCCTTCCAGCCGCGCGATCCGGACAAGCTGGCCTACGTCACCCAGACCACCCTGTCGGTCGACGACACCGCCGGCATCGTCTCCGCCCTGAAGAAGCGCTTCCCCGGCCTGCCCGACCCGCACAAGGAAGACATTTGCTACGCCACCACCAACCGCCAGGAGGCGGTGAAGCGGGTGGCGGCGACTTGCGACCTGGTGCTGGTGGTCGGTTCGCAGAACTCTTCGAATTCCCAGCGCCTGGTCGAGGTCGCGCTGCGCGCCGGCGCCCGCGACGCGCGCCTGGTGGACGACGCCGGCGCGGTGGACTGGAGCTGGTTCGAGAACGTCTCCACCGTCGGCGTCACCGCCGGCGCCTCGGCCCCGGAGCCCCTGATCGAGGCCCTGGTCGCGGCCATCGCCGCCCGCTTCGACGCCGAGGTGTCGGAGGACTCCGGCGCGCGCGAGACGGTGTCGTTCAAACTGCCGCGGGTGCTGGCGGAGTGATTGGGTCGCGCCGCGCGCGCGACTCCGGCTAGACGGCCCCGATGGACACCAAGGTCATCATCTACACGGACGGCGCCTGCAAGGGTAACCCCGGCCCCGGCGGCTGGGGCGCGGTGCTGCGCGCGGGCGCGCACGAGAAGGAGTTGTGGGGCGGCGAGCCGCTGACCACCAACAACCGCATGGAGATGATGGCGGCGATCATGGCGCTCGAGGCGCTGAAGAAGCCGTGCAAGGTCGAGCTCAACACCGACAGCAAGTACGTGATGCAGGGCATCACCGAGTGGCTGCGCGGCTGGAAGGCGCGCGGCTGGCTGACCGCCGACAAGAAGCCGGTGAAGAACGACGACCTGTGGAAGCGCCTCGACGCGGCCCGCTCGCGCCACGACGTCAGCTGGAAATGGGTGAAGGGCCACGCCGGGATTGCGGGCAACGAGCGCGCCGACCAGCTGGCCAACTTCGGGATCGAGCAACTGAAGCAGGCCGGGGCGAAGTAGCGCGCCCCGCCGCCCTCACCCCACCGCCCGCACCGTCAGGCGCGCGCCGCTGACGTTGGTGACCGTCACCCGCGCGCCGGCCGGCAGGTCGCCGCCGCCTTCCAGCTCGGCCGGCCATTCGGCCCCGTCGACGAAGACGCGGCCATGGCCGGCGGCGATCGGGCCGGCGGCTTGGCCGGCCAGGCCGATCAGGCGCAGGCGCTGGTCGTTGATGTCGTGGCCCACGCCCTGGACGCGGCTGACCAGCTTGCGGCCGCCCAACGTGGTCAGCAGGGTCAGGCCGGCGAACACGAGCAGCTCGACCGGCGCGCCCAGGCGCAGGCCCAGCAGGGTGAACAGGGCGGTCAGCCCGGCCGCGGCGGCCGGCCACAGCAGCCACTCGGTGTTGGCCGCCGCCTCGATCGCCAAGAGGGCGGCGCCGAACGTCAGCCACACCCAGAACGGGTGAGTCTCGTAGAGCGAGGTCACGACCTCCATGGTCCGCTCTCCTTAGCTCCGCGGGACCGAGCCGCGCGGCGCGGCGTGCTGCTGGTCGCGCGCCTTGCTCACCAGTTCGGTGATGCCGGCCAGGCTGCCGACCAGGCCGCTCATCTCGGCCGGCACGATCACCGTCTTCTGCTGCGGCGAAGTCGCCAGCTTGGCGAAGGCCTCCACGTATTTCTGGGCCACGAAGTAGTTGATGGCGTTCACGTCGCCCTTGGCGATGGCGTCGGACACCATGGCCGTCGCCTTGGCCTCGGCCTCGGCGGCGCGCTCGCGCGCCTCGGCGTCGCGGAAGGCGGCTTCCTTGCGGCCCTCGGCCTCCAGGATGGCCGACTGCTTGGCGCCCTCGGCCCGCGCGATGGCGGCGGACTTCTCGCCGTCGGCCTCGGTGATCACCGCGCGCCGCTCGCGCTCGGCCTTCATCTGCCGAGCCATGGCGTTGGTGATGTCGGCCGGCGGCTGCAGGTCCTTGATCTCGATACGGTTGACCTTCACGCCCCACGGGCCGGTGGCGGAGTCGACCACCGTCAGCAGGCGGGTGTTGATCGCCTCGCGCTCGGACAGCACCTCGTCCAGCTCCATCGAGCCGACCACCGTACGCAGGTTGGTCATGGCCAGCTGGCCGATGGCGTAGAGCAGGTTGTCGACGCGGTAGGCGGCGGCGGCGGCGTCGATCACCTGGATGAAGACGATGGCGTCGACCTTCACCATGGCGTTGTCCTTGGTGATGACCTCCTGCTGCGGAACGTCGAGGACCTGCTCCATCATGTTCATGCGCCGGCGGATGTTCTCCACGAACGGCGTCAGGAAGGAGATGCCGGGCTTGAGCGTGCGGGTGTAGCGGCCGAACCGCTCGACCGTGTACTCGCGCCCCTGCGGGACGATCTTCACCACGCTGAACAGAATGGTCAGGGCCAGCGCCAGCAGCGCCAAGGCGAACCAGGACATAGAACTAAAACCCCCGAGTCGTTTTCGGACCAAGGGTATCGGACCGGGCGCGCGACCGCTACGGCGTGCGGGACAAGGCGGCCGAGAGTTCCTGGCCGCGCTTGGCGACCTTCGCCGCTTCGGCCTTCGAGGCCGGCGCGCAGGTCGGAAAGCTCTGGCGGGCGGCGGCGAAACCGGCGTTGAACTGCTCCGCCAGGCGCGCCTCGAAGGCCTGATCGGGGGTCTCCACCGCGATCAGCCGGGTCATGCGCGCGCGCCAGGTCTGGTCTTCAGGCGCACAGGCCTGGGTCAGGGCGTGCGACTGGCCCAGCACCCAGGCGAGTTCAAGCAGCGACTGGCGCGCGGCCGGCGGCCGGTCCTGAGCCCAAGTCAGGGCCGGGGCCGGACCGGCGACGAGGATGACGATCGCGGCTGCGGTCAGCCGCCGACGGTGAGCGGAGCGCCCTTGAGCTTGCACAGGTCGACCTCACGCATATCGGCCGTTTCTCCATCGGAGAACTCGGCCCGAAGGTCGCGGTCGCAGACGCTGCTGTCGACCGAAATCGACGCGATCTCGCCCGAGCGCACCACCTTGCGGCCCAGCACGTCGGCGTCGAAGTCCAGGGCCGACGGCGTGGACACGTAGAGCGCCGTCAGGGTCGCGCCCGAAGCGTTCTCGACCCGGAAGGTCATGGGTTCGTCCGTCTTGGCGCTGACGCCGATCGCGAACGAGGTCAGGCAGGCTGCGGCGGCCATCACGGCGACGGCTCTTTTTATCATTGGAAGCGTACTCCCCCCGAATGCCGGGACCCTAACGAGGGGAATTCCCGGCGTCTACGGAGCATCCGTCAGACGCGAAACCGCCAGCTTCACGATCCGGCGAGTCTCCTCCCAGGCGACCAGTTCGTCGAGCATGTTCAATGGCTTGAAGGCCGCGTCCGCGGCGTCGTCGCCGGCCCGCGGCTCGCCCGAAACCCAGCGCGCCGCGTAGTCGATCAGCACGTAGTGGCGCCCCGGCTCGCCGGGGAAAATCCCGTCGACCACGTCCAGCAGGCCGGCCAGTTCGGCCTCGACGCCGGTCTCCTCCATCAGCTCGCGCAGGGCCGCGTCTTCGGCCCGTTCGCCCCACTCGATGCGCCCGCCCGGCAGGCTCCATTCGCCCACCCGCGGCGGCGTTCCGCGCCGGATCAGCAGCACCTCGTCGCCGCGCAGGCAGACCACGCCCACCGCCGCGACCGGCCGGGATGCGCCCTCGCCCGTCGTCTGGTCCGTCATCGTCCCCTCCCCGCCCGCGCCTCCGCTGATAGCAAATCCCGTCCGGCGAACACCGCCCTTTCATGGGCGCGCGCGGCCGATATGCTGGCCCCATGACTCTGCCCGTTCCCGCCGACGTCCTCTCCAAGCTGAAATCCGTGCTCGGCCCCGACGGCTGGAGCGTCGATCCGGACCGCCTCGCGCCCAAGCTGGTGGAATGGCGCGGCCGCTGGCGGGGCGAGACGCCGCTGCTGGCCCTGCCGCGCACCACCGAAGAGGTCGCCGCCGTGGTCGGCATCTGCTTCGAGCACGGCGTGGCGATCACGCCCCAGGGCGGCAACACCGGCCTGGTCGGCGGCCAGATCCCCGAGGGCGAGATCCTGCTCTCCACCGAACGGCTGCGCCGGGTGCGCGACGTCGCGCCGATCGACGACTGCATCGTGGTCGAGGCCGGCGTCACCCTACTCGAGACCCAGCAGGCCGCTGCGGAAGCCGGCCGGTTCTTCCCGCTCAGCCTGGCGGCCGAGGGCACCGCCACCATCGGCGGCAACATCTCGACCAACGCCGGCGGCACGGCGGTGCTGCGCTACGGCGTCATGCGCGACCTGGTGCTGGGGCTGGAGGCGGTGCTGCCGAACGGCGAGGTGTTCCAGGGCCTGAAGCGCCTGCGCAAGGACAACACCGGCTACGACCTGAAGCAGCTGCTGATCGGCGCCGAGGGGACGCTCGGCGTGATCACCGCCGCCAGCCTGAAGCTGTTCCCGGTGATGGTCTCGCGCGCCACCGCCGTGGTCGGCCTGGCCAGCCCGCAGGCCGCCGTCGATTTGCTGGTCCGCGCCAAGGCCGAGACCGGCGGCGGGGTCGAGGCCTTCGAGCTGATGGGCCGGCGCGGCGTGGAGAACGTGCTCAAGAACATCCCCGACACCCGCGAGATGCTGTCCGAGCCGCACCCCTGGTACGTGCTGATCGAGCTGACCAGCGGCGAGCCCGGCGCGGCCGAGGCCGGCATGGAGCGCCTGCTGGCCGCCGCCTTCGAGGAGGGCCTGATCGCCGACGCGGCGCTGGCCCAGAACGAGGCCCAGGCCAAGGCCTTCTGGCGGGTGCGCGAGGACCAGTCGGCCGGCCAGAAGCCCGAGGGCGCGGCCTGGAAGCACGACGTCTCGGTGCCGCTGTCGCGCATCGCCGACTTCATCGTCGAGGCCACCGCCGCGGCCGAGCGCTTCCATCCCGGCGCGCGCGTGGTCGCCTTCGGTCACGTCGGCGACGGCAACGTCCACTTCGACGTGCTGCAGCCGGTCGGCGCCGACGGGGCCGCCTTCTCCGCCCTGCGCGACGAGGGCTCCAAGATCATCCATGACCTGGTCGCCGCCTACGACGGCTCGATCTCGGCCGAGCACGGCCTGGGCCGCATGAAGTCGGCCGAGGCGCTCCGCTACAAGTCGCCGGTGCAGGTCGAGGCCATGCGGGCGATCCGCGCGGCGCTCGACCCCAAGCGGATCATGAACCCGCGGGTGCTGTTCTAGGCGCGGTACAGAAGCCAGGCGCCGGTCGCGACCACAGCGACGCCGGCGACCGCCAGGCTGAGCGTTTCCGCGACCGCCACCTGCGGAACGGTCCGCTGCTGACCGAGTTCTGGGGCGCGGCGCAGGACCACGAGGAAGAGGCCTCCGCCGCCCGCCCCGCGCCGGCGCCCCGCCCGCGCGCGCTCGCTTCCGCAGGCTGAACCGCCGATCCAGCGCTTCCCAAGCGCGGCGGCGCAGCCTATCTGCGCGTCGTTCCCGCGCGAGGCCGCATGCTGATCGTCCTGTCCCCCGCCAAGTCGCTCGACTTCACCCCGGCCCCGGCGGAGGTGCCGTCCACCAAGCCGGAGCTGAAGGCCGACACCGCCGAGCTGGTCGAGGTGGCCCGCAAGCTGACCCGCTCGGACCTGCGCTCGCTGATGCACATCTCCGAGAAGCTGGCCGACCTGAATTTCGAGCGCTTCCAGGCGTTCAAGGGCAAGGCGAAGGTGCAGGCCGCCCTGGCCTTCGCCGGCGACGTCTACGACGGCCTGGACGCGCGCAGCCTGGATCTCGCGTCGCTGGAGTGGGCGCAGGACCACCTGCGCATTCTGTCGGGCCTGTACGGCGTGCTGCGCCCGCTGGACTGCATCGAGCCCTACCGTCTTGAGATGGGCGCCAGGCTGCGCACCGAGCGCGGCACGACCCTCTACGATTTCTGGGGCGCCAAGATCGCCGAGCGCCTGAACAAGGTCGCCGCCAAGCACACCGACCCGACCCTGGTGAACCTGGCCAGCCAGGAATACTTCGGCGCGGTCGACGCCCGCGCGCTGAAGCTGCCGCTGGTCAACATCCGCTTCCTTGAGGACAAGGACGGCGACGCGCGGGTGATCAGCTTCTACGCCAAGAAGGCGCGCGGGCTGATGGCGCGCTACGCCATCGAGAACCGGATCGAGATCGCCGTCGGCCTGAAACGCTTCGACGTGGCCGGCTACCGGTTCGACGAGGCGGGATCGACGGAGGCCGATTGGACGTTCGTGCGGCGACACCCCTGAGGGGGCCCGCACAAGGAGCCGCCATGCCGACCGTCCTCGTCGCCGGCGCCAACCGAGGCTTAGGGCTGGAATTCGTTCGCCAGTACGCCGCCGACGGCGCGCGGGTGATCGCCGGCGTACGCGATCCCGCCAAGGCGAGCGAGCTCAACGAGATCGCGAAGGCTTCCGGCGGCGCAGTCACCGTCCACCGGCTCGACACCGCCGACGACGCCTCGGTCGCCGCCTTCAAGGCCGAGGTCGGCGACCAGCCGGTCGACATTCTGCTGGCGGTGGCCGGCGTGATGGGCGGCGATCGCCAGCAGCAACTGGGCGACATCGATTTCGCC
The DNA here is from genome assembly GCF_014349105.1 of Caulobacter sp. 17J80-11. GTDB lineage: Bacteria > Pseudomonadota > Alphaproteobacteria > Caulobacterales > Caulobacteraceae > 17J80-11. Next base: position 14,133 of record NZ_JACSJI010000016.1, on the reverse strand, counting down.
GAATGGATGCGCACCCTGTCGGTCAACACCCTGGGCCCCGCCCGCCTGGCCGACGCCTTCGTCGACAACCTGCGCGCCGGCCACGAGAAGAAGCTGGTGGCCATCACCAGCGGCATGGGCTCGACCTCGGAATCCAGCGGCGGCTACTTCGCCTACCGCTCCTCCAAGGCGGCGCTGAACAACGTCATGCGCAACCTGTCGATCGCGCTGCGCGACGACCGGATCGTCTGCGTCGCGCTCAATCCCGGCTGGGTGAAGACCGACATGGGCGGCGCGGGCGCGCACATCACGCCCGAACAGTCGATCGCCGCCATGAAGGAGCGGATCGCCCGCTACACCATGGCCGACACCGGCCGGTTCCTGAGCTGGGACGGCAAGCAGTTCGGCTGGTGAGCCCGCCTCGAACCTGATCGGATCCTCTTGGATTGGATCAGGTTCGGACGAATCTCGAGTGGCGCATTTCCTTGTCGCCGAACCGGCGCCCACTTCGGCTGGAAATGCGCTGCTGGCCAAGCTCGGCCGTAGACGCTACGGTGGATTAAATTCACCGACAGTGGAATTCCGATGTTCGGCTGGTTCAAGAAGCCTGCGCCCGCTAAACCGACGCCCGCGCAGCAGCCCACGGAGACGCGACCGATGCCGACCGACCCGTTCGCCAGCCTGAAAGGCCAGGTCGCGGTGGTGACCGGCTCGACCTCCGGGATCGGCCTGGCGATGGCGCGCGCCCTGTCGGAGCGCGGTGTGAAGGTCGTGCTGAACGGACTGGGCGATGCGGCCGCGATCGAGAAGGCCCGCGCAGGGCTGGAAGCGGAGACCGGCGCGCTGGTCCGCTATCACGGCGCCAACATGCTGAAGCCCGACGAGATCGCCGACCTGGTCGAGTACGCCAAGCGCGAGTTCGGCCGGCTGGACATCCTGGTCAACAACGCCGGCGTCCAGCACGTCGAGGCGGTCGAGAACTTCCCGACCGAAAAATGGGACCAGATCATCGCGATCAACCTGACCTCGGCCTTCCACGCCACCAAGGCGGCGGTGCCGCACATGAAGGCGCAGGGCCGCGGCCGCATCGTCAACATCGCCTCGGCCCACGCCCTGGTCGCCTCGCCGTTCAAATCCGCCTACGTGGCCGCCAAGCATGGCCTGCTGGGCTTCACCAAGACGGTGGCGCTGGAAGTCGCGACGTTCGGGATCACCTGCAACGCGGTCTGCCCCGGCTACGTGATGACGCCGATCGTGCAGAACCAGATCGCCGACCAGGCCCGCACTCGCGGCATCACCGAGGAAGAGGTGGTCAAGAACGTCATGCTGGCGGCCCAGCCGACCAAGCAGTTCGTCACCTTCGACCAGCTGAACGGCATGCTGCTGTACCTGGTGTCCGACGCCGGCGCTTCGGCCAACGGCGCCGCCTACCAGGTCGACGGCGGCTGGACGGCGCAGTAGGCCTAGCCGACATAGCCGGCCGCGCGCTTCAGCCGGTCGTTGATCGCCTCACCCAAACCCTCGCGTGGGATCGGCGCGACGGCGATGGCGGCAGGCTTGGTCCGGTCCGCCTCGCGCAGCAGCCGGAACAGGTTGGCGGCCGCCTCGCGCAGGTCGCCGCTCGGGCTCAGATTGAACGGCGAGGCGCTTCCGGCACCAAATGCGAGATAGGCCTCGCCCTCCCCGGCCCCGTCCGCCTCCAGCCGCACCGGCGCGTCCGGAGCGTAGTGCAGGGCCAGCCGGCCGGGCGAGCGTTTGGCGTCGTCGCCGGCCTCGGCCAGCGGGCCGACCACCGCCTCCAGGTCCTGGCGGGTCACCGCGCCCGGCCGTAGCAGCCGCACCTCGCCGTCGTTCACCGACACCACGGTCGACTCGATGCCGACCGCGCAGTGATTGCCGTCCAGCGCCGCGGCGACGGCGAAGCCGGTCTCGTCCATGGCGTCGGCGAAGGTCGTGGGGCTGGGCCGGCCGGACCGGTTGGCCGACGGCGCGACCACCGCCCCGCCGAACCGGCCGATCAGCTCGCGCGCCTTCGCGTGGCCCGGCACGCGCACCGCCACGGTCGACAGGCCCGCGCGCGCCAGATCGCACACCCGCTGAGGATCGCGCACCGGCAGCACCAGGGTCAGCGGCCCCGGCCAGAAGGCCTCGGCCAGCCGGCGCGCCTTGTCCCCGAACACCGCGACGCGCTCGGCCGCGTCCAGATCCTCGACGTGGGCGATCAGGGGATTGAAGCGTGGCCGGCCTTTCGCCTCGAAGATCCGGGCCACCGCGATCGGATTGGAGGCGTCCGCGGCCAGGCCGTAGACGGTCTCGGTCGGCATCAGCACCAGTTCGCCGGCGGCCAGGGCGCGCGCCCCGGCCTCCACGCTGGACGGCGTCAGCCCGCCTTGCGGGCCGTCAGATTCACCAGCACCGTCACCTTGGTCGAGACCGTGTCGTCGGACTTCCACTGTCCCGTTCCCACGCCGAAAGCGGTGCGATCCAGCACCAGCGAGCCGGTCATCTTCGCCACGTTGCCGGTGATCGCAAGCTTGAACGGCAGAACCACGGGCCTTTTCACGCCCTTGATGGTCAGGTCGCCCTGCGCCTCGTAATTGCCGCCGCCCTTGTCGACGAAGCTGCGGCTGACGAAGGTCGCCTTCGGGTACTTGGCCACGGCGAACCATTCGGCGGTGGGCAGCAGCTCGTCGCGGTCCTTGTCGCCGGTGGTCACCGAAGCGACGTCGATCGTGGTGGTCACGGACGAGGCGGCCAGGTTCTTCGGATCGAACGCAATCGCCGAATCCCAGCGCTGGAAGCGGCCGTTGAAGGCGACGCCGGAGGCGCTGGCCTTGAAGCCCAGGACCGAGGCGGCCTTGTCGACCGTCCAGGTCGCGGCCGGGGCGGCGGAGGCGGGGACGGTCAGCAGCAGCGCGGCGGCGGCGCCCAGGAGTGCTCTACGGATCAACGCGGTCTCCCCACGATCGGCAGCATGCGCCACAGGACTTCGTCCCGGTCCACGAACTGATGCTTCAACGCCCCGGCCACGTGCAGGGCCAGGACGCCGAATGTAGAGAGCACCAGGGCGACGTGCACGTCTCCCAACTGGTCGGACAGCGCTTTCGAGTGCGGCAGCGGCAGGTGCGGCCAGGGCACGACGCCCCAGAATTCGGTCGGGATGTTGAGCGGGCTCGACGACACCGTCGCCCAGCCGAACAGCGGAACGCCGATCATCAGGACATACAGGGCGACGTGGGTGGCGCGGGCGAGCAGCTTCTCCCAGCGCGCCATGTGCGCCGGCAGGGGCGGGGCCGGATTGGCGATACGCCAGCCCAGCCGCGCCAGGCTGAGCAGCAGAACCGTCAGGCCGACCGACTTGTGCGTCTGGAACAGCTGGAACTTTTCCAGCCCCTTGGCCTCGTCCATCTGCCAGCCGAACCACACGTTGATCACGATCAGCGCGGCGATGGTCCAGTGCAGCAGGATCGACACCGTCGAATAGCGGTCGCGCGGTTCAGCCATCAGTCGCTCCGGCATTGCGAGGGCGCCCACCCTCGCCCATCACTGTTTGTCGAACTCGGCCGAAATGGAAACCCGCACCTCGTCCGAAAAGACGTTGGCCGGCAGCTTCGGCGCAACGTCGAAGTCGGAACGCTTGAACGCGCCCTCGGCCTGGAAGCCCAGCACCGGCTTGCCCTTGAAGGGGTGCGGGCCGCCCCCGATGAAGGTCACGTCCAGGGTGACCGGCTTGGTCACGCCGTTCAGGGTCAGGTCGCCGGCCACCTTCGCGGCGTTACCGCCCTGCGGGACCACGCTCTTCGACACGAAGGTGATCGGCGTGCCGCCGAAGAAGGCGCCGCCAATCTCCTTGTCGAAATCGGGCAGTCCTGTGTGGACCGTGGCCGGGTCGAGGGTGGCGGTGATCGAAATGGCCGAAGCGTCCTTCGGGTCAAACTTCAGCGTCCCGCCCACGCCGTCGATCCGGAACGTATAGTTGGAGAAACCCATGTGCACGCCGCGCACCGTCGCGCTCGAGTGGCGTGCGTCGACCGCATAGGTCCCCGCCGGCTGATCCGCCGGATTGCCCGACCAGCCGCGCCCCTGGGCGTCGGCGGTTCCGGCGAACGCGGCGGCGGCCGCCAGGGCGATCAAGGTGGCGCGGATCATGTGACGGCTTCCCGAACTGTCATTTTCGCTGTTGCGGATATTGCCGACCGCCAAGCTCGACGGAAGCCCGACTCACGAAACCGTGATCACCCGGCCGAGCGGCTGAACTCCGCCTCGATCTGAAGCTGCACGTCGTCGGAGGCCAGGAGCTGGTATTCGGTGGACCCGAACTCGCTGCGCTTGAACGATCCCTTTGCCGACACCCCCACGCGAGGGCGGCCGTCGGGGCCCGAGGCGATGTCGGAGATCTTCGCGTCCAGGGTCAGCGGCCGGGTCACGCCGCGGAACGTCAGGTCGCCATGGATCTTGCCGCTGGTCGGCCCGGTCCGCTCGATGCGGGTCGAGACGAACTTCATCTGCGGATACTGCGCGGGGTCGAGCATGGCGTCGGCGACCCGCTTGTCGAACGCCGAAGATCCCGCCTCCGCCGAGGTCGCGTCCACGACGACCGACACCTTCGACGCCGTCGGGTCTGACGACACGTCGAGCGTTCCCTCGAACCGGGCGAACGTCAGGGTGTGGGTGGTCACGCCCAGCTGCGTCACCCGCGCGCTCAGACTGGAGCGCCCGAGGTCGAGGGTGTAGACGCCCGGCGTCGTCCCCGCCGCACGCTCGGCAGGCGCGTCCTGGACCGGCCCGGCCCCAGCCGCCGGGGCCGCGAAGCCCATCACGATCGCCGCCGAAAGCACGCACGCCACGCGAACCATCCGGACACCTCCTCCGAGGACCGACCCTCACAGAGCCTAACGCGCAGATATTCGAGCCGGAAGCGGCGCGAAACCGGCGAAAATGACGGCGGGGATCGCCGCGCGGCGTGCTAAGCCGACCCCGATTCACGCACGCCTACGTGCGTGGCGACGGGGCGTGGGGCCTCGTCCGCCGGGTGGAGAGTCCAAGTCGATGAGCTTCCGCGCCCCTGTCCGCGACCTGCTGTTCAGCCTGACCGAAGTCGCCGGCCTCGACCGGCTGATCGAGACCGGCGCCTGGCCCGACCTGGACCGCGACCTCGCCGGCGCGGTGCTGGAGCACGCGGGCGAACTGGCCACCGACGTCCTGGCTCCGTTGAACCGCCAGGGCGACCTGAACGGCGCGAAGTACGCCAACGGCGCGGTGACCGCCGCCCCTGGCTTCCGCGACGCTTACAAGGCCTTCGCCGAGGGCGGCTGGCACGGGCTGGCGGCGGAAACCCAGTACGGCGGCCAGGGCCTGCCCAAGGCGCTGGAGCTGGCCGCGTTCGAGATGTTCCACGCCGCCAACATGGCGTTCGGCCTCTGCCCTATGCTGACCCTGGCCGGGATCGAGGCGCTGCAGGCGCACGGCACCGAGCGCCAGAACGCGCTGTACCTGCCCAAGCTGATCTCCGGCGAATGGACCGGGGCCATGGTGCTGACCGAGCCGCAATCGGGCTCCGACCTCGGCACGCTGCGCACCCGCGCCGAGCCGAACGGCGACGGAACCTACGCCCTGCACGGCCAGAAGATCTTCATCACCTGGGGCGACCACGACTGCACCGACAACATCGTGCACTTCGTGCTGGCCCGCCTGCCCGACGCCCCGGCGGGCGTGAAGGGCATCTCGCTGTTCCTGACCTCCAAGTTCGACGTCGCCGACGACGGCAAGCTGGGCGCGCGCAACGCCTTCCGCCCGGTCGGCGTCGAGCACAAGCTGGGCATCCACGCCTCCCCCACCTGCGTCATGGCCTACGAGGGCGCGCGGGCCGAACTGGTCGGCGAGCTCAACCAGGGCCTCGCCCACATGTTCACCATGATGAACGCCGCGCGCCTGGCGGTCGGGGGCGAAGGCGTCGGCATCGCCGAACGCGCCTACCAGCACGCCCTGGCCTACGCCCTGGAACGACGCCAGGGCCGCTCGGCCTGGACCGGCGAAGCCTCAGCCCGGATCTTCGACCACCCGGACGTGCGGCGCATGCTGGCCGTTTCCAAGGCCAAGATCGAAGCCGCGCGGGGCATCTGCCTGTCGACCGCGGTGGCCGCGGGCCTGGCCGAGCACGCCGCGACCGAAGACGAGCGCGCCCGCTGGAAACGCCGCGAGGACCTGTTCGTGCCGGTCGCCAAGGCCTGGTCGACCGACGTCGGCGTCGAGGTCTCGTCGCTGGGCGTGCAGGTGCACGGCGGCATGGGCTTCATCGAGGAGACCGGCGCGGCCCAGCACTACCGCGACGCCCGCATCGCCCCGATCTACGAAGGCACCAACGGCATCCAGGCCGTCGACCTGACCGGCCGCAAGCTGTCGGTCGGCGCCGGTCAGGCCGCGCACGAACTGGTCGACGACATCCGCGCCGACATCCTGGTCATGGCCGGCGATCCGCGCCTGGCCCCGGCCGTCGCGAAGCTGGCCGCCGGCGCCGACGCGCTGGAGGCGACCACCGCCTGGCTGCTGGAGCGCAAGGCCGACCGGCCGGCCGACGTGCTGGCCGGCGCCAGCGCCTACCTGGCCCTGACCGGCGACGTGGCCGGCGGCTGGATGCTGGCCAAGGGCGCCCAGGCGGCCGCGCGCGGCCTGACCGAAGGCGCGGGCGACCAGGCCTGGCTGAACGGCAAGCTGAACCTGCTGCAGGTCTACGCCGACAACGTGCTGGCCCAGGCGCCGGCGCGGGCGGCGGCCGTCACGCAGGGGGCCGAGGCGCTGGCCGCCCTGGACGAGCGCGCGCTCAGCGCCTGACCGGCTGGGGCGACGGCGGCGAGCGCGAGGGCGCGCCCGCCGTCACCGTCGGCGGCGGGGCGGCGATCGGCACGGGCTGGTCCAGCATGGCCACCGTCTCACGGATGTAGCTGGCGTGGGTGACCACGCCGATCTCCAGGCTCTCGCGGTTCTGATCGTGGGTCACCATGCTGGTCACCAGGCCCGCGACGAACGGGCCGCGCGCGGCGTCCCCGTCCGCGCGTCGCGCCGCGTCGACCATGAACACCGGCCCGCCCGAATTGCCCGGGAACACGGTGAAGTCGACCAGGAAGGTCGGAAAGGCCGCGGACGGCGACACCGGATAGGACGCCACCCGCCCGTACCGCAGGATCGGGAAGCCGGCCATGTTGGACGACAGGCCGCGCGGGAAGCCCAGCCCCATCATCTCTTCGCCCGGTCCAACCTGCGTGTCCTCGAAGGTGGTCTCGCTCGCCAGCCACGCCAGCGGGATGGCCGCCTTGGCGAATTCGGGCGGCGCCTTGATCTCCATGGCGGCGACGTCGCGGATGGGGTGCCGGGTCCACAGCGGCAGGGAGCCGTCGCGGATCTTCAGCGGCGCAGGCGCGAACCGCCAGCCGCCGCCCGCGTCGGCGAACCGCCAGCCGATGCTGGCCTGCGGGTCCGTCATCTCGGTGAGCACGTGTGCGGCGGTGACCAGCACCACGCGCGGCGTCCCGTCCGGCTTGGGCGCCCGGATGAGGAACCCGGTGCCGGTCGTACGTTCGCCGTCCGCACGCACCTGCTCGATCTGCACCGTCGCGTTGATCAACTCGACCGTAAGGTCCACGGACGCGCCCCTTCACCGTCACTGAAGACGATTTGAACGCGGCCACGCTTTCCGCACAAGCGCCCGCCCCTTGCGAGCGACCGAAGGGGCGTCCATGACGGCGTTCATGTCACACCCGATACCGCCGGTCGCCCGCAAAGACCCTCACCGCATCGAACAGCTCGGCCGCGTCCGGGTCGACGACTACGCCTGGATGAAGGACGAGAACTGGCAGGCGGTGATGCGCGACCCGGCCGTGCTGCGCGCCGACGTGCGCGAGCACCTCGAGGCCGAGAACGCCTACACCAAGGCCATGCTGGCCTCGACCGAGGCGCTGCAGGCCAAGATGTTCGACGAGATGAAGGGGCGCATCAAGGAGGACGACGCGTCGGTCCCCTCCCCCGACGGGCCCTGGGACTATTACAGCCGCTTCGAGATCGGGGCGCAGCACCCGATCCTGGCGCGCCGGCCGCGCGGCCGGCTGGACGACGAGCTGATCCTGATCGACGTCGACGCCATGGCCAAGCCGCACGCCTACTTCCAGGTCGGCCACGCCGACCACAGCCCCGACCACGCGCTCTACGCCTGGGCCGAGGACGCGCAGGGCTCGGAGTACTACGCCATCCGGGTCAAGGACCTGGCCACCGGCGAGACCCTGCCCTCGGCCGTCGAGAGCTCGACCGGCGACTTCACCTTCTCACCCGACAGCCAGTGGCTGTTCTGGACCTGGCGCGACGAGAACGGCCGCCCGGCCAAGATCTTCCGCCGCCCCGCCCGCGGTGGCGAGGACACTCTCGTCTACGAGGAGAAGGACCCGGGCTTCTTCCTGGGCGTGGCGCGCAGCTCGTCGAACGCCTTCGTCTTCATCGGCGCCGGCAACCAGGAGACCAGCGAGGCCTGGCTGATTCCGGGCGCCGACCCGACCGCCGCGCCCCGCCTGGTCGAACCACGCCGCGAGGGCGTGCGCTACGAGCTGGACCACTGGGGCGACCGCTTCGTGGTGCGCACCAATGTCGACGGCGCCATCGACTTCAAGCTGATGTGGGCCGACCAGGCCGATCCTTCGGCGCGGACGTGGCGCGAGTGGATCGGTCACCGCCCCGGCGTCTTCGTGGTCGGCGGCGCGCCTTACAAGGACTGGTACGTGCGGCTGGAGCGGGTCGACGCCAACAACCGCATCGTGGTCACCGCCAAGGCCGACCTGTCGGAGCACGAGATCGCCTTCGCGGAGGAGGCGTATTCGCTGTCGCTGGAAGGCGGCTACGAGTGGGAGACCGACCTCACCCGCTTCGTCTACACCTCGCCGACGACGCCCCGGCAATGGTTCGACTACGACATGCGCACGCGCGAGCGGACCTTGCGCAAGACCCAGGAGATCCCCTCCGGCCACGATCCGGCCCGCTATGTCGCCAGGCGCCTGTTCGCGACCGCGCCGGACGGCCAGCAGGTGCCGATCACCGTCCTGATGCTGAAGGACACCCCGCTCGACGGCTCGGCGCCGCTGATGCTGTACGGCTACGGCTCATACGGTCACTCGCTGGATCCGGCCTTCTCGATCCGCCACCTGTCGCTGGTCGACCGCGGCTGGATCTGGGCCACGGCCCACGTGCGCGGCGGCTCGGAAAAGGGCTGGGGCTGGTTCCTGGACGGCCGCAAGGACCGCAAGAAGAACACCTTCACCGACTTCGTCGCCTCGGCCGAAAAGCTGGTCGCCGAGGGCTACGGGCGGGCCGGCCGCATCGTGATCTACGGCGGCTCGGCCGGCGGCCTGCTGGTTGGCGCCGCCAACAACCTGCGCCCGGACCTGTGGGCCGGGGTGATCGGGGCCGTGCCGTTCGTCGACGTGGTCAACACCATGAGCGACGTGACCCTGCCGCTGACCCCGCCGGAATGGCCCGAGTGGGGCAACCCGCTCGAGGACGCGGCCGCTTACGACTACATCGCCAGCTACAGCCCCTACGACAACGTCGTCGCGACCGCCTATCCGGCGGTGCTGGCCACCGGCGGTCTCTCGGACCCGCGGGTGACCTACTGGGAGCCGTCCAAGTGGGCCGCGAAGCTGCGCGAAAGCACCATCTCGCCGAACCCGATCCTGCTGAAAATGAACATGGAGGCCGGCCACGGCGGCGCCTCGGGGCGGTTCGACTTCCTGAAGGAGATCGCGCTGGACTACGCCTTCGCGGTCTGGGCGGTGGACCGGGGCTGGGAGCGCGCGGCGTGAACGTGCGCGAAGCGACGCTCGCCGACGTCCCGGCGATCACCGAGATCTACGCCCACCATGTCCTGCACGGCTTCGGCACCTTCGAGGAGGTCCCGCCGGGCCACGAGGAGATGGCGGCGCGCATGGCCGCGGTGCAATCGCGCGACCTGCCCTACCTGGTGGCCGAGGTGCACGGCCGGGTGGTCGGCTTCGCCTACGCCGGGCTGTTCCGCCCGCGCACGGCCTATCGCTACACCGCCGAGGACTCCGTCTACGTCGCCCCCGACCGCACCGGCCAGGGCGTCGGGCGCACCCTGCTGGAAGAGGTGTGCAAGCGCTGCGAGGCGATCGGCCTGCGCAGCGTGCTGGCGGTGATCGGCGACAGCGGCAACGCCGGCTCGATCGGCGTGCACCGCAGCTGCGGCTTCGAAATGGCCGGCGTGCTGCGCGGCGCCGGCTTCAAGCACGGCCGCTGGGTCGACGTGGTGTTGATGCGCCTGGAGCTGAACGGGGGCGATTCCTCGCCCCCGGTCGGCGACGGCTGGGCTTTTGGGGGTTAGTCCTCGCCCAGCGCGTGCTCCAGGTCGGCGATCAGGTCGTCGGCGTTCTCCACCCCGACCGACAGGCGGATCAGGTTCTCGGCGATGCCGAAGCGGGCCTTGGTCTGGGGCGTGTAGTCCGAGTGGGTGGTGCTGGACGGGTGCGAGACCAGGCTCTCGGTGCCGCCCAGGCTGACCGCCAGCTTGAACAGTTGCAGGCGGTTCAGCACCCGGAAGGCGTCCTTCTCGCCGCCCTTCAGCAGCACGCCCAGGGTCGAGCCCGCGCCCAGGCACTGGCGGGCGTAGATCTCGCGCTGGCGCTCTGAGCAGCCCTTCCCGCCCGGGACCAGCACGCGCTCCACCTTGGGGTGGCTCTCCAGCCAGGCCACGATCTTCTTGGCGCTCTCGGCCGAGCGCTCCATGCGGATCTGCAGGGTCTCCAGGCTGCGCAGCAGCAGCCAGGCGGTGTGCGCGTCGCTCACCGTGCCGCAGATGGTGCGCATCTCGGCCACCCGCGCGATCAGCTCGGCCGACCCCAGCGCCGCGCCGGCGATCAGGTCGGAGTGGCCGCCCACGTACTTGGTCAGCGAATAGAGGACGAGGTCGGCGCCCAGCGACAGCGGCTTCTGCCACAGCGGGCCCAGGAAGGTGTTGTCGACCGCCAGCACCGGCCGCTCGGGCCCGAAGCCCTTCAGCAGCTCGGCGAGGCCGGCGATGTCGGTCAGCTCGTTGGTCGGGTTGGCCGGGGTCTCGACATAGACCATGGCGAGTCGCCCGCCGCGCTCGCCGGCTTCCTTGGCCAGCTCGCCCAGCGCCGCCTTGAACTCCGCCTCGGCCAGGCCGGCCGGCAGGGCGTGGGCGCGCACGCCGTAGCGCGGCAGGATGCGGTCGAACAGGTACTCGGTGCCGCCGTAGGCCGGCGCGGTGTAGGCGATCACGTCGCCGGGCCGGCACAGGGCCAGCACCGTGGTCGAGATCGCCGCCATGCCGGTGGAGAACACCAGCGCCCGCTCAGCCTCGTCCCACAGGGCCAGGCGGTCCTCGAGGATTTCGAGGTTGGGGTTGTTGATGCGCGAGTAGATCAGGCCCAGCGCCTCGTCCGGCTCACGCTCGCGCAGGCCGTAGGCCACCTCGAAGAAGCGCTTGCCGTCCTCGGCGGAGCGGAACACGAAGGTCGAGGTCTGGAAGATCGGCGGCTTGATCGCGCCTTCCGACAGGAAGGGATCGTAGCCGTAGCTCATCATCAAGCTTTCCGGCCGCAACTGATGCGAGCCGATCGTACGCTTCTTGGAACCCTTCACCGTAACCTCGCTCCCGGAACGGGAGCTGCCTTAGGCCAGCGGCGGGCCGGCCACAACCCGGCGTTCGATCAACACGCGTCCAGCTGATCCGGCGAGGCCAGCAGCCAAGGCGCGACCCGGAATTGGCGTGGCGCCGGTCCGAGCTCCCGGTTCCTGACGAAGTTTGCGGCGAAGGCGAGGACGTCACGCAGCAGGCCGTCGTCGAAGGGCTTGGGCATGACCCCGATCGCGCCGGAGAAGCAGCTCGGGATCTGCTCGGGGTTGGCGGTCAGGAAGATCACCACGGCGCCGTGATCGGCCACCAGCCGGCGCGCGATCTCGGGACCGGTCGGCCCGTCGGTCAGGTTGACGTCGACGAGGGCGAGATCGATCTGCTCGGACGAGGCGAGCGCGAGGCTGTGGTCGAGATCCGTCGCGGTCCCGATCACCTCATGCCCAAGGTCGCGCAGCACCAGTTCGATCTCCAGAGCCAGGATCGACTGGTCCTCGACGACCAGAATGCGCAACCGCTTCCCAGCCATCCCCCTACCTCGTCGCCGCGCCTCCGGCCCCCACCGTTCACATTCGTTAAGGCGCGCGACGGGCCTCCCTTACACGTTTTGTCGGTGGGTCAACAGTCTTGTTTAGCTTGCTCAACGAACGCGGGTCGGGTCCCATGTCACTCGTTTCGGGGGCGACGAATCAGAATGAGTACGGGCGAGGGGCTGCGCCTTGCAGAGCTTCGGCATCGGCTGGGGAGCAATCTTCAGCTCCTTCAGACCCTCGTGACGGCCCGCCTGCGCGCGGTCGCCGATCCGGAAAGCCGCCGGCATCTGGCCTGGCTGGCGGACGTGATCGCGGCGCTAGGACTGCTGAACCGCCGCCTCGACGATGACGAGCCCGCCGACTTCGCCGCCTACCTCGTGGAGGCGGTCGGTTTTTGGAAACGGGTCTGCGCCGGACGCCGGATCACCTTCAACCTCGAGGTGGCCGAGGCCCCGGTCCCGCCGGCGGTCGCCGCCACTCTCGCCCTGATCGTCCACGAATTGATCGGCGGCGCGGTCGCCCATTCCTCCGAGAGCCGGGCCGGCCAGGTGAAGGTCGCCGCCCGACGCTCCGGCGGTCTGATCGAACTGCTGGTCCAGGACGACGGCGCCCCGCTCGACCAACGGCACTGCCAGGAAACCGTGACTATGGTCCGCGGGCTGGCGGAGCATCTGGGCGGCAGCTTCGAAGTCACCCAGGCCGCGGCCGGGGTCGAGGCGCTGGTCCGCGCGCCGGTCCTGCTGTTGACGACGCCGCCGATCCGGCACTGACGCCGCGATCGCGCCCCAGGGGTTTTCCGCAAGCGGTGGAACCGCCACGCTCGGCCTACGGTTAAGTCGGCGTCGCTTCTGAGGGGAGAAGGACGATGGCGTCGACGGCGTTGCGTGCGCGTGGCGTTCCCGCTTTCCGCCATCCGGGCCTGGGCGTCCCGGAACCTCCCGAAGTCCTGCATCTCGACCTGAACGCGCGCGGCGACCTGTTCCGCGACGGCTTCCTGGCGCTCGAGAACGTCACCGACGCCGCCGATCTGGCGACCATCCGAGACCTGATCGCGCCCTGGCTGGACGGCGGATCGCACCTGCGCCGCGGCGCCCGGTCGCGTGAGCTGGGCGGCGGGCAGCACGGCCCGATCCACGAGGTGACCAATCTGACCCGGCTGGAGCCGCGGCTGCTGCAGACCCGCTTCTTTCGTCGCGCGGTGCAGACCACTCGGGCGCTGTACGGCCCCTCCGCGCGGCTGATGTTCGACCACGTGATTCACAAGCCGCCGCGCAACGGCACGGCGACCGCCTGGCACCAGGACTGCGCCTACGGCCACTCGCTGACCTTTTCGGCGCGCCGGCTGCACTGGTGGCTGCCGCTGCAGGACGCCACCCTCGAGAACGGCTGCATGCAGTTCGTGCGCGGCAGCCATGCCGGCCCGGTGTTGCCGCATCGGCGCATCGCGCCGGGCGCGCATCCGCGCACCGTCTCGGCGCCGCTCGATCAGAGCCAGGTGGTGGCCTGCCCCCTACCCGCCGGCGGCGCCACGATCCACCTGCCGAAAACGCTGCATTACACCGGCCCCAACGAGACCGACGCGGAGCGCCTGGCGTGGATCGTCCAGATCGGCGTGCGAAGCCGACTGCCGATGCTGCTTTAGGCGTTCAATTGAGGGGAGAGAGTGGCTGGGGAACTAGGACTCGAACCTAGAATAACGGTACCAAAAACCGCTGTGTTACCATTACACCATTCCCCAGCAGGAAAGGCGATTCCGCGGGAGCGCCGCGGGAGGCGGTCAGATAGCCCAAGCCCCTGAGCCATGCAACAGGGGCGAAGAAAAACTTCTTTTCGCCTGCGTCGCATTGAGCGCTTGCGGGCCGAAAAGCCCGTCGCTATAAGCCCCCTCCTCAAGTCGGAGTGTGGCTCAGTCTGGTAGAGCACCGCGTTCGGGACGCGGGGGTCGCAGGTTCGAATCCTGCCACTCCGACC
>NZ_JACSJI010000015.1 GCF_014349105.1 Caulobacter sp. 17J80-11 | reverse complement strand
CGCCCGGACCTGACCGTGGCGCTGGCCGCGCGCGACCTGGTCGCCGCCGGCGCGCCGGAAGCCGCCCTGGCCGCCTCGGTCGCGGCCGAGACCGCGGCGCTGGCCCTCACCTTCGAACCGCGCGACGCCGACGCCTTCGTGCGCGCCCGCACCGCGCCGCGCGCCGCTCTGGACCTGCTGGCCTTCGTGGCCGAGGACGGCGAACTGGACCAGGTCAGCCTGGAAGCAGCCACGCGGCTGATGACCGTCGCGCTCGAACTGGAATGCGCCTCGGGCTTCGTCGAGAAGTCGGCCGACGCGCGCCTGCGCCGCGACTGGCGCGCGCTCGGCCTGACCCCGGCCGGCCTGTCGGACTGGCTGGTCCGCCGCGGCCTGGCCTACGGCGAAGAGACCGGCCGCGCCGCCGCCGCCTCCGTGCTGGCCCTGATCGACGCCGCGGCGCTGTCCGCGTCGGCTGAGATCGCCGCCCGCGTCGGCGCCTATCCCGAGCACGCCCAGGACCGCGGCGCCCGCCGCGACCTGCTGAAGGCCGCCCGCGAGACTGCCCTGGCCCTGGCCGACGGCGGCGACGCCCTCGCCGCCCGCGCCGCCCAGCTCTACGGCCTGGCCGGCGGCGCGGCCCGCAAGACCGGCCTGCGCAACGCCGAGGTCACGGCCCTGTTCTACGATCCGGAGCTGTCCCTGCGGATCGGCCGCCGCCTCGGCGCCCAGCCCTGGAAGGGCCCGGTCACCGAGGCCGAGACCGAAGACGGCGAAGTCTTCCCCATGCTGAGCGAGGAAACCGCCGCCGCCCTGACCGGCGCGGGCGTTCCGGTGTGGGAGGCCCAGGCCCACGTGCTGGGCCGGCGCACCCTGGTCGGCTCGCCCGCCATCGGCCCTGAGGCGCTGCGCGCCCGCGGCTTCACCGATTTCGAGCTGGAGGCCGTCGAGACCGCGCTGCAGATCTCGCCGACCCTACAGGGCGCCTTCTGCACCGCCGTGCTGGGCGAAGGCTTCCTGCGCGAGGCGCTCGGCCTGAGCGCCGAGGACTGCGAAGACCCGCATTTCGACCTGCTGGCCCGCCTCGGCTTCACCGACGAGGAGATCGACGCGGCCGAGCGCTGGACGCTGGGCGCCGGCACCCTGCGCGACTGGGCCGACCTGCCCGAGGGCCTGGCCGGCGTGTTCGCCGCGCCGAGCCGAGACGCCCTGATGAGCATGACCGCGGCGCTGGAGTTGTTCTCCGGCGCGCCGTCGCTGTCGCCCCTGCCCGTGCAGTGGAACGAGGACGACGCGGCCGCCGCGCGCCTGCAGTCGGCCGCCGCCACGGCCGGCCTGCGCGCCGTGCGCCTGAAGCGCTCCACCCCGCCCAGCCGCCAGCTGTTCGACCTGACCCCGCCGGAGACGGCCCGTCCGGCCGCCGCAGCGCCCGCCCCCGCCCCGCAACCGACCCGCACGGTCGAACGCGTGGTCGAACGGGTGGTCGAGCGCGCCCGCGAACGCCGCAAGCTGCCCGACCGCCGCAAGGGCTACATCCAGAAGGCCTCGGTCGGCGGCCACAAGGTCTACCTGCACACCGGCGAGTACGACGACGGCGAGGTCGGCGAGATCTTCATCGACATGCACAAGGAAGGCGCCGCCTTCCGCTCGCTGATGAACAACTTCGCCATCGCGGTGTCGATCGGCCTGCAGTACGGCGTGCCGCTGGACGAATTCGTCGACGCCTTCGTCTTCACCCGGTTCGAGCCGGCCGGCCGCGTGACCGGCAACGACTCGATCCGCTCGGCGACCTCGATCCTCGACTACATCTTCCGCGAGCTGGCGGTGTCCTACCTGGACCGCTCGGACCTGGCCAACGCCGAGCCCGAGACCGGCGCGGACGGCTTCGGCCATCGCGTGGACGCCGAGGAGGAAGAGGACGCGCCCCTGCCCGCCTCGAAGTTCATCTCCAAGGGCTTCGCGCGCGGGGCCGCGCCCGACAACCTGGTCGTGGTGCCGTTCGGCGCCAAGTCGCGCGCCCGCGCCCCCGAGGACGCAGCCCAGGCCGACGTCTGCTCGTCGTGCGGCGACCTGGCGGTGGTGCGCAAGGGGCCGGACCTGGTGTGCGACAGCTGCGGCGCGACCCCGGCCGCGCGCGAGGACCTGGCGGGCTGAGGCCCGCCACGCCCCGCTGGCCTCGTTCCTGCTAGGCGCGAGGCCACCGTCCCGGAGCGACACCGCCCATGAAACCGCTGCTGCTCGCCGCCGCCCTGATGCTGGCCGCCGGCCCGGCCCTGGCCCAGAACGCGGCCCAGATCGAGCGCGCGCGCACCGGCGCCGCCTGCCCGAAATGCAATCTGTTCCAGGCGGACCTCGGCGGGCTCGAGCTGCGGGCCCCGAACTTCGCCGGCGCGCGCCTGCGTCAGGCCGACTTCAGCCTGGGCGTGATGGCCGGCGCGCGGCTGGCCGGCGCGGACCTGCGCGACGTCGAGGGCTATGGGGCGTTGCTGACCGGCGCCGACTTCTCGAATGCCGATTTGACCAACGCCTCCTTCGTCGGGGCCTATCTGAGCCGTTCGACCTTCACTGGCGCGAAGCTGACGGGAACCAACTTCTCCGGCGCCGACCTCAGCGGCGCGCGGGGACTGACGACCGCGCAGTTGGTCGCAGCCTGCGGCGACGAGAGCACGCGCCTCCCGGCGGGCCTTCGGATTTCCGCGTGCCGCTGAAAGGCGCATTACCACGAATTAAGTGGCGTGCCGGGAACCGAGAGACCATTTCTGCTCCCATGGTTCTGCTTGGTCCCGGCTTCAAAATCACTGCCCGCCTCGCCTCCGCCGCGCTCGCGTTTTCGCTCGCGGGAGCGGCCCAGGCTCACGCCGACTCCGGTGATCGCGACGTCGCCCGGATGGTCTCTTTCGGCGGCTCCTGCGCGAAGTGCGAACTGTCGGGGCGCAAGCTGGCCGGCGCGACCTTCACCGGCGCCGACTTCGAAGGCGCCACCCTGGTCGGCGCCGACCTGCGCGGCGCGACCCTGATGGGCGTCAACTTCTCCGACGCCGACTTCTCGCGGGCCAATCTGACCGGCTCGGAAATGGTCGGCACGGTGTTCACCGGCGCCAACCTGACCGGCGCCAAGCTGGACGGCGTCGAGGCTCCGGCCGTGGTGTTCAACAACGCCGACCTGTCGGGCGCGCGCCTGACCGGGGCCGAGCTGGTCGCCGCCAACTTCGTGCGCGCCAACCTGAACCACGCCAACTTCTCCAGCAGCGAACTGATCCACGCCCAGTTCACCAAGGCCGACGCCAGCCGCGCCGACTTCTCGGGCGCGGAGATGAACAACGCCGACCTGACCGCCGGCGTGTTCGAGCGCGCCTCCTTCCGCGGCGCCTCGCTGGAAGGCGCGCGGTTCCGCAAGGCGGCGTTCGGCGGCGCCGACTTCCGCGGCGCCAGCCTGGATGGCGCAGACCTGCGCTGGACCGACCTGTCGGATGCCCGCGGCCTGACCCAGGACCAGATCGACGACGCCTGCTCCGACCGCACCACCATCCTGCCCAAGGGCCTGGTGGCGCACGAATGCAGCAAGGTGATGCTGATCCGCCGCGAGGCGCCCAGGGCGCCGAAGGCGCCGGCGCCGCCGATCCCGCCGGCTCCGCCGCGCGACTGATCAGACGCACAATCAAAAAAGCCCCGCTCGAAAGAGCGGGGCTTTTGCTTATCCAGCGCTCGCGCCGGCTTACACCTTCACCGGCGGGACGATTCGGATGTGCAGCTCCTTCAGCTGCTTCTCCGTCACCTCCGAGGGCGCGTTCATCATCAGGTCCATGCCCTGCTGGTTCAGCGGGAAGGCGATGACTTCACGGATGTTCTCGGCGCCGGCCAGCAGCATGACGATGCGGTCGATGCCCGGGGCCAGACCGCCGTGCGGCGGCGCGCCGTAGCGGAAGGCGTTCAGCATGCCGCCGAACTTCTCCTCGACCACTTCCGGACCGTAGCCGGCGATGCCGAAGGCCTTGAGCATGATCTCCGGACGGTGGTTCCGGATCGCGCCCGAGCACAGTTCGACGCCGTTGCAGACGATGTCGTACTGGTAGGCCAGCACGTCCAGCGGGTCCTTGGTCTCCAGCGCCTCGAGCTCGCCCTGGGGCATGGAGAACGGGTTGTGCGAGAAGTCGACGCGCTTCTCGTCCTCGTTCCACTCGAACATCGGGTAGTCGACCACCCAGCAGAACTCGAAGCTGCCTTCCTTGGTCAGCCCCAGGTCGACGCCGATCTTGGTGCGGGCCGAACCGGCGAACTTGTGGAACTGGTCCGGGTCGCCGGCGGCGAAGAACACGGCGTCGCCGACGTTCAGGCCCAGCTGCTCGCGAATCGCGGTGGTGCGTTCCGGGCCGATGTTCTTGGCGATCGGACCGGCGCCGCCTTCCTCGCCCTCGCGCCAGAAGATGTAGCCGAGCCCCTTCTGGCCCTCGCCCTGCGCCCAGCTGTTCATGCGGTCGCAGAAGGCGCGGTTGCCGCCGGTCGGGGCGGGAATCGCCCACACCTTGTGCTTGGGCGAGGCGTCCAGGATCGAGGCGAAGACGCCGAAGCCGCCGCCGCGGAAGTGTTCGGACACGTCCTGCATGCGGATCGGGTTGCGCAGGTCCGGCTTGTCGGAGCCGAACTGCTGGATGGCGTCGCGGTAGGCGATGCGCGGGAACGGATAGTTCGTCACCGGACGGCCGGCCGCGAATTCCTCGAACACGCCGTACATGACGGGCTCGATGGCCGCGAAAACGTCTTCCTGGGTGACGAAGCTCATCTCCACGTCGAGCTGGTAGAACTCGCCCGGCGAACGGTCGGCGCGCGCGTCCTCGTCACGGAAGCACGGCGCGATCTGGAAGTAGCGGTCGAAGCCCGAGACCATGAGCAGCTGCTTGAACTGCTGGGGGGCCTGCGGAAGGGCGTAGAACTTGCCCGGATGCAGGCGCGAGGGCACCAGGAAGTCGCGCGCGCCTTCCGGCGACGAGGCCGTCAGGATCGGCGTCTGGAATTCCATGAAGCCCTGGTCGGTCATCCGCCGGCGGATCGAGGAGATCACGGCCGAGCGCAGGATGATGTTCCGGTGCAGGGTCTCCCGGCGCAGGTCCAGGAAGCGGTACTTCAGACGCAGGTCTTCCGGATAGTCCGGCTCGCCGAAGACCGGCAGCGGCAGCTCCTGCGCCTCGCCCAGGATCTCGGCCGTCTTGACG
Source organism: Caulobacter sp. 17J80-11 (assembly GCF_014349105.1). Classification (GTDB taxonomy): domain Bacteria; phylum Pseudomonadota; class Alphaproteobacteria; order Caulobacterales; family Caulobacteraceae; genus 17J80-11. Next base: position 92,807 of record NZ_JACSJI010000015.1, on the reverse strand, counting down.
CGAACCTCGATCTGGCCGGTCGGCAGGTTGGGGTTCACGGTCTCCGGCGTGCGGGCGACCACTTCGCCGTCGATGCGGATAACGCTCTCGGCGCGCAGCTTGTCGACCACGTCGAAGCCCGGCGTGCCCGGGTGCAGCACCAGCTGGGTCAGGCCGTAGTGGTCGCGCAGGTCCACGAACAGCAGACCGCCGTGGTCGCGCTTGCGGTGGATCCAACCCGACAGACGGACGGTCTGGCCGGCGTGTTCAAGGCGCAGCGCGCCACAGGTGTGCGAGCGATAGGCGTGCATGATCGTCGGGGGAGCGAACAAAAAAGGAAGCGCGGAAGGGCGCATGCAGGGCCTACCTTGTCAAGGTTCGCGGGAGAGGACGGGCAACTTCAAGGCGAAGCTCGCTGTTCCGGCTCTCCACAGCTGAGCGCCAGATATCCACGCGCTTTGCGCCCCGGACGCCCCGCGCCGCGTCGCGGCCTGCGCCGCGACTTGGTAAAGACGGGTCGTGAACGAAGGCGTCCAACTCAGCCTGAAACTTAAGCGCCCGGCCTCCTTCCGGCGCGAAGACTTCGTGGTCTCGCCGACCAACGAGGCGGCCGTCCGCGCGCTCGACGCCTGGCCGGACTGGCTGGGCGGCGCGCTGGCGCTGGTCGGGCCTGAGGGCGCGGGCAAGACCCACCTGGCGCGCGACTGGGCCGAACGGACCGGCGCGGCCGTGCTGCGCCCCCAGGACGCCGGCCAGGTCGACCTGGCGGGGCTGGAAGGCCGGCCGGTGCTGGTCGACGACGCCGAGGGCCTCGACGACGAGACCCTGTTCCACCTGATCAACCTGGCGGCCCTGCCGGGCGGCGGCCTGCTGCTGACCGCGCGCCGCGCCCCGGCCGCCTGGGACTGCGCCCTGCCCGACCTGCGCTCGCGGCTGAATGCGCTCCGCGTCGTGGAGCTGGGCGGGCCGGACGACGCGGTGCTGCGCGGCGTGCTGCTGCGCTTCTTCGAGCAGAGCAGCATCCGCCCCTCGGAGGATCTGCTGGCCTATCTGGTTCGCCGCATCGAGCGGGCCGTGCCGAAGGCCCGCGAGGTGGTCGCCCAGCTGGAGGAGGCGGCCGGACCGGAGCTGCGCCCGGTCACCCGCGCCCTGGCGCGCGAAATCCTCGACGCCGAGCCGGATCTTTTCGACTGACACACGCTTGACCGACTTGCCCTGATACAAATGCGGCGCGCACACTCGCGCGCTTCGTTTTCCAAGGCCTGCCGATGACCGACGTTGCGATCGCCGACGCCGAGGTTCCCTCCTCCCACGCGCCCAAGTCGCGGCTGGACGAGGCGCTGCTGGCGTCGCCGGAGCGCTTCTTCAACCGCGAACTGTCGTGGCTGGCCTTCAATCAGCGGGTGATCGAAGAGGCCGAGAACGAGCGCCACCCCCTGCTGGAGCGGCTGCGCTTCCTGTCGATCTCGGCCAACAACCTCGACGAGTTCTACATGGTCCGCGTCGCCGGCCTGAAGGGCCAGGTGCGCGAGCGGGTGCGGGTGGTCAGTCAGGACGGCCTGACCCCCGGCGAGATCCTCGACAAGGTCAATGACGCGGCCGGCGCCCTGATGGCCCGCCAGCAGCGCCAGTGGCGGCTGCTGCGCGACCTGCTGGGCAAGGAGGGGCTGGAGGTCGTCCACCCGGACAAGGTGACCAAGGCCGAGCTGGCCAAGCTGGAGCCGGAATTCCTCAACCAGCTGTTCCCGGTGCTGACGCCGTTGGCGATCGACCCGGCCCATCCCTTCCCGTTCATCCCGAACCTGGGCTTCTCGCTGGCGCTGAAGCTGCGCCGCAAGGACGGCAAGCCGCTCTACGCCCTGGTGCCCGTGCCCCAGCAGGTGCACCGGTTCTGGGAGCTGCCCAACGGCGCCCGGAAGGTCGGCAAGGCGCACCGGCGCTACGTCTCGCTCGAGAACCTGCTGGTGCTGTTCATCGACCACCTCTTCCCCGGCTGCACGGTGGAGGCCAAGGGGGTGTTCCGGGTCATCCGCGACAGCGACATCGAGCTGGAGGAAGAAGCCGAAGACCTGGTGCGCGAGTTCGAGGCCCTGCTGAAGCAGCGCCGCCTGGGCTCCGTGGTGCGGGTGGAGATCGAGGCGGCCATGCCCGCCGACCTGCGCGCCTTCATCGTCGAGCACCTGCACGCGGAGCCGCAGGACATCCTCCTGATCGACGGCGTGATCGGCCTGGCCCACGTCAACCAGCTGATCCCCGCCGACCGGCCGGACCTGAAATTCCCGCAGTTCGACCCGCGCTTCCCCGAGCGCATCCGCGACCACGGCGGCGACTGCTTCGCGGCGGTGCGCGAGAAGGACATCCTGGTCCACCACCCGTTCGAGAGCTTCGACGTGGTGGTCCAGTTCCTGCGCCAGGCCGCCCGCGACCCGAACGTCATCGCCATCAAGCAGACGCTCTACCGGACCTCGAAGGACAGCCCGATCGTGGCGGCCCTGATCGAGGCGGCCGAGAACGGCAAGAACGTCACGGCCCTGGTGGAGATCAAGGCGCGCTTCGACGAGGAGGCCAACCTGCGCTGGGCGCGCGCGATGGAGCGGGCCGGCGTGCACGTCGTGTTCGGCTTCGTGGAGTACAAGACCCACGCCAAGCTGTCGGTGGTGGTGCGCCGCGAGGGCGAGGCTCTGCGCACCTACTGCCACTTCGGCACCGGCAACTACCACCCGGTGACCGCCAAGATTTACACCGACCTGTCGCTGTTCACGACCGACCCGGCCCTGGCCCGGGATTCGGTGCGGGTGTTCAACTACATCACCGGCTACGCCCGGCCCGAGACGATGGAGAAACTGGTCGTCTCGCCGCTGGGCCTGAAAGACCGCCTGATCGAGCTGATCGAGCAGGAGGTGAAGAACGCCCGGGCCGGCAAGCCGGCGGCCATCTGGGCCAAGCTGAACGCCCTGGTCCACCCGGAGGTGATCGACGCGCTCTACCGCGCCAGCCAGGCGGGGGTGCGCATCGAGCTGGTGGTGCGCGGCATCTGCTGCCTGCGCCCGGGCGTCCCCGGCCTGTCGGAGAACATCCGGGTGAAGTCGATCGTCGGCCGCTTCCTGGAGCACAGCCGAATCGTCTGCTTCGCCAACGGCAAGCCGCTGCCCAGCGACGACGCGCGGGTGTTCATCTCGTCGGCCGACTGGATGCCGCGCAACCTCGACCGCCGCGTCGAGGCCCTGGTTCCGGTCGAAAACCCCACGGTTCACAGGCAGGTGCTGGACCAGATCATGGTCGCCAACCTGAAGGACGAAGCGCAAAGCTGGTATCTGGAACCCGGCGGGCACTATCGCCGCTTCGATGTCGGCGGTATCGACAAGCCGTTTTCGGCCCACGAGTACTTCATGACCAATCCGAGCCTGTCCGGCCGCGGCCGTAGCGTCAAAGACCTGCCCGGCGCGATCGAGTATGCCGCACGCTGATCGGCCCGGGCGCGACGCCGCCGTCGTCGACGTCGGGTCCAACTCCGTCCGCCTGGTGATCTACCGGCTTGAGGGCCGGGCGATCTGGACCGTCTTCAACGAGAAGGTCCTGGCCGGACTCGGGCGCGGCGTGGAGGCCACCGGCCGGCTGTCGCCGGACGGGGTGCGCGACGCCATGGCCGCGCTCCGCCGCTTCAAGGCGGTGATCGACGCCTCGCGCCCGGAGGAAATTCACACCGCCGCCACCGCCGCCGTGCGCGACGCGGAGGACGGTCCCGAGTTCATCGAGCGGGTGCGCCGCGAGATCGGCCTGGACATCCGCGTGCTCAGCGGCCCCGAGGAGGCCCGCTACGCGGCGCTGGGCGTGATCGCCGGCTCGGCCGAGGCCGAGGGCGTGGTCGGCGACCTGGGCGGCTCCAGCCTGGAGCTGACGCGGGTCGACCACGGCGATCTGTCGGCCGGCATCACCCTGCCGCTCGGGCCGTTCGCGCTGGGCGCGCCGAAGGGCTTCGACGCCGACGTCGTCCGCCGCGCCGCGGTCGAGCGCCTGAAGGGCGCCAACGCCGACTTCAAGGGCCGCACCTTCCACGCCGTGGGCGGGGCCTGGCGTAACCTGGCCCTGATCCACATGCGGATGACCGACTATCCGCTGCAGATCGTCCACCAGTACGAGATCCCCGCCCGCGACGCCTCGGCGCTCGCCCGGCTGATCGCAAAGCAATCGAAGAACTCTCTGGAACGCATTCCCGGCGTTGCGAAAAAGCGGGTCGACACCCTGCCCTACTCCGCCGTCGTGCTGGACGCCCTGGTCGACCGGCTGGGCTTCGAGCGGGTGGTGTTCTCCGCCTACGGCGTGCGCGAGGGCATGCTGTTCGAGGCCATGCCGCCGGAAGTGCGCCGGCTGGATCCGCTGGTCGAGGGCTGTTTCGCCATCGGCGCCCGTCAGGGGGCCTCGGAAGGCCTCGGCCAGGCGCTCGCGGCCTGGCTGCATCCGCTGTTCGACGACCTGGAGCCGGTGTTCGGCGACGGGCGCGACCGCATCGTGGTCGAATCGGCCGCCCGGCTGGCCGACATCGGCGCACGCCTGCACCCCGATCATCGCGCCGACCTGGCCTTCACCCAGGTGCTGCGCGCGCCGGTGGGCGGCCAGAGCCACCCGGAACGCGCCTTCCTGGCGGCGGCCGTGTTCGCCCGCTACGGCGGCTCCGGCGCGACGCCCGAGCAGGATGCGATCAACCGGCTGCTCTACGACGAACGCGTCGACCGGGCTCGCGCCCTGGGCCTGGCCCTGCGCCTCGGCTGCGACCTGTCGGCCCGCAGTCCCGCCCTGCTGACCCGCTCCGCGGTATCGCTGCAGAGCGACGGCCGGCTGTGCCTGACCGCGCGGGCCGATTCGGCCGACATGCTGCTGGGCGAACAGACCGCCAAGCGCGCCCAGGCCCTGGCCACGGCGCTGGGCGTCGAGCTGGTGATGCGCCCGGCCTGATCAGGACTGGAGAGCTCAGCTCTCCAGTTCGACCACCTCGACCTTGGCGCCGTTCAGCACCAAGGCCAGCTCGCCGCGCTTCAGCTTCAGGGCGTCTTCGCCGAACACCTTGCGGCGCCAGCCGTTCAGGGCGTCCACGTCGGCCTTGTCGTCCACCGCGATGCGCTCCAGGTCGGCGACGGTGGCGATCAGCTTCGGCGCCACGCCGGCGTCCTCGGACTTGGCCTTCAGCAGCACCTTCAGCAGCTCGACCACGGCGCCGGGGGCCGGGTCGCGGCGCGGCTCGCGCTCGACTTCCGGCGCGTTGGCCTCCGGGTCCTGCAGGGCCTGCTTGAGGGTGATGATCAGGTCGGTCCCCAGCCGCGAGCTGCCGAAGCCCTTGGGCACGGCGCGCAGGCGGTTGAAGGCGTCCGGATCCAGCGGCAGCTGGGTGGCGATCTCGTCGATCGCCTCGTCCTTCAGAATGCGCCCGCGCGGCTGGTCGCGCTCCTGGGCGGTCCGTTCGCGCCACACCGCCGCGGCCTTGAACGCGGCCAGGTACTTGGCCGAAAAGCGCTTGGGTTTCAGACGCTTCCAGGCGATTTCGGGATCGGTTTCGTAAAGCGCCGGATCGATCAGCGCCTTCATCTCCTCGGCCACCCAGGCCAGGCGGCCCTCGCTTTCCAGCCGCGCGCGCAGCTTCGGATAGAGCTTGGCCAGGTGGGTCACGTCGGCCAGGGCGTAGTCGTGCTGGGCCTGCGACAGCGGCCGGCGGCTCCAGTCGGTGAAGCGGCTGGCCTTGTCGATCTCGACCCGCAGCATCTGCCGCACCAGCGAATCATAGGCGACCTGATCGCCGAACCCGGCGGCCATGCCGGCCACCTGGGTGTCGAACATCGGCTGGGGAATCACGCCCAGGTTCGAGAAGATCTCCACGTCCTGGCGGGCGGCGTGGAACACCTTCTCGATCTTCGGATTCGCCAGAAGATCCAGGAACGGCTTCAGGTCCAGGCCTTCGGCCAGGGGATCGATCACCCCCGCCTCGTCCGGCGTGGCCGCCTGGATCAGGCACAGCTTGGGCCAGAAGGTGGTTTCGCGCATGAACTCGGTGTCCACGGCGACGAACGGCGACTGAGACAGGCGGGCGCAAAATTCGACCAGCGCCTCGTTACTCGTGATGGGCGTCATAGGAGGTGCTTATGGCCTCGGCAAAGCCTTGGAATATCGAAGGTCCGTCCGCCCGCCGTTAAGTCCCGAGCTGTCGGCTGAGCGAAGATCAGGACGTAAAGCGGAGCGCATCGGACGTTACCCCCGGTAATGCCGCTATCGCCCTCCAATCACAACAGGTCTCCGCAAGCCGCCGCGTCCCGGCGTCGCCTTCCGGGCCTGGACCGCCGCCGAACTGCGACGCCAAAAGCCGCCCGACAGCCGCCTCGTTGGTTGTCAGCAGGTGCATGAAGTCGTTATAGCCGCGCGTCGCGCGCGCTTGCGCAAGTGCGCGCCTGAATTCGAGGTTTTCGTCATGACCGACCGCCCCAACGGCCTCACCTACGCGGACGCCGGCGTCGACATCGATGCGGGCGAGCGGCTCGTGGACGCCATCAAGCCGCTGGCCAAGTCGACGCGCCGTCCGGGCGCCGAGCCCTCGCTGGGCGGTTTCGGCGCGCTGTTCGACCTGAAGGCGGCCGGCTACGACGATCCGCTGCTGGTCACCACCACGGACGGCGTCGGCACCAAGCTGAAGATCGCCATCGAGACCGGCCGTCACGACACCGTCGGCGTCGACCTGGTGGCCATGTGCGTCAACGACCTGCTGGCCCAGGGCGCCGAGCCGCTGATGTTCCTGGACTACTACGCCACCGGCAAGCTGACGGTCGACGTGGCCAAGCGGGTGGTCGCGGGCATCGCCGAAGGCTGCCGCCAGGCCGGCTGCGCGCTCGTCGGCGGCGAGACCGCCGAAATGCCGGGCATGTACGGCGACGGCGACTACGACCTGGCCGGCTTCTCGGTCGGCGCGGTTAATCGCGGCGCGGTGCTGCCGGTGCTCGACCAGCAGAAGCCTGGCGACGTGCTGATCGCGCTGGGTTCGTCCGGTCCGCACTCCAACGGCTATTCGCTGATCCGCAAGATCGTCGAGCGCTCGGGCCTGGGCTGGGGCGCCGACGCCCCCTTCGCCAAGGACCGCACCCTGGCCCAGGCGCTGATGGAGCCGACCCGCATCTACGTGAAGAGCCTGCTGCCCCTGATGAAGGGCGGCCTGGTCAAGGGCGGCGCCCACATCACCGGCGGCGGCCTGATCGAAAACCCGCCCCGCGCCATCGCCGAGGGCCTCGAGCCGAAGTTCGACTGGTCGGCCTGGGAGCTGCCGCCGCTGTTCCAGTGGCTGCAAGAAACCGGGAACGTCAGCGAGCACGAGATGCGCCGCACCTTCAACTGCGGCGTCGGCTTCGTGCTGATCGTGGCGGCGGAGAACGTCGAGCCGGTGCTGGCCGCCCTGCTGAACGCCGGCGAGACCGCCTTCGTCTGCGGCGAGCTCCAGGCCGCATGAGCCGCACCAAGGTCGGCGTCCTGATTTCCGGACGCGGCTCCAATCTCAAGGCGCTGCTGGAGGCCGCGCGCGATCCCACCTACCCGGCCGAGATCGCCGTGGTCGTCTCCAACCGTGCGGACGCCGGCGGCCTGGCCGTCGCGGCCGAGTACGGCGTCGAGCCGCTGGTCGTGGACCATCGCCCGTTCGGGCCGGACCGCGAGGCGCACGAGCGCGCCATGCACGCGGCCCTGGCCGAGCGCGGGGTCGAGTTCGTGGCCCTGGCCGGCTACATGCGGGTGCTGACCCCCTGGTTCGTGGGGGCCTGGGCCGGGCGGATGCTGAACGTCCACCCGTCGCTGCTGCCCGCCTTTCCAGGCCTGGACACCCATCGCCGGGCGCTGGAAGCAGGTGTGAAGATTCACGGCTGCACCGTGCACCTGGTCAGCGAAGGCGTGGACGAAGGCCCGATCCTGGGCCAGGCCGCCGTGCCCGTTCTTGCGGGCGATGACGCCGAGAGCCTGGCCGCGCGCGTGCTCGAGGCCGAACACCGGCTCTACCCCGCTTGCCTGGCGGCGCTGACCGGTCGAGCTTCCGGTTCCGAAGCCACGCCGGCGGCGCTGTTCAGCTACTGAAGGCGGGCGGCGGCCCGCGGCGCGATTTCCAAAGAAAATCCGAGAGCTCGGCGACCGAGCTCGCCTGCCCCGGGAGGAACGCCCGCGCCGAGGCGCCGGGCGCGCGCCCTAGCACGTCAGCACTTGCCCTTCTTCTTGCAGTCGCTGACGATCGCGCCGCCGACCGCGCCCGCGGCCCCGCCGATCAGCGCGCCCTTGCCGCCGCCGGCCAACGCGCCGACGCCCGCGCCACCCAGAGCGCCGGTGGCCACGCGCTGCTCCGTCGTGGTTCCGCAGGCCGCCAGAAACGCCACCGCCCCCGCAATCGAAACAGCCGTAGCAACTCGTTTCACGCTCACCATCCCTGTTCATTTGCCGCTGTAACGGCTTCACTGGAAATGAAAAAACGTACCGCTGAAACGATGGTTTCACCCGATTGGGAAACGAAAACGGCGCCGGCCGAAGGCCGACGCCGCAGACGTCAAGAACAGTGAAGCGAAGGCCTCAGCAGTCGCCGGACTTCTTGCACTGGTGCACCAGCACGCCGCCGATGCCGCCGACCACGGCGCCCGGCAGGATGCCGCCGCCCAGCACCGCGCCCACGACCGCGCCGCCGAGCGCGCCCGTCGCCGCCCGCTGCTCCAGCGTGTGTCCGCAGCCGCTCAGCATGGCCGAGGCGCCCAGCACCGCAGCCACCATCACCGTCGTCTTCTTCATGGAGAACTCCCCTACGAAACTCGCGTCACAGGGGAAAATCGATAGCCAAGCTTGAACGGTCGCTGAACGGAAAAGGCGAACGGCGCCGCTATCGGCCGCACCCGCAAAGCTGCGGACAAACAAAAACGGCGCCGGTTCGCACCGGCGCCGTCTTCCTGTCCGAGGCCCGGCGTGGCCGGGCGGCTCAGCTCAACCTCAGCCGACGATGTCGGCGTCGGTGAAGAACTGGGCGATCTCGATCTTGGCGTTGTCCAGGCTGTCCGAGCCGTGCACCGAGTTCTCGCCGACGTTCTTGGCGAACAGCTTGCGGATGGTGCCTTCGGCGGCGTTGTCCGGGTTGGTGGCGCCCATGACTTCGCGATAGCGGGCCACGGCGTTGTCGCCTTCCAGCACCTGCACGACGACCGGCGCCGAGGTCATGGTGCTGACCAGCTCGCCGAAGAACGGACGCTCCTTGTGGATCTCGTAGAACTTTTCGGCCTGAGCCTGGCTCAGGCGGACGCGGCGCTGGGCGACGATGCGCAGGCCGGCGTCTTCGATGACGGCGTTGATCTTGCCGGTCAGGTTCCGCTCGGTGGCGTCCGGCTTGATGATGCTGAAGGTGCGTTCGGTCATGTCACACACGAAAGTTGGTGTTTGAAAGGTCGCGGGCTTATAGCGGCGCGCCTGCGTCTCGCCAACACCGGGCGACGCGGCGTCGCAAAACCTTCTCGCGGCCTTCGCGGCGCCTCGCTCGGGCGCTATGCAACCCGCCCGCCCAACCTCGTGCGTCCGTCCCCATGCTGCAGATCAAAGACCTGACCTTCGACGCCTGGGGACGCCGCTTCCTCGACAGCGCCAGCGTGACTATTCCGCCGGGCCTGAAGGCCGGCCTTGTCGGCCGCAACGGCGTGGGCAAGTCGACCCTGTTCAAGCTGATCCTGGGCGAGCACTCGGCCGGCGGCGGCGACATCCTCACCCCGCGCGGCTGGCGGATCGCCACCGTCGACCAGGAGGTGGCCTCCTCGCCCACCCTGCTGCTGGACGCGGTGCTGGCGCTGGACACCCGCCGCGCGCGCCTGCTGGCCGAGGTCGAGACCGCCCCGCCCGAGCGCCAGGCCGAACTGCACGCCGACCTCTACGCCATCGGCGCGGACCGGGCCCCGGCCCGGGCGGCGGAAATCCTCAACGGCCTGGGCTTCACCAACGCGGACCTGTCGCGGCCGATGTCCGACTTCTCCGGCGGTTGGCGCATGCGCGCGACCCTGGCCGGCGCGCTGCTGGCCGAGCCCGACCTGCTGCTGCTGGACGAACCGACCAACTATCTCGACCTGGAAGGGGCGCTGTGGCTGGAGGCGCGGCTGAAGCGTTATCCGAACGCGGCGCTGGTCATCAGCCACGACCGCGAGCTGCTGAACAATTCGGTGCAGGCCATCATCCACCTGCGCGATGGCAAGCTGGACTTCTACCAGGGCGGCTACGACCAGTTCGAACGCCAGCGGGCCGAGAAGCTGCGCCTCCAGGAAGCCGCGCGCGTGAAGCAGGAGGCCGAGCGGGCCCACCTGCAGTCCTTCGTCGACCGCTTCCGCGCCAAGGCGTCCAAGGCCAGCCAGGCCCAATCGCGCCTGAAGCGCCTTGAGAAGCTGCAGCCGATCGCCGCCGTGGTCGAGGATCGGGTCGCCCCCTTCGTCCTGCCCTCGCCGGAAAAGCCGCTGGCCCCGCCGGTGGTGCGCATGGAAGCCGCCTCGGTCGGCTACGACGGCAAGCCGATCCTGCGGAACCTGACCCTGCGCCTGAATCTCGACGACCGCATCGGCCTGCTGGGGGTAAACGGCGCGGGCAAGTCGACCTTCGCCAAGCTGCTGGCCGGGGCCCTGGAGCCGATCGGCGGCGAGGTGTGGAAGGACCGGCGGCTGAAGGTGGGCTGGTTCCACCAGCACCAGATCGAGGCGCTGGATCCGAAAGAGACGCCGCTCGACATCGTCCGCCGCGCCCTGCCGGAGGCGACCGAGACCCAGCGGCGCTCCAAGCTGGGGCAATGGGGCTTCGACGCCGGCCGGGCCGAGACCACGGCCGCCAACCTGTCGGGGGGCGAGCGGGCGCGCCTGCTGCTCAACATGGTGGCGATGGACGCCCCCCACCTGCTGATCCTCGACGAACCGACCAACCACCTCGACATCGACAGCCGCCGCGCCCTGCTGGACGCGCTGAACGACTACGAGGGCGCGGTGGTGATCATCACCCACGACCGCTCGCTGATGGAGCTGGTCGCCGACCGGCTGTGGCTGACCGCCGACGGCGCGGTGAAGCCGTTCGACGGCGACATGGACGACTACGCCCGCTTTGTGCTGGAGCGCGCGAAGCAGGCCGCCTCAGAAGCCGCCGAGCCCAAGGCCGCGGTGGTGTCGAAGGTCGACCAGCGGCGCGCCGCGGCGGAGGCGCGCGCGCGCATCGCGCCGCTCAAGAAGAAGGTCGAAGCGATTGAAAAGCGGATGGAAACCTTCACCGCCCAGATCAACCGCCTGAACGAACAGCTGTCCGACCCGGCCCTGTTCGCTAAGAACGCCGCCAAGGCCGCCGAGCTGGGCCGCGAGCGCGCCCGCGCCGAGGACGGGCTGGCCGCCGCCGAAGCCGAATGGATGGAGGCGGCCGAAGCCTACGAGGCCGCCAAGGCCGAAGCGGGCGTCTGACGCCCGCTCACCCGCAGCTGACCTTGGTCACCACGCCGGTGGTCTCGTCGTAGACGATGTTCAGCCGCTCGGGGTTGTAGTCCATGGTCATGGCGCAGGTGCTGCAGACCACCCGCCAGGTCGCGCCGGCCGGCTTGGCCGGAATCTGCGACTTCTGACGCCCGATCAGGTTCTGGTAGTCGGACGCATGGCACTGGTTCTCGCCCGGGGCGGGCGTGGCCGGGCCTTCGGCGGGCGGGGCGGCGCAGGCCCCCAGAACGGCGGCGGAAAACGCGAGGGCGACAAGCTTCATCGACGGAGCCTCCTGGTCAGCCGCAGCGGACTTCCTTCACCACGCCGCTCTTCAGATCATACAGCACGTTGACCCGCGCGGGATCGTACTCGGCCGGGGCCGGGCAGGTCGTGCAGGTGATCCGGCGTCGCGACATGTCGGCGGTGACCGGAGCCATGGTCCGCAGACGGCCGACCAGCCACTGGAGATCGTCGGCCCCGCACAGGTCGTCGGCGCCGGCGGGGGCGCTCGGCGACTGCTGGGGCCCGCCCTCCCCGCCGCGCGAGCAGGCCGAAGCCGCAGCCGCGAGCGCCAGGACGACGACCAGACGGGTCAGGGCGCGCTCCCGCATCAGCCGCAGCGCACTTCGGTGACCAATCCGGAGCTCTGGTCGAAGAAGATGTTCAGCCGCTTGGGCACGTATTCCTCGGTGATCGGACAGGTGGTGCAGGCCACCCGGCGGTTGTCGACATCCACCGGAACCGGAATCTCGGTCTTGGGTTTCCCGACGAGGTACTGCAACGCCTGAGCGCCGCATTGATCGGGGCCGCGAGGCGCGGAAACGAACGTCGGCGGATGCGGCGGCGGCGCGACCGCGGGCAGCGGTTCGGGCTTGGCGGGAGGCGAACAGGAAGCGGCCCCGAGGGCCAGGACGAGGGCGGCGAGGGTCGCGCGCGTCATGCCTGCTTCTCCCACCTCCCCTGCTCGCTCTGGCGCCAGTAGGACACCGGCAGCCCTTCGGACTTGAACACCTTCCAACGCTGCCGGGCGTCGGCCAAAGCCTGCTCGTCGCGGCCGTCGAACATGACGACGCAACGCGCGAAGCCCTCCAATGGTCCCGCCTCGGCTCCGTCGACGAGAAACAGGGCGTGGGCGCCGTTCGGATTGTCCATGGCGGTGGTCAGCAGCACGGGCTGGCGCGGGGCTTCGTCCTCGCCGGCCACGCCGTGCGGCAGGAAGGCGTCCTCGCGCCAGGTCCACAGGTGCGAATCGAGATGCTCGACCCGCTCGGCGCCGACCGTGCGCACCAGGGCGCGCCACCCGCGCGCCAGCGTCTTCTCCAGGAGTTCGGGCAGGGCCTGGTCGAGCGCCGTGCGCTCAAGGTGATAGAACCAGACCTCGCAGGCCCCGCCCGTCATCCAGATCAGCCCTCGTACTTGGCGGCCACCATACGGTCGAGCAGGCGCACGCCGAAGCCCGAAGCGCCGTCCGGCACGGTCGCGACCTTGGAGTCCTTCTTCCAGGCGGTCGGGGCGATGTCGATGTGCGCCCACGGCACGCCGTTGGTGAACTTCTGCAGGAACAGGGCGGCGGTGATCGAGCCGGCCGGACGCCCGCCGGTGTTCTTCATGTCGGCGCAGGCGCTCTCGATCTGCTTCTCGTACTGGGCCGGCAGCGGCAGCCGCCAGGTGTTCTCACCGACCTCGGCCGAGCCGGCGGCCAGCGCCGCGGCGAGGTCGTCGTCATTGGCGAAAATACCTGCGTAATCGAGGCCCAGCGAAATGATCATGGCCCCGGTCAGGGTGGCCAGGTCGACCATGAACTTCGGCTTGAAGCGCTCCTGGGTGTACCAGAGGGCGTCGGCCAGAACGAGGCGGCCCTCGGCGTCGGTGTTGATGATCTCGACGGTCTGGCCCGACATCGACTTGACGACGTCGCCCGGACGCTGGGCGTCGCCGTCGGGCATGTTCTCGACCAGGCCCAGGACGCCGACCGCGTTGACCTTGGCCTTGCGGCCGGCCAGGGCGTGCATCAGCCCTGCGACGGCGGCGGCGCCGCCCATGTCGAACTTCATCTCCTCCATGCCCTCGGCGGGCTTGATGGAGATGCCGCCGGTGTCGAAGGTCACGCCCTTGCCGACGAAGGCGATCGGCTGGGCGTCCTTATCGGCCGCGCCGTTCCAGCGCATGACCACCAGCTGGCTTTCCTTGGCGCTGCCCTGGCCGACGGCCAGCAGGGTGTTCATGCCGAGCTTGGTCATTTCGGCTTCGCCCAGCACCTCGACCTGCAGGCCGAGCGGCTCCAGCGCCTTGCAGCGGCGCGCGAACTCGGCCGGGTAAAGCACGTTGGGAACTTCGGAAACCAGGTCGCGGGCGAACAGCACGCCCTCGGCGATCGCCGCAAGCGGCGCGAAGGCGGCCTGGGCGGCGGCCGGATCGGCGGTCACGATCTGAACGGTCGCGATCGACGGCTTGCGCTCGGGCTTCTCGGTCGTGCGGTACTTGTCGAAGCGATAGGCGGCCAGGCGAATCGCGAAGGCCGCGCGGGCGGCGTCGGCCGCGCTGCGGTCGGACAGATCGAGCGCCAAGGTGTCGTGACCCGACAGCTTGACCGAGTGGTAGGCGTGGCCGGCCGCGCCTTCCAGCGCCAGATCGTCGAACTTGTCCTTCGCGCCGGCGCCGACGGCGACCAGCTGCGGGGCCTCGAGGCCGTGCGGCGCGACCAGGGCCAGCGAGGAGGCCTTGCCGCCGGTGAACCGGCCGCCGGCCACCGCGCGGGTCAGCGCCCCGCCGCTCCGTTGGTCGTAGGCCTGCGCCGGCGCGGAGAGCTCCCGCCCTTCATTGACCAGCACCGCGACGACCGCGGAGGGCGACGGCGCGCCGACGAACTCGATCTTCATTTTCTTATGGACTCCAACGGGACCGCGCGGAGAGGGGCGCCGCACGAACTGGACAGCTTGGCCGTCGCGGTTGTCCCCCGCGACTGGGGGCGTGTATTACATCCCTGCCCGTTCGGGCGCCAGCAACGCCTTCACCCGCCATATGACCCTGATCGAGCGATACCTGTTCCGCCAGATCCTCGGCCCGATCCTGGCCGCGGTGGCGGCTCTGGCGGCCGTAGCGCTGCTCAGCCAGGGCCTGCGCGGCCTGGACCTGATCGTCGAGCGCGGCCAGAGCGCATGGATCCTGATCAAGGTCACGGCGCTGGCCCTGCCGCAGCTGATGACGATGATTCTGCCGATCGGCGTGTTCGTCGGCGCCCTGCTCTCGCTCAACCGTCTGCACACGGAACAGGAGATCGTGGTCTGCTTCGCCGGCGGCATGAGCCGCTGGCGGGTGATCTCGCCCGCTGTCCGGATCGCCGTGTTCGCCGCCCTGATCGCTCTGGCGGTCAACATCTGGGTCCAGCCGCTCGCCTCGCGCACCATGCGCGAGCAGCTCTACGCCGCGCGCACCGACCTGGCCGCCACCCTGGTGAAGGAGGGCGAGTTCGTCCAGGCGTCCAAGGGACTGACGGTCTACACCCAGAGCATCGACCAGAACGGCCTGCTGAAGAACCTGTTCATCAGCGTGGCGGGCCCGGACGGCCAGACGGTCTACACCGCCCAGGAGGGCCGCATCACCAAGAACGAGGGCAAGCCGGTCCTCTTGATGCGCTACGGGTCGAGCCAGGAGTTCGCCAAGAACGGCGTGCTGAACTTCCTGTCGTTCGACGAATACGCCTTCGACCTGTCGCCGTACATGAAGAACGACATCTACCTGCGGTACAAAACCTCCGACCGCTGGCTCCACGAACTGTTCTTCCCCAACCTGCAGGACCAGTGGGAGCAGCGCGACCAGCTGAAACTGCTGGCCGAGGGCCACGCGCGCCTGTCGGCGCCGCTCTACAACATCACCTTCATGGCGCTGGCCCTGGCCGCCGTGGTCGGCGGCGGCTTCAGCCGGGTGGGCTACGGCCGGCGCATCGCCGGGGCCGCCGGCATCGCCGCGGTCACCCGCATCGTCGGCTTCGGCATCCTGGCCGCCTGCGAGGACAGCGCCTGGCTGAACATCCTCCAGTACCTGGTGCCGGCGGTGACCGCTTGGTTCGCCTTCCGCGCCCTGTTCCGCCAGCGCGTCAACCGCTACGTTCCCGTGGCGTCCGATCAGGGCGCCCTGATGCCGAGCGCCTCATGAAGTCCGACTCGCTCCCCGGGGTATTCCGGAACTACCAGCGGCGGCTGACGCGCATCGAGCGCTACGTCCTGCGCCGCACCCTGTTCGCGGTCGGCGGCGCCCTGGCGATTCTCGCCGCGGTGATCATGCTGATCGACTTCGTCGAAATCTCGCGCACGGTCGGCGTGCGCTCGCAGACCTCGGCGCTGGACGTGTTCGGCCTGACGCTGATGAAGTCGCCGAACGTCATCCTGCTGCTGTTGCCGTTCAGCTTCCTGTTCGGCGTGCTGGCCGCCTTCGTGAACTTCAACCGGCGCAGCGAGCTGATCGCCATGCGCGCGGCCGGCGTGTCGGCCTGGCGCTTCATCTTCCCGGCCGCCGGCGCCGCCTTCCTGATCGGGGTGCTGACCATCCTGGCCCTGAACCCGGCGGCGTCCTGGCTGGACGGCCGGTTCGAGCGGCTGAGCGCGGCGCTCACCTCCGACTACCTGCCGGCCGCCAAGCAGCCGGGCGAGACCTGGTTGCGCCAGGGCGACGGGCGCACCCAGGTGGTCATCCACGCCCGCAGCCGCCAGTCGCCCGGCGACCGCCTGCAGGACGTGTCGATGTTCGTCTACACCATCAACAACCAGGGCCGGCTGAACTTCCAGCGCCGAATCGAGGCGCGCGAAGCGGTGCTGCGCCCGGGCTTCTGGCAGCTGTACGGCGCGCGCGAGGCCGCCGCCGGCCAACAGGCGGTCTACTACGACACCCTGTCGATCCCCTCGACCCTGGACCCGTCCACCGCCTACCAGGAGTTCGACCAGCCCCAGTCGGTGCCGTTCTGGGCGCTCCCGGGGGTGATTCAGCGGATCGAAGGCGCGGGCTTCTCGGCCACGTCATACAAGCTTAAATTCCACCAGTTGCTGGCGACCCCGATCCTGTTCGCCGCCATGTCGATCCTGGGCGCGGCCTTTTCGCTGCGTCTCATGCGGCTGGGCGGCCTGGCCCTGTTGGCCGGATCCGGGGTGGCGCTGGGATTTGTGTTCTTCTTTTTCAACGAGTTGTGCGGCGCCCTCGGCAAGGCCGAGATCGTGCCGGCGGTCCTGGCGGGCTGGACCCCGCCCCTGTTAGCGCTTTTGTCCGGCTTCACGTTGCTGACCTATACGGAAGACGGCTGAACCGGCTAAGACGGATCAGCGTTACAGGGGACGAGGGGAAGGAATGCAGGACGCCGGTTCGCCGAGCCTGACGACCGCCGAGCCGGTGAAGGCGCGCCTGATGCTGGGCGCCGCCGCGCTGGTGCTCACCCTGTCGTCGCCGGCGTTCGCCCAGGTCGTCACGCCCCCCGCCCCGCCCGCGCCGACCGCGCCCGGTCCGGACGGCCTGGGTCCCGACGATCTCTACATCGAAGGCGACACGGTCACCGACGATCGCGAAAACAAGCTTTTGGTGGCCAAGGGTAACGTTACGGCGCGGTATCGCGGCCGCACCCTGCGCGCCCAGGAAATCACCTACGCCACCGAGACCGGCCTGATCACGGCGCGCGGCCAGGCCCAGATCATCAATCCCGACGGCTCGGTCCAGTACGCCGACGAAGTGCACCTGGACGAGGACCTGAAGGCCGGCGTGGCCACCGGCTTCGCCACCCGCATGCCCGACAACTCCAAGCTGGCCGCCGCCGCCGCCGTGCGCCGCAGCGAGGACGTCAACGAGCTGCACCGGGCCATCTTCACGCCCTGCGAAATCTGCACCCCGTCGGGCAAGCCCAAGCAGCCCAGCTGGTCGATCCAGGCCGACGAGGTCATCCAGGACCGCCAGCGCCAGGTGGTCTACTACAAGAACGCCGTCATCAAGCTGAAGGGCGTCCCGGTCTTCTACTCGCCGGTGTTCTGGCACCCGGACCCGACCGCCGAGCGCAAGTCCGGCCTGCTGGTCCCCAAGGCCTGGATCTCCGACCAGCGCGGCGTCTCGGTCGAGCTGCCGTACCTGTGGGTGATCTCGCCCTACCAGGACCTGGTGATCAGCCCGCAGATCTCGGCGAAGGTGAACCCGTTCCTGAACCTCGACTGGCGCAAGCGCTTCTATTCGGGGCAGATGCAGGTCCGGGGCGGCTACACCTACGAGAAGAACTTTGGCGACGAGCCGAACGGCGTCGACCTGAACGGGAACGGCGTGCCGGGCGAAGACAGCGTCAAGTTCGGGGACGAGTCGTCGCGCAGCTACATCCTGGCCCAGGGCAAGTTCGACATCAGCCCGGAGTGGAAGTGGGGCTTCGCCGGCGAGCGGGCGTCCGACAAGACGATCTTCGACCGCTACGACATCGGCGACATCTACGAGAACCGGGGCCTGTTCTACGCCGACAGCCGGATGCTGACCTCGCAGCTCTACGCCGTGCGCCAGGACCAGCGTTCGTACTTCCAGGTGGCCGCCCTCAGCTTCCAGAGCCTGATCATCGGCCAGAACGACGCCCTGTTCCCGACCGTCGCGCCGCTGATCCAGGGCCGCTGGGAGCCGAAGCCGGACGTGCTGGGCGGGCGCCTGCGCTTCGCCGGCAGCGGCGTGGCCCTGTTCCGCGACGAGGACGCCGGCGGGCTCGAGTTGGTGCCCGGCCAATCCGGCTTCCGTCCGCGCCAGGCCGACCCGAACCGGCCCGGCGTCGACAGCATGCGCGTCACGGCCGAGGGCGACTGGCGGCGCAACTTCACCACGTCGGGCGGCCTGCGCCTGGCGCCGTTCGTCGACGTGCGCGGCGACCTCTACAAGCTGTCGGACGTCACCCAGACGACCGACTTCAACACCAACCCGCCGACCTTCATCGAGATCGGCGACGACACCGTCACGCGCGGCACCGGGACGCTCGGGCTGGACGCCAGCTACCCGCTGATCAAGCGCGCGGGGACCATGTCCATCGTCATCGAGCCCATGGCCCAGCTGGCCGTGTCGCCGGACACCGACCTCAATCCGCACATCCCGATCGAGGACAGCTCTTCGCTGGAGTTCGACGAGACCAATTTGCTGGACCCGAACAAGTTTCCGGGCTTCGACCTCTACGAGGGCGGCGTGCGCCTGAACGCCGGCGCGCGCGCCACGGTGGACTGGAGCGGCGGCAAATACGCGCGGGCCTTCGTCGGGCGCAGCTTCCGGGCCGAGGAGGAACCGGCCTTCCCGGTCAACACCGGGCTGCGCGAAACCGGCTCCGACTGGGTGGTGGCCGGCGAGACCGTCCCGATCGACGGCATCCGCGCCTGGACGCGGATGCGGATCACCGACTCCGGCCAGTTCCGCCGCGCCGAAGCGGCGATCAACTGGAGCCTGAAGCGCACCCGCGGCTACGCCCGCTACATCCTCAACGATCCGGACCTGGGCGCGCCGCTGCCGGCCGTTCAGCGTACCGAGGACCTGGTCGCCGGCGGCGAACTGTTCGTCACCGAGCGCTGGGGCGCGATCTTCGACGTCAACTACGACCTGAAGGCGGAGTCGATCCGGCAGTCGCAAGCCGGCATCGTCTACAAGGACGACTGCCTGCGCGCTGAGGTGGTTTACGAGCGCAATGAAACCATCTCGGGGCTACCAAGAGACGCAGTGTTTTTCCGTCTAAACCTCGCCACATTGGGCGACGCAGGATACAGAAGCTATGACGGCCGGTGACGGGACGCCGCGCGCGGCCGCGAAAGGAACGAGATCTGCCATGCGTTGGACGCGTTACGCGACGGGACTGGGGCTCGCCGCGCTTTTGGCCTACCCGGCCGCCGCCCAGCAGCAACCCGCCGATCAACCGGCGGTCCAGGCCCAGCCTGTCCAGCGCAACGGCATGGCCGAAGGCGTGGCGGCGGTGGTCAACGACGAGATCATCTCCACCTACGACCTGCGTCAGCGGATGATGCTGCTGATCGCTACGTCCGGCGTGAAGGCCACCCAGGAGAACCTGCCGGCGCTGCAACAGAAAGCGCTGCGGTCGCTGGTCGACGAGCGCCTGCAGATGCAGGAGCTCAAGCGCTTCGACGTGAAGATCGAAGACCGTGAAGTCGATGAAGAAATCGACGCTATGGCCAAGGACAACGAGATGTCCGGCGCCCAGCTGGTGGCCGGCCTGCGCTCGATCGGCGTCGCGCCCGACACCCTGCGCGAACAGATCCGCGCCCAGATCGGCTGGCGCCACCTGGTGGGCGGCCGCTACGGCCAGCGCGCGCGCGTGGACGACAGCCAGGTCGACGCCACCCTGCAGCGCATCGCCGCGGCCGCGGCCAAGCCGCAGTACCTGGTCGGCGAGATCTTCCTCGACGCCTCCTCCACCGCCGGCGGCATGGACGGGGCGCTGAACGGAGCCAACCAGCTCGTGCAGCAGCTGCTGCAGGGCGCGCCGTTCCAGGCCGTCGCGCG
Organism: Caulobacter sp. 17J80-11; assembly: GCF_014349105.1. Classification (GTDB taxonomy): domain Bacteria; phylum Pseudomonadota; class Alphaproteobacteria; order Caulobacterales; family Caulobacteraceae; genus 17J80-11. Next base: position 72,861 of record NZ_JACSJI010000015.1, on the reverse strand, counting down.
TCAGTTCTCCAACGCCTCGTCGGCCGCCAACGGCGGCGACGGCGGCTGGCTGATCTCGGGCGAAATCGTCCCCGAGGTGCAGGCCGCGCTCGAGCAGATGCAGCCGGGCCAGCTGTCGCGCCCGATCCAGACCGAGACCGGCGTCTACATCATGTACCTGCGCGAGAAGCGCAGCGGCGGCGGCCAGACCGTGGTCGACCTGAAGCAGGCGGCCGTGCGCCTGCCGGCCGGGGCCTCCGACGCCGACGTCGCCGCCGCCCAAACCAAGCTGAGCGCCCTGCGCAACGGCCTGACCTGCTCCAACATCGAGGAGCGCGCAGGCAAGGTCGACGGCGTGGTCGCCGCGCCGCTGGGCGAAACCCCGGTCCAGGACCTGGCTCCGGCCTTCCGCGACATCGCCTCGGGCATGCAGGTCGGCCAGGTCAGCGAGCCGGTCCGCACCGACGTGGGCCTGCACCTGCTGGCCATGTGCGGCAAGCGCCAGGACGTCGCCGGCCTCCCCTCCAAGGACCAGGTCGAGAACCGCCTCTACAACCAGCAGATCTCCATGCTGGCCCGGCGCTATCTGCGCGACCTGCGCAACTCGGCCACCATCGAGACGCGGTGACGGCCGCGCCGCTCGCCGTCACCCTGGGCGACCCGGCGGGCGTCGGTCCCGAGATCGTGGCGAAGACCTGGTCGGCGCTGAAAGGCGTCGGTCCGGCCTTCGTGGCCATCGGTGATCGCGACACCCTGGCCGCGGCCATGCCCGGCGCGATCGTCGAGCGCGTCGCCAGCCTGGCCGAAGGCGCCGTTGTCTTTCCGAAGGCCCTGCCCGTCCTGGATCCGCCGTCGACGCGCGTCTGCGCCACCGCGGCCGAGACCAAGGCGCGCGCCATCACCAGCTGGATCGAGACCGCCGTAGCCCTGGCGCTGGCCGGCGAGGCTTCGGGCGTGGTCACGGCGCCGATCTCCAAGGCCTCGCTCTACGCCGGCGGCTTCAAGTTTCCCGGGCACACCGAGTTTCTCGCCGACCTGACCGCGCACGCGTCCATGGAGGGCGCGCGGGGGCCGGTGATGATGCTGACGGCGCGCGACCTGCGGGTGGCGTTGGTGACTATCCATACGCCCCTGCGCGACGTTCCTGACGCGGTGACGACCGAGCGGGTGATCCACACCGCGCGCGTGACCGCCGAGGCCCTGCGCCGGGATTTCGGGGTCGAGCGCCCCCGCCTCGCCCTGGCCGGGCTCAATCCGCACGCGGGCGAGTCCGGCACGATCGGACGCGAGGAGGTCGAGGTGCTGGCCCCTGCGGTGGCCGCCCTCCGGGCCGAAGGGATCGACATCACCGACCCGAAGCCAGCCGACACCCTGTTCCACGACGAGGCCCGGCGCGCCTACGACGCCGCCGTCTGCCTCTACCACGACCAGGCGCTCATCCCGCTGAAGACCCTCGACTTCTGGAGCGGCGTGAACGTCACCCTGGGCCTGCCGATCGTGCGCACCTCGCCCGATCACGGCACCGGATTCGACATCGCCGGGCGCGGGATCGCCCGGCCCGACAGCATGATCGCCGCCGTCCGCCTGGCCGGCCAGATCGCCAGCCACCGAAGCGTATGACCCTCGACAGTTTGCCGCCCCTGCGGGAGAGCCTGGCCCAGCACGGCCTGCTCGCCAAGAAGAGCTTTGGCCAGCACTTCCTCCTGGACCTCAACGTCACTCGCAAGATCGCCCGCCTGGCCGGCCCGTTCGAGGGCCGCGCGGTGATCGAGGTCGGCCCCGGCCCCGGCGGCCTGACCCGCGCCCTGCTGGAGAGCGACGCCTCAAAGGTGATCGCGGTGGAGAAGGACCCGCGCTTCCTGCCGCTGCTGGCCGAACTGACCGAAGCCACGAACGGCAAGCTGGTCGTGGTCGAGGCCGACGCCCTGGAAGTCGACGAGACGGCCCTGCTGTCCGAGCACGCCGGCGGGGCGGCCGGGCACCTGGTGTCCAACCTGCCCTACAACGTCGGCACGCCGCTGCTGCTGAAGTGGCTGACCGGCCCGTGGCGGCCGCGCGCGCTCACCCTGATGTTCCAGAAGGAGGTGGCCGACCGGGTCGCCGCCCACGCCAGCGACGACGCCTACGGCCGCCTGGCGGTGATCTCCCAGGCGATTTGCGAGGCGCGCGTGGTCATGGACCTGCCGGCCCGCGCCTTCACGCCGCCACCCAAGGTGGCCAGCGCCGTCGTCCACCTGACGCCCCTGCCCGTGCGCCCCTCCGACGCCGACCTGAAGGCGCTGGAGCGGGTCACCGCCGCCGCCTTCGGCCAGCGCCGCAAGATGCTGCGCTCCAGCCTGAAAGGCCTGGGCGGCGACGCCCTTTGCGAGAAGGCGGGGATCGAGCCCACAGCCCGCGCCGAGGAGATCGACGTGGCCGGCTTCCTGCGGCTGGCGCGGGCGCTCTAAGCCCGGCCGGACCTACGCCGCCTCTGCTCAGTTGTCGGGCAAACTGAGGAGGCGGACATGCACAGACGCACCTTCCTGGCGACGACGGGCGCGATCGCCGTCCTCGCGGCCGCAGTCCCCGCCGGCGCGGCCACGCCGGGCCTGCCGCCCTCGTTCAAGACCAAGACGGTCACCAGCGCCGACGGCACGCAGATCCATGTGGGCTACGGCGGCTCCGGGCCGGCCGTCGTGCTCATCCACGGCTATGCCGACACCGGCGACATGTGGGGCCCGTTGGCCGCCGACCTGGCCAAGAACCATACGGTGATCGTGCCCGACCTGCGCGGCCTCGGCCGCTCGGCCCGCCCGGCGGGCGGCTACGACAAGAAGACCCAGGCCCAGGACATCCGCGCCGCCGTGACCGGGGTCGGCGCCGACCGGAGCTCGGTGGTCGCGCACGACATCGGCAACATGGTCGCCTACGCCTACGTCGCAACCTATCCCGACAAGGTCGACAAGCTGGTGGTGATGGACGCGCCCCTGCCCGGGGTGCCGCCGTGGGACGAGATCATCTGCAAGAACAAGCTGCTCTGGCACTTCAACGTCCGCGGCCCAGACATGGAGCGGCTGGTGGCCGGGCGCGAACGCATCTGGCTCGACCGGTTCTGGGACGAGTTCTCCGCCGATCCGAGCAAGATCGACGAGGCGACCCGCGCCCACTACGCCGCACAGTACGCTCAGCCGGGCGCCATTCACGCCGGGTTCGAGCAGTTCGCCGCCTTCGAACAGGACGCCAAGGACAACCAGGCGTTCATGCAGACCAAGCTGACCGTCCCGGTGCTGGCGATCGGCGGCGAGAAGTCGTTCGGCCCGCAGATGGCCGCCCAGATGCGCAACGTCGCGACCAACGTTCAGGCGGTCGTCGTGCCCAACTCGGGCCACTGGCTGATGGAGGAGAACCCGGCCGCGACGGTCAAGACGATCACGGCCTTCCTGAACGCGCCGGCCTGAACCGCCGCCTCAGACGTCCTCGTCCAGCAGGTGCTGGATGTAGGGGGCCAGCCACTCGTTGCGGCCGCGGTGGCTGCGCTCGGCGTGGTAGATGTGGGCCAGCTCGGCGTAGGAGCGGTCGAAGTCGTCGTTGACGACCACGTAGTCGTACTCGCGCCAGCGCTCGATCTCGCCCTTGGCGTTCTGGACACGGCGCTCGATCACCTCGGGCTTGTCCTGGGCGCGGGCCACCAGGCGGCGGCGCAGCTCGGCGATGGACGGCGGCAGGATGAACACCCGCACCGCCTCGTCCGGGGCCTTGGCGGCGATGTCGCGCGCGCCCTGCCAGTCGATGTCGAACAGCACGTCCTGGCCCGCGGCCAGCGCCCGCTCCACCGGCTGGCGCGGCGAGCCGTAGCAGTTGCCGTGGACCTCGGCCCATTCCAGCAGGTCGTCGTCCTGGATCAGCAGGTCGAACTGGTCGCGGGTGATGAAGTGGTATTCGCGCCCGTTCTCCTCGCCCGGGCGCGCCTGGCGGGTGGTCACCGAGGTGGACAGGACCAGGTCCGAATGGTCCGACATCAGGCGCCGGCACAGCGACGTCTTGCCCGCCCCCGAAGGGCTGGAGACGATCAGCATCAGGCCACGGCGGGGGGTACGCTCACTCGACATTCTGGATCTGCTCGCGCAGCTGTTCGATCACGGCTTTCAGCTCCAGGCCGACGGCGGTCAAGGCCGTCGTCGCCGACTTCGAGCACAGGGTGTTGGCCTCGCGCATAAATTCCTGCGCCAGGAAGTCGAGGCGGCGTCCCGCCGCAGCCGGGGCGGCGATCAGGTCACGGGCCGAGGCGACGTGGCTCTTCAGCCGGTCCAGCTCCTCGCGCACGTCCGCCTTGACGGCCAGGACGGCGGCCTCCTGGACGATGCGTTCCTCCAGTTGGGCGCTGTCGCCCACCAGCTCGGCCATGCGGCGCTGGAAACGCTCGCGGATGGCGGCGGTCTGGGCGGCAGCCTCGCCTTCGGCCAGGTCGACCAGTTCGGCTATGCGGTCGATCTGCCCGGTCAGCACCGGGTGCAGGGCCGCGCCCTCCTGCAGGCGGGCGGCCTTCAGGCCGTCCATTGCGGCCAGCAGGGTCTCGGCCATGGCCGCCTCGACCGCGGCACGGGCTTCGACGTCCTCGTCCTCCTCGGCCGCCTCCAGCACGCCGCGCAGCGCCAGCAGGCCGTCGGCGGTGGGGGCCAGGGCGACGCCCCTGGCGACCTGCTCGGAAGCCAGCTCGACGTAGCGGGCCAGCACGTCCTGGTTCACCCGAACGGCCACGGTCGCTTCGGTCCGCTTGGCCTGGACGCCGACGGTCACCTGGCCGCGCTGGAAGCGCGCCTGCGAGGCCTCGCGCGCCACCCGGTCCAGCCCCTCGAAGCCGGGCGGGCCGCGGAATCGGGTCTCCAGGTTGCGGCCGTTGACCGAGCGGGCCTCGACGGCCCAGGTCCACGCTCCGCTCGCGCCCTCGACGCGGGCGAAACCGGTCATTCCGGATAGGCTCATCAGGTCCTCAGAGCGGCTTGTCAGCCGCCGGCGCGCCGGCGACGGCGGTCTGCGGCCTGGCGGCCGCCGCCTTGGCGCGGTCCGCTTCGATCCGCCGCCACTGGGCGACGTTCTTCAGATGCTGGTCGTAGCTCGACGCGAACACGTGCCCGCCGGTGCCGTCGGCGACGAAGAACAGGTCGTCGGTCTTCGGCGGGTTCAGTACGGCGGCCAGGGCCTCGCGGCCCGGGTTGGTGATCGGCGTCGGCGGCAGGCCGGCGATCAGGTAGGTGTTGTAGGGCGTGTCGCGTTCTTTTTCCGACAGCCGGATCCCGCGGCCCAGCGGCCGGCCCTTGGTGACCGGATAGATCAGGGTCGGGTCGGACTCCAGGCGCATGCCCTTGTTCAGCCGGTTGACGAACACCGCCGCAACCTTCGGGCGCTCGCTCGCCAGGCCGGTCTCCTTCTCGACGATGGAGGCCAGGATCACCGCCTCTTCCGGCGACTTAAGCGGCAGCCCCGCCTGACGCTTGGCCCACAGCTCGGCCAGAGCCACGTCGCGGGCGACCTGCATGCGCTTCAGCACCGCCGCCCGGCTCTCGCCGCGGGTCAGTTCGTAGGTCTCGGGCAGGATCGAGCCCTCGGCCGGAACCTCGACCGTCCCGACCAGCACCGGCGAGGCGTTCAGCAGGTCCATGGCCTGAGCGACGCTGCGGCCCTCGGGCACGGTCAGGAACCAGCGGCGGACCTCGCCGTCGCGCATCATGCGCAGCACTTCGGTCAGCGGCGCGCGCGAGGGGAAGACGTATTCGCCCGCCTTCAGCCGGCGGTCGGCCTTGGTGATCTGAGCGGCGGCCTTGAACAGCTCGGCCGAGCGGATCACGCCCTCGCGTTCGAGCTTGGCGGCGATCTCGGACACGCCGGCGCCGTCGCGCATGACCACGACGGTCTCGGTCCCGTGAGGCGCCTTGGGACCCGGGCCCCAGTAGAAGAACCACACTGCGACCGAAGCCAGGACGAGGCCGACGAAGATCGTGGCCGCGCCGCTGAGGATCGAGACGAGGAGGTTCGAGCGCCGGATCACGGCACGCGCTGGAACACGACCGAGGCGTTGGTGCCGCCGAAGCCGAAGCTGTTGGACAGCACCACGTCGATCTTCATGGGCTTGGCCTTGTTCGGGACCAGGTCCATGGCGGTTTCGACCGACGGGTTCTCGAGGTTGATGGTCGGTGGGGCGATCTGGTCCCGGATGGCCAGGATCGAGAAGGCCGCCTCAATGGCGCCGGCGGCCCCCAGCAGGTGGCCGGTCGCGCCCTTGGTCGAGGACATGGTGGTCTCGCCGACGTGGTTGCCCAGCATCCGCTCGACCGCGCGCAGCTCGATCTCGTCGCCCAGCGGCGTCGAGGTGCCGTGGGCGTTGATGTAGTCGATGTCGCCCGGGGTCAGGCCGGCGTCCTTCAGGGCGGCCTGCATGGCGCGGAAGCCGCCGTCGCCGTCCTCGGCCGGAGCGGTGATGTGATAGGCGTCGCCCGACAGGCCGTAGCCCTTCACCTCGGCGTAGATCTTCGCGCCGCGGTTCTTGGCGTGCTCGTATTCTTCCAGGACCAGGACGCCGGCGCCCTCGCCCATGACGAAGCCGTCGCGGCCCGAGTCGTACGGGCGCGAAGCCTTGGTCGGCTCGTCGTTGTAGCCGGTGGACAGGGCGCGGCAGGCGATGAAGCCGGCGATGCCGATCGGCACGATGGCGGATTCAGCCCCGCCGGCGACCATCACGTCGGCGTCGCCGTACTTGATGATGCGGGCCGCGTCGCCGATCGCGTGGGCGCCGGTGGCGCAGGCGGTGACGACGGAGTGGTTCGGGCCCTTGAAGCCGTGGCGGATCGACACCTGGCCCGAGGCCAGGTTGATCAAGGCCGAGGGAATGAAGAACGGGCTGACCCGGCGGGGGCCCTTCTCCTTGAGTTCGATGGCGGTGTCGGCGATCGGGCCGAGGCCGCCGATGCCGGAGCCGATGATGACGCCGGTGCGCTCGCGCTCGTGCAGGTCCTCAGGCGTCCAGCCCGCGTCCTTCACCGCTTCGTCGGCGGCGGCGATGGCGTAGAGGATGAAATCGTCGACCCGCTTGCGGTCCTTGGCGGACATCACCTGGTCGGGATCGAACGAGCCCGGCACGTCCGGGCCGCCGCCGCCGCGACCGTCCACGGACGGGATCTCGCAGGCGACCTTGCAGGCGTAGTCGGTGGGGTCGAAGGCGGTGATGCGGCCGGCGCCCGATTCGCCCGCGAGCAGGCGCTGCCACGTGGTGTCCACGTTGGCGCCCAAGGGCGTGACCAGACCGATACCCGTGACGACGACTCGACGCATTCGTTTACTCCCCCGACTTTTCACCCAAACGGAAAAAGGCGGCGCAGCCCCTATCGGAGCCGCGCCGCCCTCGATCCGTCAAGCTCAGGCGCCGAGCTTTTCGCCGATGAACTTCACAGCGTCGCCCACCGTCTGGATGTGCTCGGCGGCGTCGTCGGGGATTTCGATGTCGAACTCTTCCTCGAAGGCCATCACCAGCTCGACGTTGTCCAGGCTGTCAGCGCCCAGGTCGTCGATGAAGCTGGCCTTTTCGGTGACCTTGTCCGGGTCGGCATCCAGGTGGTCGATGACGATCTTGCGGACGCGTTCGAGAATGTCGGACACTGAGTTGCCCCTTTTTAAAAAGCAGGTTGCCGTTACGTCGGCTTGCGCCGTTCGGTGTCACGCCGCCGCGGGTTTCGCAAGACCCTTTCGGGTCGGGGCGCACGCTTCGGCGCGAGCCCTAGCACATCCCCGCGGGGCGAGAAAAGCAGGGTCTCCCCCGTCAGACCATGGCCATGCCGCCGTTCACGTGCAGGGTCTGGCCCGTCACGTAGGCGGCCTGGTCGGACGCGAGATAGACAGCGGCGGCGGCGATTTCATCCCCGGTGCCCAGCCGACCGGCCGGGATCTTGCCGAGAATCGCCTCGCGCTGCTGGTCGTTGAGGGCGTCGGTCATCGGGCTGGCGATGAAGCCGGGCGCGATGCAGTTCACGGTCACGCCGCGCGAACCCACTTCCTGGGCCAGCGACTTTGAGAACCCGATCATGCCGGCCTTGGAGGCGGCGTAGTTGGTCTGGCCCGGGTTGCCGGTGACGCCGACGACGGAGGTGACGCCGATGATCCGGCCGGCGCGGCGCTTCATCATGCCCTTCAGGGCCGCGCGCGACAGGCGGAAGTAGCTCTCCAGGTTGACCCGGATGACCTGCTCCCAGTCCTCGTCCTTCATGCGCAGCAGAAGGCCGTCCTTGGTGATGCCGGCGTTGGCCACCAGGATGTCCAGGCCCGCGCCGGCCAGGCCCTCGGCCTTTTCGACCAGACCGTCGACGGCGGCGGCGTCGGACAGGTTGCAGACGGCGACGTGGACGCGCTCGCCGAAGCCCTTGGCCAGCTCCTGCAGCACCGCTTCGCGGGTGCCGGACAGCACCACGGTGGCACCTTGCGCGTGCAGGGCGCGGGCGATGGCCCCGCCGATGCCGCCGGTCGCCCCGGTCACCAGGGCGGTCTTGCCGGTAAGGTCGAACATGCGTCGCCCTCCTTCGTGTTTCTCGTGTTGGATCAGAGGGAAGCCGCGAAGCTTTCCAGGTCGGCCGGGCCGTTCAGGGCCACTCCTTCGGCGTCCGGCGCGATGCGCTTGGCCATGCCGGTCAGGACCTTGCCCGCGCCCAGCTCGGCGAAGCGGGTCACCCCGCCCTGCTCGGCCAGCCACTGCACGCTCTCGCGCCAGCGCACGCGCCCCGTCACCTGCTCGACCAGCAGGCGGCGGATCTCTTCGGGATCATGCACCGGACGGGCGGTGACGTTGGCGACGATCGGCACGCGCGGCGCGATGATCTTGGCGTCGGCCAGGGCGGCGGCCATCTCGTCGGCGGCCGGCTGCATCAGCGGGCAGTGGAAGGGCGCGGACACGTTCAGCGGAATGGCCCGCGCGCCCAGCTCCTTGGCTTTCTCGATGGCGCGGTCGACCGCGGCCTTGGCGCCGGAGATCACAACGTTGCCCTGGTTGTTGTCGTTGGCGACGACGCAGACGCCCAGTTCGGCGCCGGCGGCGGCGGCCTGTTCGGCCAGGGCCACGTCGGTCTTCGGGCCGATCAGGGAGGCCATGGCCCCCTCGCCCACGGGCACGGCCCGCTGCATGGCCTGGCCGCGCAGCTTGAGCAGGCGCGCGGTGTCGGCGACGCTCAGGGCCTCGGCCGCGGCCAGGGCCGAGTATTCGCCCAGCGAGTGGCCGGCGGCGAAGGCCGCGGCGGTCACGTCGACGCCGAAGTCGATCTTCAGGGTGCGCACGACCGCCAGGCTGACGGCCATCAGGGCCGGCTGGGCGTTCTCGGTCAGGGTCAGGTCGGCCTCGGGGCCTTCCTTCATCAGGCGCGAGAGGTGCTGACCCAGCGCCTCGTCGACTTCCTCGAACACGCGGCGCGCCGGCTCGAAAGCCTCCGCCAGCTCGACGCCCATCCCGACCGCCTGGCTGCCCTGGCCCGGGAAAAGGAAAGCGAGGCTCATCGACCCGTCCCTCTCGTTTGAATCGCGGCCGCGAGGGTTAGGGGAAAGGCGCCGCAGGGGCAAGGCGCCGCAGGCGTGTCGCCCCGGCTTAACGCGGCCCCCCGGGTCCCGAGGGAGGACAATCTCGCGACTGCCGCGCCACCGAAAATCCTGAATGCGGACGTGCTGTTAGCCCGACGATCGCAGTCCAGGCCTCAACCATCCTGACCCCGGCGATCCCCCCTGCAGAACAGCCCGCGCTTGACCCCGGCCCGCCGCATTGCATATGCAATGAACCGGAGTTCGACGCATGCAAGACCCCACGCCGTCCCTTCCCTGCCTGTGCGCGCGCGTGCGTCGGGCCTCGCGCGCCCTGACCAGGGCCTATGACGAGGCGCTGGCGCCGGCGGGCCTGACGGTCATGCAGTTCTCGGCCCTGCGGAACGTCGAGCGGATGGGCGACCCCACCCTCACCGCCCTGGCCCAGGCCACCGGCCATGAGCGCAGCGCCATGTGGCGCACCCTGCAGCCGCTGGCCCGCGAGGGCCTGGTGACGCTGGGCGCCGGGCGCGGCCGCGACGCCGGCCGCATCGAAATCACCGAGGCGGGCTCGGCCCTCCTCGAACGCGCCCTGCCCTACTGGCAGGCGGCCCAGGACCGGCTGCACGTCGGCCTGGGCGAAGACCGCCGCCGCGCCCTCATCGCCCTTCTCTCCGAGGTGGAAGTTGTCCTCGCCTAGCCCCGCCATCCCGCCCCGCGTCTGGTGGACCATCGCCAGCGCCGCCCTGATCGTCACCGTGGCTATGGGCGTGCGCCAGGCCTTCGGCCTGTTCCTGAGCCCGGTCAGCACCGACCTCGAGATCGGCCGGCAAGCCTTCGGCCTGGCCATCGCCCTGAACAACCTGATGTTCGGCCTGGCCCAGCCGTTCGTGGGGGCTTACGCCGACAAGCACGGGGCCGGGCGCGTGGTGGCGCTCAGCGCCGTGATCTACGCCGTGGGCCTGGGCCTCACCACCCTGATCGGCGACGCGCTGGGCCTGAACCTTACGCTGGGCGCCCTGGTCGGCCTGGCCCTGTCGGGCACGACCTTTGTGGTGGTGCTGGGCGCGGTCGGCCGGGTGGTGGCGCCCGAGCGACGCAGCCTGGCCTTCGGCGTGGTCACCGCCGGCGGCTCGCTGGGCCAGTTCCTGGTCGTGCCGGCCGCCTCGGGCCTGCTGGACGCGCTGGGCTGGCACGGGGCCATGCTGATGCTGGCGGCCTTCTGCGTGACCATGGTGGGCCTTTCCGTCGGGGTCGCCGGCAAGCCGCAAGCCCACGCCCCGGCCGCGTCGACACCCGCGACCGACTCGCTGAAAGCGGCGCTGGTCCAGGCGGCCGGCTCGAAGAGCTACTGGCTGCTCAACGCCGGCTTTTTCGTCTGCGGCTTCCACATCGCCTTCGTCGGCACCCACCTGCCCGCCTTCCTGCGCGACGGCGGGCTGGACCAGAACGTCGGGGCCTGGTGCCTGGCCCTGATCGGCTTGTTCAACATCCTGGGCTCGTGGCTGTGGGGCGCCTGGGGCGGCCGCCGCTCCAAGAAACGCCTGCTCAGCGCGCTGTACTTCAGCCGCGCGGTCGCCGTGGTGATCTTCATCGCAGCGCCCCTGTCGGTCGGCTCGGCCCTGACCTTCGCGGCGGTGTTCGGATTCCTGTGGCTGGGTACTGTGCCGCTGACCTCGGGCCTGGTCGCCCAGATCTGGGGCGCGCGCTACCTGTCGACCCTCTACGGGATCGTCTTCCTCAGCCACCAGATCGGCAGCTTCCTGGGCGCCTGGCTGGGCGGCCTGGCCTTCGACGCGACCGGTTCGTACCTGTCGATCTGGCTGGCCTCCATCGCGCTGGGCCTGTTCGCCGCGGCCGTGCACTGGCCGATCGACGAGCGGGCGGCGACGCCCCTGCCCCAGCCGGCGCCGGCCGAATGAAGCGGGCCCTGCCCTGGCTGATCGGCGCGGCCGTGCTGGCCGCCGGCGGCCTGCTTTGGTGGCGCTTCGGCGTGCCGGTCTGGCTGTCGCAGGCCGTGGCCTGGTGCACCTGAGTCCCCGGGCCTAGCCGGAACCAGAAACGCCCCGCGCGATCGCTCGCGCGGGGCGTCTTCGCGTCTGGCGCCAGATCGGCGTCAGATCACTGAGCGAGGGCCTCGTTGTAGAAGCGCTCCAGGTCGACGCGCATCTGCTTCGCCACGTCCGGGCTCAGATAAGCCATGTGGCCGGACGGATAGTAGGTGAAGCTGACGTTGTTCTTCCGATCCCCGTCCAGGTGCATGTGGTTGAGGTCGTATTCGGTGCCGAAGAACGGCGTGGCCATGTCGTACCAACCGTTCATCGACAGCACGTGCAGGTTCGGGTTGGTGCGCATGGCGTTGGCCAGGTCCAGCGCGGTGTCGGGCGCCAGCATCCGGCGGTTGTTGCCGCCGCCGTTCGGGAAGCGGTGACCCCAGTCCCAGGCGGCGTTCGCACCGTCAGCCCGGGTCTTGTACTCAAGGTCGGTCTCGTAGCCGAGCTCGTTCTGCACGTAGTCGTGGTGGGTGGTGATGAAGGCGCTGGAGATCGCCGTCGACGACGGATCGGACTCCGGGTCCTCGCCGGCGGCGTCGCTGTCCACGCCCTCGAAGCGCGAGTCGAAGCGGCCGACGATCTTGCGCTCGTCGCGCAGCAGCTCCTTGCGGAAGCGACCCAGTTCGACGCGCAGGTTGGCCGACTTCAGATAGTCGATCGACAGGCCGGTGTAGGCCGACAGCTGCTGGGCGATCGCCTCACGCTCGGCGTCCGGCAGGTTGTGGCCCTTGGCCAGGGCGGCCGTGTACGGGCCGTCGGCCCAGGCGCGCACTTCGTTGAGGAAGGTCGGCAGGTCGGCCGGCTTGTCAGCCAGCTTGTCGTGATACCAGGCCGTCGCCGCATAGCTCGGCAGGTAGGTCGTGTAGACGCGGTCATAGCCCGGCTGGCGCACGCCGTAGTTCAGGATCGACGACAGCAGCACCACGCCGTTGAAGTCGTAGCCGTCCTCCTGGAGCTTGTTGACCAGCGCCGCCGAACGGGTGGTGCCGTAGGACTCGCCGAACAGGAACTTGGGCGAATTCCAGCGCTTGTTGATCTCCAGCCAGCGCTCGATCGCCTTGGCGAAGGCGTCGACGTCCTGGTCGACCCCGTAGAAGTCCTTGCCCTTGGCCTCGCCCAACGGACGCGAATAGCCCGCGCCGACGGCGTCGATGAACACCAGGTCGGACTTGTCGAGCAGGCTGTAAGGGTTCTGCTCCAGCGTGTAGGGGGCCGGCGCCGTGTTGCCCGGCGAACCGGTCTTCACCCGCACCGGGCCGACCGAGCCCATGGTCAGCCACAGCGAGGCCGAGCCCGGGCCGCCGTTGTACAGGAAGGTCACCGGCCGCTTGGCGCCCGGCGCCGCGTCGGCGGTGTAGGCGATGTAGAAAACGCTGGCGCTCGGCTTGCCCTCGCCGTTGCGGATCGTGACCGTGCCGGCGGTCGCCTTGTACTTGATCGACTTGCCGCCGACGCTGAGCACGTGGCTGGTGGTCTTGGCCTGTTCGGCCACCGGCGCGGTCGCCGTGGCGGCCTCGACCTTCTCGACCTGGGCGTCCTTCCCGCCGCCGGCCTTGTCGTCCGCGGCGAACGCGGCCGTGGCGGACGTGCTGAGCAACATCGCCGCGAATGCGGCGTAGGCGACCTTACGCATTGGTGTTTCCCCGACTTTTTGTGTCGCCGCAAAAAGCGGCGTTTCCAACCGTTACGTTGAAACTGGGAAGCTGTGCAATTCCGTCGCGGAAACCGGTGTCGATCCTTCGCTTTTCTACTCGATCACATGCGGCACGAACCGCGCGGTGTTGTCGGTGATCGGCGAGGTCGATTCGCGCACGCCCAGGCCGCAGGCCTGCCGGTTCACGACCCAGCTGCCCAGCACCGCCCAATTGCCGTCCGCCTGGGCCAGCTCGGCCCGGCGCTGGAAGACGAACAGGTCGTCGTCGTAGCTCCCGCCGCGGGCGGCCACCGGCGCGCCGGCCCGGACCACCTCGACATTGGCGCCCTCGCGACCGCGCACCGGCTTCTTCACATAGTCGCCCCAGGCCGCCGCCTCCGCCTGCGAGGTCGTGGCGTCCAGCAGGTACTCGCTATCGGGGAACATCTCCTTCAGCGTGACCAGCAGGCGCTTGTTGGAGGCCACCATCTTCCAGGCCGGCTCGATCAGCTTCAGGCGTCCGGCCTGCACCGCTTCGGCCAGCTTCGGGCCGAACGGCTCGTCCAGCAGCCATTCCCAGGGATAGAGCTTGAACAGGGCCCGGATCGGCCGGTTCTCGCCGTCCACGAAGCCGTCGCCGCGCAGGCCGATCTCGTGGATCGGCACGGCCAGGGGCTGAACGCCGGCCTCCGCCGCGCAGGCGGCCAGATAGCCGACCGTGCCCTCGTCCTCGGGATGGGGGCTGACGCTGGCCAGGTGCAGGGGCGCGGCCTTGCCGCCATGCTCGCCGTAGAGCTTCAGCGCCTCGATCAGCTTCTCGTGGATCGAGTTGAACTGGTCGAGCTCAGGGAAGCGTTCCTGCAGCCAGTACCACTGCACCACGGCCGCCTCGAGCAAGGAGGTCGGCGTGTCGCCGTTCAGCTCCAGCAGCTTCAGGTCCTGGCCGTCGAAGGCCAGGTCGAAGCGGGCGTAGAAGGTCGGCTCCCAGCTGCGCTCGGCCCAGCTGCGCTCGATCAGGGCGATGGCCGGCTGCTCATAGCCGAAGGCGGCCAGCTCGCGCCGCTCGATCACCCGGCCGACCGCGGCCAGCACCATGTCGTAGAGCTCGGCGGTGGCCGCCTCTATCCAGTCGATCTCTTCGGTCGAGAAGGCCCAGTAGGCGCTCTCGTCCCAGTAGGGCTCGCCCTGGTCGGTGGTGTGCCACTGAAGGCCCAGATCCTCCACCCGCGTGCGCCAGTAGGGACGCGGGGCGATGCGCACGCGACGCACGGGCTCAGCCGCCGGCGTGTTCGCCGCGCGCGGTGGCCCCGAAGCCGCCCCGGCTGACGACGCCCCCTTCGGGCGTGGAGGCGACCGACAGGCGGCTGGGCAGCATCGCCTTGCCGTTGCGCACCGGCGCGTCGCCGACCTTGTTGCCGCCCGAATAGAGCCCGCCGCCGGGCGAGCCGTAGACAGGATAGCCGCCGCCGCCGAAAGCCCGGCCGATCAGAAAGCCCATCATCATCGGCATGAACACCGAGTGGCCGCCGGCCTGGACGGGCGGCTGCTCCTCGCACGAGCCCGCGCCCCAGTCGGCCTCGCAGGCCGCCTTGTCGGCGAACTTGGGCGCGGTCCTGGCGTGGTCGGCCTTGGCCTGCTGGAAGGCGGTGTCGCAGTCCTCGGCCATGTTCTCCTGACGGCACTGCTCGACCGAGGCGTAGACGGGCGTCTCCTCCGCGGGCGCTTCGACACGCTGCTCGCAGCCGGCCAGGACGGTGGCGGCCGACAGGCCGAGCACGGAGAAGCCGACGGAAGCGCTGCGGCGTTTACTGGTCATGGTCGACTCCCCCTGTTCCAGCGGGATATGGCAGAGCCCCTTCACACCGCCAAGCGGAGCGCCTTGCCTTTGCGGCGTTTTCCGCGTATTCGCGCTCGCTTTCCTGGAAGGCGGTCTCTTCGCGGTCTCCAAGGAACGGGCGTTCCGTCCGTTCGCCGCGTCTAGATCCATCGGGACGGATCCGGGTCTTCCGCCGGCCGCTCCGCCGCCTTCCACCCGGAAGAGGACCAAATGGCACTCTACGAACACGTCATCATCGCGCGGCAGGACATCTCGCCGCAACAGGCCGAGGCCCTGAACGACACGCTCAAGGCCCTGCTCGAAGAACAAGGCGGCACCGTCGCCAAGATCGAGTACTGGGGTCTGCGTAACCTCACCTACCGCATCAAGAAGAACCGCAAGGGCCACTACTCCCTGCTCGCCATCGACGCTCCGTCGGCGGCGGTGAAGGAGATGGAGCGCCAGATCTCGCTCAACGAAGACGTGCTGCGCTACATGACCGTGCGCGTCGAAGAGCTCGACCTGGAGCTCTCGCCGGTGCTGGCCCGTCGCGAGCGTGAACGCGAGCGCGGCGACCGTGACCGCGACCGTCCCGACCGCGGCCCCCGCGGCGGCTTCGAAGATCTGGTCTGAGGAACCCGGACATGACCGACACGACCGCTCCGACCCCGGGCGCCCCGGCCGGCACCGGCCCCGCCCGTCGCCCGTTCTTCCGTCGCCGCAAGGTGTGCCCGTTCTCGGGCGCCAACGCGCCGAAGATCGACTACAAGGACGTGAAGCTGCTGCAGCGCTACGTCTCCGAGCGCGGCAAGATCGTCCCGTCGCGCATCACCGCGGTGTCCGCCAAGAAGCAGCGTGAGCTGGCCAAGGCCATCAAGCGCGCCCGCTTCCTGGCCCTGCTCCCCTACGTCGTGAAGTGAGGACTGACCGATGAAAGTCATCCTGCTTGAACGCGTCGAGAAGCTCGGCGCCATCGGCGACACGGTTTCGGTGAAGGACGGCTTCGCCCGTAACTTCCTGCTGCCGCGCCAGAAGGCCCTGCGCGCCACCTCGGCCAACCTGAAGCTGTTCGAAGCCCAGCGCGCCCAGATCGAGGCCCGCAACGCCCAGAACAAGGCCGACGCCGAAAAGTCCGGCGAGAAGCTCGACGGCTCCCAGTACGTCATGATCCGTTCGGCCGGCGAAAGCGGCCAGCTGTACGGTTCGGTCGCCGCCCGCGACGTCGCCGAGGCCGTCAAGGCCGGCGGCGGCAAGGTCGAGCGCAACCAGGTCGTCCTGGACGTGCCGATCAAGACGCTGGGCGTCCACGCGGTGAAGGTGAAGCTGCACCCCGAAGTGACGATCACCGTCACCGTGAACATCGCCCGTTCGGCCGACGAAGCCGAGCGTCAGGCCCGCGGTGAGAACGTGATCGCCTCGCAATTCGAGGAAGAGCGCGCCTACGCCGCCGAAGCCGCCCAGGACATGCTGGAAGGCGGCGCCGGCCAGGCCGAGCGCGAAGCGGAAGCCTACTAAGCCTTTTTCCAAGGCTGAGAATTGAGACGGCGCGGGAGCTTCTCCCGCGCCGTTTTCTTTTGCGCTGCAAAAAATCTGTGCTTGACGCTGGCGCCGATCAAGCTCAGCATTATCTCACTCATCGAGACCGGCTGAGGGACAGGCCCGAAGACGCCGGGGCAACCTGCGAACCGAATTCGCAAGGTGCCAACTCCTGCGGGGGCGCTTCGCCCGCGACAGATGAGCCGGACACGCCTTCAGGCGCGACGTCCGCTCCCTGCCGCAAACCGTCGGATTTTCTCGACGAGCGTAGCGCAGGGGGCTTCAGTGTCTCAGATGACAGCGATGATCGAGCGACCTTACGCGGGCCTGCGCGCGCCGTGTTCTCGCCGCTGCCGTCCGGCTCGATGTAGCCGCTGACTGATCGCGGCCCCGGCCGCACCGCCTCTCACAACCGCATCATCGAAATGTCGGCGACCGCTTGCTGCGGCGCCGAAACGACGGCGCACGCATGTTGCGCCGCGAAAGGCAACTGCAAATGTCTCTGTTCTCGACTCGCGCCCTGCTGCTGGGCGCCGTCTCGCTCGTCGCCCTCGCCTCGCCCGCCCTGGCCCAGGAGGCCGCCGACCGCACCCCCGAAGACCCCGCCGCCGTCGACGAGGTGGTGGTCACCGGCACCCGCGTGGCCGGCCGCTCGCGCCTGGACACCCTGGCCCCGGTCGACGTGATCCGCAGCGAGGCGCTGACCCGCCAGGGCACGACCGAACTGGCCGAGGCGCTGTCCACCACGGCCCCGTCGATCACCTTCCCGCGCGCCGCAGCGGTGGACGGCACCGACAGCGTGCGCCCGGCCGCCCTGCGCGGCCTCAGCCCCGACCAGACCCTGGTGCTGGTCAACGGCGTGCGCCGCCACGCTTCGGCCCTGGTCAACGTCAACGGCTCGGTCGGCCGCGGCTCGGCCGCCGTCGACCTGAACGCCATCCCGGTGACCGCCCTGGAGCGCGTCGAGGTCCTGCGCGACGGCGCCTCGGCCCAGTACGGCTCCGACGCGCTCGCCGGCGTGATCAATCTGCGCCTGCGCGAGGCCCGCGACGGCGGCGGCGCGAGCGTGACGGTCGGCCGGTACTTCACCGACGTGGACACCGCCCGCACCAGCCGCTCGGTCCAGGACGGCCAAACCGTCACGGTGTCCGGCTGGCAGGGCCTGCCGCTGGGGGCCGACGGCTTCCTGACCGTGTCGGGCGAATACCGCGACCGCGAGCCGACCAGCCGCGGCGACCTCGACCCGCGGGTCACGCCCGCGCGGGTCACCTCGCGCTACGGCGACCCGGAGGCGCAGGACCTGACGCTTTACGCCAACGCCGGCCTGCCGCTGGCGAACGGCTGGGAGGCCTACGGCTGGGCCGGCCTGCAGAAGCGCGACAGCGAAAGCGCCGCCTTCTTCCGGATCCCGTCCAACGCGAACAACGTGCCGGCGATCTACCCGAACGGCTTCCTGCCGCTGATCGGGGTGGAGGTCGAGGACGTCTCCGCGGCGGCGGGCCTGCGCGGCGAGATCGGCGGCTGGAAGGCCGACTTGAACGTGAGCTACGGCCGCGACAAGCTGGACTACGGCGTCTCGAACACGCTCAACCCGACCTACGGCGCCGCCTCGCCGACCTCGTTCGACGCCGGCGGCTTCACCTACGATCAGGTGGTGCTGGGGCTGGACCTGACCCGCGGCTTCGAGGTCGGCCTGGCCGGCCCGCTGAACGTGGCCTGGGGCGTCGAAGCGCGCAGCGAGAGCTATGAGATCCGCGCCGGCGACGCGAAGGCCTGGAACCAGGGCCCGATCGTCGGCCCGGCCCCGGGGGCCCAGGGCTTCCCGGGCCTGCGCCCCTCCAACGAGGTCGACGAGGACCGCCAGGCCATCGGCGCCTATGTCGACCTCGAGGCGCAGATCACCGACAAGTTCTCCGCCTCGGCGGCGGCGCGGGCCGAACACTATTCCGACTTCGGCGACTCCCTGACCGGCAAGCTGGCCGCACGCTACGACTTCACCCCGGCCTTCGCGCTCCGCGGTTCGGTGTCGACCGGCTTCAGGGCGCCGTCGCTGCAGCAGCAGTACTACACCGCCACCTCGACCAACTTCACCGCCGGCGTGCCCTACGAGGTCGGCACCTTCCCGGCTGACGGCGCTGTCGCCCGCGCCCTGGGCGCCCAGCCGCTGGACGCCGAGACGTCGGTGAACGCCAGCCTGGGCGCGGTCTATCGCCGCGGTCCGTTCGAGCTGACCGTCGACGCCTATCAGATCAACATCGACGACCGCATCGTGTTGACCGACAACCTCGGCGGGACCTCGCGCCCCGACATCGCCGCCCTGCTGACCCCGTTCGGCGTCACCCAGGCGCGCTTCTTCATCAACGGCGTGGACACCGAAACCCAGGGCGTGGACGTGGTCGCGCGCTATCGCTGGGACACCGACTTCGGCCGGTTCGACCTGACCGGCGCGGCCAATTTCAACTCGACCGACGTCACCCGCCTGCCCAGCACCAACGTGCTGTCCTCGCTGACGCCGCCGCCGGTCCTGTTCGGCCGCGTGTCGCAGAACATCATCGAGACCGGCACGCCGGAGAAGAAGCTGGTCGCCGCGCTGGACTGGCGTCTGGACCGCTGGGGCGCCAGCGCAAAGGCCACCCACTACGGCGAGGCGATCGAGCCGGGCTCGACCGCGGCCAGCGACATCTCGTCCGGCGACAAGACCCTGGTCGACCTGGAGGGTCGGTTCGACGTGACCGACAACTTCGAACTGGCGCTGGGCGTGGACAACCTGTTCGACGTCTACCCGGACGAGACGCCGGCGGCGCTCAACTCGACCGGCACGCTGGGCTTCACGCGCTATTCGCCGTTTGGCTTCAACGGCCGCTTCGCCTATGTGCGAGCGGCGTTCAACTGGTGAGCCCAGCATGTTGAAATTTCTGCTGAAACAGCCGCTCTGGCGGAAGGTGGCGGTCGGCTTCGGCCTCGGCGTTCTCGCCGGGGCCCTGGCCGGGCCGCAGGCGGAACCCTGGTTCGGGCCGCTGGGCGACCTCTATGTGAACCTGATCAAGATGCTGGTCGTGCCGCTGGTGTTCTTCACCGTCGCCACCAGCCTCCCCAAGCTGGCCGGCGTCGGCAACGCCGCCCGCCTGGGCGGGCGCACCCTGGCCTGGTTCGTCGTCACCTCGACCCTTGCGGTCGGGGTGGGCCTGGGCTTCGGCCTGCTGTTCGATCCGGGCGCCGGGGTCTCCAACCTGGTGACCGAGCCGTTCGCCCTGAAAGATATTCCGACGGTCACCGAGGTGCTGGTTGGCCTCGCGCCCGCCAACCTGTTCGCGGCTCTCGCCGAGGGCAAGGTGCTGCAGGTGCTGGTGGTGGCCGGCTTCGTCGGCGCGGGCCTGCTGGCGCTCGGCGACAAGACCGCCCGCCTGCGCGCCCTGCTGGACGAGGGTTCCAGCCTGATCTTCCAGATCACCCGCTGGATCATCCAGCTGACCCCGATCGGCGTGTTCGGCCTGATCGCCGCCGTGGTCGGCCACTACGGCCTGGCCTCGCTGGCGCCGCTGGCCAAGTTCATCGTCGCGGTCTACGTCGCCTGCCTGGTCCACATCCTGGTGGTCTATGGCGGGCTCCTGAAGCTGCACGGGCTGAAGGCCCTGCCGTTCTTCCGCGGCGCCCTGCCCGCCCAGCAGACCGCCTTCGCCAGCGCGTCCAGCATCGGCACCCTCCCGGTGTCACTGCGCACCACCATCGACCGGCTGGGCGTGCCCCAGGCCTACGCCGGCTTCGCCGTGCCGCTGGGCGCCAACATGAAGATGGACGCCTGCGGCGCGATCTATCCGGCCATCGCCTCCATCTTCGTGGCCCGCTACTTCGGCGTGGAGCTGACCGGCGCCCATTACGGCCTGATCGCGCTCACCGCCGTCCTGGGCTCGCTGGCCACCGCCGGCGTGCCGGGCACGGCCACGGTGATGCTCACCCTGACCCTGTCCACCGCCGGCCTGCCGCTGGAGGGCCTGGGCCTGCTGGTCGCCATCGACCGCATCGTCGACATGATGCGCACGGCCACCAACGTCACCGGCCAGATGCTGGTGCCGGTGCTGGTCGCCCGCGAGGAAGGCGTGCTCGACCTCGCGGTGTACGAGGGGCGCGGCCGGGCCCCCGCGCCGGAGGCGGAACCGGCCGTCCTGGCCGCGGAGTAAGGGAAGCGCGGCGTGCGACATCACGCCGTTCACCGTCCGGCGCAGGCGCGAGCCTTGCGCCGGAAGGAGAACATCCACAGGACAAGGCCAATTGTTAACGCCTGCGGCGCGCGCGCCTCTCGCCTGCGCCGCAGGGTCCGGTATGGCTTTCGGCCATGACGCTCCCCGCCTTCGTTCCGGGGGTGGCCGCGGACGGATCCGCGATCGCCCAGCTGCCGCACAACCTCGAAGTCGAGCAGGCCCTGCTCGGCATCCTGCTGTTCGACAACTCGGCCTACGAGCGCCTGCCCGACACCCTGTCGGCGCGCCACTTCTACGAGCCGTTCCACCAGCGGCTCTACACCGCCATCGAAGACCACGTGCGCAAGGGCATGCTGGCCGAGCCGGTGGTGCTGATGGAGCGCTTCAAGCGCGATCCGGCGTTCGAGGAGCTGGGCGGCCTACGCTACCTGGCCGACCTGGTCGACCGCGCCCCGCCCGCGGCCAACGCCTTCGACTACTCGCAGCTGATCTACGACCTGGCGCTGCGCCGCGAGCTGATCCGCATCGGCGGCGAGATCTCCAAGGTCGCCATCGAAGGCGGCGAGCCTGAGCCGAAGACCGCCCGCGACCAGATCGAGAGCGCCGAACAGCAGCTCTACGTCCTGGCCGAAAGCGGCTCGTCCTCGACCGGCTTCGTCACCTTCGGCGACGCGGTGCGCGGCGCCGTGGAGATGGCGGCCGAGGCGTTCGAGCGCGACGGCGGCCTGGCCGGCGTCTCCACCGGCCTGATCGACCTGGACCAGAAGCTCGGCGGCCTGCACCCGTCCGACCTGCTGATCCTCGCCGGCCGTCCCTCGATGGGTAAGACGGCGCTGGCCACCAACATCGCCTTCAACATCGCCCGCAACTACGCCTACGAGATGCAGCCGGACGGCAGCCGCAAGACCGTGCGCGGCGGCGTGGTGGCCTTCTACTCGCTGGAAATGAGCGCCGAGCAGCTGGCCATGCGTATGCTGGCCGACGCCTCGGGCGTGTCCTCGGACAAGCTGCGTAAGGGCGAGATCGACGCCTCGGAATTCGGCCGCCTGCGCGACGCGGCCATCGAGATCCAGGAAAGCCCGTTCTACATCGACGACACCGGCGGCATCTCGATCTCCAAGCTGACCGCCCGCGCGCGCCGTCTGAAGCGCCAGGTCGGCCTGGATCTGATCGTGGTCGACTACCTGCAGCTGGTCACCGCCTCGGAGCACAAGCAGGGCCAGGGCCGGGTGCAGGAAGTTTCCGAAATCACCATGGGCCTCAAGTCCCTGGCCAAGGAACTTTCGGTTCCGGTCATCGCCCTGTCGCAGCTCTCGCGTCAGGTCGAGCAGCGCGAGGACAAGCGGCCGCAGCTGTCGGACCTTCGTGAATCCGGCTCGATCGAGCAGGACGCCGACGCCGTCATGTTCGTGTACCGCGAGGCCTACTATCTGGGCCGCTCCGAGCCGCGCGAGGGCACGCCCGAGCACCTGACCTGGCAGGAGAACATGGACCGCATGAAGGGCGTGGCCGAGGTCATCATCGGCAAGCAGCGTCACGGTCCCATCGGCACGGTGCGCCTGTCCTTCGACGACAACACGGTCCGCTTCGGCAACCTGGCCCGCGACGGCCGCTTCGACAGCTACCAGAACTACGAATAAGGGCGGTTCGCCGCACGCGGGCCCCTTCGCTTCCGCCACGCAGGCGGATAGGACAGGGCCCGCCTCCCCGCCTTCGAGTCCCTTGATGCCCTACGCCCCGGCGACCGCCCGCCTGACCGTCGACCTCGACGCGCTCGCCGCCAACTACCGCCTGCTGGTCGGCCAGTCCGGACGCGCCGAGGTCGCCCCGGTGGTGAAGGCGGACGGCTACGGCATGGGCGCGGCCCCGGTTGCGCGCCGGCTGTGGGCCGAGGGCGCCCGCACCTTCTTCACCGCGCGGGTCGCCGGCGGCGAGCACCTGCGCGAATTCCTGGGCCCGGACCGGCCGGCGACCATCTACGTGCTGGACGGCTGTCCCGACGCCCAGGCCGCCCGCCTGCACGCCGCCGACCTGATCCCGGTTCTCAGCAGCGTCGCGCAAGCCGCGGCCTGGCAAGCCTATTCGCGCGGCATCGGCGTCCTCCCCGCGGCGCTGCACGTCGACACCGGCATGAACCGGCTGGGCGTCCGCCCCGAGGAGCTGGAGGCGATGGCCCTGTCGCCCGACCGGCTGGCGGGCCTGGACGTGCGCATGGTGATGAGCCACCTGGCCTGCGGCGGCGAGCCGGGCAATCCGATGAACCGGCGCCAGCGCGACCGCTTCGCCGAGGCCGCCGCCCTGTTCCCGAACGCCCGCGCCAGCCTGGCCAATTCCGGCGGCAGCTTCCTGGGCGACGACTACCTGTTCGACCTGACCCGCCCGGGCGTGACGCTCTACGGCGGCGGGCCGGAGGAGCGCTTCGACCCGCGCGTGAAGGCGGTCGCCACCCTGGAGGCCGAGATCCTGCAGGTGCGCGCCGTGCCGCCGGGCGAGACGGTCGGTTACGGCGGCGGCTGGGCCGCGACCCGGCCCACCCGCGCCGCCACCGTGGGCATCGGCTACGCCGACGGCGTCCTGCGCGCCAACTCACCGAATGGCTCGGTCTGGTTCGCCGGCGCCGAGCGGCCTCTGCTGGGCCGCGTGTCCATGGACCTGATGACGGTCGACGTCACCGGCTGCGACGACGCCCGCCCGGGCGAGCGGGTGGAGCTGTTCGGCGCTCAGCTGCCGGTCGACACGGCCGCCGCCCGCGCCGGCACCATCGCCTACGAACTGCTGACCCGCATCGGCCCGCGGGTGGAACGACGCTACCTCGGCGCGGTGGAATAGGCCGCGACGCCCGCCAGAGGTCGAGTTTCCGCCTGCGGGTCCTTCGTCAGGTCGGGTGCGATCGCCTCTCGCACCTTGGTCGCCGTCGCCGCGGACGCGATCAGCGCGAAGAACACCAGGATTCGCAAGGCCGCGACCGCCGCCTCGGGCGTCTTCAGCACGCGCGGAAGGCCCACGAACAGCTGGTAGGTGGCGTACAGGAACAGGATGGCGGCGAGCAGGTCGCTCCACGAGGTCAGGGCGACGCCCAGCCAGAAGGCCGGCCCGGCCCAGCCGACCAGGGCCACGGCCTGCGTGACGCTGGCGGGTCCCTGCAACAGGCGCGCGATCAGCATGATCAAGACGACGCTCGCCGTCACATGCACAGCCGCCGCGAGGTAGAAGCCGCCGTAATCGCGCGCCGACCAGGCCAGGGCTCCGGTCGGGACCAGGAAATGCAGCCCGAGCGCGGCGACCGAAGCCATGACGACGGTCAGCGCCAGGGCCGCCACCGGCCGGGGCGCTTCGGCGACGCGCTCCCATTCGACGCTGGGCGTCCGCAGCAGGCCGGTCAGTCGATCCAGAATGAACACGCGCTTCTCCCGCCCCTCGCCTGAGCGTACACGGCCTAGCCTCTCGGCGCGTTCGCAATTTCGAGTGAAAGGGTTGCGGTCGGCGGTTGCAGCGGAACCACAACCTTCGAAAGCCCCACGCAGGCCCCTTTCGCGCGGCGAACGAATGCGGAACCATCCGCCCGCGAATCAGGCGAAATTCCTCCGTCCCCGGAGACCCTCCAATGGCGCGAGACGGCGCGGCATACGTCTGCCAGTCCTGCGGCGCGGTCCACGCCAAGTGGTCCGGGCGCTGCGACGCCTGCGGCCAGTGGAACACCCTGGTCGAGGAGGTCGGCGCGCGCCAGCCTGGCGCGCTGGCCCCCACCAAGGCCACTCGCACCCGCGGTCTCGCCTTCGAGACCCTGCAGGCCGAGACGCCCGAGCCGCCCCGCATCGAGACCGGCGTGGCCGAGTTCGACCGGGTGTGCGGCGGCGGCGTGGTGCCGGGCTCGGCCATCCTGCTGGGCGGCGACCCGGGCGTGGGCAAGTCCACCCTGCTGATGCAGGTCTGCGGCCAGGCGGCCCTGCGCGGGGCGAAGGTCGCCTACGTCTCCGGCGAAGAGGCGGTCGAGCAGGTGCGCTCGCGCGCCCAGCGCATGGGCCTGGCGCAGGCGCCGGTGAACCTGGCGGCCGAGACCTCGGTGCGCGACATCCTCGACGCCCTGAAGCGCGACCAGTTCGACCTGGTGATCATCGACTCCATCCAGACCCTGTGGAGCGACGCCCACGAGGCCGGCCCGGGCTCGGTGACGCAGGTGCGCGCCTGCGCCGGCGAACTGGTGCGGCTGGCCAAGAAGAAGCGCGTCGCAGTGGTTCTCGTCGGCCACGTCACCAAGGACGGCCAGATCGCCGGCCCCCGCGTGGTCGAGCACATGGTCGACGCCGTGCTCTCGTTCGAAGGCGAGCGCGGCTATCCGTTCCGCGTGCTGCGCGCGGCCAAGAACCGCTTCGGCGCCACCGACGAGATCGGCGTCTTCGAGATGGGCGACAGCGGCCTGCGCGAGGTCGCCAACCCTTCGGCCCTGTTCCTGGGTGAAGGTGGCGAGCGGGCGGCGGGCGCCGCCGTGTTCGCCGGCATCGAGGGCTCGCGCCCGGTGCTGGTCGAGTTCCAGGCCCTGGTCGCGCCCTCGGCCTACGGCACGCCGCGTCGCGCGGTGGTGGGCTGGGATTCCGGACGCCTGGCCATGGTGCTGGCCGTCCTCGAGTCGCGCTGCGGCCTTCAATTCGGCAATCGCGACGTCTACCTGAATGTCGCAGGCGGCTTGCGGATCAACGAGCCGGCCGCAGATCTAGCGGCGGCAGCCGCCCTCGCCTCCTCGGCGCTTGAGGCGCCGTTGCCACAGGGCTGCGTCGTTTTCGGCGAAATCAGCCTTTCAGGCGAGGTTCGAGGGGTGGGACGCATGGAGGCGCGCTTGAAAGAAGCAGCCAAGCTTGGTTTCTCTCAGGCGCTCGCCCCGACCGCCGCGGCCGAGACCTCGCCCCTGCCCGTCACGGCCGTCGGCCGCCTGGCCGAGGCGATCCGGCGGATCGCCGAAAGCGAGTGGCCTAAGGGAGCCGCCGCATGACCGCCTTCGACGTCTTCGCCCTGGTGGTGCTGATCGTGTCGGCCATGGCCGGCTTCGTGCGCGGCGGCGCGCGCGAGATCGTCACCCTGTTCGCCTTCCTGTTCGCCGGCCTGATGGCCGCCCTGGCCCTGCCGCTGACCGCGCCCTTGGGCCGCAAGCTGGTCGATCCGGACTTCCTGGGCACCATCGCCGCCTTCCTGGTGGTCGCGGTCCTGGTTTACGCCATCGTGCGCCTGGTGGGCGCCTGGGCCGGCCAGAAGCTGCGCCAGACCGAGCGTTTGGGCGGGCTGGACCGCAGCGTCGGCGTCGGCTTCGGCGTGGCGCGGACCCTTGTGTTCCTGGGCATGGTTCATCTGCTGATGTTCGGCTACGTGCCCCACGATCGAATTCCCGGCTGGTACCGGGGAGCGGCGGTCTATCCGGTGTCGGTGGCCGCCGCGAAAGGCATCCAGGCGATCCTGCCCGGAGGCGCCAGGCTGGCCGACAAGATCGCCCCGAAGGTGGAGCATTCCGTGCGGGTGGGCGCCTCGTCTAAGCCGCATTCGAAAAGTAAGGAGCGCGCCGAATACGACCGGCGTGAGCGCGACCGTATGGACGCGTTGGTGGAGAAGTCCCGATGAGTGAGCACCGCGAGTACGTCCACACCACCTTTGAGCGCGATCCGGACGACGACCGTCCGCGCCTGGAGTGCGGCGTCTTCGGGGTGTTCGGCGTCGCCGACGCCAGCGCCATCGCCGCGCTCGGCCTGCACGCCCTGCAGCACCGCGGCCAGGAAGCCTGCGGCATCGCCTCCTCGGAC
The DNA here is from genome assembly GCF_014349105.1 of Caulobacter sp. 17J80-11. Lineage (GTDB taxonomy): Bacteria > Pseudomonadota > Alphaproteobacteria > Caulobacterales > Caulobacteraceae > 17J80-11. The sequence goes on along the minus strand of NZ_JACSJI010000015.1, from coordinate 46,333 downwards.
GGCGCCCGCTTCCATACCGAGCGCCACATGGGCCACGTCGGCGACGCCTTCACCGGCGCCGACCTGGTGGAGCGCCTGCCCGGGCGCGCGGCCATCGGCCACACCCGCTACTCCACCGCCGGCGGTTCGTTCCTGCGCAACGTCCAGCCGATGTTCGCCGACCTGGACACCGGCGGCATCGCCATCGCCCACAACGGCAACCTGACCAACTTCACGACCATTCGTTCAGAGCTGGTCGCCGAGGGCGCGATCTTCCAGTCGACCTCGGACTCGGAAGCGATCCTCCACCTGATCGCCCGCTCGCGTAAGGCCAAGATCGTCGACCGCTTCGTCGAGGCCCTGTCGAAGATCGAGGGCGGCTACGCCCTGGTGGCCCTGACCAACAAGAAGCTGATCGGCGCGCGCGACCCGCTGGGCATCCGCCCGCTGGTGCTGGGCGAGATGAACGGCAAGTACGTGCTGGCCTCGGAGACCTGCGCGCTGGACATGATCGGCGCCAAGTTCGTCCGCGACATCGAGCACGGCGAAGTCGTGGTGATCGACGAGAACGGCATCGAGAGCCTGCGCCCGTTCCCGGCCGAGCGCGCCCGTCCGTGCGTGTTCGAATACGTCTACTTCGCCCGCCCCGACAGTGTCGTGAACGGCCGCAACGTCTACGAAGTGCGCAAGCGCATGGGCCGGCGCATCTCGCAGGAATCGGGCGTCGAGGCCGACGTGGTCGTGCCGGTGCCGGACTCCGGCGTGCCGGCCGCCCTGGGCTACGCCCAGGAGAGCGGCCTGCCCTTCGAGATGGGCATCATCCGCAACCACTATGTGGGCCGCACCTTCATCCAGCCGACGCAAGGCGTGCGCGAGCTGGGCGTGCGCATGAAGCACAGCCCCAACCGCGCCGTGCTGGCGGGCAAGCGCGTCGTGCTGATCGACGACTCCATCGTGCGCGGCACCACCTCGGTGAAGATCGTGCGCATGGTCCGCGAGGCCGGGGCCAAGGAAGTCCACCTGCGCTCGGCCTCGCCGCCGATCATGTGGCCGGACTTCTACGGCATCGACATGCCCGACCGCGACAAGCTGCTGGCCGCCAACAAGTCGCTGGAAGAGATGCGCCAGATGCTCGAGGTGGACAGCCTGGGCTTCCTGTCGGTCGAGGGCCTGTACTGGGCCATGGAGGCCGGTCCGCGCGACCCGGTCACCCCGCAGTTCACCGACCACTACTTCACCGGCGACTATCCGACCCGCCTGCTGGACCGCGAGATCGCCGAAGGCCGCGACGACCTGGTCAAGCGTCAGCTGTCGCTGCTGGTCAGCGCGTAGGCGCCTGAGCCGAAACAAAGCCTGGAAGGCCCGCGCGGACGCCGCGTGGGCCTTTCTTCTGACGGGACGACAAGAGTAGAAGCCCGCCCATGACCGACTCTTCCTCCAAGCCCCTGGCCGGCCGCGTGGCCCTGGTCACCGGCGCCTCCCGCGGCATCGGCCGCGCCTCCGCCCTCGCCCTGGCCGCCGCCGGCGCGCACGTGATCGCCTGCGCCAAGACGCAAGGCGGCCTGGAGGAGCTGGACGACGACATCCGCAAGGCCGGCGGCGAAGGCGCCACGCTCGTCCCCTTCGACCTGACCGACGCCAGCGCGCTCGATCGGCTGGGCGGCGCCGTCTACGAGCGCTGGGGCAAGCTCGACATCATCGTCCACGCCGGCGGCATGCTGGGCGGGCTCTCCCCGGTGTCGCACTTCGACGTGCGCCAGTGGGCCAAGGTGATGGCGGTGAACCTGACCGCCGTCTACCGCATGATCCGCTCGTTCGAGCCGCTGCTGAAGCAGTCGGACGCCGCCCGCGCGGTGTTCTTCACCTCCAACGCCGCCGAGCGCCCGCGCGCCTTCTGGGGGCCCTACGCCGCCTCCAAGGCCGGCATGGAGGCGCTGGTGCGCAGCTGGGGCGACGAGGTGGAGAACACCTCGATCCGCGTGGCCGTGGTCAATCCGGACAAGATGGCCACCCGCATGCGCGCCGAGGCCTATCCCGGCGAAGATCCGGAAAAGCTGCCCGACCCGTCGGAGATCGGCCCGCTGATCCTGGAGCTGGTCGCGCCCGGCCGGATCCCGCCCAAGGAGACGGTCAACTTCAAGGACTGGAAGGCGGGCCTGAGCGCGGACGCGCTGGTCTGAGCCCTTCTCCCTCCCCTTCATGGGGAGGGTGGCCCCGAAGGGGCCGGGTGGGGAAACGCTCAGAGACTTCCCCACCCTGGCCCGCTGCGCGGGCCCTTCCCTCCCCATGAAGGGGAGGGAGAACACTCACATCACCGACCCTTCGGCCGCGTGGGCTTGGCCCCCGGCCCCGAGCGCGGGCGTACGATAGCGCGGGCGACCGGGCCCTTGCCGACGTTCTTGCCCTTTGCCGCTTTCGGCTTCGGACGCGCGGGCGCCGGCGGCGCCGAGCCGGTCGCCTTCTGGAAGCGGCGCGGCGCGGTCCTGGCCGGGCCCTTCTCGCCGCCTTCGGCGTAGGGGTTCGAGCCCGACTTGACGGTCACGCGCACCGGCACGCCCGGCAGGTCGAAGCTCTCCCGGATCGAATTGACCAGGTAGCGGCGGTAGTGCTCCGGCATCTCGTCGGCGCGGCTGGAGAACAGCACGAACGTCGGCGGGCGCGCCTTGGTCTGGGCCATGTACTTCGGCTTGATGCGCTTGCCGTTGACCGCCGGCGGCGGGTGCCTCTGCACGGCCATGGCCAGCCAGTCGTTCAGGTCGCGCGTCTTGATCTTGGCCGACCAGTCCTTGTGCACCTTCAGGATGGCCGGCATCAGCCGGTCCAGCCCGCGCCCGGTCAGGCCCGACAGGGCGATCAGCGGCGCGCCGCGCAGCTGCGGCAGAACGCGGTCGGCTTCTTCGCGAAGCTCGGCCAGGCGAACGTTCGGCTCCTTGGCCAGGTCCCACTTCGACACGGCGTAGACCAGGGCCCGCCCTTCCCGCTCGACCAGGTCGGCGATCTGCAGGTCCTGGGTCTCGAAGGCGTTGGCCTCGTCCATCACCAGGATCACCACCTCGGCGAAGGTGATGGCGCGGATGGTGTCGGCGGTCGACAGCTTCTCCAGCTTCTCCTGGACGCGCGCCTTGCGGCGCAGGCCCGCGGTGTCGACCAGGCGGATGCGCCGGTTGTCCCACTCCCAGTCGACCGAAATGGAGTCGCGGGTGATGCCGGCCTCCGGGCCGGTCAGCATGCGGTCCTCGCCGATCAGCCGGTTGACCAGGGTCGACTTGCCCGCGTTCGGGCGGCCGACGATGGCGATGCGGATGGGCTTCTCGAGGTCCTCGACCTCTTCCTCCCAGTCCTGCGGCGCGGCCGCCATGATCGCGGCGTAGAGGTCCGCCAGGCCCTCGCCGTGCTCGGCCGACAGCGGCACCGGCTCGCCGAAGCCCAGTGCGTAGGCTTCGCCCACGCCCGCGTCGCCGGCCTTGCCCTCGGCCTTGTTGGCGATCATCACGACCGGCATGTCGCGCCGGCGCAGCAGGTCGGCGAAGATGCGGTCCAGCGGCACCACGCCCTCGCGGGCGTCGATCACGAACAGCACCAGATCCGCTTCGTCGACCGCCTTCTCGGTCTGGGTGCGCATGCGCGCCTCCAGGCTCTCGTCGGACACGTCCTCGAAGCCGGCGGTGTCGATCAGTTCCAGGTCCAGATCGCCGATGCGGCCGCTCGCATAGCGGCGATCGCGGGTGACGCCCGGACGGTCGTCGACGATCGCCAGCTTCTTGCCGGCCAGGCGGTTGAACAGGGTCGACTTGCCGACGTTGGGCCGGCCGACGATGGCGACTTTCAGCGCCATGACGCCTCTCTTTCAAAAACAGCGGCGCCCCCCGCCGGACCGGCGGAGGGCGCCCCTCTAGTCTGTTCTAGCGAAAACTGCGCGCCGCGTCAGCGGATCGCGATCAGATCCGCCTTGTCGGTGACGACGTAGATTTTGTCGCCGTAGGCGATCGGCGACAGGTAGGACGCCGCGCCGATCTTCAGGGTCTTCTGGATCTCGCCGGTCTGGGCGTCGATGGCGACGGCCTCGCCCCAGTTGTTGACCAGCACCAGGCGGCCCGAGGCCAGCAGCGGGCCCGACCAGATCGGCCGGGTCTGCACGTCCAGCACGCCCAGGAAGCCGCCCTCGTTGCGCACGCGGCCCTTGTTCAGGTCCTTGATCCAGTAGACCTGGCCGCTCTCGCGGTTGGCGGCGATCAGCTCGCCGGCCTGGTCGACGATGTAGACCACGTCGCCCGCAGGAACCGGAGCGTTGACGCTGGCCACCGGCAGGTCCCACTTGCGCGCGCCGGTGCGCACGTCCACCGCGGCGAACACGCCCGAGTGGCTGGCCGCATAAACGTCGCCCTTGTAGATCGCCGGACGGCCCGCGATGTCGCGGATTTCCGACAGGGCGTTGGTGCGGCTGGTGCGCGACAGCACCTCGCTCCACAGGGCGTTGCCGTTGGCGGCGCGCAGCGCCACCAGTTCGCCCGACGAGAACGGCGTGATCACCGCGTCGCCCTGCACCGCCGGGCTCGAGGCCTTCATGATGCGGGCCGGTTCGACGATGGCCTGGTAGCTCCAGGCGATCTCGCCGGTGTTGATGTCGAAGGCCAGGATCTGGTTGTCGACGTCGACGACGTAGACGCGGCTGCCCGAGACGGTCGGCGCGGCGTGGATCGGCGACTCGACGTCGGTCTTCCACAGCACCTTGCCGGTGCCGGCGTCGACCGCGGCCATGAAGCGGTAGCCGGAGCTGACGAACACCTTGCCGCTGGATACGGCCAGGCCGCCGCCGAAGGCTTCCTTGTCCTTGCCCTCACGGCGCTCCAGGTCGGTGCGCCAGGCCTGACCGCCCGTGGCGGCGTCAGAGGCGGTGACGGTCGCGTGGGCGTCCATGGTGAAGATGCGGCCGTCGACGGCGACCGGCGGCGCGGTCACCTGGCCCTTGCGCGAGGAACCCTCGCCGACGCCGTGCTTCCAGGCGATCTCGAAGGCCGGGGCGGCGGCGACGTTCTCGACCGCCTGCTCCTCGTTGCCGCCCGGCAGCGGCCAGGCCGTCACCGGCTGGGCTTCCGGGATGTAGAACGTCTGGCCGGCCAGGGTGTCGGACACCTGCAACTGGCGTTCGAACCCGATGACCGGGATGCGCTCGCCCTTGGCCGCGGTGGTCTTGGAGCCTTCCTTCTTGTCGAAGGGGTTGAGCTTGCTGACCGTGGCGCAGGCGGACAGCCCCGCGCAGCAGGCCAGGGCGACGGCGGCGACCTTCAGCTTCTGGTTCATTGCTTGCCGGCTCCGGCTTGCGGGACCGGCGCGCCGGTCTGGGGGGCGAACGGGTTCTGACCGGCCGGGGCCGCCTGCGGCTTGGGCAGCTCGGCGGCGGCCTTGGCCAGGCCCGGCAGCTTGGCGGCCGTGCCGGAGTCGATCATCTGGATGGCGGCCTGGGCGCGGGCGCGCACGCCTTCCGGCGCGTCCGACAACAGCGACAGCACCACGAAGTCGCCGCGGGCTTCCTTGACCTTGCCGGCCTGCAGCTTGGCCATCGCCAGCGCTTCCTTCGCGGTCGCGCGGTACGGACGGCCGTCCTCGGTCAGCGGCGTCAGCCGCTTTTCCATCTCTTCGTAGGAAGCCTTGTCCATCAGGGCGAAGGCCGCCTTCAGGCGGGCGTTGTCGCCGAGGATCGGGGACGGGGCGACCTTGGCCGCCTCGTCGAACAGCTTCACGGCCTCGTCCGACTTGTCCTGGCCGACCAGGATATGGCCCTGCTGCATCAGCGCCAGGGTGCGGTAGCCGCGGGTGCCCAGCTTGCCGGCCTCGGCGAAGGCCGCGTCGGCCCCGGCGCGGTCGTTGGTCTGCAGCGCCTTCAGGCCGCGATCGTAGGCGACCGACGCCTTGCCGGCGCGGCTTTCCTGCCAGGCGCTCCAGCCGTAGGTCCCGCCGACCCCGAGGACGAGCGCCGCGGCGGCGCCGCCGACCCAGGGCAGGTAGCGGCGGGCGAGCGTGCGCCACTTGTGGGCGCGCATCTCATCCTCGACCTCTTCAAACACGTCGACCACGACAGGACGCTCCTCGCCGGCGCAAAACAGTAAATTCGTCGCGAAACTATAGCCTAGCCGCGCGAACGGCAACGCGGCTCACGCGCGCTGCGCCACCCTTGAAAGAAAAAGGGGAGCCGCGAGGCTCCCCGAACTCAGGCCGGCTTCTTCGCGAAGTAGGTTTCCGACACCGCCGGGAAGCGGCGGGTGCGCACGTCGTCCCTGTACGCGGCCACGGCGCGGCCGATCTCGCCGCGCAGGTCGGCGTAGCGGCGGACGAACTTCGGGGTCCAGTCGAACAGGCCCAGCATGTCGTCGACCACCAGGATCTGGCCATCGCAGGCGGCCGAGGCGCCGATGCCGATGGTCGGCACGTGCAGGGCCTCGGTGATGTCGCGGGCCAGGCCCTCGGCCACGCCCTCGACCACGACGCTGAACGCGCCGGCGTCGGCGGTGGCTTCCGCCTCGGCCAGGATGCGCAGCCGCTCGTCGTCGGTCTTGCCCTTTGCCTTGAAGGCGCCGTCGGTCAGCACCGCCTGCGGGCGCAGGCCGATGTGGCCCATCACCGGAATGCCGCGGCGGACCAGGTAGTTGATGGTCTCCGGGACGGTCGGGCCGCTCTCGACCTTCACGGCCTGGGCCCCGGTCTCCTTCATGATCCGGGCGGCGTTGGCGTAGGCCTGCTCCGGCCCGGCCTCGTAGGAGCCGAACGGCATGTCGATCACGACCATCGCGCGGCGAGCCCCCCGCATCACGGCCTGGCCGTGCAGGATCATCATCTCCATGGTCACGCCCACCGTGTTGGGCAGGCCGTGCATCACCATGCCGACCGAGTCCCCGACCAGCAGCAGGTCGCAGTGGTCGTCCAGGATCTCCGCCATCGGAGCGGTGTAGGCGGTCAGGCAGACGATGGGATCGCCGCCCTTGCGGGCGGCGATGTCCGGGGCCGCCAGACGGCGGACCTTCTCTTCACGGTGGGAAGACAGTTTTAGACCTCTTCGAACAGGCGCAGGGCCGCGGCCCCGGCGGCGATCACCATCATCGCCGAAACCGCCCAGAACATGCCCGCGCTGGTGGACAGTCCCACCAGAGATTCCGTCTGGGAGACCGCCCCGTCAACCGCGGCGTCGACCGTCCGGAAGGAATTGGCCAGCGACTGCTGCATGTGCAGGGTCAGGTTCGAGCCCAGCGTCTGGCTGATCGCGATGACGCCGCCGATCGCGCCGGCGGCGCCGATGCCCAGACGCCGCCAGCGCCAGCTCCGGTCGAGCTTGGCCAGCACCCTGTCCGAGAACATCTCGGCGTCGGGGTAGACCGGGGCCTGGGCGAACATCCGCTCCAGGCCAGCTTCAAACTCGCGCTCAACCATGCGCCCTGCTCCCCGCCTGCCCGCCATCCGGCGCCAAGCGTTCTCTGAGCTTATCCAGACCACGTCTGACATGCGATTTGACCGTTCCCAGCGGCGTGTTCAAGGTCTCGGCCACCTCGGCGTGAGAAAGTCCCGCGCCGTAGCATAAAGACACGCAGAGCCGTTCCGCCGGGCTGAGCAGCTTCAGCGCGCCGTCCAGGTCGATCCGCCCGGCCGCGTCGGCGAAGCCGACCGGCTGGTCGGGTTCGTGGTCCTGGCCGTCGAGCACGAAGCGGGCCTCCTTCTGGCGCCGCTTCAGGTAAAGCCGCGCGGCGATGCGTTTGACCCAGCCGGCGAAGGTGCCCTCGCCCCGGAACTCGGCGATCGCCTCGAACGCCTGCAAGAAGGCGTCCTGGGCGAGGTCGTCGGCCGCGGCCGCGTCGGCGCCCATACGGCGCAGCAGCGCCCGCACCGCGCTCCCGTGGCGTCTGACCAGCTCGCCGAACTCCCGCCGTCCACCCGCCGCCGCGAGGGCGGCGAGCTCGACGTCGTGGAGGCCGTGCAGGGCCCGATCGGTTTGTGAGGCGCCCATCAGCGCGCTCCTCCCCCTAATGCCCGATCAGCCCTTACGGTCCTTGGCGAACAGGCCAAGCAGCAGGTAGGCGATGCCGATGAAGCCGGGGAAAGCCGCGCCCGTGAACCAGCCCCAGGCGTCATCGAAGCCCTCGTAGAACGTCCAGGCGCCGCCGATGGTGGCCAGGGCGGCGGCGATCGCCAGCATGACCACGCCGCGGCGGACGTCGCGGTAGGGCGACACGGACGGCTTGATGTCGCGGGTCATCGCGTCGAGCACTTCGGGCGGAACGTCCTGGCCCTTCTCAAACGCGACGCGCAGCGTCTCCTGGAGCTTCTGCCGCTCCTGACTCTTCAGATAGCCCGGCACGATCACGATCGCCGCGATCATCAGGAAAAAACCAAGCGGAACCAGAATATCGGGACCCATAACGATTCACCTTTTCTCGACGTCAGGGGAGCGTCTCGCTCCAGCCTTCTGATCACAAGAGGCGACGACGGAGCCATACGGATGCGGATCGCGAGGTGAAATGTTCGTCATGTTTGTAAAGGCCCCTTCAGCGGGACCACGAACACCGCTTCGTAGCCGCCGGAGACCTCCGACATGCTGACGTCGGCGACACGGTAGCCCTGCCCTTCCCGCTCCACCGCGACCTCGGCCACCGCCTGGAACGCCTCGCGCGCGGCGGGGTCCTCACCGACCGGCGCAATGCTGAAACCGGTTTCGCACGGCGTGACGCGGTGCAGGGGCGAGCCGGCCCGCAGGAAATCCAGATAGGTCATCGGCCGCGACATACGCCGCCACGCGCGCTCGCTCCACCGTCGGCTGCGACGCCGCACAGCTCTGAACTTCCGGCAGCGTCACCGAGTTAAGCCCCACGGTACTGACCGCGCCGCTTCCGGGCCGGTCGCGGGATGGGAGTTCCAGGTGGCGTATTTCGACTATCGCGGCCGGGCCATGCCCGAGGGGGCCGCGCCGACCCGGTCGTTTCTCGGAACCTCCGCCGGGGGCGAGACCATCACGGGCTCCTCAGGGGCCGACACCCTCAGCGGCAACGGCGGCGGCGACATCCATGTCGGCGGCGCCGGCGACGACCGCTACATTCTCAAGCACAAGGCGGACGTGGTGATCGAAACGCCCGGCGAGGGCGTCGACACCATCACCGCCTGGCATTCGGTGATCCTGCCCGACAACGTCGAGAACCTGATCGTGGGCGGCGGCGACGGCCGCTACGCGGGCGGCAACGCGCTGGCCAACCTGATCAAGGGCCAGGACGGGGCCCAGACCATCTGGGGCGGGGCCGGCGACGACGTCCTGCTGGGCGGCGCTGGGCGCGACCTGTTCGTGATCGTGCGCGGCGAAGGCAACGACGTGATCTACGACTTCGAGCCGGGCGCCGGGGTCGGCGACTTCCTGCGCCTGCAGGGCTCGGACTTCCACACCTTCGAGCAGGTCCGCGCGGCCATGCGCCAGGACGGCGCCGACGTCGTCCTGCAGAACGGCGCCGAGGTGATCGTCTTCCGCAATATGACCATCGACCGGTTCGCGGCCGACGACTTCCAGCTGACGCTGGACCGCGCCACCCTGGGCGCCCAGACCTTCGACGAGAATTTCGACAGCCTGTCGCTCTTCCACGCCACCGAGGCGCCCGGCGGGACCTGGAAACCGCATTTCGGCTACCAGGGCGAGAGCGGCCTGGGCAGCTACACCCTGGCCACCAACGGCGAGCTGCAGGTTTATCTGAACCCCTGGCTGAAGGGCACGACCAACCAGCCGCTGGGCCTGACCCCGTTCTCGATCGCCGACGGGGTGCTGACCATCCGGGCCCAGCCGCTGACCGCCGCCCAGCAGTCGCAGCTGTGGGACTACAAATACGGCTCGGGCCTGATCACCACCCAGCCCAGCTTCTCCCAGACCTACGGCTACTTCGAGATCCGGGCCGAGACGCCGAGGGGCTCCAGCTTCTGGCCGGCCTTCTGGCTACTGCCGGTGGACGGCGTCGGCGTCGAGCTCGACGTCATGGAAGCCTTGGGCGGCGAGCCCAACCAGGTCTGGGCCAGCGCCCACAACCACCCCGCCGGCCAGCACTACACGACGGCCTCCTTCCTGCCGGACGCCGGCGGATTCCACGCCTACGGGGTGCTGTGGACCCCGACCGACCTCGTCTTTTACGTGGACGGGGCCGAGGTCTACCGCCTCGCAACGCCCGCCGGCATGGACAAGCCCATGTACATGCTGGCCAACCTGGCCATGGGCGGCTGGGGCGGCCAGCCGGACGGGACGACCGCCTTCCCGGCCGATTTCAAGATCGACTACGTCAAGGCCTGGGCCCTGCCCCAGAACGTCACGACCAACACCATCACGGGCGGCGCGACGGCGGACGAGCTGACCGGCACATCCCAGGCGGACCGCATCGAAGGCGGCGGCGGGAACGACACGCTTGCCGGCGGCGCGGGCTTCGACCTGCTGATCGGCGGCGCGGGCGACGACACCTACGTGATCGGCGACACCGGCGACCAGGTGGTCGAGCGGCCGGGCGAGGGGGTCGACACCATCGTCTCCTCGGTGACCTTCACCCTGCCCGACAACGTCGAGAACCTGACCCTGACCGGCGGCGCGGGCGCGCAGGCCTACGGCAACGCGCTCGACAACCGGCTGACCGGCGACGCCGGCAACAACCGGCTGGACGGCCGCGCCGGCGCCGACGTGCTGATCGGCGGCGACGGCAAGGACGTGCTCTGGGGCGGCACGGGCGACGACGTGCTGATCGGCGGCGCGGGCGACGACCGCTTCTTCTTCCGCCCTGGCGACGGGCACGACGTGATCGAGGATTTCGTCGCCGGCGGGACGGAGGACGCGCTCGACTTCTTCGCCTACGAGGGCCTGGGCTTCACCTTCACCCTGACCCAGGTCGGGGCCGACGCGGTGATCGAGGTCTCCAACGGCGACCGCGTCACCCTGAAGAACGTCGACGCCTCCCAGCTCCAGTTCAAGGAGTTGAACATCCCCGGCTGGACCGATCCGACCGATCCGCCGCCCCCGCCGCCGCCTCCCCCGCCGCCTCCGCCGCCTCCGCCCCCTCCGCCGCCGCCGCCCACGGGCCAGCACCTGATCGGCACCGAGGCGCGCGACGTCATGCAGGGCGGGTCGGGCGACGACACCCTGGAGGGCCTGGGCGGCTCGGACTACCTGAAGGGCGGGGCCGGCGCGGACCGGATGATCGGCGGGACCGGCGACGACTATTACATCGTCGACGCCGCCGGCGACGTGGTGGTCGAGCAGGCCGGCCAGGGGTTCGACACGGTCGAGGCATGGATATCCTACGTCCTGCCCGACCAGGTCGAGTACCTCACCCTGGCCGGGGCTTCGGCCGACGGGACCGGCAACGCCCTGAACAACGTCCTGCGCGGCCATGACGGCGCCAACACGCTTAAGGGCCTGGCCGGCGACGACCAGCTCTTCGGCTATGGCGGGGACGATCGGCTGGAGGGCGGCGCGGGCGCGGACCGGATCACCGGCGGCGCGGGCCGCGACGTGATCGTGGTCGGCGTCGGCACGGGCCAGGACACGGTCGAGGACTTCAAGCCTGGCGAGGACGTGCTCGAGGTGCAGGGCTACGGCGCCTGGAAGCACCTGCTTCAGCAGGGGGCCAACACCGTCGTGGTGTTCTCTGACGGCGACACCGTCCGGCTGAAGAACGTCCAGGCCGACACCCTGACCTCGGCCGACTTCGTCTATACGGGCGGCGGCGATACCCCACCCCCACCCCCACCTCCACCGCCGCCACCTCCTCCTCCGCCGCCGCCGCCGGGCACCATCCAGGGCACGGCCGGGAACGACAGCCTGGCGGGGACGGCGGGGAACGACCGGATCGAGGGCCTGGCGGGCGCCGACTATCTGGACGGGCGGGCCGGCGCCGACGTGCTGGTCGGCGGGCTCGGCAACGACTCGTACATCGTGGACCGCGCCGACGACCAGGTGATCGAACGGGCCGGCGAAGGGACCGACACCATCGGCGCCTATGTCAGCTACACGCTTCCCACCGAGGTCGAGTACCTGGTGCTGAAGGGGACGGCGGCGATCGACGGGATCGGCAACGAACTGGCCAACCGGCTGACCGGCAACGACGCAGCCAACCGGCTCGACGGGATGGCCGGAAACGACGTGCTGGAGGGCGGCCGCGGCGCCGACGTGCTCAGCGGCGGCGCCGGCGACGACCTGTTCGTCTTCCGCCCCGGCTTCGGGGCCGACCGGATCCTCGACTTCACCGCCGGCGGGCTGGAGGACCGGCTGCAGTTCGCAGGCTTCGGCAGCGAACGCCCGACCGTCACCCAGGTCGGAGCCGACACCGTCCTGACCTTCGCCGCCGGGGACACCGTGACCCTGGTGGGCGTCGACGCCACCCAGTTGACCGCCAAGGATTGGGTCTGGAGCTAGGCCGCGGCAACTGGAGCGTCCCGGCTCCGGTTGCAGGCCGTATGAGCCAAGCCCGCCCAGCCGGCGTCGTCAGACTGTTTCTCGCCGGCGACGTCATGCTGGGCCGCGGCGTCGACCAGATCCTGCCGCACCCGAGCGATCCGGTGCTCCACGAGCGCTGGATGAGCTCGGCGCTCGGGTACCTGGAGCTGGCCGAGCAGGCGTCGGGACCGATCCCGCGCCCGGTCGGGTTCGACTACGTCTGGGGCGACGCGCTCGAAATCTGGCGCGAGCGCAAGCCGGACCTGCGGCTGGTCAATCTGGAGACCGCCGTCACCCGGAGCGACCGGGCCGCGCCCAAGGGCATCAACTACCGCATGAGCCCGGCCAATGCGGCGTGCCTGACGGCGGGCGGGATCGACGGCTGCACGCTGGCCAACAACCACGTGCTGGACTGGGGCCGGACCGGCCTGCTTGAGACCCGCGACACCCTGGCCCGGCTGGGCCTCAGGATCGCCGGGGCCGGGCGCGACCTCGACGCGGCCCGCGCCCCGGCGGTGTTCGATCTGGGCGAGGGTGGTCGGCTGCTCTTCTACGCCTTCTGCACACGCTCCAGCGGCGTGCCCTCGGACTGGGCGGCGACGCCCGTCCAGCCGGGGGTGAACCTGATCGAGCTGACCCCGCAGGCGGCGGCGGAGGCCGCGGAGCGGACCGCGCGCGCGCGCCGTCCGGGCGACCTGGTCGTAGCCTCCGTCCACTGGGGCCCGAACTGGGGCTGGGAGGTCCCGCAGGCGCAGCGCGACTTCGCCCACGCCCTGATCGAGGCCGGCGTCTCGGTCGTCCACGGGCACTCCTCCCACCACGCCAAGGGCATCGAGGTCCACCGCGAAGGGCTGATCCTCTACGGCGCAGGCGACTTCCTGAACGACTACGAGGGCATTGCCGGCCACGAGGCCTACCGCGGCGACCTGGCGGTCATGTGGTTCGCCGACCTCGACCGGAAGACGGGCGCCCTCGCCGGCCTTGAGCTCGTCCCCCTGCGGATCCGCCGGATGCGCCTGAACCGGGCGAAGGCGGCCGACATCCGCTGGCTGCAGCACGAAATCGCGGCCCATTCGCCGGACCAGGTCGCCCTGACTCTCACCGACTCAGGCGCTTTGCGCCTCACCTGACCGACTCTGACCGAAACGGTCGTAAAGGACCGAAGGACGGCCGCTTCCACGGATTTGCCCACTTCTGCCCCAGCTCGACCGTTAACGCCCGTTAACGATCGAGCGAATCTCTCTATGTCTGGATCCGACCCGCCCGACCCAAAGAGCCGCCGGACCGCCATGCCTGCCCGTTCCGACCTGAAACTGACCGCCAATGTCTGCGCCATTCACGCCTGCCTGAAGCGCGAAGACCGCTGGTGGAGCGTGAACGAGCTGGCCGACGCTCATCCTTCGATGAGCCTGGGCACGGTGAAGAACGTCATCGGGGCGCTGGTGAGGGCCGGGCTGGTGCGCTGCGTGACCGTCACCCATCCCTGGCAGTACCGGCTGGTGCAGGCCGAGAAGATGGACCTGGTGCACATGAGCCAGCTGTCCCGCCTGTCCGACGCTCAGGCGGTGTTCGAGGAGAAGCGCGCCGCCATCGGCTGACGCGCCCGCGTCGGACGGCTAGAACGCGCTTCGCAGTTTTCGATTCAGGAAAGGGCGAGGCGCGATGACCGCCCCCATCACCTACGCCGGCTATCTCGCACTGGACGAGCTTCTGGCCTGCCAGCATCCGCGCTCGGACGAGCACGACGAGATGCTGTTCATCGTCATCCACCAGGCCAAGGAGCTGTGGCTGAAGGAGATCCTCCACGAGGTCGCCTTCGCCCAGCGGCAGGTGCGCGCCGGCGACCTGGTGCCCGCCTACAAGAGCCTGGCGCGCGTCTCGCGCATCCAGGCGGTGATGACCATGTCGTGGGACGTGCTCGCGACCATGACCCCGTCCGACTACACCAGCTTCCGCGGCGCGCTGGGCACCAGCTCGGGCTTCCAGTCCGACCAGTTCCGCCGGCTGGAGTTCATGCTGGGCCTGAAGGACGCGTCATTCCTGCGCTTCCACGAGGAGCGGCCGGCGGCGCTGAAGGCGCTGGAAGACGCGCTGGCCGCCCCCAGCCTGTACGACGACGCCCTGGCCCAGCTGGCCGCCCACGGGGTGGACGTGCCGCAAGCCGCCCTCACCCGCGACGTCAGCCAGCCCTACGTGGCCTCCCCGGAGGTCGAGGCCGCCTGGCTGACCGTCTACCGCGACACCAAGAAGTACTGGGAGCTGTACCAGCTGGCTGAAAAGCTGGTGGATCTCGACGACGCGCTCGTCACCTGGCGCCACAAGCACGTCATCACCGTGGAGCGGATCATCGGCTCCAAGCGCGGCACCGGCGGCACCGAGGGCGTCGGCTACCTGCAGAAGACCCTGGAACGCCGCTGCTTCCCAGAGCTGTGGTCCCTGCGCACCCGCCTGTGAGGTTGCTCTGATGAGCTACAAGCGCCTGTTCTCCCGCGCGCTGTCGGCCGCGCCCGGCCGCCTGCATGTCGCCGCCCACAGCCACCACCTGTGGCCCGACGCCAGCCGCGAGGCGCAGATCCAGGCGTGGGAAGACGCCGCCGTCCTGGCCGACAACAAGTGGGACAAGGTGTTCGGCGAGGTCTATCCGGGCGCCCAGGCGCATGTGGCGCGCGAACTGAACCTGCCGTCGCCGCAGACGGTGCTGTTCGCGCCCAACACCCACGAGCTGATGGTCCGGCTGTTGTCGGCCTTCGACAAGCGGCCGGTGCGGGCCCTGTCCACCGACGGCGAGTTCCACTCCTTCCGCCGGCAGTCGGCGCGCTGGATCGAGGCCGGCGAGCTGATCCTCGACGTGGTCCCGACCGAGCCGTTCGAGGACTTCGAGGAAGCCTTCCTGACGAAGGCGCGCTGCGGCGCCTACGACCTGATCTTCACCAGCCACGTGTTCTTCAAGACCGGCCGGGTGTTCGAGCGCGTGTTCGAACTGGCCGAACTGGCCAGGCCGGACGGCCCCTGGGTGGTGGTCGACGGCTACCACGGCTTCCGGGCCGTGCCGACCGACCTGTCGTCGGTGGCCGACCGGCTGTTCTACGTGGCCGGCGGCTACAAGTACGCCATGGCCGGCGAAGGCGCGGCCTTCCTGCACGCGCCGGCGGGTTTCGGCGAGCGGCCGACCGTGACCGGCTGGTACGCCGAGTTCGCCGACCTGATCGCCCCGCCCGGCGGCGTCGGCTACGGCCGCGACGCCAGCCGCTTCCTGGGCGCCACCTTCGACCCCAGCGGGCTGTACCGGTTCGGGGCGGTCGCCGACATGCTGGACGCCGAGGGGCTGACCACCGCCGACGTCTCCGCCCACGTGCGAGTCCTGCAAGACCAACTGGTCGCCGCGGTCCGCGCGGGCCAAGCCGGCCGGCTGTCGGAAGCCGAGATCCTCAACCCGCCCGGCAACCACGCCCAGGCGCGCTTCATCGCCTTCCGCCATCCCGAGGCCCAGGCCTGGAAGAAGGCGCTGATGGCCCGGGACGTGATCACCGACGTGCGCGACGACGTGCTTCGGGTGGGGCTGGGCCTCTATCACGACCCCGAGGACATCGAGCGCTTCTGCGCGATCGCCCGCGAGACCCTCGCCTGATCAGGCGGCGGACGCCTGCAGGGTTTGCAGCGCCTGCACGCTGATCAGCTTCAGATCCAGGGCGCGGCGCACCACGTCCAGCGGCTCGATGGTCTGACGGCGCACGGCGGCGTCCACCTGGGCCTGGCTGACCACGCCAGTGCGCACGAGATACTGATCGAGGCGGCCCGCGGCGTTGGTGCGCCAGTACTCCGACAGCGCGCCCTGCAGGGTGCGGTGGTCGATCGCCTCGTTCAGAATCAGGGCGTCGCCCAGGCTGCGGTAGCCGGAGCGGATCGACCGCCACAGCTGGGCCGCGCCGACGGCGTCCAGCAGGCCGCATTCGACCAGACGCTCGACCTCGCGCCGCTCCCGCGCCAGCGCGCCGGGCGTCCAGGCGTAGCGGACGGCGAAGGCGATGTCGCTCAATGGAGCGTAGACCACCCGCAGGCTCTTGACCCCGACCGCGCCGAGCCGCCGTTCCAGCTCGGCGCGCTCGGCCTTCTCAAGCGGCTCGGCCAGCGCGACGTCGAGCATGGTTTCGTTCCAGCGCAGCGGCACAGCTCCGAACCGCGCCGCGTCGCGCGCGCTCAACAGGCGCAGCACGTCGGGCGCGATCTGGAACGGGTCGAAGCTCGACGACAGGGCCTCGCTCCATTCCGCAAAGGCCTCGGCCAGGTGCTCGTCGGAGATCACGCCGCGGTCCACCAGCAGCCGGCCGATCGGGCGATAGCGGTCGGCCTGGGCCTGGATCGCCGCCTCCAGGTCCTCGGCGGTGACGTGGTTCCAGAAGCGCAGCACGTCGCCCAGGCGTCCCCGCCGGTTCTGCAGCTCGGCCAGCGAGGGGAAGGAGTGCTGGGTCTTGTCCCACGCGATCGGTCGGCCGGTGGCGAGGTGGGTCAGGAACAGCCCCATGGAGCGCCAGAAGGCGGCGAAGCCCACGCAGTTCGACAGGGCCGCCCGCACCGGCGTCAGCCAGACGTACTTCAGCCCGTGATGCTTGAAGGTGAACAGAGCTCTGTGCGCCAACCTGTTCATCAGGAACAGGAAATTGACCTGCACCAGCAGCAGCACCCAGGTCCGGTCGATCAGCGGCGGCAGGCCGCGCACGGCCGGCAGGAACCAGCCCAGCACGGTCCAGCCGGTGACCTGCAGCACCAGCAGGTAGGCGATCACGCCGGTCGGCGCGGTGATCAGCGCCTTGCGGTCGCGGAACAGGAAGTAGCGGTTGTTGACGTCGCCGAACCAGCCCAGCTGGCGCCAGCCCAGATAGGAAATGCCCAGCATCCAGCGCGCCTTCTGGCGCACGCTGGCGGTCCACTGGTCGGGGAAGAACTCCTTGGTGGCGACCAGCTCCTGGCGCTCGACCTCGACCTCGCCCTTGCGGAACCAGGCCTTGCGGAAGCGCTTGGTCCTGGCGTGATACGCCACGAAGCGCGAGGTCATGCCCACCGAGCGCAGCCGGTGGCCGACGTCGTAGTCCTCGGTCAGGCTGTCGGTGTTGAAAGGCTGGTTGTCCTTCTCCCGGCACAACTCGACCATGGCCTCGCGCGAGAAGGCGGTGGCCACTCCGGCCGAGGGCGTCATGCGCGCCAGCAGCGAGCGGACGGGCAGGTCCTTGCCGTGGAACTCGGCGAACTCGTCCATGTAGTGGCAGGCGATCATGCTCCACCACTTCCGGTTCATCGACAGCACCGGCAGCTGGATCATGCCGCGGCCCTCGATGAACCAGTTGACCACCTTCAGGCCGAACGGGTGCACCACGTCCTCCGCGTCATGCATCAGGATGACGTCGTAGGGCCGGCCGGTCTTCTCGCCGTGCAGGAAGATGTTCTGCACCAGCCAGTTCAGGCAGTCGGCCTTGCTGGTCGGGCCGTCGTGCGGAACGTCGGCGCGGTGCACGTTGGGAAAGCGCTGGCGCACCCGGTCGACCTCGCGTCGCGTGTCCGGGTCGTTGGCGTAGACGCCGACGAAGATCTCGTAGTTGGAATAGTCGAAGGTATTGGTCGTGTTCGCGATCATGTTCGCGATCACGTCCGACTCCTGCCAGGCCGGGACCATCAGCGCGATGCGCTTTTCTGGGTGCGCGGCCAGGGCTTCCTGCGGCGGCGGCTTCTTGACCAGGCCGCGCCAGCCGCGCCGCCAGGCCCGGTGCCAGTAGTAGAAGTCGATGATCAGGTCGTCGATCGACGACACGAAGATGATCACCGCCACCACGGCGATGGCGATCTTCAGCCCGCCCCAGTAGGCGAGCAGCAGGTCGAACAGCAGCGTCTGAAAACCGTCCACCGGGGAGCGTCCTCAGGCCTGCGGGGCGGCTTGGGCCCCGCGGGGCGAAGTCGGACGCACGGTCATGGAACGCTCACGGACGCTACCCGTCTCACGTACCGGAATTCGCAGAACAGGCCGCTCGGGCACGGCGTCGCACCCGCCGGGAACCCCCTTCCCCGCCAGCGCTTTCAAAGCGTGCAGCCGGACACGCCCATGGCGGATCTAGAGACCTACCGAGCCAAGCGGGACTTCTCCCAGACGCCCGAACCCAGCGGTGAACGCCGCGTCGCGCGCTCGGATCGCCCGCGCTTCGTGATCCAGAAGCACGCGGCCACGCGGCTGCACTACGACCTGCGGCTGGAGCACGAGGGAAGCTTCTATTCCTGGGCGGTCACGCGCGGCCCCTCGCTCGACCCCGACGACAAGCGCCTGGCCGTGGAGGTCGAGCCGCACCCGCTCGACTACGGCGACTTCGAGGGCACGATCCCCAAGGGCCAGTACGGCGGCGGCACGGTGATGCTGTGGGACCGCGGCTATTTCCGCGAGGAGAAGGGCCGCGCCTTCGAGCAGGGCCTGAAGAAGGGCCACCTGTCGCTGGAGTTCGACGGCAAGCGCATGCAGGGCGGCTGGTCGCTGATCCGCATCGCCAACGACCGCAGCAAGAGCAAGCGTCCCAACTGGCTGCTGATCAAGCACGACGACGAGACCGCCCGACCGGGGGACCACGACGCCTTCCTGGAGGAGAACGCCTTCTCGGTGGCCTCGCGCCGGACCATGGAGCAGATCGCCGCCGGCAAGGGGCGTGCGCCGACGCCCTTCATGCTCAAGGACGCCAAGACCTCGGCCAAGGCGGTGTGGAACTCGAAGGGCGCCAGCCCGGAGGAGTCGGGCGAGGAGGTCGCGCAGCGCGCCCACGCGCCCCGCGCCAAGCCCCAGGAGCGGCCGATCAAGGCGAAGCCCGCCAAGGGGACAAAGACCGCGCGCATGCCCGAGCATGTCGAGCCGCAGCTCTGCAAGCTGGTCGACCGGCCGCCGTCGGGCCCGGGCTGGGTGCACGAGATCAAGTTCGACGGGTATCGCGTCCAGGCCCGGGTCGAGCGCGGCAAGGCTACGCTGTGGACCCGCAAGCCGCTCGACTGGACCGCCCGCTTCCCCGAGATCGCCAGGGACTGCGCCGCCCTGCCCGACTGCTATCTCGACGGCGAGATCTGCGCCCTCGACAAGGAGGGCCGGCCGGACTTCTCGGGCCTGCAGGCGGCGCTGTCGTCGGGCCAGACGGGCGAGCTGGTGTTCTTCCTGTTCGACGCGACCTTCGCCGAGGGCGAGGACCTGCGGAAGCGGCCGCTGGACGCGCGCAAGGCGCGCCTTGAAGTGCTGCTCGAGGACGCCGGCGCGTCCTCGCGCCTGCGCTTCGTCGACCACTTCGACATGGGCGGCGAAGCGGTGCTGAAGTCGGCCTGCCGCATGGGGCTGGAGGGCGTGGTCTCCAAGCGCCGCGACGCGCCCTATCGGTCTGGTCGCAGCGACACCTGGACCAAGTCCAAGTGCCGGGGCGGCCAGGAGGTGGTGATCGGCGGCTGGACCACCACCGGCTCCAAGTTCCGCTCCCTGCTCGCCGGCATGTGGCGCGATGGAAAGCTGGCCTATGTGGGTCGGGTCGGCACCGGCTTCGGCGGCGACAAGGTCAAGGTCCTGCTTCCGCAACTGAAGGCGGTCGCGGCCAAGGACTCCCCGTTCTCCGGGGCGGGCGCCCCGCGCGGCGGCGCCGACGTCCACTGGGTGAAGCCCGAGCTGGTCGCCGAGATCGCCCACGCCGGCTGGACCGGCGACGGCAACGTGCGCCAGGCCAGCTTCAAGGGACTGCGCGAGGACAAGAGCGCCCAGGAAGTCGTCCCGGAAACGCCGGAGGCGCGCGAGGCCGTGAGCCATCGCCCGCCGGCGCGCTCGTCGGCCGGGAAGCAAGGCGCGCCCGTGGTGCTGGGCGTGACCCTGTCCAATCCGGACAAGCTGCTGTGGCCGGACAGCGACGTCGGCCCGGCGGCGAGCAAACTGGACCTGGCCCGCTACTACGAGACCGTGGCCGAGCATCTGCTGCCCTATGTGAAGGGCCGCCCCTGCTCGATCATCCGCACCCCCGACGGGATCACCGGCGAGCGGTTCTTCCAGCGCCACGCCGGGGCCGGCCAGTCCAAGCTGGTCACCCTGACCACGGTCAGCGGCGACCGGCAGCCCTACATCCAGTTCGACACGGCCGAGGCCCTGATCGCCGCCGCCCAGATCGGCGCGACCGAACTGCACCCCTGGAACTGCCTGCCTGGCAAGCCCGAGATCCCGGGCCGGTTCGTGTTCGACCTCGATCCCGACGAGGACCTGCCGTTTGAGCGGGTGATCGCCGCCGCGCGCGAGCTGAAAGGGCGGCTGGAGGCCCTGGGCCTGGCCTCCTTCCTGAAGACCACCGGAGGCAAGGGCCTGCACGTCGTCACGCCGTTTATGCAACCGGCGAAGTCTCCCGTCGCCTGGCCGGAGGCCAAGGCCTTCGCCAAGGCGCTGTGCGAGCGCGTCGCGGCCGACGATCCGGACGCCTACACCACCAACATGAGCAAGAAGGTGCGCGGCGGGCGCATCTTCCTCGACTATCTGCGCAACGACCGGATGGCGACGGCGGTCGCCCTGCTCTCGCCCCGGGCCCGACCGGGCGCGACGGTGTCCTTCCCCCTGACCTGGGCGCAGGCCCGCAAGGGGCTCGATCCGAAGAAGTACACCCTGCACACCGCCCCCGGTCTGCTGAAGCGCGGCGATCCGTGGGCCGGCTACGAGGAGGCGGCCGCGCCGCTCAAGCCCGCCATCGCGAAGCTCGCGAAAAGCTGATCGGCCGCCGCAGGTCTGAACGACCAAGCCCGGAACAGCGACGCCCCCGGCCCCGTTTGCCCCGCATCCGCCGGAGGAAACGTTCATGGCCCGCAACTTGTACGACACGCTGCTTCCCCTCGGGCGCGAGGCGCGGCTGTCGATCGACGGCGAGCACCGCGCGATCGCCGTGCTGGGCGACGGCAGCGTCGCGGAGCTCTACCAGGGCTTCTCCGGCGATCTGGGCGACACCCTGCAGGTGCAGCGCTTCAGCGTGACCGGCAAGGCGCTGTCGGCGCCGGTGTCGGCGGGAGCGAACGGCCCGACCGGCGCGAACAGCTTCGGAGGCGGCCTCGCGCCGCTCGACGACGGCGGCTTCGTGGCCACGTGGATGGTGGCCTTCAGCCACTCGGTGACGCCGCAGTTCTCGACGTTCGACAAGTCTGGCGCCCTGCGGGGCGGCGGCGACGGCCTGAGCGGCCAGGCCTCGTCGGTGGCGGCCGGCGGCATGCCGGGCGGCGGCTTCGTCATCGCGGAGGCGGCGTCGGACCTGTTCGGCCAGTTCGCCGCCATCGTGCTGCAGCGCTACACCGCCGCGCACACGCCCGACGGGGAGGCCATGCTGATCGCCACGCGCGAGGACCCGTTCGGCGGCGGACTGTTCTACAATGACCTGCAGGTCCAGCGCGTGGCCGGCGGCGGGGTCGAACTGCTGTGGACCTCCCGCGAGGGCGTGCACGCCGCGCTGGTGAAGGCCGACGGCACGGTGGTCGAAAGCCTGCTCAGCGACGGCTTCGCCGCCGACCTCGACACCGCCCGCCTGGCCGACGGCCGCATCGTCGCCACCTGGGCCGAGGCCGACGGCGCGGCCTCGCACATCCGCGCGGCGGTGTTCGACGCCGCCGACCTGGCGGCCGGCCATCTTCCCTCCGAGATCGCGGTCGGCGACGCCTCGGTGTTCGCCGGCGAAGCCGAGCCCGAAGTCGTGGCCCTTCGCAGCGGCGGCTGGGCGGTCAGCTGGCACGACGGCGACGCCGACGGCGGCACGCTGGGCCGTACATTCGGGGCGCGCGGCGCCGCCGGCGAGGTGTTCAACGCCCACGGCGACTTCATCGGAACCGACGCGACCGGCCGGGTGGTGTCGGCCCGGGTCGACGCCGAGGGCGACGTGTTCGTCGCCCGCTATCATGTGATCTCGGCCCCGATCTGGATCCCCGGGCTGGACCGCATCCCCATGCGCCTGCCCGGCCACGAGCAGCAGCACGCCTTCCACAGCGAATGGGCGTTCTGAATCGAAAGAGCCCGCGCATCGCTGCGCGGGCTCTCGTAACATTCAGGCCGGCCTTGAGCGCGATAGCCGAAAGTGGACGCCGATTTCGGCGGCAATCGCGCTCAAACTCTTAGAATTAGAGCCTTCTTGTTCGCTTCGGATGTTTCCATCCGAAGCGGGAAGGCTCTAGGAACCGGCCGGACCGTCAATCCTTCTTGCCGGCCTGCTGCTCGATGACGTCGGCCTTCTGCTTGCCCGCCTCGCGGGTGGCGTCGGCCTTCTGCTCGAGCGCCTTGGCGGATTCCTCGCCCGCCGCGGTGCCGGTGGCCTTGGCCTCGGCGGCCTTGGCTTCCATCGACTGTGCGGTCGCTTCCGACTGCGCCTCGACGGCGTTCGACTGATGCTCGGCGACCTTGTCGGCCTTGTTTTCGCACGCGGTCAGGGCAAAGGCGGCGACGCCCGCCAGCATCACATGTCCGATACGCAGCATCTGTGATCCTCCGTTGGTCCTCACACAAAGCGCACGGGAACGTGATTGGTTCAGCCCGAGCGGGGCAAAAACCTCATTTCTGCCTTTGCGGTTCCAGAACGGCGCGGACGCACGCCGGCCGGCCTTCGCTCAGCATGCGCACAGGTGAACGCCGGACAGGCTCAGTGAGCGCGGAACCAATCCGCGCCAACTCACGGTCGACCCTGAGGTTTTTCAGCCGCCGGAATAGCCGCCGATGATCGGCAGCACCTCGCCGGTGATGTAGCTGGAGCAAGAGGGCGCCGCCAAAAACACGAAGGCAGGGGCGATCTCCTCCGGCTGGGCCGGGCGCTTCATCGGCGTGTCGCTCCCGAACTGCGAGACCTTGTCGGCCGGGGAGTCGGCCGGGTTCAGTGGGGTCCACACCGGCCCGGGCGCCACCGCGTTCACCCGGATGCCCTTGTCGACCAGGTGGGTGGCCAGCGAGCGGGTGAAGGCGTGGATGCCGCCCTTGGTCATCGAATAGTCCAGCAGGTGCTTGTTCCCCAGCAGGCCGGTGACGGAGCCGCACATGACGATGGCGCTCTTCGGCTTCATGTGCGGCACCGCCGCCTGAGCCATGTGGAAATAGCCGTAGAGGTTGGTCTTCAGGGTCAGGTCGAACTGCTCTTGCGAGAGCTTTTCGAACTCGACCGTGTGCTCCTGGAAGGCGGCGTTGTTGACCAGCACGTCCAGCCGGCCGAACGCCTTCACGGTCTGCTCGACGGCGCCCTTGCAGTAGGCTGCGTCGGCTACGTCGCCGGGCAGCAGGATGCAGCGGCGCCCCTCCTTCTCGACCGCAGCCTTGGTGACCTCGGCGTCCTCGTGCTCGTCGAGATAGGCCACCGCCACGTCGGCGCCCTCGCGGGCGAACAGCACCGCCACGGCCCGGCCGATGCCGGAGTCGGCGCCGGTGATCAGGGCGGCCAGCCCCTTGAGCTTGTCGGAGCCCTTGTAGTGCGGCGCGTCCCACATGGGCTGGAGTTCGAGGTCGGCCTGCAGGCCGGGCTTCTTCAGATGCTGGGCCGGGAACGGCGGCGCCGGGTATTCGCGGGCGCCGGCCTGCATGGCCTTGCCGTCGCCGCCGGCGAAGGACTTGTCCTCACGGTCGACCCGAGCCTGGATTTCGCGCGCCTTCTCGGCGGTCCGCTCGCCTTCGGCGGTGAAATCGCGGTCGGGGCTGGTCATAGGCGGTCTCCCTGCTGACCCCGGAGAACGCCGTTCGGTTTCGGAGGTTGCCCCACTTGCGGCGCCTTCGGCGGAAACACGCCTAAGCTTTTGGATTTCCAAGGCGAAGCTTGAACCCTCGCGCCGCGCGTTCGTTCAGCCTTTGCGGCAGTTCGCTTTGCTTAAGGAGACCCCGATGCCGAGAGGAGAAACCGAACAGGGCGGCGGCAAGTCAAAACGCGGCTTCGCTTCGATGGACCGCGACCGTCAACGCGAGATCGCCGCCGAAGGCGGTCGCAGCGTGCCTAACGAGAAACGCAGCTTCTCGCAGAACCGCCAGCTGGCCGCCGAGGCCGGCCGCAAGGGCGGCCAGGCTTCGCACGCCGGCCGCGACGGCGCCCCGGAAGCCCGCGGACGTCAATAGACTTTAGACTTTAATTCCCCCTGGCGACGCCCGCGCCCCGATTCCCAACCGGGTCCCGCGGGGTGCACGGTCGACGTCGCCCAGATCGGCGGGCCCTTCCCCAGGGCCCGCCGATCGCCTTGTTCACTTGCCGACCTTGAACTTGCCGACCAACTGGCCGTCGCGCTCGTCGCGGGTCAGCTCGATCTCCAGCTGCTCCATGGTCTCGTCCGCCCGGCCCCAGTTTCGATAGAGCCGCGCGCGCACGCTGGTCGCGCCGTTCGGATTGAGCCGGTCGAAGGCGTAGCCGTGCACGCGCACGGCGTATTCGCCGTCCGGCGCCCGACGCAGCAGGTACTCCTCCGGTCCGTAGCCCCGGGTCATGTCGTTGGACAGCCGTCCGCCGATCCCGGTCTTCGGGTGGCTGTAGATCGCCCGCTCGCCAGAGGGCTCGTCCACCCACAGGTCCATGTCGGTCTTGTCGGTGTTCCACTCCAGGACCACCCGCAGGTCGACGTCGAGCAAAGCCTCCAGCCGCGGATCCAGCCAATGCCGAGCGGTCCCCCGCGCCTTCGCCCGGGCGGCGGCGCGGTTGGCCTCCATCAACGAGATCAGCTCGATCCCGTCGTAGTCGCGGTCCCAGGGCGTCTCGATCACCTCGATCAGCAGGTCCAGCGCCTGGGCGTAGTCGGCCGCGGATCCGTCGCCGCCCCGGTCGGCGCGCTCGATCAGAGCAAGCGCCAGGTTGCGCCGGGGCTGGGGCCGGTCGGGCTCGCGCTTCAGGATCAGCTCGTAGAGCGCGATCGCCCGGTCGGTCCGGCCGTAGCGCATCAGACGGTCGGCCAGGATGGTCAGGGTCGTGGTGTCGGTGCTCGGCAGTTCGAGCGCGTTCAGCGCCACCGCCACGGCCGCATCCGTCTTCCCCTTGCGGAACAGGAACTCGCCCACGTCCAGGTAGAAGGCCGGCAGGTCGCCGTGGGCCTTTTCCTGCTCGCGATAGACGCTCCAGAACGCGTCCGGCGCCGCTTCCCCCAGCGCCTTCAGGTAAGGCCGATCCGGGTTCCAGGGTTCGATCTCGACCTTGATGGACTCGGCGCCCGCGGTCGTGACCGGCGAGATCTCCGAGAAGCCTTGCCGAACCATGCGGGCGCCGGTGACCACCACCTCGTCGACCGAGCCCGCGTCGGCCGCCGGCGCGGGCGGGGGCGGCGGAGACGGAGGCGGAGGCGGAGGGGCCAGGGCGGCGACAGGGGCCGGCGCCTCCCGCCTCGACTCCCGCCGCTGATCGCGACGCAGCTCGGCCTGCACCTCCTTCAACGACTTGTGGGCGGCGTTCCACCAGGCCTTCTGCTCGTCCCAGGCCTGGGCGACCGCGTCGACCCGCCCCGCCCGCTCGGCCGCCTTGCGCGCCTCGCGTTCGGCGGTCAGCTCGCGCCACTGCGCCAGCGCGTCCTTGCCCAGCGACGCCGGAGGCTCGATCTCCGCCTCGGCGTAGTCCTCGATCCGCTCCAGCACCACGAACACCGCGTCGGGGCCGGCCACCGACCAGCGCCGCGCCGTGGCCAGCACCTTCTCCTGCGGCGCCTTGCGGGCGGCGAGCTCGCCCACGCGGGCCGCCCCCCAGAGCGCCCCGGCCCCATCGTGCGCCCGCGCGCTCGCGCGATCGATCCGGTAGACCCGGTCGCGCGGGCCCGCGCCGCCGGCGACCTCGACGACCACGGCCTCGCCGCTCATCGGCGCCCTCGCCACCAGGCGCACGCGATCCGGCCCGGTCGGCAGCACGGTGTAGTCCAGGTCGCGCCCAGCGGTGTCGGTCACCCCGACCACCCGCGGCCCCGAGCGGGTCATGCGCGACAACGCCGCCTCAGGCGTGCTCGTGCGCAGGTCGACGTGTCCACCGCCTGAACGCCCGGCCAGCACGGACAGGAACCCGGCGTCGGCGTCGACGGCGCTGGAAATCGTGAAGGTCAGGCACCGCCCGCGCTTGGGGTCGGCCTCCTCCAGGGTGACGTTTCCGTCGGTGAACCACAGGCAGACGTCGGCGCGTGGCGCGTCGATCTCGTCCAGCCCGGCCAGCGAGGTCGCGCCCCTGTAGTCCTCAGGATCGCGCGGAAGGGCCGCGGCGGCCTGGACGCTGAGACGCGGATCGTAGGCGGGCTGCGGCGCGTCCTTCGCCAAGGCGTCGTAACTGGTGACGCTCGGACGGCCGTCGCCGAACAGCACGAGATCGACCGACTTCGGATCGACGGCCTCCAGGTAGCGGGCCAGCAGCAGCCGCTCGGCGCCGAGGTCGTCGTCGCGCCGCGAGCGCGACCGGTCCCAGTAGACCCGCACCCGTTCAGGCCGGGCAGTGCGCGCGGCGAGCGGGCCGACCGCATCGTCGATTTCCAGGAACAGCTCGCCCGACTTGTGCCGCGCGACGGTCGTCGGCTGGGGCGCCGGCGTCCAGGCCAGCCACAGGCCGCCGGTCAGCGGGCGTCCCTTGGCCGAGGCCCGGCCCTCCACGCCGCCCTGCCCTCGGCTCCATTTCAGGGCCAAACCTTCGGGCGCGCGCGTCTCGAGCGGCGTGGCGCGATCGGTGCGCACCACCAGCGAGGTCGTTCCCACCGGCTCGGTCGACAGCGGCAGGGCGTACCCCTTGTCCGGGGTCAGGGGCGTGACGAACTCCAGCCGCACCGTGCGGCCCTGCTCGGGCATGACGGGGAACACCCGGGTGCGGAACGCGCCGGTGCGCGTCACCTCGGCGAAGCCCGGATCAACGCCCTGGCGCACCTTCTCCTCGTAGGCCGTCGTCCCCTTGCGCCGGTCGACCAGCACGCCGTCGACCATCGCGCCGTTCACGTCGAGGGCGTAGCCGGTCACCACCGAGCCGGCCGGCAGGTCCAGCTCGAAGTCGCCCTCGAGCGGCCGGCGGGTCGGATTGAGGAAGCGGGCGGTGACGACCGTGCGCGCCAGGCCGCCCCGCAGGTCGACCTCGACGTCAAGCCGGTCGATGCGCAGGGCCTGAGCATGCGCCTCGCCGCCGTCGCGGGCCACGTAGTCGTGCGCCACCAGGGTCGGGTTCGCCGGCGGCGCGCCTTCGCCCGCCAGCACGCTTCCGGCCGCCGCCAGCCCCAGGGCCAGGCCCAGTCCGCCGATCCATCCCGGCCGCATGTTCCGTCTCCCCCGCGCGACTCCCAGTTGCAGGCTAGCGCCGCTAGCCGCCGTCCGCCTCTGCAATTTGGAAGAGAGACTCCATCCGCATCGTGCGGATGGACGGCCTGAACGGCGCCGGCGCGGCCAACGACGGTGGCGTGTCCACCGCCAAGAGGTTCCACGAACCTCGCCCGGCTGACGCTTCCGCTTGCGCGCGACTGCGGCTAAAGCTCCACCGTAGCGTGAGCGTGGGGGCGTTCGGTGATCATCGGGATCGACCTGGGTACGACCAACTGTGCGGTCGGCGTGTGGCGCGACGGGCGCGCCGAACTCATTCCGAACAGCCTCGGCCACACGCTGACGCCCTCGGCGGTCAGCCTCGACGACAGCGGCGCGGTCCTGGTCGGCCTGCCCGCCCGCGAACGGCAGTCCACCCATCCGGACCACACCGCCACCGCCTTCAAGCGCTACATGGGCTCGCGCCGGGTCACCCGGCTGGGCAAGCGCGACTTCCTGCCCGAGGAGCTGTCGGCCCTGGTGCTCGAGCGGCTCAAGGCCGACGCCGAGGCCCACCTCGGCGAGCCGGTCACCGAAGCGGTGATCACGGTGCCCGCCTACTTCAACGACAAGCAGCGCAAGGCCACCCGCCGCGCCGGCCAGCTGGCCGGCCTCAAGGTCGAACGCCTGCTCAACGAACCGACCGCCGCGGCCCTGGCCTACGGCATTCACGAGCTCGACGACGAGAGCCGGTTCCTGGTCTTCGACCTGGGCGGCGGCACCTTCGACGTCTCCATTCTGGAGATCTTCGACGGCGTGATCGAAGTCCGGGCCTCCACCGGCGACAACCGCCTGGGCGGCGAGGACTTCAACGACCTGCTCGTCGAAGCGGCCTTCGCCAAGTTCGGTCATGAATGGCGCAAGCACGGCTATGACGAAGGCCTGCGCCAGCGCGTGCGCGTGGCGGCCGAAAAGGCCCGCCGCCTGCTCTCCGAGCAGGGCGAGGCGACGCTTTCGGTGGTGTGGAAGGACCGCGCCTACGAGCTGCCGGTCGCCGCCGAAGACTTCGAGAGCATGGCCGAGCCCCTGCTCGCCCGCCTGCGCGAACCGGTGCTGCGCTCGCTGCGCGACAGCGGAGCCCAGGCCGAGAGCCTGAAGGAGGTCGTGCTGGTCGGCGGGGCCACCCGCATGCCGGTCGTGCGCCGCGCCGTGACCCGAATGTTCGGGCGCTTCCCGGCCAACGCCGTACACCCCGACGAAGCGGTGGCCCTGGGCGCGGCCGTGCAGGCCGGCCTTAAGGCGCGCGACCACGCCCTCAAGGAAGTCGTCCTCACCGACGTCTGCCCCTACACGCTAGGGGTCGAGACTTCCGAACACGGGGCGGCGGGGGGCATCCGCACCGGCGTGTTCTCGCCGATCATCGAACGCAACACGGTGATCCCGGCCAGCCGGGTGCAAAGCTATTTCACCATGCAGGACGGCCAGCGAAAGGTCCTGGTCGGCGTCTACCAGGGCGAGTCCCGGCAGGTGAAGGACAACGTGAAGCTGGGCGAACTGGAGGTGCCGGTCCCCGCCGCCAAGGCCGGCGAGATTCGGGTCGACTGCCGCTTCACCTACGACATCAACGGCCTGCTCGAGGTCGAGGTGCACGTGCCGCGGACCGGCGAGCGCCGCGAACTGGTGGTGATCGAGGAGGACGAGGTCCGCCCCGAGGAGGTCGAGCGCCGCCGCGCCGCCCTCGCCGCGCTCAAGGTCCACCCGCGCGACACCGACGCCAACCGCGCCGCCCTGGCCCGCGCCAACCGCTGCTACGAAGACAGCCTGGCGGAAACCCGCGACCACGTCGGCGCGCTGATCGCCCGCTTCGAGACCGTGCTCGACCGGCAGGATCCCCGGACCGTCGAGGCCGAACGCGAAGCCCTGCTCGGCGCGCTGGACGAACTCGAAGGGCGCACCTGGCTGTGAGCTCGATCTGGACGACGCTCGGGCTCGCGCCCGGAGCCGACCGCACCGCCATCCGGCGCGCCTACGCCCAGCGGCTGAAGCAGACCAACCCGGAGGATGACGCGGCCGGCTTCCAGGCCCTGCGCGAAGCCTACGAACAGGCCCTGCGCCTGGCCGACCTCGCTCAGTACGATCAGACGCGCGACGCCCGCGCGCCCTTCCAGGAAGCCGCCGCCTTCGAGGACGCCCGGGTCGAGACGCGCGCGCCGGAGCCGGTGTCTGAAACGGCGGCGTCTCGGGCCGACGAGCCCCCGCCGCCGCGCGATCATCCCGCCCCGCCCCCGACCGCCGTGCCGGCGACGCACGAACGCGACGACCTCGGCCGCGCGCGGATGCGGCTGGACGTCCTGCTGCATACCGAAGCCCCGCTCCAGGCCGGCCTGGAGGCGGCGCTGGACGCGCTGTTCGCGGCCGAGCGCCGGGCCCTGCTCAGCGCCAGCCACGAGACCGAGCACTGGCTGGCCGACCTGCTGGCCCGCACCCAGCCGAACTCGGACCCGCTGCTGCCCGCTGTGCTGGAACACTACGGCTGGGAGCGGCCGGACCTGCGCGCCGACATCCCGTACGCGGCCCACTGGCTGATCGAGCGTCGCGGGGCGACGTTGTGGCGGAGCTGGGTCGAGCGGAAGTCCGACGAGCGCTACAAGGCGTGGCGCCTGCTCACCGGCCGCGCCCGGGACTCGGCGTTCTGGCGTGTCATCCGCGGTCAGAATCAGGTCGACCGGGTGGCCCAGGTGCTGGGCCGGGTCCGCCATGACTATCCCTCGCTGGAGGACGACCTCGACCCGGAGGTCGTGCAGACGTGGGAGCGCCACATCGCCTGGCGCGCCACCCCCGCCGGAAAGCTGTCGCGCTTCGGCGTGCTGGTGGCGCGCTGGCTGGTGATCGTCGCGTGCATCTCGCTGCTGAAGTTCGGCGGCGACCTCGCCTTCGGCGACAGCGCCGCCGATCTGCGCCGGCGCGGCGCGCTCGAGGGGTTCAGCAGCGACGCCTGGACCGAACTTTGCCGCCGGGGCGCCCAACGCTCAGGGGCCGACCTGGAGCAAACCCTCCAGGACTGCGACAACGCCCTGCAGGGGGACGAGACAGCGCTCGGGGTCAGCGAGAGCCGCGGCGTCGCCGCCCTTCGGCTGGGACGCCACGCCGAGGCCCGCGCCGATTTCGACCGCGCCTTGGAGACGAACCCGGACAGCGTGCGCGCCCGCTACGGCCGGGGGCTGGCGATCTGGCTGGGCGGCGATCCGACAGGGGCGAAGGACATGGCGGCGGCCATGGCGGTATCGCCGCCTGTCGCCGACGAGTTCATCCGCTACGGCCTTCGCCCGCCCGCGCCGGAGCGGCCCCAAGAGCACGCCGCGCACGCGCCGCGCCCGGCGCCGCCGCCCGGCTATTCCGGGCCGCGCTGGGCCGAGGGGAGCGAGGCGATCTCCGACGCCTTCCCGCAGACGGCGCTACGCGCCGGGGTGAGCGGGACCGTGCTGCTGAGCTGTCGCATCACCGTCGAGGGCGCGGCGACGAACTGCGAGGTTCTTGAGGAAAGCCCGGCCGGCTTCGGCAAGGCGGCCGTGCAGGCCTCGGGCCGCTACCGCTTCAAGCCGGCGACCTACGAGGGGCGGCCGATCGAGGCCGCCCAGGTGAAGATTCCGATCCGCTTCGAGGCGCAGTAGCGGACTTATCGGCGGGAACGGATCACGCCACCGCCGGCGTTTTCTCCTGCCAGGCGACGTCCTTGGTCCAGGTGTGTACCTGGCGACACCGAGGGCAGCGGAAGGCCCGCTCGCCCGTGAGGGCCTCGAACTCGGTCTCGCGCATCCGATGGACGGTGGAGACAGCTGCACCGGTTTCCGGGCAGCGGATCAGAACTGTCTGGATCATTGCAGAAAAACCCAGTTTCAGGGCGAAGGTTCCGCAGCGCGGCAAACCGCCGTGACGCGACGCCGCGGGACTCGGCGATCGCGTTGCTTCCAGACCCGTTCTGTGGCAAGAGCGCGCCGGTTCGCTGTCCGGTTCCCCGGGGGCGAAACCTCTTCCGACCTTTGCGGACTGACCGCCCGGCGCACGCGCCGCGCGACCGCGAGGACGGCGACTTATCCCCGCGGCTGCGGCCGCAACCAAGAGCAAGGACGACTATGGCGGGTTTCAAAGGTACGGGTTTCAATGATCGGCTCAGCTCCCAGGCCGCGGCCAAGAAGGCGATGCTGGAGAAGTTCAAGCCCAAGCCGACCGTGACCGCTGACGGCACCTACGAGGAACGCAAGGCCGCCGAGGCCGCCGAACTCGAAGCCGCCCGCGAGGCCCGCAAGGCCGAACGCGAAGCCAAGGCCGCCGAAGCCGCCGCCCAGGCCCGCGCCGCGCGCGCCAGCTCGGCCGAGCTGCTGGCCCGCAACTTCGCCAGCATGCGCCAGCGCGCGCGCTGAGCCCGTCCCCCTTCGGGGGGACACACCGCCCGCTTTCGCCCGGACCGCCGGGCGAAGGCGAGCGCGGACACCCTGATTACTTCGCGATCCAGCGCTGACGCCTGCGCCCGCGCCGGCCGTCTCCCGTCGGGCGCACCCGATGCCTCGGCCAAGGCGGCGCGGCGCAAGGAAAACCGTTCCCGCAAGCCCGGCCCGAAGCTGGGGATGATCCTGGCCGCCGCCGCGACAGGCTCGCGGCGAGCCGCTAGGACAGGCGCTTCGATTTCCTCGCGTGGGTGAGAGGCATGGCGCGCATCATTGGTTACGACCGCGGCCTGACCGGCGGCGACGTCCCTGCCCTGTCCGCGCTCGGCTGCGAAGAGACCTTCACCGACACGCGCCCGGGCACCAGCGTGATGCTGCCCGGCCTGGAGGCGGCCGTAGAGCGGTTGACCGCGGGCGACGCGCTCGCGGTGCTGCGACTGGGCGCCATGGGCCACGATCTGCGCGACCTGGCCCCTCGCCTGCTGGCCCTGCACCGGCGCGGGCTGCACCTGATCAGCCGCGACGACGGCGTCGACACCCGCGCCGACGGCGGTCGCTTCTTCGAATTCGTGCAGATGCTGGCGCGGCTGCAGGACGAGGCCGCCGCCGAGCGCCGCAAGCGCGCCGAACCGGGCTCCATCGCCCGCCCAGCCGAGATCAGCGACGACGACTGGGACGAGATCGAGCCGCAGCTCGCCGCCGGCGAGATCAGCGTGGCCCAGGCGGCCGAGATCCTCGACGTCAGCCGCACGGCGGTGCTGCGGCGGATGAAGGGGTGAGCTGACCCAGCTCTCCCCCTCCGAGGAGGGAGCTCTAACGAAGCCTATCCCGCGAACCGCTTGGCCAGGAACTCCACCAGCGCCGTCACCTTAGACGGGCGCGGCGAACTCGGCGGCGTCACCAAGTGCAGCGCGATCGGCGGGGGCGTCCAGTCCGGCAGCACCGCCTCCAGGCGACCGTCGGCCAGCTCGTCGGCGACCAGGAACTCCGGCGCGATGGCCACGCCCAGGCCGGCCAGCAGGGTCGGCACTTGCACGTCGGTGTTGTTCGACACCAGCGGCCCCGACACCTTCACCGTCTCCTCGCGGCCGTCGACCCGGTTGATGTAGCGCCACCCCGCCCCGCCCGGCATGTAGGCGTAGTCCAGGCAGGCGTGGCGCTTCAGGTCGCGCGGATGCTCAGGCCGGCCGTGCTTCTCGAAGTAGGCCGGCGCGCCGACCGTCAGACGCGGCACGTCGGCCAGCCGCCGCGCGCGCAGGCTGGAATCGACCAGAGCCCCGATACGCAGCGCCGCGTCGAAACCGCCGGCGATCAGGTCCACGGTCTGGTCGCTGAGCTGCAGGTCGACCGAGATGTCCGGATAGCGCTGCAGGAATTCCGGCAGGGCCGGCCCCAGGTGGCGCAGGCCGAAGGACATGGGCGCGGCCAGCTTCACCCGCCCGCGCGGCGCGACCGCTTCCGCGGCGGCCTCGGCTTCGGCGGCCTCGCCCTCGGCCAGGATGCGCGCGGCGCGGGCGGCCAGAACCACCCCGGTCTCAGTCAAAGAAAGTCGCCGCGACGTGCGGTGGAACAGGGCCGTCCCCAACCGCGCCTCCAGCCGCCCGACCGCCTTGGAGACGGTGGCCTTGGACAGGCCGGCGTCCTCGGCCGCGGCCGAAAACGACCCGGCCTCGGCCACCTTGGCGAACAAGGCCAGAGCCTCGACGTCAGGAAGTTTGCTCATGGCCATGCTCAGAAATAGAAACGATGAGTTTCGATCGTTTCTATTTTCGCCTGCGACACAAGCCCTATCTTCCTCACCAAGCAAGCGCCGGGTTCGAGCCGGCGCAGGGAGAGACAAAATGATCGAGCGTCGCCCGTTCAATAACCTCGGTGGTGCCGACCACGGCTGGCTGAAGGCCAAGCACCACTTCTCGTTCGCCAGCTACTACGATCCGTCGCGGATGAGCTGGGGCTCGCTTCGCGTCTGGAACGACGACGAGATCGCCGCCAACACCGGCTTCCCGCCGCATCCGCACGCGGACATGGAGATCATCACCTATGTCCGCGACGGGGCCATCACCCACCAGGACAGCCTGGGCAACAAGGGCCGCACCGAGGCCGGCGACGTCCAGGTGATGTCGGCCGGGTCGGGCGTGCGCCACTCCGAGTACAACCTCGAGAGCGAAACGACCCGGATCTTCCAGATCTGGATCGAGCCCAAGAGCCGCGGCGAAGCCCCCGGCTGGGGCGCCAAGCCCTTCCCCAAGGGCGAGCGCGCCGGCAAGTTCGTGGTCCTGGCCAGCGGCTTCAAGGACGACGCCGACGCCCTGCCGATCCGCACCGACGCGCGGGTCGTGGGCGCGACCCTGAAGGCCGGTGAGAGCGCCGAGTACCCGCTGGGCGCTGATCGCCGGGGCTATCTGGTCCCGGCCAAGGGCTCGGTCGAGGTCAACGGCGTGCGCATCGACGCCCGCGACGGCGCGGCCGTCACCGACGAGGCGGTCCTGAAGGTCACCGCGATCGACGACGCCGAAGTCGTCCTGGTCGACGCCGCCTGATCCCTGCGGCCGGGCTTCGGCCCGGCCGCTCCCCTTCCTGTCAACGCGTAAGCCCCCGCGGTCGCGCGACCGGCGGAGGGCGTCCCTCACCCTCTTTCTGAAAGCACCACTCCCATGACCAACCCCTTCAACAACGTCTGGTCCCCCCGCGTGCTGGCCGCGCTGCGCATCATCGCCGGCCTGCTGTTCCTCGCCCACGGCACGGTGAAGCTGTTCGGCTTCCCGGCCGGCGCCCAGCCGGGCCAGGTCGAGCTGCTGACCCTGTTCGGGGCCGGCGCGATCCTGGAGCTGGTCGGCGGCGCGCTGCTGGTGCTGGGCCTGTTCACCCGGCCTGTGGCCTTCGTGCTCTCCGGCGAGATGGCGGTCGCCTACTTCATGTTCCACGCGCCCAGCAGCTTCTTCCCGGCGGTGAACGGCGGCGACGCGGCCATCCTGTTCTCCTTCATCTTCCTCTACCTGGCCGTGACCGGCCCCGGCGCCTTCAGCCTCGACGGCCTGCGCGCCCGCAAGCTCGCCGCAGCCTGACCCTCCCGAGGCCCGGCGAACGCCCTCCCCCGCCCTGCGCGGGGGAGGGTTCCGCGCTTCCTGGAGGCCCGCATGTCCGCAACCTACGCCCTGGCCGCCTGGCGCATGATCGAGCACGCCTGGCGCACCGACGGCACGCTCGCAGGCCTGGCCGGCGGTTGCCGGCCGGACGGCTTCGAGGCGTTTCCCCGCCTGAGCGTCGCCGACACCGGCCGGCTCGACCGGGTGGACCAGGTGCGCGCCGAGCGGACCGGCGAGGAGATCCGCCTGCGCCTGCCGCTCGCCATCCTCGACGTCTGGATCGATATCGACGAGGTGGCCGAAGCCCTGATCGAGGCGATCACCGCGGCACGTCTCGAAAAACCCTGCGACGATTTGGGCTATTCGTAAGTACCGGAATCACTGGCTCACTCGTCTTCGGAGGGGGCCGACCAGACGAACGGGCCGCCGTCGGCCGCCCGGTCGCGGTAAGGTTTCGTTAAGATCCGGGTCGCAGCCTTCCCTTCGGGGAGGACGACAAAATGCTGAAGCTGCTGTTCGGATTCCGGGGCGAACTAGGCCGGCGCGCCTTCTTCGCCGGCTGCGCCATCGTCGCCGCCGCAACCGCGGCCCTGGCCTCCGCCGCTCATCCGGGATCTCGCCTCTACGCTCTGGCGATCGCCGCCTGGCCGCTGGCCGCGCTGCTGGCCAAGCGCCTGCGCAGCCTCGGCATCGACCCGCTGCGGGGCGTGGGCGTGGTGATCGCGATGGAGCTCACGGGCCTGGCCGCGCACGTCGCCGCCTCGGGCGTCGGCGGCTCCATGGCCACGGAGCTGACGATCGCCAACGCCGGCGTGTTCCTGTGTCTATGCCTGTGGCCGTCGGAAACGACCGTGCCGGCTCGCGCGCCGGGCGCCTGATCGTTCAGTCGCCGGCCTTGCCCGACTTCGCCGGTCGGGCGGCCGCCTCGTCGATCGACGTCAGGTTCTTCCACTCGGCGCGGGTGAGGTAGCCGTCGCCGTCCGCGTCGGCCTCGCGAAAGCGCGTTTCGAGCCGCGCGTTGAATTCCTCCGCCGTGATCGCCGGGTGCGCCTTCGGCGGCTC
The DNA here is from genome assembly GCF_014349105.1 of Caulobacter sp. 17J80-11. Classification (GTDB taxonomy): domain Bacteria; phylum Pseudomonadota; class Alphaproteobacteria; order Caulobacterales; family Caulobacteraceae; genus 17J80-11. The sequence continues at coordinate 10,123 of NZ_JACSJI010000015.1, read as the reverse complement.
GCCCGGCCGCTGATAACGCTCGTCGGGCTCCAGGATCATGTCGCCGTTGCGGTCACGCCGCGCGAAGAACCGCATGGCCGTGGCCTTGAACTGGTCCAGAGAGATCCTCCCGCGCTGGTCCTCGTCGGCGTAGCTGAACGCCGTCTCGCTCCACGGATCGAGCCCGCCCGCCTCCTGCTGCATCGCCAGCCGTTCGGCCGCCGTGTAGTCGGGCTCCTTCTTCTTGCAGGCGCCCACGGCCAGGCCGGCCAAAAGGACGAGCGCGAGGCTTCGCAGCATCGCCGGACCTCCCAGAAAACCCGGCCCACAACCGCCGCGCCGCGCTCCGGGTTCGTACCTGGGCGGACTCGCCCTATAGGCCGCCTCCTCGAGTTCAGGAGGCGTGCGCGTGGGCGGGGTGGAAATCGAAATGCTGGCGATGCTGTTCGCCGTCGCCCTCGCCGCCGGCTGCATCGACGCCATCGCCGGCGGCGGCGGCCTGCTGACCGTGCCGGCCCTGCTGCTGGCCGGGTTTGACCCGGTCACGGCGCTGGCCACCAACAAGGTCCAGGGCGCGGCCGGCGCCCTGTCCTCCACCAGCGCCTTCGCCCGCCGCGGCCTGATCGACTGGCGGGCCGGCGCGCCGATGGCGCTGGCGGCGGCCGTCGCCGGCCTGGCCGGGGCGGCGTCGGTCAGCCACGTGCCGCGCGAGGCGCTCAGTTTCGCCGTGCCGATCGTGCTGATCGGCATCGCGCTGTATTTCGCCTTCGCCCGCAAGCTGGGCGACGCCGACGCGCGCGCCCGTCTCGGGATCGGCGCCTTCACGCTCGCCTTCGTGCCGGTGATCGGCTTCTACGACGGGGTGTTCGGGCCGGGGGCCGGCTCGTTCTACATGATCGGCTTCATCACCCTGCTGGGCTGGGGCGTGGTGCGCGCCACCGCCCACACCAAGCTGGCCAACTGCGCCAGCAACCTGGGCGCGCTGAGCTTCTTCATCGCGTCCGGCGGCGTGGTCTGGAGCGTCGGTCTGACCATGGCGGCCGGCGCCTTCCTGGGCGCGCAGATCGGCTCACGCCTGGCCATGAAGCACGGCGCGCGCCTGATCCGGCCGCTGCTGGTGGTGATCTGCTGCGCCATGGCGGCGAAGCTGCTGTCGGACCCGGCCAACCCGCTGCGGGTGGCGGTCGAGCACCTGTTCGGCGGCTGAGCGGTCAGCCCAAGAGGCCGGCCAGGCGGTCCAGCGTCCAGCCGAACTGAGCCAGCAGCTCCAGTTCTATCAGCATCCGCGCCGCCAGCCAGCCGAAGCCCAGCATGCGCGCGCGCGGCGAATACCCTCGGCGCAGCAGCACCCAGGCGAACAGCAGAGGCGCGACGAAGACGCCCACGGCCAGACGGCGCCCGACGCGGCGGACGGTCAGTTCGGCCCAATCGATGGTGACGGCGACGCTCATAGCTCGGCACTGATCCGGCGCAGCCCGGCGGCCGCTTCGGCCCCCTGCCGCAGGCGTTGATGAAGAAGGGCCAGCCCCGCCGCCATGGCGGCGAGCAGACTGACCAGCGGCGCGACTACGGACAGCCTCGAACCGAACGCCGCGAACGCCGCCACCCCCATGGCCGCGACACACAGCATGCCGGCTTCGGCGAGCCGCAGCCTGAACTTGATAGTCATGAAAACAGCACTCCCCCGCGCCAGTCTCACAGCTTCACCGTTCCGGCGCAAGCGAGCGCGACAATTGGCGCAGGCCGGGCGGAACCTCCGCCGCGCCCTACTGTTGGCTCGAGCGGAACCGGAGATCTTTCGATGCGCGTTCTTCTCCTCGCCCTCGTCCTGGCCGGGTGCGCCGGCGGTGGCGAGACCGCGCCGCCGGGCGCGGACTTCGGTCCCGACCCGCAGCTGACTGCGCCGCACAGCCAGCTGATCCCCACCGTAAAGGTCGCGCCGGCGGTGGGCTGGCGGCAGGGCGCCGCGCCCACGCCCGCGCCGGGGCTGAAGGTGCAGGTTTACGCCAGCGGCCTGAACCATCCGCGCCAGCTCTATCTCCTGCCCAGCGGCGACGTGCTGGTGGCCGAGACGGCTCAGCCTCCCTCGCCTGCACCCAAGGGCCTGAAAGCGTGGTTCGAGGCGCACTTCATGAAGAAGGCGGGCGCGAACGTGCCCAGTCCCAACCGCATCACCCTGCTGCGCGACGCCGACGGCGACGGGACGGCGGAGACCCGCTCGGTCCTGCTGGAAGGCCTGAACTCGCCCTACGGCATGGCGCTTGTCGGCCAGACCCTTTACGTCGCCGACACCGACGCCCTGCTCGCCTTCCCCTACCGGCCGGGCGACACCCGTATCACCGCCCCGGCCCGCAAGGTGGCCGACCTGTCGGCCGTCCAGCCCAACTATCACTGGACCAAGAACCTGGTCGCCGGGCCGGACGGCGCGCTCTACGTCGCCGGCGGATCGAACAGCAATGTCGGCGAGAAGGGCATGGAGATCGAAGCCGACCGCGCCCTGATCCAGAAGATCGATCCCGCCACCGGCGCGCGCGAAGTCTACGCGTCAGGCCTGCGCAATCCCGTCGGCATGGCCTGGGAGCCGCAGACCGGGGCGCTCTGGGTGGCGGTGAACGAGCGCGACGAGATCGGCGACAGCGTGCCGCCCGACTACATGACCGCGGTCAAGGCCGGCGGTTTCTACGGCTGGCCCTACAGCTACTGGGGCGGCCACGTGGACAAACGGGCCAAGCCGCCCCGCCCCGACCTGGTCGCCACCGCCGTGACGCCGGACTATGCGCTGGGCGCCCACACCGCCTCCCTGGGCCTGGCCTTCGCGGATGCAAACGTCGCGGGCCTGCCCCCGACCTACACCGGCGGCGCTTTCGTGGGTCAGCACGGCTCGTGGAACCGCTCGGTCCCGGCCGGCTACAAGGTGATCTTCATTCCGTTCCGGGGCGGCCGGCCGGCCGGCGGGCCGCAGGACGTGCTGACTGGCTTCCTCGACGCTAAGGGCCGGGCCCAGGGCCGCCCCGTCGGGGTCGCGCTGGACCGCACCGGCGCCCTGCTGGTGGCCGACGACGTCGGAAACACGGTCTGGCGGGTCAGCGCGGCGGCTCCCACTCGGCCTTGAGCGCTGCGGACGGATCGCCCATCGACGGCTCGTCGACGTGGCGCGTGCGCTCGATGGCGGCGACCAGGAAGGCGGTCGACCAGCCCAGCAGCAGAATGCCGTTGATGCCCTCGATGCCGCCCATCACCCGCCAGTGGCCGGGTAGCGCCGCCTCGTCGTAGCCGGCGGTCGAATAGGTCGTCAGCGAGAAGAACAGAGCGTGCTCGAAGTTCCTGGTCGCCCCGACCAGGTGAAACATCACGGCGTACATCCAGATCTCGATGGTGTGCAGGGCGACCAGGGCGAAGGCCACCGGCAGCAGTATGCGCAGCCGCTCGATCTGGCCCCGCCGGCGAAAGCGCAGTTCCATCCACCGGCTCGCCTTCGCGATCCCGGCCAGACCCAGGAGGTGGACGACGACGGTCCCGCCGACCATGGGCGCGGCCAGCGCCAGCTGAAGCGGAAGGGTGTCGGTCATCCGGCCTGCGAAACCGCCGAGGCCGGCCGATGGGTCCAGCCTTCAGATCAGAGCCGGGCGCTGATCGCCGCGACCAGCTCCAACTGGCTGTTCACCCGCGCCTTTTCGAAGATCCGGCGGATGTGCGAGCGCACGGTGCCGACCGACACGCCGGTCTGCTCGGCCACCGCCTGCGGCCCGAGCCCCGCGACCAGCTTGCCGGCGACCGCCGCCTCGGCGCCGGTCAGGCCGTAGAGGGCGCGAGCGGTGTCGCGGCTACGGACCTCGGCATCGCGCGGAGAACGAGCGATCAACAAGGCAGCGGCGTCGAACCGGAAGGCGTGCTCGCCGGGAATGGGGCTCGCCTCGAGCAGCAGCGGATCATGTTCGTCGTCGCCCAGCACCACCATCGGACACGGCGGCGCGTGCCCGCCCCGACGGGCGGCGATGGCCTGGGCGAGACCGTTGAGGACACGGGCGGTCTCGGCGTCGCTGCGGGCCGCCAGCCGCCCGTTGCGCAGGCCCAGCCAGCGCCCCTCGGCGACCAAGCGTTCGGCGGCGGGGGAAAGAGCGTGCACCCGCCCGTCGCTTCCGCACACGAAGGCGGCGATCGAGACCGCCTCCATGACGTCGGCCAACAGGGCGAAGCCCTGCTGCTCGATCGCCATCTGGGTCCGCACGGCCGCCCGGACGTGCGGCGCGACGGCGGCGTAGAGCCGCTTCTCGGGGAGCGTGATGTTCCCCGCCGCCTTCCCGCGGAGGACGGCCAAGCCGATCGTCAACCCGTCCTGGTGCAGCAGTGGACTGAGACAGATGTTGGCCAGATCGTAACGCCGGACCCACTCGCCGTACTCGGGGTTGCGCCGACAGTCCTCGGCGGTGGTGAAGGCGCTCTCGTCCATCACCGTCAGCTCCGGCGCCCGCCCGCCGATCCGGATCCTCGAATTGACCGTGGGGAGGTGCCCGTCGGCCGCCTGGAACTGTGTCATCACTTCAGGCGGCGTCCGGGTCATCCAGTTGAACGGCACCGCCGCCGCGCCCAGGCCGATTAGTTGGCCCACGTGCGCCCCGGTGAGGTCGGAAAGACCGCCCAGGGCGTCGGTCCAGCTTCCGCTTCCGAGCGCCGCGTCCTGAAAGCGTTCGACCACGCATGAGAATTGATCGCCGAGCACGACGGTCACAGCCTGGCGCTGATCGCAGCCACCAACTCCAGCTGACTTTTCACGCGCGCCTTCTCGAAAATCCGGCGGATGTGGGAGCGCACGGTGCCGACGGACACGCCGGTCTGCTCGGCCACCGCCTGCGGGCCGAGACCGGCGACCAGCTTGGCGGCGACGGTCGCCTCGGTCGCGGTCAGGCCGTAGAGCGCGCGCGCGGTCTCGGCGCTGCGGATCTCGGCGTCCCGCGGCGATCGGGCGATCAGCAGGGCCACAGCGTCGAACTTGAACGCGTGCTCGCCGGGAATGGCGCTGACCTCGACCAGCAAGGGTTCGACGCCGGCCTCGTCGCGCACCACGAAGGCGCGCGGCGGCGCGCCCGCCCCGCCCCGCGCGGCCGCGGCCGCGTCCACGGCTTCGAGCACCCGCAGGGTGTCGGCGTCGTTGCGGGCCGACAACCGGCCGTCGCGCAGGCGCAGCCAGCGGCCCTCGCTGGCGAGCCGCTCGGCCGAGGGCGACAGGGCCCGCACCCGGCCGTCCGCGGCGCAGATGAAGGCGGCGGTCGAGACCGCCTCCATGACGTCGGCGAGCAGCGACAGGCTCTGGTTCTCAAGCGCAAGCTGGGTGCGCACCGCCGAGCGGGCGTGCGGGGCGACCGCGGCGTAGAGGCGCTTTTCCTCGGCCGAGATGTTGCCGACGCTGGCGCCGCGCGCCACCGACATGCCGATCATGCCGCCGTCCTGGTGCATCAGCGGCCCGAGACAGACATAGGCCAGGTCGTAGCGGCGGATCATTTCGCCGTATTCGGGAGTGCGGCGGCAATCCTCCGCCGTGGTGAAGGCGGTCTCGTCCAGAACCGTCAGTTCCGGCGCGCGGCGGGCGATACGGCTTCGCGAATTGACGTTGGGCCGGTGGCCGTCGACGGCGGCGAAATCCGCCGGCATCTCCGGCGGGATGTCGACCATCCAGTTGAACGAGGCGGTGGCGTCGGCGCTCAGGCCGATCAGCTGGGCGGTGTGCGCTCCCGTCGCGGTCGCCAGCGAGCGCAGGGCGTCGGTCCAGCCGCCCGCCCCGATGGCCGCCGCCTGGAAGCGGTCGACGACGCCCGTAAAGGTTTCCTCTTTCACTCGCACCGACGCTCGCCCCTGGGCGCAACCTTCACGAGATTGCGCGAGCATCGCCGCGAAGTCCATGCGCGGCCAGCGAAAGGCCGCTGCGCCTCTACAATATTGTAGAGGCGGGCCGCCGCAGGTCCGAGGTAATCGTCGTTCATGCGCGACGTCGACCGGCTGACCCCGCTCAAGATGGATCAGGCCTGCCTTGAGGAACTGATCGACCTGTATCAGGCCAACTGGACGGGCGACCGGCTGGAAAGCGTCTTCCGCCTCCGGGCCCTGGCCGACCTCTCGACCCTGCCGACCGAAACCCTGCTGCAACTGGCGGCGGAACGCCCGAAGAGCTGAGGCTCACGTCAGCGGCGCGTCGATCTCGCAGATCAGGCCGCCCGGCTCCCAGCGCCGCAGGATGTGACCGCCCAGGTCGTGTTCGACCACCCGCTCCAGCAGGCGCGCCCCGAAGCCGGAGGCCTCGGGCGGCGCGACGGCGGGCCCGCCCCGTTCCCGCCAGACCAGTTTCAGCCGCTCCGCCGCGGTGGTCCAGCCGATCTGCACCTGGCCGCCCTCGGTCGACAGCGCGCCGTATTTCACCGCGTTGGTCGCCAGCTCCTGCAAGGCCAGCGACAGCGCCAGGGCCCCGTCGGACGAGAGCCGCACCGGCGGGCCTTCGATGCGGAACCGCTCGGCCGAGCCGTGAGCGCAGGTGGCGCGAGACACCACCTCGGCCAGGTCCGCCCCCTCCCAGCTGCCCGCGGTCAGCAGGTCGTGAGCGGACGCCAGGGCCTTCAGGCGCACGTTCAGCGCGGCTTCCGCCTCCGCCAGGGTCTCCGCCCGCCGCAGCGCCAGGCCGACCATGGCCTGAACCACGGCCAGGGTGTTCTTCACCCGATGGGTCATCTCCTGCAGCAGCAGCCGCTGGCGTTCCTCGGCGCGCTTCTGCTCGGTGATGTCGATGGCCACGCCCAGCAGCCGCGAGGGCGTTCCGTCGGGCCGATAGATGGCTTCGACCCGCAGCAGCAGGGCGCGGACCTCTCCGTCCGACACGCGACGGATCTTCATCTCGTCCTGCAGGAACCGCTCCTTGCGGTCCATGGCCGCGAAGGCGGCGGCCCGAACCCGCTCCGACTCGCCCGGCAGGTAGACGGCGCGGATCTCCGCTGTGGTCGGCAGATGTCCCGGCGGGAAGCCCAGCAGGCGGCCGATCTCCGGGGTCGGGAAGATGGTGGTGATGGCGCCGTCAGTCTCCCAGACCGCCATGCGCCCGGCCTCCAGCGCCAGGCGCAGGCGCGCCTCGCTCAGGCGCAGGGCCGCTTCGGAGGCTTCGCGGGCTTCCGCCACCGTCCGGGCCTGGGTGCGATCGCGCAAGATCTTCAGGTAGCCGATCAGCGCGTCTTCGGGGCCGCGCAGCGGGGTGAGCCGCCCCTGCGCCCAGAACATCTGGCCGTCCTTGCGCAGGTGCCAGCGCACGTCTTCGGCCCAGCCGCTCAGGCGCGCCTGCTCCATCTCGCGCGCGACGACGCCGGCGTCGCGGTCCTGCGGCGTGAACATGGCCTCGACCGGCCGGCCCGACATTTCGTCCGCGGTCCAGCCCAGCACCCGTTCCGCGCCCTGGTTCCAGAAGGTCACTCGGCCGTCCAGGTCGGTCGCCACGATCGCGAGGTCGGTGGCGCTCCGCAGAATCGCCTCCAGCAGGGTCTCGTCCGCCACGGCGGCGTTGCGCTCAGCCATCGGTGTGAACCCGGTTTACTGGCGCAACAGCCGCGCGGGACGACGGTTCCGCCCTCGGGCGCAACCGGTCTCGTGGTCGGTACTAACCGGGAGCCCGCCTTGGGCGGGAACGCCAACCGATTGAACTTCTTGGTCAAAGCCCGCCAGATCGGCCGACCTCGCCCGCCTTCATCGGATGATCGCGAACAGGGTGAGCAGCAGCAGGATCACGCCCACCACGCTCGTCCAAGACACGCGCGCGCGGCGGCGCAGCGGATAGGCGGTGAGGTAGACCGGCGGACGTGGAATCCCGGTCTCGTCGGCGAAGATGTAATGCGATCTGCGCATGCGCCTGCTCCCGAAACCCGCCCGCAAGCAGAGACGGACGCTCGGGGCCTGCGAACCGACGAAGGCGGCGAATCGATCCCCCCTCGGGAGAAAACCGGAGCCGGGACGCGCTCACGTCGCGTCGTGGAAGATCACCCCCAGGGTATGACGCCGGCCCGAGCGCACCTCGCTGACGCCGTGACGCAGGTTGACCCGGTAGGTCCCGCGCGTGCCCGCCACCGGCCGGTGGTGGACGGCGAACACCACGGCGTCGCCGCGCCCCAGGGGCGCGACCGAGGCGCGCGACTGCATGCGCGGGCGCTGCTCGGTCAGCACGAATTCGCCGCCGTCGAAGTCGGCCCCGGGCTGTGACAGCAGCACGGCGACCTGCAGCGGAAACACGTGCTCGCCGTACAGGTCCTGGTGCAGGCAGTTGTAGTCGCCCGGGCCATAGCGCAGCAGCAGCGGCGTGGGCCTGACCTGGCCGGCCGCCCGGCAGCGCTCCAGGAATTCGGGGTGGCTGTCCGGATAGCGCGCCTCCAGCCCCATGCGCGCGTTCCAGCGGTTCGCGACCGGGGCCAGGCGCGGATAGATCGTCTCGCGCAGCTCGGCGACCACGTCGGGCAGCGGATAGGCGAAGTAGCGGTACTCGCCCCGCCCGAAGCCATGGCGCGCCATGACCACCCGGCTGCGGAAGCGCGCGTCCTCGTCATAGAATCCGGCGACGGCCTCGCAGGCCGGCCCGTCCAGCAGGCCCGGCAGCAGGGCCCACCCGCGGTCGTCGAGCTCGGCCTCGACCCGGGCCCAGTCCACCGCCGCTCCCCTGCCCTGCACGCGCGCCTCCGCCGGATCAGGCTCGCATCGCTTGCACGGCCGAAAGCCCGCCGCGCGCGCGTCGTCCGCCGTCGCGTGAAACCGCACGTTGCCCGGATCGGCGCGCCGCGCAGGGCACGACGGGCGGCAGAACACGCCGGTCGTGCGCACCGAGTAGACGAACGCGCCGTCGGCGGAGCGATCCCGCGCGACCACGGCCGCCCATCGCGGATCCCGCTCGACGTCGATCCGGCCGGTCAAGGCGTTCATGGCCTGCTCCCTCTTGCGCTACTTGAGCGCGGAAGCTGGCGCCTCAGGCCGGCCGGCGCATTCCGGCTCTTGCGGATTTCAGCGGCTGGGGGCGCCGGTCCGCACACCAGCTGCGTCGTCCCCGCCGCCGCACAGGCGTTCGGCCGCGTGGGCGGGGACCGAGCCGGGCTCGAGCGGCTTCCACGGCGCTTTCAGGTTCTCGCGCTCCTGGTGGGCCCCTTGCAGGTTGTTGCCCTCGTAGATCCGGATGGCGAGGATGCGCATGCGGGCGCCCTTGCAGTCCAGGTTCCAGATCTGGAGGTTCGAGCGCGACTGCATCGGACCGATCGCGGCCGGCTTGAAGTACTCCTGGCGCACCTCCGCCTGCAGGGTGGCGTCGTCCAGGACCTTGGGCGCGGTCGGGGCCGCCAGGGCGACGGCGCCGTCGTCGGCCGCCAGAACCGACCAGCCCACCGCGTCGATATAGCTGTCCACCCAGGCCAGCACGTCCGCCTCGTTGAAGCTGGCGGGCGGCGGCGGTTCGGCCATGGCCGGGGCGGCCTGGGTCGACGCCGGCATCGTCGTCAGGGCGAGCGCGAAGGCCGCCCCCGTCGTCAGCGAGCGCATCATTTTGAAGCTCCCTTCGTCCGCGGGGCTCACAACCGGCGAGCGGGCCCGAGGGCTCCCCCGGCGAAGGCGTCGCGTCAGTGGAGCTCCGGCGTCCCGGTCGCGATCGGGGCGTCCGGATCGGACGGCGGCGGCGCGGCGGTCGTCAATTGAACCGCTTCGCTCGGCGCCGGCGCGGCCGGTTCGAACATCGCCGGCGGCGTGATCGTGAGCGGCTCGGCCACGATCGGCGCTTCGCTGGCCAGGGCCTGGGCGACCTTCACGCGGCGAGCGGCCGCAAGTCGCCGCGCCGGGGCGGGCCGGTCGACCGACCAGGTCGCCGGATCGATCGACGGCGCGACGGCGGGAGCGCTCGGCAGTACCGCGGGCTGCGACGGCGTCTCGGCGACGGCTGACGCGGCGTAGACCGGCGCCGAGGTCGGCTCCGGCTTGCGCAGCACGAACAGGGTCGTCCCCACCGCCGCGACGCCGGCGACCGTCGCGGCGACCGCCATCCAGCGGCGCGAACGCCGGGGCGCGACGCGCGCCGGAGCCTGCGCCAGAGCCGACGCGGCCTCGGCGACCTTCGGCGCGACCGGGGCCGTCGCCTTCGCAACGGCCC
>NZ_JACSJI010000014.1 GCF_014349105.1 Caulobacter sp. 17J80-11 | reverse complement strand
GTCCACCGGCGGCAGCGGCTGCGGGTTCAGCGCCGCGGGATTGTCCACCGGCGGCAGCGGCTGCGGGTTCAGCGCCGCAGGATTGGGGCTGTCGACCGGCGGCAGAGGTTGCGGGTTCAGCGCCGCGGGGTTTTCCACCGGCGGCGTGGGCCGGGGCGCGCCCGGGTCGGCGCGCGGAGTCGGCGTGTCATAGCCCCACGCGACCACCTTCACGCCCGTGTCCGGCGCCCACAGGATGTAGCCGCGCTCGAAGTTGCTGCGCCGGTACTTGCCGTCCTGAAACTCGTCGCTGGTGGGATAGCCGAGCGCGCCGCGCTCCCAGCCGCCGCGGGCCCAGGCGTCGCGGATCAGGCCGTAGACGGCGTGCGCGCCGGTCTGCGGCGTCCAGTAGATCGACGACTCCGGCGCTCCGGCCGCCTGCACGGCGCGGAAGTGGTTGTACCGGCCGCGGCCGTCCGGCGTCGCCCGTTCGTCGGTGATCGGATAGCCGTACGCGACGCCCCCGAGCTCCCAGTGCTTGCGTCCGATGGCGCCCCAGACCGCATAGGCCTCGCCGATCCGGGGGTGCCAGTAGATCACGCCTTCCTTGAACAGGTGGCGGCGTCCCCCGTATGCGGCCTCGGCTTCGTCGCCGATCGGCGCCCCGAGCGGGCCCGCGGCGGCGCCGAGCGCGGCGTACTTCTCGCCGATCCTCCCGTAGGGCTGGGCGGCGAAGGCTGAAGCCGAGGCTAGGCCGAGCACGACCAGCGCCAGCAAGAAAACCCAGGGCGTCTTTCTCATTTCGTGTCCCCCTCGTCGGCTCTGAGGCGTCCGACGCGGGGAAGCTTCGGCGTGGCGGCCCTTGCCACGCCATGATGAACAGCCGAGGATTTCCTGATCGAATGCTGAGGAGGCTCGGGGTGGGCGCCGCAGTGAACGCTTCAGACGACGCCGCGCTGAGCGCGGCGGGGCTGGCGGCCCGGTCCGACTTCACGGTCGGATCGGTGCAGATCAGTCCGTCCAGGCGGCTGGTGCGGGGCCCCGGCGGCGAGACCTCGCTGGAGCCGCGCGCCATGCAGGTGCTCGTCGTCCTGGCCGACGCGGCCGGCGACGTCGTCACCCGCGAGACGCTTTTCCGCCTGTGCTGGGGGCGCGCCGTCGTCGGCGAGGACAGCCTCAACCATGCGGTCGCCCTGGTCCGGCGCGCGGCCCGCGAGGCAGCCGACGGGCAGTTCGCCATCGAGACCATTCCGCGGACCGGCTACCGTTTCGTCGTGGCCGCCGGTCATGACGCTTCGGCGCTGGAGCCCCTGGCCCCCGAACGGCCGCCCTTCAGCCTGTCCCGCCGCCAGCTGGCGATCGGCGCCGGCGTCGCGGCCGTCGGCCTGGCGGCCGCCGCCTACGGCCTGACCCGCCCGTCGCCGGAGGCCAGGCGCGCCGCCGCCCTGCTGGCGCAGAGCGATCAGGCCCTGCGCAGCGGCCTGCCCGACAGCGAGGCGCAGGGGGCGGGCTTCCTCGAAGAGGCCGTGCGCCTTCGGCCCGGGGACGCCGAGCTGTGGGGCCGCCTCGCCCTGGCGCGGTGCACGATGGCCGAGTACGCGCCGCCCGATCAGGCCACGGCGGCGGTCGCAACGGTTCAGGACGCCGCGCGCCGGGCGCTGGCCGTCGACGCGCGCCAGGCGGACGCGCTGGCCGCGCTGGCCCTCCTGCCCCCCTATTACGGCGACTGGCTCGCGGCGGAGCGGCGGCTGCAGAGCGTGCTCGCGATCCGGCCGGACCACCTGCCGACGCTGGACGCGCGCGCCTTCCTGCGGATCTCGGTCGGCCGGGTGACGGAGTCGTCCCTGGATCGGGTGCGCTTCTCGGCCCGCGAGCCGCTGCACGTGATCCACCAGTACCGGCTGATCTACGCCTACTGGTTCCTGGGCCGGATCGGCGACGCGGACCGGGCGGCGGAGCGGGCGTTGTCGCTCTGGCCCCGACACCCGGCGGTCTGGTTCGCCCGGCTTTGGACTCTCGCCTTCACCGGCCGGCCGGAGCGGGCCCTGGCCCTGGTCGACGACCGCGCCGGCGCCCCCGACTTGCCGCCCTGGATGCTGTCCCCGCTGCGCGCCGCCATGCTGGCCATGACGACCCGGCGTCCGGTCGACGTCGCCGCGGCCGCCGAGGGCATGGTCGCCCTCGTCTCCCGCGGGCCCAGCCACGCCGTGAACGCCTTCCTGGTGCTGGCGGGCCTGGGCGAGGTCGGGCGCGCCCTCGACGTCGCGGAAGCCTACCTGCTGGAGCGCGGGCCGCTGATCGCCGGCGTCCGCTGGCGGCCCGGCGACGCCTCGGTCAACGATCAGCGGCGGCGCAAGTCGCACATGCTGTTCACGCCGGTCGCCGCCCCCGTTCGCGCCGACAAGCGGTTCCTGCCGTTAGTGACCGACATGGGTCTGGCCGACTACTGGCGGCGCGCGGGGGTGCGTCCCGACTTCCTGAAGTGACGACCTGGGCCGCGCTTACGTCGGACCGGGAAAGAGCGTAAGGCTCAGCTCGTGTCCGCGCCTGATCCCGCCCGCCGCCGCGCCTTCGCCGTCGTGTTCGCGGCGCTGATGTCCACCGCCGCCGGCGGCAACGCCCTGGTTTCGGTGCTGCCGGCCATCGGCCGCGAGATCGGCGTCTCCGACACCCTGATCGCGGCGGTGTTTTCGCTCTCCGCCCTGTTCTGGACCTTCTCCGCGCCGCTGTGGGCGCGAAAGTCCGACCGGGTCGGTCGCCGGCCGATGATCATGCTGGGCCTGGGCGGCTACGCCCTGTCGATGCTGCTGTTCGGCCTGGTGGTGATGGCCGGTCTGCACAAGCTGGCCGCACCCGTGGCGGTGTTCGCCGGCATGGCCACGGCCCGCGCCCTTTACGGCCTGCTGGGCTCCGCCGCCAGCACCTCGGCCCAGGCCTATGTCGCCGACCGCACCGCGCCGGAGGAGCGTACCGACGCGCTCGCCCTGGTCGCCTCGGCCTTCGGGCTGGGCACCATCACCGGCCCGGCGCTGGCGCCCTTCTTCGTGCTGCCCGGCGTCGGCCTGGCAGGGCCGATGTTCTGCTTTGCGGTGATCGGGGTCTGCGTGCTGTGGGCCGCCTGGCGCTGGCTGCCGGCCGGCGACTATATCGCCACGCCCCAGGGCGAGCGGCCGACCCACGCCACCGCGCCGCGTCTCGGTCTCTGGCGCGACCCGCGCGTCGCGCCCTTCCTGATGTGGGGCCTGGCGGCCGGCAGCGCCCAGGCGGTCAACGGCCAGGTGCTGGGCTTCCACGTCATCGACCGGCTGCACATGAGCCCGGCCGAGGCCCAGTCCTTCATCGGCCTGGCCATGTTCGGCGGCGCGGCGGCGACGCTGGCCGCCCAGTGGGGCCTGATCCGCCTGCTGCACCTGTCGCCGCGCGCCCTGCTGCGCTGGGGGGCGGCGCTCGCCCTGCTCGGCAACCTGGCCGCCGGCTTCGCCCACGACTACTACGGGGTGGTGATGGGCTTCGCCCTGCTGAGCCTGGGCTACGGCTTCACCCGTCCTGGCTTCACCGCCGGCGCCTCGCTGGCGGTCGGCCCGGCCGAGCAGGGCGCGGTCGCCGGCGCGGTGGCCGCGGTCAACGGGGCCTGCTGGCTGGTCGCCCCGGTCGTGGGCGTGGCGCTGTACGAGTGGCGCGCCCCCAGCCCCTACCTGCTGAACGCCGCCATCCTGCTGGCCCTGGCCGCCGCCGCCTTCGCCGTGAAGGCCCTGGCCACCGCCGGCCAGCGCCCGGCCAGCATGGCGCCGGGCGTCGACGAACCGCAGGCCAAGCCTTAGCGCCCAACGAGAAAGGGCGGACCTTTCGGCCCGCCCTTCTGTCTATCTCGCCTGATCGCTGGGATCAGATGTAGCGGCGCAGCGCGCGGGCCAGTTCGTTGGCGCCGCCCTTCTTGCCCTTCTGGGCCGGCTGGTAGGCCACCCGGGCGTGCTCGACGCAGTACGGGCTCTCGCCGGCGCGGCGGCCGCAGAAGCTGAACTCGTTGGAGCTCGGATCGCCGATCGGCCACTTGCACATGTGGGCGCCCAGCGTCAGCACGGTGGCCGTGCCGGACAGCTCCACGAACGGGGCCGGAGCCGGAACCGCCGGGCGCGGCGCGGGCTCGGCCCGGCGCGGGGCGATCGCCGGAGCGGCGGCCACGGCCGGCGCGGCCGGACGCGGGCGTTGCGGCCGGTAGACCGGACGCGAGGGCTGCGACGGCGCCGCGCGGCCCGACAGGCCCAGGCGGTGCACCTTGCCGATCACGGCGTTGCGGGTGACCCCGCCCAATTGCTTGGCGATCTGGCTGGCGGACAGACCGTCCAGCCAGAGCTTCTTCAGAGTGGCGACCCGTTCGTCCGTCCAGCCCATAGCCGGTCTCCCCCGCCTCTTGACCGGGATCGACCGCCGAGCCGACCCCTAAATCTAGTATTGGTCGCGGCCAACCCAACCGCGTCCCTGCTAGGGATCGTATACTGGGCTTTAACGAACGCAATATGTGGGGAGAGGCTATCCACAGAGATCTATATCTAGCGGCGCCCGACTCATCCTAGAGAGCCCGGCTCGACCGCTTGCGCCGGCAGCGAAGCGGGCGCATCTGAGGCCCGCCGAGGAGCCTTTTTCAATGAACGTGATGTCGCGCGACCCGATCGCCGCCGCCCTGCCGCCGCAGCCCAGGGTCTACGGCGGGGTCAACTGGACCGGCCTGAAGACCTTGTATCTCAAGGAGGTCCGGCGGTTCTGGAAGGTCGGCATGCAGACCGTGGCGGCGCCGGTCGTCACCACCCTGCTCTATATGATGATCTTCGTGGTCGCCATGCAGGACGCCCGCCCGCCGGTGCACGGCGTGCCGTTCGGCCTGTTCGTGGCCCCGGGCCTGGTGATGATGGCGATCCTCAACAACGCCTTCGCCAACGCCTCGTCGTCGCTGATCCAGGCGAAGATCATGGGCACCGCGCCCGACTTCCTCACCCCGCCGCTGACCCCGTTCGAGCTCCTGGCCGCCTTCGCGCTGGGCGCGGCCACACGCGGCGTGGCGGTGGGCACGGTCACCGCCATCGCGGTCTGGCCGTTCGCCCACTTCGGCTTCGACCACCTGTGGGCGATCCTCTACTTCGGGATCGGCGCGTCGCTCTTGATGGGCCTGGTCGGCGTGATCGCCGGCCTGTGGTCGGAGAAGTTCGACCACCTGGCGGCGGTGACCAACTTCATCGTCATGCCCATGACCTTCCTGTCGGGCACCTTCTATCTGGTCGACCGGCTGCCCGAGCCGTTCCGCACCATCAGCCACTACAACCCGTTCTTCTATCTGATCGACGGCTTCCGCTACGGCTTCATCGGCCAGGCCGACGGGAACATCGGGATCGGCATGGCCCTGACCGGGGCGCTGGTGCTGATCCTCGGCTTCACCTGCTGGGAGCTGTTCCGCCGCGGCTGGCGACTGAAGACGTAAGGGCGCCGGCAGCGCGAAAACGAAAAAGGCGGCGGACCGGGGTCCGCCGCCTTTCCTTTATCCGGTGACCCGGACGATCAGTACTTGAAGGTGATGTTCACGCCGCCGGTGTGCGAGTCGAACCCGTCGCCGAAGCGGCCGCGGTAGCCGACGCGCACGCCGATGTTCTCACCCACCGTGCCGTCGATGCCGGCGTCCAGCATGACCACGCCGCCGTCCGGCTCTTCGACCGAGCGGAACAGGGTGTGGGCCGGGTTGTCGACCAGGCCCACGGACACGTCGTCGCCCGAGTACTTCACCCAGTCGCGGTAGCCGACCTCGAAGGTCGCGCCGAAGCGCTCGCCCAGGTCGCCGGCGAACAGCACGGAAGCCTCGGCCGACACGGCGCTGACCTCGCGCTCGCCAATCTCGTGGCGGGCGACGGCGCCCTCTTCGCTGTAGCCGTCGACCGTGGCGTGGATGGCCGACAGGCCGACCCGCGGCGACATGGTCCAGCCGCCGGCGTTGCCCCACCACCCCACGCGCAGGTCCGAGCCGAAGCTGGAGCCGTCAGCGTCGGCGTGGTGCACGGCGCCGGCCAGAGCGGTCTGGCGGCTGATGTCGTAGCTGTCGAAGCTGGCGCCGGCGGTGGCGTCGACAAACAGCTGGCCCGAACGCCAGCCCATGTAGAGGTCGGCGCTGGCGCTGTTCATGTCGAACGACGACGGGCCGTTCTTCACGTCCGACTGGGTGGCGCCGGCGATCACGCCCACGCGCATCTGCGAGGAGAAGGCGTGATCGAAGCCCAGGCGCATGCCGATGGTGTCGACGTCGCCCTCGGCGATCACGCCGCGGGCGTCGACGCTGCCGCTCGAGGCCTCGAACCGCGCGAAGGTGCGCGAGCCGGTTTCGAATTCACGCTCGGCCACCTGCTCGCGCGCCGCGTCGAAGGCGGCGCGGCGGGCCGACACGCCGGCCTCGGCCTGGGCCGCGCTGGCCGCGCCGCTGTCGCCGTAGGTGACGTAGTCGGTGGCGACGGCCGCCAGCAGGGCGTGGCCGGCCTGGGTCGGGTGCACGCCGTCCCAGAACACGTAGGTGTTCGGGGTCGCGCAGACGCTCAGGCCGGTGAAGCACTTCTGGGTGGCGTTGGTGAAGCCGAACTTGCCCGGATCGGCCAGCACCGCGCGGTAGGCGCGCGCCACGTCCACGTAGATGATGTTGGTGTTGGCGTGGGCGGCGGCCTGGGCGTTCATCTGCGCCAGCAGGGCGTCGTTGAAGAAGCCGCTCGACAGGGTGGCCAGCGGCTCGGCGGTGGTGGCGCGGAACTGCGGCGTGGCGCCCAGGTCCGGCAGGTTCGACACCATGATGGTGCCGGCGCCCGCGTTGGCGATGGTGTTGACCGACGAGCCCACCGCCCCGGCGGCGGTGTTGGAGGCCGCGAACATGTAGTTGGTCGGGCTGGGCTGGGCGGCCGCGGTCGGCATGGCCTGGAACAGGTCGTTGGCCCCGGCCCACACCGAGACCAGGTCGGTGGCGTGGAACTGGCCGCCGGCGGCCATGTAGGCTCCCACCTGGGTCGGCACGCCCGGCACCGGCGAGGCCGCGGTGTCGGCGCGCGCGCCGCCGAAGGCGTAGTCGACGTTGCCCGTCAGCGCCGAGGGCGCGCTGAAGAAGTTGGCGAAGGTCCCGAAGCCCATCTGCTCGACCCACACCGGGCCGTTCGAGAAGCGACCGCTGTAGTAGGGCGCCGGCGGCGTGGTGTTGCCCGAGCCGGTGAAGGCGTTGTTGGTGTCCGACAGGCTGTCGCCGAACACGACCATGCGGCCGTAGTCCTGCGCCGACGCGGCCGATCCGGCCGCCAGCACGCCAGCGGCGACCAGCGCGGCCGCGCACACGGTGTTCCTGAGCTTCATAGTTCTCCCCGCCCGACTGTTTTTTCTGGGCCTAGCTTAACAATGATCTGAACCGAGAAGTTTTCAAGCCACACACCCCGGTTCAAATACCGGCGATTTTAAAAACCGCCGATACATCAGAAACTTGCGGCGTTTTGCCCCGTTCTGTGAACTCGGTTCCGCGGCGGGCGTGGGACGAGGCAGGGGAATCCATCCCATGAGCGGACGCATTCAGGGCGGCGTCGCCGCCGAAACCTTCGTGCTCAAGAGCGGCTCGGGCGCCACGGTCGTCGCCGCAGGCGACGGCTTCGACACCCTGGTGGTGGACTGGTCGCATGCGAAGTCGGACGTCTCGTCCGACCCGGCCTGGGGGCCGCACAGCCGCGGGCCCGCCTGGATCGCTTCGGCCGACGGCGACCGGGTCGACTACGGCGACGTCGTCTCCGACACCGCCTTCAGCCAGATCGACAAGCTGGTCGTGACGACCGGCTCCGGCGACGACGTGGTCTGGGGCGGCGCGACGCTCAACGAGATCTCGACCGGGCGCGGCAACGACGAGGCCCGCGGGCTGGACGGCGCCGACATCCTGAACGGCGGGGCGGGCGACGACCGGCTGTTCGGCGACTTCTTCGATTACGGCGGCGGAAACGACCAGCTGTTCGGCGAGAAGGGGAACGACTTCCTCGACGGCGGCCAGGGCGACGACCGGCTGGACGGCGGGGCCGGGAACGACACCATCTGGGGCGGCGCCGGCGCGGACCTGATGATCGGCGGCGGCGGCGCGGACACCTTCGGCTTCCGGCCCGAGGATCTGACCGGCGGCGACCGCATCGGCGACTTCCAGGGCGCGGGCCGTCGCGGCGGCGACGTGATCGAACTGCAGGGCTTCGGCCAGGGCGCCAGCCTCGCCTTCGCGGGCTACGCCGGCGGCGACCCGCGCGAGCAGGTCTACACCGTCACCGACGGGACCCAGGTCTATCAGTTCACCGTCCACATGGCCGACGGGACCGCCCGGCTGGGCGCGGGCGACTACGCCTTCGGCTGAGATCCAGCCTCGCGTTGACTTAAACACTGCGCGGGTCGAAAACCCCTTCGAAGTCCCCGGCGCGACCCGCGTCGGGGACGCTCGCATTTTGAAGGGAGACGTCGTCGTGACCGGCCATCTGATGGGTGTCTACAACCGTGCGCCGCTGGCTTTCGAGCGGGGCGAGGGCGCCCGCCTGTTCACCGCGGACGGCACGGCCTACCTGGACTGCGTCGCCGGCATCGCCACCACGGCGCTGGGCCACTGCAACC
Source organism: Caulobacter sp. 17J80-11 (assembly GCF_014349105.1). Classification (GTDB taxonomy): domain Bacteria; phylum Pseudomonadota; class Alphaproteobacteria; order Caulobacterales; family Caulobacteraceae; genus 17J80-11. The sequence goes on along the minus strand of NZ_JACSJI010000014.1, from coordinate 94,286 downwards.
CGGTGCTGGTCAACGCGCTGAAGGCCCAGGCCGACAAGCTCTGGCACGTCTCCAACATCTATCGCATCCCCGGCCAGGACGAACTGGCCGACAAGCTGACCGCCCAGTCGTTCGCCGACGTGGTGTTCTTCACCAACTCGGGCACCGAGGCGGTCGAGTGCGCCCTGAAGACCGCGCGCAAGCACCACAGCCACAACGGAAACCCCGAGAAGATCGACATCATCGGCTTCGACGGCTCGTTCCACGGCCGCACCTACGCGGCGGTCAACGCGGCCGGCAACCCGGCCTATGTCGAGGGCTTCGGTCCGAAGCTGCCGGGCTACATCCAGCTGAAGTTCGGCGACATGGAAGCCCTGAAGGCGGCCATGGGCCCGACCACCGCGGCGATCATCATCGAGCCGGTGCAAGGCGAAGGCGGCGCGCGCGCCGCCTCGGACGAGATGCTGCGCCAGATGCGCGCCCTGTGCGACGAGCACGGCGCCCTGCTGATCTTCGACGAAGTGCAGTCCGGCATGGGCCGCACCGGCAAGCTGTGGGCGCACGAGTGGTCGGGCGTGACCCCGGACATCATGGCCATCGCCAAGGCGCTGGGCGGCGGCTTCCCGATCGGCGCGTGCCTGGCCACCGCCAAGGCGGCCGACGGCATGACCGTGGGCGCGCACGGCTCGACCTTCGGCGGCAACCCGCTGGCCATGGCTGTCGGCATCGCCGCCTTCGACGAGATCGCCAAGCCGGAGACCCTGGCCAACGTGATCGACGTGGCCGGCTATCTGGGCCAGCAGCTGCAGGGCCTGAAGGACCGCTTCCCCGACGTGATCGTCGACGTGCGCGGCAAGGGCATGCTCATCGGCGTGAAGCTGATCCCGAACAACCGGGACTTCATGGCCCTGGCCCGCGAGCACAACCTGCTGGTGGCCGGCGGCGGCGACAACTGCGTGCGCCTGCTGCCCCCGCTGAACCTCACCCTCGACGAGGCCCGCGAGGCCATCGAGAAGTTCGAGCAGACCTGCGAAACCGCCCGCGCCAAGGCGGCGGCGTAGGACCCGCCCTTCCTTCTCCCGGCCGGGAGAAGGGGGCCCCGCGCACCGGAGGCGCAGCCCGAAGGTCCGCGCGGGGGATGAGGGTCGAAGCCCTCTCGGAAAGCCCCGTAACCCCTCACCCTGCCCTCTTCCTCTGGGAGAGGGTTCTTGGTTTTAGATCATGACCGAGCCCCGTCACTTCCTCGACCTCTGGCGGCTGTCGCCGGCGGACCTGCGCGCCATCCTCGACGACGCCGCCCGCCGCAAGGCCGCGCGCGCCGGCTGGCCGAAGGGCAGGACGGACGCCGACGCCCCGGCCGACGGCCGGGTGCTGGCCATGATCTTCGAGAAGAACTCGACCCGCACGCGCTACTCCTTCGACGGGGCCATGCGGCAGCTGGGCGGCGACAGCATCATCGCCACCGCCGCCGACATGCAGCTGGGCCGCGGCGAGACGGTGGAGGACACCGCGCGGGTGCTGTCGCGCATGGTCGACGCGGTGATGATCCGCGCCAACCGCCACGACGACGTCGAGCGTTTCGCCCGCGCCTCGTCCGTGCCGGTGATCAACGGCCTGACCGACAAGAGCCACCCCTGCCAGATCCTGGCCGACCTGCTGACCATCGAGGAACGGCTGGGTTCGGTCGAGGGCAAGACCCTGGCCTGGGTCGGCGACGGCAACAACGTCTGCGCCAGCTTCATCCACGCCGCGCCGAAGTTCGGCTTCAAGCTGAAGATCGCCTGCCCGGCCGCCTACCATCCCGACCTCTACGATCTGGCCCGCGCCAACGAGCAGGGCGGCCAGGTCGAGCTGATGGACGACCCGCGCCAGGCCGCAGCCGGCGCGCACGCGGTGATCACCGACACCTGGGTGTCGATGGGCGACCTCGACTACGAGGCCCGCATGGACGCCTTCGAGACCTACCAGGTCGACGACGCCCTGATGGCCCTGGCCGATCCCGACGCGATCTTCCTGCACTGCCTCCCCGCCCACCGCGGCGAGGAGGTCACCGACGCCGTGCTCGACGGCCCGAAGTCGGCGGTGTGGGACGAAGCCGAAAATCGCCTGCACGCCCAGAAGGCGGTGCTGGCCTGGTGCTTCGGGGCGATCTAGCAGATCCGAAATCCCCGTCCTTCGACAGGCTCAGGATGAGGATTTCTACTGACGCCGCCGGAGCCCTCATCCTGAGCTTGTCGAAGGACGAGGGCGGGCCGCCGCCCCGCCCCTAAGGCCGAACCGCGCCGGCGGAACCCTCGGGCGTCCCGCCCGATTTCCGGGCCATGCAGCAGATCGCCCTCGACGTCACCCTGCACGGCTCGTTCTGGGTGCTGACCCGCGACGGCAAGCGGCTGCACGAGTTCAGCCACGCCGAACGCGCCGTGCACGAAGCCGTGCGCCTGGCCCGCGAGCTGGAGGAGAGCGGCCAGCCCGCCCGCGTCCGCGTCGAGACCACCCGCGGCAAGGTCATCGAGGTCCTGCCCGACCCGATGCGCACCCCGCCGCAGGAGCATTGAGCGTCGCGTCGACAGGCCGCGGCGCCAGCTCATGACAGATCAGCAAATCCTCACTTTTCGCTCATGACGCCGGCGGCCGGCCCGAGCGACACGCGAGCTCGTTCGCAGGACGAAAGGCGGGGCGATGACGAGACAGGGGGCGAAGCCCGGGCGCGGCGCGTATGTGGCCGGGATCGGAGTGGCGGTGGCGGCGGGCCTGGCGCTCGCCTGGATGAACCTCGCCGTCGGCATCGTCGGCAATGAGGAGAACCCGCTGAACCGGACGTACTTCGGCGTGCTGGCCGTGGCCGCCGCCGGCGCCGTCCTGGCCCGCCTGCGGCCCCGCGGCCTGGTCCTCGCCCTGGTCGCGACCGCCCTCGCCCAGGTCGCGGCCGCCGTTATCGTCCAGCTGGCTGGGCACTTCACCTGGGTGCTGACCGGGGGCTTCGTCGGCCTGTGGCTGCTCTCGGCCTGGCTGTTCCGCACGGCGGCGCGGGCCGAGACCTAGCGGACGACTCGCGCGGGCGCCTCGCCCTCAGCCCTTCCTCGCCTCCCGGCACGCGCCCGCGAACCGCTTGGCCGTCTCGGCGTCCGGCGGGGCCAGCGGGCCGAGCGTCTGGGCGCCGTAGACCGCGCGCACCTCGCGCGCCGTCTCCAGCCGCTTGAGGAAGTCTTCGGGGATCGGCCCGCGCGCCTCCACGCCGGCCGGGCGTTTGGTCGGATCGGCCACCAGCAGGAACGGCTCGTCGTCCACGCCCACTGACAGTTGCTCTTCGCTGCCCACCGGCGCGAAACCCTCGACCGTGACGATCAGCTCGGCCGGCTTCCTCGCGCAGGCCAGGGTCACCAGCGCCGCCCCGGCCGGGTCGACCGCGGTCAGGGCCACGCCGGTCCCGCTCACCTGCACCGTCCAGCTGTGGGTCTGGGCCGTGGTGGCGGCCGCTTCGCCCGGGGCCGAGGCCGGCTCGGCCGCGGGTTCGCTCGCGTCGCGCGGCCCGCAGGCGGCCAGCAGCGCCGTGGCGGCGAGAACGGACAGGGACAGGCGCATGCGACGCTCCACGATCAGGCTCGACCGTGTCTAACGCATGAAGGCCGCATCAGTCTCGGGCGCTCACGCTTCAGCGGCCCGCGGCGTCGCGATCGCGGTCGTAGGCGCTGTTCGAAAATGGGGACACGCACCGGTGGGGCCGAAAGCGGTGCGTGTCCCGCCTTCCCACGGACGCCGCCCCCCTCAGGGTAGTGAGCGTCATCGCGCCGATGGCGGACCGGGCGGGCGTTCATGCGCGTAATGCTCGTGACCGTGCTCGCGCCCTGGGCCGTGCTCGCCCTCGGAGTGAGGCAGCATCTCCGGGACCGGCGGCGGCAGCAGAAAAAGCGCGGTCAGCAGCGCCGCCACGCCCAGGCCGGTCAGCGGCCACCATAGGCTGATCAACGCGGCCGCGACGTAGGCTCCGGTCGTGACGCTGAACCGCAGCGACAGACGGCGCAGGAAACGCGGATCCAGGCGCGGGTCGAGCAGACGGCCCTGGGCCGCGCCGTAGAACCACTTGCCCAGCCAGGCCACCGAAGGGGCCACCAGGGTGAAGGTCAGGAAGGTCGCGGCCGGCCCGCGCGCGGTCGGGTCGCCCATGTTCTCCATGTAGACCCGCACGGGGAACGGGATGATCGCGATGGTCAGCATGAAGGCCAGGTTGAGCAGGCTGAACACGTGGTCGGCCTTCACGTAGATGCCGCCCATGTAGTGGTGGTGCAGCCAGTAGACCCCGATCGCCAGGGCGCTGAACCCGAAGGCCATGTACTGCGGCCACAGCGCCCGCAGCGCCGCCCACAGGTCGAAGTGGGATTGGCCGTGGGCCGCGTGCGGGGCCTGCAGCTCCAGGATCAGCAGGGTGATGGCGATGGCGAACACCGCGTCGGTGAACGCCTCCAGCCGCTCCAGCCCGCGCGCCAGGCCCAAGGTCCGCACCCGCCGCATGCCGGTCTCCCACAGCTTTCACGGAAGCAACCGGCGCGGCGCGGGGAAGGTCCCGGGCCATTCCTGCCGCGCATTCCCACAAAGGCGGCCCCCCCAGAGCGCGAGCGGAAAAGGGCGTGGCGCAAGGTTGATTGACGGTGAGCTCGAGGGAGGGCCGTCCCGGTCCCGGCGAGATCTCCAGCTGCGAACCTGCCGGACGGCCGATCGAACCCGAGGCCGGGCCTTCGGCCCGCCGCTCCGCGGTGGCGCGCAGCGCCAGCCGGCGCGCGTTCAGCTGGGAGATCGCAGCCGGAGAAGGCGCTGGGCGCGCCCTCCCGCCACAAAGAAAGCGGGCCCGAGAGCGGCGAACTCTCGGGCCCGATTTGTTTCACCGTGCGGACCGCCTCAATCCGCGTCCATCTTCAGCGCCGCGATGAAGGCTTCCTGCGGGATGTCGACCTTGCCGAACTGGCGCATGCGCTTCTTGCCCTCTTTCTGCTTGTCGAGGAGCTTGCGCTTGCGGGTGGCGTCGCCGCCGTAGCACTTGGCGGTCACGTCCTTGCGCAGCGCGCGCACGGTCTCGCGGGCGATGATGCGCCCGCCGATCGCCGCCTGGATCGGGATGACGAACATGTGCTGGGGGATGAGTTCCTTCATCTTCTCGCACATGGCCCGGCCGCGGCCTTCGGCGCGGTTGCGGTGGACCAGCATGGAGAGCGCGTCCACCGGTTCGGCGTTGACCAGGATCTGCATCTTCACCAGGTCGCCGTCGCGGTAGTCGATGATCTCGTAGTCGAAGGAGGCGTAGCCCTTGGAGATCGACTTCAGCCGGTCGTAGAAGTCGAACACCACCTCGTTCAGCGGCAGCTCGTAGACCACCATGGCGCGGCTGCCGACGTAGGACAGCTCCTTCTGCTCGCCGCGGCGGTCCTGGCACAGCTTGATCACCGCGCCGAGGTATTCGTCGGGGGTGAAGATGGTGGCCTTGATCCACGGTTCGGAGATGGAGTCGATCTTCACCGGGTCCGGCATGTCGGCCGGGTTGTGCAGCTCGACGACCTCGCCGTTGGTCATCTTGATCTTGTAGACCACCGACGGGGCGGTCGCGATCAGGTCGAGGTTGAACTCGCGGCTCAGGCGCTCCTGGATGATCTCCAGGTGCAGCAGACCGAGGAACCCGCAGCGGAAGCCGAAGCCCAGCGCCGCGGAGGTCTCCATCTCGTAGCTGAACGAGGCGTCGTTCAGGCGCAGCCGGCCCATGGCCGCGCGCAGGTCCTCGAAGTCGGCGGCGTCGACCGGGAACAGGCCGCAGAACACCACCGGCTGCACTTCCTTGAACCCGGTCAGGGCCTGGGCGGTGGGCTTCTTCTCGTCGGTCAGGGTGTCGCCGACCGCGGCGTGGGCCACTTCCTTGATGGAGGCGGTGATGAAGCCGACCTCGCCCGGGCCCAGGCTGTCGACGTCGGTGGCCTTGGGGCGGAACACGCCGACCTTGTCGACCCGGTACTGGCCGCCGGTCTGCATCATCTTGACCTGCTGACCGACCTTCAGCCGGCCGTCGAACACGCGCACCAGCACCACGACGCCCAGGTAGGCGTCGTACCAGGCGTCGACCAGCAGCGCCTTCAGCGGCGCGTTCTCGTCGCCCTTGGGCGCGGGCAGGCGCTGGACCACCGCCTCCAGCACGTCCTCGATGCCCAGGCCCGACTTGGCGGAGGCCAGCACGGCGTCCGAGGCGTCGATGCCGATCACGTCCTCGATCTGCTGGCGCACCCGCTCGGGCTCGGCCGCCGGCAGGTCGATCTTGTTCAGGACCGGCACGATCTCGTGGTTGTTGTCGATCGCCTGGTAGACGTTGGCGAGCGTCTGGGCCTCGACCCCCTGGGAGGCGTCGACCACCAGGATGGAGCCCTCGCAGGCGGCGAGGCTGCGGCTGACCTCGTAGGCGAAGTCGACGTGGCCGGGCGTGTCCATCAGGTTCAGGACGTACTCGTTGCCGTCCTTGGCCTTGTAGTGCAGGCGCACGGTCTGGGCCTTGATGGTGATGCCGCGCTCGCGCTCGATCTCCATGGAGTCGAGCACCTGCTCCTTCATCTCGCGGCTGGACAGCCCGCCGGTGTGCTGGATCAGCCGGTCCGACAGGGTCGACTTGCCGTGGTCGATGTGGGCCACGATGGAGAAGTTGCGAATACGCTCGAGCGGGGTCGTCATGGGCGCGGGGCCTACCACGGCGCCCCCGCCCCGCCAAGGCGACGGGACGTCTGCGGCGGCCGCTTTACGAAGCGTTCGCCGTGCGGGAGCATGGTGGGCGGGTCGAGCGAGCTTTTTTCCTTCTCCCCTTGCGGGAGAAGGTGGCCGGCGAAGCCGGTCGGATGAGGGGTGTCGGCGCCGAGGCGGCAGGACGAGAGGTTCTATCGCCCAGGACGTTCGACGACGCGCCGCCACCCCTCATCCGGCGCGCTCCGCGCGCCACCTTCTCCCGCAAGGGGAGAAGGGAATTCGCCGCCGACCGAACGAGGGGGAGGACGACATGCGCCTGCTGCTGACCACCGCCGTACTGAGCTTCGCCCTGGCCGGGGCCGCCCAGGCCCAGACCGCGCCGCCGGTCCCCGCGCCGGCCGGGCGCGTTTCGGCCAAGCTGCCGATCGTGCCGCAGCCGACCCCGGACCAGCGGCTGGAGCGGCTGGACGCGGCGCTGACCGACATCGACACCCAGCTGCGCGGGCTGAAGGCCCAGAGTGAATCCCTGACCGGCCTGTCGCCCGACCAGCTGGGCCGCCTGCAGGAGACGCTGGAGCGGCTGTCGCGCACCGAAGCGGCGCTCAGCGGCGCGCTGAAGGACAGCGCCGCGCCGGCCGGGCGCTGAACGCCCTTACGGGGATTTACCTGCGGCGAACTGACTCGGGCGCCGCAAAGACGCCCATTTCCGTGGCAAGGTTGAGCTTCTGATTCGACCTGACCGGAGCGATCTGATGGACCGCCGCACCCTGCTCCTCACCGGCCTGGCCGCCAGCGCCGGCTTCGCCACGCCCGGCTGCGCCTCGACGGGCGCCATGCAGCAAGCCGACGGCAGCGCCGACTACCAGACCGGCAACGAAAGCGCGCCGGTCTATTCCGAGGCCGAGATCGTCCGCGCCGGCTCCAACTTCCTGGGCGTCACCGCCGAGGCCCTGGGCGGCGTGATCGAGCGGGTCTTCTCCGACTACGGCGACCGCCCGACCGGCTACATCGCCGGCGAGGAAGGCTCGGCCGCGCTGACCGTCGGCCTGCGCTACGGCGAAGGCCTGCTCTACATGGCCGGCGGCGCCCAGCCGCAGAAGACCTACTGGCAGGGCCCGTCGATCGGCTGGGACGTCGGCGGCAACGCCGCGCGGGTCTTCACCCTGTGCTACGGCCTGTACCACCCGGAAGCCATCTACCGCCGCTTCCCGGGCGTGGAAGGCTCGGCCTACCTGGTCGGCGGCCTGGGCGTGAATTACCAGAACGCCGACGGCATCATCCTGGCCCCGATCCGCGCCGGCGTCGGCGTGCGCCTGGGGGCCAGCGTCGGCTACCTGGCCTACAGCCGCAAACGCAACATCCTGCCGTTCTGATCGACCTCCCAGGTCCGCAGAACCGAGAGCCCGCGCCGGGAGACCGGCGCGGGTTTTTTCAATCTCCCCCCGAGCAGGCGAGATCGATCAGGGCTTCGGCTTCAGCCGGTCGGTGAGCACCAGCACCACGGCGGTGATCAGGAACATCAGGTGCAGGCCGACCAGCCAGCCCAGCTTGGCGTGGTCGACGCCGGGCGGCTCGTCCGGGTCGGCCAGCTTCATGAAGGCCTTCAGCAGGGTGACGCTGGAGATCGCCACCACCGAGCCGATCAGCTTGACCTTCATCTCCGCGAAATCGACCTGGCCCAGCCAGGCCGGCCGGTCCTCGAGCGGCACCTGATCCATGCGGGCGATGAAGGTCTCGTAGCCGGCGAAGGCCACGATCAGCAGCAGGCCGGCCACCAGGCACAGGTCGATCAGCGACAGGCACAGGACGATCACGTCCTCCACCCGCGAGTTCCAGTCCACCACGCGGGGGATCTCGTAGATCAGCTCCTCCACGAACACGACCAGCAGCACGAACAGGGCCAGCACCAGGCCGAGATAGAAGGGCGCCATCAGCCAGCGGGCGGCGAACAGGCCGCGTTCCAGGCCCCGCTCGAGCTTGGTCTTGTGCATGGGCGAGAGCATGGGCGGCCCGCGCGGGGGCGTCACTCGGGCGTTTCCCCGAGGCGGCGCTTCTCCCCTCCCCTGCAAGCGAAGCGCAGCGGGGGAGGAGATTTCAATGGAAATCGCGGCTCCTCATCCCCGCCGCGGGGTCGCCGACGGCGTCCTGGCGCAGGCGGCGCAGGCGCGGGCTGAGGTCGACGAATTCCTCGGCCACCAGGTGGACGACGTCGCCCTCGACCTGCAGCTTGCCGCGCACCAGCAGGAAGGCCGCGGTCATCACCGTCTTGCGGTTGGCCTCGAAGCGGTCGCGCCAGACCACCACGTTGGCCGCGCCGGTCTCGTCCTCCAGGGTCAGGAAGGTGACGCCCTTGGCCGTGCCCGGCCGCTGACGCACCAGCACCAGGCCCGCCACCGCCGCCTTGCGGCCGTTCTTCTGGGTCCGCAGGGCCTGGGCCGGGACCACGCCCTTCGCCCGCAGCGCCTCGCGGAAGAAGCCGACCGGATGGGCCTTCAGCGACAGCTCGGTGGTCCGATAGTCCTCGACCACGTGTTCGGGCAGGGCCATCAGCGGCAGCATGGGCTGGACCTCGGCCTTCGCCCCCAACCGGGCCAGCGGCGCGCCGGGCGCGTCCAGCCCCTTCACCGCCCACAGCGCCTGGCGCCGGTCGAGGCCCAGCGAGCGGAAGGCGTCGGCCTCGGCCAGCAGCTCCAGCGCCTTCCTCGGCACGCCTGCGGCGGCGAAGGCGTCGGGCGAGGCGGCCCCGGCCTCGCGGGCGGCGACCAGCCGCTCGGCGTCCTCGCGCCGGAAGCCGCGGATCTGGCGGAAGCCGAGGCGGACGGGGAGGAGCGCCTCCAAAGATCTCCCCCCCTTGGGGGGAGCCGCCGCGAAGCGGCGTGGGGGGCTCCAGCCTGGCGCGACGGCGGCGGCCCGCGCCGAGGGCGTTTGCGCCGCTGAGCCCGAGCACTCCGCTGGAGCCCCCCACGCCGCCCTCACGGGCGGCTGCTCCCCCCAGGGGGGGGAGATCTCGTTTCCACCGCTTCGCTCGGGGGAGGATCGTTCAAGCGCCGAGTCCCACCCGCTCGCCATCACGTCCGGGCCCCGCACCTCGACCCCGTGCTCGCGGGCGTCGCGGACCAGTTGGGCCGGCGCGTAGAAGCCCATGGGCTGGCTGTTCAAAAGGGCGGCGCAGAACACGTCCGGGTGCCAGCGCTTCACCCAGGAGGAGGCGTAGACCAGGTTGGCGAAGCTGGCCGCGTGGCTCTCGGGGAAGCCGTAGGAGCCGAAGCCCTCGATCTGCTTGAAGCAGCGCTCGGCGAAGTCGCGCTCGTAGCCGCGCCGGACCATCCCCTCGACGAACTTGTCCCGATAGACGCCGAGGTCGCCCAGGCTCTTGAAGGTGGCCATGCAGCGTCTGAGGCCGTTGGCCTCGGCCGGGCTGAACCGGGCCGCCTCGATGGCCATGCGCATGGCCTGCTCCTGGAACAGCGGCACGCCGAGCGTCTTGCCCAGCACCTCGCGCAGCTCGTCCGGCTCGCCGTGCTCGGGCGAGGGCGAGGGAAACTCCACCGGATCGACGCCGTCGCGCCGGCGCAGGTAGGGATGGACCATGTCGCCCTGGATCGGGCCGGGGCGCACGATCGCCACCTCGATGACCAGGTCGTAAAACTGGCGGGGCTTCAGCCGGGGCAGCATGGACATCTGCGCGCGGCTCTCGACCTGGAACACGCCCACCGAGTCCGCCTTGCACAGCATGTCGTAGACGGCCGGGTCCTCCTTCGGCACCGAGGCGATGTCGGGCAGGTAGACGCCCTTGTCGGCGCTCAGCATGTCGAAGCCGCGCTTGAGCGCGGTCAGCATGCCCAGGGCCAGCACGTCGACCTTCATCAGGCCCAGGGTCTCGACATCGTCCTTGTCCCACTCGATGAAGGTGCGCTCCTCCATGGCCGCGTTGCCGATCGGCACGGTCTCGCTGAGCGGCCGCTCGGTCAGGATGAAGCCGCCGACGTGCTGGGACAGGTGGCGCGGAAAGCCCAGCAGCTCGGTGGCCAGGTCGACGGCGCGCGAAATCTCCGGATTGTCCGGGGCGAAGCCGGCTTGCGCGACGTGTTCGTCCGGCATGCCGTCGCCCCAGCTGCCCCAGACCGTGTCGGCCAGCCGCGCGGTCACGTCTTCGGTCAGGCCCAGCGCCTTGCCGACCTCGCGGATGGCGCTCCTGGGCCGGTAGTGGATGACGGTGGCGCAGATGGCGGCGCGGTCGCGGCCGTATCGTCCGTAGACGTACTGGATCACTTCCTCGCGCCGCTCGTGCTCGAAGTCGACGTCGATGTCGGGCGGCTCGTTGCGCTCGTCGGACAGGAAGCGCTCGAACAGCAGGTTCACGAAGGTCGGGTCGACCGCGGTGATGCCCAGGCAGTAGCAGATCACGCTGTTGGCGGCCGAGCCGCGGCCCTGGCACAGGATCCCGCGGTCGCGGGCGAAGCGCACCACGTCGTGCACGGTCAGGAAGTACTGCGGCAGCTCCTTTTTCGCGACGAAGGCCAGCTCCTTAGTGAGCAGGACCGCGACCTTGGGCGGAATCCCCTGCGGGTAGCGCCACTGCGCGCCCCTCCAGGAGAGCTCGGCCAGCCAGTCGTCGTGGGTGCGCCCCGCCGGCGTGGGCTCGTGCGGGTACTCGTACCTCAGCTGGCCGAGGTCGAAGTCCAGCCGGTCCAGGATCTCGAGCGTGCGGTGAAGCGCGTCGGGATAGGCCGAGAACAGCCGGGCCATCTCTTCGGGCCGCTTCAAGTGGCGCTCGGCGTTGGCCTCCAGCTTCAGGCCGGCCGCGTGGATGGTGGTCTTCTCGCGGATGCAGGTCAGCACGTCCTGCAGCGGCCGGCGCAGCGGGTCGTGGTAGAGCACGTCGTTGGTGGCGACCATCGGCGCGCGGGCGTCCCGGGCCAGACCAGCCAGCCGGTGCAGACGCTTCAGGTCGCGCGCGCCATAAGGCCGGGCCGCAGCCAGGTAGACGTTGCGCCGGAAATCCCCCGACAGCGCTGTCAGGTCCCGCTCGAACGCCTCGTCCAGCGCCTGGGGCGGCACGACCATGAGCACCTGGCCCTCGGCGTGGTCGTAGAGGTCGGCCCAGGTCAGCTCGCAGCCGCCGCTCTCGGCCCGCACCTTGCCCAGCGTCAGCAGCCGCGAGAGCCGCCCGTAGGCCTCGCGGTCGGTCGGATAGCAGAGCACCGACGGCTTGCCGTCGGCGAAGTCCAGCCGGCATCCGACCCGGAAGGGCAGGCCGACCTCCTTGGCCGCGCCCCAGGCCCGCACCACGCCGGCGAGCGTGTTGCGGTCGGTCACCGCCAGGCCGGACAGGCCCAGCGCCGCGGCCGTGAAGGCCAGCTCCTGGGCGTGCGAGCCGCCGCGCAGGAAGGAGAAGTTGGTGGTGACCTGCAGCTCGGCGTAGCGGCCGGTTTCTTTGACGCTCATCCGAACAGTCCGTGCACGAACCATTGCGACGGCCGCTCGCCGCCATACAGGCCGGTGCGGAAGATCCAGAACCGCGCGCCGTCAGTGTCCTCCACCCGGTAGTAGTCGCGCACCCGCTCCGGCGAGGCGTCGGCCAGCGGCTTCTTCCACCACTCCTGGGCGATGCGCTCGGGGCCCTCGGCCCGGCGCACCCGGTGCAGCCGCCCGCGCCAGCGGAAGAACAACGGCGGGTCGTCGGGCACCGGCGCGGTCGCCTCGATCGCCTCGGGCCGGCGGAACAGGCGCACCGGGCGCGGCCGCTCCGGGTCCCAGCCGCCGGCCGGGGCCGACATCGGGGCGGCGTGCGCCACCGCCTTCTCCGGCACCCAGGTCTGCACGGGGGCGGCGCGCCAGACCCGGTCTTCGCCCAGGCGATTGGACAGCCGGTCGACGAACCCGGCGAAGTCCTCGGCGGTGTCGGTCTCGCCGGTCAGGCCGCCTTGCCTGGCCGGGGTCCCCTCGACCCGCCCGGCCTCGATGGTGACCGCCTCGATGCCGAAGCCGGGGTCGACCGCCTCCAGCTTGGGCGCGAACAGCCTGGCCAGGCGCGCGGGATCGCGGGCGGCCAGCGCCGTGCCGGCCGTGAGCGCGTGCGAGGTCCCGTTCAGGCGGTGGAAGACCAGCTCGAACCTGCGCGCCGCCCGCCCGCTCGCCTCCAGCCGGGCGCAGATCTTGGCGCAGGCGTCGGCGGCCACGCGGGCCAGGTCGTCGGGCGCGCTGATCGGCTCGACGAAGGCCAGCCGCTCGAACCACGGCGGCACGGGCCGGCGGAAGACGAGCGCCTCCTCCGCCTCGCCCATCGCCTGATCGAGCCGGGTGAGCAGGCCCATGCCGAACCGCTTGGCCAGCTGGGCGCGCGGCAGGGCGGTCAGCTGCTCCACCGTGCGCACGCCCAGGCGGCGCAGCTGGGCGGCCGCCTCGGGTTCGGGGCGCAGCGCGTCGACGGGGAGCGGCTTGAGCCAGGCGCGGTGCGCGCCGGGAGGAGAGATGGTCCAGTCGGGGCCCACTAAAAGCTCGTCATCCCGGACGCGCGTCAGCGCGAGCCGGGACCCGGCAAGCTCGGCCCCGACGCTGCGAACCCGGGCTGCAACCGGCGTCGCGCTTGCTGGGTCCCGGCTCTCCCGCCCGCTCTCGCGGGCGTCCGGCCGGGATGACGGATCGAGAGGAAACCGCGCCAACGCCCACGCAGCCCCGGCGGTGTCGGCGATCGCGCCGCGGACCGGCACGCCGTTCCCCGCCAGCCGCGCCAGCAGGTCGGCGACCAGCGCCGCCTCGCCGCCCCACAGGTGCGCCAGGCCCGTGACGTCCATCAGCAGGCCGTCCGGCGCGTCGACCGCCACGGCCGGGCTGAAGCGCACGCACCAGTCGCAGAGCTTCTCGAGGCCCTCGCGGTCGGCTTCCGGATCGGCGTCGGCGGTGACGAGCGCCGGGACCAGGGCCAGGGCGTCGGCCAGGGCCTGGCCCACGAACAGCCCCTCGGCCGCGGCCGCCTCGTCGAGGGCCGACAGCCGGCGCGCGCCCTTGACGCTCTCGACCAGGGCGAAGGGGTCAGCCGGCCGCGCGCCGGCGGTCCTCGTGCGCCGCCGGAAGCTGGCGATCGGCCAGTTCGGCGACCACACGGACAGGATCCGCGCCATCGTCCGCCTCCATGATCCAGGCCCCGGGCCGGCCGCCGCGGCAGCGCTCCAGGCTCACCTTCCAGCGCTCGCGCCCCAGGCCGGGCTCGCCGGCTGCGGGCTCGCTGGGCGCGCAGGCTATTCTCCAGCGGGTGGTCGCCGCCGAGGGGCCGTCCTCGGCCGCGCGGCCGGCGCGCACGCCGAACGGGCGCCGCCGCAGCACGAAGCCGGTCGAGCGGCCCTGCTCGCAGGCCAGCTGCAGCCGCCGGCCGGCCACCAGGTCGACGTCCTCGACCTCGCCGACCACCGCGTCGACCCCGCCGGCGCGGAGCGCATCCTCCATGGCCGCCAGGATCTCGGCCTCGGTGCGGGCGGCGACGAACAGCAAGCGGTCGGGCGACAGCCCCAGCTGCTCGAGGCCCGGCGCGTGCAGGTCGGGCCGGCGCGCGGCCCAGACCACCGCGCCGGCGCCCGCCCGCGCCGCCAGCCGGGCGGCGAAGGCGGCCGGAGCGGCGGCGGTCTCCGCCTCCATCCCCTCGCCGCCCAGCTCGTGCCAGCGGCCCAGCGGCAGGCCGCCGCCCGCAAGGCGGCCGTCCACCCGCGCGTCACCGAACGGCAGCACGCCCAAAGCGGGTCCGGAGCTTTCCAGGGCGGCCACGCGCGCGCGCAGGGCCGCCAGACGGGGGGCGGAGGTCATGGCCTTTTCATAACGCTTGATGTTCTTATTTTGTTCTACGTCGGCGCGACGGAGTCAACGGACTCGGAGTCGCAGAATCGGCGCCCGCTTTCGGCGACGGCCGGATAACGTCGTTGCGTCAGGAGCCCTCGCCTTGGAGACGCCCATGCCCTCGCCGTCGGACCGCGCCGCCCTGTTCCGCTCCCTGCACGTCCCCGGACGGCCGGTGGTGCTCTACAACGTCTGGGACGCCGGAACCGCCAAGGCGGTGGCGGCCGCCGGCGCGAAGGCCCTGGCCACCGGCAGCTGGTCGGTGGCGGCCGCCAACGGCTATCCGGACGGCGAACGGGTCCCGCTGGATTTCGTGATCGCCAACGTCGCGCGGATCGCCGGCGCGACAGACCTGCCCCTGACGGTCGACCTTGAGACGGGCTACGGCGCGACGCCGGAAGCGGTCGGCGAGACCCTCGCGCGAGCGATCGGGGCCGGGGCGATCGGCTGCAACCTCGAGGACAGCCTCCCGGCCGACGGGTCCCTGCGCCCGGCCGGCGAGCAGGCGCAGCGGATCGCGGCGGCGCGGGCCGCGGCCGACCGGACCGGAGTGCACGCCTTCCTGAACGCCCGTTGCGACGTGTTCTTCCAGCCGGGGGCCGACAAGGCCGACGAGAGCCTGGTCGCGACCCTGCTGGAACGCGCCCGCGCCTACGCCGACGCCGGGGCGGACGGCCTGTTCGTCCCCGGACTGAGCGAGGCGGCGCTGATCGCCCGGGTGGTCGCGGCCTCGCCCCTGCCGGTCAACGTCATGGCCGCCTCCCCAGACCCCGCCCTGGCCGGGCTGGGCGTGGCCCGCGTGAGCTTCGGCCCCGGCCCCTACCGGCTGGCCATGAAGGCTGTCGAAGACGCCGCCCGCGCGGCCTTCGAGGCGTTCGGGACCGCATAGCGGCGGGAACCGGCCGCCGCTCCCAAGCGTCGGGACGCCGAACCCGACGGAGAAGCGCCATGGCTGCCGACCTCGCCGAGATCGCCGACGGAATCTACCGGATCTCGACCTTCATGCCCGAGGTCGGCGGCCCGGCCGGCTTCACCTTCAACCAGTTCCTGATCCAGGCCGACGAGCCCCTGCTGTTCCACTGCGGCCACCGCGGCCTGTTCCCGGCGGTGTCGGACGCTGTGGCCAAGGTGGTTCCGGTGGAGCGGTTGCGCTGGATCACCTTCGGCCACGTCGAGGCCGACGAGTGCGGCTCGATGAACCAGTGGCTGGCGGCGGCGCCCTCGGCCGAGGTGGCGCACGGGGCCACCGCCTGCATGGTGTCGCTGAACGACCTGGCCGACCGGCCGCCGCGCCAGCTGGCCGACGGCGAGGCGATCGACCTGGGCGGCAAGCGCGTCCGCTACATGGACACCCCGCACGTGCCGCACGGCTGGGAAGCGGGCCTGCTGTTCGAGGAGTCCACGCAGACCCTGCTGTGCGGCGACCTCTTCACCCACGTCGGCCGAGGGCCCGCCCTGACCGAGAGCGACATAATCGAGCCGGCCATGGCGGCCGAGGCGCTGTTCAAGGCCACCAGCCTGGGGGTAGCGACGGTCCCGACCATGCGCCGGCTGGCCCAGCTGAAGCCGACCACCCTGGCCCTGATGCACGGCTCGTCCTTCGCCGGCGACGGAGGGGCCGCGCTCGCGGCCCTGGCCGACGCCTACGACGAGATGATCCGCTCAGCCGAAGCGGACGGAATTTTCCGCCCCGCTGATGCCTCGCCGCCGCTCGCGGGGTTAGGGTCCGCGCACTAGAGCGCGACCAGGCAGGAGACCGCCATGAGCCAGCCCGACGCCACCCTTTCCGGCCGCTTCAAGATCGGCGGCGACATCGAGGTCGTGCGGCTGGGCTTCGGGGCGATGCGGATCACCGGCCCGGGCATCTGGGGGCCGCCGCAGGACCGCGCCGAAGCCATCCGGGTGCTCAAGCGCGTGCCGGAACTGGGCGTGAACTTCATCGACACGGCCGACAGCTACGGCCCGCACGTCAGCGAAGAGCTGATCGCCGAGGCGCTGCATCCCTACGACGGCCTCCTGATCGCCACCAAGGGCGGCCTGCTGCGCCCGGGACCGGACGTGTGGAATCCTGACGGACGCCCGGAGTATCTGCGCGAGTGCGTGCACGGCAGCCTGCGCCGGCTGAAGGTCGAGCGCATCGACCTGTGGCAGCTGCACCGCATCGACCCGAAGGTGCCGCGCGAGGAGCAGTTCGGCGTCATCGCCGACATGATCAAGGAAGGCCTGATCCGCCACGCCGGGCTCAGCGAGGTTTCGGTCGAGGAGATCGAAGCCGCCCGCAAGGTGTTCCCGGTCGCCACCGTGCAGAACCGCTACAATCTGGTCGACCGCGGCTCCGAGGACGTCCTGGACTACTGCGAGGCGCAGGACATCGGCTTCATCCCGTGGTTCCCGCTGGCCGCCGGCGACCTCGCCAAGCCGGGCGGCGTGGCCGCCGCGGTGGCCGCCGACCACGGCGCGACCGCCAGCCAGATCGCGCTCGCCTGGGTGCTGGAGCGCAGCCCGGTCATGCTGCCCATCCCCGGCACGGGCAAGGTGAAGCACCTGGAGGAGAACGTCGCGGGCGCATCGGTGAAGCTGACCGATGAGGAATTCCGTCGGCTGGACGAGGCGGCCCAAGCGCTCTGAAATCGGTCGCTCTGACCCATTTCCGATGCTGCGGCGGCGGGACCGTCGCCGCAGCATCGGAAATGGCCTATAGCGGCGCGCGATGAACCCGCGCGCCGACTCCCCCGCCGTCCGCACCCCGCTCGGACCGGCCCTGATCGTCCTCTACGCCGTCGTCTGCCTGAACCTGATCGGGTTCGGCCTAGCGGTCCCGCTGCTGCCGTTCTTCGCCGAGAGCCTGCACGCGCCGGCCTGGCAGGTGACGCTGATGTTCTCGGCCTATTCGGTCGGTCAGTTCTTCGCCGAGCCGTTCTGGGGCCGGTTGTCGGACCGGATCGGGCGCAAGCCGGTCCTGATGGTCACCACCTTCGCCAACGTGCTGGGCTACGTGGCGCTCGCCTTCGCGCCGAACATTTGGGCCGCGATCGTCATCCGGCTGTTCACCGGCCTGGGCGCCGGCAACATCTCCACCATCCAGGGCTATGTCGCCGACGTCACCCCGCCGGCCGAGCGGGCCGGCCGCATGGGCCTCTTGGGCGCGGCCTTCGGCCTGGGCTTCGTGATCGGCCCGACGGTGGGCGGCCTGCTGGCGGACCCCGAGGCCGGCCACCTCGGCTTCCGCCTGCCGCTGTTCGCGGCCGCGGCCCTGTCGGCGGCGGCCGCCGTCGGCGTGCTGCTGTTCGTGCGCGAGAGCCGCGCCAAGGCCGATCCGGCCGCCCCGCGCCAGCGCTTCCTGGCCGGCCTGCACGAGGCGCGCGCCAATCCGGTGATCTCGCGCGTGCTGCTGGTCACGTTCACCTACATGGCCGCCTTCGCCGGCATGGAGTCGACCTTCGGCCTGTGGGCGCAGGCCGGGTTCAGCTGGGGCCCGCGCGAGGTCGGCATGATCTTCGGCGTGGTCGGCGTGGTCTCCGCCATCACCCAGGCCCTGCTCACCGGCCGCCTGGCCCGCCGGTTCGGCGAGGCGCGGGTGCTGGCCTTCGGCATGGGCCTCTTCGGCCTGACCCTGTTCCTGCAGACCCAGCACCACACGCCGTGGATGGTGCCGGTGCTGACCGGGTTCGGCGTGTTCGGCCAGGCCCTCGCCATGCCCTCGATCTCGGCCCTGATCTCGCGCTCGTCGCCGCCGGACCGGCAAGGCGCCATGCTGGGCCTGAACATGGCCGCCGGCTCGGCCGCGCGGATGAGCGGCCCCATCGTGGCCGGGGCGCTGTTCTCCGGGTTCGGCTCCCACGCCCCGTTCATGCTGGGCGCGGCCCTGACCGTGCCGGCCATGATCATGGCGCTGAACGCCGGCGGCGCCTTCCGCCGCGAGCAGGAGGCCCGGGCCGCGGCCTGACCTATCGGCAAAGTTGCGGAAGGATTGCCTTCCAGCAAAGCTCGCGGCATCTATCCCCAAACGCCGGTTTTTTGTGACGGCGCAGGGGGTAGCTCCATGATCAGACGTCTTCTGGCGACGGCCGCCACGGCCGCCGCGCTGCAGTTCACCCTCGCCGCGCCGGCGCTGGCCGCCCCGCCGCCGATCGAGGCCTACGGCGCGCTGCCGGCGCTGGAGCAGGTGGAGATCTCGCCCGACGGCCAGAAGATCGCCTTCATCGCCACCGTGGGAGGCACGCGCGCGCTGGGCGTGCGCAGCCTGGCCGGCCAGGACCTGGGCGGGGTGAGGCTCGGCGATCAGAAGGTGCGCGACATCCGCTGGGGCGACGACGGGCACGTGCTCATCACCACCTCCATGACCACCAACGTCGCGTTCGCGGCCGGCGGCTACTACTTCGACAAGGGCGAGCACTACACCGCCCAGTCCTACGACATCGCCAAACGCAGCTTCGTCACCCTGCTCGACCACGGCGCCTCGACGACCAGCAACATCACCCGCATCAAGGGCAACGTCACCAACTCCAACATGGTGCTCGGCGCCCCCGAGATCCGCATGGTCGACGGTCAGCCGACCGTGCTCGTCGGCGGCTACGACAAGGAATACAACGGGGTCTGGTTCAAGATCGACCTGAAGACCGGTCAGGGCCGCCTGTTCAACGAGAACTTCGGGGTGCTGGACGAGGCCGGCCAGGTGGTCGCCAAGGAAGAGTACTACGAGGACGAGGGCCGCTGGCGGCTGATGGCCCGCGAGGGGACCAACTGGAAAGAGCTCTACGTCGACGAGGACGCGCGGATCGACACGCCGTCCCTGCTCGGCGCGGGCCGTAAGCCCGGCACCGTGCTGATGGCGGTGCCGGAGAAGACCGCCAACGTCATCTATGAAGTCACGCTGGCGACCGGCGCGCGCACCAAGCTGTCGTTCGGCGACCTCGGCGAAGGCGTGCCGTTCCACGACGGGCGGACCGGCCGGCTGCTGGGCTTCACGTTCACGGGCGAGACCGACACCGAGGTGGTGTTCCTGGACGATGCGCTGGCCAAGTCCTGGGCCTCGATCCGGGCCGGCTTCAAGAACAGCCGCGTCTCCATCCAGTCCTGGACGCCCGACTTCAAGAAGTGGGTGATCGAGACCGAAGGCCCGAACGACGCCGGCAGCGTGCTGCTGGTCGACCTGGTCGCCGGCAAGGCCTCAAAGCTCGGCGGCGCGTATCCGGCCGTGCCCGGCGACGCGGTGAACGAGGTCCGTCTGGTTCACTACAAGGCCGCCGACGGCCTCGACATCCCGGCCTATCTGACCCTGCCGCGCGGCCGCGAAGCCAAGAACCTGGCGCTGATCGTCCTGCCGCACGGCGGGCCGGCGACGCGCGACTACCCCGGCTTCGACTGGTGGGCCCAGGCGCTGGCCTCGCGCGGCTACGCCGTGCTGCAGCCGCAGTACCGCGGCTCGGACGGCTTCGGTCCGGAGTTCCTGGCCGCCGGCTACGGCGAGTACGGCCGCAAGATGCAGACCGACCTGTCGGACGGGGTGCGCTGGCTGGCCAAGGACGGCGTGATCGATCCCAAGCGCGTCTGCATCGCCGGGGCCAGCTATGGCGGCTCGGCGGCCTTGGGCGGCGCGACCCTGGACACCGGCGTCTATCGCTGCGCCTCGGCGGTGGCGGGCGTGGCCGACATCGACTGGAAGATGGCCGACCTGAAGGAGAAGGAAGGCCAGGGCGACACCCAGTCGAACCGCTTCTGGACCCGCTACATGGGCCCCCGCGAGAGCTGGGCTTCGATCAGCCCGATCAAGCACGTGGACCGGGTGACCATTCCCGTCCAGCTGATCCACGGCAAGGACGACGTCGTCGTTCCGATCCAGCACAGCTATCGTTTCCGCGACGCCATGAAGGCCGCCGGCAAGACGGTCGAATTCACCGAGCTCGGAGGCGAGGACCACTGGCTGTCGCGTGGCGAAACCCGCGTGGCGATGCTGCAGGCGCAGATCGCCTTCCTCGAGAAGCACAATCCGCCGAACTGATTCAGCGAAAGCTCGACCGTCGATTGCTTCCGGACCCCGGTCGCGCCAGAGTGCGCGATCGGGGTTATTGCTTGGGGGCCCACATCATGTTCGGAAGAACTTTCGCGACCGCCGCCGCGGCCGCCGTGCTGCAATTCGCGTGTGCCGCGCCGGCCCTGGCCGCGCCGCCGCCGATCGAGGCCTACGGCCAGCTGCCGGGCCTGGACCAGGTCGCGATCTCGCCTAGCGGGCAGAACATCGCCTACGTGGCTCAGGTCGGCGAAAAGCGCCGCCTGGGCGTGCAGACCGTCGCCGGCCAGGCGCTGGGCGTGGTCGACTTGGGCGAGGTGAAGATCCGCAGCATCAGCTGGCTCGACGACACCCACGTGGTGATCGTCCAGTCGGTGACCACCGACAAGTTCTCGGACTTCGGCGACAAGCTCGAGGCCTACAACGGTCAGATCTACAACGTCACGACCCGCAAGTTCGCCACCGTGCTGGACAGCGCCAGCGGCGTGGGCTCCAGCCGCACCGGCGACGAGGTCGTCTACAACCTGTTCAGCCGTTACTGGGTGCGCGAGGTCGACGGGCATCGGCTGATGCTGGTCACCGCCGCCAAGAGCGGCGACAGCACCCTGTTCAAGATCGATCCCGACACCGGCAAGGCCACGCCCTTCATCAAAGACTTCGACGGCATCCTCGACGCCGCGGGCAAGGTGACGGCGAAGGAGGAAGCCCGCTTCGAGCTGGGCCGCTGGCGGCTGCTGGCCGACGACGGGGTGAAGGACCGCGAGCTGTTCGTCTGGAACGGCGGCGAGAAGACGGTCGACTGGCCCAGCCTGCTGGGCTTCGGCCGCACGCCGGACACCGTGCTGGTCTCCATTCCGGAAGGCGGCGAGCGCGACTCCCTCTACGAATTCTCGCTGAAGGACGGCACGAAGAAAAAGCTGGGCATTCCGGGGTCCGGCGACATCTCGCCGATCTATCACCGCGAGACCGGCCGCCTGCTCGGCTTCGAGGTCGCCGGCGCGGAGCGCGGCGAGTACCTGTTCACCGACCCGACCCTGGCGGAGGCCTGGGCCTCGATCGAGGCCGGCTTCCCGGGCAAGCTGGTCACCCGTGAGGGCTGGACGCCGGACTTCTCCAAGATCCTGATCAAGACCGAGGGCAAGGACGATTCCGGCACCTACCTGCTGATCGACCGCGCCGCCCGCAAGGCGATGAAGGTCGGTTCGGCCTATCCGGGCGTACCGGCCGAGGCGGTCAACGAGGTGCGCTGGGTCAAGTACAAGGCCAAGGACGGCCTGGAGATCCCGGCCTACCTGACCCTGCCGCGAGGGCGTGACCCGAAGAACCTGCCTCTGATCGTGCTGCCGCACGGCGGCCCGGCGGCCCGCGACAACGCCGGCTTCGACTGGTGGTCGCAGGCGATCGCCTCGCGCGGCTACGCCGTGCTGCAGCCGCAGTTCCGCGGCTCCGACGGCTTCGGCCGCGCCTTCCTGGAAGCCGGCTACGGCAAGTGGGGCAAGGAGATGCAGACCGACCTGTCGGACGGCGTGCGCTACCTGGCCGCAGAAGGCATCGCCGATCCCAAGCGGGTCTGCATCATGGGCTGGAGCTACGGCGGCTACGCGGCCATGGCCGGCCCGACCCTGGACCCGGGCGTCTACCGCTGCGCGGTGGCCGGAGCGGGCGTCGCCGACATCCGCAAGATGCTGCTGTGGGTGAAGGGCTTCGGCGCCAAGGACACCCCGGGGACCCGCTACTGGAAGCGCAACATGGGCGCCGCCAAGGTCGACGACCGCAACCTCGACGCCGTCTCGCCGGCCCTGCACGTCGACCAGGTGAGCGTGCCGATGCTGCTGATCCACGGCACCGACGACACCGTGGTGCCGATCGAGCAGAGCCAGATGATGGCCGACGCGCTGAAGAAGGCCGGCAAGCCCTACGAGTTCGTCACCCTGCAGGGCGAGGACCACTGGATCTCCACCGGCTCCAGCCGGACCAAGATGCTGCAGGCGGCCATCGCCTTCATCGAGAAGAACAACCCGCCGAACTGAGCCGGCGGCCTTGCCCTTGGGGCGGTTTCCATATAGGAAGCCGCCCTTTCCGGGATCGCCAGGCCCTAGACATGCCTTGGCGGTCCGTCACGCTACTAAGAAGGGCGGATTTCGGTCCGCAGCGAAATGTCTAAGTACAAACTGAAGACCAAATCGGGCGCCAAGAAGCGCTTCAAGCTGACCGCGACGGGCAAGATCAAGGCCGGCGTGGCGGGCAAGCGTCACCGCTTGATCAGCCACAATTCCAAGTACATCCGCCAACAGCGCGGCACCGCGGTGCTGAGCGAGGCGGACGCTCGGATCGTCAAGTCCTACATGCCGTACGCCAAGTAATCAGGTCAGCGAGGAGCACGAATTATGGCCCGCGTTAAACGGGGCGTGACCTCTCACGCCAAGCACAAAAAAGTCCTGAAGCAGGCGAAGGGCTTCTACGGCCGCCGCAAGAACACCATCCGCACGGCCAAGGCCGCGGTGGACAAGGCCGGCCAGTACGCCTACCGCGACCGTCGCAACAAGAAGCGCAACTTCCGCAGCCTGTGGATCCAGCGCATCAACGCCGCGGCCCGCCTGGAAGGCTTCACCTACAGCCAGTTCATCCACGGCCTGGACGTCGCCGGCATCGACATCGACCGCAAGGTCCTGGCCGACGTGGCCGGCGCCGATCCGGCCGGCTTCAAGGCGATCGCCGACAAGGTCCGCGCGGCGCTCGCGGCCTAAGCTTCGGCCTGAACCGAACCCAGAGAGCGCCCTTTCCGCCCCGGCGGGAAGGGCGTTTTCGTTTCCGGCGTCAGGCGGCGCGGCCGCCCCCGGAAATCGCTTGCCAAGACCGCCCGCGACCGCTTGAGACGACCGCCATGACCGATCTTTCCGTTCTCGAATCCGACCTGCTCGGCGCCGTCGCGGCTGCGTCCGACCTCGCCGCCCTGGAGGAGGTGCGCGTCTCAGCCCTCGGCAAGCACGGCTCGATCTCGGCCCTGCTGAAGGGCATGGGCGCGATGAGCCCGGACGAGCGCAAGGAAAAGGGCCCGCTGATCAACGGCCTGCGCGACCGCGTGCAGACCGCCATCGCCGAGCGCAAGGCCGCTCTGGAGGAAGCCGCGCTTTCCGCAAAGCTGGCCGCCGAGCGCGTCGACCTGACCCTGCCCGCCCCGCCGCGCCGCAAGGGCTCGGTGCACCCGACCATGCAGGTGATGGACGAGCTGGTGGAGATCTTCGCCCAGATGGGCTTCGAAGTCGCCGAAGGGCCCGACATCGAGGACGACTGGCACAACTTCACGGCGCTGAACTTCCCGCCCAAGCACCCGGCGCGGGAGATGCACGACACCTTCTTCTTCAATCCCGATGAGAAGGGCGAGCGCAAGCTGCTGCGCACGCACACGTCGCCGGTGCAGGTGCGCACCATGGTCAGCCAGAAGCCGCCGATCCGCATCGTCGCGCCGGGCCGCGTGTTCCGCTGCGACAGCGACCAGACCCACACGCCGATGTTCCACCAGATCGAAGGCCTGGTGATCGACCGCGACATCAACATGGGTCACCTGAAGTGGACGCTGGAGACCTTCCTCGGCCGCTATTTCGAGACCGACACGGTGGCCACCCGCTTCCGCCCGCACCACTTCCCCTTCACCGAGCCGTCGGCGGAGATGGACGTGCGCTGCGACCGCTCCGGCGGCGAGGTGAAGGTCGGTCAGGGCGACAGCTGGCTGGAGATCCTGGGCTGCGGCATGGTGCACCCCAACGTGCTGCGCCAGGTCGGCATCGACCCGAACGAGTTCCAGGGCTTCGCCTTCGGCCTCGGCGTCGACCGCCTGGCCATGCTGAAGTACGGCATGCCGGACCTGCGCGACATGTTCGCGTCGGACACCCGGTGGCTGCAGCACTACGGCTTCAGCGCCTACGCCGTCCCGAACGCCGCCACCGGGCTGGACTGATGGTCACCACGGAAGCCGATTTCACGCCGATGCAGGCCCTGCTGGAGCGCATCCCCGGCGTCGCCTACCTCGGCGCCGGCGGCTCGGTCGACGCCGGCTGGTGGGTCAGCCTCGACATCGACGTCGACCACCCGCTGGCCTGGCAGGTGGTCCAGCAGCTCAGCCACGTGCTGAACTTCCTGGCCCGCGAAGAGGACTGGCCGACCATCCTCACGCCGATCGCGCCGACCACCATCGGCGGGCCGAAGACCAGCCTCTCCTGGGCCATCGACGTCGGCCCCGACTATCCGCCGGCCGAATGCGCGCGCCAGCTCCAAGCCGTCCTGCCCGACCCGGTCGAGGACGAGATCGAGTGGCAGAAACGCGACGCGGCCAACGACGACTCCGACGAGCTCTGAGACCTAGATCATGAAATTCACCCTCTCCTGGCTGAAGAGCCACCTGGAGACCTCCGCCTCGATCCACGAGGTGGCCGAAGCCATGACCATGGCCGGGCTGGAGGTCGAGGACGTCTCCGACCCGTCGCAGAAGCTCAGCCCCTTCAGCGTGGCCAAGATCGTCGAGACGGCCCGCCACCCGAACGCCGACCGCCTGCAGGTCTGCCAGGTCGACACCAAGGACGGCCGCAAGGAGATCGTCTGCGGCGCGCCCAACGCGCGGCCGGGCCTGACCACCATGTACGCCCCCATCGGCGCCTACGTGCCGGGCCTGGGCGTGACCCTGGTCGAGAAGCCGGTGCGCGGCGTGGTCTCCAACGGCATGCTGTGCTCGGCCGCCGAGCTGGAGGTCGCCTCGGAGTCCGACGGCATCATGGAGCTGCCGGACGACCTGGCCGTCGGCACGCCTGCGGCCGAGGTGTTCGCCGCCGAGCCGGTGATCGACTTCGAGGTCACCCCGAACCGCCCCGACTGGCTGGGCGTCGCCGGCATCGCCCGCGACCTGGCCGCCACCGGCGTCGGGCGGCTGATCGAGCAGCCGATCGCGCCCGTGCCGGGCGCCTTCCCCTCCCCCGTGGAGATCCGCATCTCCGCCCCGGAGGCCTGCCCGGTGTTCGCCGGCCGGCTGATCCGCGGCGTGAAGAACGGCCCCTCGCCGCAGTGGCTGCAGGACCGGCTGAAGGCCATCGGCCTGCGCCCGATCAACGCGCTGGTCGACGTCACCAACCTGATGTCCTACGACCGCGCCCGCCCGCTGCACGTCTATGACGCGGCCAAGCTGTCGGGCGGCTTCGTCGAGGCGCGCCTGGGCCGCGAGGGCGAGGAATTCCTGGCGCTGGACGGCAAGACCTACAAGGTCGGCCCGGAGATGTGCGTGATCGCCGACGCGTCGGGCGCCATCGGCCTGGGCGGCGTCATGGGCGGCGAGAGCACGGGGGTCTCGGACGAGACCACCGACGTCTTCGTCGAGAGCGCCTGGTTCGACCCGGTGCGCACCGCCCAGACCGGCCGCGACACCGGCATCCACTCCGACGCCCAGTACCGCTTCGCCCGCGGCGTCGATCCGGAGTTCGTGGTCCCCGGCCTGGAGATGGCCACCCGCCTGATCCTGGAGCTCTGCGGCGGCGAGCCGTCCGAAGTGGCGGTCACCGGCCAGGCGCCGGCCCGGCCGGCCGCTTTCGACTTCGACCCGGACTACGTCCACCGGCTGACCGGCCTGTCGCTGGCGCGCGAGGGCGTGCTGGAGATCCTGACCAAGCTCGGCTTCGAGATTTCGGGCGCCGGCGCCGTCGTGCGTGTGCAGGCCCCGTCCTGGCGCCGCGACGTCGAAGGCCCGGCCGACCTGGTCGAGGAAGTCGCCCGCATCGCCGGTTACGGCCAGTTGCCGTCGACGCCGCTGCCCGAGGCCCCGATCAAGCCGCAGGGCGTGCTCACCCCGCTGCAGGCGCGCGCCCGCATGTCCCGCCGCGCCATGGCCGCGAACGGCTATGCGGAAGCGGTGACCTGGTCGTTCCTGAAGCGCGAGACCGCCCAACTGTTCGGCGGCGGGGCCGACGCCCTTGTGCTGGCCAACCCGATCGCCGCCGACCTGGACTGCATGCGCCCCAGCGTGCTGCCGAACCTGATCGAAGCCGCGGGCCGCAACGCCGCGCGCGGCTTCCCCGACGCCGCCCTGTTCGAGGTCGGCCCGATCTACCTGGGCGACGGTCCGAACGACCAGCGCACCGTGGTCGCCGCCATCGTCGCGCCGCGCCCCCCGCGCCGCTGGGACGGCCGCGACCAGGACGCCCTGTTCGAGCTGAAGGGCGACCTGTTCGCCCTGCTCGAGGAACTGGGCGCGCCGGTCGCCTCGCTGCAGATCGCGCAAGGCGCGGCCTCGGCCTGGTGGCACCCGGGCCGCTCGGCCCGCGTGCAGCTGGGCCCCAAGCAGGTCATGGCCGAGTTCGGCGAGCTGCACCCGGCGGTGCTGAAGCAGCTGGACGTGGCAGGTCCCGTCTACGGCTTCGAGCTGGTGCTGGATGCGGTGCCCGCGCCCAAGCGCAAGGCGACCAAAACCAAGCCGGCCCTGTCGCTGTCGCCGCTGATGCCGCTGTCGCGGGACTTCGCCTTCCTGGTCCCGGCCGACAAGGCCGCGGGCGATCTGGTCAAGGCGGTGGCCGGCGTCGACAAGACCCTGATCACCGAAGCGCGGGTGTTCGACCTGTACCAGGGCCAGGGCGTGCCCGAAGGCTTCAAGTCGCTGGCCGTCGAAGTGACCATCCAGCCGCGCGACAAGACCCTGACCGACGCCGAGATCGAGGCCCTGTCGGCCAAGATCGTGCAGGCGGCCGAAAAGGCCGGGGCCAAGCTGCGGGCCTGAGCTTAAAGCCCGTCATCCCGGAAGCCGCGAAAAGCGGCTATCCGGGATGGCGAATGTTATCGGCGCCTCGCTCACTCTCAGGGCCCCGTGAACTGCACCGTGTGGGCGCCGTCGCTGAAGGTCACCTTGGCCGGCGGGGGCGCGTCCTTGGGCCAGCGGAACAGGTAGCGCACGCGCGCCGTCGACTGCGGCGCGACGACCGGCGTGGAGTCGAACAGCAGCGGCGGCTCGCCGGTGGCGCGCACGAACTGGCCGGTCCGCTGGGACAGGCCGTCAGCGTCCTCGACGCTGACCATCAGCGCGCCCGAGGTCAGGTACACCGGCCCCTGGCTGGTGTTGGTCAGCTGGGTCACCACCTCGATGCGGCCGTCAGCGCGCGGGTTCACCGCCTGCACCTTCACGGCGTACTTGCCCAGCGTCTTCACCCCTTCGTAGGCGGGCTTGGCCGGCTCGGCGGCGGGCGTCGGCGTGGCTGGCGTCGCAGTCGGATCGGTCGCGGGCGTGGCGGCCGGCGTGCCCGCAGCCGGCGGCGCCCCCACCCGCTCGCCGCTCCAGGTCGAAGGGGGCTGCTGGGTCGGCAGCTGCGAGGTGGCGGTGAACTTGCGCCCGTCGGCCGACATGGTCAGCACCACCCGCGCGGTGCTGGTCGAATAGGACGCCGTTCCGACCAGCTCGCCAGGCCTGTCGCCGCCGCGCAGCTCCAGCCGCTCGCCTTCCCGCTCACGGCCCGGGATGTCGGTCGGCTGCATCACGCGCCCGCGCAGCACGCCGTCGTCGCCGGGGACCAGGGTGACCCGGCCCCAGGTGGTGACCCAGTCGCCGGCGTAGGGCTTCAGGTCCTGGGCCGGCGCGCTCGGTCCCGTCGGGACGCCCGGCGGCGGGGCGGGCACAGGCGAAGAGGCGTGCTCGGGCGCCTTGGCGCCGGGGATGTCCTTGGCCCCCAGCTGGATCAGAAACAGCTTCTGGAAGGCGATGGCGTCGCCGGCGCTGAAGGCCGGCCTGGGCGAGGCGCCCGCGCGCTTGCCGGGCAGGCCCTGCCACTGGTTGCCAGCGTCCAGCGAGCGCACCCAGCCCAGCATCAGGTTCGGGTTACGGCCGGGCGCCGCGCCCAGCGAACCGCCCTTGGCCTTGAGCGCCGCATCCAGCTGCTGGCGGCCCGCGTCGCTGAGCATCAGCAGCTTGGTCATCTGCACCGTGTTGAAGGCCGGCGGCAGGTCTTCGATCTTCCACTTCAGGCTGGGATTGCTGAACCCGCTGTCGGCGATCTTCAGCTGGTCGCGGTTGAAGCTGGCCAGGTCGGTCCGGTGCTCGACCTCGCCGTCGTGGCCGCCGCCGCCCCGGTTCAGCACCTTGTCGAAGTTGGTCTCGGGGTGGGTCAGATAGCCCTCCCATTCGTCGGCGCTCTTGCCGGTCGCGCCCCTCACCAGGACGTCCACGGGCGCCTTCATCAGCTCGTTCAGGGCGTCGGCAAGGAACGGGGGCAGGATACCGTTGATGACGGACGCCACCGAGACGGCCGCGTCCGGGACGCCGGCCATGGAGGCCAGGTGGTCCTCGACGTACTGGCCGATCACCGCCTTGGCGCGGCCCATGTCGCCGCCGCTCTCGTTGTAGACGATGGCCTTGGCCACCTCGTGGCTGACCGCCGGGAAGGCCGCCAGGCCCTCGTCGATGTCCTTGATCCAGGCTCGCTTGTATTCCGCCGCCGGGCCGTTCAGCGCGGCGTAGGCCACCCGCTCGGGGCCGCTTCTGGCCATGCGCTCGCGGTCATAGGTGTCGACCTGCTGCTGCAGGCCGTTGCGCAGACGCGAGAAGATGTAGGGGATCGAGCGCGACGTGCCGTCGCCCTTCAGCAGCTTGGTCTCCAGCACGCTGCCCGGCCTGGCGTAGGTCAGCTCGTCGTAGATGAAGCGCTCCACCCCGGCGATGCTGGTGTCCTCCTGGGTGACCGGCTTGTTGACGTCCTGGTACTTGACCTCGTCCTTGCCGACGACCGGATCGAGCCCCAGGTCGTCGCGCTTGCGGGGGTTGAGCGGCCCGCCGGTGCGCACGCGGGTGGTGGTCGAGTTGATGGTCTGCGGCGTGCGCTTGCCGATATAGCCTTCCAGGATCAGGTGCTTGACCGCGTTGGTCGGGTCCGGGGTCAGCATGAACTCGCCGCCCGCGTAGTAGTTGACGTAGGTGTGGGCGAACACGTCGCCGGCCGCGTGGGTCAGGTAGCCCACCGTGAAGGCCTGCACCTGCGGGCTCGAGCTGTTCACGAAGCCGCGGTCCCACAGGTGGGCCAGCCAGCCGTTGCTGCCGCCGGCCCCGCCGTCCAGCGAGTCCGCCTCGTCCGGATGGATGATCTGCTGGCCGGTCAGGATGTCGGGATAGGCGTCGGGCCCCAGCACGCCGGCGCGGAACTGGGCCGGCGCGGCGCGCAGGGCGGCCAGGATCCTGGCGTCGACCTCGAAGGTCCCCAGCACGCCGATGATCCTGCCGGTGCGGTAGTCGGTCTCGTAAATCGTCACCTTGCCGTCGTCGGTGGCGTCGCGCAGAGCCTCCTCGGCCAGGTAGACGTGGGTCTTGGGCTTCCAGGCCAGGGCCGGGGTCGGCACGCCCGCGACGGCGGCCATCACGGCGGCGGCCGCGCCGGCCAGCAGGCCGCGGCGGGCGGACTTGAGCTTGAAGATGCGCATCGGGGGAGGCTCCGGGTTCGGGAGCCCGCCTTAGCGGGAGCGTGCGCGCGCGCATCCGCCCTGCGACCGGGGCCTGCGGCCGAGCGACGAAGCGACCGGAGAGCGACCGGAACGTCAGCCCCTCGCGGGAGGGGCTACTCGTCCTCGCGCCCGTCGCCCGCCTGGTCGTCATAGCCCTTGCGGGCCGAATAGAAGGCCAGCCACATCAGGCCGCCGGTCAGCGCCCCGCCCAGCACCAGCGCCAGGCCCAGCGCGATCCAGCCGTGGATGGTCATGCCGGCGAAGCCTTCCATCCGGCGCGACAGCCACAGGCCCCAGGCGAATATGCCGACAATGGCCGCAAAGCCGGCCAGGAGAACAAAAAGCCCCGGGCCGGGGCCGCGGGGCTTCTCGTCAGGCTTGCGCATCGTGCGCCTTACTTCTGCTTCCACGATCCGTCGGCGGCCCGATAGTACTGGCCCGCGGGCATGGAGGGGAAGCGCTGGGCGAAGGACGACGCGCCGGCCGCCTCGGCGCTCACGCCGGTCTTGGCCGCGGCGTCGCGATAGACCTGGCCGCGGCCGGCGTTGATCTGGGCCACCGCCGCCTTCAAGGCCGGGTCGCCGCCGTCGGACACGAAGCCCAGATAGCCGTCCGACTGCTCGCCGACGACGCCCTGGGCCTTGGCCGCGTCGACCAGGGCCTTGGCGTTGGGCACCTGCGCGGTGGCGGCGCCGGCCAGGGCGAACAGGCCGATCAGGGCGGCGCTCAGGCCCGCGAAGAACGTACGCATGCTCATGTCCTTTCCTCCTCGGATCAGAACAGGTCGGGGTTCTGCTTGATCAACGCCTTCACTTCGTCGTCCAGGCGAATGCGGACGTCGGCGTCGAGCTTGGCGTAGATGGTGATGGGATCGACCTTGACGTGGATCGTCGGCGCGCACGCCGAAACCAGAACGGCGCCGGCGCCGGCGGCCATCAGGGCCAGGACTCGTCTCTTGTTCATTGCCGCCCTCCTGAGGGACCCGAGCGCGTTGTCACGGCCCGATCTGACACGGTCAAGGCTGAACCGGCCCTGAACGCGGCGTTTTCGCCCCGTCCATGCCGCTCTTCGCCCGGTTGAACTCACGGAAGTCTTCGAGAAGTTGGTCGAAGTTGAAGGTGGTGTCGAGGGTCAAGTCGATCTTGGTCCCCGACGGCAGCGGCAGCTCGCGCTCGAAGAACCGCTTCTTCAGCACGTCCATGAGCGACAGGGTGATTTCCTTGCGCTCGGGGGGGGCGTGCTCGCCCTTGATGTGGAACAGGATTCCCAGCCGGCCGCCCGGCAGGCTGTTCACCTGCGCGTCCAGCTGCTCGAACTTCAGGTGCTCCAGCGCCTGGTAGGCGAAGTCCTGGGCCACGTTCGGCGGCGCGCCGGGCGTCTCGCCCCCGGCCGCGTTGACCCCGGTCAGGGCCTCGCGCCGGATCGACAGCCGCCCGGGCTCGATGGCGTGCAGCTCGCCCTGGATGAACTTCAGCCCCCCGGGGCCGACCACGAACGGCAGCCGCCCGCTGACCCGGGCCTCCAGGTCGACGTCTTCGGCCAGGGCCGAGCGCTCGACGATGTCGCCCAGGCGCACGCCCTCGACCACCACCGCGCCTTCCCAGGCGGCGTTCGGATCGAAGGGCACCTTGAAGCTCTCCAGCACCACCTTGCCGCCGGCCGCCGCCACGTCGCCGCGCTCGATCTGCAGCATGTCGCCGAGCAGCTGGAAGTCGACCGTGGCGTTGTCGAGCGCGACCAGGGAGTCGATCCGTCGGATGGTGATCTTCTGGTCCGGCGCGCTGGTCAGCGGAGTGAGGCTGGTCAAGCGGATGTCGCCCTCCAGCTCGGTGACCGTGCCCGCCGGGCTTTCGAAGCTGAGGCCCCGCGTCGTGAACCGGCCCTCGCTGGTGGTGGTCTGCGGGGTCCAGCGGAAGGCCCCGAAGAAGTCGACCGAGCCGGTCGCCTTGTTGAGCGGATCGACCAGCGGGGTGACGTCGCTCGGCTGCAGGCCGTCGGGGGTGAAGGTCAGGTCCTTCACGTCGATCAGCATCTCGCCGCGCCCGGCGCCCGCGTCGTGGACCAGCGACAGCTCGCCCAGCTTCAGGCCGAGCGGCGTAGTCACGTCCAGCCGGCCGCGCCAGACGTCGTCGGACAGGGTGACCAGGCCGGTCGCGCGCTCCGGGTGGAAGCGACGGGTGGCGGCGATGTCCACCACGCCCACGGTGTCCAGCCGGATCTCGGCGCGCACGTCCTCGCCCGCGCCGGTCGCTTCGATCGTGCCGGCGGCGTTCTCGTAGCGCATTTCCAGGAACGGGCCGGTGACGCCGGCCTGCTGGACCCGGCCGGTCAGCGACCAGATGCCGCCGGCCACGCGCAGCAAGGGCCCGCCGGCGGGACACAGGCTGCCGTAGGCGTCGACCATATCGTTCTCGCCCAGTTCCAGCCGCGCCGCCGACAGGCTGGCGCAGCCGTCGGGCGTGTAGGTCAGGACGCCGCGGGCCATGGCCAGCCGGCCGGCCGTCTGCAGCACGCCGCCCTGGACCGGGCCGAAATCGAAGCCGGCCCTGGTGGAGGTCGTCGCGTAGAGGTTCAGGCCGGCGTCGTCGAAGCGCAGCCGGTAATCCGACACGGCGATGTCGGCGTTGGGCAGGGCTCCGCCCGACAGGGCCAGGTCGAAGGCCCCGCGGCCCTCGCCCTCGGCCGGGGCGGCGTAGAGCGGCTGGCGTCGCGTGGTCAGCACCGCCTGCCCGCCGGAGGCCGCGGCCAGGCGCACCGGCGCGGTCAGGGCCACGCTTGTGCCCGGGCTGCCGGCCTCGATCGACAGGCCCGGCGCGGAGAGCTTGAAATCGCCCAGCGCCTGCTTCAGCGCGCCGAGCTCGGCCACGTCGCCGGTCTTCGCCGGGCCGAGACCGGTCCAGGCCCCGTGCGCGGCCGAAACGCCGCCGTCCAGGGTCAGCAGGAAAGCCTCGCCCGCGCGCAGGTCGCCGCGCAGGGCGCCGGTCACCCCGCCCAGCGACAGATCGCCGTCCGCGACCCGCTTGGCGTTCAGCCCCACCCGGAAGACGCCCTCGAGGCCCTTGGCGCCGCGGCCGGCGAACCGGGCGTCGGTCAGGTCCAACCGCGCGCCCTCCAGGAAGGTGGAGTCCCGGCGCGCCTGAGCGGTCGCCAGGGTCACGCCCCCTTGAGCCCGCCAGTCGAGGCCGTCCTTGGTCCGCGTCAACTCCAGCGCCCTGGCGGTCGCCTCGAAGCGCCCGCCGCGCCCGTCGAACGATCCGGCCGAATAGCTCTCGACCCGGCCGACGGCGGCCGCCTGGCCGATCAGACGGAAGTTCTCCAGCCAGCCGCTGACCCGCCCGTCAAAGCGCAGGTTCAGCTCGTCGCCGGTCGTCTGGGTGTCGCCGGCGCCGGCCGCGTCGGCCTTCACCGCCAGGTTCATCCGCACCGTGCCGTCGCCGCGGCGCTTCTTCAGGTCCGGATAGGGGAAGTCGCCCTCGAACTCGACCCGCGCGTCCTCCAGGTCGAGCGCCTCGGACACCCACTCGCCCACCGCCGCGTCGGCCCGCACGTGCAGGCGGTCGCCGGTCTTGGTGGCGTGCAGCTCGCCGCCCTGCAGGTCCCCCGCCAGCGCCTTGCCGGTCAGCCTG
This sequence comes from Caulobacter sp. 17J80-11, assembly GCF_014349105.1. GTDB lineage: Bacteria > Pseudomonadota > Alphaproteobacteria > Caulobacterales > Caulobacteraceae > 17J80-11. The sequence goes on along the minus strand of NZ_JACSJI010000014.1, from coordinate 60,677 downwards.
GCGGCCGGCAGCCGCGCGTCCAGCCGCAGCAGCTGGCCGTCGTCGATGGTGGCGTCGCCGCGGGCCCGCAGGCGCCCATAGGGCGTGGTCAGCCGCAGCTGGCCGTCCTCGACCAGCACCAGCGGCCCGTGCTCCTCGGGCTTGGGCGGCTTGGCCAGGAACTCCTTCACCAGGGGATCCAGCGAGCCGAACTTCAGCTCGCCGTCCTGCAGCTCGGCCTTGATCACCGGCTTCACCAGGCGCACCCGCCGCGGCTTCACGCCCAGGCCGCCCTTGTCCCAAGGCATGGCCACGGTCATGTCGACCTCGACCCGCTGGGCCATGAAGTCAGGATCACTCGCCGAGCCGGCCCGCACGGTCCCGGTGAAGCCGTCGAAGTCGAGCCGCTCGATCCCGACCTCGGCCTCGATGCCGCGCTGGTCCAGCCAGCCGACCAGGGCGTCGCGCGCGATCTCCCGGCGTCCCAGCCAGGCCGCGCCCGCCACGGCCGCGAATCCGAACGCCGCCACCGCCAGCACCTGCAGGCTGGTCCGGCCCCAGTCGCGACCTCGCGCCGCGCGCTGACGCGCGGCGGGCGAGGTGGAGGGTCTGGAAGCGCCGTTGTCGCTCAAGGCCGCGGGAGGTCCTCAATTCGGGCGGAATGGTAACGCACGAACCGTTCAAGCGGCACCATATAGCCCCTGCGACGGCGTGTCCCGCGCGCCGTCGAGCGGTTTGGTCCATCAATGTACGTGGAAGCGGGTGGCTCGCCCTTCACGCGAAAAGGCAGCAAACACCACCGTTAACTTCAAAAAAGCCTTGCGGTTAACGGTTTCTAAACGCCATGCTTCCATCCGACGGTAACCTGGACGGGATACCGTAGTCCGATTTTCAGTGAAGGCCGCCGCCGAACGCGGGGCCGTTAGCCGACGGGGACCGATGGCTCAGTTCGATCCACGCCGCCGACCGCTGCGCTTCGCGCCCCACGTGCTCACGGCCGCGGCCGCGATCGCGGTGGCCGCCCTGACGTGGCGCGTGTTCCAGCCCTTCGACGTCGAAGAGCCGAAGCCGCCGCTGACCGCCGCCGCGCTGTCGGCGCTGGAAGCCCAGGCCTTCGCCTCGGCGGAGACGCGCCCCGGCCTGGACCGGCCGGAAAGCGTGCCGGTGAAGGTGCGTCGCGGCGAAACGCTCGAGGACGCCGTGCGCCGCACCGGCGTGCCGGCCGAAGACGCCAGCGCGGCCGTTCAGGCCCTGGCCAGCGCCGTCGACACCGTCAACGTCAAGGCGGGCCTCGCCTTCGAGGCCGCCATCGCCAAGCCGCGCGAAGGCCGCGGCGGCTCCGCGCGCCTGATCGGCCTGACCATGCGCACCGGCCCGGCCAAGTCGCTGACCCTGTCGCGCAGCTTCGACGGCGCGATGAAGCTGCGCGAGCTGGAAGAGAAGATTTCCGACGAGACCACGGTCGCCGACGGCGAAATCCATGGCTCGCTGTCCGCCTCGGCCGCGGCGCTGGGGGCCAACTCCAAGGTTGTCGGCCAGACGGTCAAGCTGTTCTCCCACAAGCTGGACTTCAGCCGCGACATCAAGGCCGGCGACGGCTTCACCATGGTGTTCGACCGCAAGGTCACCGAGAGCGGCCGCACCATCGAGACAGGCGATCTGCTGTTCGCCGAGATCGACGCCAAGGGCGGCCCGGCCCGCTTCTACCGCTTCACCCCGTCGGGCAGCTCGACGCCCCAGTACTTCGACGAGACCGGCAAGAACATTCGCGGCTTCCTGCTGCGCACCCCGGTCGACGGCGCGCGCATGAGCTCGGGCTTCGGCATGCGCCGCCACCCGATCCTGGGCTACGCCAAGATGCACCAGGGCATCGACTTCGCGGCCGGCACCGGCACCCCGATCCTGGCCGCCGGCGACGGCGTCGTGGTCGAGGCGCGCCGCTGGGGCGGCTACGGCAACTGGGTGCGCATCCGCCACTCCGGCGGGTGGGAGACCGGCTATGCCCACATGTCGCGCTTCGGCGCGGGCATCAAGGCCGGTACCCGGGTCCGCCAGGGCCAGCTGATCGGCTATGTCGGCACCACCGGCCGCTCGACCGGCCCGCACCTGCACCACGAGGTCTGGTTCCAGGGCAAGCGCGTCAACCCGAAGGGCGCCAAGGTGCCCCAGGGCACCATCCTGGGCGGCCGCGACCTGGCGGCGTTCAAGATGCAGAAGGCGCGCATCGACGCCCTGATCGCCAAGAAGCGCAACCACGTCGACGAGGGCGGCGAGACCCTGAAGACCGCCGCCGCCGACACCGAGGCCCTGCGCCCGGCCGAACGCGCTTCACGCCGCGGCTAAGGCTTCCCTTCTCCCCTCGCGGGAGAAGGGAAGACGGCGATCACGAAGCTTTGCTGTCGAAGCGGGACCCAAACTCCGCGTACCGGCGTTATTCTTCTTCGGGACGGACCGGAGGAGCTTTCCCATGCGCATGACGCTGGCCGCCGCCGCGGCGGCCCTGGGCCTGAGCGCCAGCCTGAGCGCGTTCCCGGCGATCGCCGGCGGCTACGTCGATCAGATCGAAGCGGACGACTACGGCCACAGATCGACGTGCGACTACTGGTCGACGCGCGGGCACTGCAAGGCGCGCGGCTACACCTACGACGACCGCGGCGGCGCGTACGACTATGTCGGCGACGGGCGATACGGCCGCGGCTACGGCTATGACCGCCGCGCCTACCGGCACGGCTATCGCGACGGCTATTCGGACGGCTGGGGCGACGGCTACGACACAGGCTCGGGCGCCAACCGCTGGAAGGGCGTGGGCGACGGCGTCGGCCCCCGCCCCGACCCGCGGCATGTCGACTACTGCTATTCCCAGTACCGGGACTACGACCCGCGCACCGACACCTGGGTCGATCGCGACGGCCGGGTGCGGCCCTGCCGCTGAGCGACGGATTGGAAACGCGAAAAGGCCGCGAGCGTCAGCCCGCGGCCTGTTCGATCCCGGTCACGCGCGCCGTAGCGCGCGAGCGATCTCAGCCCTGCTTGGCCTTGAAGCGCGGGTCGGTCTTGTTGATCACGTAGACGCGGCCTTTACGGCGCACGACCTTGCAGTCCCGGTGACGGGTTTTCAGCGACTTCAGGGAGCTGCGGACCTTCATCGTTCTCGCGCCTCAAAAAACAGGAACCCGCCGTCGCCTTTGCAGCGCCGAGCGGGATGAGCGCGCGGGTATAGGGGCGGGCGGCGCGAGAGTCAACGCCGGCGGGGCCGTGGCGCCGTTGCTGCAACCCCGCCTTTATGCCGCAACCGTTCGCGGCCTTGTGATTGAAGCGCCGCCGCATCCGCGGTTAGGGTCTTAACCATGCGTCGCCGCCTTCTTCTGCCGCTGCTGCTCAGCGCCTGCGCCCCCGCGGTCACCTCCACGACCCCGGTTCCGCCGCCGACTCCGGCCGCCCCGATTCCCCCGGCCGCCGAAGCCCCGGTCCCGGCCGCGCCCGCCGCCGCGCCCGCCTCCTTCCTGGCCTGGAAGGACGACTTCATCAGCCGTGCGACGGCCAAGGGCTTCGACCGCGCCTTCTTGGAACGCGAGCTGGGCGGCCTGACGCCCAACGACCGCATCGTCGCGCTGGACCGCAAGCAACCCGAATTCTCCAAGCCGATCGGCAGCTACGTCCAGACCGCGGTCAGCGCCGACCGGGTCGCCGAAGGCGTGCGCCGCCGCGACACCTCCGGCTGGGCCGGGCCGATCGAGCAGCGCTACGGCGTGCCGATCGAGATCCTGATCGGCATCTGGGCCCAGGAGAGCGCCTTCGGAAAGGTGCAGGGCGACTTCGACGTGGTGCGCGCCTTCGCGACCCTGGCCTGGGACGGCCGCCGCCGCGACTGGGCCGAGGGCCAGCTGCTGGACGCGCTGACCATCATCCGCGACCACGGCATCCCGCGCTCGCGCCTGACCGGCTCGTGGGCGGGGGCGATGGGCCAGACCCAGTTCATCCCCGAAAACTATCTGAAGCTGGCCCAGGACTTCGACGGCGACGGCCGGCCGAACATCTGGACCTCCGACGCCGACGCGCTGGCCTCGGCCGCCAACCTGCTGGCCACCGCCGGCTGGCGTCCGGGCGAAAGCTGGGCGGTGGAAGTCACCCTGCCGGCGGGCTTCGACTATTCGGTCGCCGAGAGCGACAAGCTGACCCCGTCCGAGTGGGGCGCGCGCGGCGTGAAGCGCGCCGACGGCAGCTACTGGACCGCCAAGGACCAGGCCGCCCAGGCCAGCCTGCTGCTGCCGGCCGGCGCGCAGGGCCCAGCCTTCCTGCTGTTCCCGAACCACTTCGTGATCCGCAAGTACAACAACTCGGTCGCCTACGCGCTCGCCATCGGCCAACTGGCCGACCGCATGCAGGGCAAGCCGGGGCTGAGCCGCGCCTGGCCGGTCGAGCAGCCGCTGTCGAAGGACGACCGCTACGCCGCCCAGCAGGCCCTCGCCCAGCTCGGCTTCGACCCGGGCGGCGTTGACGGGGTGATCGGGGCCGGCACCCGCACGGCGCTGCGCGCCTGGCAGAAGTCCAACGGCCTGGTCGCCGACGGCTACCTCACCGCCGAGCTGGTCGGCCGGCTGCGGGCCCAAGCCGCCCTGCCGGCGGCCGGCGCGCCTCAGTAGGGTCCCAGCGGGTTTTCCGGGCGGGTCGATTCATAGGCCGGCGCCGAGTCCAGGCCGTAGTCGTTGTCCTGGCGCTGCGGATTGGTGTTCGGATTGCCCCGGATCGGATCCACCCGCGGCCACTCGGTCGGCTTCAGCAGCTCCTCGAACTCGCTGGTGGTGTAGCCGCGCGTGGCCGGCGCGGTGACCTGCGGGGCCGCGGGCTCGACCGCCGGCGCCGGCGCGGGCGTCGGCTGAACCTTCCACTGCGGCTGGATGTTTGTCGCCTGAGGCTTCCTTACGGGCGCCGGCGCGGGAGCCGGCGTCTGGCTGTAGCTGGTCGCAGGTATGGCCAGCGGGAGAACCGCGGCGACGACGACGCCCAAAAGGGCCTTCCGTCGCATTTGGCGCCTCCTGAGCCCAACGGGCTCTGCGATGCGTCCGCCCCACAGAAGCGAACGCGGCGCCTACCCCGCCGTTCCCTGTTCTTCCGGACCTAAGGGCATAGAACCACGGGGCCTAGGGGCCTCAGTTCACCGTGCGGCGCAGGCCCGGCAGGTCCAGCGAAAAGGCCGGTATAGCGGCGTCGAACCAGCCGCCGTCCACCTCCATGCGGTAGGTCCCGACCATCACGCCCGAGGTGGTCTCCAGCGCGCAGCCGGAGGTGTAGCGGTAGGCTTCGCCCGGGTTCAGGATCGGCTGCTCGCCGACCACGCCCAGGCCCTCGACCTCCTCGACCTTGCCGCGCGCGTCGGTGATCACCCAGTGTCGGGAGATCAGCTGCACGACGTCCTCGCCGCGGTTCTCGAGCTCGATGGTGTAGGCCCAGAACCAGCGCCCGGCCTCGGGGTCGGAATGTTCGGGCAGGTACTCGGGGGAGACCCGGACCACCAGGCCCCGGGTCTGCGCTTCGTAAACGTGACTCATCCCCCGTTAGATCGAGAGACCCGCGGCGGCGGTCAAGCGGCCTGCGCCTTTCGCCGCGTGCGGGGCTTGCCCGAACGCCTCGCCTCGGCGAGGGTCCCCCCGATGACCGTTCACGCCCACTCGGCGGGGATTCTCCCCTGCCAATCCATCGAGGACCTGATCGCCCAGGGCGCGATCACCTCCCAGACGCCGTTCGATTCCGACCAGGTGCAGCCGGCCAGCCTCGACCTGAGGCTCGGCGCGCGCGCCTGGCGCGTGCGCGCCTCCTTCCTGCCGGGCGCCCGGCGCGTGCTGGAGCGCGTGCCCGACGTGGCCATGCACGAGCTGGACCTGACCAAGGGCGCGGTGTTCGAGCGCGGCTGCGTCTACATCGCCGAACTGCAGGAGCGCGTGGCTCTGCCGCCGGGCGTGTGCGCCCGCGCCAACCCGAAGAGCTCCACGGGCCGGGTCGACGTCTTCGTGCGCCTGCTGACCGACCGCGGCCGCGCCTTCGACGACGTCGAGGCCGGCTACGAGGGCCCGCTCTACATGGAGATCGCGCCCCAGACCTTCTCGGTGCTGGCCCGCACCGGCACGCGCATGAACCAGCTGCGCCTGAAGGCGGGCAATCCGCCGCGCCTGTCGGTGCGCGACGTCGGCGTCGACCTGACCGGCGAGCTGGTCGGCTTCCGCGCCCGCCGACACGCGCCGGTCGTCGACCTGGACCACGAGGACGGCCACGACCCCAGCGACTACTGGCAGCCGCTTGAGGCGCGCCGGGGCGAGCTGCTGCTGGATCCGGGCGAGTTCTACATCCTCGCCTCCAAGGACACGGTCGAGATCCCGGTCATGGAAGCGGCCGAAATGATCCCGATCGACCCGGCCGTGGGCGAATTCCGCGTCCACTACGCCGGCTTCTTCGACCCGGGCTTCGGCACCGAGGAGGCGGCCGGCCAGGGCTCGCGGGGGGTGCTGGAGGTGCGCGGACGCGAGACCCCGTTCATCCTGGAGGACGGCCAGACGGTGGCGCGGCTGGTCTACGAACCGCTGACCGACCGGCCCACCCGCCTCTACGGCCAGGACGGCTCGCACTACCAGCGCCAGGGCCTGAAGCTGTCCAAGCACTTCCGGGGCTGGCGATAGGTCGCGTGGGCTCGGCTCCCGCGGAGCCGGGTCCATCGCAAAGGTCTCGACACCGGCGGCCTATGTCGCGACAGGGGGACATTCCGACCCGCCAGGAGCGCGACATGCCCCGCACCCACCGCTACGCCGTGACCGTGGAATGGACCGGCGACCGCGGCGCCGGCACGTCCCGCTACGACGCCTACGACCGCGACCATCAGATCGCCGCCGCCGGCAAGCCGCCCATCCCGGGCTCCGCCGACCCGGCCTTCCGGGGCGACCCGGGCCGCTGGAACCCGGAGGAGCTGCTGGTCGGCGCGGTCAGCGCCTGCCACAAGCTCTGGTACCTGCACCTGTGCGCCGTGAACGGGGTGACGGTGAGCGCCTATGTCGACCGCGCCGAGGGCGAGATGGTCGAGGACGCCGACGGCGGCGGCCGCTTCGAAGCCTTCGTGCTGCGTCCCGAGGTGACGATCCGCGCCGGCGATCCGGCCGTGGCGCAGGCCCTGCACGCGCAGGCGCACGAGAAGTGCTTCATCGCCAATTCGCTGACCGCGCCGGTCCGGGTCGAGCCGGTCGTGCGCGTCGAGGCCGGCTGAAGACAAGCACCCTGGTCATTGTGACAAGCTCGCTTGACACGCTCGCGCGCCAAGCTGTAAAGCCTCCTTGTCACGACGCCAAGGAGCCTTGACATGACTTTCCCCGGAGCCCGCCCGTGAACCGCAAGGCGAACCTCGCCCTGACCGCGTCGCTGGCGCTCGCGACGATCGCCGGCGTGATCATGGCCGTGCAGCACGCGCGCGCCGCGACCGGCTTCGTCGACCTGGGCCTGGCCCTGGTCGCCGCCGGGATCGCCGGCCTCTCGCTGAAGTACTGCGTGCAGTGGTGGCGCACGGTCGACGAAGCCGCCCGCGAGGCCCACAAGTTCGCCTGGTACTGGGGCGGATCGATCGGCCTGGGCCTCGCCGGCGGCGTCGCCATCGTCCTGCAGCGCACCCCGGCCATCCCCCTCCGCGACCTGGCGCCTTTGTCCGGCGACGCCGGCCTGTTCGCCACCGGCGTGCTGGCCTGCATCGTCTGCCAGACGGTCGGCTACGGCGTGGCCTGGGCCGGCTGGTGGCTGGCGCGCCGGTGAGCCGATGAAGAACCGCCTCAGGGTGCTGCGCGCCGAACGCGACTGGAGCCAGGCGGACCTCGCCGGGCGGCTCGGGGTCTCGCGCCAGACCGTCAACGCCATCGAGACCGGCAAGTATGATCCCAGCCTGCCGCTCGCCTTCAAGATCGCCCGCGTGTTCGGACTGGCCGTCGAAGCCGTGTTCGAGGACGAGGCCGCCGGATCCTCCCCCAACGCCTGAATTCCGTCCCCATCGTCGAGAAAGCTGACACGGCCATGCACGCCCTGCTCTCCAAAGTCCGCGCCGCCGCGGCCCCGATCGCCAACCGCACCGCCGGCCTGGCGCTGGGCGTCTTCGCCTCCGCCTCCCTGCTGGCCGGCGCCGCCCAGGCCGAACCCGCCGTCTGGGTCGTGAAGGACAAGGACTCCACCATCTACCTGGTCGGCACCGTCCACCTGCTGAAGTCCGACACCGTCTGGCGCACGCCCAAGATCGAAAAGGCCATCGCCGACTCTCACGAACTGTGGCTGGAGATGGTGGACGTCGACAATCCGGCCGCCATGGGCCCGCTGGTCCAGAAGTATGGCATCGACCCGGCCAAGCCGCTGTCCGCCAAGCTGACGCCCGAGCAGAACGCCAAGCTGGCCACCGTGGCGGCCAAGTACGGCGTGAACCCCGCCGCGCTCGAGACGCTGCGCCCCTGGTACGCGGGCCTGCTGTTCAACGTCATCCCGCTGCAGGCCGCCGGCTTCGATCCGAACAACGGCGTCGACAAGCTGATCAAGGCGCAGGCCGACAAGGAAGGCGACACGGTCAAGGGCTTCGAGACCATGGAGCAGCAGATCCGCCTGTTCGCCGACCTGCCGGAAGCCGACCAGATCGACTTCCTGGTCCAGTCGCTGGACGACGCGTCGGAGGGCGTCGAGATCCTCGACAAGCTGGCCAAGGCCTGGGAAGCCGGCGACGTCGACACCATCGCCAAGGTGATGAACGCCGAGATGAAGGCCGACGCGCCGGAGCTCTACGACCGCCTGCTGACCCAGCGCAACATCCGCTGGGCCGACCAGATCCAGACCATCCTGAAGGGCTCGGGCACCCAGCTGATCGCGGTCGGCGGCGGCCACCTGGCCGGCCCCGACAGCGTCCAGGCCCAGCTGAAGAAGCGCGGCGTCAAGGCCACGCGCCTCTGACCCGAAAGCGCGGCCGGCGCGGCTTTTCCCGCGCCGGCCCGCTTGCAGCCGCCGCCCGATCCGCTAAGTTCGCGCCTCTCCGGACGCGGGTGTAGTTCAGAGGTAGAACGTCAGCTTCCCAAGCTAGCGGAAGATTAGCGTTTTCAGCGACTTAGCCGTAAACCACCCCAAAATCCGACCACAATGGATCAATGGGTTACGCTCAGCGCGTAAACCGCTGCCATGCCGCCCGAAACCGGATAGCGTAGCGGCGTTATCGGTTTGCCGTGGACGGTCGGGATGAGAATTCTAGTCGGAGCGGGCCTCTGCGCGGTCGTCGTCGGCATTGGGTTCGCTGCTCAAGGGCTGCATGAGCGCGGTCAAAGGGCTCGCGCTGAGCGCCTCCTCTGCGAAACTAAAGGCAGGTCCTACTTTTACGGAATTCGGTCCTACCCTCGTCTAAGTGACGGACGAGAAGCGGATCAGGTGATCGCAGAGCGGTGCAGCCGCACGCCAACAGCCTTTGATGAGCGAGACTTCGCTCGCTAGCTTGGCGTTATGCAGTCCGCACTGACCGTCTCAAACGCCCAACGCATCGAAGCCCTAAAGGGCGTCCTTGCATCCCTGTTCGCCAGCCAACGCACGCTCAAGGCACTTGCGCCTGAGTTCAAATGGGCTGGCCTAGGGAACCTGCTTGGGGACTACGGCGAATTCATTGCCGTAGAGGTCTACGGGCTCACCCAAGCCCCTCGGGGCGCAGACGGCTACGACGCCATCCGACCTGACGGAAAGACCGTGCAGGTGAAGACCAACTTCGCCGCCTCCCAGATTGGGTTCCGAGGCAAAGCCGACCTGCTCCTATGCCTGAAGGTCGATTCCTCTGGCGATTGGCAGGAACTCTATTACGGCCCGTTTGAGCCGGTGCAGAGCGCCTCTCGCCACTCAAAGCGCGACAATAAGAACATGGTTGCAATCACTACGTTGGCGAAGCTTCAGGCTGCCGCTGTGGCGGCTGAATAGAGCCGGTGATCCGGGGCCACTCCGAAGATGCTACTTCCCCTGAAGGCCGCAAGTCCGCTCAACAACTGCTGCCTCCATCGAACCGGGAACAGCAAAACTCCAAGTAGGTTGATCGTAATTGATGCTACGATCACCGCCTCGAAGGTTGTTTTCTGAGTAACCGACTAACTGCAACGTCCTAGTTCGCCCCTGAGAGCAATCCACTTCACTCAGCGCGACCATTGACGAGCCGTCGTCCGCGTCGCTTTCGTCATTATCGCCCCAAATCTCGTATCGAACCCACGTCCGTTTGTGCTGGCCGTATTGAGGGGCGGCGCGAACAAAGACGATGCTGCGGTTGCTATCGCCGATATGAGTCCATCCCTGCTCTTCAATTGTCGCGGCCCATTCGTTCCAAAGGGCGTCTGCCACCTCGGCGGCACTCGGAACGTCTACACTCGCAATAGCGAGAGCTAACGCAATTCCATGAAGCATTGAGTTCCCCTGCCCCAAGCAGCTACCGCTTGAAGGTCCCCTTCTCACACCAGTAGCGTGTCGTGACACCTTCCTGGCCTAGGAACAGGTTCGCCGCCTTTTCGCAGTTGATCCTGTTGTATGCCTCTCCCTCCGCCGCATCGAACGTGGCGACGTGTATTCGCATCACGGCGAGTTCAGCACGCATAGATTCTGGCATTTCGGGAGCGACTGCCCCGGACCTGTAGAGAGTGTAGGTGTCAGCTTCCAAGTGACCGCAGCTAGCGGTGGACAACGCCAATACCGCAGCCACGACCAATCTCAACGCCCGCCCTCCGCGACCCCGTAGCGCCGCATTTGATCGCCAATCGAGCGACCGTCCACGCTGCACATCGCTACGGCACGGTCATAGCTGTGATGCTCAACCCGGCAAATCGCCTGACGGCCCATCACCAGGCTGGCTAGTGCGGCTTTTGCCTCTCGACCGCCAGACTCGTTCAATTCCGGGGCGTTGAAGTCGGCCAGTCGTATCTCAACCCATTCACCAGGATCGGCGGTCCGGCCGATGCACAGACTATCCCCGTCACCGATGTAGCGAACTTCACCCTGAACGATGGCCCCGGCAGAAGGGAGCTTGGCGGTGCAGGGATCGGCAGACGCTACGCCACATGCGACAAGGCTCAGGAGAGCCGCCAGGCCGACAGCGGAAGCGTGGTGCATAGCCCTACTCACACCCGATCCCATCGTTGTCCCGGTCTAGGTGCGGGCCATAGCCCGGCTGCCCGCGATAGACAGGAGCAGCACCAGCGGCACGAGCAGCCGCACAGTTTGGATAAGAGGGAGTTCCGCCACCTGATCGGCCAGACGAGGATTGCGATGGGGCAGCAGGCCGTGCCGAAGGCTTGCGATGACAATGGTAGTCACCTGTTTTCCTGTTGTGGTGACAGCCTTCGCTATTAAGCCCGCCAGGATGGGCTACGGCTGGCGCAGCCGGGACACCCAGCAGCAGGACACTAGCGAGAACTCCAAGCCTCCACATGCCGCTCTCTCCTGAGCAACCGAACTCGGAAGCTTCACCACACTACCTTTGCGGGAGGTTGGCAAGGCTGCACCCGCGGGCGTGGAATGACCATAAGGACGGAAACGCCCGATCTCGCAGCAGTAACGAACCTAGAACTTCGGCTTTGCGGGTGCAGTGTAAGGCGCAGGGCGACACTTCCCGAAGGTGGTGAGACCCGTGACAGGGAGGGAAGGATCGAAGCTTCGAATATCCTCGAAATACCGGCCCGTTACCCGGTTGATCGTCAGTAGCTTCCGCTCGCCCTCTACGAGCACCAACTCCGTGTCCGTGTGGCGGACCATCCGATCACGAACGCCCGCCTCGCATGAACCATGAATACACCACCAGCCGTCATCGAGATTGATCGTGTAGCGAAGGAGGGTGGCGGCCGGATCACCCTGCCCATCACCTGTAGCGACCCTCGTTAGATCGCACTCAAGATCAAACCGGGTGGACGATTGCTGACACCCGGCCAGCACCGCTGCGAAGCACACTGCGGCCACGGCGACGAAACGGCTCATCGAACGCCCTCCCCGAGCAAGCGAAACTGGAAGCCGCACCTCACTACCTTCAAACAAGTGCAGCAAGGAGACATGGCACAGCCCCGGCGTTCGGTTCCAGGCCCCGTTAGCGACAGACCTCGCGCCAGAGCGAATTCATGTCATCCGCCTCCTGCTCAAGCCAGGTGTACTTGGTCGTCCCGGCTGAGATGAAACGCTCAAAGCCGTTGTATCCACCAGCGCGGTTCTTGGCGTTGACCTCACCGCAAACGACCTTAACCCCGCTGGACTGCCGATAAACCGACAAGCTTCGGAACTTCGCCGAGTCGGGATCGGTCAGCTTTTCCTTCACCGCCTTTTGCGCGCCGACGACCACGGCCGCGTCTGACACGCCATCAGACCGCACCGGCTGCTGCGCCTCAGCGCGAGCCTTCACGCGAGCATTGTAATAGGCATCCGCCTCATCGAGTTCTTTGCCGAAGTTGCGGACGCCGTTCCAAGTGCACGAGCCCACCGAAAAGAGGCCGTAGCCAATCACCCCGATCACGGACAACCCGAAAAGCCCGACGACCACTCCCCACACCGTGACTTCTTCAGCGGGCTTTTCCTCGCTGGCTTCCACCGGCTCCGACACTCGCGCCCTCCCTCACGAATAGGGACTATAATCCCTAGAGCCTATAAGCCCGATCCATCCCTGTCCTGCAATGGACTGGAAAGCGGTAGTCGGTAGGAACGTCAGACGTTTGCGTCAGGAGCGCGAGCTTACTCAGGAGCAGCTAGCGTTCGAGGCTCAGATAGACCTGACCTATCTAGGCGGAATCGAGCGAGGCAGGCGCAATCCAAGCCTCCTCGTCCTCGTTCGGATAGCCGAGTCCTTGAAAGCTGATCCTCGCGACCTTCTGACGCCGTAGCACGTCAGCTTTCCAATCGAACGGACGCTCAGCGCTTTCAGCGGCGCAGCCATAAACCGGCACGCAGCTATTAAGCCCACTACAGTCGTCGTCCCGAAGATGAGCGTGGACGGAGCGCCCGGACTCGTGATCCCAAGAGGCCGTTGCGGCACCACCTTCTTAACCGCGGCTGGATGATCAGCGAGGCATCATGCCAGAGGCAGGCGGTATATTTGGGTTCCCGGAGTTCCTGACAGCGCTTGCACTTCTCGCGCTCGTCTACACCGCATCGGACTTCCGATACAGGTTTCGCATTGCGACGGCGCCCTTACCGATTTACGGCCTCACGTTCTGGTCGATTGTAGCAATCGGCGTCAGTTCTCTTCTCGTAGACGTTTGGTACGCGGAAGGCTGGCCGACCCTAAGCGGACCAGTTGGCCAATCCGGATTGCAAGCGATTCTGGGTATCTGGTTCTTGGGCGTAGCTCTTACCTGGTTCGTTTTTGCATTTGTAAGCCCGCCACTATTCAACAAGCGTACCTCAAGACACCTGGCGGGCGCGGTATATAGAACTATTCTAAAAGGCTCCGGCTCAGAACTTGGCATTCTTGCCGAGGAATTGATCCGGTCCGTGCCAAATTTGGTCAGATACAGCGCGGAGCCCGTTCACCGACTTCATGACGAAGAAGGTGCAACGGACGAACTTCCGGAAATCGCCAAAGACGCACACAGTATTTTTGCGCTACTAGGAAGCAAAGCGTTCTGCCAGCAGGTCGCCCGAGAGTCTCCGGGACTTCTCATCACCCTTTGCGATGAAATTAAGAAGCAGAACAAGCGGCGAATTTGGGCAGGAACCCTCATCAAAGGGACCGTTGCCGCAGCACTTACGAACACAGACTCGGTGGTTTATCACGAGGCGGATGAGTTTGCCGCTGACTACATCGGTCGAGTGAGGCCATTCACGACAGCCGTGTTTGGCGAGCATCAGCTTGTCGAAGAGTTGGTCGATATAAACTCCTGCCCGATAGACATCGACTTTCGAATTCAGCGTCAATTTACAAGCCGACAATACGAAGCATTTTGCGCCGTTACGCTCGTCGTCCTAAAATCATACTTGGAGTCCAGGTCCGCCCAGCCCTCCGTTTCGCTCTATAGAGCCTTTGAAGTCATTAAGCAGGCGTCGGGCGACCTTTACCGTCTGAAGTCGGCATCAGGCAGCGTTTACGAGTCGGACGAGTATCGCCGTCTAGAAGCAGAAATCGAGTTTATCCGTGATGCTATCGATCTCCTTCAAAAGCAGAATCGGATGCCGCGGAACCCCATTCGTCAACGCGACAAACGCCGTTGGCGCACTCCCGATTTGTACGATGACCTCGCGGAACTCGCGTGCAGAGCGATCCTCGATGCAACCACGATTAGGGAGCCCTCCGACCGAGTCTGGGAGTTGCACTACAACTCCATTTGGGGACGCCTGCACGACATAAACAAAGGCGCTGCATGGCGACATTTCTGGCAACGACTCCACCGGAAACTTTATGACGAAGTTCGTGAACTGGATCGTTTTCCGAACTACAAGTCAGCACGCTATCTCGGATACATTCTCAATGTACTTGGACCGCAAGTTGGAAGCCGGACCGGTTTTGGACGGGAATACCACGCCCTGCACAGGGGAATAATCAACTGGACCGAAAAGAACTACTTGCAGCTCAGACGAGCTACGCCAAACGTAGCGGAAGCGTGCCTGATGGGCGGCATAAGCTTCGACGAACCCCACCAGAGGCTGGTCAAAACCTACGCGGTGTCCATCGCCACAGAACCGAAGAAGCAGTACCTCGACCTCAAGGGCGGTGCAGCGAGTAGCGACGCGCCGGCAACTCCAGAGGCGCGCTCGGGACGCCGAGCCAAGGCACGCACAAAGCGCCAGCCTCAGAAGGGTATACCCGTTTGAGTCATTCGACTGAGACAGCCCCGGTGTCTCATATGAGTTGCGCGACGGATTCTGAGACGGTATAGCTTCAGGGTCTTAGACCCATATGAGGCACATATGAGCTTGGTCGGTTATGCGCGGGTGTCATCCAGCGGGCAGACGCTGGAAGTGCAGCGCGAGCAGCTTCTAGCGGCTGGGTGCGAGAAGGTTTTCGAAGAGAAGCGGTCGGGAACCACCACGGACGGCCGCGACCAGCTTCAGCAGGCCCTAGAGTGGGTTCGCGAAGGCGACACGTTCATTGTCTGCCGATTGGATCGCCTAGCCCGCTCCATCATCGATCTGCGGACCATCGTGGATCAGCTTACCGCTAAGCGCGTCGAGTTCCGGGTCCTACAACAGGGCGCGATTGATACGACCAGCCCGCATGGACGGCTGATGCTCAGTATGCTTGCGGCTTTTGCTGAGTTCGAAACTGATCTGCGGAAGGACCGTCAGGCCGAAGGAATATCCAAGGCCAAAGCGGAAGGTCGCTACAAAGGCCGCAAACCCTCGGTGCCGACAGATGAAGTCCGCAAACTGCACAGCGAAGGCGTTCGCCCCGCGGAAATTGCGCGGCGACTCAAGATCGGGCGAGCCTCGGTGTACCGAGCGCTAGGCCAAGAAGCGGACGGCTAGGCACGTCTTCCATGCCACCGACGTGGTAAGAACTGCGTTACGGCAGAGGTTCGGGGGAACCGTGAACAAACGAGCTATCGCTGCGGGAGCGGCTGCGGCCGTGCTTGGCGCTCTGAGCGCAGGCTGGCTGGGCGTCAAAATCGGACAGGCCGACGACAACCTTCAGGGCAGGATCATCCCATCGGCCGGAAGCTTCTCCGTCTCTGGGCAACCGGGTGATCGCTACGCCTTTTTCAAGGGCGTTTGGGAGATTGACGGCCCCGAAAAGAACGCCCTTCTGGAGTTAGTGGATTACGCCTGCTTTGAGCGAAGCGGCGAATGCACCGAAGCAACTGCTACAGTATATAGAAATGTTATGGGTGTAGAATCTCGGCATCTTCACGACGTAAGATGGTCGGAAACCAAACTCACCATCAACGAGAGCGGGAGCGCAATGGCGTGCCGTGAGGTGGTTATTGTTGCGGACTTCCAAACCAAGGATGTGACCAGCATCACGACAGACGCCCCCAATCGCGATCCAAACTGTCCCGTTCCGCCGCTGGAGAAGCCGCGCAAGTCGCGCCTGATCGATGGGTTCGCGCGGCATTTTGACGAGCGGTTCCCCGACCGAGCCAAGACCAAGCCTTGACGAGTCCCTGAACGCTGAGATCGGGCAATCTTGCCCCGGGCGTCACTTCCCCATGAGGCTTGAACGCGGCACGAAATTTCCACTCGCGTGACGGGCCCAAGCCGTCAGCCCTGAGCAGCAGGCGACCATCTGTCAGCGCCGGGCCAAAGGCGTATCGCTAGGGGCACTCGCCAAGGAGTACGGCGCTTCCCGGGCCGCTATCCAGCGCATTGAGAAGCGGGCAGCGTGAGCCTAATGCCGCCGCGAGCGCGACCTTTATCCACCGCTAACTCGCCCGGAAGAACAACTCTTAAATAACCAACCGCCGGTTACGCATTCGAAAGGCCGAAACCCTGCAATCTTGAAAGGGCCCGGCTTTTCCATAGCGGATTAAGCTTGCTACAAAATCTCTGGAAATTGTAGTGCGTTTTCATATTGCATGTATTCGGAGGGTGAAACCGCCCATCCTCCCGCGAATACCTATTGACTTCCACCCGCGGCAGGTATAGAGAGACCCATCCTTCGCGATGGGCGCGCCAGACAAACGGCGGCTGCCAAGGAACCCCACCAACATGCGGTAGCCGCGCCCCATCCGGGGCGGAGGTGATACTGCGGCGCGCGCCTCAGCCATCAATTAAAAGCAGGAGCGAACAGCCGGAAGTATTGACAAAAGGACGATTTTCATGTAAGATTCTTTCGTTGTTTCTGATGTTCGATAAGAACGAAATAAATTCTTTCTTTTGTTTTTTATAACGAAAGACAGAAAGAATTAGAAAAATGACCCATCAATGCCGCCGATTGGCGGCTATTTTTTTGCCTTATGAGAAACAATATATGCCAATTACTACAACCACCTCCCTGTTCGAGCGCTTCGTAGCGAAGCTACGGCTCACAGGCGGCTATCTAAAGAATGACGGCTACCTCCCGCTCGCAGACGAGCTTGAAGAAAGCGCTCGGGTCCACGGCGACCAAGTGACGTTTGATGCCGACCTCGCTGAGCAAGGTATCGCCATGCTTGAGGAAAACCTGAGAAGGCGATCTGGCCGTTTCGTGCCCTACGAGGACCAATACGTCATCAAACACATCAGGAGAGCGCTGGATAAGCCATCCTACGGATCAGGAGGCGGAACGCCCTACCGGAGAGCGCCTAGCCCGCCCACAGAAGATCGCGTGACGGCACCTGAAGCCGCAACGGCTCCCGATCGAGAGATACCCTCAGGCCGCTACAGACAGCTATCGCAGCAGGAATTGGACAGCGGGCCCTACCGAAGCCAGGAAGAATACGAAGAGTTCATGCAACTTATTGATAACACCCCGGAATTACCTGAGGTGTGGTGAGCCTAGAGCGACCTGAGTGTCGCGCCGTAAACCCGCACACGGATGACATACGGACCAAGGCGATCCAAATACCACCAAAGCCTTGAATACATATCTGACAATTAATCGCCAAAGGCCGTTGATGCCCTTTGGCATTTTTATTTTTGAGCCATTACAATGAAAGAACACAAGGAAAGGCGTGCACATCGCTTTGTTCCAAAAACTAATCTAGATAAAACCATAAAAGTTTTGCAGTCCAACGGACTGTCGCCTAACGAAATCAAAGTTTACCCGGACGGAACCGTGATTTTCGTTACCGTTATCGGCGGTTCGATTGGGACGAGCGCAATGCCTGAAGGAACTATCAGCGTCACCGACGACGACGCTCAGTCTGCGTTCGACGGGTGGAGGCAACGCCGTGAAGCGTAAGGCAATCAGACTTCCCGGCGCACATCGGGTGGAAAAACGCCTCGCTGGCGGGCGTGTAGCTATCTACTGGTATCGATTTCGTGGCGGACCGCTGCTGATGGCGTTCAGGGGCGAAACGCTTGCTGCTGCCTTCAAGGCAGAAGCCGAAGGGGCAACCGCTCTAGCCGCGGCCTATTCAGCGCCGCATGTTGCACCGACTCCGGCGGCAACCACGATCCGGGACGTTGTCACTCGTTACAAAGCGGCACCGGAATTTCTCAAGCTGCGGGATTCGACCCGCCTCCAATGGTCGCGCTGGCTTGATGAAATCATTCAGGAGTTTGGCGACCTTCCGACAAGGGCGCTTAAGGCGAAAGGCATCCGAGACGAGTTTCTGAAATGGCGCGACCGCAGGGCCGATAAACCCCGCACCGCCGATTACGGCATCCAGGTGCTCAAGCGCGTCCTGTCGTTCGGACTGGATCGCGAGCTTGTCGAGGCGAACCCGGCAGAAGGTATCGGCGCACTCTATCGGGCCAATCGCGCTGACAAGATCGTTGAAGAAGCCGAACTCACCGCAATTCTCAGTCACGTTACGCCCGAGGCGGCGCTGGCTATCCGGCTAGCGGCAGAGACAGGGATGCGTCGAGGCGACCTCGTGAACCTGAAGTGGGATCACGTGACCGATACGATGATCCAATTCGCGACCGGCAAGAGCAACAGCACCCGCCACGTAGCCATACCTCTCACCACCGAAGCCCGAGCCATTGTCGCAGAGCTTCGCGCCAAGCGAGACAAGCTAAGGGCGTCAGGGGCGGTTCCGAGCGCGTTTCTGCTGACCTCCGACCGCGGCCTACCCTGGGCCAAGGACTCTCTCACGCAGGCGTTTATCCGAGCGCGAGACAAGGCGGGCATCAACGATAAGCACCTTCATGACCTACGTGGAACGGCGGTGACACGCTTTGCCGCTAGGAAGCTCACAAATGAGCAGGTGGCCGACATAGTCGGTTGGGAATTGAGCCGAGTAGCCAGCATCCGGAAGCGATACGTCGATGCGACCCGGATTGCAGAAGCGGTGGTCTCCCTGCTTGAGAGCGACGCCAAGGCAGGCTAAGTGGAACGGGCGCGGAACGGCTTCTGTAAACCGCTCTGTAAACCACCCCTAGGGTGGTCACACAGGCGGAAGCTAAGAAGCTGATTTTCCAAGCCAATGCGGGTGTAGTTCAGAGGTAGAACGTCAGCTTCCCAAGCTGAATGTCAGGGGTTCGATTCCCCTCACCCGCTCCAAAATCCCCTTCTCGATCAGGTCTCCCCCCTAGGCGATCCGGCTCCGGTTGCTCCCACGCGCCGGGCGCTCCATGTTCCGCAGGCGTTTACGCCGCCCCTCGCGACGTCCGCCCGGCGGGAGGAAGGGGGCGAGCTCCCGCACGGGCCTGACGTCGGAGGATCCGAGGGATGGCCAGGCCGCAGAACTCGTCAGCCGCGCTCGCCTTGGCGGCGCTGGTAACCCTGTACGCAGGCGCCGCCGGGGCGCAGACCCGACCCGCCCCGAAGGCGCCTGCAGCAGCGCCCGCTCAAACCGCACCCGCCAAGATCGACCCCAAGGCCATGGCCGTGCTCAAGGCCAGCTGTGCGGCGCTGAAAAACGCCAAGACCCTGTCGTTCACGGCCGTCGACACCTACGAGCGCGCCGCCCGCAACGGTCAGCCGCTCTACTACACGGTCAAGAGCGACGTGACCGTCGAGCGCCCGAACAAGCTGAAGGTGGTCAAGGTCGGGGACGGCGTCCCCGACGAGTTCTATTACGACGGCAAGACCGTCACGGCCTACGTGCCGTCTCTGGAGGTGGCGGCGGTCGCTGACGCCCCGCCGACCATCGACGACATGCTGGCCTCGGCCTGGGACTACGCCGAGATCCATTATCCGTTCGCCGACGTCATCGTCGCCGACCCGTGCGAAATCTTCGACCAGAACCTGAAGTCGGCCTTCTACGTCGGCCAGTCGAAGGTGGTGGGCGACGTGACGACGGACGTCATCGCCCTGACCACCGGCCACGCCCAGGGGCAGATGTGGATCGGCGCCCAAGACCGGCTGCCGCGGATGATCCGCACCAACTATCCGAGCGAACCGGGGGCCGCGGGCTATCAGACGGAATACTCGAACTGGCGCGTCAACGCGCCGGTGAGCGCCGCGACCTTCACCTCGCCCAAGGCGCAGGCGGCGCGGAAGATCGCCTTCCTGCCGCCCAGCGCAGGCGCGTCGGCCAAGCCTGGCGCGAACCAAGGAGGCAAGCCATGAAGCGGACGATGATCCTGGCGGCCGGTGCGGCGCTCGCCCTGGCCTGCGCCGCCCAGCCGGCGGCGGCCTTCCGCGGATTCGGGGGCGGCGGGTTCCACGGCGGCTTCGGCGGTGGCGGCTTCCACGGTTTCGGCGGCGGCGGCGGTTTCCACGGCTTCAATGACTTCCACGGCAACGGCAGCTGGGGCCGCACCGCGGGCGGCGGCGTCTATCACACCGGCGACGCCGGGGGCTTCGAGCACGGCACCGCGGTCGGGCCGGAGGGCGTGGCGCACGCCGGCACCGGCGGCGGCTACGCCCACGGCTCGGCGGTCGGCCCCTACAGCGCCGGCCACGTCAGCGACTCCGGCGGCTACTGGCACGGCAGCGGCGAGACCGCCGGGTACGGCGACCGTTACTACGGCGGCGCCGGTTATTACGGCGGCTATTACGCCGCCCCGGTCGGCTACTACGGCGCGGGCGGCTGCTGGGACTGCTGGGGCGGCGCGGCCGTGGCGACGGACGTCGCGGTCGGGGCGGCCACCGGGGCTGCGGTGGCCACCGTGGCCGGCACATCGTCCTACGAGGCCGGGGTCGCCGCCGGCGAGGCGACGGCGGTCGGCGGCACCTACGCGGCCCTGCCGGCCGGCTGCACCCTGGTCCAGCGCGGGAGCTATCCGGCCTATTTCTGTAGCGCGGGCAACTACTGGCTGGCTCCGGCCTATGGGGCGAACGGCGTCTACTACAAGGTGGTCCCCGCCCCGGCGGGCGGGTGAGCGCGGCCTACTTCAGGGACTGCACGAGGGTCTGCGCGTGCGCTTCGTGCTCCTTGAACAGCTTCTGGCCTGTGAGCAGCAGGGCCTTCAGCTCGGCGTTCTGAGCGGCCGGGATCAGGTTCTGGGCCAGGGCCGCGTTGACCGCCTTGTGGTAGGCCAGCTCGTTGGCGGCGTAGGCCTGGTCGAAGGCCATGCCGCTGAGCTGGGCCATGTCCTTGGTCTTGGTCTGGGCCTGGGCCATCAGCTTCTTCGAGGTCGGATTGTCCTCGGGCTTAAGGTTCAGCGACTTGGCCAGGGCCAGGGCCTTTTCGTTCACCGCCGTGTGGTCGCGCACCATCTCCTCGGCGAAGGCGCGGACCTTCGGATTCGCCGACACCTGCAGGGCGTGGTTGGCCGCGTCGATGTCGATGGTGTCGGCGGTGTAGACGATGTGGGCGATCTGGGCGTCGTTCAGCTTGGCCGCCGGCGCCGCGGCCTTGGCGGCCGGCTTGGCGGCCGGAGCGGCCGGGTCGGCGATTTGGGCCGCCGCGCCGCCCGCGGCCAGCGCCAGGGACAAGGTCGCGGCAATGAACATGCGCGTCATGAGAAGGCTCCCGTGATCCACGACCGGGGGCGGTCGCGCGCGAACAGCCCGCGGCGCCCTTAGGAAGTTCCCCCGCTCAGAGCCGCAGGTTGGTGCGGGCCAGCTGCACCACCTCGTCGCCGCGGCCGCTGATCACCGCCTTCAGCAGGAACAGGCTGAAGCCGCGCGCCTGCTCCAGGCGGATCTTCGGCGGGATGACCAGCTCCTGCTTGGCGGTCGTGACGTCGACCAGGGCCGGGCCGTCGTGGGCGAAGGCCTCGCGCAAGGCGTCGTCGATCGCCTCGGGCGTCTCGACCCGGATCCCCTTCACCCCGACCGCGCGGGCCATGGCGGCGAAGTCGGGGTTCTTCAGGTCGGTGCCGGCGTCGATGTAGCCGGCCGCCTTCATCTCCATGGCGACGAAGGCCAGCGAGCCGTTGTCGTAGATCACGACCTTCACCGGCAGGTTCAGCTGGGTGAGGCTGAGGAAGTCGCCCATCAGCATGGAAAAGCCGCCGTCGCCGCTGAGGGACACCACCTGCCGGCCGGGCGACGCCGCCTGCACGCCGATGGCCTGGGCCATGGCGTTGGCCATCGAGCCGTGGGTGAAGGAGCCGATCAGGCGCCGGCGCCCGTTCATCTGCAGATAGCGCGCCGCCCAGACCGTGGGCGTGCCGACGTCGGCGGTGAAGACCGCGTCCTCGGCCGCCAGGGCGCTGATCCGCCGGGTCAGGTGCTGCGGATGGATGTGCGGGTCGCCGGGCGTGTGCCGCGCCAGGTCGTCGAGGTCGGCGCGCGCCTCGGCGTAGTGCTTCAGCGCCGAGGCCAGGAACCGGCGGTCGCGCCCCCGGCGCAGGCGCGGCGTCAGCGCCCGCAGGGTCGGGCCGATGTCGCCCACCAGGGCCAGGTCCAGCCGCGTGCGCCGGCCCAGCACCTCGGGCCGCAGGTCGATCTGCGCCACCGTAGCCTTGGTCGGATAGAACTGGCGGTAGGGAAAGTCCGTGCCCAGCATCAGCAGGGCGTCGCAGGACTCCATGGCGTAGTAGCCGGAGCTGAAGCCGATCAGCCCGGTCATGCCCACGTCGAACGGGTTGTCCCATTCCACGTGCTCCTTGCCACGCAAGGCGTGCACCACCGGCGCGGCCAGCCGGTCGGCCAGGGCCACCACCTCGTCGTGGGCGCCCGCGCAGCCCGCGCCGCACATCAGGGTCACCGCCCCCGCGCCGTCCAGCAGGGCGGCGAGCCGATCGAGCTCCTCCTCGCAGGGCACGACCAGCGGCGTCGCCGCCGGGGCCCAGCCGCTGTCGGCCCCCTCCGGCGCGGGCTTCACGGCGACGTCGCCGGGCAGCACCACCACCGCCACCCCGCGTTTCTGGACCGCCGCCCGCATGGCCGTCTGCAGCACGCGCGGGGCCTGCTCGGGCGTGGAGATCAGCTCGACATAGCTGCTGCACTCCTGGAACAGGGCCGTCGGATGGGTTTCCTGGAAATAGCCTAGACCGATCTCGCTGGAGGGGATCTGGGCGGCGATCGCCAGCACCGGCACGCGGCTGCGGTGACAGTCGTAAAGGCCGTTGATCAGGTGCAGGTTGCCCGGCCCGCAGCTGCCGGCGCAGACCGCCAGCGAGCCGGTCACGGCCGCCTCGGCCCCGGCGGCGAAGGCGGCGACCTCCTCGTGACGGACGGCCATCCAGTCGATCATGCTCAGCCGCTGCAGGCTGTCGGTCAGGCCGTTCAGGCTGTCGCCGCTCACGCCCCAGATCCGCCGCACCCCGGCCTGGGCCAGGGTGCGGGCGAGCAGGTCGGCGATCGTCGTGTGGGCCATGAGCGCCTCGCAGGGATACGCGCGCATAACCCGCGAGCCGCCGGCCGGGTCGCCGCCGACGCGCCCTCAGGGTTCTTCCCTCGGGGGCTCCTGCCTTCTCCGGATAGGCCGCGCCCGCCGCCCCGACCTAGCCTCGGCGGCTGGACGGGAGACGTGCATGGCGGCCCAAGCGGACGACACCGCGCGACGCGACAGCCGCTGGGGCGAGCTCCTGTACTGGCCGCGACGGCTGTGGCCGCTGGGCCTGGCGCTCCTCGCCCTGTTCGCCGCCGCCATGCTGCCCGGCTGCCGCAAGCCCGCGCCGCCGGCCCCGCCCCAGCCCTCGGTCGCCGTCGCCCATCCGTTGGTGAAGGAGATCGTCGACTGGGACGAATTCGTCGGCCGGTTCGAGGCGGTCGACGAGGTCGACGTCCGCCCGCAGGTGGGGGGCTACATCCAGTCGGTGAATTTCCGCGACGGCCAGGTGGTCAAGAAGGGCCAGCTGCTGTTCGTCATCGACCCGCGCCCGTTCCAGGCCGCCCTCGCCCAGGCCAGGGCCGACGTGGCCCAGGCCCAGGCCCAGGCCGCCAACGCCAGGGTGGAGCTGGAGCGCGCCCAGCGCCTGTCGCGCGACGGCTGGGTCAGCCGCTCGGTCTACGACGCCCGGGTCGCCACGGCGCAGTCGGCCGACGCGGCGGTGGCCGCGGCCAAGGCGACCGAACAGGCGCGCGCGCTGGACCTCGGCTTCACGCGGGTGATCTCGCCGATCACCGGCCGCGTCTCGGACCGGCGGGTGTCGGCCGGCAACCTGGTCAGCGCCGCCCCCAGCCCGACCCTGCTGACCACCGTGGTGTCGCTGGATCCGATCCGCTTCGGCTTCACCGGCTCGGAGAGCGTCTATCTGAAGTACCAGCGCGCCAACGAAGCCGGCACGCGCATCAGCTCCCGCTCCATCGCTAACCCGGTCGAGATCCGGCTGCAGGACGAGACGGCATACCGATGGCGCGGCCACATGGACTTCGTCGACAACGCCATCGACTTAGGGTCGGGGACGATCCGCGGGCGCGCGGTCGTGAACAATCCCGACCTGTTCCTGACGCCGGGCATGTACGGCAGCCTGCGCCTGCTGGGCTCGGGCGCGTATCCGGCCCTGATGATCCCCGACACCGCCATCCAGACCGATCAGGCCGACAAGATCGCCCTGGTCGTCGAGCCTGACGGCAAGGTCGCCCCGCGCAAGCTCGAGCTGGGACCGGTGATCGACGGCCTGCGGGTGGTGCGTTCGGGCCTGAGCGAGACCGACCGGGTGATCGTCGACGGGGCCCAGCGGGTGCGGCCCGGCCAGACGGCCAAGACGACGGCCGGCGTGATCAAGCCGCTGCCGCCGGCCGCCGGGCCGCCGCCGGTGCTGACCCAGCCCGCCTCGGCCGGCACCGTCGCCGGCGCCGGGGCGAGGGGTTACCGGTGAAGTTCTCGCACTTCTTCATCGACCGGCCGGTGTTCGCGGTGGTGATCTCGGTGATCATCACCCTGATCGGCGCCTTCGCCTATCCGAACCTGCCGGTGGCCCAGTACCCGGAGATCGCGCCGCCGACGATCACGGTCACCGCGCTGTATCCGGGCGCCTCGGCCGAGGTGATCGCCGACACCGTGGCCACGCCGCTGGAGGAGCAGATCAACGGGGTGGAGGACATGCTCTACATGTCCTCCTCGTCGACCTCCGACGGGCGGCTGACCATCACCATCACCTTCAAGCTGGGCGCAGACCTGAACAACGCCCAGGTGCTGGTGCAGAACCGCATCGCCTCGGCCCAGCCGCGCCTGCCCGAGGAAGTCAACCGGCTGGGCGTGGTCGTGCGCAAGGCCTCGCCCGACCTGATGCTGGTCATTCACCTGTTCTCGCCGGACGGGACGCGCTCGCCGGAGTACATCTCCAACTACGCCACCCTGCAGCTGAGAGACCGCCTGGCGCGGCTGGACGGCGTGGGTGACGCGCGCGTGTTCGGCGCCCGCGACTACTCGATGCGGGTGTGGCTGGATCCGGACAAGGCCGCCGCCCACAACCTGACCGCCGGCGAGATCGTCGCCGCCTTGCGGGCCCAGAACACCCAGGTCGCCGCCGGCTCGGTCGGCCAGCCGCCCTTCGACGACAGCAGCCCCGCCTTCGAGCTCAGCATTTCGACGCAAGGCCGGCTGACCGACCCGTCCCAGTTCGAGGACGTGATCCTCAAGGCCGACGAGGCCGGCCGGCTGGTGCGCCTGCGCGACGTGGCGCGGGTGGAGCTGGGGGCCCAGGACTACACGCTGAACGCCTACCTGGATAACGGCCAGAGGGCGGTGGCCATCGGCATCTTCCAGCGCCCCGGTTCCAACGCCCTGGCCACCGCCGACCGGGTCCTGAAGGCGGTCGAGGAGGCCAGCCACGACTTCCCCACGGGGCTCAAGTACACCGTCATCTACAACCCCACCGAATACGTGGCGGAGTCGATCGCCGAGGTGCGCAAGACCCTGCTGGAGGCGGTCCTGCTGGTCGCCCTGGTGGTGATCGTCTTCCTGCAGACCTGGCGGGCGGCGATCATTCCGGTGCTGGCCATCCCGATCTCGCTGGTCGGCGCCTTCGCGGTGATGAGCGCCTTCGGGGCCTCGCTGAACAACCTGTCGCTGTTCGGCCTGGTGCTGGCCATCGGCATCGTGGTCGACGACGCGATCGTGGTGGTCGAGAACGTCGAGCGCCTGCTCGAGGAAGGGATGACGCCGCACGACGCGGCGTACAAGACCATGGACGAGGTCGGCGGGGCGCTGATCGCCATCGCGCTGGTGCTGATCTCTGTGTTCGTGCCGACCGCCTTCATCGCCGGCATTTCGGGCCAGTTCTACCGCCAGTTCGCCCTGACCATCGCCAGCGCCACGGCGATATCGCTGATCGTCTCCCTGACCCTGTCGCCGGCCCTGGCCGCCCTGATCCTGCGCGCGCCCTCGCACGAGGCCAAGGCCCAGCGAGGGCGCGGCTGGCGCAAGCCCTTCGTCGTGGCCGCCGACGGGTTCAACCGCGGCTTCGCCTGGCTGGGCGAGCGCTACGGCCGGCTGACCGCCCGCACGGTCCGGCGCGCCGGCGTCATGCTGGCGATTTACGTGGTGCTGCTGGGCCTGACCGCCTGGCGCTTCCAGGCCACGCCGACCGGCTTCATCCCGGCGCAGGACCAGGGCTACCTGATCTGCGTGGTCCAGCTGCCGCCGGGCTCGTCGCTGGCCCGCACCGACCGGGTGGTCCGGGACGTGACCAAGATCGCGCTCGCCGAAAAGGGCGTGGCCCACGCCGCCGCCTTCACCGGCCTGGACGGCGCGACCTTCACCAACGCGCCCAACGCCGGCACGGTCTTCTTCACCCTGGCGCCGTTCAAGACGCGCGAGGAGCAGAACATCCGGACCCAGGCGCTGCTGGACACGCTGCGCCAGAAGCTCTCCGGCCTCGGCGCGGCCAACGTGCTTGTCATCCCGCCCCCGCCCGTGCGCGGCATCGGCACCGGCGGCGGCTGGAAAATGATGATCGAGGACCGCCGCGGCGTCGGCTATCGCGGCCTGGAGCAGGCGGCCACCGGCCTGATGATGCAGGGCAACCAGACGCCGGGCCTGGCCAGCGTCTTCACCCTGTTCAACACCTCCACACCGCGCATCTACGCCGACATCGACCGCAGCAAGGCCGAGCTGGTCGGGGTGCCGCCGGAGCGGGTGTTCGAGACCCTGTCGATCTATCTCGGCTCGACCTTCATCAACGACTTCAACTTCTTAGGGAGGACCTACCAGGTCACCGCCCAGGCCGACGCGCCGTTCCGCGACGACGCGGCCGACATCGCCCGGCTGCAGACCCGATCCGACTCCGGCCAGATGGTGCCGATCGGCACGGTGGCCAACATCCTCGACTCGTCGGGGCCGTACCGGGTGGTGCGCTACAACCTGTATCCGGCCGCCGAACTGCAGGGCGACACCGCCCCGGGCTATTCTTCCGGCCAGGCCCTGGACGCGGCCGAGCGCCTGGCGCGCGAGCACCTGCCGGCCGGCTTCGACTTCGAATGGACCGAGCTGGCCTACCAGCAGAAGGCGGCCGGCAACACCGGCATGATCGCCTTCGGCCTGGCGGTCGTGTTCGTCTTCCTGCTGCTGGCCGCCCAGTACGAGAGCGTGACCCTGCCGCTGGCCATCATCCTGATCGTGCCGATGTGCCTGCTGGCCGCGATCCTGGGCGTCGGTCTGCGCGGCCAGGACAACAACATCCTGACCCAGATCGGCCTGGTGGTGCTGATCGGCCTGGCGGCCAAGAACGCCATCCTGATCGTCGAGTTCGCCCGTCAGAACGAGGAGCACGGCATGAGCCGCTGGGAGGCGGCCACCCACGCCGCCCACACCCGCCTGCGGCCGATCCTGATGACCTCCTTCGCCTTCATCTTCGGCGTGCTGCCGCTGGTGATCGCCAAGGGCCCGGGCGCCGAGATGCGCCAGGCGCTGGGCACGGCGGTGTTCTTCGGCATGGCCGGGGTGACCGTGTTCGGCCTTCTGTTCACGCCGGTGTTCTACGTGGTCTGCCGGGCCATCAGCGACCGCCTGCCCAAGCCGCGCAAGCATCGCGGCCTGGACGCGCCGGGCCAGGCGGACGAGCCGGCCGAATAGGCCCTGCGCTCACCCGAACAGCACGTCGGCCGGGGCGAGGTCGGTCAGCCGCGTTCCGGCCAGGACCAGGACGTCGCCGCCGCCCAGCGCGATCACCCCGTCGACGCCGCGCTGCTCCCAGGCCGCGGCCAGGGCGGCGAAGTCGGCGACGACCCCCGGCCCGAAGGACAGCCGGTCCAACCCCGGCCGGAAGTCGACCACGAGGTCGACGCCGAAGCCCGCCTCGAACCGGAAGACGTCCGCGCCGGATCCGCCTTCCAGGCGGTCCGCCCCCGCGCCGCCCTCCAGCCAGTCGGCGCCCGACCCGCCGCACAGCCGGTCGTCGCCCGCGAAGCCGAGCAGCCGGTCGTCTCCGGAGCCGCCGTCCAGCACGTCGCCCAGATCGGGCGCCGCGCCCTGCGGCGTAAGCCGGAACAGGTCGCCGTCGGCGCCGTCCAGGACGTACAGCTCCCCCGCCGCGTCGACACCGAAGGCGGCCGGCCGGTCCAGGGCCCCTGCGTCGGGGGCGATCAGGCCCTTCAGGTCGGTCACCGTCGCCGCGCCGTCCGGGTCGAGGTCGAGGGCGAACAGCCCGCCGTTCGCGTCGCCGAACACGTAGCTGCCCTGTAGGCCCGCGTGCGGACCGCGATAGACCACGCCGCCGACGATTTCCGGCCCGTCGTAGGCGTAAACCGGAGCCGTGGTCCCGGCGGCGTCGGCCGCCTGCCAGCCGAAATTCGCTCCCACGGCCCCCAGATCGACCTCCTGGCGTCCGGCGCCGCCGTCGGCGATGACCAGCCGTCCGGTCTGCGGGTCGAAGCTGATCTGGCCGGGATCGCGCAGGCCCCAGGCCCAGATCTCCGCCCGTCCGCCCCCATGCTCGAACGGATTGCCCGCGGGGATCGCGTAGTTGCGGGCCGGCGCATCGGGGAAGTCGTCGCCGCGCGGATCGATCCGCAGGATCTTGCCGAGAAAGCCCTGCAGGTTCTGCGCACCGCCGAAACCGGAGGGCTCGCCGCCCGGGCCGGACGCGCCGTCACCGAGGCTCCAGTAGAGCATGCCGTCGGGTCCGAAGGCGATCGCGCCGCCGCGGTGCTGGACCGTGGTCTCCGGCTGGTCGATGCCGATGACGATCGCGTCCGCGCCCTCGGGCCCGTCGATGTTGAAGGGCGCGGCCGCGCTCTCGCGCGTGAAGGTCAGCACCTGGGCGTCCAGCAGGGGCGTGGTGACGCTGACGTAGAACCGGCCCGAGGTTTCGAAGTCCGGCGCGAGCGCCAGGTCCAGGAGGCGCAGCCGGTTGTCCGGCCCGCCGCCGTTCGGCGGATCGAAGCGCAGGTCGAGGAAGGGCTGGGCCTCGACCTCGCCGGAGCCGACGTCGAACTCCAGCACCCTGCCGGACGCCTCGCCGATCAACAGCCGCCCGGCCCCGCCCGCCGAGACCGGGACCGCCTCGACGAAGACCGGATCCACGAAGCCGGTGGCGACCCGCGTCGCGGCCAGGCGCAGGAGCTCGCCGCCGTCCGGCGCGCCCGGATCGCGGCCGTAGAGGACGTCCTCGCCGGCGCCGCCCGAAAGCGTGTCGGCGCCCGGCCCGCCGACGAGAATCTGGCCGGACGTGGCGATCGGGACGGTCATGGCGGCGCGCCTCGCACAAAGGTTGCGACGAGGCGGAACAGGGCGGCGAAAGCCTCGGTTCCAGCCGCCTCAGCGGGCGCGCTTGGACGGATCGACCAGCGAGTAATAGGGCGACGGCGCCGCCCCGGCCGCGCTCGGCCCCGGAACCTTGTGGTCGATCGGCGGCAGGGACTTCAGGTAGGCGGCCATGGCCGCAGCGTCCTCGTCGGTCAGCGACGCATAGGCCGGCCAGGGCATGAAAACCAGCTGGCGTCCGTCCGGGCGCACGCCGGTGCGCACCGCCGCGATGATCTGGGCCTCGGACCAGTCGCCCAGGCCGCTCGGGTGCGGGGTCAGGTTCGGCGGATAGACCACGCCCGCCGGCGTTTCGAAGCCGACATCCGATCCGGACAGGCCCAGCTCGTTCTTCGGCGCGCCGAGCAGGGCGCCGGGCGTATGGCAGCCGCCGCAGTCCATGATCGCCACCAGGTAGCGGCCGCGCTCGAGCTGGTCGTCGTGGGTCTCGCGCGCCGCCCGCCCCTGCCCGCCGCACGCGGCCAGACCCAGGGTCGCGAGCAGCGCCGCGGCCCCCCGCGCCGCGGCCGTCACGGCTTGATCACCCGGCGCGGCTGCATCTGCGCGTAGGCCACCGGCCAGGACTCCTCCTCGGTCTTCATGCGGACGTTGGGATCGAAGCTCAGCACGTGCGGTTGCTGCGCGGCCGACTGGCGCGAGTGATAGGGCGTGAACGGGTCGGGCAGGCTGGAGCAGGCGCACAGGCCCGACGCGGCCAGGACCGACAGGCACAGCGACGACACGCGCATGACAAAAGCCTCCGGGCGGCCCAGCGCCGCCGTAGGCCATAACGAAAAGCCGCCCGCGCCGGTTTCGGCGGGGCGGCTCTCGTTTTTCAGTCCGGCAGGCCGGAGCTTAGTCTTCCTTGACCCGCTTCTTGCGGAAGGACGGGTTCAGCACCTGCTTGCGCAGGCGGATCGACTTCGGGGTCACCTCGACCAGCTCGTCCTCCTCGATGTAGGCGATGGCCTGCTCGAGGGTCGGGCGGCGCGGCGGGGTCAGGCGGATGGCTTCGTCCTTGCCCGAGGCGCGGACGTTGGTCAGCTGCTTGGCCTTCATCGGGTTGACGTCGAGGTCGTCCGACCGCGAGTTCTCGCCGATGATCATGCCCTGGTAGGTCTTCTCGCCGGCGCCGACGAACATGAAGCCGCGCTCCTCCAGGTTCCACAGCGCGTAGGCCGCGGTCTCGCCGTCGGAGTTGGACACCAGCACGCCCTTGCGCTGCTGCTCGATCGCGCCCTTGTAGGGCTCGTAGTGGCTGAACACGCGGTTCAGCACGCCCGAGCCGCGGGTGTCGGTCAGGAACTCGCCCTGGTAGCCGATCAGCGAGCGCGACGGGCAGCTCAGCATGATGCGGGTCTTGCCCGCGCCCGAGGCGCCCATGTCCTTCAGCTCGGCCTTACGGGCCGACAGCTTCTCGATGACGATGCCGGTGAACTCGTCGTCCACGTCGATCATCACGTCCTCGATCGGCTCCAGGCGCTGACCGGTGGCTTCGTCCGTGCGGTAGACCACGCGCGGACGGCTGATCGACAGCTCGAAGCCTTCGCGGCGCATGTTCTCGATCAGCACGCCCAGCTGCAGTTCGCCGCGGCCGGCCACCTCGTAGGCGTCCGAGCCTTGCGTCTCGGTCACGCGGATGGCGACGTTCGACTCGGCTTCCTTGAGCAGGCGGTCGCGGATGACGCGCGACTGGACCTTGTCGCCCTCGCGGCCGGCCAGCGGGCTGTCGTTGACCGACACGGTCATGGAGATGGTCGGCGGGTCGATCGGCTGCGACGGCAGGGCGGTCAGCACTTCCGGCGAGGCCAGGGTGTCGGCCACGGTGGCCTTCGACAGGCCGGCGATGGCGACGATGTCGCCCGCTTCCGAGCCCTCGTCGATCGGCTGGCGCTTCAGGCCGCGGAAGGCCAGCACCTTGGTGATGCGGCCGCGCTCGATGATCTTGCCGTCGCGGTCCAGGGCGTGGATGGGCATGCCGGGGATGGCCTTGCCCGCGTGGATCCGGCCGGTCAGCAGACGGCCCAGGAACGGGTCGCTTTCGATCAGCACCGACAGCATCTGGAACGGCTCTTCGGTGCGGGCCTGGGCGGACGGCGCCGGCACGTGGTCGACGATCAGGTCGAACAGCGGGGCCAGGTTGTCGTTGGGCTTGCTCATGTCGAGCGTCGCCCAGCCGTTCTTGCCCGAGGCGTAGATGTGCGGGAAGTCGAGCTGCTCGTCCGTCGCGCCCATCGAGGCGAACAGGTCGAAGGCGTCGTTCAGCACGCGGTCCGGATCGGCGTGGGCGCGGTCGACCTTGTTCAGGCACAGGATCGGGCGCAGGCCCATCTTCAGCGCCTTGCCCAGCACGAACTTGGTCTGGGGCATGACGCCTTCTTCGGCGTCCACCAGCAGGACGCAGCCGTCCACCATGCCGAGGATGCGCTCGACCTCGCCGCCGAAGTCGGCGTGGCCGGGGGTGTCGATGATGTTGACGCGGGTCTCGCCGGCCTTGCCGTTCCACAGAACGGAGGTGCACTTGGCGAGAATGGTGATGCCGCGCTCACGCTCCTGGTCGTTGGAGTCCATGGCGCGCTCGACCGTCGCCTCGTTGGCGCGGAACACGCCCGACTGGGCCAGAAGCTGGTCGACCAGGGTGGTCTTGCCATGGTCGACGTGGGCGATGATGGCGATGTTGCGGAGGTTCATGCGAACGAAAGGGCTTCCGGACGGAGCCGCACGGATCGGGCGACAAGGTGGGGAGGAAAGTCGCGCGGCCTATACCCGCTAACGCCGATTTCCGCCAGTGCGCGCCCCGCGACCTTTTCGTGACGCGCGCGAAGCGTGGCCGGCTTGCCCACCTTGACCTGGGACGACAAAGTGCCGGCCGCATAAGCACGAACAGGTTCGCCCCATGCGCCGCGTCTCGCTCGCCGTCCTCGCCGCCGCCCTGCTGGCCGCGCCCGCCCTCGCCGCCGAACCGGTCTCGCCGGTCTCCGAACAGGCCGAGCTGCGCGACATCGCCGCCCAGGTGCGGGCCGAGCGCCTGAAGGCCGACATCGAGAAGATGGTCTCGTTCGGCACCCGCCACACCCTGTCGGACACCAAGTCGGACAAGCGCGGGATCGGCGCGGCGCGGCGCTGGGTGCAGAAGGAGTTCGGCGCGATCTCGGCCGAGTGCGGCGGCTGCCTGGAGGTGGTCACGCCCTCGCAGGTGTTCACCAACAACCGGGTGCCGAACCCGACCGAGGTGATGGACATCGTCGCCATCCAGCGCGGGACCACCGATCCGGAGCGGGTGATCGTCATCACCGGCCACCTCGATTCGCGCGTCACCGACGTGATGGATTTCAAGAGCGACGCGCCCGGCGCCAACGACGACGCCTCGGGCGTGGCGGCGGTGATCGAGACCGCCCGCGTGCTGTCCAAGCACAAGTTCCCGGCCACCATCGTCTACGCCGCCCTGTCCGGCGAGGAGCAGGGCCTGCTGGGCGGCAAGGTGCTGGCCGACTACGCCAGGGCGCAGGGCTGGCAGGTCCAGGCCAACCTCAACAACGACATCGTCGGCAACAGCCACGGCCAGAGCGGGGTGACCGACAACACCCACGTGCGGGTGTTCTCGGAAGGCACCAAGGCGGTGGAGACGGCCGAGCAGGCGAACAAGCGCCGCTACAACGGCGGCGAGGTCGACAGCCCCTCGCGCAACATCGCCCGCTACATGGACGGCCTGGCCGACCAGTACCTGACCAACTTCGACGTGGTGATGGTCTACCGCACCGACCGGTTCGGCCGCGGCGGCGACCAGGTGGAGTTCCTCAAGGCCGGCTTCCCGGCCGTGCGGGTCACGGAGGCCCAGGAGAACTACACCCGCCAGCACCAGAACCTGCGCACCGAGAACGGCATCGCCTACGGCGACACGGTCGACGGCGTGGACTTCCCCTACCTGGCCCAGGTCACGCGCCTGAACGCGGTGACCCTGGCCTCGCTGGCCAAGGCCCCGACCCCGCCGTCGCAGGTCAAGATCGAGGGCGCGGTCACGCCCGACACCAAGGTCAGCTGGGCCGCCGTGCCCGGCGCGGCCGGCTACAAGGTCTGGTGGCGCGGCACCACCGAGCCGCAGTGGCGCTACAGCCGCGAGGCCGGGACCGCGACCACCCTGACCCTGCCGGGCGTCAACATCGACGACTGGTTCTTCGGCGTCTCGGCGGTCTCGGCCGACGGCTACGAGAGCCCGGTGGTGTTCCCGGGCGACGCCGGCGCCTTCGTGTCGACGGCCCCGGCGGCGGCCCCGGCCAAGCCCTGATCCCCAAGGTTCGTCACCCTCGGGCTTGTCCCGAGGGCCCAGCCTTCCGGAACCCCGAAGCGTCGGCGGTCGCGCACACTCTGAAGCGGCTGGGGCAACTGCACCCTGGGCCCTCGGGACAAGCCCGAGGGTGACGTCATGATTGGAACGCCCGCGCCTCCAGCCGCGCGCGCAGTTCCTCGCGCCGGCTGCGGGCCAGGCGCAGTTCGGCGCCGGTGGTGAGGCGCACCAGGGCGTCGCCGTCGGCCCCTGCGCGCACCTCGGCCACGCGGTCGATCGCGACGACGGCCCGGCGGTGGATGCGCACGAAGCGGGCCGGGTCGAGCCGCGCCTGCAGGCCGGCGGAGGTGTCGCGCAGGAGGTGGACGGCCTCGCCC
Source organism: Caulobacter sp. 17J80-11 (assembly GCF_014349105.1). GTDB lineage: Bacteria > Pseudomonadota > Alphaproteobacteria > Caulobacterales > Caulobacteraceae > 17J80-11. The sequence goes on along the minus strand of NZ_JACSJI010000014.1, from coordinate 26,493 downwards.
GCGTGCAGCGCCTGGTAGTTGCCCTGGGTCTCGATCCAGTCGACCTCGGCCAGGTCCACCAGGATCAGCCGCGCGCGGTCCTTGATCCGCAGGTGGGTGGGCCAGTCCGGGGCTTCGGCCTGCGGCGCGGGCGCCCGGCGGCGGGCCGCCTGGATCAGGCCGAGGAAGCCGCCCAGCAGCACCGTCACCAGCAGCCAGTTGGCCGACAGCTCGCGCCCGATCCCCGCCATCGAGGGCAGGGCCCGGCCTTCCAGCACCCAGGCCTCCAGCAGGCAGGAGACGACCACCAGGCCGAAGGCGAGGGCCAGCACGGCCGCCGCCTGAAGCGCGACGCTCAGCGCCGTCCCCGCGGCCTCGAACCGGCGGGTCAGGACCAGCAGCACAGGGGTGGCGGACGCGCCCAGCAGGCCGGCGCAGACGATGCGCAGCGCTTCGCGCGTCCAGTCCGGCGGCTGCCCGGCCGCGAGCGCGGCGGCGACGTTGCCGGGCTCCAGCATGGTCACCGCCACCAGCCAGTAGAGGAAGGCGAGCGCGATCCAGCGCCGGTCGGACGGCGACCGGCGGACAGGCGGAGGAAGGGCGGCGGCGGACGCGCTCATGGCCGGCAAGTATGCGTCCGCGCACGAGCGTGTCCACGGTGGCGGCCGGTATGTGACGAACTGCGGCCGGGCTGGGACGGAGCGCACTCCCGGGCGGCGCCGGCCCCGGGCACCCTCGGCGCCTTGGTCCGGGAGGCGTGTTCGATGAGAAATTGGATTTGGGGGGTCGTCGCGACCCTGCTGCTGGCCGCTGCCCCGGCGCTGGCGGCGACGACCGTGCGCACCGAGTCCGGGCGCGTGCGCGGCGTCGAAGCCGACGGGATCGCCTCGTGGCTTGGCGTGCCCTACGCCGCGCCGCCGCTGGGCGAACTGCGCTGGCGCCCGCCGCAGCCGGCGCGGCGCTGGACCAGCGTGCGGAACGCTCGAGCCTTCGCGCCGGCCTGCCTGCAGGAGGGCGTCTCCATGCCCGGCGAGCCGGCCCCCAAGGTCGACGAGGACTGCCTCTACCTGAACGTCTGGGCGCCGGCGCACGGCGCCCGGCGCGCGCCGGTGATGGTGTTCATCCACGGCGGGGGCTGGACGAACGGCGCCACGGCGCTGCCGCTCTACTGGGGCGACCGGCTGGCGGCGCGCGGCGTGGTGGTGGTCAGCGTCAACTACCGGCTGGGACCGTTGGGCTTCCTGGCCCACCCGGAGCTCAGCCGCGAGTCCGGCGTGGGCGCCTCGGGCAATTATGGCCTGATGGACCAGGTCGCCGCCCTGCAGTGGGTGCGCAGGAACATCGCCGCGTTCGGCGGCGACCCGGGTCAGGTGACCATCTTCGGCCAATCGGCCGGGGCCATGTCGGTGTCCGTGCTGACCGCCTCGCCCGCCGCCCGGGGCCTGTTCCATCGCGCCATCGGCCAGAGCGGCGGCCTGTTCGAGCCGCTGAACCTGGCGCCGCAGTACATGCTGGCCCAGGCCGAGAAGGAAGGAGAAGCCTACGCCGCCTCGGTCGGGGCCGGTTCGCTCGCCGAATTGCGCGCCCTGCCCGCCGCGCGGCTGCTGCAGGGAAAGGCGCGCCAGATCAGCCATCCGGTGGTGGAGCCCCGGGTGCTGCCGCTGTCGCCCTACGACGCCTACGTCGCCGGCCGGCAGGCCCGGGTGCCGGTGCTGGTCGGCTACAACGCCGAGGAGGCGCGCGCGCTCACCGACGTGACGCAGATCACCGCCGCCAATTTCGGCGACAAGCTGACCCGCGCCTGGGGCCCGCTGCCGCCCCAGATCACGCAGGCCTATCCGTTCACGACCGACGAGGAGGCGCGGCGCGCCCGCGTCGATCTGGAGCGCGACCTGCGCTTCGGCTGGGACATGTGGGCCTGGGCGCGGCTGCAGCAGGGCCGCGCGCCGGTCTGGCTCTACCGCTTCGACCGCCGCCCGCCCTTCCCGGCCGGCTCGGTGCGCGCGGACTGGGGCGCGAGCCACTTCGCCGAGCTCTGGTACATGTTCGATCACCTGGACCAGGAGCCGTGGGCCTGGAGCCCGGCCGACCGGGCCTTAGCCGACGCCATGGCCGGCTACTGGGTGAACTTCGCCCGCACCGGCGATCCCAACGGCCCGGGCCTGCCGGCCTGGGCGCCCTTCGACGGCGCCGCCAGCCTGTGCTTCGAGGACCGGCCGGCGCCCTGCGACCTGCCCGATCGGAAGACGCTCTCGGCCTTCGACGCCGCCTATGACGCCGTGCGCGGCGCGCCGTTCGGACCGTGACGGCAAAGAAAAAGGCCGGGCGACGCGAGCCGCCCGGCCTTCTTCGTTTACGCTCCGACCGGCGTCAGGCGGCCTTGGCCGCCTTGCGTCCCTGGGCGGCGGTCCAGGCGTAGAGGCCGAACACCAGCAGGATGAACAGGCCGGTGGTCAGGTACATGGCCTGGTCGCTCTCCACCCACGACGCGGTGAAGGCCGGGGCCAGCGGGGCCTCGGCGCGCGGGTCGTCCTTGGCCAGGCCCAGGCCCGCCAGCAGGCCGGTCTGGGCGGCGGCGACGATGCCGGCGTTGAACACGCCGAACAGGCTCTCGCCGACGATCAGGCCCGAGGCCAGCAGCACGCCCAGCCGCTTGGAGATCTCGCCGGACGGCTTATTGCCGACCAGGCCTTCGAACACCCGGCCGATCACCGCGCCGATCACCACGAACAGGGTCGAGGACATCGGCAGGTAGACGCCCAGGCCCACGGCCAGCGGCGGCAGGCGCATCAGCTTGGCCTTACCCAGCAGCTCGTCGACCAGGATGATGAAGGCGCCGATGGCGACGCCGGTCAGCATCTCCACCTCCGGCAGGTCGCCGCGCAGGATGCCGCGCGCCAGGTCGGCGATCAGGTTGGCCTGCGGGGCCGGCAGGGCGTGGGCGCCCGCCCCCGCCACCCCGGCGTAGCCGTAGGCCTGGCCCAGCACGACCAGCACCGGCGGGATCACCACCGCGCCGGCCAGCACGCCGAAGATCAGGGCGACCTGCTGCTTCCACGGCGTGGCGTCGACCAGCTGGCCGGTCTTCAGGTCCTGCAGGTTGTCGTTGGCGATGGTGCCGACGGTGAACACCACCGCGGTGGTGAACAGGGCGAAGGCGATCAGGGTCAGGCTGGCGGCCTCGCCGACCAGCGGCTTGACGAAGACGGCCAGCAGGCCGGCGGCGCCGACCACGGCCAGGATGCCGATGCCCGACAGGGGGCTGTTGGACGAACCGATCAGGCCGGCCATGTAGCCGACCACGGCGGCGACCAGCAGGCCGATGACCACGATGTAGGCCAGGGCGGCGGCCACCAGCGGCACGGTCATCGAGGCCAGCGCGCCGCCCTGGACGAAACCGGTCAGCAGCACGCTGATCGGGATCAGGCTGAGCAGGCTGATCAGGCCGACGATGCCGATCGGGATGTCCTGCTCGGTGCGCTCCAGGGTCTCGCCGGAGCCGCGGCGCTTCTGGGCGGTGATGGCCGAGGCCAGGCCGCCGGCCACCGGCTTCACCAGCTTGAGCAGGGTCCACACCGCGGCCGTGCCGATCACGCCGGCGCCGACGTAGCGCACGTGTTCCCGGAAGGCCGCGCCGCCGGCCGCCGCCATGTCGGTGATCGGGCCGAGCGAGGAGTAGTGCGGCACGCCCCAGAGCCAGGCGACTCCCAGGCCGACCAGCATGGCGAAGCCGACCGACACGCCGACCAGGTGGCCGACGCCCATCAGGGCCAGCGAGAAGCCCGGACGCACCCCCGTCACCCCGCCCCACGGCGCGGTGAAGAAGCGGGCCGGTTCGTCGACCAGCAGGCGCATGGCCTTGGTCAGGGCGACGCCGGCGGCGGCGATCGCGCCGGCGGTGATCACCTTCACCCCGGCCTTGCTTTCGGCCACGGACGCCGGATCGGTCGCCTTTTCACCGGCGCCCACCTGCAGAACTTCGGCGGCGGCGACGCCTTCCGGATAGGGCAGGTCGGAATTGGTCACCAGCGCCCGGCGCAGCGGGATCGAGTACATCACGCCCAGGATGCCGCCCAGCGCGCAGACCCCGAAGGCCTGCCAGAACGGGAAGCCCGACCACCAGCCGACGATGACCAGGCCCGGCAGGACGAAGATCACCGACGAGAGGGTGCCCGCCGCCGAAGCGACGGTCTGGACGATGTTGTTTTCCTGGATGGTCGAGTTCTTGAACCCGCGCAGGATGGCCATGGAGATCACGGCCGCCGGGATCGACGAGGCGAAGGTCAGGCCGACCTTCAGGCCGAGGAAGACGTTGGCCGCGGTGAACACCACGGTGATGAGGGCGCCGAGGATCAGGCCTCGGAGGGTGAGTTCCGTACGGGGCGGAGCTGAGCTGTGCTGGGTCACGTTGCGCCTGCGAATGCGAGCTTGGCTTTGGGGCTACTCGTGACAGATATCCGCAGCGCGGACCAGCCTTCACCAAAGCGCCCGCCTGCGGCAACCGGCCGGCGGCGCAGGCGTTTTCAGCCGCGAGGGGACTTGCTAAGGCTAAGCTATGAAACGCCTCCTGCTCCTCGCCGTCTCCGCCGCGACCCTGTCGGCCTGCGCCACCGTGACGCCCGCGCCGCCGCCGCCGCCGACCGCGGCCAACACCTTCAAGGCGGACGACTTCGCCTGGTCGGTCGGGGCCGGCTCGAACGTGATCCTGGGCAAGGTGGCCTACCAGCTGGACGGCAAGGCCTGGACCTGCGCCGGCGCCGCCGTCGGCCTGACGCCGGACACCCCCTACTCGCGCGCCCGCATGGCGCGCCTCTACGGCTCGCCGGACAAGGCCGTGCGCACGGTCAGCGAGGTGCGCAGCCGCCAGGTGGGCGAGGCCGGCGCCGACTACAGCCGCTATGTCCGCTCGGTCCGCTGCGACGCCAAGGGCGGCTTCGCCTTCCAGGGCCTGCCCGACGGCGCCTGGTTCGTGATCGCCCCGGTCAAGCCGGTCGCCGGCGAGGCCGAGGGCCGGGTGATCATGCAGCGGGTCGAGGCCCGCGGCGGCAAGACCCGCTCCGTCACTCTGAGCTGATCACAAGATCCGGGTCGCGGCGCGGCCCGCTTGGCGCGAGGCTCCTCGAAAAGGAGCCTCCCCATGACCTTCCGCATCACCGGCCTGCCGGCCGCAGACTTCGCCCACCTGATCGGCCGCCCGGACGCCGAACTGGCCGCGCTCGGCGTCAGCCGCGTGGCCGTCGTCGCGCCGAACGCCGCCCCGTGCCGGATCACCCTGGACGACGCCGCTCCCGGCGAAACGGTCCTGCTGCTGAACTACGAGCACCAGCCGGCCGACACGCCCTACCGTTCGCGCCACGCCATCTTCGTGCGTGAGGGGACCGGAGCGGCCTTCGACGCGGTCGGGGTCGTGCCCGCCGCGCTTCGCCGCCGCCCGCTGTCGGTGCGCGCCTTCGACGCCGGGCACCTGATGGTCGACGCCGACCTGGTCGACGGCGCGGAGCTGGAGCGGGTGCTGGAGCCGATGCTGGCCCGGCCGGACACGGCCTACGTCCACCTGCACTACGCCAAGCGCGGGTGTTACGCGGCCAAGGCCGTGCGGGCTTAACGCCCCTTCTCCCCTTGCGGGAGAAGGTGGCGCGCGGAGCGCGTCGGATGAGGGGTGCCGGCGCGACGTCTGACGTTGACCGATACCAAGCGCCATAGTCCTGAAGTCTCGGCGCAGACACCCCTCATCCGTCCGGCTCCGCCGGACACCTTCTCCCGCAAGGGGAGAAGGGAGGTCTCGTCAGAGCATCCCCAGCTCGCGCCGAGCTTTCTTCGACAGCTTGGCCGCGATCAGGGCGTGGGCGTTCACCAGGTAGGCTTTCAGCTGATCGGCCGGGATCGCGTCCGCAGATCTGAACAGCACCCACTTGTTGCGGGCCAGGTAGGGCGCCGGCTCGGCCACGCCTTCCTCGCACAGCTGCTCGAACGAGGCGTCGGAGACCTTCATGCACCAGCGCGGGGCCTCTTCGCCCAGCTGCCCGGCCACGGCGAACATCTTGTCGCCGACCGAATAGACCCGGTCCTTTCCCCACTTGATGTCGAAGGTGACGCCAGGCAGGGCTTTGGCGGCGGCGTCGAACTCGTCGAAGGTCACTGTGATCCCCTCCCCTAGGGTCTCGTGCTTGTAGCTCGCACGTTCGCGGTCCGAAACCGTTGAGGGGAGATGGACCGATCGCGCCCCCTGATCTTCGCCGCGGCCGGCTTCGCCGCCCTGCTGGCCGCCTGCGGGACCGAGGCCCAGCCCGCCTGCCCGTTCGAGGGCGAGACCGCCGCCTGGACCCGCGGCGCGCTCGCCGCCTGGGACCTCGTGCGCGACACCCGGCTGAACCTGCCCCCGGCCGCGCCGCCCGAGATCGTGCTGTTCGACGCGGCCTGCGCCTACCGGCTGTCGGCGGCGGGCTCGGCCGCGCCTGACGGCTACCGGCCGCTGGACGCCGTGGTGCGCACCAGCGAGGGCGAGCTGAAGGTCTGGAGCGCGCCGCATTCCGGCGAGGTCGGCCTGCCCGACGGCAAGACCGTGCGCGCCAGGCCGCTGGCCTTCGCGGCCCAGAACACCACCGGGCGGGTGTTCTTCGTCATGGGCCTGCCGCAGGTCTGGGCCCAGACCCTGCGGGGCCGACCGCCGGCCCTGCTGAATGCCGTCTTCGTGCACGAGATCAGCCACGTCCGGCAGGTCGCGGCGCTGGGCCGCCGGCTCGACGCCCTGACCGCCCAGGGCGTGCTGCCGCCGGACGCCGACGACGACATCGTGCAGAAGCGCTTCGGAGGCGATCCGGCCTTCAGCGCCGCCGTCGCGCGCGAGACCGACCTGTTCTACCGCGCCGCCGCCGCGCGGGACCTCGCCGAAACCCGCCGGCTGGCGGCCGAGGCCCTGGCCTCCATCGACGCCCGCCGCGCCCGCAGCTTCACCGGCGAGAGCGCCGACTTCGCCGAGGTCGAGGACGTATTCCTGACCTTCGAGGGCGCCGGCAACTGGGCCGGCTACGCCTGGCTGTCCGACCCGAAGGGCGCGAGCATGTCACGCGAGGCGGCGATGGACCTGATGCGCGGCGGGCGCAAATGGTGGTCCCAGGAAATGGGCCTGGGCCTGTTCCTGACGCTCGACCGCCTCGACCCGGACTGGCCGGACAAGGTCTACGGCGAGCAGGGCGCGGTGGCGGTGGACCTGCTGCGCACCGCGCTGACCCGCACTTAAGCCTCCACGCCCACCCCGATCGGGCAGGTCACGCCGGTGCCGCCGATGCCGCAGTAGCCGCCCGGGTTCTTGGCCAGGTAGCCCTGGTGGTAGTCCTCGGCGTAGTAGAACTCGGGCGCCGGCAAGACCTCGGTGGTGATCGGGCCCAGGCCCTTGGCCTGCAGCGCCTCTTCGTAGGCCGCCTTCGACGCCTCGGCCGCCGCCTTCTGGGCTTCATCCGCGTAGTAGATTCCCGAGCGGTACTGGGTGCCGACGTCGCCGCCCTGGCGCATGCCCTGGGTCGGGTCGTGGTTCTCCCAGAACACCTTCAGCAGGTCCTGGTAGGTGATCTCGTGCGGATTGAAGACCACCTCGACCACCTCGTTGTGGCCGGTGCGGCCGGTGCAGACCTCCTCGTAGGTCGGGTTGGGCGTGAAGCCGCCGGCGTAGCCGACGGCCGTCACCCACACCCCGGGCAGCTTCCAGAACACCCGCTCCACGCCCCAGAAGCAGCCCATGCCGAACAGCGCCGTCTCGAAGCCTTCCGGATACGGGCCTTTCAGCGGCCGGCCGTTGACGTAGTGCACCTCGTCGGTGCGGATCGGCTCGGCGCGGCCCGGCAGGGCGCTCTCGCGGGTCGGCATGTCGAGCAGCTTGTCGGCGGCCATGGCGGGGTCTCCGGAACGGACGAAATTCGCCGCAGAACATAGGCCCTGCGCCGTCCGGCGCCAGTGGGCGAAGTTCGTCTAAAGCACGGCTTGTCCCCGGCCTCGCCATGAGTATATTGCGCGACCTTCGCGCCGCCGGGCTCAGCTCCGCCGCGACGTGGGGTGAGGTGGCCGAGTGGTTGAAGGCGCACGCCTGGAACGCGTGTATAGGGGAAACTCTATCGAGGGTTCGAATCCCTCTCTCACCGCCATTCCCCGAGCTGAACCGATTGTTTTAGCGGGGAAAACGGCGAACGGTCGCGCTAGCGCCCTAAATTTCGCCCTAAAGCATGCGCGCGATCGACATTTCCTGACCGACCTCCTCTTTCGAGGGAAAGCCCGTTAGCGTAGCGGTATGGACGCCGCGCCGCCCTCCTTGCCAAACAGTCGGGAAGCCGCCTTTGGCGACCTCTTTGAAGGCCCGATCCATTGGTTTTCGGATTGGCCACACCCGACCGTCCCTAGGACCGGGTCGCTCGTCTATACTGTCTGGCGTCGGGATGGAGCGTTCCTATACGTCGGCATGGCAGGACGAAGCCTCTCGCCCTCGCCTGCCTCCAAGGGGCCTTACGGACGATTGGAGTCCCACGCCTCGGGCGCACGTTCGGGCGACCAATTCTGCATCTATGTCTGTGACCGACTGGTGCTGCCTCGCCTAGGAAACCGACTGGGGGAAGTCGCTGAAGGCAAACTGTCGCTAGATCGAGAGACCCGAAACTACGTCCGGGAGGAGCTTGGCTTTAGATGGGCCGCCTGCCCTTCACCAAGTTCCGCATTCGCGCTCGAAAGAGCGATCCAAAGCGGTGGCGCGAGCCCTCTCGGGAAGCCCCTTCTCAATCCGCTCTAGGCGACTCGAAACCCATTCGCGTTGTGCAGGTTGAATAGGCCCCCTGAGCCACAACCGCTACCGATGCGCCACAACGTCGATATCGCCGAACTCGTCCGCCTCTACACGGTGGAGGGACTGACCTCGCGCCAAATTGGACAGCGGCTCAACGTGCCCTACCGCACGCTGCTCCGGTATCTGCACAACGCTGGCGTCACACTGCGCGGCACGGGGGAACCGCACAACCCATTGCTCGATGACGTTGAGTGGCTGAAGGCTCGCTACATCACCGAACGCAAGAGCACGCCTGAGATCGCAGCACTGATCGGATGCTCTCCTCGCATTGTGTGCACTTGGCTTGAACGCCACGGCATCGAGCGCCGGTCACGCGGCTCGGAAAAAGGCCACACCCGAGCGACGGACGACGCCCGCCAAAAAATGTCGACAGCGAAAAAGGACCGCTTTCTTGGAGCGGACAATCCGAACTGGAAGGGTGGCCAGCCTACGGTTGATCCAGATCGGAATCGCTATCGCGCAAAAGCATGGGTCCGCGCGGTAAAAAGCCGAGACGGTTGGCGTTGTGTGAAATGCGGCTCGCAGACCCACCTGCATGCACATCACATCAAGCGTTGGAAAGAGCACCCTGAACTTCGCTACGACCTCAACAACGGCGTAACGCTATGCTTCGATTGCCACGAAGAAGCACATGGCCGCGGGTTCAAATTTCGCTTTCCGCGCTCAAAGGCAACTGCCGCTCAACGATAGGTCACTTGCCACCAACAGCCGTTGCAAAGTGCTTGGTCAGCGCAGCGGTGCTGGGCTTTTGACCAGCGTTGTCAGGGGTCCGGAGCGCCAAGTCGTGGAACTCCCCGTAAGGCGTTCCGTGCAGTAGCGGCGAAACTGAGACCCGCATGGTGTTGGGATTGATCGTGAGCAGCTTCAGGTCGAAGAGCGTGTGCAAGTCAGCCCGGAGAAGAAGCCCGTTGCTGACATGGTTGGTCTTCGGCCCGTTATACGGGCTGATATGGGCGGCCTGAAGGACATCAAGCACAGCCGTCCCTGAGATCGCGCACGCTCCCCCATAAGCGTCAATCAAGCCGTTTCGGAACGCCTTTTGCCCCTGCCGACGAGCGATCTCCGCGAGCACCCTCTTTCGCCCGTCCTCTTCGCTATCCGGCTCGACAATGATGGCGTCGCCTGCGGCGCTGACGCCTGCCTGCTCTTGCCGCACCTGAATGTCCCACGGAGTGGGGGCGCAACGGGCCAGCAATGGGGCGAACACATCCAGAGCTGCAGCGAACTGAGCCTTGAGGTCAAGGTCATGGAGATCGGTGGCCGGATAGAAGCGGCAAATCACGCCTCCGCCAGCCTCATCACCCTTCGCCTTCAAATGCGCGAATAGCTGTGCGGCGGAAGAGAACTCGCCAAAGCCAGCTTGCCCCGGAACCAACCGGGTCTTGCTGTTGAAGTGCCAGTCACCATCAGCCGTCAGCCGCGCATCAAGAGCTGCGGTCAACGACTCGGTGGGCGACGGGAGCTTCGCGTTGATGAAGGGGATTACAGCCCTATTTCGCTCCTTGGAGGCGTCATCAAAGTAGTCGTCTTCGCTAATCGAGGCCGCAAATCCGACCTCAAGCCCCCGGTGCGACGCGATCGCATAGACTTGAGGCTTGCCCTCGAAGACCTCTGCACCTTCGGCGCAAATCGACGCCCAGAGGTCCTTAGGACGATGCCCCCGAGACCCGCGCACGCGCGAGTAATTCATCCGCTTCACGGAAAGGCGCGCGGCATCGCCGTGAATATCTTTGGCATGCTCCGCAGCGGCCATAAGCGCGCTATAGACCCGCCAGAACGCTTCTTTCTCGTCGTCTGAAACGACGCCAACTTCGCCCACCCGCCCAAAGGCATATGATGGCGCGTTCTTCCACTTCACGAGCACGGCGAAGTCTTCGGCGGCGATCATCACAGCTCGTTTCCCGGCTTCGCGACACCAAACGACTTGCTGACTGGGAACCGCTCCTCGTTCTTCGCGATCTTCGCCACAGCGGCAGCCTCAAGGTCGATCCCGAGCCCGTCGCAAAGCAGGAGGAGGTACAGGAAAACGTCAGCCGCCTCCCCGCGAGCGCGTTCAATCAGATCAGGCGTGTCAGGCTCGGCTTCGGAGCGCCACTGAAACAGCTCCAACAGCTCCGCCGCTTCGATACTCACCGAAACGGCCAAGTCCTTCGACGTATGGAACTGCTGCCAGTTACGCTCGTCGCGAAACTGCCTAAGCTTCTGGATCAGATGCTCCACACCAAACCCTCGCTGCCTGCGCTAGGCCGGAACACCTACTCGCGCTCATCAAACTTCGCTATCTGCGCAAAGAGATAGCCGACTGTGGCGCTGAAAATCGCTGCCGTGGTCTCGCCGCCGATTTTACCCATCATCGTCAGCAAAATGAGGCCCGGCACTATCGTGGCGACCGCCACGAATTGAATATTCCGGACCCCGATACCCTTACCGGTAAGGACACGGTTCAGCACGAGCCCCGCAACGCCCACGATCATCGTGGTGACCAAACCAATCTCAATTAGCTCGATAGTGGTGAATTGCACTTTCGCCCCCGCTCTGTGATCCCCATTCGGCGGCTCCGCCGTAGCTCAGCGCCCGCCTTCGGCAACCCCGGCGCTCCGCATGAGAGCCCCCACCGGCTGCCCATTTACGCTGCATTGAGCAACAGCACGATCATAGCTACGGCCCACGACTCGACAGACCGCATCACGGCCCATCACGAGCCGCACCAGCGTAGCCTTGGCCTCCGAGCCCCCCGACTCGCTTAGCTCCGGGGCGTTGAAGTCCGCCAAGCGAATCTCGACCCATTCCGCGGGATTGGACGTGCGCCCGATGCAAAGACTGTCCCCATCGCCGACATAGCGAACCTCGCCATGAGCGGTGGTTCCCGCAGGCGGCAACTTTGCCGCGCATGGATCAGCAGACGCCGCGCCGCAGACGGCGAGGCTCAGGAGCGCCGTTAGGCTAGCGACCCGCCTCAACAATCGACGATCCCACAGGATTCAGGCGTGCAGCGGTGCCAGTTGGCCTCATAGCCCCCTTTGTCCGTCTTCTTGCCGTAGCAGAACCCCCGCTTAGCCAGCTTGGCGGACAAATCCTCGCGTTGCTCGCAAGCGCGTTCATACACCTTCGGGTCAGACGAGCCCCGACACTTGGAGTTGGCGGAGTCCCACGCGGCAAGTAGCTGCTCGTCTGTCGGGACGTTCCCGACCTGCGCTGCTGAAGGCACCGAAGCGCATCCCAAAGCCAGCACGCTCAACACAAGAGCCACCACACGCATAGCCTACCTCCCCTCACTCGCACCCGATGCCGTCATTGTCCCGATCAAGGTGCGGCCCGTAGCCCGGATCGCCGCGATAGACAGGAGCAGCGCCAGCAGCCCTAGCAGCCGCACAGTTCGCGTAAGGGCGGCTTCCACCCCCAGAGCGGCTAGAGGACGATTGCGAGGACGACGAAGCAGGCTGCGCCGCAGGCTTACGGTGACAATGGTAGTCACCGGTCTTCCTGTTGTTGTGGCAGCCCTCGCTGTTGAGGCCACCCGGATGCGCTACGGCTGGTGCAGCCGGTACGCCTAGCAGCAGGACACCGACGAGAACTCCAAGCTTCCACATGCGCGCCCTCCCCGAGCAAGCGAAACCGGAAGCTGCACATCACTACCTTTGCGAGATGATGGCAAGGTCACACGCGAAGCCGAGATGACAGAGGTACGCTCGCCTAGAAAATTGGTTCGCTACGGAGCCGAGACCTCGGCAGGGCGCGCCTTAGAAGCAAGATAGGTGCAGATCACCATCCCGGAGACTTTCGTGGCCGCGAAGAATGCGTCCACGACATCATAGTACTCCGACTCATGTCTATCACCATCAGTTTCCGAAATACGGAATCGAACCTCGCGCTCGACATCGTTAGTCGAGTGTATTGCAGCGTAAAAATGGCGCTCAGATAAGTGTACAAATCCAGACGCCTGTTTGTACACCTCAACAATCCAAGGATATTGCTTACCCAGACGCCTAACGAGATAGGCGTCACTGAGGAAGACGCCCTCCCGGTCCTTTACCTTATTCAGCGGCTTACCATCGAATATCGCGTCGCAAACGCGGTCCGGGCGCTCAACGAGCGACAACGCATAAACACGCATGCCCGTATCGATCTGCATCCTGAGAAGCGGTGCCGCGCAGAGAAAATTGCGCGATCGGATAAGCGACTGAAATCCCGCCGAAACAGCAAGCAACCGCCTAAGCGCACCAAGCACAAAGAAGTCAGTGCTGTAAATTGACGGACTCTCCTCCATCAGCACCTTTGCCGATTGGAGGAATTCCTTCGTCTGCGCCTCGATACGAGCAAGTCGCTCTTCAAGCGAGCGATGGCCTTGGGTCCGCACCCGCTCCGCCGTCTCGTCCACGCACCATCCCCGTCTAGGACCACCTAATCGAACCCTGCTCTTACAGCAGAACCGAAGAGCGGATAGCCGTGCCAAAGCGTTCGGTGAACTCCGCCGCTAGGTCAGGATTGGTCGCCAGCGGGAAAGCACGGAGGCCGTGATCCCTTAGCCACGCGACCCGATGGCGGCCATTTGAAAACTCCGGAAACCCGCCATTCAGGAACACTTCCGCCATTTCGACAGGGCGGGCGGTAGCGGCGAACCATTGCCCGAACTTTCGATACTTCGAAAAGCTGTCGGATGTGGGGCCACGCCCACCTTTGCCAACGTACTGCGCCGCCACCCCGCTCCAAGCCTGCTCGAATTTCGCCATGTCCACCCAGACGACGGCATCACCGTCGTGCCGGGCGACCCAATGCACCTCCCGAGGCATAACCGGCTCCAACCATCTATCGGTAAGGCAACGTTACTTTAGCTTACTTGCGGACTCCCGGACCGTTCCATCAACAAGATGCAGCTTTCGGTACTTCGCAAAATCGGGATTTGCAGCCGCTATTTCCCGGAGCCGATCCCATTTTTCCCCAATCTCACCAACATCGATAAGCACGTAGTGACCGCGCTTCGCACGCTCCGCTTTGTTGTATGCGTCAAGTTGTTTTGTATATCCCGACACAACGCTGCTATTTGTTGAGAGCTTTATCTCAACCAACACCCTCTCTGAACCGACCGAGAATTTGAAATCCACCGGCCCCGCACCGGCATCGGACTCTGGAGAAATGTCCAGCCCATTCGCATCGCAATAAGAAACAGCAATTGCGAGGAACAGAAGCTGGGCAAACCGCTCGTGGCGCGGCTTGCCATCAACATAGAACACGCGCCACAGCCGTCGATCCTCAACCAACTCGGTAAATTGCTGGATGATGGCTCCGCACACGCGATCAATGCGCTCAATTCGCGGCAACGCCTGATCGTCGTCGATCTTCAAGTCGAAGACCGAGGCATAGTCCTTTGCAATCGAACTCCACTGCACAAGGCCCTGCGGGTCCTTGTATATGTCGTAAGGGGCTTTTTCCAAGATTTTCAGCAGATCAAGCAAGGTCTGAAACGCATTTGCGTCGACCATTGCCCTCCGCCGGATCGCATCACGCTCCCTCTTGGTGCGAATTTTGAATATTTCGCCGATATGATTGTTGACCCTATCGCGAAGTTGTTCGTTGTGCTGGATCAACTTTGGGAGTTGGCGAGGGTCTTCCATTAGTGGAAGGAACTTGAGCACATCATCCGCGACTAGGATGACAGGATCACCCGTATTGGAGAATGGGTTCTTTGGAAGTTCGGCAGAGAACGAATTTAGCTGATAGGCATCCCTGCCAATTGAAATCCCAAGCTCAGCCTCAAGCTCGCGATATATGCGGTCATTGAATTTCAAAATGCATTCGAGCGCGATATTCGTGACCATATCGCTGATCAAGTCAGGGCCAACCCCGTCCTCAAACAGCGACATTGACGAGAACATTTCCGGGTCTTTGACGCCTAGGTCGATTACGCCCTTCGCCCAATGGAGCGCCCGCCCCGAAAGCACAGGCCCCCACCCGCGCCCCTTCGTGCCGTGCTTCGTATATCCGAGGCAGGTGCCGCCCATCCCCGCGGATTCCCGAAAGCGAAATCGCTTCAGCGCGGCAGCCCACGCCTTATCGCCGGGCTGAACCGAGAGCATCAGAAGCCGGTGGATTTCGGCGAAGTGGGCCTCGTATGCCTCAAAAGCGCAGGATGAAAACTCTTTCTGCCTGCTGTCCGGGAGCAAAAAGGGGTCAATGTAGAGGGGAGCGTCAAAATCCAAGGTCGGATTGAAAACGCCCTTCTGTTTCAGCCAGTCTTCTGGAATCCCAAACTGATCAGCGAACGTGACGCCAATGCGCTTGCCGGACATGTGCCGCTCTCGCGTTGAGAGGAAGAGGTAGCAGGCGACTCACGCCCAACCGTGACGGTAGGACCGGCCCCACTTCAACTCAAGGGAACGCGCGGCCACGAGCCCCCACCACCTTCACCCCACCTTCGAGCGCGGGGTCAGTCGGGCCGCTCACCAATGACGTACTCCTGAATTCCCCCGTGTTCGCCTTGGTGCTTGATTGGCTCCGGCGACCGCCCCGGGATCACACCGAACTCCAACTGCCCCACAGCCATGCCCGGAACGAATGGGGAGAAGAAGAGCACCCGGTGGTCGAAAAGGTGAAGATCACCGTTCACGATTGCAGGAGTACCGCCCCGGGTCATCTGCGCGAATTTCTCTGGCGCGCTAAAGGCGATTGAGTACGAATTGACGTAGTCCCACTCCTTATACGGGAGGCTGGTGTCAATCGGACCTGTGAGGCAAAGACCGCGACGCAAGAATATATCGTCGTCGCTGATAAACTGGGCATTCTCATGAACATCTTTCCATGCCTCCACATGCTTGATCAACATGCGGTGATTCACATAAAGGATTTTATCCACCTCATCAGAAGATAATGTTGGATTGGCGCTACAGTTTATCTCTGGATGTACGACAACGTCACCGAGAGACGCACCGCTCCGCAAACGGCTAACAAGCCATTCGCGGACACTGAGCTTTACATCAAGAACTCTGGGTCCATTTCGCAACCCTTTTCCGTCGTACCAGTCCTTCGCGATAACGTCGCAAAACCACACAGCCTTGGTAGAGCCAATCTCATCTGTTAGATCAGATAAAAACTCGGCCTCCATTTCGGCCTTTTTATCCAAGAAATAGTCAAGAGAGTCGGCGGAAATCTCCGACCCATCAACCAACTTTATGCCTTTTGCGTTTTGCGAGCGCTCGATTTCGGCGTTTTCCGAATGGGCAGCATCAATGAAGCGCTCCATGAATGCAGGCGACATTTGGTACTGCGGAAGCGTCGCCGACTGGACGGCCTTCGTTGGCTTGGGCATGTCGCCTCTCAATCCTTGCGAGAGCCTTGATGCCCTTCGCCGTGTACGGCGGCAACCAGCCCTTCACCGCGCTGCGCGACAGCCGAACCCCAGCAATCTCGGCCCCACCCCCCTTTTCTGGGGAAGGTCTAAACGCGATCAAAAATCTTGCAGTATTTGCACCGCGAATTCTAGCAAACCGCGGCGGAGATATTGACATTTTCGCGAATACGTGGTCAAATGCGAAAAATTGACCAGTAAACCTCGCGCGTAAACCGCGAGTCAAAGATACATTATGAGTTACAACACTGAATAAACAGAGCCTCACTTCGGGCTTCGTGGAGTGGTTCACACCCAATCCCGCAGCAATATCTATCGTATTCAATAGAAATTACATCAGCCCCCAAGCGTCCCGCGACACAATTCGAGAACTCGCCCGCCGCATCGATCAACGCCGACTAGGCGGTCGGTTTTATCAAAAGCCCCCAGAGAGCCGCCTTCACCTTCAGGTCGCCCCTGAGAAGTTTCGAGACGGGCACCCGCACTATCATGGCCTCATCCGCCTCCCAGAAGACGACATCGCCCGGTGGGGCTTCGATGGGGTTGTGCGGGAGTATCAGGCCGAATTTGGGAGGCTGATTGAGAACGGCTCCCTGAGGATCGATCCCCTTCACGACGCTGAAGGCTGGGTCCGCTACTGCTCAAAGGAAACGGACCTGACGAGCGGTGAGAACGTCGTCTGGAGCCACGAATTCATCCCGCTCCGCTCAATCGAGCCAACCTCGCGCTAGCGCGAGAACCGGCCTCGGCACTCGACCGCACTGTAGAATCCCGAAACGGACCGATCCCGAGACCATTGCATTACGAACGCACATACCGTCGCGGCTCATTCTTGAGCCGTGATGGCTACGCATTTCCAGAAAACCGAAGCTCAGCCGCCCCGCATAGTCAGCGCATAGTCGAGAAATCTTCGACAGACTGGCGAACGAAATATCACTGGAAAGAGACACCCATAATCCAGAACAAACCCTTACGGATAAAGGGGTTGAGCCCTCCCCCGAGAGGGGCAAAGGTAATCTCGCTCAGGCCAACTTTACCCCACCATTCCCCTCGCATCCCCGCAGGATGCAACGTTTGCAATAGGGGCAGGTCAGGCCGCCATTTCAGGGCACTCGTCCGGCAAGCCACGCAGCTTTCTCAAAGCCGCCGTCAGAACCGCAGCAGCCTTCCCAAAATGGATTTCCCGGTGGTGCGCAGGACAGAGGCAGGCGACGTTTTCAGGCGTGTCCTCGCCTCCATCGGCCAAGGTCCGAATGTGGTGCACCTCAACGTAGGGCACGCCATCGGTTCCGATAAATAGCGGGATTGAGCAACCCGAAACCTCGCAGGTGAAGCCGGACCGACGCCGCGCAATCGCACCGACTAGGGGGTCTCGCTCATAAGAGCGCGTCTTCGCAGTTCGACTAGCGGGCTTCCTGCCGCGCTTACCCTTAGAAGCACCGTAGCGGTTCAAAAGGTCCTCAAGCGAAAGACTGACGGCCAGCTCCTCCGCCTCTTCCTCGACCCGCTTCCGAAGCAGGCCCTCGTCCACCGGGACAGGATCGGCAGAACCCCACAGACGGGCGAACTCGGCCCTCACGGCGGCGGCGCGTAGCTCGGCCCCGGCAACGTCATAGAACTCGTCCCAGACGAATTCAGCTTGATCGCCTCCACCGTCGAACCCCTTGCGCGCATCACGGGGATCAAGGGAGCGGTAGTTCATCACCCTGTTGTAGACCCCCGACACCGGACGCCCGATGAGCATTGCAACGTTTGCAACGGTGGAGCCCGGAAGCTCGGAGATAGGACCACCATGCGTCTCGACGTAGGCCCAGAGCCCCGCGACGCATTCGGCATAGGTCCAATCACTTCCGACATTCGCCCAGAGCCGATCCAACCGCTCTAGATGCGCCCCCTCGACCTTGAACGTCGTGTGGTTCGGCATCTGCATGATCAGGTGATCATGGAAAGCCGGATCGCCCTTCAGCCAGTCGCGCTTGATCATCGTCTTCTTTCCGACGATCCGCCGAATGCCAAGGCGCGCGCGCAACTTGACGTCGTCGCCCTCTGTCGGGCTGCGCCACCATTGCGCAGGACCGGAGTCCGCCTTCAACCGCGGCCCCTCCAACACGACCGCCTCCGCGATCACGCCACCGGGCTCGGCTTTGCTGTTCCCCGAGCGCCAAATGAACACGCGATCCCCGACTGCAATCTCGTCCTTGTAGCGGCTCACCGACCAGTCGGTTTCAGCGGGCTTAGACGCAAAGAAGCCCGTCAGATCGAACCGCTCCGGGTTTCCCTGAAATAGCCAAGTGCGCTGCATGAGCCCCCTCCGACACGCCGAGCTTAGCGCAAATGACCAGCAAAACCACCCGCCAGAGCCGCAGATGCTGCGCCACCCCAAACGCGGCCCGAAGAATACAAACGACTAATAAAACTTATCTGCGCAAAGCAGTCGCGGCCGAGTTGACAGCAGGCCCGTCATGCGCCAATTCACCGACGCGGCCGACACGGGCCGGGAGCGCGACGGAATACAAGTGATGACGTAAAAGATCAAAGAAAACTACTAATCAGAAACTGGACAAAACTACTAACGACCGCGGGCCGAGGGATAACTCCCTTGGCTTTTTGCATTTCAGGAGCAAGGCAATGCCGCCGAAAAACACCAAACGAACCAGAGCGAACCCCTACCCCTACCACCCGACCGTCGAGCGAAAGCTAGGCTGGGCCGAGTGCTACTTTGACCCGGCCACTCTGGAGCCGCTGTGCCTGATCCCCGCCGAATGCGCGTCATGGACGGCGCAATACGTCGTGGCCATCATGGTTCGACGCCTAACCGGCGAGGGAAAGAAACCCTCGGAAGTGCGGAAGCAAACCGAAGCGTTCGCCCGCGCCTACAATGACAAGCACCTTCAAAAGCGCGCCTACATCGAGACCATCCAAGGCGCGATCAAAACCAGCATGGAGTTCGAAGCCCGAGGCTGGAACAGCCGCCCTGACGAGGCGGCATTCTACGAGGACGGCACCGTCATGGCTTTCCGCTTCGAGCTGAAGAAGTAAGGGGCGCTCGATGGAGAAGCTGCATCACATGAGCGGGTCGCCCCGCCCCCTCGCATATCGGGTGAACGACGCGGCCAAGGCTATCGGCCTAAGCCGCTCCACCCTCTACGAGCTTCGGAACGAGGGAAAACTCCGGATCGTGAAGGTCGCAGGCCGCGCTCTCATTCCCTGTGAAGACCTCGAAGCCCTACTGGGCAGCCAATAGGGGAGCCTCCTGTGCGCCATAGCAATACGACGCCCACGCATCCATTAGCTTGCGACGCTTCTCTAGGGCGTCACCCCGCCGATAAGCGCGCTCGACTTCGTCACCCACCTTGTGAGCCAAGGCGGCTTCCGCGGTCTCTCTCGGAAAGTCAGTAGTTTCGCCCGCCCAATCGCGGAACGTGGAGCGGAAGCCGTGCACCGTCACGGCTACCTTCATGCGCCGAAGCAGCATCTCCATCGCCATATTGGAGAGCGGCTTCCCCGGCCTAGAGCCCGGAAAAACATACACCTCGCCCAACCCAGCAACGCTTTCCAACAGCGCCACAGCCTTGTCGGTCAGGGGCACACGATGCTGAACACCAGCCTTCATGCGTTCCGCGGGAACGGTCCAGACCCGCTTCTCTAGATCGATTTCGGACCACTTCGCCCCAAGCGTTTCGCCCGAACGCGCTGCGGTTAGGATCGTGAATTCCAGCGCACGCGCGGAGACAGCACTCAAAGCGCCAAGCCGCCCCAAGAAGCTCTGAATCTCTTCGAACGGAAGGGCCGCGTGGTGGGGCCTGCTCACCCGCGAAGGCTTGGGCAGAAGCAACGACAAGTGGCCGCGCCATCGGGCCGGGTTCTCCCCGCTGCGCAGCCCTTGAGCTTTGGCAGCATCCAGCACCCGCTCCACCCGGCCTCGAAACCGCTGAGCCGTTTCCGCCTTTTCAGTCCAGAGAGGCTTCAACGCCCTTAGCACTTGATCGGTGGTGACTGCGTCCACAGGCACGTTCCAGAACGTCGTGGCGTAGGTGCGAAGGGTATTGCGCCACTGCTGGCGGTGCTTCGCATTCCGCCACCCGCCTTCAATGTCGTCCAGCAACGCTTCCGCCACCTCCCCGAACGTCTTCGGGGCAACCTTCTCCTTGCGCCGCTCCTCGATGGGATTCTTTCCCGCCTTCCGCAGTTCGTGCGCGTCCCGCGCCAACTGTCGGGCTTCTGCGAGGGAAACGGTCGCTGCGGAGCCTAGCCCCATCTCCTTCCGCGCCCCCTCCCACTGGAAGATGAAGACCCAGCGCTTCCCGGAATCGACCCGCAGGTAGAGGCCGAGACCGTCAGCGTGCAGCCCCTTCTTCGTGATCGTGGCTACTGTCCGAGCAGTAAGGCGATTGATGGCGCGCATGGCCAAGCTTTACGCCCGTCCGGAACACCCACTCAAGCCCGAACGCCCTAAAATTTGCCCTAAGAGATTTAGGGCGCTTGCCGCAGATCGATGCGGACAGATATGGACAGTTCGGCGCAATGGCCTTGTTTACAAGCGACTTATTGACCCCTGCGGATCACCACGGACGCTAGTTCGACGGACTCTCTCACCGCCACTCAGACCCGTAACGGGTCTCGAGTGGCGCCGCTGCCACCTGCGGGCAGCAGAACGGAATTCCCCTGACAACGCCCTCGATGGACGTTCTGCTGGCGGCGGTCGCCGGATTGCTCGGACCGGCGGCCTGAGCGGGGCGACGGCGAAGGCTCTGCCGTGCGCCCAACTGCCGGCCCGGCCGCCTCAGGGCGTCCCGGATCAGGTCCGCTACCGCGGTCCTGACCCGCAACGCAGCTGGACCGAGATCGCGCTCATCGCCGGGGCGCTGGCGCGGGTTCAGCCTAGGAGTCGCCTACTGCTGCACCAGCGCGAGCCATTCGATGCGCAATGGCTGGCGCCCCCTGGGTCAGCGTGACTCGTTGCGAGTGCTACGCGCCAGACACCGGCTTGAGATGCAGGATCGGACGCACCACGGCTCTGCCGCTGGGTTCGACAGAAGGTTTGCTGGGCGCGTTGGCGAAGGTGCGCCGGCGGGGTCGAATGACAGTGGTGAACGACATTTTGCTCCAGCCTAACCGAGCGCTGCTTAGCGCTCTTAGTTGGTCGACTTGACGAGAAATGGAGACTAGCGAGCCTTGAACGTGGCTGAGCAAATGGCTTCCAGGTGGCCGCTGAGCGCGCGTGGCGCAAGCAAGGCGTCCACGGCGCGATAGCCGTCAAACTTCAACCGGCGCTTCAGGCTGGGCAGGTTTGCGACCTGGCCAGAGCGCGCCAGCTCAAAAGCACGTTCGATGGTCGAAAGGGTCATGGTGGGGGGGAGCCAGGGAAGGGAGCTCCCCTTCCCCGGCGCCCTAAACCCTTATGCCGCTTGCAGCTGGCCAGCGGACATCTTGCCGCTGCGCTGATCACGTTCGACTTCGTAGCCGATCTTCTGACCGTCATGCAGCGAGCCGAGGCCCGCGCGTTCCACGGCGCTGATGTGCACGAACACGTCCGCGCCGCCCTGGTCAGGTTGAATGAAGCCGAAGCCCTTGGTGGAGTTGAACCACTTCACAGTACCGGTCGTCATAGGAATACCTTTTAGGTGTGAGTTTTCGCGCGCCATATACGGCGCGAGAGATCAAATTTTCGGAGAGGGATAGGTAGGCCCGGGCTCGATCCGAAGAACAAGCGTGAAGAGCAACCGAACCAAAAACGACATTCGATAACAGGATAATCTCATAACGGGCCGGCGAGCGCGAGGAAAATCTTTTGCAAGCCTGAAATACGCACAATTCAACGTTGAAAGTGCGCCCCTTTAGCGGCTGCGATGCGCGCGCACACGGGGCAAACGCAAGGCGCGACGGCCGCCGATTACGCAATGTACAGGTGGGTAGGGTTTCAGTTTGAAGTACGCGGCCGTCGACAAGCATGGCGCCTAAGCGCGCGAGCCCATATCATCGAGGCATGGAAACTCCGGCCGAAATCCGCGAACGCTGGCGCTATTTGCGGGACCTGCTGATCACCCAGCTCGACCGCTTCGAAGCCGGGAGCATGCAAATGCACTCGGACGGCGAGAACGTCAGCGCAGGCGCAATCGTCATGCTCAAACGGCACATCAAGGAGTTCGACCAATTGATCGCCCAGAGCGAGAAGCGCAATCCCTAAAGGCCCCGCGGAAGCGCCCCCCACGCTCACCCCGCACCCGCAACTTGCTGAGCTGGCGGCGGCCACGGTCGGGGCGGAACTGGACGATCACCTCCACGAGCGAGGTGACGTAGGCGATCGTGTCGGACCGCCCCAAGGCCAGCCCCGCACTGCGTGGACCAGAGAGCTGAAGCCACTCAGGATTCCGGCGAGTGCTCCACACCCCCATCGCCTCCCTTCGATCCGAACCCGGATGGTTCGCAGCCCGCCGCCCGCCTGAACGAAAGTTAACTTGCGGCCCGGGGGCGAAAGTCGGGAACGATGGAGCGACCGCTCGACAGGAAGCGGTGTGTCCGGGCGGGGGCGACCATGGATAAGAGTGGACTGTCGCGGCGAGCCTTCGCCGCCCAGGCCGCGGCGCTGGGCGCGGCGCTGGCGTTCGGGGGGACCTCCGCCCAGGCGAAGGTCGTGGCGCGCGCCGAGCGTCGCGACCTCTATCCGCAGGGCGTCGCCTCGGGCGATCCGCGTCCGGACAGCGTGATCCTGTGGACGCGGCGCGCCCCGGACGACGGCGTCGCCGCGCACCGGCTGACGGTCGAGGTCGCGAGCGATCCGCAGTTCCGCAAACCGGTCGCGCGCGGCCAGGTCGCGGTCACCGCGGCGACGGACTGGACCTGCCGCTTTCTGGCGGCCGGGCTGAAGCCCGCGCGGGAATACTGGTATCGCTTCGTCGACGAGGCGGGGAACACCAGCCGGGTCGGCCGCACCCTGACGGCGCCGGCCGACGGCGACGACCGGCCGGTCCGCTTCGCCTTCGTCAGCTGCCAGGACGTCACCCAGGGCGCCATGAACGCCTACCGGCGCATGCTGCACGAGGACGCCCGCCGGCCGCGCGAGGAGCAGCTGGGCTTCGTCCTGCACCTGGGCGACTTCATCTACGAGCTGGTCTGGTATCCCGAGGAGCGGCCGGGCGGCATGGAGCGGGGCCGGCGCCTGCGCGACATCGTGCGCTATCCGAACGGCGAGAAGGTCGGCGCCTTCCACATCCCGACCGACCTGGACGACTACCGCACCGCCTATCGCGGCTATCTGCTCGACCCGGACCTGCAGGAGGCCCGCGCCCAGTGGCCGTTCGTGCCCGTCTGGGACAACCACGAATTCAGCTGGCGCGCCTTCCAGACCCAGCAACCTGTGGGCGCCGAGGTCCGCTCGGCCCAGAAGCTCAAGGTCGCGGCCAGTCAGGCCTGGTACGAGTATCAGCCGGCCCGGGTCCGCAAGCCCGGCAGCGGCGACGCCTTCGAGGCGCCGAGCGTGGCCAACAAGCCGCTCGGGACGCTGGACGCGCGCGGCCTCGGGCAGGACCCGGACAACCTGGCCGCCATCAACGCGCTGCAGATCAAGCGGGCGTTCCGGTACGGCCGGAACGTCGACATGATCCTGACCGACAACCGCTCGTTCATGTCGCCCGGCGGCGACTACAGCGGGCTTCCGCAGATCAAGTTCGGGGCCATGCCCGAGGCGATGCTGGAGATCCTGGATCAGGCCAGCGCCTACGCGGGCGGCTCTCCCCCCGCCACCATCCGCGTCGGCGAGCTCGAGTTCCCCAATCCGCATGTGAAGGCGCCGCCCGAGGCCTATCTCGGCCTCGAGCAGATGGCCTGGTTCAAGGAGCGTCTGCGCGCCGCGAAGGCCCCCTGGAAGATCTGGGGCCATTCGTTCGGCACGCTCACCCAGCGCACCGACCCCCAGAACCTGCCGGCGGCGTTCGCTGACCAGTGGCCGGCCGGCGCGGGATACGGCGTGCTGAGCGGCGCCTATGGCGTCGAGCACGCCGAGATCTTCGACATGATCCGGCAGGAAGGGATCACGGGCTTCACCGTCGTGGCCGGCGACAAGCATTCCTTCTGGGCCGGCTACCCCAGCAAGACCCTGCCTCCCCGCGCCTTCGATCCTGTCGGCGTCGAGTTCATCACCGGCTCGATCTCGGCCCAGGGCGCGGCCGAGGTGCAGCAGCTCACCATGCCTAAGGATCGGCCGCTGCGGGCCCTCTACATCCACGACAAGCCGGACGGCTCGATGGAGTGCAGCCTGGGCATGACCCTGATGCACGGCGTGAAGTCCGCGCTCTTGCTCCAGGAAACCGGGAACGCCGACCAGGCGCGCGCGGCGCGTAACCCGGAACTGGCGCCGCACCTCAAGTTCGTGGATCACGCCGGTCACGGCTATACGACGGTGCGGGCGTCGCCAGATGAGCTCGAGACCGAGTTCGTCTGCATCCCTATCCCGCTCGAACGCAGCGCAACGGACGACGGCGGCCCCCTGCGCTATCGCGTGGCGCATCGCGTATCGCTGTGGAAGGCGGGCGAGCGCCCCCAACTCAGGCAGGAAATCCTCGAAGGCGATCCGGGCCTGGCCGTCTGACCCTCACCCCCGCAGGACGCGCAGGTCGCTGACGTAACGGCGGCCGCCGTCGCGGCGGAGCTGGACGATCACGTCCACCAGCGAGGTGACGTAGGCGATGGTGTCGGCCCGGCCGAGCGCCAGCCCCGACTGCATGACCATCAGCGCGATCTGCTCCAGAGCGCCCTCGGGCGAGTTGGCGTGGACGGTGGTGAACGAGCCTGAGTGGCCGGTGTTGATGGCGCGCAGGAAGGTGGCGGCCTCGCGCCCGCGGATTTCGCCCACGATGATCCGGTCGGGCCGCAGCCGCAGCGCCGCCTGCAGCAGGTCCTCGACTCCGACGCGCGCCTCGCCCAGCTCGCCCTTGACCGCGACCAGCCCCACCGCGTTCGGCTGGCCCACGGCGATCTCCGGCGTGTCCTCGACCAGCACCACCCGCTCTTCCGCCGGCACCAGCCTCAGCAGGCTGTTCAGGAAGGTGGTCTTGCCGGAGGAGGTGCCGCCGGAGATCAGCACGGTCTTGCGCGCCCGCACGGCCGCCCGCAGCCAGGCCAGCGGCGCGCTCCGCGGATCGACGTCCGCCGGGAGCCCGTCGCCGCCTGCGGCGTCGGCCGGCGGTTCGAACGCCTCCAACGGCACCTCGGCGGCCACGTGGCGGCGGATGGCCAGCGCCCAGCCGGCGCGGGTGGCGGGCGGCCCGACCATCTGGACCCGCTCCCCGCCCGGCAGGACGGCGGCCAGCAGCGGGTTCTCGCGATTGACGCCCTGGTGGGTGTAGCGCGCGACCTGGGCCGCCAGCCGCTCCAGCAGGCGGTCGTCCACCTCGGGCGCCTCGACGCGGCGCATGCCGCCCTGGCCGGCGATCTCGACCCAGATCTCGCCCGGCGCGTTGACCAGGATCTCGGTGACGTCGTCCCGCTCCAGCCACGGCGCGAACGGCCGCAGGTAGCTGCGCAGATAGACGCCCTCCAGCGGCGCGACCTGGCTCATTGCGGCGAGAAGTCGAGGTCGCGGGCGACGAACACCTGGATCGGCGTGCCCAGCGGCACCCGCACGGTGGGCGGGATCGCGGCGTCGGCGCGCAGCGCTTCGGCGGCGGCGCTCTGGGCCCCGCCCGCGCCGACCACCACCGTGTCTCCCGAGCGGCCGAGGCCGGACGTCAGGCCGGAGACCAGCGACAGCAGGACCGCCGCGCCGTAGCGCTGGGCGTAGTGCCGGTCGACCTGCCCGGCGAGGCCGCCGGCGCTCTCGGCGTCCATGGCCGGCGAACCCAGCTGGATCGAGCTCCCGTCCGGCCGCACAAGGCGGTTCCAGATCACGAAGGCGCGCGACTGGCCGGCGCTGAGGCCGCTGCGGTACTGGCCGATCAGGCGGCTGCCGCGCGGTACGAGCACCCGCGAGCCGTCGAAGCTGCGCACGTCGCGGCTGACGATGGCCCGGGCGTAGCCCGAGGTGTCGGAATTCAGCGCCGTCTCCAGCACGGCCGGAATGACCGCGCCCTGCACCACGGTCCAGTCCGGGCGCGGCAGGACCGAGGCGCGGGCGACCGGCACGCCGTCGCCGCCCGTCCGCAGGGCGAACTGTTCGTCGGCGCTCAGGCCCGAGGCGGCCGTTCCCTGCCCCGCCGACGCCGGCGCGCTCGGCGCGGGCGGCGCAGAGTTGTCGAAGATCATGGCGCCGGTGCGCGACAGGTCCGCCTGCGGCGGCGCGGCGGGGCCGACCGCCGGCGAAACCACCACGGGCGCGGGGGTCGGCGCGGACACGGGCGCGGGCTGGGGC
>NZ_JACSJI010000013.1 GCF_014349105.1 Caulobacter sp. 17J80-11 | reverse complement strand
GGTCGGCCGGAGGCGGTGCAGGCGGAGGCGGCGCGGCTGGCGGAGGCGCGAGCGGCGGCGGACGCCTGCCGGGGCCCGCCGCGGAGACGTCGCCGCGCCTGCCCGGGGAGATCGTCGACTACGCGGACCAGGACCCGAAGCGGACGTGCGGGGTCGACGCGCTCGATCTGAAGCTGTCGGCCGAATACAAGACCGACATGACCAAGGCCACCGACGCCGCCATCGCCCAGCTGGAGGCGGCCGGAGCGGCCGGGACCGCGGCCATCGTCGCCGAGCACGCCGCCCGCATCCGCGCCATGCAGCCTGACGGCGGCTGTCGGTAAGCCCCTCTACTGTCCCGTGAAGCGCAGCGGAACGGGGGAGGAGAAGATTACAGCCCCTGTCCCCGCAGCAGCTTCGGCAGGTCGCCGACAGCGCCGCCGGCTTCGGTCATGAAGAACCGCCGGGCCGGGCCGATGCGGTTGACCACCGCCATGCCGACCCCGCGGGCGGCGCGGACCAGCGGGAAGTCGTTGGAGAACATGCGGTTGAACACGTCGGTGGCGGCCGCCAGCATGACGTTGTCGAACCGACGCCAGCGGGCGTAGCGCTCCAGCACAGCCTCGGAGCCCAGGTCCTCGCCGATACGCAGCGCGTCGACCAGCACCTCGGCCAAGGCGGCGGCGTCCTTCAGGCCCAGGTTCAGCCCCTGGCCGGCGATCGGGTGCACCCCGTGGGCGGAGTCGCCCAGGAGCGCGATGCGCGGCGCGGTCATGCGCTCGGCCAGCGACAGGGTCAGCGGATAGACGAAGCGCGGCCCCTCGACCTTCACCCCGCCCAGGAAATCGCCGAACCGGCGGCGCAGGTGCGCGTCGAAGGCCTCCGGCGAGGCGTGGCGCAGGGCCTCGGCCCGGGCCTTCGGCTCGGTCCACACCAAGCTGGCGCGGTTCTCGGTGAGCGGCAGGATGGCGAACGGGCCGCTGGGCAGGAAATATTCGTGCGCCACGCCGCCGTGCGGGCGGTCCATGCGCACGGTGGCGACCACCCCGCCCTGGCGGTACTCCCAGCCGATGCAGTTGATGCCGGCGGCCTCGCGCACCGGCGAGACCCGGCCCTCGGCGCCCACGACCAGCGGCGCGGTCAGGGTCCGGCCGTCCTTCAGCCGCACCGTGGCGCAACGTTGATCAACCTCGACCCCGACCACCGCGGCCGGGGCCAAAACCTCGATGCCGGCCGCACGCACCGTTTCGGCGAGGCCTGCGCGGATGCGCCGGTTCTCGATCATGTAGCCCAGCGGCTCGCCCTCGGCCCGGTCGGCGATCTCCTCGGCGTCGAAACGCAGGAACGAGGCCCCGACCGGCCCGCGCGCGGCGCCCGGCGTATGCCCGTCGGTGACCAGGATGTGGTCCATCCGCTCGGCGTGGGCGCTGAGCCGCTCGGCCACGCCCAGCACCCGCCACTGGCGGAAGGAGGAATAGGCGATGGCCGAGGCCCGGCCGTCGAAGGTCTCGGCCAGCTGACTTTCGAACGGCAGCGGGTCGACCAGGATCGGCTTCAGGCCCGCGTGGGCGGCGGCGAGCGCGAAGGTCGCGCCGGCCATGCCCGCGCCCGCGATCACCACGTCGGCGTCGTACTGGGTCATGGCCGCGATATGCGCTTCTTCAAGCGTCGGCGTCCAGTGGCGGAGCCCGCTCGTAAACGCGCCTTAACCTTCTCGGGGCAAAACGGGGCGGTTCAGCTTCACTTCGGAGACGGCGGCATGACGGGCGTGGCGGCCATGGTCGGCGCGAGGATCATCGACACCGCGGGCGGGGTCTGGCGCGCGCCGCTGGCCGCGCGCTTCCGCGGCGGCCTGACCTCGGCTTTTGGCGTCGCGGCGCTGCTCAGCTTCGCCACCTACGACGCGGCCGATCCCAGCTGGAACAC
This sequence comes from Caulobacter sp. 17J80-11, assembly GCF_014349105.1. Taxonomy (GTDB): domain Bacteria; phylum Pseudomonadota; class Alphaproteobacteria; order Caulobacterales; family Caulobacteraceae; genus 17J80-11. The sequence goes on along the minus strand of NZ_JACSJI010000013.1, from coordinate 105,942 downwards.
CGCTTCCGGCGTCGCGGCCCGGAACGTGCTGGGCGGCTTCGGCGCCAACGTCGCCGACCTGTTCCTGCAGTCGCTGGGCCTGGCCGCCTGGATCGCCGCCATCTTCATGGTGCTGTTCGGCCTGGCCCGGGCCGCCGACCCCAATCCGGACGCCCGGCGCATGCGCATGCGCATCAAGGCGCTGGTCGCCTTCGCCGCCGTGGTGGCCCTGGCCGGCGCCCTGTCGGGCCCGACGCCGCCGTCGCAGTGGCCGCTGGCCAAGGGCCTGGGCGGCTTCTGGGGTTCGGGCCTGCTGGACCTGATCGCCGCGGGCTTCAGCTTCCTGAAGCTGCCGGGCGCGGGCGCGATCGGCGCGATCCTGCTGCTCGTCCTCGCCGGCGCGGGCTTCGCCTATGCGCTGAGCCTCACGCCCGCCGACTTCAAGAACGCCGCCAACGCCGTCGCCGCCCTGGCCCAGCGCCTGCGCACCCGCCAGGTTCGCCCGGCGCCCGCCCCGGTGCGCGCCAAGGCCGCGCCGGCCGCCCGCCCGGCGGCCAAGGCGCCGATCCCGAAGACCGCACCGAAGCCGCCCGCCCGCCCGCAGCTCGCGCCCGTGTTCGACGCGCCGCTGGACATCGACGAGGCGGACGACGAGGACGACTTCGCCGACACCGTGCCGGCCGGGCCGAAGGTGGCCGAGGTCAAGCTGCCCAAGAGCTCCGACCGCGAGATCCGCGAGAACCAGGGCGCCTTCGAGTTCGTGCAGCAGGAAGGCTTCCACCTGCCCGAACTGAACATGCTGTCCCAGCCCAAGGCCCGCCAGGCCGCCCACGACGAGGCGGCGCTGCGCCAGAACGCACGCCTGCTGGAGAGCGTGCTGGCCGAGTTCGGCGTGCGCGGCCAGATCGACCAGATCCGCCCGGGTCCGGTGGTCACCCTTTACGAACTGGTCCCGGCCGCCGGCGTGAAGAGCGCCCGGGTCGTGGCCCTGGCCGACGACATCGCGCGTTCGATGAGCGCGCGCGCCTGCCGCGTGTCGGTCGTGCAGGGCCGCAACGCCATCGGCATCGAGCTGCCCAACCAGAAGCGCGACACCGTCTACCTGCGCGCCCTGCTGGCCTCGGCCGAGTACGAGAAGTCCGGCCACATCCTGCCCATGGCGCTGGGCGAGACCATCGGCGGCGAGCCCTACATCGCGGACCTCGCCAAGATGCCCCACCTGCTGATCGCCGGCACCACCGGCTCGGGCAAGTCGGTCGGCGTCAACGCCATGATCCTGTCGATCCTCTACCGCCTGCCGCCTGAGCAGTGCCGCTTCATCATGATCGACCCGAAGATGCTGGAATTGTCGGTCTACGACGGCATCCCGCACCTTCTGGCCCCGGTCGTGACCGACCCGAAGAAGGCTGTCGTGGCCCTGAAGTGGACCGTGCGCGAGATGGAGGACCGCTATCGGCGGATGTCCAAGATCGGCGTGCGCAACATCGCCTCCTACAACGAGCGCGCCCGCGAGGCGGCGGCCAAGGGCGAGCACTTCGAGCGCACCGTGCAGACCGGCTTCGACGACGCGGGCCGCCCGATCTTCGAGAGCGAGAAGATCCGCCCCGAGGCCATGCCCTACCTGGTCGTGGTCGTCGACGAAGTGGCCGACCTGATGATGGTCGCCGGCAAGGACATCGAAGGCGCGGTGCAGCGCCTGGCCCAGATGGCGCGTGCCGCCGGCATCCACCTGATCATGGCCACCCAGCGCCCGTCGGTGGACGTCATCACCGGCACCATCAAAGCCAACTTCCCGACCCGGATCAGCTTCCAGGTCACCTCCAAGATCGACAGCCGCACCATCCTGCAGGAGCAGGGCGCCGAGCAGCTGCTGGGCCAGGGCGACATGCTCTACATGGCCGGCGGCGGCCGCGTGACCCGCCTGCACGGCCCGTTCGTCTCCGACGGCGAGGTCGACGCGGTGGCCACCTTCCTGCGCGACCAGGGCGCGCCGCAGTATCTGGAAGACGTCACCGCCGGCGGCGACGAGGACGGCGGCGGCGGGGCCGACGACTTCGGCGGCGAGGGCGGCTCGGGCGACGACCTGTACGACCGCGCCGTGGCCGTGGTCACCCGCGACCGCAAGGCCTCGACCTCTTACGTCCAGCGCCGCCTGCAGATCGGCTACAACCGCGCCGCCTCGCTGATCGAGCGCATGGAGCAGGAAGGCGTGGTCAGCCCCGCCAACCACGCCGGCAAGCGCGACGTCCTGGCCGGCCCGCCGCCGGCGGCGTGAGCCGGAGGAGCGCCACTCGCAAAGGCGAGGCTTGGAGACTCCTCGCGCCTCAGCACAGTGCCGCTTGTCGCGCCCGTACCTAGGCCTCGGCCATCATGGCCTGTTCGATGCCGGCCATCAGCTCGGGATAGCCGTAGCCGCCGTCGTGGCGCACGCCGTTGATGAAGAAGCTAGGCGTGCCGTTCACGCCGCTGCGCACGCCGCTCATGAAGTCGGCCTGCACCTTGCCGGCGTAGCGGTGCGCGCCGAGCGCGTCGCGCATCTCGACCTGCGGCAGGCCCAGCGCCCCGGCGAGGGCGAACAGGCCCGGCAAGCTCAGCCGATGCTGGTTCTCGTAGATCAGGTCGTGCATCGGCCAGAACTTGCCGTGCTCGCCGGCGAATTCGGCGACCTCGGCGGCGGTCTCCGCCAGCGGGTGGGCCTCGGTCAGCGGGAAGTGACGGAAGGCGAAGCGGATCCGGCCTTGCAGCTGCGCCAGGATGGCCTTCACCACGGGATAGGCCAACCCGCAGTAGGGGCATTGGTAGTCGCCGTACTCGACCAGGGTGACCGGGGCGTCCTCCGGGCCCTGGACGTGGTCAAGCGACGTTACGGGCACTCGCAGAGTCGACATCAGCCTTCTCCGGTCCAGACATACGTTCGAGGGCGTCGAGGATGCCGTCGGCGCCCGGATTGACGGCGAGGGGCGACAGGTAGCTCCAGACGATCACCCCCTTCTCGTCGATGACGAACAGGGCCCGCCCGGCCACGCCTTCCTGCTGCCGATAGCAGCCGTAGGCGCTCGCCACCTCGCCCTTCGGCTCGAAGTCCGACATCAGGGCGAAGTGGAAGTTGCGATGCTGGGCGAAGGCCTGATGGCACCAGACGCCGTCCACCGACACGCCTACAAGCTCGGCCCCGAGCCGTCGGAACTCCGGCAAGAGCTGATTGTAGAGCGCCATCTGGTCGCCGCAGACCGGGCTCCAGTCGGCGGGATAGAAGGCCAGGATCACGCGCCGCCCCAGGAACTCGCTGAGCGACAGTCTCTGATCCGGCGTCACGTTCAGGGTGAAGTCGGGCGCTTTCGCGCCCGGGCCGAGGATGTCAGCCATTTGGTTGTTTCCCTCGCGCGGCCCGGCGTGCCGGGCCACGCGGTCGCTGGCCAGCGAGGAAGCGCCGAACTGGCCCGTTTCGCCTTGTCGCAATAGGAACCCGAAACGATCCCGACGAAACTGGGGTTCCAGCGCGGCTGACCCCATGCGCAACGACCCGACCCCCGCGGAGGCGGCGTCCCTTCGGCCAAGGCCGGTGAATCTGCAGCCTCGCGGACCCCGACCCGCGACACGGAGGTTTCTCGGCCGAACCCACTCACGAAAGGTGTGGCCATGGCGCGTCTCTGCCAGGTCTGCGGCGTCCGGCCGGCGACGGTCCAGGCGACGGTCGTCAGCGACGGCGAACGGGAAACCATCCAGCTCTGCGAAGTCGACTATTCGCGCCTGGCGCGGGAGCAGCGTTCCGCCTCGCCGCTCGAATCGCTGTTCGGGCGACACCGGGGCATGCTCGGCGACATGTTCGGCGACGACTTCTGGGGAGGCCGCGCCAGCTCGCCGTTCGGCGACCGGGGGCCCGAGTTCGACGGCGACGATCCCGAACCCCCCGCCCGCGCAGCGCGCGCCTCGGCCCGCTCCGGTCCGGCCGAGAACCTCAGCCAGCACGCCCAGGAGATCCTTCAGGGCGCCGCCCGGCGCACCCAGGAGATGGGTCGGCGCGAGGTGGACACCGAGCACCTGCTCTCCGCGCTGACCGAGAGCGATGTGGTCCGCACGGTGCTGGAGCAGTTCAAGGTCTCGATCGACGACCTGCGACGGGAACTGGAGAGCGCCTCCCCGCGCGGCAAGCCGGGCGAGGCGGAGGGCGAGCTCGGCGTGTCGCCGCGGGTGAAGAGCGCGCTGGCCCGCGCCTTCCAGGCCTCGCGCGAGCTGCGCCATTCCTACGTCGGCCCCGAGCACCTGCTGATCGGCCTGGCCGAGGAGGGGGAGGGCATCGCCGGCGAGCTGCTGCGAGGCTACGGCCTGACGCCCCAGGCCCTGCGCCAGCAGGTGGTCAAGGTGGTGGGCGAGGGGGCCGAGGCCGGCCAGGTCGAAACTCCGACCAACACCCCCAACCTCGACAAGGTGTCCCGCGACCTGACGCAGATGGCCCGCGAGGGCAAGCTGGACCCGGTGATCGGCCGCGCCCACGAGATCGAGACCACCATCGAAGTGCTGGCCCGGCGCAAGAAGAACAATCCGGTGCTAATCGGCGAGCCCGGGGTCGGCAAGACCGCCATCGTCGAGGGCCTGGCCCAGCGCATCGTGGGCGGCGAGGTGCCGGAGTCGCTGCGCGAAAAGCGGCTGGTCGAGCTGTCGGTCAACTCGCTGGTGGCCGGCTCCAAGTACCGCGGCGAGTTCGAGGAGCGCATCCAGCAGATCATCGAGGAGGTCCGCGACGCCCAGGACGACCTGATCCTGTTCATCGACGAGATCCACACCATCGTCGGAGCGGGCGCTGGCGGCGGCGAGGGTGGGCTGGACGCGGCCAACGTGTTCAAGCCGGCGCTGGCGCGTGGCGAGATGAACCTGATCGGCGCCACCACGCTGAACGAATACCAAAAGTACATCGAGAAGGACGCGGCGCTGGAGCGCCGCTTCCAGCCGGTGTTCGTGCCCGAGCCGACCGTGTCGCAGACCATCATGATCCTGCGCGGCCTGCGCGACACGCTCGAGGCCCACCACAAGGTCACCGTCACCGACGAAGCGATCATCGCCGCGGCCGAGCTGTCGGACCGCTATCTCACCGGACGCTTCTTGCCCGACAAGGCCATCGACCTGATCGACCAAGCCGCCGCTCGGGTGAAGATCTCGGCCACCGCCCGTCCGGTCGACGTGCAGGAGCTGGAGTCGGAGATCCGCCAGATCCGCCGCGAGCTGGACTACGCCCAGTCGCGCAAGCAGGCCGACCGGGCCAAGGACCTGCAGACCCAACTCGACACACGCACCAAAGCGATGGACCAGGCGCAGGAGCGCTGGAAGCGCGAGCGCGGCTCGGCCTCCACTGAAGTCAAGGTCGAGCACATCGCCCAGGTGGTCTCCAAGCTGACCGGCGTGCCGGTCACGGAGCTGACCGCCGCGGAACGCGAAAAGCTGACTAGGATGGAGGAGCAGCTGCAGAAGCGCGTGGTCGGCCAGACGGAGGCGGTCAAGGCGGTCTCCGACGCCGTGCGCCTGGCCCGGGCGGGCCTGCGTGAAGGCCGCGGCCCGATCGCCACCTTCCTGTTCCTGGGCCCGACCGGGGTCGGCAAGACCGAGCTGGCCAAGGCCCTGGCCGAGTCGGTGTTCGGCGACGAAGACGCCATGATCCGAATGGACATGTCCGAGTACATGGAGCGCCACGCCGTCGCTCGCCTGATCGGCGCGCCGCCCGGCTACGTGGGCTACGAGGAGGGCGGCCAACTGACCGAGCGGGTGCGCCGGCGGCCCTACAGCGTCGTCCTGCTGGACGAGATCGAGAAGGCCCACCCTGACGTCTACAACGTGCTGCTGCAGGTGTTCGACGACGGACGGCTGACCGACGGCAAGGGCCGGGTGGTGGACTTCACCAACACCCTCATCATCGCGACCTCGAACCTCGGCGCCGACATCATCCAGCGCAACCTGCGCGCCCGCGGCGCCCAGGAGGACGACCCCGCCCGGGTGAAGCGCGAGCTGATGGACGTGCTGCGCGGCCATTTCCGGCCCGAATTCCTCAACCGCATCGACGAGATCATCGTCTTCCACGCGCTCGGCAAGGAAGAGATCCGCTCGATCGTGTCGCTGCAGCTGGAGCGCCTGAAGCGCACGGCGCACGGGCAAGGGCTGGAGCTGGAGTTCGACGACACCATGGTCGAGCACCTGGCCGCCGCCGGCTTCCGGCCGGAATTCGGCGCGCGCGAACTGCGCCGGCTGATCCGCTCGGAGATCGAGACCAAGCTGGCCTCGGCCATGCTGGGCGACGAGGTGAAGGAGGGCGAGCGGGTGCGGGTCCGCTGGGACCTGGCCAGGCAGCAGGTGGTGCTGGAGCCCTCGCCCGCCGGCAAGCCGGCCAGGGCCGAGGACCGCAGCAAGGCCCCGCGCGAGCGCGCCACCTTCGCCAAGGAAGGCGCCGAAGCGCCCGAGGAAGTCGCGCCGGCTCCCGAGAAGCGGCCGCCCGAGGAGCGCCGCCCGCCCGCCTGACCTCGCGAAGTCCGCCCCGAGCCCCCATCTGGGTCCGACCCCCATGGGCCGTTCGGGGCGCCGACGCTTGGAACTCCTTTCCTGAACAGGCCTTCATCCCAGCGCCGCACAATGGCCGGGGTGGCGTCATAGCGCCGCCCACTGGACGTGCTTCGCTGCATCCGGTTCAAGGAGGAGACCATGAAGACGAGAACCGCCCTTCTGGCCTCGATCGCCGCTCTCGGCGCCGCGGCCGTACCGCTGACGGCCTCGCTGGCCGCCCCCGCGCGCGCCCAGGCCGCTCAAGCCGCGCCTCTAAGCGCCGAGGACAAGGCCCTGGTCGACAAGGCCGCCGCCTATCTGCAGGGCCTGGACGCCGCCAAGGGCCGGTTCGTCCAGACCGACGCCCGCGGGGCCCGCTCGGAAGGCGACTTCTGGCTAAAGCGTCCCGGCAAGGTCCGCTTCGCCTACGACAAGGGCCTGCTGGTCGTGTCGGACGGCTTCAACGTCAACATTCACGACCCGCGGCTGAAGACCTTCGACCGCTATCCCCTGTCGGCCACGCCGCTGCAGGTCTTCCTGGCCAAGCAGATCCGCCTGGACAAGGGCGTGAAGGTCGACCGCGTGGTCAAGACCGCCGACGGCTTCCAGATCACCGCCCGCGACGCCAAGCGGCCCGGCGACGGCTCCATCACCCTGGCCTTCATCGACGGCCCCACCATGCGGCTGAAGGAATGGACGGTGGCCGACGCGCAGGGCCAGCGCACCCGCGTGCAACTGACCACGCTGGAGCCGACCTCCGGCCTCAACAACGACCTGTTCGTGCTGCGCGACCCGTCGCGCAACGCCGGGCGCTCGTGAGCCAGCTGTGGCGTATGCGCTACACGCAAGCGTGAAGCGAATTATTAATTGACAATTTTCCTCCACGTGGCATTTTGACCACAGAGACCGGCGGCGGCCGGTTTCTCCCGTGCCGGACCCCATCCCCTCCCGGCGGCGGCGTGAGAGACGATCCCTTCCCAGACCCGGCTCCCCTCGAGCCGGGTCTTTTTTATGCGCAGGGCAGCCCGAGCCGCCGGGCCTTTCTTGCGCCGCATGGAAGGGGCACATGGGGGCCATGCGCCTCCGACTCGCCACCTGGAACGTCAACTCCGTCCGCCTGCGCGCCGAACAGGTCGCGCGCTTCGTCGACGAACATGCGCCGGACGTCCTGTGCCTGCAGGAAATCAAGTGCCGCGACGGGGAGTTCCCCACCAACGCCTTCGTCGAGGCCGGCCTGCCGCACCTGCGGGTGAAGGGCCAGAAAGGCTCGCACGGGGTGGCCATCGCCTCGCGCCTGCCGATCGAGGACGCGCCCCCGCTGGACGTCTGCCGCGAGGGCCACGCCCGCGCCGTCTCGGCCGTGGTGGCCGGGATCGAGATCCAGAACTTCTACATCCCCGCCGGCGGCGACGTGCCCGACCGCACGGTCAACCCCAAGTTCGACCACAAGCTGGACTTCTATGAGCGCCTGACCGCCGAGATGTCCCGCCGCGACCCGAACGCGCCGCTGGTCATCGCCGGCGACCTGAACATCGCGCCGGGCGAGAACGACGTCTGGAGCCACAAGCAGATGTCGCGGATCGTCAGCCACACGCCGGTGGAGGTCGAGGCCATGCGCGGGCTGCAGGCTTCGCTGGGCTTCATCGACCTGGCCCGCGAGGCGATCCCGGAGCCGCACAAGCTGTTTTCCTGGTGGAGCTACCGCGCCGCCGATTTCCGCAAGTCCAACCGCGGCCTGCGGCTGGACCACCTGTGGGTGACGCCCGGCCTGCGCGACGCGGCCTTCCGCATGGGCGTGGCCTCCTGCCGGGTGCACGACGACGTCCGCGCCTGGGAGCGCCCCAGCGACCACGCGCCGGTGACGGCGGATTTGTATCTTTAGATACCTCCTTCTCCCTCAAGGGGAGAAGGAGGTCAGGGCTGCAGCCGGTACCCGCCCGCTTCCGTCAGCAGCAGGCGCGCCGAGCTCGGCTCCGGCTCGATCTTCTGACGCAGGCGGTAGACGTGGGTCTCCAGCGTGTGGGTGGTGACCCCGGCGTTGTAGCCCCAGACCTCGGTCAGCAGCTCCTCGCGCGACACGGGCTTGGCGCCCGAGCGGTAGAGGTACTTGAGGATGTTGGTCTCTTTTTCCGTCAGCCGGATCTTCTTCTGCTTGGCGTCGACCAGCAGCTTGGCGGCCGGGCGGAACTCGTAGGGCCCGATGCGGAACACCGCGTCCTCGGACTGCTCATGGCTGCGCAGGTGGGCGCGGATGCGGGCCAGCAGCACGGCGAAGCGGAAGGGCTTGGTGACGTAGTCGTTGGCCCCGGCGTCCAGCCCCAGGATGGTGTCCGAATCGGTCGAGGCGCCGGTCAGCATGATGATCGGCGTGCGCACGCCGGCCTTGCGCAGCAGCCGGCAGGCCTCGCGCCCGTCCATGTCGGGCAGGTCCACGTCCAGCAGGATCAGGTCCGCCTTCAGCTCCTTGCCCATGCGCACGCCTTCGGCGGCGGTCGGGGCCTGGGCGGCGCGGAATTCCTCGTGCAGCTCCAGCTGCTCGGCGAGCGCTTCGCGCAGGTCGGTGTCGTCGTCGACGACCAGAATGGTCTTGGGTTGAGCCATGGTCCGGAACATGCACCGCTCCGTCCGACCGCGTCAAAGGATCGAACGCCGTTTCGGGGACGAGACGACGCACGCGCCGCCCTACCTTGACCGAGGTAGGGCGTGATCGGCCTGAAACAAGTCGTGAAGAGCTTTTACCAGGCCCCGACGTTGGGCATCGACGCCCAGGGTTCGGCCGGCGCCTTGCGCGGCCCCTTCTGCAGCAGCTCCACCGAGATGCCGTCCGGCGAGCGGACGAAGGCCATGTTGCCGTCGCGGGGCGGGCGGTTGATCACCACGCCGCCGTCCATCAGCCGTTGGCAGGCGGCGTAGACGTCGTCGACCTCGAAGGCCAGGTGGCCGAAGTTGCGGCCGCCCGCATACTCCTCGGTGTCCCAGTTGTAGGTCAGCTCGACCAGCGGCGCGCCGCGCTGGCCGCCGACCTGGGCGCCCCCGGCGTCCTCAGGCGCGGCCAGGAACACCAGGGTGAACCGGCCTTGCGGGTACTCGTCGCGCTTCACCTCGACCAGGCCGAGCTTGGCGCACCAGAAATCCAGCGCCGCGTCCAGGTCGCGCACGCGCACCATGGTGTGAAGGTAGCGCATGCTCAGTGACCGTCGCCCGAGCCGCGCGGCGCGGGGCTGTGGTAGTCGCCGTGACCTTCGTCGTGCGCCAGCACGAAGCGGCGGTCGCAGTAGCCGCACTCGACGAAGTCGTCTTCGCCCATGTCCATGTAGACCAGCGGATGGCCCAGCGGGCCGCCGCCGCCGTCGCAGGCGACGCGCTTGGCGCGCACCACGATCTCTTCGGGAGGAGCGGACAGGGTCGGATCTTGCGACATGGGACACTCTCACGGCCGCGGTCTTGGCGCGGCGCATCGGGCGGCATACCTATGCGCCGCTTCGTTTCGCGTCAATTTCGGCGAGCCCCGTCAGGGCGGTTCGCTTAGAGCTGGATCGCCCCATGGACCTGCCCGAACACGCGCTGGACATCTCCGGCCTGGTGAAGACCTACCCGGCCGGCAAGACCACGCCGGAGAAGAAGGCCCTGAAGGGCGTGGACCTGGTCGTGCGCCGGGGCTCCATGTTCGGCCTGCTGGGCCCCAACGGCGCCGGCAAATCCACCTTGATCAACGTTCTCGCCGGTCTGACCCGCAAGACCTCGGGCTCGGTGAAGATCTGGGGCCGCGACATCGACGAGCGCCCGCGCGACGCCCGCGCGGCCCTGGGCGTGGTGCCGCAGGAGCTGGCCGCCGACGTGTTCTTCACCCCGAAGGAATCGCTGGAGGTCCAGGCCGGCCTCTACGGCGTGCCGAAGAACGAGCGTCGCACAGGCGAGCTGCTCGAGGCGCTGGGCTTGTCGGACAAGGCCAACGCCTACGTGCGCCAGCTGTCGGGCGGCATGAAGCGGCGCCTGATGGTCGCCAAAGCCCTGGTGCACCAGCCCCCCGTGCTGATCCTCGACGAGCCGACCGCGGGCGTCGACGTCGAGCTGCGCCGCCAGCTCTGGACCTACGTGCGCAAGCTGAACGCCGAGGGCGTCACCATCGTCCTGACCACCCACTACCTCGAGGAAGCGCAGGAGCTCTGCGACACCATCGCCATCATCAACCGCGGCGAGGTGGTGGCCTGCGAGCCCACCGGCCAGTTGCTGCAGCGCATGGACACCCGCAACGTGGTGATCACCCCGGCCGAGCCGCTGGGCGTCGCGCCGTCCCTGCAGGGGTTCGAGACCAAGCTGCGCTCCGGCGGGGCCTTCTCGGTCACCTACCGCACCGGCCAGTCCAGCGTGGAGCAGGTGCTGTCGGCGGTGCGCGCCTCGGGCCTGCACATCAAGGACCTGGCCACCGAGGACCCGGACCTGGAGGACGTGTTCCTGGCCCTGACCTACGGCGACCCGAACGCCGGCGACCCGACGAAGGATTGAGCTTCGGCGCGGTTTCCGTTAGAGGTCCCGCTCCCGAAAGACGCACCCGTAGCTCAGCTGGATAGAGCGTTGCCCTCCGAAGGCAAAGGTCACACGTTCGAATCGTGTCGGGTGCGCCATTTACCGCCGGTCCAAGGCCCGGCGACGTCTTTCGGCCAGCCCTGAAAACGCGAAAGGGCGAGGCCTGGACCGCGCTTAAGCGGCGGAAACGGGCCCACACTTTGAGAGGGGCGGATATGGCGCCACGCATCGCCATCGTGGGCGGCGGCTTCAGCGGGACGGCGCTCGCCGTCCAGCTGCTGCAGCGTCGTCCCGAATGCGAAGTGGTGCTGATCGAGCGCTCCGGCCGGTTCGGCCAGGGCCTGGCCTATTCCACCGATTGCGACGCCCACGTGCTGAACGTCCGCGCCGAGCGGATGAGCGCGCTGCGCGACCACCCCGACCACTTCACCCGCTGGCTCGCCGAGACCGGCCGCGACGCCGACCCCGACCGCTTCATCCAGCGCCGCGAATACGGCCGTTACGTCGCCGACTGGCTGGCCGAGGCCGAGCGCGAGGCGCCGGCCCGGCTGACGCGCGTCGAGGCCGAGGTCGTAAACCTTAGCCGCGACGCCGGCGGCTGGACCCTCGCCCTGGCCGACGGCACGGCGCTGGCCGCCGACGCGGTGGCGCTCGCGCTGGGCAACTTCGCGCCGCTGACCCCGGAGGTCGAAGGGCTCGACTCCACGACCCCGGCCTATGTCGCCGATCCCTGGGCGCCCGGCGCGCTGGACGGCCTCGCGCCCGACACGGACGTGCTGCTGGTCGGGGCCGGCCTGACCATGGTCGACGTGCTGCTGAAGCTGGAGCGGTCGGGATGGCGCGGCCATGCGCTGGCCGTGTCTCGTCACGGCCTGTTGCCCCACTCGCACGACGCCCGCCAGATCCATGTACACGCGCCCCCGCCGCCCCAGGCGCGCCTGTCCGCCGCCCTGCGCGACTTCCGCCGCCGCGCGGCCGAGCGGCCGTGGGGCGAGCTGATGGACGAGTTGCGCCCGCACGTTCAGGCCCTGTGGACCAGGCTGAGCGAGACCGAGCGCAGCCGCTTCCTGCGCCACCTGCGCCCCTGGTGGGACGTGCACCGCCACCGGCTGGCCCCGGAGGTCGCCGCTCATGTCGAGGAGCTGCTCGCGGCCGGACGCCTAGAGGTCGCGGCCGGGCGGCTGGCCAAGGTCTCGGCCGGCGAATGTCGCCTGACGGTCGAGTGGCGCCCGCGCGGCGAGCACGACCTGCGCCGCTCCAGCGTCGACCTTATGGTCAACTGCACCGGCCCGGCCTTCGACCTGACCCGCGCTCGCGACCCGCTGGTCGACGCCCTGCTGGCCGCAGGCCTGGTGCGGTCCGACCGGCTGAAGACCGGCTTCGACGTCGACCTGAACGGCCGCCCCCTGGACGCCGCCGGCCGCCCGACGCCTGGCCTCTACGCCGTAGGCCCGCTGACCCGCGCGGCCTTCTGGGAGATCGTCGCGGTGCCGGACATCCGCACCCAGGCCGCGGCCCTCGCCGATCTGATGGTCGTCCCCCCCGTACCGGTCGAAGGCTGACGGCCGAGCGCGATAGCCGAAAGTGGATACCGGTTTCGGCGGCCATCGCGCTCTGAAGTCATGAATCTAGAGCCTTCTGATCCGTTTCGAATGGTCCCATTCGAAACGGGAAGGCTCTAGGGCGCCTTGCCCGCGCCTGCGCCTAGCGCCTAGCTTGCGCGCCCTGATCGACGAGGAGCGTTTCCATGTCCCGACCCCGCATCGGCGCCGACGCGGCGCTGGCCGAGCTTTCCGGCTGGACCAAGGCGGACGGGCCGCGCGACGCGATCTTCCGGCGCTTCGCCTTCAAGGATTTCAACCAGGCCTTCGGGTTCATGACCCGCGTCGCCCTGCTGGCCGACAAGATGGACCACCACCCGGAGTGGTCGAACGTCTACAACCGGGTCGAGGTGCTGCTGACCACCCACGACGCCGACGGCGTCACCGGGCTCGACCTGAAGATGGCCCGCTTCATGGACGAAGCCGCCGCCGGCCTGGAGGCCTGAGCTCATGGCCGGACGTGTCGACGGCAAGAAGGCCCTGATCACCGGCGCGGCCGGGGGCTTGGGCGAAGCGATGGCGCGCATGATGGCGCGCGAGGGCGCCAAGCTGGCCCTGACCGACATCGACGGCACGCGGGCCGAGGCGCTGGCCGCCTCGATCAACGCCGAACGGCCGGGCACGGCCTTCGCCTACACCCACGACGTCACCGACGAGGCCCAGTGGGCCGAGGTGGTCGACCGGGCGGCGGCGGACATGGGCGGGCTGTCGGTGCTGGTGCACAACGCCGGCGTCGGCGGGACCCTGTCGCCGATCGAAACCTGTGAGCTGGAGAACTGGCGCAAGGTGATCGCGGTCAACACCGACTCGGTGTTCCTCGGCACCAAGCACGCCATGAAGCACCTGCGCCAGAACCAGCCGGGCGCCATCGTGGTGATCTCCTCCATCGCCGGCCTGCTGGCCGCGCCCGGCATGGGCGCCTACAACGCCGCCAAGGCGGGCGCCTGGCTGGTGTCCAAGACCATCGCCCTGGAGTGCGCCAAGCAGGGGATCGACGTGCGCTGCAACTCGGTGCACCCGGCCTTCATCAAGACCCCGATCCTGGACCCGTTCATCGCCATGGCCGGCGGCGACGAGGGGGTCGCGCACCAGAAACTCTCGCGCGGCATCCCGCTGGGCCGGGTCGGCGATCCCGACGACGTGGCCTATGCGGTGCTTTACCTGGCGTCGGACGAGAGCCGGTTCGTCACCGGCATCGAACTGAAGGTCGACGGGGGCATGTCGGCGCAGTAGCGGGCGGGCAGATCTCCCTCGAGCGTCAGCGCTGGGGGAGGATCTTTACGTCAACAGCGCCCGCAGCACGCCGTCCAGCACCAGACGGCCGGCCCGGGTGGCGGCCAGGCGCTCGCCGCCGGGGGCCAGCAGGCCGTGGCCTTGCAGGTCGCGCACCGGTTCGCTGTCGGGCGTCAACGGCAGGGCCGAGAGGTCGCTCCAAGCCACGCCCTCGTCGATGCGCAGGCCCAGCATCACGCGCTCCTCGGCGGCCTCCGCCGGCGAAAGCGCGTCGGCGGTGTCCAGGCCCGCGCCGTTTGCCTCGACGCGCTTAAGGAAGTCGCCGATCGCCGGCGCGCCGCGGGTGGCGGTGCGCGCGCCGTCCAACACCACGCGCCCGTGCGCGCCGGGGCCGACGCCCAGGTATTCGGCGCCCCGCCAGATCGCCAGGTTGTGGGCCGATCGAGCCGCCGGGCCGCGCGCGTGATTGGACACTTCGTAGGCCTCGAAGCCCGCGCCCTCCAGCACGCTCTGCGCCGTTTCGAACAGCTCGGCGGCGGCGTCCTCCACCGGCGGGGCGAAGCGGCCGCGCGCCACGGCCCGGTCGAAGGCGGTGCCGGCCTCGATGGTCAGCTGGTAGGGCGAGACGTGCTCGGGACCGAGGTCCAGCGCCGCCTCCAGTTCGCGCGTCCAGTCGGCCGCGCCCTGGCCGGGGCGGGCGTAGATCATGTCGATCGACAGCCTCGGGAAAGCCTCGCGCGCGGCCAGCGCCGCCCGGCGCGCCTCGGCCGCGTCGTGGTTGCGCCCCAGGAACTTCAGGGCCTCGTCGTCCAGCGACTGCAGGCCCAGCGACAGGCGCTGCACGCCGGCTTCGGCGAAGCCACGGAAGCGCTCGGCCTCGGCGTCGGTGGGGTTGGCCTCCAGCGTGATCTCCAGGTCCGGCCCAGTCTCGAACAGGCCCCTGGCCTCGTCCACGATCCGCGCCGCCCAGGCAGGGTCCATCAGAGAGGGCGTGCCGCCGCCGAAGAACACCGAGCCGAGGCGCCGCGGGCCCAGGCGAGCGGCCTGGGTCCGCAGGTCCTGAACGAGAGCGTCGGCCAGGGCCTGCGCCTCCGCCTCCCGCCCGCGCGCGCGCACCACGTTGAAGTCGCAGTACGGGCAGATGCGGGCGCAGTAGGGCCAGTGGACGTAGAGGGCGAGCGGGGACACGTCTGCGGTCGGGTCAGTCGGCGAACAGGGCGGCCTTGAGCTTTTCGAAGGCGAGGGCGCGATGGCTGATCGCGTCCTTGGCCGCCGGCTCCATCTCCCCGAAGGTGGTGTCGTAGCCCTCCGGGCGGAAGATCGGGTCGTAGCCGAAGCCCTTTTCGCCGCGGCCCGGGAAGACCAGCGCCCCCTCGACCCGGCCCTCGACCGCCACCACCGGACCGTCCGGCCAGGCCACCGCCAGCGCGCAGGTGAACCAGGCGAACCGGTCCTGGGCGTGCTGCTCGTCCAGCCGCTCCTCGACCTTGCGCATGGCCAGGCCGAAGTCCTTGGCCGGCCCGGCCCAGCGCGCCGAGAAGATGCCCGGCGCGCCGTCCAGCGCCCGCACCGACAGGCCGGAGTCGTCGGCCAGCGCCGGCAGGCCCGAGGCGTCGGCCGCCTTGCGCGCCTTCAGAACCGCATTGCCGACGAAGGTGGTCTCGGTCTCGTCGGGCTCCGGCAGGCCCAGGGCGCCGGCCGCCACCACGTCGAAGCGGCCATCCAGCAGGGCGGCGATTTCCTTCGCCTTGCCGGGATTGTGGGTGGCGGCGACCAGGCGCGCGCCGCGGGGAAGGATCAGGGTCATGGGGTTCACCTTACGTCGGTTTAATGCATTGCAAAAGTTTAATATCGTTTTTCGATAATTCTGATTGATCGATAGTCGGCATGGCCGTATTGATAATCAGCAAGAACGGAGCTGCACCGTTCTGCAGGTGCGAAAAATGACACCCAGTTAATGTTGCAGCGCACAACGAGCCTCGCACGCTCAGGACTTCCAACGGAGACACGACCATGACCGCTCTTCCGACCACCACCCTGATGGACCGCTTCGGCAGCACCGTCGTCATCGCCGCCATGCTGGCCGCCCTGCCGGTCGCCTTCTTCTCGATCGTGGCGCAAGCGTTTTGATCCTGAAGGAATTCGGCGCATTGTCGCCGAGCCGCGGCACGGCCGGGCCGCGGACGGCTGAAGGGGCTCCCAGGGGGGCGGAGCCCACAGAGCCTTCCCGTTTCGAATAGCGCATTCGAACCGGGAAGGCTCTGCTATTTGAGGGGCGTGTCGGTCGCCGTAGCCGACGCGGTCAGGGGGGCGTATCGGATGCGGGCCATGGGTCCCGGCTCGGTGTCGAGCCTGTTGAAAGTCGCGCTCGACGTGGTCCACGTGGTGCTGTGGATCGCCATCGGCGGCCTCCTGCTGATCACCATCGCCTCGCTGATCGTGCCGCTGCCCGGTGAGTGGACCGCCGACCTGGGCGAAGGCGCCGGCGTCGAGCTGACCCCGCTGAAGATCGCCCCGATCTTCGCCGGCGCGGCCGGTTACACCGCCATCCTGCTGTTCGTGGTCCGCCAGCTGCGCCGGGTGTTCGCCACCCTGACCGCCGGCGACCCGTTCCACCCCGACAACTTCTCGCGGCTGCGGCTGATCGGCGCGGGCCTGGCCGCGCTGGAAATCGCCAACATGCTCTCTCCGGTGGCCTTGGCGTGGCTGCTGGGCGCCTCCACCCAGGAGGGGCGCGGCATCGATCTCACCGCATGGTTTTCGGTTCTCGTCGTCTTCGTGCTAGCGGAAGTTTTCCGCGAAGGCGCACGACTGCGCCGCGAAGCCGAACTGACGATCTGACCCGCCCATGCCCATCCGCGTACAATTGGATCGCGTGCTGCTCGACCGGCGCATGTCGCTGACCGAGCTGGCCGACCGGGTCGGGGTCACCCTGGCCAACCTGTCGATCCTGAAGACCGGCAAGGCCCGGGCCATGCGCTTCTCGACGCTGGACGCCCTGTGCCGCGAGCTGAACTGCCAGCCCGGCGACATCCTGGTGTTCGAACCCGGTCCGCCCGACGCCGACGAGGGCGAGGCGGAGTAGCGGCCTCTCTTCCCCTGCGCAGCGCGGGAGGGAGACCATGCGAAGCATGGTGGTGGGGCGAACCGCATCCCCCGCGATTTCAGGTTTGGAGATCACGACGATCTGCGCCGCGCAGCCGCTCGCCCCTTCGGGCGGTCCCCCTCCCCCGTTCGCTTCGCTCACAGGGGAGGAGAAAAAGCCCTCACGCGCCGACCGCGGCCCGCTGCATGGCGAACAGCTGCTCGCAGCCCAGGCCGGCGAGACCGAACAGGGCGTCGAACTCGCCGCGCGAGAAGCCGCGCTTCTCGCCGGTGGCCTGAATCTCGACGATGTCGCCCTTGCCGGTGAGCACGAAGTTGGAATCCGCCTCGGCCGAGGAATCCTCCTCGTAGTCGAGGTCCAGCACCGGCACGTTCTCGTAGACCCCGCACGACACCGCCGCGACCTGGTCGACGATCGGGTCGCGGGCCAGCACGCCCTCCTCGCGCAGCCAGCGGCAGGCCTGGGCCAACGCCACCCAGGCGCCGGTGATGGCCGCCGTGCGGGTGCCGCCGTCGGCCTGGATGACGTCGCAGTCCAGGGTGACCTGGCGGTCGCCCAGCGCGCGGAGGTCCACGACCGCGCGCATGGAGCGGCCGATCAGGCGCTGGATCTCCTGGGTGCGGCCGGACTGCTTGCCCTGGGCGGCCTCGCGGCGGCCGCGGGTGTGGGTGGCGCGCGGCAGCATGCCGTACTCGGCCGTGACCCATCCCTGGCCCTTGCCGCGCAGCCAGGAGGGCACGCCCTCGTCGACCGAGGCGGTGACCAGCACCCGCGTGTGCCCGAACGACACCAGGCAGGAGCCCTCGGCGTAGCGGTTGACGCCCGTTTCCAGGGTCACGGGGCGAAGGACGTCGGGGGCGCGGCCGGACGGGCGCATGCTGCAGGCTCCAGAAACTGAGGGCGCGGCTTGCGCGCGAGGCCCCGCCGCTTATCCTGAAATCTCAGCGCTCGCCACGTCCGAAGCATCATGTCCCCGATCTTCCCCCCGTCCGGCGTCCCGCCCCGCTCGGCCTCACTGGCCGAACTGGACGACCGCGCGCGCGACATCTTCCGGCGGGTGGTGGAGACCTATCTGGAAACCGGGGAGCCGGTCGGCTCGCGCACCGTCTCCAAGGGCGGGGTGCAGCTGTCCCCGGCCTCGATCCGCAACACCATGCAGGACCTGGCCCAGATGGGCCTGCTGTCGGCCCCGCACTCCAGCGCCGGGCGCATGCCGACCCACGCCGGTCTGCGGCTGTTCGTCGACGGCCTGCTGGAGATCGGCGACCTGGGCGAAGACGAGCGGCGCGAGATCGAGGCCCGCCTGGCCGGGCGCGGCCGCAACTTCCAGGAGGCCCTGGACGAGGCCACCGCCATGCTGTCCGGCCTGGCCGGCGGCGCGGGCGTGGTGGTCACGCCGATCCGCGACGCCGGCGTGAAGCACGTCGAGTTCGTGCCGCTGGCCCCCGACCAGGCTCTGGCGGTCGTGGTGTTCGAGGACGGCGTGATCGAGAACCGGCTGATGCGGCTGGCGCCGGGCATCACCCCGGCGACCCTGCAGGAGGCCTCCAACTTCCTGAACGCCAAGCTGCGCGGCCGCACCCTGGCCGAGGCCAAGGCCGAGATGCGCACCGAGCTGGAAACCGCCCGCCGCCAGTTGGACGAGACCGCCGCGCGCCTGGTCGAGGACGGCCTGGCCGCCTGGTCGGGCGGCGAGGAAGCGAGCCGCGCCCTGATCGTGCGCGGCCGCGCCAACCTGCTGGACGACCGCGCCGCGCTGGAGGATCTGGAAAAGGTCCGCATGCTGTTCGACGACCTCGAGCAGAAGGGCCAGCTGATCGGCCTGCTCGACGACGTGCGCGAAGCCCAGGGCGTGCGCATCTTTATCGGGGCGGAAACACGGCTGTTTTCGCTTTCGGGTTCCGCTGTGATCGCGGCGCCCTATATGACGGGCCGACAGAAGGTGGTGGGCGCGATCGGCGTGATCGGACCTGCTCGCCTGAACTACGCCCGGGTTATTCCGTTGGTGGACTACACCGCACGTGTCCTGGGCCGCATGTTGGACGGCTGAGTTTTCAAGAGCGACATGACTGAAATCATCAAGCGCGACGATCCCGCAGACGCGAACCCCGAGACCGAGACCCTGCTGGAGGCGGCCGAGGAGGTGATCGCGCGGCTCGAGGCCGAGGTGGCGGAGTGGAAGGACCACGCCATGCGCTCCGCGGCCGAGACCGAGAACATCCGGCGCCGCTCCGAGCGCGAGATGAACGACGCGCGCGCCTACGCCATCACCCGTTTCGCCAAGGACCTGCTGGGCGTGTCCGACAACCTCGGCCGGGCCCTGCAGCACGCCCCGCGCGACCACGCCGACCCGGTGGTGAACAATCTGGTGCTGGGCGTCGACATGACCGAGAAGGAGCTGCTGGGCGCCTTCGAGCGTAACGGTCTGAAGCGTGTGGATCCGGGTAAGGGCGACAAGTTCGACCCGCACATGCACCAGGCCATGATGGAGCAGGCCTCCGACGAGGTCCCGGCGGGCGCCGTCATCCAGGTGCTGCAGCCCGGCTACGAACTGTTCGGCCGCATCGTGCGCCCGGCCATGGTGGTGGTCGCCGCCAAGTCCGGCGGCAAGCCGGCCGGCGCGCCATACGCCGGGGCCGACGCGGCCGCCGGCGGCTCGATCGACACCAAGGCCTGAAACTTCGGGGCCTGAAACTTCGGGGCCTGAGCCGCGCGGCGGGCCTCTGGCTTGGCCCAGGCACGTTCATGGATGGCGAAGGCGGCGGTCTGCCCGATCGGTTCGATCAGGCCGACCGCCAGCGCCACCCGCCGCGCGCGCCGGGGTTCAAGCGCTCAAATCCACAGGCCTGACGTCAGGACAGGAAGCGCGCCATGCTCCGCTTGACGCATTCCTCGTCGAACATGTGGCCGCCGTTGAACTCGTAGAAGGCGACGTCGCAGCCGTCGGCCTTCAGTTGCGCGGCCATCGACTTGGCGTTGGCGAAGTTCGCACCCGGGTCCCGCGTGCCATGCGTGAAGAAGACCCGCGGATTGCCGAACGAGCCCGGCGCGTAATAGCGGATGGCGGAAAAGGCGAAGATGTCGCTGAAGAAGTCGCCGTTCACCAGGCCCGTCGACAGTGCGTAGGACGCCCCGTCCGAGAAGCCGGCCACGCCGATGTGCTTCGGGTCGACCACGAAGCGCTGGAAAATCGCGTCCATCGCCCGGTCGATGAACACCGCGTCCGGGCCGATCGGACCCTGGTCGAACGCCCAGGTGAAGTCGCGCGACTGCGGGGCCATCAGCAGCACCTTGCGGCGGCTGACGGCACGCTTCCACTCGCCCATCACCTCGTTGGCGAGCTGGCTCTTGCCGTGCAGCATGATGATCAACGGGGCCGGCTTGGTCGGATCCAGCCCGGGCGGCACGAACAGGTGCGCGTCGCGCTCGGCGAGGCCGAGCTTGTGGAAGCCCGGGCCCAGCGGCGGCAGGGGCGGGTGCGCCAGCGGCCGCGCCTGGAAGCGCCCGGTCGCCGCCACCATCGGCCCGCCGACGGCGTTCTGGGGTGCGGCCTGGGGCGTGGCTTGGGACGCGGTTTGGGCAGCCGCTCCGCCCGCCCAGGCGGCCAGTCCGCCGGCGAGTCCTCCGGCCAACACTTCACGACGATGCATGCTCATGGGTCTGTCCTCCCCCGTGCACACCTAAGCGCCCCGGACGGGGCCGCCGGCTCACGCTTGCGACGAACCCGGCCGCGCGCGCGACCGGGTCCGC
Organism: Caulobacter sp. 17J80-11; assembly: GCF_014349105.1. Lineage (GTDB taxonomy): Bacteria > Pseudomonadota > Alphaproteobacteria > Caulobacterales > Caulobacteraceae > 17J80-11. Next base: position 85,221 of record NZ_JACSJI010000013.1, on the reverse strand, counting down.
CGGATCACAGGTACTTGCCGAACCAGGCCAGCAGGCGCTTCCAGCCGTCCTCGGCGGCGGCCTGGTCGTAGCTCTGGCGGTAGTCGGCGTGGAAACCATGCTTGGCGTCCGGGTAGACGACGATCTCGTCGCGCTTCTCGCCGGCCGCCTTCAGGGCCGCGCGCATGGCGTCGACGTCGCTGAGCGGAATGCCCTGGTCCTGGCCGGCGTAGAGGCCCAGCACCGGCGCGTGCAGCTCCTGGACCACGTCCAGGGGCCAGGCGCGGTTCTCGTCGCCCAGGAAGGCGCCGGCCTTGGGCTTGGCCAGCCGGCCGTACCAGGCGACCCCGGCCTTGATCTGGGGGATCTGGGCGGCGGCCATCCAGACGACCGCCCCGCCCCAGCAGAAGCCGGTCACGCCGATGCGCTTGGTGTCGGCGAACTTCGCCTTGCCGAAGCCCTTGCGCGGCTGGCCGATGTCCGGGTTGGTCCCCAGCCAGGCGATGGTCGCCTTGATGTCGCCCATGACCTGGGCGTTGGTGGCGGTGGCCACGATCTTGCGGATCTCGTCCTGATCGGTCAGCGGGGCCGGATCGCCGGCGCGCGCGAAGAAGGCCGGGGCGATCGCCACGTAGCCGGCCTTGGCCAGCCGCCGCGCGGTGTCGCGGATGTACTCGTGCACGCCGAAGATTTCGGAGACCACGATCACCACCGGCCGTTTCTTGGCGTCGGCGGGCATGGCGACATAGGCCGGCAGGTCGAAGCCGTTCGAGGGGATGGTCGCCTCGCGGGTGAACAGGCCCGCCTCATCGGTGTGGACAGTCTCGGCCCGGGCCGGCCCACCGCCCAGCGCATAGCCGGCGAACATCATGAGGCCCGCCAGAGCGCGGCGCGTCGGCTTGAAATCGGCATCGGTCGCCCCCTCCGGGCGCGGCAGGTGAACCATGGCGCTACTTCCCCCTCGTCGAAGGGCATAATGGCTAAGCTGGCCCGCGCGTCCAGCCCGCACGACGGCGTTACGCCAGCGCGCGTCGCAGGGTCAGGTTCAGCCGCCCCCCGCCCGGGACCAGGGTCGAGGAGCCGCCCAGCACCCGGTCGACGCCGTGCCGGGCCAGCCGCGCCTCGCCGCCCAGCACGCAGACGTCGCCGGATCCCAGGCGCACGGTGGCGGTGGCGCCGCCCGTGGCCGGGCCGATCCGGAACACCGCCGTGTCGCCCAGCGAGACCGACACCACCGGCTGGCCGAAGTCTGCTTCGTCGCGGTCCTGGTGCAGGCCCATCTTCGCGCCCTCCCGGTAGAGATTGACCAGGCAGGCGTCCGGGGCAGTTTCGCTCCCGCCGTACCGGCGCCAGAGCTCGAGCAGGACAGCCGGCATGTCCGGCCACGGTCGCGCCGATTCAGGGTGCAGCGGCTGGTAGCGGTAGCCGCCGCGGTCCGACACCCATCCCAGCGGCCCGAAATTCGTCATCTCCACCGAGAACGGTTTTCCGCTCCGCGTCACCGGCCGGAAGAACGGCGCGGCCTCGACCCGGACCATGACTTCGGCCAGCAGCGCGGCCTGGGCGTCGCGGTCCAGCGCCCCGCGATGGAGTTGAAATCCCGGCAGATTCGGAAGGCCGATCATCCGAAGACCATGTCGGCCAAAGCCGCCCTCGCGTCCAGCGCCCAAGGGCGAACGACGTGCGGCGGCGACGGTCCGCCCGTGTTGCGACCGGGAGTCGCGCCGATCGTCCCTGCTCGCGGTGGGGATGTTCCTCTTGCGCACCCCCCGCTTATCCCCATATCGACCGGCGAAGGCGAAAGCTCACGGGGCTGTGAGCTAAGCCGTAACCATTTGGTTTCAACGTGAGAAACACGGGGACGGGCGTGCGCGGCGCTTACCGCGAGGCCGCCGAACCGTCCGCCTAACGGAGCGTCAGACAGGACCCATGAGCAAGATCATCGGCATCGACCTCGGCACCACGAACTCGTGCGTCGCCATCATGGACGGCAAAACGCCGAAGGTTATCGAGAACGCCGAAGGCTCGCGCACCACTCCGTCCGTCGTCGCCATCATGGACGACGGCGAGCGTCTGGTCGGCCAGCCGGCCAAGCGCCAGGCGGTCACCAACCCGTCCAACACCTTCTTCGCCATCAAGCGCCTGATCGGCCGCTCGTGGAACGACCCGATGGTCGAGAAGGACAAGGGCATGGTGCCCTACGAGATCGTCAAGGGCCCGACCGGCGACGCCTGGGTGCGCGCGCACGGCAAGGACTACTCGCCCCAACAGGTCTCCGCCTTCATCCTGCAGAAGATGAAGGAGGCCGCCGAGGCCCACCTCGGCGAGAAGGTCGAAAAGGCGGTCATCACCGTCCCGGCCTACTTCAACGACGCCCAGCGCCAGGCCACCAAGGACGCCGGCAAGATCGCCGGCCTGGAAGTCCTGCGCATCATCAACGAGCCGACCGCCGCGGCGCTCGCCTACGGGCTTGAGAAGAACGAAGGCAAGAAGATCGCCGTCTACGACCTGGGCGGCGGCACCTTCGACGTCTCCGTGCTGGAGATCGGCGACGGCGTGTTCGAGGTGAAGGCCACCAACGGCGACACCTTCCTCGGCGGCGAGGACTTCGACCTGCGCATCGTCGACTACCTGGCCGAAGAGTTCAAAAAGGAACAGGGCGTCGACCTGCGCAAGGACAAGCTGGCCCTGCAGCGCCTGAAGGAAGAGGCCGAAAAGGCCAAGAAGGAGCTGTCGTCGACCGCCCAGTACGACGTCAACCTGCCCTTCATCAGCATGAACGCGTCGGGTCCGCTGCACCTGACCCTGAAGCTGACCCGCGCCAAGCTGGAGAGCCTGGTCGAGGACCTGATCGCCAAGACCATCGGTCCGTGCGAGCAGGCCCTGAAGGACGCCGGCTACAAGAAGAGCGACATCGACGAGGTCATCCTGGTCGGCGGCATGACCCGCATGCCCAAGGTCCAGGAAGCCGTGCAGGCCTTCTTCGGCCGCGAGCCGCACAAGGGCGTGAACCCGGACGAAGTGGTGGCGCTGGGCGCCGCAGTGCAGGCCGGCGTGCTGCAGGGCGACGTCAAGGACGTGCTGCTGCTGGACGTCACCCCGCTGACCCTGGGCATCGAGACCCTGGGCGGCGTGTTCACCCCGCTGATCGAGCGCAACACCACCATCCCGACCAAGCGCAGCCAGGTGTTCTCCACCGCCGACGACAACCAGTCGGCCGTGACCATCCGGGTGTTCCAGGGCGAGCGCCCGATGGCCCAGGACAACAAGCTGCTCGGCCAGTTCGACCTGGTCGGAATCCCGCCGGCCCCGCGCGGCGTGCCGCAGGTCGAGGTGACCTTCGACATCGACGCCAACGGCATCGTGCACGTCACCGCGCGCGACAAGGCGACCTCGAAGGAGCAGTCGATCCGCATCCAGGCCAACGGCGGCCTGTCGGACGCCGACATCGAGAAGATGGTCAAGGACGCCGAGGCCCACGCCAGCGAGGACAAGAAGCGCAAGGAGCTGGTCGAGGCCCGCAACAGCGCCGACGCCCTGGTCCACCAGACCGACAAGGCGCTGTCCGAGCACGGCGACAAGGTCCCGGCCGCCGACAAGTCGGCGATCGAGACCGCCCTGGCCGACCTGAAGTCCGCGCTCGAGGGCGAGGACGCCGACGCCATCAAGGCCAAGACCCAGGCCCTGGTTCAGGCCTCGATGAAGCTCGGCGAAGCCATGTACCAGTCCCAGCAGGGCGCGGCCGCCGAAGGCGGCGCCTCGGAGACGGCCTCGGAAGAAGGCGTCGTCGACGCCGAGTTCGAGGAAGTCGACGACGATCAGGCCAAGCGCGCGTGATGAAATGTCCTCGTCCCGGATCGGTCGGAAGCGGCTATCCGGGACGAGGAGCACTTGCTGGGGCGGCCTAGAATGGCGCGTGATTACTACGAAGTCCTGGGTGTCCAGCGCGGCGCGGACGCGGCCGAGATCAAGGCCGCCTTCCGCAAGCTGGCGATGGAACACCATCCGGACCGCAACGGCGGCTGCGAGCAGGCGACCGGGCGGTTCAAGGAAGTCAACGAGGCCTATTCGGTCCTCTCCGATCCGGACAAGCGGGCGGCCTACGACCGCTTCGGCCACGCCGGCGTCGGCGGCGGAGGCGCGGGCTTCGGCGCCGGCCAGCGCGGCTTCCAGGACGTCAACGACATCTTCTCCGAAGTGTTCGGCGACGTGTTCGGCGAGATGTTCGCCCAGGGGCGCCGCGGCTCGACCGGGCCGGTGCGCGGGGCCGACATCCGCCACGACCTGGAGATCACCCTGGAGCAGGCCTATCGCGGGGCCGACGTCGAGATCGTCACCCCGACCACGGCCTCCTGCGACGTCTGTGAAGGCACCGGCGCCAAGCCCGGCACCTCGCCCTCGGTTTGCGGCACCTGCGGCGGCGCCGGCCGCGTGCGGGCCGCCAACGGCTTCTTCGCGGTCGAGCGCACCTGCCCGCGCTGCGGCGGCGGCGGCCGCGTGGTCTCCGACCCGTGCGTCAAGTGCCACGGCCAGGGCCAGGTCCGGCGCGAGCGCAAGCTGCAGGTCCGTATCCCGGCCGGCGTCGACGACGGCGCGCGCATCCGCCTCGCCGGCGAAGGCGACGCGGGCCAGCGCGGCGGGCCGCGCGGCGACCTTTACATCTTCCTGTCGGTGAAGCCGCACGAGCTGTTCGAGCGCGACAGCCTGGACCTGCTCTGCTCAGTGCCGGTGCCCATGTGCACCGCGGCCCTGGGCGGCGAGATCGAGGCCCCCTGCCTGACCAGCGAGGCGTGCGATGGCCAGTGCAGGGTCACGGTCAAGGTGCCGGAAGGCGCCCAGACCGGCCGCACCGTGCGTATCAAGGGCAAGGGCATGCCCTCGCTCAACGGCCGCCAGCGCGGCGACCTGGTGGTGGAGCTGTTCGTCGAAACCCCGACCAACCTGACCCCCCGGCAGAAGGAGCTGATGCGCGAGCTGGCCGGCAGCTGCAGCGACAAGCAGCACCCCAAGCACGCCGGCTTCTTCAAGAAGGCCAAGCGTTTCTGGACCGACCTGACGGCCGGTCAGGAAGACGAGCCGGTCGCTTAATTCTCCTCCCCTGCGAAGCGGGGAGAAGTGGTGGAGGGCGAACCGGCGCACGCCGGTTCGCCTTTTTCTTTGCCATTGTACCTGGCGAGGAAGGCGCGCCCGCTCGCCCCCTCCACCACCCTTCGGGTGGTCCCCCTCCCCCGCCGCGCTTCGCTTGCAGGGGGGAGATTCAGGTCAGCTGGCCCTTGGTCATGAAGGTCTCCAGCGCCACGCGCAGCTCGTCGAGCACCTTCAGCGCCGACGGGTCCTGCGCCACCTGGGCGAAGTAGCCGGCCACCGCCTCGTGGCGTTCCAGCATGTCCGCATCCCCCAACGCCGGGGTCATGGCCCGCACGAAGAACAGGGTCGGGACCAGCTGGCAGTCGGCGAAGGTGATCTTGCCCGAGAAGCCCCCGGCGCCCGCCAGGAACACGTTCAGGTGCGCCAGACCCTCGTCGAGGGCCTTCATTTCCCTGGCCGCCACCGCGGCGTCGCGGGTGGCCGGATTGGTCTGCCCGAACAGCCGCTGCAGCGGACCCATCACGTAGCTCTCGCCCACCCGGGCCAGCAGCCGCACGCGCGCCCGCTCGGCCGGATCGGCCGGCAGCAGCGGCGCGCCGGAGCCCAGGTCCTCCAGATACTCGACGATGGTGTCCGACTCCGGCAGGCAGCGGCCGTCGTCCAGCACCAGGGTCGGGATCTTCCCGATCGGGTTCATCGCCAGGTACTCGGCCGACTTCGGCCCGCCCGGCGGCATGGCGATTTCCAGCGACAGGCCTTTGGCGTACACCGCCAGACGCACGCGGGCCGCGAAGGGCGACAGGTTCGCGGAATAAAGCTTCATGGGGCGGTCCTTCAGATGAGCGCGGGCGCGACAGTAGCGAATCAAAACGGACCCGCCAAGCCAGAGAACGGCGGTTCGACAGGCCGGATGGTGCACGTCGGCGTCGCCGGGGCGCGCGGACGCATGGGCCGGGCCGTCCAGCACGTGCTGGAAACCCGGGACGACGTCATTTGCGCTCTGCGCTTCGACCGCGGGGAACAGCCGGATTTCGGATCCTGCGACGTGGTCATCGACTTCACCACGCCCGAGGCCTCGGTCGCCCTGGCCGAGCGCTGCGCCGAGGAAGGCCGCCCGGCCCTGATCATCGGCTCGACCGGCTTCACCCCCGAGCAGGCCGCCGCGGTCGAGCGCGCCGCCCGGCGCATACCGATCGTGCGCAGCGGCAACTTCTCGCTGGGCGTGAACGTGCTGATGGGCCTGGTCCAGCAAGCGGCCGAGCGCCTGCGGGCCAAAGACTGGGACATCGAGATCTTCGAGGCCCACCACCGGCGCAAGGTGGACGCTCCCTCGGGCACCGCGCTCATGCTGGGCGAGGCGGCGGCGGCTGGCCGCGGCGCGCCGCTGGAAAGCCTGCGCCGGCCGATGCGGGAGGGGGTGGGCGAACCGCGCGAGAGCGGCACGATCGGCTTCTCCGCGATGCGCGGCGGCGGCATCGTGGGCGAGCACTCGGTGGTGGTCGCGGCCGACGACGAGATCCTGACCCTGTCGCACTCGGCCCGCGACCGCACCCTGTTCGCGCGCGGCGCGATCGAGGCCGCGCTGTGGGTCGCCGGCCGGCCGGCCGGCCTCTACGACATGCAGGACGTGCTGGGCTTCCGTCAGGGCTGAGCCTCGAACGCGAACGGGCGGCCCGAAGGCCGCCCGCTGCAGTCTCGAACTTCGTCGGCCTCAGGCCGCCTTCAGCACGTTCTTCTTCACGAAGAAGAACACGGCGATGACGATCAGCAGGCCGATGTAGGTGGCCGCAGCGCCCATCCAGAAGCCGACGGTCACCAGCGGCGGCAGCTTGAAAGTCGCCCCGCTCAGGACCGGCACGATGGCCGCGACCAGGATCTGGATCACCGTGGCGCCCAGCGCCACCACCCAGATCTTCTTCCACTCTTTCATCAAAACCGCAGCGCCCAGCGCGATCACCAGCGCCAGGATCTGAGAATTCACGCTGTTGAAGCCGCCTTGCACGAAACCATAGGCGTCCGACAGGTAGGGCGTGACTGAGTCCATGGTACCCCTCCAGCTCGCCCGTCCCCCCGACGGGCGCGTGTAACGCGTGATTTACCACGAGCACGCAAGGCGGACCAACCGCCGGAAACCGGCGTTATCAGTTTCCGCCTGTCGACCCGAACCCCCCGGCCCCGCGGGAGGTTGCATCCAGCGAGGCAGTTTCTTGCCAGACGGCGCGCTCGTGTCTGGCGATCACCAGCTGGGCGATGCGGTCGCCGCGCCGGATCACGAAGTCTTCCTGGCCCAGGTTGGCCAGGATCACGCCCACCTCGCCGCGGTAGTCGCTGTCGACCGTGCCGGGCGAATTCAGGCAGGTGATCCCGAACTTCAGCGCCAGGCCCGAGCGGGGCCGCACCTGCGCCTCCAGGCCCAGCGGTACGGCGATCTGCAGGCCGGTGGGCACCAGGGCGCGCGCGCCCGGCTTCAGGGTCACCGGCGCGTGGTCCGGCACCGCCGCGCGCAGGTCCATGCCGGCGGCTCCGGCCGTCTCGTAGGCCGGCAGCGGCAGGCCCTCGGCGTGGGGCAGGCGGACGATCTCGATCGGGGTTTCGGTCACTTCAGACGCTCGGCGATGGTGTGGGCCAGCTTCCGGGCCACCTCGGCCTTGGAAGCCCTCTCCCATCGCTCGATTCCGGCCTTGGAGACCAGCGCCACGGTGTTGGCGTCGGCCCCGAACACGCCGGCGGAGACGTCGTTGGCGACGATCAGGTCGCAGCCCTTGCGCTCCAGCTTGGCGCGGGCGTGGGCCTCCAGGTCGTTGGTCTCCGCCGCGAAGCCGACCACCAGCTGCGGTCGCTGCGGCCCGCTCGCCGACAGGCCGGCCAGGATGTCCGGGTTCTCGACCAAGCGCACGAGCGGGGCCTCGCCGGCCCCCTTCTTGACCTTCAGGTCGGCGACCGTCTCGGGGCGCCAGTCGGCCACCGCCGCCACGCACACGGCGGCGTCGACCGGCAGGGCGGCGCGGCAGGCCGCCTCCATCTGCACGGCGGTCTCAACATTGATCCGGTTGACGCCGGGCGGCGCGGACAGCCCCGTCGGGCCGGACACCAGGGTCACCTCCGCCCCCAGGGCCGCCAAGGCTTCCGCCACGGCGTAGCCCTGCTTGCCGCTGGAGCGGTTGGTCAGGCCGCGCACCGGGTCGATCGGCTCGAAGGTCGGGCCGGCGGTCACCAGCACGCGCCTGCCGGCCAGCGGCCGCCCGGCGCCGTCCAGGCGCATCAGGGCCGCCTGCAGGATCTCCTCCGGCTCGGCCAGCCGGCCGGGGCCGAACTCGCCGCAGGCCATCTCGCCCTCGCCCGGTCCGACGAACCCCACGCCGTCGGCCTGCAGGGTCGCCAGGTTCCGCTGGGTGGCCGGGTGCAGCCACATGCGCACGTTCATGGCCGGGGCCATCAGCACCGGCTTGTCGGTGGCCAGCAGGGTGGTGGAGGCCAGGTCGTTCGCCAGGCCGCCGGCCGCCTTGGCCATCAGGTCGGCGGTGGCGGGGACGACGACGACCAGGTCGGCCGAGCGCGACAGCTCGATGTGGCCCATCTCCGCCTCGTCGCCGAGGTCGAACAGGTCGGTGTGCACCTTCTCGCCGGTGATGGCGGCGAAGGACATGGGCGTGACGAACTCGGCCCCCGCGCGGGTGACGATGGCGCGCACGCCGATCCCGCGCTTCCTGAACAGGCGCGCCAGTTCCAGCGCCTTGTAGGCGGCCACCCCGCCGCCGACGATCAGCAGTACGCGCTTGGACAACGCCCCGCTCCACAAAGCCTCGGGGGAGCCATAGCGCCAAACGCCGCCGCCGTCAGCGCCGCCGTAGGCGGGGTGCGGCGCGAACGGATCATGAACAAGAACATTGCAGGAACGAAAAGCTTGAGATAACGCTGGTCTGGCAAGAACTGCGGGAGGGGGCGATGGCCCTGTCGAAGGTGATGACGGCGGCCTCGGCCGCCCTGGTGCTGTGCGGCTTGGCGGCGTGCGACAACGGCCCCTCGGCCGTGCAGACGCGCGAGCGCGCCGAGGTCTCCGAGCGGGACTACGCGGCTCCGGAAGACCGGAGCGAGCGCGCGACGCGCGCGTCGGCCCGGCGCGAACGGTCCGAAGAGGCGCCGCGCTACAAGGGCGAGCCGCTGTGGTCGGCCAGCAAGCGCTACGGCGCCGAGGAGAACGCCCGGCGCAATTTCGAGCGCAACGGCGCGGCGGTCGGCGCGCGCGACTACGACGACTTCCTGGCCAAGGTTCACGGCTTCGTGCGCAAGCCGCCGAAGGGCGCCCTGACCCTGACGCGGGCCAACGGCGACCGGCTGCTGTATGATCCGAAGTCCAACCTGTTCGCCGTGGTCACCCGGGACGGCGCGCCGCGCACCATGTTCAAGCCGGACGACGGCATGGCCTATTGGGAGCAGCAGGTCGCCCGCGAGGCCCGGCGGACGTCGCCAGACCAGGAGACCCAGGATGGGTGAGTTGCTGGCCCGCGCGATCTGTCCGGCCTGCGGGCACGCCAGCCTGGACGCCGCGGGCGTTTGCGAAGTCTGTCCGGTGTGCGGCTGGGAGGACGACCCGACCCAGCGGGACGACCCGAACTACGCCGGCGGCGCCAACGGCATTTCGCTGCAGGAAGCGCGGCTGAACTATTCGCGCTTCGACCTGGCCTTCCCCCCGTCGGAGGTGGGGGTCTAGCGGCCCGAAATCCTCGTCCTTCGACAAGCTCAGGATGAGGATTTCTACCGCCGTCCAAATTAGCCCTGCTTCAAGGCGCGTAGGCGCGCACGAAGCGCCGGGCGCACTCGGCGGCCGAGGCGGCCAGGTCCTCGCCCGGGTCGGTGAGGGGCATGCCCAGCAAGCCGCGGGTGACGCGCTGGGCGGTCACCATGCCCATGAACATGGCCGCCGCCTTGTCGGGGTCGTCGACCGCCAGGCGGCCCGCGGCGGTCTCGGCCGCCAGATAGTCGGCCAGGCGGCGGCGCGATTCGGCCGGGCCCGCCTGGTAGACCGCCGACCCCAGCTCGGGCGCGTCGCGGCCGGCCAGCATGGTGGCCCGCATCATCTCCACGTGGCGCGGGTTGGCCAGCTTCTCCAGCATGATCCGGCCGAACACGCTGAGCGCTGACAGCGGATCGCCGATGTTGGCGTCCAGCGGCGCAGCCATGGCCTCGGCCCGCTGGGCGGCCACGGCGCGGGCGATCTCCACCTTCGAGCCGTAGTAGTTGTAGACGGTCTGGCGCGAGACCCCCGCTCGCTTGGCGATCTCCTCGATGGAGACGGCCAGGCCGCGTTCGGAGAACAGCTCGCCGGCGGCGTCCAGCACCGCCTCGGCCTTGCGTTCGTCGATCTGTCCGGCGGCGCGCGACATGTCAGTGGGCGTCCGCGGGCGGCGGCGGGGCGTTCTTCACCGGACGGGCTAGGGTGGTGATCACCGCGGCGATCGCGCAGGCCACCGCCAGCATGGCGAAGGCGTCCCCAAAGGCCAGGTTGACCGCCTGCCTGTAGAGCAGGCCCTCGAACGCCTTGTTGGCGGCGCCTTCCGGATCGGCCACGCCCAGGCCCTCCATGCGCGCCACAAGGCCGGCCAGCATGTCCTGGGCGCGCACGCCCGAGGCCGACACCCGGGCCGACAGCTCGGACAGATGCAGCGCGGTCTTTTCGGTCAGGGTGGTGTTCAGCAGCGCCAGACCGACGGCGCCGCCGACGTTGCGCGACAGGTTCACCAGGCCCGAGGCGTTCTTCACCATCTGCGGCGACAGGGTGCTCATGGTCACCTGCTGGGAGGCGATCATGGCGATCATAACCCCGACGCCCCGGCACGCCTGCACGCCGGCGAACTCCCAGAAGCCCCACTCGGTGGTCACCGCATGGGCCATCCACATGCCCCAGGCGACCATCATGAAGCCGAAGAACATCGGCACGCGCGGATCCAGCTTGCGCGCGATCCGCCCGGCGATCGGCCCGGCCAGGAACATCGACAGGCCCGAGACCACCATGGTGGTGCCCACCTCGGCCGAGGAATAGTCGCGCACCCGCCCCAGGAACAGCGGCATCAGGAAGGTGCCGCCGAACAGGGCCGCGCCGGTGACGAAGGTCATGATCACGCCGACCCGGAAGTTCCGGTTGGTGAAGGCTCTCAGCTCCACGATCGGCTGGCGGTAGGTCAGCGAGCGCCAGACGAAGGCCACCCCGGTGAAGGCCGCGATCACGGTCAGGATCAGGATGCTCTCGTCGGCGAACCAGTCGTTCTTGGAGCCCTCCTCGAGCACGAACTGCATGCTCATCAGGAAGGTCGCCATGACCGCCAGGCCGAACCAGTCGAAGCCCTTGGCCAGCGACGGGTCGCCCTTGTCGAAGTCGCCGTAGCGGCCGACCAGGAACAGCACGATCGCGCCCGGGAAGACGTTGATGAAGAACAGCCAGCGCCAGCTCAGCGCCTCGGTCAGGTGACCGCCCAGGGTCGGGCCGACGGTCGGGGCCAGGGTGACGATCAGGCCCATCACCACGCTGGCGGTGACCCGCTTCTCCGGCGGGAAGGCGGTGAAGGCGACGGCGAACACGGTCGGGATCATCGCCCCGCCGATGAAGCCCTGCAGGGCCCGGCAGACGATCAGCATGTCGGTGCTGGTCGACAGGCCGGCCAGCACGCTCATCACCACGAAGCCGAGGCACGAGGCCAGGAACACCCTCTGGGTGCCCCACAGCCGCGACAGGTAGCCCGACAGCGGGATCATCACGACTTCGGGGATCAGGTAGGCGGTCTGCACCCAGCTGATCTCGTCGGCGCTGGCCCCGATGCCCGCCTGGATCTGCGGCAGGGAGGCGGCGACGATCTGGATGTCGAGGATGGCCATGAACTGGCCGACGACCATGCCGGCGAAGCCGAGCAGCAGCTTGGTCCAATCGATGGCCGCGGCCGGGGCCGGCGCGGCGGGCGTCGGCGCGCGCCCCGGCTTCGCCGGCGCCTCGGCGGCGACGGCGGCCTGGGCCGTGCTCACCGGCCCGCCTCGGCGTAGGCCGTGTTGGCCACGCCGGCTTCGGCGAAGCTCTGGCCGCCGCTCGACTTCAGGTCGACGCGCACCTTGACCGAGAGGCCCGGACGCAGGGCCGCGGCCAGCGGGCCGGTCGGCTCGACGGCGATCTTCACCGGCACGCGCTGGACGATCTTGGTGAAGTTGCCGGTGGCGTTCTCGACCGGGATCAGCGCGAACTCCGAACCGGTGGCCGGCGAGAAGCTCTCGACCCGGCCCTTGAACTTCTGGCCCTTGAAGGCGTCGGCGGTGACCTCGACCTCCTGGCCGACGCGCATGCGCCCGACCTGGGTCTCCTTGAAGTTGGCGACGATGTAGGCGCGGCCCAGCGGCACCACGGCCATCAGCTGGCCGCCCGGACGCACGTACTGGCCCGGCCGCACGGCGCGGGCGCCGACCACGCCGCCGACCGGCGCGCGGATGATGGTGCGGTCCAGATTGATGCGGGCCTGGGCCACGGTGGCGCGGGCCTGTTCGACCTGGGCCAGGGTCTGGGCGCGGGTCGAGCCCAGCGCGTTCGCTTCCCGGCGCTGGGCCTCCAGCCCGGCGTGGGCCTGGGCGACGGCGGCGCCGGCCTGGTCGGCCTGGGCGCTGGCCGATTGCAGCCGCTGCGGCGCGACCCACCCTTGGTCGGCCAGTCGGCCGTAGCGGTCGAGGTCGGTCTTGGCCAGGCGCGCGGTGGCCTGGGCGCTGGCCACCCCGGCCTGACGCTCCGCGATCAGCGAGCGCTCCAGCGCGGCGCGGTCATCGACGTTGCGCACGGCGGCTTCCAGCGCGGCCAGATTGGCCTCCGCCTGGGCCAGCTGTGCCTGCGCCTCGGCGGGATCGAGCTTCACCAGGACCTGGCCGGGGGTCACCTGCTGGTTGTCGCGCACCAGCACCTCGGCGACGTAGCCGGTCACCTGCGGGCTCACCGCGACGGTGTCGGCCTGGACGTAGGCGTTGTCGGTGCCCTCCCAGCGCGCCTTGCCCTGCCACCAGACGACGCCGCCGACGATCACCGCCACGGCGGCGACGCCGGCCACGATCTGGGGCGCGCGCTTCTTGTCGAAGGGGAGCTTGGGCATGCGTAGGGACCTTGGGGAGGTAAGTCTCGACGTTAAATGGACGGCGCTGTCCAAAAATCAAGTTAATCCGGATTGGGGACGTACAAACAATGTTTCAGGGCGTGAACGACGGTCTGCGGCCCCGGCCCATTACAGCTCCGTAACATCCACCGGAGCCGTGACCCGTGTTACGGGGTTGAACGAACGTCGTCCTTCGGAAGCCCTGATGAAACGCGCCCTCGCCCTGACCGCCTCGCTGGCCGCCCTGCTCGTCGCCGCGCCGGCCCTGGCCCTCGCTCCCGCCGCCCCGGCCGCCCAGACCCAAGCTCAGGCCAAGGTCCCGGCCGGCGCGATCGCGCCGATCGAGTACACCCAGCGCACCCTGCCCAACGGCCTGCGGGTGTTCGCCGTCCGCGACACCTCCACCCCGAACGTGTCGGTGCAGGTCTGGTACGATGTCGGCTCGAAGGACGACCCGGCCGGCCGCTCGGGCTTCGCGCACCTGTTCGAACACCTGATGTTCAAGCAGACCCGCAACCTGGCCAACGAGCAGTTCGACCGCCTGACCGAGGACGTCGGCGGCTTCAACAACGCGTCGACCTACGACGATTTCACCAACTACTACGAGGTGGTGCCGGCCAATCACCTGCAGCGCATCCTGTGGGCCGAGGCCGAGCGGATGGGCAACCTCGTGGTCGACGAGGCGGTGTTCAAATCCGAGCGCGACGTGGTCAAGGAAGAGCTGCGCCAGCGCATCCTGGCCCAGCCCTACGGCAAGCTGTTCGGGCTGATGTACCCGCAGATCTCGTTCGACACCTCGCCGTACGGGCGCCCCGGCATCGGCTCGATCGAGAACCTGGACGCCGCCACGGTCGAGGACGTGCGCGCCTTCCACGCCACCTACTATCGCCCCGACAACGCCGTCCTGCTGGTGGCCGGCAACTTCGATCCGGCCGAGCTGGACAAGTGGGTCGACCAGTACTTCGGCCCGCTGAAGAAGCCGGATGCGCCGCTGCCGCGCGTCACCGCCCTGGAGGGCCCGCGCAAGGCCCCGAAGCTGTGGACCGCCTACGAGCCCAACACCCCGCTGCCGGCGGTGGTGATCAGCTATCCCTTCCCAGCCGGCGACAGCCCGGACATGCCGGCCCTGATCGTGGCCGACGCCATCCTGTCCAAGGGCGAGAGCTCGCGGCTGTACCAGTCGCTGGTCTACGATCAGCAGATCGCCACCGAGGCCTTCACCGCGCTCGAGCAGCGCCAGCAGCCCGGCTCCTACGCGGTCGGCTCGATCATGGCCGAGGGCAAGACCGCCGAGGCGGGCGAGGCCGCCCTGCGCGCCCAGGTCGCCAAGCTGCGCGACGCCCCGGTCACCGCCGCCGAGCTGAGCGAGGCCAAGAACCAGCTGGTCACCGACGCCCTGCGCGAACGCGAGACGGTCGACGGCAAGGCCGACGCCCTGGGCCGCGCCGTCCTGCTCAGCGGCGACCCGGCCGCGGCCAACCGGCTGCTAGGCCAGATCCAGGCGGTCACCGCCGCCGACGTCCAGCGGGTGGCCAGGAAGTACCTGCAGGACGAAACCCGCGCGGTGATCCTGTACAACTCCGACGCCGCCAAGCCGGCCGGCGCCAAGCCGGTGCCGGGCACCGCGCCGACCGTTGTGGCCAAGGCCCTGGTCCCGCCGAAGACCATCGAGATCGTCAAGCCGGCTCCGGAAGGCGAGCGGGTCGCCCCGCCCAAGCCCGGCCCGGACGTGAAGATCAACCTGCCCGCGCCGGCCGAGCGCACCCTGCCCAACGGGCTGCGCGTGGTCGTGTCGCAGGACCACGACCTGCCGCTGGTCAGCGCCGACCTGGTGATCGGCTCGGGCGGCGCGGCCGACCCGGCCGGGCGTCCGGGCGTGGCCTCGATGAGCGCCACCCTGCTGACCAAGGGCACCAAGACCCGCTCGGCCACCCAGATCGCGCAAGCGGTGGAATCCCTGGGCGGCGAGCTCGGCGCCGACGCCAGCTACGACGGCTCGTCGGTCGGCCTGACCGTGAAGTCCGACCAGCTGGAGCCTGGCCTGGGCATCTTCGCCGACGTGGCCCGCAACCCGGTGTTCGCGCCGGAAGAGCTGGAACGCGAGCGCCAGCAGGCCTTGTCGAACCTGCAGGTCGCCCTCTCCGACCCGGCCACCCTGGCCTCCTACGCGGCCGCCCGCGCGGTGTTCGCCGACGCGCCCTACGGCCGGATCATGACCGGGACCGAGACCTCGCTGAAGGCGCTGGACCGCAACGACGTGGCCGGCTTCCACCAGACCTGGTTCCGTCCGGACAACGCCACCCTGGTGCTGGCCGGCGACCTGACGCCGGAGCAGGGCTTCGCCCTGGCCGAGAAGCTGTTCGGCGACTGGAAGGCTCCGGCCGCGGCCATGCCGGCCGTCGCCTCGCCGGCCGGCCAGCCGAAGCCGCCGCGGGTGATCCTGATCGACCTGCCCGAGGCCGGCCAGGCGGCGGTGGCCGTGGCGCGGCGCGGCATCAAGCGCAAGGACGACCGCTACTACCCCGCCGCGGTCGCCAACAACGTGCTGGGCGGCGGCTATTCGGCCCGCCTGAACCAGGAGATCCGCATCAAGCGCGGCCTCTCCTACGGCGCGCGATCCAGCCTGTCGGCCCGCAAGGACGTCGGCACGATCGTCGCCTCGACCCAGACCAAGAACGAGTCCGCCGCCGAGGTGGTCGACCTGGTTGCGGCCGAGATGGCCCGGCTGGGCGCCACTCCGGTCGCCGCCGACGAGCTGAAGGCGCGCCAGTCGGTGCTGGTCGGCGGCTTCGGCCGCACGCTGGAGACCACCGACGGCCAGGCCGGCCTGCTGGGCGGGCTGGCCCTGTTCCAGATCGACCTGTCCGAGCTCGGCCGCTACGTCGACAAGGTTCAGGCCGTGAACGCCGACCAGGTGCGCACGGTCGGCGGCGAGCTGTTCGATCCGGCCCCGGCCTCGATCGTGGTGGTCGGCGACGCCAAGAAGATCCCGCCGGCCCTGAAGGCCAAGTACCCGCAGATGGAGGTCATCCCCGTGGGCGAACTCGACCTCGACAGCCCGAGCCTGCGCAAGGCGAAGTGAGGTCACTCTCCTCCCCTGCGCAGCGGGGGAGGGGGACCACGCGAAGCGTGGTGGAGGGGGCGAGCCGTCGCGCGCCCCCTTTTTGTTCGTGCGCATTTCGCGAGGACTTGAACCTTCGTGGAGCGGTTCGCCCCCTCCACCGCCCGATGGGCGGTCCCCCTCCCCCGTTCCGCTGCGCTCCACAGGGGAGGAGAGAGGGCTTGCCCGGCCCGTCGCAAACGACGGGCGTTCGTCGCGGAGATCGACAAATCGATGTCGATCTCATCCGGCCTGCGGCCGGCTTTCCTCACCCCAGACACACCACCTGAGCGACCCGCAGTTCGCGCCGCAGGGTGTCGGCCACGCGGCCGTAGTTCTCGACCGTCACCGGTTCGCCGGTGACGAACTCGCCGCGCTGCACGCGGCGGGACAGGGCGTCGCGTACCGTCTCGGGCGCGGTGGTGTAGATGCGCCCGCGCCGCGGCGCCTCGGCCACCGTCACGCCGACCACACGGCCCTGGGCGTCGAGCGCCGGCGCGCCGGACAGGCCCGCCAGGGTGCCCTTCAGCCCGTCGGTGCGACCGACCTCGGCCCAGGCCAGCACCGGCTCGGAGTGCGCGCCGCGGCCCATCACGCGCAGGGTCTCGCGGCCCAGCAGGCGGCTGGTCACCTCGCCGGGCGTGCCCTGCGGGAAGCCGGGATGATAGGCGCGCTGACCGGTGCGCAGCGGCCGCTCGACCGCCAGCGGCAGGGCGACCGGGCCGCCTTCGGTGCGCAGCAGGGCGACGTCGGCGCGCGGCGACATGCGGATCGAGGCCTCGACCGCGCGGCCGCCGCCGACCACCAGGGCCGCCTTGTGGCAGCCGTCGACCACGTGGCGCGCGGTCAGCCACTCGCCGTCGGCGGAGATGGCGAAGGCGGTGCCGCTGGAGGGCTGCAGCGGCGCGGAGGCCACGTCGACCACGATCATCGGATCGAACGGGGTGGCGGGGCCCAGCAGCGCGCCCTCCTCCTCGCCGGGCGGCGGCGGGGCGGGCGGCGCGTCGGCCTTCTCGCGGTTCCCGAGCGAGACCATCACCAGGGCGAAGACCGCCGCGGCGTAGATCAGCCAGTCGGGAAGCCGGGGAAAGTTCATGGGCGCTGCGGTCGGCTCAGCCCGCCACCGCCGCGGCCAGGATGATGGCCGTGGCGATCTTGGCCGCGACCAGCAGCACGGCGGCCGAGACCTCGCCCTCCTGGATGCGCGAGGGCAGGCCGGTCAGCAGGAAGTCGGTGATGCGGAAGACCAGCAGCTGCACCACGATGGTCGCCGCCCCCCAGACCGCGATCTCGCGGATCGAGGTCGAGGCCGACAAGGACACCGCGAGCGGAATGGCGAGGCCGATCAGCACCCCGCCGAAGGCCACGGCCGCGGCCGAGTTGCCGTCGCGGATCAGGCTGATCTCCTTGTAGGGGGTCAGCAGGGCGTACAGCGCCGCGCCCAGGATCAGCATCACCACCGTGACGCCGGCGTGCAGCAGGGTGATCGGAAACCCGGTCGCGAAGGCCTGCACCTCCGGGCTCATGATCTCCGGGATCAGAAGTTCAGGATTCATCGATCGCCCCCACGCCCCACGCCCGTACTCCCAGGACGAATGATTGCATGAGGGCGTTAAGGCTTAGCAAGCGCCCATTGCGGGGAGGCGGGTTCCCCACCTCCGTTCACCCCCGCGAAAGCGGGGATGAGCGGATTGGGATCAGTCGACCGAGGCCATGGCCCGAAGCGCGCTGGCGCGGATCTTCTCGCTCTCCGACTTCAGCTGGCCGCAGGCGGCCAGGATGTCGCGCCCGCGCGGAGTGCGGATGGGCGAGGCGTAGCCGGCCTTGTTGATCACCGCGGCGAAGGCCTCGATGGTCGACCAGTCGGAGCACTCGTACTTGGTGCCCGGCCACGGGTTGAACGGGATCAGGTTGATCTTGGCCGGCACGCCCTTGAGCAGCTTGACCAGCGCCCTGGCGTCGGCCGGGCTGTCGTTGACGCCCTTGAGCATGACGTACTCGAAGGTCACCCGGCGCGCGTTCGACAGGCCCGGATAGGCCTTGATCGCCGCCATCAGCTCTTCGATCGGGTACTTCTTGTTCAGCGGCACCAGTTCGTCGCGCAGCGGGTCATTGGTGGCGTGCAGCGAGATGGCCAGCATGGCGGCGGTGCGCTCGCCCAGCGCCGTCAGCTGCGGCACCACGCCCGAGGTCGACACGGTGATCCGCCGGCGCGAGAGCGCGATGCCCTCGTTGTCGGAGATGATGTCGATGGCGTTGGCGACGTTGTCGAGATTGTAGAGCGGCTCGCCCATGCCCATGAACACGATGTTCGACAGGCGGCGGTCCTCCTTGGGCGAGGGCCATTCCCCCAGGTCGTCGCGGGCGACCTGCACCTGGGCGACGATCTCGGCCGCGGTCAGGTTGCGAACCAGCTTCTGGGTGCCGGTGTGGCAGAAGCTGCAGTTGAGCGTGCAGCCGACCTGACTGGACACGCACAGGGCGCCGGCCCGGCCCACGTCGGGGATGTAGACGGTCTCGGCCTCGATCCCGGGGGCGAAGCGGATCAGCCACTTGCGGGTGCCGTCCTTCGACACCTGGCGCTCGACCACCTCGGGGCGCGCGATGGTGAAGGCCTCAGCCATCTTGGCGCGCGCGTCCTTGGCGACGTCGCTCATCTTGTCGAAGTCGGTGACGCCGTAGTGGTGGACCCAGCGCCAGATCTGGCTGGCGCGCATGCGCGCCTTGTCCGGCGCGGCCACGCCGGCCTCGATCACGGCCGCCTTCAGCTCGTCGCGGGTCAGGCCGGCGATGTTCACGGGCCCCGCGGCGCGCGGCGCCGCGCGGGAGAGGTCGAGGGTCACGCCCACTAAGACAGTCCTTGCGCTAGGAACCGCCGCCTATAGCACTGGAACGGGCCGGGTTTAAGGCGGGGCGTGGCCGCAGCAAGAACCGTCGCCCTCGGGCTTGTCGCGAGGGTCCATCGTTCAGGTGCGCCACGCACTCAGCGAATTTTCACGGCCGCCGCTGTGGTTCTGCGGCCGACGTCTCGCCGCGGCCCCATGGGCCCTCGGACAAGCCCGAGGGTGACGGTCTGTCGGCGCTTACTCGAACACTTCCGACCGGATCTCGCCGTCGGTGGTCAGCACCGCGCGCTTCATGCCCTCGGAGTTGTAGGGCGTGGAGATATTGCCCAGCCGGTCGACCGAGATAAGGCCCCCCTCGCCGCCCAGCCCGCGGATCTCGTCCAGCACGGTCTTCGTAGCCTGGGCGATGCTTTCCCCGGCGCGCACGCGCCAGGAGACCTGGGCGCAGGCGGCGGTGCGCATGAAGTACTCGCCCTGGCCGGTGCCGGAGACCGCCACGTCGGCGTCGGCCCAGGTGCCGGCGGCGATGATCGGGGTGTCGCCCACGCGGCCGGGCATCTTGTTGAACACGCCGGCGGTGGAGGTGCCCGCCGCCAGACGCCCGTCGGCGTCCAGCACCACGCAGCCGACCGTGCCGTGCGCCAGCGCCGCGGTCTGGCCCGGCGGATGGTTGGACTCGCCGTGGCCGGCCTTCAGATAGTACGCCTCCGGATCGCCGACCTCTTCCAGGCCCTGCTGGGCCGCGAACTCCATCGCGCCCTCGCCCACCAGCATGACGTGCGGGGTCCTCTCCATCACCAGGCGGGCGGCCTGGATCGGGCTCTTGTAGCCCTGAAGGGCGGCCACCGCGCCGGCGGCGCGGGTCGGGCCCCACATCAGGCTGGCGTCCAGTTCGTACTTGCCGCCGAGGTTCGGCGAGGCGCCGCGGCCGGCCACGTACAGGCCCGACGCTTCCAGTTCCCGGATCACCTCGACCACCACGTCCAGCGCCGAAGCGCCGGCGGCCAGCCGGTCGCGCGCGGCCTCGACCAGGCCCTGCATGTGCGGGACTTCGCGGCTGTAGTCGCGCGAGCGTCGCGCGCCGGCGCCGCCGTGCAGGGCGAGAGCGAACTTGGCCATGGGCGTCCTTCCGTTTTCCTCACCGGCTGGATAGCCTTCGACCTGGACCGTGGCAAACGGATGTCGCGGCATCCATTTGACATCCCACGGATCCGATTGACGCAGGCCGCAGGAGACCCCGCATGTCCACCGCCCCGACGACCGCGGCCCAGGCCCCGTTGTCGATCGCGCCGGGCTTCGATCCGGCGGCGGCGCGGCCGGTGCTGCAGCGGTTCGGGCGGCTTCACATCCCGGGCTTCTTCGTCGGCGACGGCGCAGCCCGCGTGCACGCCTCCCTGGTCTCCGACTGCCCGTGGATGCGCTCGACCATGGTGGAGGGCAAGAACGTCGACGCCCGGCTGGACTTCATCGCCAGCCTGTCGCCCGAGGAGGTCGCGCGGGTGGAGCGCGACCAGTTCGCCCGGGCCCGCACCGGCTTCCAGTACAGCTTCGACAACTACCGGCTCAGCGACGCGATCGAGGCCGGGCGCCGGCACGGCTGGGCGTTCGAGGCGGTCTACGATTTCATGAACGGCCCGTTCCTGCCGTTCGTGCGCGCCCTGACCGGCGACGACCGCGCCGCCTACTGCGACGCCCAGGCGACCCGCTACCAGGCCGGCCATTACCTGACCCAGCACCACGACGACGAGCCCGGGCGCGGCCGGCTTTACGCCTACGTGCTGAACTTCACGCCGGCCTGGCGGGCCGACTGGGGCGGGATCCTGCAGTTCCTGGACGCCGACGGGCACGTGGCCGAGGGCTACACGCCCAGCTTCAACGCCCTGAACATCTTCCGCGTGCCGCAGGATCACTGCGTGTCCTACGTCGCGCCCTTCGCGGGCGGCGACCGGCTGTCGATCACCGGCTGGGTGCGCACCCACCGCGATCCGCCGCGCGGTTGAGGATCAATCCTCGCCGGCGATCCGCTTCAGCGCCTCGCCCGCCGCCTCGCGGTGTCGGGGCTTCAGGTTGGCCCCCAGCAGCGAGATCAGCGCCGCGATCACCGCCGCGTCGTCGGTGAAGCCCACGCCGGCCAGCACGTCGGGAATGGCGTCGGTCGGCAGGACGAAATAGGCCAGCGCCGCCAGCATCATGCCCTTGGCCGCGGTCGGGGTCTGCGGATCGCGCGCGCAGAACCACACCGACACCACCTCCGGCGCGAACGGGATCTTGGCGGCCACCTTGCGGATCTTCGGCCAGAAGCCGCGGCGCACCCGCACCTCGTTGACCCGCACCACCGACGGCACCAGGGCGCGCGAGGCGTCCAGCGGCCGCGCCGCATCGAAGTCCTGATCCGCCTGTTTGGATTTTCCGGTCACGACGCTAAACCCTCGCCCGACCGCCCGACGTTTTCCGGGCTCTTCACCATAATGCGCTCCTGAGGGGGAGAACTCCATGAAACTCGATGGTTCCATCGCCGCCGTGGTGACCGGCGCCGCCTCCGGCCTGGGCGAAGCCACCGCCCGCGCCCTTGCCGCGCAAGGCGTGAAGGTCGCCGTGTTCGACCTGAACGAAGAGGCGGGTCAGAAGGTCGCGGCCGAAATCGGCGGCGTGTTCTGCAAGGTTGACGTCACCTCCGACGCCGACGTCGACGCCGGCTTCGAGAAGGCCCGCGCCGCCCACGGCCAGGAGCGCATCCTGGTCAACTGCGCCGGCATCGCCATCGGCCGCAAGACCGTCAGCCGAGACCGCGACACCGGCGAGATCAAGGCCCACGACCTGAAGAGCTTCGAGAAGGTGATCCAGATCAACCTGATCGGCTCCTTCCGCTGCATCGCCAAGGCGGCCTCGGGCATGGTCACGGCCGAGCCGATGGAGGACGGCGAGCGCGGCCTGATCGTCTCGACCGCCTCGGTCGCGGCCCAGGACGGCCAGATCGGCCAGGCCGCCTACTCGGCCTCGAAGGGCGGCGTCTACGCCATGACCCTGCCGATCGCGCGCGACCTGATGAACGACGGCATCCGCGTGAACACCATCCTGCCGGGCATCATGATGACCCCGATGATGGCCGCCATGCCGCAGAACGTGCAGGACGCGCTGGCCGCGTCGATCCCCTTCCCCAAGCGCCTCGGCAAGCCGTCCGAGTACGCTTCGCTGGTCCTGGAAATGGCCCGGAACACCTATCTGAACGGCGAGTGCGTGCGCCTCGACGGGGCCATCCGCATGGCGCCGAAATAACTCGATAAACGTCGCAAAAAGGGGCTTGCGTCGCTGTGAGGAGGTCGCCTATAAGGCCCGCCTCCTCACGGAGACGCGGCGGCGACGCCGCAGACGAAACTGAGATGCGGGCGTAGCTCAGGGGTAGAGCATCACCTTGCCAAGGTGAGGGTCGGGCGTTCGAATCGCCTCGCCCGCTCCAGTTTCTTCAAACGACCACGGCCCGGTTGCTCACGCAGCCGGGCCGTCGTGTTTTCAGACTCGAGTTCGGGCGAAAGCCTCAGGCCCGGTTTCCCAGGCCCGAGGTCTCAGGCTCCGAACTCAGGCGGCCGGGCGGAACACCAGGCCGGCGATCTTGCCGGCCGGAGACAGGGCGATGAACCAGTCGGTCTCGGCCGTCGCGAAGCCCACCCGGAAGTGCTGCGCCCCGTTGACGACGCCGACATAGTCGACGTGCTCGAGCGCGCCGAAGCCCTGGACCATGGTCACAACGGCGGGCTGGGCCTTCACGGCGTCGGCCAGCCGCGGCTCCATCTGATCGTAGTCCGGCTTGCCGGCCTGGAACTGGGCGATGACGGTCCGCAGGGCGGCTTCTTCGCGCGCGGGCGCGACCTGGTCGGCGGCGGGCGGGGTCTCGGCGAGTACGGGCGACGCCACGCCCGCTCCGAGGGCGAGAACGGCGGCGAGGGCGACGGCTTTCATGAACGCGCTCCAATAGCGGCGGTTGACGAACAACAGATACGCTTCCGAAGCTGCGCCGCAAGGTGCGGGTCGCCTCACCCCTCGCGGAACACCAGGGCCGCGATCTTGCCGGCCGGCGACAGGGCGATGAACCAGTGGGTCTCGACGCCCTTGAAGGCGACCTTGAAGTGGCGCGCGCCGTCGACCGCGCCCAGGTACTCGACGTCCTCGGCCGGCCCGTAGGCCTTCACCTGCTCCACCAGGTCCGGCTGGGCCTTCACCGTGTCGGCGAGCTTCCGCTCCATGGCGCCGTAGTCGGGCGCGCCCGACTGGAGCTTCCAGATGGTGCGCAGCAACGCCGCCTGCGCGCGCGGGATCTCGAGGTCGGGATCGGCCGCCGGCGCCGTCGTGTACGTGATCGCGGATTGGGCGGTCTCGGTCGCGGCGGCGACGGGAGGGGCGGCGAGCGCGAAGACGGCGGCGACGGCGGCGAGGGCGGCTCTCATGGGGCGCTCCGGAAGCGAACTCCCTTCAGTTAGGCCCTCCCCGCGTGGCGAAAACGCGGCCTTTAGGCGCGGCGCTCCGGCGGGGCCGTCCGACGAAACGGCAGCGCCGCCTCGTAGAGCTCGGCGGCGAAGGGCGCCTCGCCGCCCCGGCGGCGCAGAAAGTCGTGTTCGACCGCCATCGCCTGTTGCTCAATGTTGAGCGCAGTGAACCCGCCGGGCCCGTCCAGCCGGTAGCGGTAGGCCCTCGGCGCGTCGCCGGCCTTCAGTTTGGCCAGTGGCAGCAGCACGCCGCGCTGGGCCTGCCAGACGTGGACCAGCTCGTGCACGAAGGTGGCCTGCAGGCGTAGCGGCGCCTCCGCGAAGTCGGCGCGCGCGCTCGGCCACGGCCAGACGATCCAGCTGCGGCCGCCCAGCCGCCCCGGCACGAAGGCCCGGTCCAGCAGCGGCAGGGCGGGCGCCCAGATCCGTACCGGATCGCAGTCCAGCGCCTGGCCGAACACCTCGTCGGCGAGGCGCCGCTCGCCCGCCGTCAGGGGCCGCACGCTGAAGCGGGCCAGCTCGGTCATCGGCGGAGCAGCCATAGCAGCAGGGTCAGCGCCAGGCTGACCAGCAGGCTGGTGACCAGCGGGACATAGAGGGTGAAGCCTTCGCGCCGCAGGACGATGTCGCCCGGCAGCCGGCCCAGTCCCAGGCGGGACAGCCAGGGCCACAGCAGGCCCGCGACCACGAGGGCCAGGCCGAGGGCGATCAGCAGGCGCGGCGCGTTCATCGTCCTCCTGAAACCCCCGATCGGGGCCGAGGTTCGCGATAGCGCTTGGTTAAGCCGTCGTCGCCATAGTGTCGCAGAAACCGAGCCAGTCATCGATGAGCCGCGCCCCGAACCGATCCTCCGTCGCCCGCAAGCTGGTGCTGGGCGTGATCGGCCTGTCGATCCTGGTCAGCACGCTCGCCGCCGTCGCCGCCTTCGCCGTCTTCTACGACAAGGCCGCGCGCCAGCAGGTCACGTCCCTCTCCCACTATGTCGACGAGCGGCTGGTGGTGGAGGAGCGGCTGTTTTCCGACCTGCGCACGGTGCACGCGGCCGCGACCGGCGCCCTGCTGCGCCGGCTGCCGGCCCTGGAGGGCCCGGAGCTCGACCGCCAGTTCGACGCCTTTTTCCCGCTACAGGCCGACGGCACCCGCCGCAGCGTCCCGGCCCTGTTCGACGGCCTGAACGGCCCCGGCGGCGACCGGCTTTACGGCCTGGCCGCCTTCATGGCCGACGGCCGCCATGTCAGCCGCGAGGACAAAGCCCTGCTGCTCGCCGCGGCGCGCGCCGTCGCCGAGGTCGGCGAGGCCCACCTCGGCCGCTACGACAACCTCTACTTCTTTACGCCCAGCGACCGGATGGTGATGTTCGGCCCCCTGCGGGACGACCGGCTGATGTTCTACCGGAAGACCGCCCCGGCCAGCTTCACCATGGCGCCGGAAGAGGCGGCGCAGATCGCGCTGCCGTCGCTCAATCCGGGACGCGTCACCCGCTGCACCAAGCTGCGGCAGATCATCTACAAGTCCGGAAAAGGCCAGCCCCGCGGCACCGGCTGCGTCACGCCGCTGGACCTCGGCGGCCGCCACGTCGGCGCCTTCGGCACCACGGTGCTGATCGGGGAAAACCTGCTGGGCTCGGCCGCCGACCGCCTGCCGGGATCGGCCACCCTGATCGTCTCGGAGACCGGCGAGCTGATCGCCTCTCCGGGCTATCGCGCCGGCGCGGACCTGCGTCCGGAGGACATCGCCGCCCGCAAGGTGCTTGCCCGCATGGACGAGACGCTGGCGCGGATGCGCGCCGCCGGCGGCCGCCACGGCGTGGTGGAAAGTCCCGAGGGGGACGCCTTGGTCGCCTACGGCCAGATGTTCGGGCCGTCCTGGCGACTGCTGATCGTCCTGCCCAAGTCGGCGGTGCTCCGCACGGCCCTGGAATCCGCCCTGACCGTGCTGGTGGTCGGCCTGCTGGCCGTGGGCCTGCTGTCGACCGTGGCCCTGGTCCTGATCCGGCGCTCGGTGGTCAAGCCGCTGGAAGCGCTGGCCGCCTGGGCCGGCGCGCGTGGCCGAGGCGCGCCGCTGGAGGCGGTCGAAGCCCGCACGGACGAGATCGGCGCCCTCGCCCGGGCGCTCCGCGAAGCGCGCGGTGAGGCCGACGACCTTCTGGCCACCCTGGAGCACCGGGTGCGCGAACGCACCGCCGAGCTGGAGAAGGCCAACCAGGCCAAGTCCTCGTTCCTGGCCAACATGAGCCACGAGCTGCGTACGCCGCTGAACGGCGTGGTCGCCACCGGCGACCTGCTGGTCAAGGAGGCGCGCAGCAAGCGCAGCCGCGAGCTGGCCGAGCTGGTCGCCGCCTCGGGCCGCCTGCTCGAGCACGTGCTGACCGATATCCTCGACTTCTCGAAGATCGAGGCCGGCGAGATGCGCCTGACGCCGATCGCCTTCGACCTGGACGGCTGCGTGCCGCGCATCGCCGAAATTCATCGCAGCGCCGCCGAGGCCAAGGGCCTGACACTGACCTGCACGGTCTCGCCAGCCGCGCGCGGGGTGTGGGTCGGCGACGAGATCCGGGTCGCGCAGATTCTGTCCAACCTGCTCAGCAACGCGGTGAAGTTCACCGAAACCGGCGGCGTGACCCTGGCCGCGGACGCCGACGAGGGCGGACTGCGCCTGACCGTCTCGGACACCGGCATCGGCTTCCCGTGTGAAGAGAGCGAGCGGATCTTCCGCCGCTTCGAGCAGGCCGACGCCTCGACCACCCGCAAATTCGGCGGCACCGGGCTGGGCCTGTCGATCTGCGCCTCCCTCTGCCGGCTGATGGGCGGGTCGATCCAGGCGCGGTCAAATCCCGGCGAAGGCTCGACCTTCACCGTGGTCCTGCCGCTGGAGCGGGCCGAGGCCTCCGCCGTGGCGGCCCAGGCGACCACCGAAGCCGCGGGGCGGGAGGGCCTGCGCATACTGCTGGCCGAGGACCATCCGACCAACCAGCGCGTCGTGCGCCTGATCCTGGAGCCCGCGGGCGTCGAGCTGACCGTCGTCGATGACGGGCGCAAGGCGCTGGACGCCTTCGAGGGCGGCGACTTCGACGTCGTGCTGATGGACCTGCAGATGCCGGTGATGGACGGACTGGAGGCCACCGCCGCCATCCGCGCCCTGGAAATCAGCACCGGCCGCGCCCGCACGCCGATCGTCGCCCTGACCGCCAACGCGCTGGACGAACACGTCGCCGCCAGCCGCCAGGCGGGGGCCGACCGGCACGTCAGCAAGCCCATTCACGCGTCGGTCCTGCTAGGCGTTCTCCAAGAGTTGACCGCCGATCCGGCCTCCGTGAGCGCGAATCCGCATCGCGCCGCCTGAGCCGGTGGTGCACACGTCGTAAACCTGCGCTATGCCGTTGAAACGGCCCGCGTCTTGCAGCCTGACGCCGGGTTCGGGGGGTGACGTGCGATGTTGATCGAAGGCGAGATCAATCCGGTTCTCGTGCTCGCTATCCTGGCCGTGACGGGCTTCGCCCTTGCGGTGCTGGGATTCGCCCTGGCCGCGCGCGCCGCCCAACGCCATCGCGACGCCACGCGCGAGCTGGAGACCACGGAAAAGACCTCCGACCGGTACGAGCGGCGGCTCTACGACATTCTCAATTCGGTGCCGGTCGCCCTGGTCGAAACCGACACCGCGGGCAAGTTCACCTTCGCCAACCGCGCCGCTCACCAACTGTTGGGCCGCAAGGATTCCGAGCTGATCGGCCTGCGCTTCCACTCGGCCACCTGGGGCATCACCTATCCTGACGGCCGGCTGATCCCGCCGGACCTGCTGCCGGCCGCCCGCGCCCTGCGCGGCCAGACCGTGAAGGGCTTCCAGCACGTCATCGCCAACCCCGGCACCCGCAAGCGCATTCTGGTGTCGGTCACCGCCATGCCGGTGCTGAACGGCGTCGGCGAGGTGATCGGCTCGACCTCCGCCCTGGTGGAGACCGAGAACCTGGTCCAGCCGGAGGCCGTGGGCGACGACCTGGGCCAGCAGTACTTCGACGTCGCCGGCGTGATGCTGCTGGTGCTCGGCCCCGACGGCAAGGTCCGCGACGTCAACCTGAAGGGCGCCGAGATCCTGGGCCAGACGGTCGAGGACGTGGTCGGCCAGAACTGGATCGACGCCTACCTGCCCGAAGAGCAGCGGATCGACGCGCACGCCTTCTTCAAGGACGTGGTCGAGGGCCGTCGCGACATGCCCGAGGAGGGCGAAGGCTGGATCGTGCGCCCGGACGGCGCGCGCCGCCTGATCGCTTGGCGCGGCAAGGTGCTGCGCGACGAGCGGGGCGAGGTGACCGGCACCCTCAGCTCCGGCCAGGACATCACCGACGCCTACGAGACCGAGCAGCGCTGCCGCGAATCCGACTCCGCCCTGCGTCTGGCCGAGGAGGCTGGCGGCGTGGGCGTGTGGAGCTTCAACGCCAAGACCGGCGAGGCCCTGGCCAACGCCGCCATGGCGGAGATGTGGGGCGTGCAGGCCCAGACCTACGCCGACCTCGAGCGCTTCATGGATCGCATCCATCCGGAGGACCGTCCCGAGGTCGAAGCCGCCCTGGCGGCGGCGCGCGGCGGCGTCACCCCGGGCTACGAGGCCGAATACCGCATCGTGCGCGACGGCGAGGTCCGCTGGCTGATCGGCCGCGGCGAGCCCATTCGCGACGCGCAGGGCGAGATCGTCGGCATGCGCGGGGTGAACTATGACGTCACCGACCTGAAGGCCGCTCAGGCCGCCGCGCAGGAGAGCGAAGCGCGCTTCGGCGAGGTGGCCGACGCCGCCCCGGCCCTGATCTGGCTCTCGGCCCCCGATGGATCGGTCGCCTGGTTCAACCGGCGCTGGCTCGAGTTCACCGGCCGGCCCCTGGAGCAGGAGCTCGGCCACGGCTGGGCCGAGTCCATTCACCCGGACGATTACGAGCGCTGCTTCGACAGCTACACGAGCGCCACCCGGGAGCAGGCTTCGTTCCGGCACGAGTACCGGCTGCGCCGTCACGACGGCGAATGGCGCTGGGTGCGCGATTTCGGCGAGCCGCGCTACGACGCCGAAGGCCGATACGTCGGCCACGCCGGCGCCGCGATGGACATCACCGACCAGAAGCTGGCCGAAGACGCCCTACGCGCGAGCGAGGAGCGCTTCCGCAGCTTCGCCGAGACCTCCGACGACATCGTGTGGATGCGGACGGCCGACACGGGCCGGCTCAGCTTCCTCAACACGGCCTGCGAGCGCGTCTGGGGCGTCTCTCGTCAAGCCCTGCTGGACGATCCGGACGCCTGGCGGATGATGATCCACCCGGACGACCGCCAGGATTTCGACGCGGGAATGGAGAACGTGCGGAACGGGCAGAGCCAGGTTCTGCAATACCGCATCATCCGGCCGGACGACGGCCAGGTGATCGCCGTCGAGGCGCGAGCCTTCCCGATTCTCGATGAGAACGGCGTCGTGGTGCGAGTCTGCGGGATCACCCGCGACGTCACCGCTTCAGTGCAAGCGCGCGAAGAGCTGGAACGTCGGGTGGCTGAGCGCTCGCGCGAGCTGGAGGCCAGCCTCGACGAACGTCGCAAGACCGAGGCCGCCCTGGCCCAGGCCCAACGCCTGGAAACGGTCGGCCGCCTGACCGGCGGCGTCGCCCACGACTTCAACAACCTGCTGACCGTCGTGATCGGCGCGCTCGACATGATCCTGCGCCAGGCCGACAAGCCCGAGCGGGTGCGCCGCCTGGGGGAGGCCGCCCTGGCCGCCGGCCGCCGCGGCGAGCGCCTGACCCGCCAGCTGCTGGCCTTCTCGCGGCGCCAGGAGTTCAAGCCCGAGGTGCTGGACCTCGGGGCGGTGATCGCGGGCTTCGAGCCCATGCTCAAGCGCGCCGTCGGTGAGGCTGTCGAGCTGACCGTCGAGATCGAGCCGGACCTGGGCGCCGTGCGCGTCGATCCGGTCCAGTTCGAGGGGGCGCTGCTGAACCTGGCGGTGAATTCGCGCGACGCTCTCGGCGACAGCGGCACGGTCCGCATCGTGGCCGACCGCGCCCGCTTGGCTGAGGGCGAGCTGGCCGACACCCCGGCCGGCGACTACGCCCGCGTGCGGGTGATCGACACCGGCGCCGGCATGACCGCCGACGTGATGTCGCGCGCCTTCGAGCCGTTCTTCACCACCAAGGGCGTCGGCGAGGGCTCAGGCCTGGGCCTGGCCCAGGTCTACGGCTTCGCCCGCCAGTCCGACGGCGGCGTCAGCCTGGAAAGCACGCCGGGCCGGGGCGCGACCGTCAGCCTCTACCTGCCGCTCACCGACGAGGCGCCCGTCCGCACGGAGCCGCTGGCCGAGCCGCGCGAAGAGCGCCCGCTGGAGCGCGGCCGTCGCGTCCTGCTGGTCGAGGACGACCTGGGCGTCCGCACGGTGGTCGAGAACCTGCTGCTGGAGCTGGGCTCCTCGGTGCTGGCCGCGCCGGACGGCCCGGCCGCCCTGGAGGTGCTGCGCGCCAATCCGGACGTGGAGCTCCTGATGACCGACCTGGTCATGCCCGGCGGCATGAGCGGCGTGGACCTGGCGCGCGCCGCCAGCGCCGAGCGCCCGGGGCTGAAGATCCTGCTGTCGACCGGCTATTCCGGCGAGACGCTGGAGGACGCCAGCGCCCCGGAATGGCCGCTGCTGCGCAAGCCCTACCAGGCCGAGGAGCTGTCCCAGGCGGTGCGCAAGGCGTTGGCCTGATCAGGGACTGAGAGACGGAAACGAAAAACGCCCGCGGGTCCGACCCGCGGGCGTTTTTGCTGTTCACCTCCGGCCGCCGCTGTGGCCGCCGCTCACTGGAAGAACAGCGGCGACTCCTTCAGCTCCTTGACCCTCTCCGGCGGCGCGGCCTTCAGCACCACGCGCTTCTTCGGCGGCGCTGCGGGCTTCAGGGCGGCGAGGAAGGCCTTCAGGTCGGCCGACGACTCCGCCGCCCGCTCCTCGTTCAGCATGTGGCCGGTGTTGGCGTAGATCACCAGCTTCGAGCCCGGGATCGCCTGGGCGAACTTCTGGACGTCGTCGACCGGCACCAGCCGGTCGTTCTGGCCGTGCAGGATCAGGGTCGGCGTCTTGATCGCCGCCAGCCGCTCGGGCGTGGCGAAGTCGCGCTTGTCGAAGCCCAGCGCCAGGTCGATGACGATGTCCCGGTGGCCGGGCGCGCGGTTCAGCTCGACATAGCGGTCGACGGTCGCCTCGGTGATCAGGTCGTTGTTCTGGTAGGCCTTCTCCAGCCCTTCGCGCATCAGCCGGCTGGCGTCGAGGTCGCGCAGGGCCGCGCGGCCCCACGGATGCGCCATCAGCTTCATGACCTTGTCGCTGTCGCCGCCTTCGCGCCGGGTCACCGGCCAGCCGGAGGCCGAGACCAGCACCAGGGCGTCCAGTCGCTCGGGCCGGGCCAGGGCGTATTCCCAGGCCACGTTGCCGCCCATCGACTGGCCGACCAGGGTGAACTTGGACAGTTGCTCGGCCGCGGCGAACTCCTCGAGCACGGCGGCGTAGGCCTGCATCGAGGGCTTCCAGTTCGCCGGCGCGCGGGTCAGGCCGTGGCCCGGCAAGTCCAGCGAGATCAGCCGGTAGTCGCCGCCCAGCTGCTTCACCCAGGGCTCCCAGGTGTGCGACGAGGCGCTGAAGCCGTGCACCAGCACGATCACCGGCGCGTCCGGCTTGCCCTCGTCGCGGAAGTGCACGCGCACCCCGCTCGGCAGCTCGACATAGTGCGACGCCGGTGTGGCGTATTTCTTTTCGAGCTCGGCGTACGGGATGTCGGCCTTGCGCAGCGACAGCCACACCGCGAGCACCGCGACCGTGAGCAGCGCCACGATCGCCAAGGTCGCCTTAATCAGGATTCCCAGCACCTTCATCACAGCCTCCCCCACAGACCGGACAAGACGGATCCGCGCTCACCCCCACAGCCCGCGCGGTCCCGGCGAGACCGTCATAGAGGAAGAGCCGTCCGGTCAAGGCCTCACCCGCTCCTGAGAGAACCTTGATCGCTTCCAGTGCGGCCATGGAGCCCATCACCCCGGCCACAGCGCCGATCACCCCCACCGCCGCGCAGGTCTCCGCGTCCGGGGGGATTTCGGGCACCAGGCAGCGGTAGCAGGGCCGCCCGCTGAACACGCTGAGCTGCCCGCTCCAGCGTCCCAGCGCGGCCGAGACCAGCGGCCGGCCCTCGGCGACGCAGGCGGCGTTGACCGCGAAGCGGGTGGCGAAATCGTCGGTGCCGTCCAGCACCAGGTCGTAGCCGCGCACCAGCTCGCGCGCGTTGCCGTCGTCCAGGCGCAGCGGCAGGGCCTCGACCGCCACGTGCGGGTTGAGCGCCCGCAGCCGCTCGGCCCCGCGCTCCGCCTTCAGGGCGCCCAGGTCGTCGACGCCGTAGAGCACCTGCCGCTGCAGGTTCGACAGGGCCACGGTGTCGGGATCCAGCAGGCCGAGGCGCCCCACCCCGGCGGCGGCCAGGTAGAGCGCCGCCGGCGCGCCGATCCCGCCGGCGCCGACCAGCAGCACCGAGGCCGTCTTCAGCCGCTGCTGACCCGGGCCGCCCACTTCGCGCAGCATCAGATGGCGGGCGTAGCGCTCGACTTCGTCGTCAGTGAAGCTGGCCATGGAGGTCCCCGACTTGCGCATGCGCCCTCGCCCCGCCACTTCTGCCCGGATGCAGAACCGAGACGCTTTTCCGGACTGGCATGGAACGACCATCCTCGCCGTCCGCCGGAACGGGAAGACCGTGATCGCCGGCGACGGCCAGGTCTCCATGGGCCAGACCCAGATCAAAGGCAACGCCCGCAAGGTCAGGACCCTGGCCGGCGGCAAGGTGATCGCCGGCTTCGCCGGGGCCACCGCCGACGCCTTCACCCTGATCGAACGGCTGGAAGCCAAGCTGGAGCAGTACCCCGACCAGCTGGCCCGCGCCTGCGTGGACCTGGCCAAGGACTGGCGCACCGACCGCTACCTGCGCCGGCTGGAGGCCATGATCATCACCGCCAACCGGGATTCCATGTTCACCCTCACGGGGGTGGGCGACGTGCTGGAGCCGGAACACGGCGTCACCGCGATCGGTTCGGGCGGGGCCTACGCCCTGTCGGCGGCGCGCGCGCTCTACGACAACACCGAGCTGGATGCCGAGACCATCGCGCGCAAGGCCATGGCCATCGCCGCGGACGTCTGCGTCTTCACCAACGGCAACCTGACCATCGAAACGATCGAGAGCTGACCCGCGCATGACCGAGTTTTCCCCGCGCGAGATCGTTTCCGAGCTCGACCGCTTCATCGTCGGCCATGCGGACGCCAAGCGCGCCGTCGCCGTGGCGCTGCGCAACCGCTGGCGTCGCCGCCGCGTGCCTGAGGACCTGCGCGACGAGGTCACGCCCAAGAACATCCTGATGATCGGGCCTACGGGCGTCGGCAAGACCGAGATCGCCCGCCGGCTGGCCCGCCTGGCTCAGGCCCCGTTCCTGAAGGTCGAGGCCACCAAGTTCACCGAGGTCGGCTATGTCGGTCGCGACGTCGACCAGATCGTGCGCGACCTGGTCGAAGCCGCCATCGCCATGGTTCGCGACAAGCGCAGAGCGGGCGTGCGCGCCCGCGCGGAAGGGCTGGCCGAGGAACGCATCCTCGACGGCCTGGTCGGTCCCGGCTCGGGTCCCACGACGCGCGACAGCTTCCGCAAGAAGCTGCGCAACGGCGAGCTGGAGGACAAGGAGATCGAGATCGCCCTGGCCGACACCGGCTCGCCCCTCCAGAACTTCGACATCCCCGGCCAGCCGGGCATCGGCGTGCTGAACCTGTCGGACCTGCTGGGCAAGGCCATGGGGGGACGCACCAAGAACGTGCGCATTACCGTGCGCGACGCCTGGGCCCCGCTGATCGCCGAGGAGAGCGACAAGCTGCTGGACCAGGAGGCCCTGACCAAGGAGGCCCTGCTGCTGGCGGAAAACGAGGGCATCGTCTTCCTCGACGAGATCGACAAGGTCGCCGCCCGCCAGGAGCGGGCCGGCGCCGACGTCTCCCGCGAGGGCGTGCAGCGCGACCTGCTGCCGCTTATCGAGGGCACCACGGTCTCGACCAAGTACGGGCCGGTGAAGACCGACCACATCCTGTTCATCGCCTCGGGCGCCTTCCACGTGGCCAAGCCGTCCGACCTGCTGCCCGAACTGCAGGGGCGCCTGCCGATCCGGGTGGAGCTGAAGGCGCTGACCCGCGACGACATGCGCCGCATCCTGACCGAGCCCGAGGCCAACCTGATCCGCCAGCACCAGGCGCTGATGGCCACCGAGGAGGTCGCGGTGGTGTTCACCGAGGACGCGATCGACGCCGTCGCCGACGTGGCGGTGGCGGTGAACACGGCCGTCGAGAACATCGGGGCCCGGCGGCTGCAGACGGTGATCGAGAAGGTGGTCGAGGACCTGAGCTTCCGCGCTTCCGACCTGTCCGGCCAGACCGTCACCATCGACGCGGACTACGTGCGCGAGCGGGTGGGCGAGCTGGCCAAGAACGCGGACCTGTCGCGCTTCATCCTCTAAACGGCCGTGTTCGGGTGGCGGAGCGGCCGTAAGTTCGCACGTACCCCAAATCCGTAGGCCCCGGCGAAAGCCGGGGCCCAGGCGGATGAATCTGGGTCCCGGCTTTCGCCGGGACATTCGGTTCTCAAGGGCGCGAGCGCTTACGACGCCAGCGCCGCTTCCCGCGCCAGCATGGCCGCCTTGCGGGGCAGGCCCCAATGGTAGCCAGTCAACCGGTTGTCGCGAGCCAGCGCCCGGTGGCAGGGGATCAGCCAGGAGATCGGGTTGGCCCCAATGGCCGCACCGGTCGCCCGGAAGGCGCCCGGCTTGCCGGCCCAGGCGGCGACCTGGGCGTAGGTGGCGGTGCGGCCCGAGGGGATGCGCAGCAGGGCCTTCCACACCTGCACCTGGAACGGCGGGCCGATCAGCACCAGCGGCACCGGCCCGGCCTGCTCGCCGAAGGCCCTGACCGCCCATTCGCCGGCGGCCTGGTCGTCGCGCCGCCAGCGCGCGGCCGGCCAGCGCTGGTGAAGGTCCTCGAAAGCGGCCTTTTCCCCGCCTTCGTCGGTGAAGCCGAGGCCGGCCAGGCCGCGGTCGGTGAAGGCGAACAGGCCCGGGCCGAACGGCGTCGGGGCCACGCCCCAGACGATCTCCAGGCCTTCGCCACGGCGCTTGGCTTCACCGGGCGTCACCGCCTCCTGGGCCACGAACAGGTCGTGCAGGCGCGACGGCCCCGACAGGCCCACGTCGTAGGCCACGTCCAGCAGGCCGACGCCGTCGTCCATCAGGGCGCGGGCCTCCGCGTGGATCAGGGCCGCGTTGAAGGTCTTGGGGCTGACCCCCACCCAGCGGGTGAACAGGCGCTGGAAGTGGAAGGGCGACAGGCCGGCGGCGGCGGCGGCCTCGTCAAGGCTGGGCCGGTCGCGCCAGCGCTCAGCCAGCCAGGTCAGCGCCTCGCCCATGCGGGCGTAATCCCGGGCCTGCTCGTCCAGGCGGGCGAGCGTGTCGGCCGGGCGGGGGTCGGAGAGAAGGAGGGACTGGGTCATGGGCGGACGATAGCGGGGGCCGCACGCACGCGCCGCCCGTTTCTTGCGCTCACCACCGTTCGGCCCGGGCGGCCTTCACCGCCGCCTCCAGGTCGTGGGCGAAAGCCTCGCGCTCGACCGGCGACAGGCGCGCGCCCAGCACCAGTTCCTGGCCGCGGGTGGCCAGGCTGAGCCGGCTGGCGTGCTTGCCGGGGTCCTTCAACTCCACGCGGGTGAAGGCGGTGGACGAGCGCCACACTTCCCTGGACCGGGGCGGATCGACCCGGGCCACGGAGATCTCTTCGGCCGAGACGACGACCCGCTCGCCGCGCTTGCCCTCGCGGAAGTTCATCCAGAGCGCCAGGGAAAGACCCGCCACGTCCAGCCCCAGGAACACCGGCACCACCACCGCGCCCTTGGCGTACATCAGCAGGCCGAAGAACACGTTCACGACCGCGAACGGGACCATCAGCAGGATCACGCCCAAGCGGGTCAGCGAGCGCCTGGGCGTGACCAGGCGGTCGAAATAGAGCCGGTGCGGCGAAACGGCCTCCATGGGGGAAATGTAGGACGCGGCGAGGCCGCTTCACAGCCGGGCCGGCGCGGGCCAAAGAGGGCCATGGCCCTCGTCTACCCGCCCGATCCCGATCGCGTCGAAGAGCTGTTCCGCCGGTTCGAGGCGCTGAACCCGCACCCGAAGTGCGAGCTGAACTTCTCCAACCCCTACACCCTGGTGGTGGCGGTCGCCCTGTCGGCCCAGGCGACCGACAAGGGGGTCAACAAGGCCACCGAGAAGCTGTTCGCCATCGCGGACACGCCGGAGAAGATGCTGGCTCTGGGCGAAGAGGGGTTGATCCCGTTGATCAACTCCATCGGTCTCTACCGAAACAAGGCCAGGAACGTGATCGCCGCGGCGCGGATGATCGTCAATCAACATGGCGGGCAGGTGCCGCTGGAGCGCGAGGCGCTGCAGGCCCTGCCCGGCGTCGGGCGCAAGACCGCCTCCGTGGTGCTGAACGAACTGGGCGTCGAGCCGGCTATCGCGGTGGACACCCACGTCTATCGCGTGTCGCACCGGCTGGGCCTGGCCACCGCCACCACGCCGGACAGGGTCGAGAAGCAGCTGGAGCGGATCATCCCCGAAGAGCTGCTGACCCGCGCCCACCACTGGCTGATCCTGCACGGCCGCTACACCTGCGTGGCGCAGCGGCCGAAGTGCGAGATCTGCCCGGTGGCAGACCTGTGCCCCTCGCGTCAGATGCTGGCCACGCCGTCCAAAGCCCGGCGCACGGCGCGGGCGAAGGCCTGACCCTTGTCGGGCGCGTAACCCAGGTAGAGGTCCGGCTCGATCAGCTCCAGCTCGATCAGGGCCGGCTTGCCGGACAGATCGCGCACCAGATCGACCCGGGCGTAGAGCAGCGGCTCGGTCACCGAGGCCAGCACGGCTTCGGCCGCGGCGCGCTCGTCGTCCGACGGCGTCACGGTCGAGACCGCCCCGCCGAAGTCGGGCTGGACGCGGAAGTCGCCCTCGGCCGCCACCTTGGAGACGGCGTGACTGAAGACGCCGTCGAAGTAGAACAGCGAGGTCTCGCCGGTGGCGCCCACCGACGGCAGGAAGGGCTGCAGGATGGCCGCTCCGTCCGGCCCGCCCTCGACGCCCTGGCCGGTCGACCACAGCAGGGTCTGCCAGGCGCCGGCCGAGATCTGCGGCTTGGCCACGAGGCGGTCCACGCCGAAGGCCCTGGCCGCATCAGCCATGGCCGCGGGCGTGACCTCGTCGACGTAGAGGCTGGGCACCACCGGCGCGCCGGCCTCGCCGAGGCGGCCGAGATAGCGCTTGTCGGAATTCCAGGTCAGCACCGAGGCGGGGTTGGCCAGCCGCACGCCCTGCTCCGCCCACGCCGCCACGGCGCCCAGCCAGCGGTCGTATTCGCGGTGATAGCCCCAGACGTTCATCGGCAGGACCAGCGGAACGTCGTGAAGGTCGCCGGCCTCGGTCCAGGTGCGGCCCTCGACCTCGACGCCCTCGGCCCCGAAGGCTGAGACCATGCGGTCGAACACCTCGCGCCAGCGGCCTTGAAAGGCCTCGTCGGCCGGGTTCGGGGTCAGGATGGCGACACGGCTCATTACGGCTTCACTCCGGCCAGGGCCAGGCAGGCGTCGGGTTCGGGCGTCGTCCCGCCGCGCGCCAGCGGGCCGGACGAGGCGCCGGACACCTTCAGCGGCTGCATGCCCTCGCGCTTGAAATAGACGAACAGGGCGCAGTCGGGCAGGCGGTAGGTCCACAGCGCCCCGGCCCCTTCGGCCCGGCTCAGCACCGGTTCGCCCAGCTTGCCCTTCACCGCGGTTTCGTCGGCGCCGACCAGGGCGGCGACGGTCAGGACCTTGGGTTTCGGCGGCTCTGCCGGCTGGGCCGCTTCGCCTCTGCCCCGGCGGGGCTTGCGGGCGGCGAGCGCGGGATCGGCGACGACGAGGCCGAGCGCGAGGCCGGCGGTCAGGGCGAGGGTCAGACGGCGCATACGGAACGGCTAAGGCGCTCGCGCGCTACGCGCAAGGCCGCGCCTTGCCTTCCCCCCGCGACAGGGTGTTGCTATGCCCCCCGCACTATCAAGCCAAACCGGAGCCCTTCGCATGTCCGCCGCCGCCTACGACGTCGTCGCGATCGGCAACGCCATCGTCGACGTGATCGCCCCCGCCGCCGACGAGTTCCTGGCCCAGGAGGGCCTGACCAAGGGCTCGATGATGCTGATCGACGAGGCCCGCGCCGCCAGCCTGTACGGGGCCATGGCCGCCGGGCTCGAGGCCTCGGGAGGCTCGGCCGGCAACACCGTGGCCGGCGTGGCCTCGCTGGGCGGCAAGGCCGCCTACATCGGCAAGGTCGCCGCCGACCAGCTGGGCGAGGTGTTCTCCCACGACATCCGCGCCATCGGCGTGCGCTTCGACACGCCCTACCTGGAGAACGGCGAGGCCACCGGTCGATCGTTGATCAACGTCACGCCGGACGGCCAGCGGACCATGTCCACCTTCCTCGGCGCGGCCAACCAGCTGACCTGGCACGACGTGGATCCCCAGCTGATCCGCGACAGCGCCATCGTCTACATGGAAGGCTATCTGTTCGACCCGCCGCCGGCCCGCGCCGCCTTCGAGCACGCCGCCGTCATCGCGCGCGAGGCGGGACGGATGATCTCCATCACCCTGTCGGACGTGTTCGTGGTCGACCGCTGGCGCAAGGAGCTGCTGGCCTTCACCGAGCAGTCGGTCGACATCGTCTTCGCCAACGAGAACGAGCTGAAGGCCCTGTTCCAGACCGACGACTTCGACGCGGCGGTGGAGATGCTGCGCCCGCTGGTCGAGATCGCGGCGGTGACCCGCAGCGAAAAGGGCTCGGTGATCCTGCGCGGGTCCGAGACCGTGCGGGTCGAAGCCTGCCCGGTCGAGGCGGTGGTCGACACCACCGGGGCCGGCGACCAGTACGCCGCCGGCTTCCTCTATGGCCTGGCCCGCAACCTGCCGCTCGAGACCTGCGCCCGCCTGGGCTCGCTGGCCGCCGCCGAGGTGATCGGCCACTACGGGCCCCGCCCGCAGGTGTCGCTGCGCACGCTGGCGGAACAGGCGGAGCTGGTCTGAGCCGCTAGCTCTCCACCTTCCGCTTCAGCGCCACGTAGAGCGCGCCCTCGCCGCCGTGGCGGCCGTGGGCCTGGCTGACGCCGGCGACCACGTCGCGCAGGGAGCTGTCCGCCAGCCAGGTCGGCGCCCAGTCGCGGATGATGCCGCCGCCGCGCGAGCCCTTGCCGGTGATCACCAGCACGGCGCGATAGCCGCGCGCCTGCGCCTCGCGCACGAAGCGCTTCAGCCGGTCCTCGGCCTCGAACCAGCCGTAGCCGTGCAGGTCCAGCCGCGCGTCGATCGGATCCCGCTCGCGGCTGATGCGGCGATGACGGCCGGGCTCGATCGGCTCCGCCTCCCAGCGAGGCGCCTTGGGCCGGGGCGTCTGCGGCGGCGGGGTCAGCCCCGCGGCGGTCATCATCGGCCCCGACGCGACCGCCGTCGGCGGGGTCGGCGGCTCGTCCTCCACGACCGGCGCCGTACGCCCGGGCCGGGGCGCGACGCTCTTCAGCACCTCGGCCCACAGGCGCAGCTCTTCACGGGTGGGAACGCGCTTCACGCCCGCCCCCTGGCCTTTCCGGGCGACCCGACAAACTGTGCGGTCATGGGCGCGGCCCCGCGAAACCAACGAACGCCTCCCCGATAGGCGAGGCGCCCGCCCGACGCCAGAGGGACTTACGGCGCCGCCTCAGAGCAGCGCCGGGATGATCCGGTCGGGCGGGCGGTGGCCGTCCTGCAGGGTCTTGATGTTGAGGATCACCCGCTCGCCCATGTCGACGCGCGCCTCGACCGTCGCCGAGCCCAGGTGCGGCAGCAGCACGACGTTGGGCAGGCCGATCAGGTCCGGGTGGATCACCGGCTCGTTCTCGTAGACGTCGAGGCCGGCGCCGGCGATGGCGCGCCGCTTGAGCAGGGCGGCCAGGGCGGCTTCGTCGACCACCCCGCCGCGGGCGGTGTTGACCAGCACGGCGTGCGGCTGGAGCAGGGCGAGGCGGCGGGCCGACAGCAGGTGGTAGGTGGACGGCGTGTGCGGGCAGTTCACCGACACGAAGTCCATGCGCGCCAGCATCTGGTCGAGGCTCTCCCAGTAGGTGGCGTCCAGCTCGGCCTCGACCGCGGAGCTGACCGGCTTGCGGTTGTGATAGTGCACCGACATGCCGAAGGCCTTGGCGCGGCGAGCCAGCGCCTGGCCGATGCGGCCCATGCCGACGATGCCGATCCGCTGGCCCCAGATCCGCCGGCCCAGCATGAAGGTCGGGGTCCAGCCGGCGAACTCGCCGCGGGCGACCAGTTCGGCGCCCTCCACGATCCGCCGCGCCACGGCCAGGATCAGGGCCATGGTCATGTCGGCGGTGTCTTCGGTCAGCACGCCGGGCGTGTTGGTGACGATCAGGCCGCGCTCGATCGCCGCGGGCACGTCGATGTGGTCCACACCGGCGCCGAAATTGGCGATCATCTTCAGCTGCGGCCCGGCCTGAGCCAGAATCTCGCGGTCGATTCGGTCGGTGATGGTGGGCACCAGCACCTCGGCGGTCCGGACCGCGGCGGCCAGGTCGTCGCGGGTCATCGGCCGGTCGTCGAGGTTGAGGCTCGCGTCGAACAGCTCGCGCATGCGAAGCTCGACCGGGTCCGGCAGTCGGCGCGTGACGACGATTTTCAGCTTGCTGCGGACGGACATCGCGGCGGGCGGCTCGGGCCTTCGATTGAGGACCCGGGTGTGTAGCAAGAGGCGGGAAGCGGTGAAAAGGTCGGTGAAGCCCAAGGCGGTGGCGGCGCTGGTTCTGACGCTCGGCGTGCTGGCCGGTTCGGTCCAGGCGCGGCCGGCCGACAAGCCCACGCCGTCCGGCCTGCCGGTGCCCCGCTGGGTGTCGCTGAAGTTCGGCGAGGTCAACGCCCGC
The DNA here is from genome assembly GCF_014349105.1 of Caulobacter sp. 17J80-11. Lineage (GTDB taxonomy): Bacteria > Pseudomonadota > Alphaproteobacteria > Caulobacterales > Caulobacteraceae > 17J80-11. The sequence continues at coordinate 44,576 of NZ_JACSJI010000013.1, read as the reverse complement.
TCCGGACCCGGCGACGACTACAAGCTGGTCTGGGTCTATCGCTCCAAGGGATTGCCCTTGCAGGTGGTGGCCGAGACCGCCGAGTGGCGGAAGGTCTGCGACCCGGACGGCGGCTCGGCCTGGGTGCACCGACGCACGGTCGACGGCCGGCGCACCGCCTTCCAGCCTTCGGCCAAGCCGCTGGCCCTGCGCGCCAAGCCGAAATACGAGGCCGCCACCCGCGCCTACATGTCCCCCCGCTCGATCGCCGCCCTGGAGGAATGCGAGAACGGCTGGTGCAAGCTCAAGGCCGGCGACGTGAAGGCCTGGGCCCCGGCGCAGGCGCTCTGGGGCGCCCAGGACGCCGCTCACTGCCGCTAGCAGATGAACGCGCTCAGTGACCGCACAGTTGAGACGGGGCGCGGTGTCGTGTAACCGGCACGCACCCTTTTCAACCGCCGACGCGTTTTTGCGTCGCACGGAGCTCCGCCGCATGTCGGTCGCCGAAACCGGACTGGACTACGAAGCCCTTCTCGCCTGCGCCCGCGGCGAGATGTTTGGGCCTGGCAACGCCCAGCTGCCCGCCCCGCCGATGCTGATGTTCGATCGCATCACCCAGATCAGCAAGGAGGGCGGCAAGTACGGCAAGGGCTATGTCGAGGCCGAACTCGACATCCGCCCCGACCTCTGGTTCTTCGCCTGCCACTTCATCGGCGATCCGGTGATGCCGGGCTGCCTGGGCCTGGACGCCATGTGGCAGCTGGTCGGCTTCTTCCTCGGCTGGTCGGGCGCCCCCGGCAAGGGCCGCGCGCTCGGCGTCGGCGAGGTGAAGTTCACCGGCCAGGTGACCCCGAACGTGCAGCGGGTCGTCTACAAGATCGACCTGAAGCGGGTGATCAACCGCAAGCTGGTGATGGGCGTGGGCGACGGGGTTCTCGAAGCCGACGGAAAGCCCATCTACACGGCTGAGGACCTGCGGGTCGGCCTGTTCGACCCCAAGGACCTGACCTGAGTTCGGCCTTAGCCTGAATTAGGAAGCACCGCATGCGTCGCGTCGCCATCACCGGCATCGGCATCGTCTCCTCGATCGGCAACAACGCCGACGAGGTGCTGGCTTCGCTGCGGGAGGCCAGGTCAGGCACCCGCGCCGCGCCGGACTACGCCGAACTCGGCTTCCGCTGCCAGGTCGAGGCCCGGCCGCAGATCGAGTGGGAGGCGCTGGTCGACCGGCGCGCGGCCCGCTTCCTGGCCCCGGGCACGGCCTACGGCCACATCGCCATGGAGCAGGCGATCGCCGACTCCGGCCTGACCGAGGGCGAGATCTCGCACGAGCGCACCGGCCTGATCGTCGGCGCCGGCGGCACCTCCACCCGGACCATCATCGAGGCGGCGGCCATCACCCGCGAGAAGGGCCCCAAGCGCATCGGCCCGTTCGCCGTGCCCAAGACCATGAGCTCGGGCCCGTCGGCGGTGCTGTCGACCTGGTTCCAGATCCGCGGCATCAACTACTCGATCAGCTCCGCCTGCGCGACCTCGACCCACTGCATCGGCGCGGCCGCCGAGCAGATCCAGATGGGCAAGCAGGACGTGATGTTCGCCGGCGGCACCGAGGAGATCGACTGGTCGCTGTCGAACCTGTTCGACGCCATGGGCGCCATGTCGACCGGCTACAACGACCGCCCCGAGGTCGCCTCGCGCGCCTATGACGCCAACCGCGACGGCTTCGTCATCGCCGGCGGCGCGGGCATCGTGGTTCTGGAGGAGCTGGAGCGCGCCAAGGCGCGCGGGGCCAAGATCTACGCCGAGATCACCGGCTACGCCGCCAACTCCGACGGCTACGACATGGTCGCCCCGTCGGGCGAGGGCGCCGAGCGCTGCATGAAGCTGGCTCTGTCCCAGGCCGGCGGCCGCAAGATCGACTACCTGAACCCGCACGGCACCTCGACCCCGGTCGGCGACGCCAAGGAGATGGAGGCGGTGCGCAAGGTGTTCGGCGCCGACATGCCGATGATCTCCTCGACCAAGTCGCTGACCGGCCACTCGCTGGGCGCGGCCGGCGCGCAGGAGGCGATCTACTCGCTGCTGATGCTGAACAACGGCTTCGCCTGCGAGAGCGCCCACATCGAGCAGCTGGACCCCGCCTTCGAGGGCATGCCGATCCTGCGCGAGCGCAAGGACGTCCAGCTCGAGACGGTGATGTCCAACAGCTTCGGCTTCGGCGGCACCAACGGCTGCCTGATCATGAGCCGGGTCTAACACTCTCCTGAACCCTCTCCCGCCCTAAGGCGGGAGAGGGCAGACGCGACGTCGATCGTCGTGACGGCGGAACGCCCCCTCACCCTGCCCTCTCCCCGCAAGCGGGGAGAGGGTTCAGAAAGCTTTCCCCAGCGTCGCTCCCCTGCTAACCACCGGCCGCAAACCGGGAGGACGCACATGGCCGAAGACGGCTGGACGATGCCGAAGGGCGAGCTGCTGCGGGGCAAGAAGGGCCTCGTCATGGGCGTCGCCAACCACAACTCCATCGCCTGGGGCATCGCCACGCAGCTGGCGGCGCAGGGCGCGGAGCTGGCCTTCACCTATCTCGGCGAGGGGCTCGAGCGCCGCGTGCGCCCGCTGGCCGAGAGCATCGGCGCCGACACCCTGATCCCGGCCGACGTCACCGACGACGCCTCGATGGACGCCGCCTTCAAGGCGATCAAGGACAAGTGGGGCACGATCGACTTCCTGGTCCACTCGGTGGCCTTCGCCAACAAGGACGAGCTGAAGGGCTCGTTCGTCGAGAACACCACCCGCGAGGGCTTCCTGACGGCGATGAACGTCTCGGCCTTCAGCTTCGTGGACAGCGCCCGCCGCGCCGCCGAGCTGATGCCGAACGGCGGCTCGATCGTCACCATGACCTACCTCGGCTCCGAGCGGGTCATCCCGAACTACAACACCATGGGCGTGGCCAAGGCGGCGCTGGAAGCGGCGACCCGCTACGTCGCCCGCGACCTGGGTCCCAAGGGCATCCGCGTCAACGCCATCTCGGCCGGGGCCATGCGCACCCTGTCCCTGGCCGGCATCTCCGGCGGCCGCGGCATGATCTCCCAGGGCCGCGCCTTCAGCGCCCTGAAGGAGGACACCTCGATGGAAGGCGTGGCCGGCTGCGCCCTGTGGCTGCTGTCCGACCTGGGCCGTTCGACCACCGGCGAAGTCGTGCACGTCGACGCCGGCTTCCACATGATCGGCCTTCCCGACGAAGAGGTCGGCGCGTGATAGCCGAAAGTGGTCGCCGGTTTCGGCGGCCATCACTCGCCTGAGCGAAATCTGGGGCCTTCCCGAGGGAAGGCCCCGGGGGCGCCTAAGTCAGGCGACCGATCGCGATCCGGCGCAAGAACCGGGGCCTCCCAATTGGGAAGGCCCCGGACCGGAACCCGCCCTGCTCGACCGGTGTTCAGGCCCCCGTGAACGGAGGGCTGTATGAACCGGGTCGAGTACGTGGTGAGGCCCAACGAGGACGCCACCTGGCGCGTCGAGCGCGAAGGCGCCCGCTTCGGCGATTACGACAGCGAGAAGGGCGCCCTGCGCGCCGCCATCCACTCCGCCCACGCCCGGGCCGAACAGGGCGCGGACGCCGAGGTCATGCTCTGTTCGGTCGGCGGCGAGAAGCGGGTGGCCTGGCAGCCGGGCGATCCGTATCCGCCTGGTCCGTGATCGGATATTCGACGAACCCGGTTCGACGATCCTGAAAAGCAGAGCTAGGATGCCCGCCTAAGGGGGAGGGCGTCCGGATGCTGTCGCGCCGGCAGATCGCCATGGGCCTCGGCCTGTGGGCCGCCGCGCCGTCGATCGGCGCGAGCCAGGAGGCCGCGCAACCCGCCGGCCTGCCCGATCCGCAGGACGACCCCGGCCTCGAAACCGGGACCGACCTGGCCCTTCGCATGACCGGCCCGGTGCGCGTGAACGACCGCGGCCCCTTCAACTTCGTGGTCGACACCGGAGCCAACCGCTCGGTGATCGCCGAAGAGCGGGCCGCCGAGCTGGGCCTGCCGCCGGCCGGCCTGGTCAGCCTGCACGGCATCGGCGGGGTGGAGACGGTGCCGACCGTCCGGGTGGACCGCTTCGAGGTCGGCGCGCTGGCCACCCGCGACCTGCGCATGCCGGTGCTGCCGCGGCGGCGGCTGGGCGTGGACGGCCTGATCGGCCTCGACGCCCTGGACAAGCGCATGGTCGAGATGGATTTCCGGCGCGGACGCCTGCGGCTGGCCCGCTCCCGGCCGAAGACGGTCGGGGTGTCGCGCCTGACCCAGGGGGTCGAGCGCCCGGGCCTGAGCGTTGCGGCGCGCTACCGCTTCGGCCAGCTGACGGTCGTGGACGCCCGATCCGGGACCACCAACCTGACCGCCTTCATCGACTCCGGCTCGCAGGTGACGGTCGGCAACAGCGCGCTGCGCGACGTGGTGCGCCTCCGCCAGCTCGACATTCCCGACCTCAACCGGGTCGTGCCGATCTTCAGCGTGACCAGCCAGACCGCCTACGGCGAGTTCGCGGTGCTGCGCTCGCTCAGGCTGGGCGAGACCAAGCTGGTCAACCTGCCGGTGGTGTTCTCCGACCTGCACACCTTCGGCCTCTGGGGCCTGAACGACACGCCCGCCCTGCTGTTGGGGATCGACACGCTCAGCCTGTTCGGCTCCGTCACCCTGGACTTCGGCCGCCACGAGGTGGTGTTCAACCCTTAAGCGGTCAGGCGTGGGGCCGGCGGTCCTGCATGTCGTGCCGCGCGCGCGATCGCGTCGGGGCCCGGCCCCTCCTCCGCCGCCAGCCAGGCGTCGCGGATGCTGTGGGGCAGGCTGTCCCGCACCTTGGAGATCTGGCCCTCCGGCACGTGGCGCGACAGCACGCAGAACACCGCGCGGCACGCCTCGACCGGGTCGACGGGGCGGGTGTCGGACAGCCAGCTCTGCACCTCGTCCACGAACTCGTCGAAGTCGCGCACGCGCGTCGGCTGCTTTTCCGGCTGGAACTGGTCGAAATAGACGCCGCGGACCAGCATGGGCAGCTCCTGGCCGAGGTGGGCCGCCAGCGGCACCGGCAGGCGGTCGCGCAGCTTGTGCAGCACCACAGACAGCACCTTCCAGGCCACCTTACGGTCTGGGCCGACCCGGGCCATGATCTCGTCCAGCCAGATGTTGGTGGTCTGGAGCGTCTTGTCGAATACCTCGAGCCCGTTCGCGCTCATGACCGCACCTCCTGTACGCCGTGGACCCCCGGCAACCGGGGTGGCGGAGGGCCTGTTCCTCAGCGGAACGGGACTTCCCTAGGCCTGCGCCTGCGGCCCCGCTAGGATCGCCGCCGTCGCTCCGGAGGTTCCATGCGCGCGCTCCTCACCGCCGTCTGCCTGCTGCTGGCCGCCTGCGCCACGCGTCCGGCCGAACCGAAGGCCGATCCGCTGAACCCGGCCGCCGAGGCCTATGTGAAGCTGGTGCTGGCGATCGGCGAGCTGGAGCCCGGCTATGTCGACGCCTACTACGGCCCGCAGGCCTGGGCCGACGCGGCCAAGGCGAACAAGCGCTCGGCGCCGCAGCTGAAGGCCGAGGCCGACCGCATCCTGGCCGAGGTCGAAGCGGTGAGCCCGGCAGGGCTCGACCCGCTGGAGGCCCGTCGGCGCGCCTACCTGATCGCCCACCTGAAGGCCGCCCGCTTCCGGCTCGACATGATCGAGGGCGTGCGCAAGCCGTTCCAGGACGAGGCGCAGGCCCTGTTCGGCGTGCGGCCGCCGGTGAAACCGCTGTCGGCCTACGACCCGGTGCTGGCCAGGGTCGAGGCCCTGGTCCCCGGATCCGGGCCGCTGGCCGAGCGCGTGGACGCCTTCAAGAGCCGCTACGTCATTCCCGCCGACCGGCTGGACGCGGTCATGCGCGCCGCCATCGCCGAGTGCCGCAAGCGCACCCTGGCGCACATCGCCCTGCCCGCCGGCGAGAGCTTCACCCTGGAGTTCGTCACCGGCAAATCCTGGTCGGGCTACAACTGGTACAAGGGCGACGCCCACAGCCTGATCCAGGTCAACACCGACCTGCCGATCTTCGTCGACCGGGCCGTCGACCTGGGCTGCCACGAGGGCTATCCCGGCCACCACACCTATAACGCCCTGCTGGAAGAGCGCCTGACCAAGGGCCGCGGCTGGGTCGAGTTCTCGGTCTATCCGCTCTACAGCCCGCAATCCTTCATCGCCGAAGGCAGCGGCAACTACGGCATCGACCTGGCCTTCCCGGGGGAACAGCGCACCCGCTTCGAGGCCGACGCGCTCTATCCGCTGGCCGGGCTCGATCCAAAGACGGCCGAGGCCTACGCAGCCCTGCGCGACGCCATGCGCGAGCTCGACGGCGCGCGCACCACCATCGCGGCCATGTACCTGGACGGACAGATCGACCGCGAGACGGCGATCGCCCTGACCCGGAAGTACAACCTGATGTCGCGCGCCCGCGCCGAGCAGCGGGTCAGCTTCACCGACGGTTACCGCAGCTACGTGATCAATTACGGCCTGGGCCAGGACATGGTCCGCGCCCACGTCGAGAAGGCCGGGCCGGACCAGAGCGCGCGCTGGAAGGCGATGGAGACCCTGCTTTCCGATCCGGCCCTGCCGTCGGAGCTCTAGCCGGAGCTTTAGCCGGAGCCTTGGGGCCTAGCGGCAGCCGCAGCCGCCGGCGCGGACCGTGACGCCGGCTCGGGCCGACGCGGTCGCGCGCGCCCCGGCGATCACCACGACCCGGCCGCGGCTGACATAGGCGTTCGGTTCGCCGCCGACCCCGCCGGCCTGGCCGCCGCCGAAGAAGCCGGGCTCGAGCCTGACCACCGCGACGGCGTCGACGTCCTCGGGGCGGTCCGCGTCAGCGGGCACCTCGGCGCTCGGATCGCCCGAGCGGGTCGTGCGCACGTCCGCGCCGCAGACCGTGCGGCCGACCAAGGTGTCCGCGCACGGGGCTTCGCCCGAGCGCACGGTCCGCTCGCCCGCGGACACGGGCGCGGCCGCGAGGGCGGCGAGGATCAGGCTGGCGGCGAAGATACGGGTCACGGCGCCATGGTTGACGCCGACGGCGCACAAGCAACCCTCTGCGCGCGGCAGGGGAATTCCCGCGCCTGGAGCCTTCCCGTTTCGAATGGAACCATTCGAAACGGATCAGAAGGCTCCAACTTTCCAAATTGGAGCGCGATGGCCGCCGAAACCGGCGTCCACTTTCGGCTATCGCGCTCAGAAGTCGACCGCCAGGCCCTTGCGCTCCCAGTCGTTGAAGCGGGTCGGCTCCAGGCCGCTGGGGCCGCCGTCCTCGGGCGGCAGCTCGGGCGCGGGCTCGGCCGCGCGGCGGGCGGCGGCTTCCTCCAGGGCGCGGCGGGCGGCCGGGGTCAGCGTCTTGCCGGGCGCGGCGCCTTCCACTTCGGCGACCTCGGCCTTGGCGATTTCGGGCTCGGGCGTGTCGGTCATGTGGACGATCCCTTGAGGGCGAAGCGAACAGAACCCAGATAGCTAGGCGTGCGCCCCGGAAACGCCAGGGCGGCAAGGGGACGCTTTAGCTACTCGCGATGAACCACCTCAAGACTTTCATGCTCATGGCGGCCATGTCCGCCCTGTTCGTCGGCGCCGGCTATCTGATTGGCGGGACCGGCGGCATGCTGATCGCCCTGGTGCTGGCCGCGGGCATGAACCTGTTCAGCTACTGGAACGCCGACAAGATCGTGCTGCGCATGTACCACGCGCGCCCGGCCGACGCGTCGGACCCGCACCCGGTGATCCGCACCTACGTGGCCGACATCCAGGCCCTGGCCCTCAAGGCCGGCCTGCCGCAGCCGCGCGTGTTCGTGATCGACAACCCGCAGCCGAACGCCTTCGCCACCGGCCGCGACCCGGCCCACGCCGCCGTGGCCGCCACCACCGGCCTCTTGGAAATGCTCAGCCGCGAGGAGATCCGCGGGGTGATGGCGCACGAGCTGGCGCACGTGAAGAACCGCGACACCCTGACCATGACCATCACGGCGACCCTCGCCGGGGCCATCTCGGCCATCGCCAACTTCGCCATGTTCTTCGGCGGCGGTAACGACCGCGAGCGCCCGGGCGGCATCATCGGCGTGCTGGCCATCTCCATCCTGGCCCCGCTGGCCGCGGCCCTGGTGCAGATGGCGATCAGCCGCTCGCGCGAGTACGAGGCCGACCGCGTCGGGGCCGAGATCGCCGGCGACCCGCAGGCCCTGGCCTCGGCCCTGGAGAAGATCGAGCGCTACGCCAAGGGCATCCCGAACGTCGAGGCCGAGCGCAATCCCGCGACCGCCCACCTGTTCATCATGAACCCGCTGTCCGGGCGCGGCGCCGACAACCTGTTCTCCACCCACCCCGCCACCGCCAACCGGGTGAAGGCGCTGATGGAGCTGGGCGTGCGCATGGGCGTGAAGCCCCGCCCCGTCACCGCCGTGCCGACCGGCGGCGAACGCCGCAGCGCGAACGGGCCGTGGGGGTGAGATCCGTCTCCCCTTGAGGGAGAAGGACGAAAGGATGAGGGGTGGTCGCGCCGGCCGGTCCGCGTGACCCCTTTTTCTTGCTCGGCCACCGACGCGCGACCCCTCATCCTCCCGCGTAGGCCTTCGCTGCCGCTCCGGCGCGCGGGCTCCGTCCTTCTCCCTCAAGGGGAGAAGGATGATCGCGGCCTTGCGTCGCGCGCCCGACTGCGCTTCATCCCCGGCCATGCCGTTTTCCGCCACCGTCCTGACCATGTTCCCCGAGGCCTTTCCCGGCCCGCTCGGCGTTTCGCTGATCGGCACCGCCTGGAAGGAGCGCGGGCTGTGGTCCCTGGACACGGTGGACATCCGGGGCTTTTCCAGCGATAAGCGCGGCTTCCTGGACGACACCCCCGCCGGCGGCGGGCCCGGCCAGGTCCTCAAGGCGGACGTCGTGGCTCGCGCGCTGGACAGCGTGGACGCAGCCGGGCGGCCGCTTTTGTACATGAGCGCCCGGGGTCGACCCCTGACCCAGGCGCGCGTAAAGGAATGGGCCGCCGGGCCGGGCGTGATCGTCCTGTGCGGCCGGTTCGAAGGGGTGGATCAGCGGGTGCTCGACGCCCGCGGGTTCGAAGAGGTTTCGGTCGGGGACGCCGTGCTCGCTGGAGGCGAAGCCGCGGCCCTGGTCACGATCGAGGCGTGCGTGCGTCTGGTCCCGGGAGTCCTGGGCGAGACCGCAAGCCTCGAGCAAGAGAGCTTCGAGGACGGGCTCCTCGAGCATCCGCAGTACACGCGACCGCGGACGTTCGAAGGGCTCGACATTCCGGAGGTGCTGCTGTCGGGCGATCACAAGAAGATCGCCGAGTGGCGCGCCCGGAAACGCGAAGAGACGACCCGCGAGCGGCGTCCCGACCTCTGGTCGGCGCATCTCGCCAAATTACAGGCAAAGGGCGATCAAGCCCGAAACAAATAGGAGCCGCCGGATGAACATCCTGCAGCAGATCGAGCGCGAAGAAGCTCAAAAGCAGGCCGCCAAGCGCGCCAGCCACCCGGAATTCGCCCCGGGCGACACCGTGCGCGTCAACGTGCACATCAAGGAAGGCGAGCGCGCGCGCGTCCAGGCCTACGAAGGCGTCTGCATCGCCCGCGCCGGCGAGGGCATCAACGAGAACTTCACCGTCCGCAAGATCTCCTTCGGCGAAGGCGTGGAACGCGTGTTCCCGCTGCTGTCGCCGTCGATCGAGTCGATCGAGGTGAAGCGTCGCGGCGTCGTCCGTCGCGCCAAGCTGTACTACCTGCGCGACCGCCGCGGTAAGTCGGCCCGTATCGCCGAGCGTCAGATGACCGCCGGCAAGACGGAAGCCTCGGAAGGCTGAGCCTAGCCTCCACGGAATTCGAGAAGGCCCCGGTTTCGCGACCGGGGCCTTTTTCGTTGGTCCGCCCTGAGCCGCCAGTAGAATTCCTCATCCTGAGCCTGTCGAAGGACGAGAATTTCGGCCCCGCCGCCGCAACTCGATCAACGCCCCGGCCGGAAACGCCGCGGCCACGCGCAGGCCCGCGACCGGCGAGAGGTTGCGCACGGTGCGCCGGGCGCCCAGCAGGATCTGGCGGGCCATCTCGCCCTGCTCGATCTCGCCCTCCTCGCGAACCAGGGTCAGGCGATGCAGGGCGTAGAGCCCGACCAGGGCGGCGATCAGGAAGAAGAAGTCCCAGTGGGCCAGCTGGAAGGCCAGGAGCGAGCGCACGCCCTCCGGGTCCGACCAGCGCACGTCCAGCGTCAGCCGTCGCACGGCGAAGAAATCGGCCCCGAGGCCGCCGATCACCGGCGCGATCCCCGCCGCCAGCGAACTGGTCAGGGCGCTGGCCGCCACATAGGGCGTGGCCTGCCCGGACGGGGCCAGCTTCAGGGCGATCGCCCCGGTGGCCAGGCCGACCCCGGCGGTGGCGGCGCCCATCAGCACGTGCAGGACCAGCAGGTAGGCCGCGGCCAGGCGCTGGTCCTGGATCTGCGAGGCCAGCACCAGGCCGGCGATGCAGGCGATCAGCAGCGGCGCGGCCACGCCCAGCACCGACTTGTTGGCGAACCGGTCCGACAGCCGGCCCCAGCCGCCCAGCACCGCGAGGTTGGCGGCCTGGCTGACCACGCTCAAGGACACCACGAAGCCCATGGAGAAGCCGAGCTGGCCCAGCAGCCAGACGGTGATGAAGGGCGTGGCCAGGTTCACGGCGAACTGCCAGCTCGACAGGAAGACGATCAGCCGGCGGAAGTTCACGTCGCGGAACGGCCGGCGCAGCACCTCGAGCAGGCTCGCGGCGCTGACGGGCGGGGCCATGCGCGGCTCGGGCGCACGCGCGATCAGCCAGCTGGAGGCCAGGCTGGTGGCGAAGGCGGTCATGAACACCCCGGCGAACACGAAGGCCTCGGCCGTGCGGCCGTACTCGCTCGCACGGTCGACCGTCAGGCCCGCGGCCAGGGTGGCGAACAGGGTGAAGGCGGTGACGTTGGCGGTGCGGCGGGCGAAGAAGCGGCCCAGCCGCTCGGGCGGGGCCAGGTCGCGCAGCCACGAATTCCAGGCGCAGGTCGACACCGCGTTCAGCCCCGCGTGCGCCGCCTGCAGCCCGACCAGCAGGCCGAGCGCCAGCTTGCGGTCGGGCAGAAAGGCCAACAGGCCGATCAACGGCAGCAGCAGCCGGGCCAGGAAGGCCGCCACCACACAGATCATCCGCCGGGCCTGCAGCCGCTCGACCAGGGCCACGGCCGGGGCCTGCAGCAGCTGGCTGAGAAAGGGCAGCGCCGCCAAGAGGCCGATCACCGCGTTGGACGCGCCCAGCCACAGGGCGTAGGCGGCCAGCACCACGCCGCCGTTCAGCGCCGCCGTGGTCGAGGCGAACATGGCGTCGGTCACCAGCGAGCGCAGGCCGCGCTCCCGCTCCGCTTCGCTGACCGTGGCCTGCGGGCCGAGGAACATCACGCCTCCGCGCCCCCGAGCGGTCGCAACCCCGCCCCGTGGCGGAGGTTCCCGGCGCCGGCGCCGTCAGTCGTTGGGCGACCAACAAGCCTTGTGGGGGCCGGACCGGTCGCGTTAGGTGGCCGCCATGACCTCCCCCGCCGCGGCCTCCGCGCCGCGCGCCGTCGGCGCGCCGTTTTCCCTGCTGCTGATCCTGGGCGCGCTGACCGCTTTCTCGCCCATGTCGATCGACATGTACCTGCCCAGCCTGCCGGCGATCGCGCGGGACCTGCACGGCACGGCCACCGGCGCGCAGCAGACGGTGGCGGCCTTCTTCGTCGGCCTGGCGCTGGGCCAGCTGATCTACGGGCCGCTGTCCGACCGCATCGGGCGGCGCGGGCCGCTGCTGGCCGGGATCGCGCTCTATCTGGTCGCCACCGTCGGCTGCGCCTTCGCGCCCACCATGCCGGCCCTGGTCGGCCTGCGCTTCGTGCAGGCGCTGGGCGGCTGCGCCGGCGTGGTGGTGGCTCGCGCGGTGGTGCGCGACCGCTTCGACCACCAGGAGTCGGCGCGGGTATTCTCCGTGCTGATGCTGATCATGGGCGTCGCCCCCATCCTGGCTCCGCTGGCCGGCGGCTGGATCATGGCCGCGACCGGATGGCGGACCATCTTTTGGGCCCTGTTCGCCTTCGGCGCGGCCACAGGGGTCGCCGTGCTGTTCGGCCTGCCGGAGTCGCGCTCGGAGGCCACCGCCGCGCGGGCCCGGGCCGAGACGCCGCTGGCCGCCTACCTGGCCCTGCTGAAGAACCGGGGCGTCATGGCCTTCATCCTGGCCGGCGGCCTGACCTCGGCGGCCATGTTCACCTACATAGCCGCGTCGCCGGAGTTGGTGATCGAGACCTACGGCGTGCCGGCCACCCGCTTTGGCTGGGTGTTCGGGGCGAATGCGGTGGGCATCATCGGCGCCTCGCAGCTGAACCGGCTGGTCCTGCGCCGGCACGCGCCCGACCAGGTGCTACGCGCCTCGGCGCTGTGCGCCTGCGCCGCCGCCCTGCTGCTGCTGGCCGCCGCCCTGACCGAGGTCGGCGGCCTCCTGAGGATCCTGGTCCCGCTGTTCTTCGCCATCGCCGCCCAGGGCTTCAGCGCCCCCAACGCGGTGGCCTCGGCCCTGGCGCTCGACCCGGCCCGGGCCGGCTCGCTGTCGGCCCTGTTCGGGGCGGTGCAGTTCGGCCTGGGCGCGACCGGCGCGGCCCTGGTCGGCGTGTTCCATGACGGCAGCGCCGTACCTATGGCGACGGTCATCGCCGTCTGCACTATGGGCGCGGTGGCGGCGCTGCGGCTGGCGCCGAAGCCCTGACGTCCGCCAAAGAAAAAGCCCCGGCCGTCGCCGGCCGGGGCTTCGTCTTGGATCAGGCGCCGAGAGCTCAGCTGCCCTTGGTCTTGGCGATGTAAGCGTCGACCTGCTCGGTCAGCACGTCCAGCGGCAGGGCGCCGTTGGCCAGCACCACCTCGTGGAAGGCCTTGAGGTCGAACTTCGGACCCAGGGCGGCCTTCGCCTTCTCGCGCAGCTCCAGGATCTTCAGCTGGCCGATCTTGTAGCTGGTCGCCTGGCCCGGGTTGGTGATGTAGCGGTCGATCTCCTTGGCGACGTCGCGCTCGGACAGCAGGGTGTTGTCGCGGAAGTACTGCATCGCCTGGTCGCGCGACCAGTGCTTGGCGTGGATGCCGGTGTCGACCACCAGACGGCCCGCGCGCCACAGCTCCAGCGACAGCCGGCCGAAGTCGGAATACGGGTCCTGGTAGAAGCCGGCTTCCTTGCCGAGCTTCTCGGCGTACAGCCCCCAGCCCTCGATGTAGGCGCCCTGGTAGCTCAGGCGACGGAACATCGGCAGGTCGGCCTGCTCCAGGCTGCGGGCCAGCTGGAAGTGATGGCCCGGGGTGCCCTCGTGGTAGGTGATCGCCTCGATCTGCGGCTTCAGCACCTGGTTCATGTCGGACAGGTTGACGTAGTAGATGCCCGGCCGCGAACCGTCTGGCGTGCCCGGGTTGTAGAAGGCCACCGACGCGGTCGCCTCGCGCCACGGCTCGACCGCCTTCACCTCGAGCGGGCCCTTCGGCAGGTTCGAGAACTGCTTGCCGGCGGCGTCCTTCATGTAGGTCGCCACCATGGCCGTAGCGTCGGCCAGGTACTGCTGCTTGCCCTCGGGCGTGTTCGGGTAGTGGAACTTGGGATCGGTCTTCACGTAGGTGAAGAATTCGGCCAGCGTCCCCTTGAACCCGACCTTGTCCTTGATCGCCTCCATCTCCTTGTGGATGCGGGCGACTTCCGACAGGCCGATGTCGTGGATCTGGGCCGGGGTCAGGTCGGTGGTGGTGTAGAAGCGTACCGTGTCGGCGTAGTAGGCGTCGCCGTCGGGCAGCCGCCACACGCCGTCGGTCGAATTGGCCGACTTGGACGCGTTCTCGAGCGAGGCGATCACGCGGTCGAAGCCGCGCTTGTAGGGGCCCTTCATGGCCGCTTCGCCGTCGGCCAGCAGCTTGGCCTTGGCGGCCGGGTCGACCTTCAGCGCCTCGACCTTCTTCTTGAAGTCGGCCCACACGGCCACGTCCTGGCCGGCGGTGAAGGGCGCGCCCTCGATCTGCGAGCGGGTGTCGCCGATCACCGGCTTGTAGACGAAGCTCGGCGAGACGAAGCCCTTGGCGGTGCGGGCGTCCAGGTCGTCGGCGATCTCGCCGCCCACCCGCTCCATCGCCTTCAGCCGCGAGATATAGGCCTCGGCGTCGGCGACGCTGTCCACGCGATGGCTGTTGATCAACATGACCGGCAGGCCGTTCAGGGCGCTGCCGTTCGAGGACACCGCGTAGTTCTGCCAGCGCCACTTGGCCAGCCGCATCGAGGTCTCGGCCTGGTGCTCGTAGAGGCGGTAGGACAGCTTGCCGCTGTCGCACAGCTTGGCGTAGTCGAACTCGCGCTTCATGCGCTCCAGCTGCGCCTTGGTGAGGTCCAGCTGCTGCTGTTCGCCGGCGAGGGTGTAGTCGCCGAGCTCGCCGTAGCGGTCCTTGGAGCCCAGCTGGGTCAGGCCCTCGGGGCTGAGCGCCAGCTGCTCCTTGAAGGTGGCGTCGAAGAAGGCGGCGAGCCGCTGGTCTTCGGTCTGCGCCGCCGGCGCGGCCTTGGCGGCGGGCGCGGCGGCCGGGGCCGCGGCCCAGGCGTGGGCGGCGGACAGGCTGACGAGGATGGCGAGCGCGGACGCGGCGGACTTGAGCATTGGACGGGCCCCTCCCGATGAAAATCGGGCGGGAGCTTAGGCGCAATCTCGACCGCTGGTCATGAAACTTTCGACAGAACCGGCCCGGCTCCCGACGACGGAGCGCTCAAGGCTCAGAGAAACAGGTTCTCCAGCTTGGCCTTCGCGGAGGCCAGCAGGGTCTCGCCGGTCCCCTGCTCCTTTTTGGGCGCGGGGGCGGGCCTCGCCGGAGCGGCCTTGGCGGGGGCGGGCTTGACGGCGGCGGGCTTGGCCGCGGCCGGCTGCGAGGGCGCGGCCTGGGCGGCGACCGCGGTCGGGGCCTGCGTCTGGGCCTGAGTCTGGGCCTGAGTCTGGGCCGGAGCCGGCGCGGCGACCGTCGTGGTCGCGTTCGCGGCCGGGGCCGGCGCGGCCTCTCCCGGCGCGGCTTCTTCGGCCGGCAGGGCTTCCCGCGGCAGGGCCGGAGCCGCGACGGCGGCTGGCGCGGCGCTCGGCGCGACCGGCGGCGGCACCACGGCGTTCTCGTCGGTGGTCTTGGGGGCCTTGTCCGGCGCGCCCAGGTCCTTGCGAATGAAGTGCCAGCTGCGCTTGTCGGCGCAGGCGCAGGCCTTCAGGTAGCCGTCCGGATCGCGCCACAGCACCATCGGATAGGCGCCGTCCACGTTGTTCCCGCGCAGGTAGGTCTGCAGCTGGGTCGCGGTGGCGCCGGTCGCGTCGACCACCGCCGTGCGGGCGATGTCGCCGTCGGCCGCCTTCAGCCCCTCGGCCGTCCAGGCCCGCGAGCTGACGGTCTTCCAGCGCTGGTACAGGGCCCAGTCGCGGTCCAGCCACAGGGCCGCGACCGTGGCGCGTTCCGAAGGGGTGGATTGGACGAGGCCTTCGCGCTCTTCGCGGGCGAAGACGATCACGCGGGTGTCGACGCCGGCGGCGCGCAGCTTGGGGAATTCCTCGCGCTCGTAGGTCGTGCAGGCGTCGCAGTTGCGCCAGCCCACCACGTACAGCCACGGACCGGTGCGGTCGCCGGGCGAGACCCAGCCGCTCTCGTCCAGGATTTTCTGGATGTCGCTCTGGTTCTTGGTGATCAGCACCGGCTGGAAGCGGGCGTAGTAGTTCCAGTAGCCCCAATAGCCGCCGCCAGCCAGCGACAGGCCGAGCACGGCCGCCAGCAGGCTGTAAAGCAGAAACCGATGATGCGACGCCGCCGCCATAAGGGCCTCCCCGCGCGGATCGTTACCGCGCAGGTTAACCTTTACAGCGAAACCGGCGTTACTCGAAGGGGGCGCCTGCGAAATCAACTAGCGGGTGAGCATCCAGGCCACACCGCCGGCCAAAATCAGGCCGGCGAGGGCGAACAGCACGAAGAAGGCGGCGGGCCGCTTGGGTGCGCGCGTGTGGCGCTCGCGGCCCGCCTCCGTCTCGTTCATCAGCGCATCGTCGGGATGACGAAGGACGAGTCCTGGTGCTCCAGGGCGCTCTCCGGCCAGCGGGCGGTGACGGTCTTGGTCTTGGTCCAGAACCGCACGCCTTCCATGCCGTGCTGGTTGATGTCGCCGAAGCCCGAACGCTTCCAGCCGCCGAAGGTGTGGTAGGCGACCGGCACCGGGATCGGCACGTTGATGCCGACCATGCCGACGTTGACGCGGGCGGCGAAGTCGCGGGCGGCGCGGCCGTTCTGGGTGAAGATGGCGACGCCGTTGCCGTACTGGTGCTGCGACGGCAGGGCCAGCGCCTCCTCGAAGGTCTCCGCGCGGAGGATCTGCAGCACCGGGCCGAAGATCTCCTCGTGGTAGGACTTCATGGTCGGCTTGACCTGGTCCAGCAGGGTCGGGCCGACGAAGAAGCCCTTCTCGTGGCCCTGCAGGCTGAAGCCGCGGCCGTCGACGACCAGCTCCGAGCCTTCCTGGACGGCGGTGTCGATCCAGCCCAGCACGCGCTGCTTGTGCGCTTCGGTGACCACCGGGCCGTAGTGGGCCTCGGCGTCGGTCGAGACACCGACCTTCAGGGTCGGGATCTCGGCCACCAGGCGCTCGCGCAGCTCGTCGGCGGTCTTCTTGCCGACCGGCACCACCACCGGCAGGGCCATGCAGCGCTCGCCGGCCGAGCCGTAGGCCGCGCCGGTCAGGTCCTTCACGGTCTGGCCGAGGTCGGCGTCGGGCAGGACGATGCCGTGGTTCTTGGCGCCGCCGAAGGCCTGGACGCGCTTACCGTTGGCCGTGCCGTTCGAGTAGATGTAGTGGGCGATGTCGGACGAGCCCACGAAGCTGATCGCGTGGATCTGCGGGTGCTGGATGATGGCGTCGACCGCCACCTTGTCCCCGTGCACGACGTTCAGCACGCCCTTCGGCGCGCCGGCCTCCATCATCAGCTCGGCCAGCTTCACCGGCACGGACGGGTCGCGCTCAGACGGCTTCAGGATGAAGGTGTTGCCGGCCGCGATGGCCGTGCCGAACATCCACATCGGGATCATGGCCGGGAAGTTGAACGGGGTGATGCCCGACACCACGCCCAGCGGCTGGCGCATGGAGTAGACGTCGATGCCCGGACCGGCGCCGATGGTGTACTCGCCCTTCAGGGCGTGCGGGATGCCGCAGGCGAACTCGATGACTTCCAGGCCGCGCTGAACGTCGCCCTTGGAGTCGGCGATGACCTTGCCGTGCTCCGAGGACAGCATCTCGGCCAGCTCGTTCATGTCGCGTTCGACCAGACGCTTGAACTCGAACATCACGCGGGCGCGGCGCTGCGGGTTGGTCGCGGCCCAGCCTTCGAAGGCGGCCTGCGCCGACTGCACGGCGGCGTCCAGCTCGGAGGGCGTGGCCAGGGCCACGCGGGCCTGCACTTCACCGGTGTTGGGGTTGAACACGTCGCCGAAGCGGCCGGACTTACCCTCGACGGAAACCCCGTCGATGAAATGGCGGATGTCGCGCACGCGCGTCTCCCTCTTGGTTCTTGTTGGGCTTTCGGGCGGCGTCTTACGCCTTGGCGCAGCGTCAGGCTAGCGGTCTCGGCGCCGCTTCACGTCGCGGCGTCCCGTTCCATCGCAAATACCGTCGGTTTGCCAGATCGCGCGGATCAGGCTTACCCTCGATCCGCCCTGGGGAGGGGGCGAACCATGAAAAACCTGATGTTCCTGATCGCGATCGTTCTGGTCGGCGTCGGCGCGGCGATGATGTTCACCGACATGCTGCCGTTCGAAGCCAGCATGCCCAAGTGGGCGGACAAGGCCTCGATGGGCGCCGGCGTGGTGCTGGGCCTGGCAGCCATGATGGGCATGAAGAAGAGCTGATTGCGTAAGGACCGGTCGGCGCGCGCCGGCCGGTCTCTCATCCCGGCGTGACGGTCCAGAACGCCGCGTAGAACAGGGCCCAGCCCGTCCCGTAGACGGCCAGCATCATCCGCCGGTCCATGCGCTCGCGCAGCAGAGCGCCCAGCGCGGCGAACCCTACGCTCATCATGAGGAAGCGCGGCAGCCGGATCGGCGCCGCCCCCGCGACCCAGGCCGCCGGCTTCACGCCGGCGCGCGGCGCGGCGGCCGAGTAGAGCTTGTAGGGCCGCCCGGCGAAGGCGCCGGTCGCCGCCGCGCGGAACCAGCCCTCGCGGCGCATGGCCTCGACGGCGCGATCCGTAGAACCGTCCTGCACGGCCGGCACCGCCTCGACCGCTCGCGCGGCCGTCTCCGGCGAGCGCGCGGCCCAGCCGTACATGGCCGCCCCGCCCAGGGTCGCGCCGGCGGCGGCCAACAGGCTGCAGATGAGCGCCGCCTTCAGACCGCGCCGCAGCGCCACCCAGGCCAGCAGCACGTCCGGCACCACGAAGAACAGAAAGGCTTCGGCCGCCCCCCACAGGAAGGCGGCCGCAGCAAAGGTCCTCAGCCGGGGTGCGCGCGCGTCCACGCGCCCATCAGAACTCGGTCCAGCCGTCCTCGTCCACCTGAAGGTCGAGCTTGCGGGCCGCAGCCCCGCGGAAGGCGGCGGCCACCACCGGATTGCGGGAGGGCGCCGGCCGCACCGGAGCCGGCCGGGCGCTCGGGCGGGCGGCTTCGGTCGACAGGCGGAAGCGGCCGATGCGGCGGGCCAGCTCCTCGGCCTCACGCGCCACCGTGTGGCTGGCGGCGGTGGATTCCTCCACCATCGCCGCGTTCTGCTGGGTGACCTGATCCATCTGGTTCACCGCGGTGTTGACCTGCTGCAGGCCCACCGCCTGCTCCTGAGCCGAGGCGGCGATCTCGCCCACCAGGCCGCGCACCCGGCCGACCTGCTCGACGATGCGCGAGAGCGCCTGGCCGGAGCGGCCGACCAGCGCCACGCCGGCGGCCACCTGGTCGGAGCTCGCCGAGATCAGGGTCTTGATCTCCTTGGCGGCCTCGGCGGAGCGCTGGGCCAGGGCGCGCACTTCCGAGGCCACGACCGCGAAGCCCTTGCCGGCGTCGCCGGCGCGGGCGGCTTCCACGCCGGCGTTGAGCGCCAGCAGGTTGGTCTGGAAAGCGATCTCGTCGATCACCCCGATGATCTGGCCGATCTGCTTGGCCGAACCTTCAATCTCGCCCATGGCGGCGACCGCGTCGCGGACCACCTTGCCGCCGGTCTCCGCGTCGGCCGCGGCCCGGCCGACCGCGTCGCGGGCGGTGGCGGCGCCCTCGGCGGTGCGCTTCACCGTGGCGGTGATCTCGTCCAGCGCCGCGGCGGTCTCTTCGAGGCTGGCGGCCTGCTGCTCTGTGCGGCGCGACAGGTCGTCGGCGGCGCTGGAAATCTCGGTGGTGCCGGTGCGGATGCCGTCGGTGGCTTCGGCCACGGCGACCATGGCTTCCTGCAGCTGATCCATGGCCCGGTTGAAGTCGCGGCGCAGGACCTCGTAGTCGGCCGGGAAAGCCTTCTCCAGCCGCTCGGTCAGGTCGCCCTCGGCGACACGGGCCAGGCCGCCGGCCACGGCGGCGACCACCGCGGCCTGGGCTTCGGCGGCGGCGGCGCGCTCGGCCTCGTGGCGGCGGCGCTCGTCCTCGGCGGCGCGGCGCTGGGCCTCGGTCTGGCCTTCCAGCCGGGCCTTCTCGACGGCGGCGTCCTTGAAGTGCAGCACCGCCTGGGCCATCGCGCCGATCTCGTCGCGGCGGCCGACGGCGGGCACGTTCACCTGGTTGTCGCCAGCCGCCAGCCGGCCCATGGCGCCGGTCATGCCGACGATCGGGCGAGCGATCGAGCGTGTAAGGACCCAGGCCATGGCCAGGGCGATGGCCAGGGCGACCCCGCCGCCGACGAAGAAGCCGAGATAGGCGGAGGCGAAGGCCTTGGACTGGGCGACCTTGCGTTGCGCCAACAGGGCCTCATGGGTGTCGGTGGTGGCCTTAAGGGCCTCGCGCACGGCGGTCAGGCGCGCCTTCTCGCCGATCACCGCCTCGGCCTGCAGGCGGGTGGCCGGGTCGCCGGCGATCGCCAGCATGGCCCTGGCTTCCGTCTCGAACTTCGCTTCAGCTTCGTCCAGCGCCGCCATGCGCTTCACGTGGTCCGGGTGGTCGTCGGCGGTCCGCAGGGCCTCGACCGCCTTGGCGTAGTCGGCGCGGTGATCCTCGAACTTCTTCAGGAACTGGGCGTCGCCGGAGGCGACGTAGCCGCGCATGGCGTTCTGCTCTTCCAGCAGGACCAGCTTCACCTCGGCCGCGTCGGCCAGCACCTCCCGGCTCTCCGCGTCTTCGGCGGCGGCCGTCTGGATGGCCCGCATGTTGACGAACACCAACGCGCTCGCCGCGCCGCAGGCCAGGATCACGGCGGCGAAGGCGGCCGTCAGCTTGCGCGAGATCGGAAGGTCGGCGAACGACATGGGTGAATCCTCGGCTCGCCCGCGGATCGGTGAGGTCGCCGACCTCGGGCTCTGAGCTCGTATCAGTCTTGAATGGTAAACGGTCCGTTGCGGGCGAGGTAAACGCGCCGCGAGAACTGATGTGAATACTTGACAAGATCGCGTTCAACGAACGCGGGTACAATCGTTCCCGATTGCTTCCCCCCAACCGTCGCGAACGCGCACGGACGCGCGCCCGACCGTGGCGGTCGCGGGCGGCGAGCGAAACTCCGGGAAGCTACCTAGGCCGGGGGCCCGATCAGAACTCTTCCCAGCCGTCGGCGTCCGGCTGGGGCGCCCAGGCCCGGGCCGCGCCGCCGCGGCCCACGTGCTTGAGGGCCGGGCGGGCGGCCGGGACGACCGGCTGCGGCCGCGCCGGCGCCGCCGGGCGGGCCGGGGCGACGCGCGCCTCCGCCCGCCGCTCGCCAAGGCGGAAGCGAGCGACCGAGCCGGCCAGCACCTCGGCCTCCTGAGCCAGGGCGTGGCTGGCGGCGGTGGTCTCCTCGACCATGGCGGCGTTCTGCTGAGTGGCCTGGTCCATCTGGGTCATGGCCGCATTGACCTGCTGCAGGCCGGTGGCCTGCTCCTGGGCGGAGCCGGCGATTTCGCCGACCAGGCCGTCGATCTCGGCCACCCGCTCGACGATACGGGCCAAAGCCTGGCCGGTGCGGCCGACCAGATCCACGCCGGAGCCGACCTGGGCGGTCGAGGTGGTGATCAGCGCCTTGATCTCCTTGGCGGCTTCGGCCGAGCGCTGGGCCAGCCCCCGGACCTCGGAGGCCACCACCGCGAAGCCCTTTCCGGCTTCGCCGGCGCGGGCGGCCTCGACCCCGGCGTTCAGGGCCAGCAGGTTGGTCTGGAAGGCGATCTCGTCGATCACCCCGATGATCTGGCCGATCTGGCCGGCCGAGCGCTCGATCTCGCCCATGGCCGCGACCGCGTCGCGCACGATCACGCCGCTCTGCTCGGCGTCGCCGCGCGCGGCGCTCACCACCTGGGCGGCCTGCTTGGCGCCGGCCGCGGTGCGCCGGACGGTGACGGTGATCTCGTCCAGCGCCGCGACCGTCTCCTCCAGGCTGGCGGCCTGCTGCTCGGTGCGGCGCGACAGGTCGTCGGAGGCGGCGGAAATCTCGCCGGTGCCGCTGCGCAGGCCGTGAATGTTGGCGACGACCGTCTGCAGGGCCGCCTGCAACTGGCCCATGGCGGCGTTGAAGTCAGTCCTCAGCTTTTCGTAGTCGGCGGGGAAGCCCTGGGTCAGGCGGCAGGTCAGGTCGCCCGCCGACAGCCGCTCCAGCCCCTGGGCCAGGGTGGCGACGACGGCCGCCTGCTCGGCTGCGGCCGCCTCACGGGCGGCTTCGGCGCGGCGGCGTTCCGCATCGGCGGCGGCGCGGTTGGCGACCGCGTCCTGTTCAAGCCGCAGCTTCTCGATCGCGGCGTCCTTGAACACCTGCACCGCTTCCGCCATGGCGCCGATCTCGTCGCGCCGGTCGCGGGCCGGCACGTCCACGGCGTTGTCGCCGGCCGCCAGCCGGCGCATGACGCCGGTCATGCCGGCCATCGGCGCCGCGATGGCGCGGGCCAGCAGCCACCCCATGGCCGCGGCGATCGCCACCGTGCCGGCCAGACCGACATAGAGTACCAGGTCGGCGGTCTTGACCGCCCGCTCGTGAGCAGCTCCGTTCGCGGCTTCGCGCGCCCTTTCCAGCTTCACCATTTCACCGATGGCGTCCTCGGCCGGCGCCATCAGGCCGTCGGCGGCGCCCTTCGGCCCGATCATGGCCGCCGCCTCAGCCCGACCGACCGGGTCGGCGACCTGCGCCTCACCCTTCTCGACCACGCCCTTGAACCAGGCGTCCGCGCCCTGCTCGGCCTGATCCACACGGGCCAGGGCCTCCGCATCGCCGACATAAAGGCGGCGCAGGTCGGCCAGGCGGGCCTTGAAGGTCGCGCGATGCTTGTCGATGCGGCTGACGTAGTAAGAATCCCCCGACAGCAGCAAGCCGCGATAGCTGTTCTCCTGGCGCGCCAGGGCGTAGCTCGCGCCATCGACCGCGGCCAGCACCTGGGCGATCTCGGCGTCCTGCCGTTTCAGCTTCTCCACGGTCGACAGATTCATCGCCACCGTGGCGCCCATGGCGGCGATGGTGACGACCACGGCGGCGAACGCCGCGGTCAACTTGCGCGATACCGAAAGATTGGCGAGCGACATCGGTGGAACTCCTGTGTCCGTAAGGCTCCGGACACCGCGCGAATGCTTTATTGGCTGCGGTTCTTGTCGAATTGCATTGGTTAACGCCCCGTTGACTGGGTAATGCTCGTGTCGAGCTAACCTTTGTAAAAACCTGCATAAATCACGTTCGCCGAATCCCCGCAGTTCGCGAGGTGAAGGAATACCGGCGTTATTCTTTTCGGGACGAATTCGCGGCGGCCGAGCCCGAAGGCGCGCTCGCGGACCGGCGTTCAGGGCTTCCTAAGCTTTCCCCCTTAGGGTGCGACTCAACCCAGTGCAGTCTGGGAGGAGACGCCATGGCGCAGGCTCAGGCCCGCCTAAGACAGACCACCCCGCGACCGGCCGGCCCGCCGGCCTACGCGACGGTGGTGAAGACCGCCCGGCGCCTGCACGGCGCCCTGGTGACCGACGCCGCCGGCATCGAACGCATCGACCTCCACGGAGACGACGGGGCTGTGCTGCTCGGCTGGAACGACCCGCAGGTCGAGATCGCCGTGGCCGCCGCCCCCTCGGTCGGCGCGGCCGAGGCCGAAGCGGCCGAACGCTTGGCCGACGTGCTGCCCTGCGCCGAGGCGGTCGGCTTCCGCACCTCGGTGCAGTTGGCCCTCGCCGACGCCCTGGTCGCCGCCAAGACGGTCACCGGGCGCGACGGCGCTTTCTTCTGCGACGACGCGGTCGCCGCCGCCGGTGACGTCGAGAGCGTCGGCGAGGCGCTGGACACCCACGCCGGCGAGGTCGCCGCCCTGATCATCCGCCCGCTCGACGCCCCGCGCGAATTCCTGCTGGCCGCCAAGCGCCTGGCCCGCCGCGACGGCGTGGTGCTGGTGTTCGACGAGAGCCGCACGGCGCTGCGCGTCCACGCCGGCGGGGCGCAGGCCCTGCACGGCGTCGCCCCGGACCTGGCGGTGGTCGGCGCCTCGCTCGCCAACGGCCGCCCGCTGGGGGCCGTGGCCGGCGCGATCGAGCTGATGAAGACCCTGCCGGCTTCCGGCCCGCGCCCGGGCGCGGCCTCCCTGGCCGCCGCCTGCGCGACCCTGGACACGGTCGAGCGCGCCGACGTTCCCGCGGCGCTGCGCGTGCGCGGGGCCGAGATCGCCGCCGAGGTGGAGGCCCGCCTGCACGCCGCGGGCGCCGGCTCATTCCTGGAGATCGTCGGCGACCCGACCTGGAGCTGCCTGAACGTGCGCGCCCGGGTGGGCCGCGACGCCAAGGCCGTGCTCGAAGCCCTGACCCGCCGCCTCTACGACCAGGGCGTGCTCAGCCTGGGCGCCCACGTGCCGTCGCTGGCCCTGGGCGAGGCCGAGATCGCCCGCGTGCTGGCCGCCTACGACGCGGTGCTGCCCGAGCTCGCCGCCCAGGTGCTGAACGGTCGCTTTGACAAACCCGCTCGCCGGCGGACAGTGGCCTGATGGTGGTGCGACGCGCGGAACTGGGGCTGGGAACGGCCCAATTCGGTCTCGACTACGGCGTGTCCAACGCCCGTGGCCGCGTGCCCGAGGACGAGGTGCGCCAGCTGCTCGACGACGCCGCCTGCTCGCAGGTCGGCCTGATCGACACCGCCGCCCAGTACGGCGACGCCGAACGGGTGCTGGGCAAGAGCTGGCCCTTCCCGAGCCCGTTCAAGGTGGTCACCAAGACGGTGCGCCTGTCCGAGGGCCTGGACCGGTTGGAAGCGCGCGCGCGCCGCTCGCTGCAGAGCCTGGGCCTGGCCCGCGCCCACGCGCTTCTGGTGCACTCGGCCGAGGACCTGCTCGGGCCCGAAGGCCGCGAGCTGTGGGCCCGGCTACAGAAGCTGAAGGACGAGGGCCTGTTCCAGAAGATCGGCATCTCGGCCTACGCGGCCGAGGAGCCGGTGCTGCTGGCCCGCCGCTACAAGCCCGACCTGATGCAGCTGCCGGTCAGCCTGTTGGACCAGCGCCTGGTCAAGGACGGCACGCTGGAGACCCTGGCCGGCATGGGGGTGGAGATCCACCTGCGCTCGGTCTTCCTGCAGGGCCTGCTGTTCCTGCCGCGCGACGGCCTGCCCGTGGGCCTGGCCGACGCGGGCCCGCGCCTGTCGCGCATCCGCCGGACCCTGGCCGAGGCCGGGGCCGACCCGATGCAGGCCGCCCTGGCCTTCGCGCT
Source organism: Caulobacter sp. 17J80-11 (assembly GCF_014349105.1). Taxonomy (GTDB): domain Bacteria; phylum Pseudomonadota; class Alphaproteobacteria; order Caulobacterales; family Caulobacteraceae; genus 17J80-11. Next base: position 19,764 of record NZ_JACSJI010000013.1, on the reverse strand, counting down.
GGACCGGCCGGAGGCCTCCGCCGCGATCGTGGGGGTCACGTCCGCGGCGGAGCTGCGGGCGGTGCTGGCCGCCGCCTGCGCGCCTTCGCCGAAGCTGGACTGGAGCGCCCTGGCGCTCGACCACCCGCGGGCCCTGGACCCGCGCCTGTGGGCGAGCGCCCCGCCGCCGCCGGCCCGGCTCAGTACCGCAGCCTGAGCCCCACATAGGCCGAACGGCCAGGCTCGCCGTAGCCGAGGGTCTGCTGCCAGCGCTGGTCGCTAAGGTTCATCAGCCGGACCGTCGCCTCGACCTTGTCGGTGAGCTTCCAGCCGCCGGTCAGATCGGCGACCACGAAGCCGTCGCGCGGCACCGGCGTGAACACCGTCCCCGTCGGGTCGGCGTCCATCTGCTCGCTCTCGCCGCGCACAGTCAGCGAAGCCCGCGCCCGGTCGCCGGTCCAGTCCACCCCGACCGAGCCCTGATGCTCAGGCACCCGCAGCAGGCGCTCGCCGGTCGTGGCGTCTTCGGCGTCGGTGTAGGCGTAGGCCGCCCGCAGGGTCAGACCCGCGAACAGCTCGGCCGACGCCTCGGCCTCCAGCCCTCGCGTCTGGGTGCGGTCGATGTTGCGATACCGGAAGGAGAAGTCCGACAGGTCGAAGAAGAAGTCGATCTGGTCGCGCACCGCCAGCCGATAGCCGGTGACCGAGGCGTCGAAGCGACCGTCGGCCGAGCGCCAGGCCAGGCCGACGTCCCAGCCCTCCGCCCGCTCCGGCTTCAGGCCCAGCGACGGCCCCGGCGGCGAGCAGAAGTCGCACATCGCCTCGCTGATGGTCGGGGTCTTGAAGCCCTGGCCCCAGGAGCCCTGCAGCGACACGCCCCAGCCCAGGTCGAGGGTGGCCGACGCCCGGCCGGTGACGACCGCCTTGATCGTCTCCGGATCGTCACGGCGCAGGCTGCCGGTGACGGTCAGCCGCTCGACCGGCTTCACCCGCACCACGCCGAAGGCTGAGAAGGCGCCCTGCTCGGCGCTGGAGCCGTCGCTGAGGTCGGCGCGGACGTCCTCCTGCTCGACCCCGAAGGTGGCGGCCCAGCGCTCGTCCGGGCGGGCCCGCTCGGCGGTCCAGCGCCACAGGTCGCGATCGGCCGAATAGGCGTAAGGGAAGGCCCCGCCCTCGCTGGCCCGGTCCATGGTGTAGCGGTTGAAGCTGAGCTGGTGCTGGAAGTCGAGCGGCCCGTCGACCACCGCGCGCACCAGGCCCGACCAGCTCTCGCTGTCGGAGGTCTCGGGCGTGTCCTCCAGGCTGAACACCGGATAGCCGTCGATGTCGGCCTCGGCCCGGGCGTAGCGCAGGGCGGCGTCCAGCCGGACTTTTTCATTGACGGTGAAACGGCCCTTCAGGCCGGCGGTGCGGGAGACCAGACCGTCGCGCTCGGTGTTTCCGTCGGCCGCGTCGGCCTTGGAGATGCCGTCGGTGGTGAAGCTGGCGGCGTTGACCGCCAAGGCCCAGCGCTCGGTGCTGCGCCCGGCCGCGGCCGAGACGTGGACGGTGTCATAGGAACCGACCTCGAGGTCGGCGCGCGCCCCGTCCAGCTCGCGGGTGGTGAAGCTGATCACCCCGCCGATGGCGTCCGAGCCCCACAGCGAGCCCTGCGGTCCCGACAGGATCTCGATGCGGCTGACGTCGCCCAGGTCGAAGGCGGCGAAGTCGAAGCTGCCGGCCGGCTGCGACGGGTCGTTCTGCGGCACGCCGTCGACCAGCACCAGGGTCTTGTCGGCGCTGGCCCCGCGCATGCGCACCGAGGCGACGCCGCCATAGGCGCCGTTCTCGAAGACGCTGAGGCCCGGCACGGTGTCGAGCAAGTCGGCGGCGAACACCGCCCCGCTGCGCTCGATCTCGACCTCGTCGATCACCCGCGCGCCTGGCGCGAGCTCCACGGGCGTGGCCAGGCGGGTGGCGGTGACCACCACCTCGTCGACGTCAGCAGCAGCATCGGTGGTTTCGGCCGCCGCGGGGGTCACGGCGGAAAGGACCGCGAGGGTCGCGGTCGAGAGCAGGAGGCGCTTCATTGGCGCTCGTCTCCGAAGCCCCAAGCGCGGCGCGCGCGGGGGCTGTGGGCGACACGGTCCGCCCCTGTTCAGGGGACGACGCCGGACCGGTGTCGCTGCGACGGAGCAGTCCCGCGCCTCATGCCTGATCCCGGGCCGAGGACGAGCGACGTCGGCGGCAGGTCTCCTGGCTCGCGGGTCATAGGTCCGACGCGCCCTCGCCTTCCCGGGTCACCCCAGTGGCGCCGCCCTCCCCGGATCAGATCCGGAAGGGCGGGCGGACACGGCCCTCGCCGCTCACAGTTGCGGGCACAGCCGCGGATTGGGGCGTAAGCCCGCACCGCGTTCCCTTTTCAGCCCCCTCTCAGGGGCAACCACCTAGCTTGGCCGTATCCCCGGCCGTCCGCGACGGCAAGTCCCGCATCCCACGCTTGAGCCGAAAGCCCCGCTCGGCGACAAGGAAGCCACACGTCGCCGGGGCGATTCCCCGGGCTTCAAGTCCCCCCGATTGCCGATGAACGCGCCCTCGACCCCCGCCGTCCCCGTCGTTCCGCCGGATGCGACGCCCGTCATGGCCCAGTTCTTCGAGGCCAAGGCGCGCCAGCCCGACGCCCTGCTGTTCTTCCGCATGGGCGACTTCTACGAGCTGTTCTTCGACGACGCGGTGAAGGCCGCGGAGGCCTTGGGCATCACCCTGACCCGCCGCGGCAAGGCCGGCGGCGAGGAGATCCCCATGGCCGGCGTGCCCGTGCACGCGGCCGAGGCCTACCTCGCCAAGCTGATCCGCATGGGCTTCAAGGTCGCGGTCTGCGAGCAGATGGAGGACCCGTCCGAGGCCAAGAAGCGCGGCTCGAAGTCGATCGTCCGCCGCGACATCGTCCGCGTGGTCACGCCCGGCACCCTGACCGAGGACAGCCTTCTCGACGCCCGCGGCTCCAACCGCCTGGCCGCGGTGGCCGTGCGTTCGGGCCGCGCGGCGGTGGCCAGCGTCGAGCTGTCGACCGGCGACGTCGAGAGCCTGCTGGTCGCGCGCGAGGACCTGGCCGCTGCGCTGGGCGCCCTGCGCCCGTCCGAGACCCTGGCGGCCGACCGGCTGTTCGCCGACGAGCTGGTCAACGCCGCCCTCAAGCAGGCCGGCGGCGCGGTACAGCCCATGGCCGCCGCCCTGTCCGAGCCGGCCGGGGCCGAGGCGCGTCTGAAGCGGCTGTACGGCGTCGACACCCTGGACGGCTTCGGCGACTTCGCCCCGGCGGAGATCGCCGCGCTGGGCCTGATCGCCGCCTACATCGAGACCACCCAGGCCGGCAAAGCTCCGATTCTGAAGGCGCCCCGCCGCGGGGCCGAGGCCGAGTTCATGGCCGTCGACCCGGCCACGCGCTCCAGTCTGGAGATCGACCGGGCCCAGTCGGGCGCGCGCGAAGGCTCGCTGCTGGCCGCCGTCGACCGCACCGTCACCTCCGGCGGCGCCCGCCTGCTGGGCGCGCGCCTGTCGCGCCCGCTGTTGGACCCGGCCGCCATCGACGCGCGCCTGGACGCGGTCGAGTACTTCGTCGAGCGCCGCCCGCTGCGCCGCGAGGCCCGCGACGTACTCAAAGGGTCCGGCGACATGGCCCGCGCGCTGGCCCGCCTGACCTTGGGCCGCGGCGGCCCGCGCGACCTCGGCGCCCTGCGCCAGGGCCTGACCGCCGGGCTCGAACTCGGCGCCCTGTTCGCCTCCGCCCGTGAGCCGCTGGCCGCCCCTCCGGCCGAACTGGCCGAAGCCCTGGCCGCCCTGGCCCCCGACGCCGAGCTGTCGGCCCTGCTGGAGGACCTGCGCCAGGGGCTGGTCGAGGAGCTGCCGCTGTCCGCGCGCGACGGCGGCTTCGTCGCCCCGGGCTTCCGCCCCGAGCTGGACCAGGCCCGCGCGTTGCGCGACGACAGCCGCAAGGTGGTCGCCACCCTGGAAGCCGAGGTGCAGGCCCAGTCGGGCGTGGCCCTCAAGGTCAAGCACAACGCCGTGCTGGGCTACTTCCTGGAGACCAGCGCCAAGCAGGGCGAGCCGCTGATGCGCCCGCCGCTGAACGCCACCTTCATCCATCGCCAGACCCTGGCCGACAAGGTGCGCTTCACAACCGTGGAGCTGGCCGACCTGGACGCCCGCATCGCCCAGGCCGGCGAACGCGCCCTAGCCATGGAGACCGAGACCTTCGAGGGCTTCCGCGCCCGTGCCGCCAGTCTCGCCGCGCCAATTCAGCTGGCCGCCGAGGCGCTGGCCCGTCTGGACGTCGCCTCGGCCCTGGCCGAATGGGCGGAAGAGGCCCAGGCCGTCCGGCCCATGGTTGATCAATCTCGACAGTTCCTGGTCGAGGGCGCCCGCCACCCGGTGGTCGAGGCCGCCGTGCGCCGCTCGGGCGAGGCCTTCACCCCCAACGATTGCGCGCTGGACGGGCTCGGCGAGGCCGGGCCACGCCTGGCCGTGGTCACCGGCCCGAACATGGCCGGTAAGTCGACCTTCCTGCGCCAGAACGCGCTGCTGGCGGTGCTGGCCCAGGCCGGGGCCTTCGTGCCGGCGCGCAAGCTGACGCTCGGCGTGGTCGACCGGCTGTTTAGCCGCGTGGGCGCCGGCGACGACCTGGCCCGCGGCCGCTCGACCTTCATGATGGAGATGGTCGAGACCGCCGCCATCCTGACCCAGGCCACCGACCGCTCGCTGGTGGTGCTGGACGAGATCGGCCGCGGCACCGCCACCTACGACGGTCTGGCCATCGCCTGGGCCTGCGCCGAGGCCCTGCACGAGGTCAACAAGGCCCGCACCCTGTTCGCGACGCACTATCACGAGCTCGCGCGGCTGGAGGAACGCCTGGACCACGTCGGCAACCTGTCGATGCGCGCCAAGGAGTGGAACGGCGAGCTGGTCTTCCTGCACGAGGCCGGCCCGGGCGCCGCGGACCGCTCCTACGGCGTGCAGGTGGCCCGCCTGGCCGGCGTGCCGCCGCAGGTCGTCGCCCGCGCCCGCGAGGTGCTGGAGACGCTCGAGGCCGAGGAGGCCTCGCCCGCGCGCCTGGACGACCTGCCGCTGTTCGCCGCCGCCCGGCCCGCGCCGGTCGTCGAGCCGTCGGCGGTGGACAGGGCGCTGGCCGCCATCGACCCGGACGAGCTCACCCCGCGCGAGGCGCTGGACGCGCTGTACCGGCTGAAGGGGCTGAGCTGACGGTTTCGGGAACAGGCGCTGGAGGCCGGGACTTCACCGGGGGCTGAAGGAGCTCCCCATGTCCCATTCCCTGCCGCGCGCCCTGGCCTTCGCCTGCGTTGCGGTCCTGGCCGCCCCGCCCGTCCTGGCGCAGACCGAAGCGCCGATGAAGGCCAGCCCCGCGCCGGCGGCGGTCACGAGCGGCGCCAAGCCTATCGTCTCGACCTCGCCGGTGATCGGGGTCATGCCCTGCGCCCGGCACGCCGACGAACCGATGAAGCAGTGCCGTTTCGGCGTGGTGCGCCAGGGCGCCGGCGGCGGTCGGGTGACGGTGTCCTGGCCGGACGGCGGCGAGCGGGTGATCGTCTTCACCGGCGGCGCCCCGACCAGCTTCGAACCGGTCGCACCGGGCGACGCCGACACGAAGCTGTCCTTCAAGCGCGACATCGACCTCTACCAGGTGAGCATCGGCGCCGAGCGGTTCGAGATCCCTGACGTGGCGATCAGCGGCGGCTGAGCCCTACTTGTCCCGTTGGTGCAGCAGCAGGGCGTTGCCCTCGCTGTCCAGGCACACGGCCATCCGGCAGTGCGGGCCCTTGATGACGTCGCTCCGGAAGGTGACGCCCTTGGCCTTCAGGTCGGCGATCAGGGCGTCGAGATCCTCGACCTCCAGCGCGATCGTGCCGCCGGACGAGGCGCTCGGCTCGTCGCCGGTGACGTTGGTGATGGCCAGGCAGCCGCCCTCGGGCAGGTCGTACTCGATCCAGGCGCGCTCGCCTTCGCCGCCGACCGCGCCGGGCTTAAGGCCCAGGGTCGCCTCGTAGAACCGGCGGGCCCGCGCCACGTCGCGGACCGGGTACATGGTGAAAGCGACCTTCCGGAACATCGGGCGTCTCCCCTGCGGATGATCGGCAGGCTAGCGGGGGCCAGTCCCCCACGAAACGGTGTGAACGGCTCAGGCCCTCGCCGCGACGAGCCAACAAGCCGCCCTCATCGGGATGGACCCATTTTCCACGTAACGCTCCAGAGCCGCGGCGACGGCGTCGTGGACCTGGCGCCGGACGGCGTCGGTCTGCTTCGGCAGCAGCGAGCCGAGCGGGCCGAGCCGCAGGCTCAGGGTCATCAGTTCCTCAAAAGTGACCGGCGTCGGAATGTCGAGCGGGGTGATCTCGACATCGCGCCAGCCGCTGTCCTTCAGGATCCGACGAACGCGATCGGCGTCTGCGAAGGCGAACCGTCCCGGCGCGTCCCTCGCGGGACGCGGAATCTCCCCCAGATAGGGGTACGCAGCCTGCACCGGGATCTGCGACAAGGGATTGTCTGCCGGGCCGCGCCAGCAGGCGAAAACCAATCCGCCGCCGGTCCGCACGGATCGGCGAAGATTGGCGAAGGCGGCGACGGAATCCTCGAAGAACATCACCCCGAAGCGCGACATGACCGCGTCGAATGAGGCCTCGCCGAAGTCGTGGGTCTGGGCGTCCGCAAGGACGAAGTCGACCTGTGGCTCCAAGCCGCCGGCCCGGGCACGCGCGCGGGCCAGGTCCAGCAGCGCCGACGAGACGTCGACGCCCACGCACCGCCCGGCCGGGCTGAGGCGACGCGCCATCGCCAGGGTGGTCGCGCCGGCGCCGCATCCGACGTCGAGCACCCGGCCTCCGGGTCCGGGAAAGGCCGCCGCCTCTATCGCCTCGCCGATCGGTGCGTAAAGGCGGTCCAACAGGGCCTGCAGCTCCGCCCAGGCCGCCCCGGCCTCATCCCAATAGGCCGCCGTCATCGCGGCTCCCGCGGCGCCTTTCCTCATGCGCGCCTCCATCCAACTTGCGGGACCCGCCCCGTTCCTTGAGCATGCAAGTTCAAGTGCACTTGAGGTCAAGCGTGTTCGACATCGACATTTCCGAACTGGCGCGGCAGTCGGGCGTGCCCGCCTCGACCCTTCGCTTCTACGAGGAAAAGGGTCTGATCGCCTCGACCGGTCGCCGGGGTCGGAAGCGGCTGTTCGCGCCCTCCACGCTCGAGCGGCTGTCGCTGATCGGGCTCGGACGCACGTCCGGGTTCTCGCTCGAAGAGATCGCGCGGATGATCGGCGGTCCGAGCGGGCCCAAGATCGACAAGGCGCAGCTCGGCGCCAAGGCCGAGGAGCTCGACCGGCGCATCGAGCATCTCACCCGGATGCGCGACGGGCTGCGCCACGCGGCCGCCTGCTCGGCGCCGAGCCTGACGGAATGTCCGCGCTTTGTGAGGATCGTAGCGACCGTGGGCCGTAAGTCCGCGAGCCGTCGCGCACGAAACGGGTGACGAACTCGCCCGGGCTCCCTAGCTTTCCCCCATGTCCGCCCTGCCCCGCCCCGCCCGCGCCCTGGCGCCCGATCCGGCCGAGGTCTCCGCGCGCCTGGAGATGATCGCGGCGGCGACCGAAGGCGACGACGTCGAGCGGCGCCGGCTGGCCCTTTCAGTCCTGAGGGAGACGCTGGAGCAGGGCCGCGCCTCGGCGAAGGCCCGGCTGGACGCTGGCGCCGGCGGAGTGGAGGTGGCCCGCGACCTGGCCCGGGCCGCCGACGTGGTGGTGCGCGCGCTGTGGGACTTCGCCCATGTGCACGTGCTGCGCACCCGCAATCCGACCGCCGGCGAGCGGCTGGCCCTGGTGGCGACCGGCGGCTACGGGCGCGGCGTCCTGGCCCCCTATTCCGACCTCGATCTCCTGTTCCTGCGGCCCTGGAAGGAGACCGCATTCAGCGAGAGCCTGATCGAATTCATGCTCTACGCCCTGTGGGACTTGGGATTGAAGGTCGGCTGGGCGTCGCGCTCGATCGACGAGTGCGTGAAGCTGTCCCGCGAGGACATGACCATCCGCACGGCGCTGCTGGAAATGCGCCCGTTGGCCGGCGACGCGGCGCTCTCGGAAAAGCTGCGCGCCCGCTTCGTGAAGGACGTGATCAAGGGCACGGCGGCGGCCTTCGTCGAGGCCAAGCTGAAGGAGCGCGACGCCCGCCACGCCAAGACCGGCGCCTCGCGCTACCAGGTCGAGCCCAACGTCAAGGACGGCAAGGGCGGCCTGCGCGACCTCAACACCCTGTTCTGGATCGCCCGCTACTTCGCGCCGGAGAGCCCGCTGGGCCTGAAGACATTGACGACCCTGTATTCCGGCAAGGAGCAGCGGACCTTCGAGCAGGCCTTCGACTTCCTGTGGGCGGTGCGCATCCGCCTGCACTTCGCCGCCGGCCGGGCCGAGGAGCGGCTGGGCTTCGACCGCCAGGCCGAGCTGGCCGCCCAGATGGGCTATGCCGGCCGCGGCGAGGCCCCAGCGGTCGAACGGTTCATGCGCCGCTACTTCCTGACCGCCAAGGAGGTGGGGGCCCTGACCCGCACCTTCTGCGCCAAGCTGGAGGCCGACCGGATCAAGGCCCCGCAGGGCCTGTCGCGCCTGCTGCCCAGCCGCAAGCGGCGCAAGAAGAAGCTGGACGTCGAGGGTTTCGTCGAAGACGACGGGCGCCTGTCGATCGCCGGCCCCAAGGTGTTCGAGCAGGACCCGGTCAACCTGCTGCGGCTGTTCCGCACCGCCGACCAGATGGACCTCGACCTGCACCCGGACGCCTTCACGGCGGTCAGCCGGTCGCTGGCCCTGGTCACGCCCAGGCTGCGGCGCGATCCGGAAGCCGCGCGGGCCTTTCTGGACGTCCTGGCGCGGGGGAACCAGCCTTACCGCATCCTGACGCTGATGAACGACGCGGGCCTACTGGGCCGCTTCCTGCCGGAGTTCGGACGCATCGTCGCCCAGACCCAGCTGAACATGTACCACGCCTATACGGTGGACGATCACACCCTGCGGGCGGTCGGGATCATCAAGGACATCGAGCAGGGTCGCCTGGCCGAGGAGCACCCGCTGTCGGCCTCCATCCTGCCGATGATCGCCGACCGCGAGGCGCTGTACCTGGCCATGCTGCTGCACGACACCGGCAAGGGCGGCTCGCGCGGCCAGGCGGTGGACGGGGCCATCGCGGCGCGGCGCGCCTGCGAGCGGCTGGGCCTGTCGCGTCACAAGGGCGAACTGGTCAGCTGGCTGGTCGAGCACCACCTGGTGCTGTCCGACTACGCCCAGAAGCGCGACGTGGCCGACCCCGATACGGTCGCCGCCTTCGCCCGCATCGTCGAGAACCCGGAGCGCCTGCGCCTGCTGCTGGTGCTCACCGTCGCCGACGTGCGCGCGGTCGGGCCGGGCGTGTGGAACGGCTGGAAGGGCCAGCTGATGCGCGACCTCTACGCCGCCACCGAGGCCGCCTTCCGCGGCGGCCGCGGGGCCGATCCGGCGGCGGGCGTGCGCACCCGTCAGGCCGAGCTGGCCGAGGCCGCGCGTCGACGGTTGATCGAGGTTGATCCGGCCGCCGCCGACTGGGCCGCCTCCATGGAAGACGCCTACTTCGCCGTCTTCAGCGAAGGCGAGCAGGCCGCCCACGCCGACCTGGTGCGCCGCGCCGAGACGACCGGCGCGGCGGCCTCGGCCCGCACCCGGGTGGCCCGCAACGCCGCCGAGCTGGTGCTGGCCGCGCGCGACCGAAAGGGGCTGTTCGCCGACGTCGCCGCCGCCCTGGCCGCGGCCGGCGCCGACGTGGTGGGCGCGCGGGTGTTCACCTCCAGGACCGGCCTGGCGCTGGACGTCTTCCACGTGCAGGACGCCCGCGGCGAGCCCTACGGCTCGGGCCATCCGGCGGTGCTGGGCAAGGTCTGCCACGAGATCGAAGCCGCGGCCCGCGGCGAGGGCGTGGCCACGCGCACCCCGGCGCGACCGATCACCGGGCGCAGCGCCGCCTTCGCAATCTCGCCGGCGGTGGCGGTGGACAACGAGGCGACCAAGGCGGCCACCGTGGTCGAGGCCTCGGGCCGCGACCGGCCGGGCCTGCTGGCCGACCTGGCCCGGGTGCTGGCCGACGCCGGCCTGTCGATCCAGTCCGCCCACGTCGACAGCTACGGCGAGCGCGCCGTCGACGCCTTCTACGTGCACGACGAGAACGGCGAACGGCTCGCCGAGCCGCGCCGGATCACCGCCCTGAAGGCGGCGCTGGAAGGTGTGCTGGAGCAGACCGAGACGCGCGCGCCGACGGCCCCGATCCGCATCCGGGCGGGTCGGGCGCGCTAGCGCTTGGATTTTTGAGGCAGGTCCCGGGCGGGCGCTAGGCCCGCCCGGTCCCTTATTTCGTCACGCGCGGACGATCACCCGACCTTGGCCTTGGTCTTTCGCGTGGACTTGGTCGCCGCCGGGGCCTTGGCGGCCTTGCGGCCGGCCAGTTCGGCGTCGATCAGCGGCAGCAGGTCGGTCGCGGCCGCCTGCTGGCTGGGAACCCCGCTGGACTGCAGGCGAACAGCGTTCGCGCGCAGGGTGGCGAGGTCCTTCAAGTCCATCCCGGGAAGACGTTCGGTCATATGCACGGGCGGTCTCTCCTCAACGGCGACGCGGCGGGCGCGGCGGCGCGCCCGGAGGACGCGGAGCGCCCTCGGTCTTGTGGCGGAAGGTGATGCGGCCCTTGTCGAGATCGTACGGAGTCATCTCGACGGTCACCCGATCGCCGACCAGCGACCGGATTTTGTTCCGCTTCATTCGCCCGGCCGTGTAGGCCAGGATGACGTGTTCGTTGTCGAGCTTAACGCGGAAGCGTCCCTCGGGCAGAAGTTCAATGACTTCGCCTTCGAACTCGATGAACTCTTCCTTGGCCATTTACGCCGCTTGCAGATTGACGGCGGATTCCTTGCCGCTGCGGCGGTCGCGCTCCAGTTCGTAGGAGAGCTTCTGGCCTTCGTCGATGCGGCCCAGGCCCGAACGCTCCACGGCGCTGACGTGCACGAACACGTCCTTGCCGCCGTCGTCCGGCTGGATGAAGCCATAGCCTTTGGTCGCGTTAAACCACTTCACAGTCCCAGTCGCCATGTAGGCCTCCATAGGGATCGAAGCCGCCCCGAGGGACGGCAGGTAGCGTCGAGGTCTGCAGATAAGGCGTCCTGGTAACCCGAGCGCGCGTCGCGGACGGTAGTAGGCGCAGTGATACGCGACAGAGGCTCGACGGGTCGGAACATGGGCCGCCGCTTGCGCGGAGTCCAGCTTGACCGGGGCTAAAAAGTCGCGGCGGCGAACGGAACAAAATCGAATCTTGCGCCCCGCCCTTGCGGGAGAAGGCTTCGCCTTAGAACAGGCGGCGGAACAGGGCCTCGACGAGGGCCAGGGCGACCAGCACGGCGATGAAGACGGCGAGGTTGCGCCAGGACTTCACGATCGGTTCGCGGCCCTGCCGCGGGACGGCGCCCACGGGCTTGGGCCTGGCGGCCTTGGCCGCCTGCTCCTTGCGCCGGCGCACGTCGCGCAGCGACACCACCTCGGCCTTGCGTTCCGGTTCGCTCATGGCCCGGAGCGTAGCACGATCAGCGCGAACGAAAACGGGCGGGCCGTCGCCGGCCCGCCCGCTCTCAGTCACGATCTCCGGAGCGAAAGCTCCGCAGGATCACTCGGCGTCGCTGCGTTCGCGGCGCGGACGACGGCCGCGGCCGCCGTCACGTTCGCGGCGCTCGCCGCCTTCGCCACGCTCACGGCGCTCCGAACGCTCTTCCTCCGGGGCTTCGCCCCGGGCGGCGCGTTCGGCGGCCAGCTTTTCGGACAGGTCTTCGCCGGTCTCCTGGTCGACCACCTTCATCGACAGCTTGGTCTTGCCGCGGTCGTCCATGCCCAGGAACTTCACCTTCACGGTGTCGCCCTCGTTCACGACGTCGGTGGTCTTGGCCACCTTGTGCGGGGCCAGCTGGCTGATGTGGACCAGGCCGTCCTTGGCGCCGAAGAAGTTCACGAAGGCGCCGAAGTCGACGACCTTCACGACCTTGCCGGTGTAGATCGTGCCGACCTCGGGCTCCGAGGCGATCGACTTGATCCAATCACGGGCGGCGTCGATCTTCGACTGCTCCGAGGCGGCGATCTTGATGGTGCCGTCGTCGGCGATGTCGACCTTGGCGCCGGTCTTCTCGACGATCTCGCGGATCACCTTGCCGCCCGAGCCGATCACTTCCCGGATCTTGTCGGTCGGGATCTTGATGGTCTCGATCTTCGGGGCGAACTCGCCGAGCTCGGCGCGCGGCGCGGTCATGGCCTGGGCCATCTCGTTGAGGATGTGCAGGCGACCGGCGTTAGCCTGGGTCAGCGCCTTGCGCATGATCTCTTCGGTGATGCCCGGGACCTTGATGTCCATCTGCAGCGAGGTGACGCCCACCTCGGTGCCGGCCACCTTGAAGTCCATGTCGCCGAGGTGGTCCTCGTCGCCCAGAATGTCCGACAGGACGGCGTATTCGCCCGACGGCTCCAGGATCAGGCCCATGGCGATGCCCGACACCGGACGCTTCAGCGGCACGCCGGCGTCCATCAGGGCCAGCGACGAACCGCAGACCGTGGCCATCGACGAGGAGCCGTTGGACTCGGTGATCTCCGACACCAGACGGACGGTGTAGGGGAATTCGTCCGCGGCCGGCAGCATCGGACGGATGGCGCGCCAGGCCAGCTTGCCGTGGCCGATCTCGCGACGGCCCGGCGAGCCCATGCGGCCGGTCTCACCCACCGAGTAAGGAGGGAAGTTGTAGTGCAGCAGGAAGCGCTCCTTGTAGGTGCCTTCCAGCGCGTCGATCCACTGCTCGTCCTCGCCGGTGCCCAGGGTGGCGACCACCAGGGCCTGGGTCTCGCCGCGGGTGAACAGGGCCGAGCCGTGGGTGCGCGGCAGGACCGACACTTCCGAGACGATCTGGCGGACCTTGTCGACCGGACGGCCGTCCACGCGGCGGCCGTTCTCGATGATGTCGCGACGCAGGACGCCCGCTTCCACTTCCTTGAAGGCCGAACCGAACTTGGTCGGGTCGAAGCCTTCCGGGTTGGCCTCGGACTTCACCAGGGCCTCGGCGGCGCGCTTCTTGGCGGCGTCGATGCCGGCGCGGCGCTCGGCCTTCTGGGTCAGGCCGTAGGCGGCGCGCAGCTCGTCGCCGACCAGGTCGCGAATGGCCGCTTCGATGTGGTCGGTCGGTTCCGGCTGGAAGTCGAACGGCTCCTTGGCGGCGTGCTCGGCCAGCTCGATGATCGCGTCGATCACCGGCTGGAAGCCGCGGTGCGCGAACATCAGCGCCTCGAGCATGGTCTCTTCCGGCAGCTCCTTGGCTTCGGATTCGACCATCATCAGGGCGTCCTGGGTGCCGGCGACGACGAGGTCCAGCTTGGACTCGGTCATCTGCTCCAGGGTCGGGTTCAGCACCATCTGGCCGTCGATCACGCCGACGCGGGCGGCGCCGATCGGGCCCATGAACGGCACGCCCGACAGGGTCAGGGCGGCCGAGGCGGCGACCATGCCGACGATGTCCGGATCGTTCTCCAGGTCGTGCGACAGCACGGTCACGACCACCTGGACTTCGTGCTTGAAGCCCTTGACGAACAGCGGGCGGATCGGACGGTCGATCAGACGGGAGACCAGGGTCTCCTTCTCGGTCGGACGGCCTTCACGCTTGAAGTAGCCGCCCGGGATCTTGCCGGCGGCGAAGGTCTTTTCCTGGTAGTTCACGGTCAGCGGGAAGAAGTCGATCCCCGGCTTCGGCGACTTGGCGAACACGGCGGTGGCCAGCACGGTGGTCTCGCCGTAGGTGGCGAGCACGGCGCCGTCGGCCTGGCGGGCCATGCGGCCGGTCTCGAGGGTCAGCGGCCGGCCGGCCCACTCGATGGTCTTGCGTTTGATATCGAACATTTCGGTTTGTCTTCTCTGTACCCGCGGCCCCATTGCGCGCGGGGGTGGACAGGCGGTGGGGGCCGGTCGGCCCTTCGGGTCCTCTCCCGGGCGTCGTCCGGCCTCGCCGGCGTCACGCCCACTTGGTGGTTCAGGTCTTCCTCGCAGCTTCGGCGGAAAGGCCTGGTCAGGCTCTGGTCGAGGACGATGATCGCGCCCTCACGTACTGGGGTTCCCCTCGGAACCCGACGACGGCGCTCCTGAGCTTGCAAGAGGAGCGACATCGGATAGGCAGCGGGCGCCCCGAGGGGCGCCCGCGATTTGGTCTAGCGCTTAGCGGCGCAGGCCCAGACGCTCGATCAGGGTCTGATAGCGGCCCTGGTCGGACTTCTTCAGGTGGTCGAGCAGACGACGACGCTGCGACACGAGCTTCAGCAGCCCGCGGCGAGAGTGGTTGTCCTTCTTGTGGGTCTTGAAGTGCTCGGTGAGGTTCGAGATCCGTTCGGACAGGATCGCGACCTGGACTTCGGCGCTGCCGGTGTCGCCCGTCGAACGGGCGTGGTCTTGGATCAGTTGAGCCTTGCGCTCAGCGGTGATCGACATCGGGATTTCCTTAAGCGAGATCGAGATGGAACACGCGGACGGGATTGAGCTTCCCGGCCCGCATTTCACAGAGCGCCTGCGCCTTGCCCCCGGTCGTGGCCAGAACGGTCCGGCTCGCATCCTGGCCCGCGACAGTGCGCGGTCTCAGACGCGGGCGAAGCGTTTCGACCTGTCTGGGGAGCAGGACGACGGGGCGTCCCTGCTTGAGCCAGAAAGCGTCTTCGTCGGTCACGGCGAGCGCCGGGATGTCGTCCAGCGCCGTCTCGACCGGAAGCAGGGCCTCCAAGCCGTCGCCCCTATGCACCAACTCCTGCAATTTATCCAGTGTAATCGCGTTCTCCGCGCTGAACGGCCCCACCCGCTCGCGCCGCAGCGCCGAGACATGGCCGCAGGCGCCGACCTCCAGCGCGATGTCGCGCACCAGGGAGCGGACGTAGGTGCCCTTGCCGCAGCGGATGGTGATCTCGACGTGGTCGGCGTCCGGCGCGGCGGTGACCGCCGCCTCGTGGATCACCACGGGACGGGCCGCCAGCTCGACCTCGATGCCGTCGCGGGCCAGGTCGTAGGCGCGCTCGCCGCCGACCTTGATGGCCGAGAAGGCGGGCGGCACCTGCTGAATCTCGCCCACGAAGCGCGGCAGCACGGCCGCCACCGCGTCGGCGCTCGGGCGCACGTCGGAGGTGGCGGTCTTCTCGCCCTCGCGGTCGAAGGTGGTGGTGGTCGCGCCCCACTCGATCGAGAAGCGATAGACCTTCTCCGCCTCCATCAGGAAGGGCACGGTCTTGGTCGCCTCGCCGAGCGCGATCGGCAGCACCCCGGTGGCCAGCGGGTCCAGCGTGCCGGCGTGGCCGGCCTTCTGGGCGTTGAACAGGCGCCGCACCTTGGAGACGGCTTCGGTGGAGGTGACCTCCAGCGGCTTGTCCAGGCACACCCAGCCGTGGACGGGATCACCCTTCTTCCTGCGCCCCATCAGCCTTCGTCCTCGTCGTCTTCACGCTCGAGGTCCTGGCGGACGCGCGGATCGTTGAACAGGGCGTCCATGTGCGCCGCCTTGTCGAAGCTCTCGTCGTGGCGGAAGCGCAGGTCGGGGGTGAACTTCATGTCGATGTGCCGGCCGAGCGATCCGCGCAAGAAGCGGGCGTGCCGGTTCAGCGCGTCCACCACCTCCGGCGCGTGGCCGCCGCCCAGCGGCTCCACGAAGCAGGTGGCGTGCTTCAGGTCGGGGCTCATGCGCACCTCGGTGACGGTCACCGAGACGCCGCGAAGGTCGTCGTCGTGGAGCTCCTCTTCGCGGAGGACCTCGACGAGGGCGTGGCGGATCAGTTCGCCGGCGCGCAGTTGGCGTTGCGAAGGCCCGGCCGCGGGGCCGCCCTTGGCGTTGTCGTGATGTCGCTTCATGTCGTCTCCGTCCCGCAGCCGCGGATCGGACGCGGCGGGCGGGGGTGTGTGGGTCCGGGCGGTCAACCCGCGCGCCGGGGCGATGGTCTCAACCGAGCCGTCGGCGCCGGGCGGGACCCGGAAGGCGCGGGGCTTACCGGGCGGGGGCCGCGGTGTCCAGCGCCCCGGCGCGGGTTTTCAGGTCGTGGACCAGGCCGGCCGGCACGGTGGAGATCCCCGGGCGCACCGGCAGGCCGGCCGCGTTCAGCAGTTCGGCGATCCAGTGATTGCAGAGATGGAGGTAGGAGAAAGTCTCGACGCTCTCGAAGAAGTGCGCGTCGCCCCAGCCGCGGACCGGCCCGCCCTGAGGGGCGCCGTCCCGGAGCGCGAAGGAGCGGTCCAGCCGCTCGGCCAGCCGCTCGAAGCCCTCCGGCGACACCCGAAGCTTCACCACGCCGGTGGAATAGAGTTTGTCCGGCGAGGCGTGGAGCGGCCCCAGCATGACCACCGAGCGGTTACCCGGCGCGAACAGGGCGCGAAGCGCGTCCAGGGCCCGGGCCGGCGACATCCCGCTCTCGACATAGAAGCGCGCGTCGCCCCAGCCGACCAGCACCCACGGCGAGGGTTTGAGCCTGGCCAGGGCCTGGGCCGACGGCCCGCCGTGCGCCTTCAGCGCCTCGGTCGGCAGCGCCAGGTTGGTGTGCATGCCGTTGTCCACGACATAGACGACGACCGCCGGCTGGCCGGGCGCGACCGGATACAGCTGCGGATCGCCAGGGCGCCGATAGCTCAGCAGGGCCAATAGCAGCAGGCCCGCGACGCCCAAAGCGACCAGAAGGCGGATCGGCAGGGCGCGAGCACGTCCGGTCATGGTCGCGCCCGCGTCCGGCTCACCAGCCCTTGGCCGCGCCGTTGCCGTCGTTGACGGGCACGCGGCCGAACTTCGGCGCGGCGTATTCGCCGCGGTAGCGGAAGTCGAGCTGGGTGCAGAAGAAGGCGGCCTTCTTTTCGGCGTTCCAGCCGATGACCTGGACCTTCAGCTTGGTGTGCGGCTCGAACGGCGTGGTCACCAGCCAGGCCCGCTCCGCGCCGGCGCAGGCCGCCTTGGCGAAGCCCTTGCCGCCGTCCGCGCCGCCGACGGCGTAGAGGCTGATCGGATCGTTCTTGCCGGCCTTCACCAGGTCCGCCGCCTCGTCGATCGAGAACGGCCGGTCGGCGTCGCCGCCCAGGCTGACGCTCTTGCCGTTCTGCCCGAACATCTCCAGCGGCGTCTTGCCGAACAGGCCCTTCTTCACGACGAAGGTGGTGACGCCGGTGAACAGCTTCGCGTTCGCGGAGTCGGGATCGTAGACGTAGTAGAGCCGGTCCGCCGCGAAGGCGGGCGCGGCCGCCCCGGCGACCACGAGCGCCGCGAGCGCGGCCTTGAAAGCACGTCCGACCATGACTTCACCCCGACGAGGCAATGGCCACAGGAAATAGTGCAGTTTCGGTGGAAGGCCAAGCTTCGGCCCGAGGGATCCGGCCTGCAAGTCAGAACGCGCCGAACACCGTGCCCAGCGCGCTCACCACGACCAGCGGCAAGGCGGCCAGGGCGATGCGGGGCTCGAGCTCGCTGCGCCGGCCGTGGGTCAGCTCGGGCGGATCGAGCTCGCGCGCGGTGGCGGCGTGCTCGCGAGGCCCTGCAGGTCCGGCGCGGGCGCGGCGTCGCACGCCGCCCCCTCGTGGCCCTCGCCCGCAGACCGGGCGCGCGCAAACGAAAACGGCCCGCCTCCGGGGAGGCGGGCCGCAACGTTGATCAACCGATCAGGTGAGGGATCAGAGCGTACGCTTGATCTCTTCGACGGTGAAGCACTCGATCAGGTCGCCCTTCTTGACGTCCTGGAAGCTGCCGAAGTTCATGCCGCATTCCTGGCCGACGACGACTTCGTTGACCTCGTCCTTGAAGCGCTTGAGCGTGACCAGCGTGCCCATCTCCTGGATGACCACGTCGTCGCGCAGGATACGCACCTTGGCGCCCTTGCGGACCGCGCCTTCGGTGACCCGGCAGCCGCCGACGATGCCGACCTTGGTGATCTTGAAGACCTCCAGGACCTCGGCGTTGCCCAGCCAGGTTTCGCGCTGGATCGGGGCCAGCATGCCCGAGAGCACGCCTTTGATGTCGTCGATCAGGTCGTAGATGATCGCGTAGTAGCGGATCTCCACGCCCTCGCGCTGGGCCAGGTCGCGCGCCTGTTTCGAGGCGCGGACGTTGAAGCCGATGATCGGCGAGTTGGCGCCCTTGGCCAGCAGCACGTCGGACTCGGTGATGCCGCCGACGCCCGAATGGATGACGCGGGCGCGCACTTCGTCGGTCGAAATCTTCGCCAGCGAACCGGCGATAGCTTCGGCCGAACCGCCGACGTCGGCCTTGATGATGACCGGCAGCTCCTTGAGCTTCTTGTCCTGCAGGCGCGACATCATGTCGGCCATGGACACGCCGGCCATCGGCGAGACGGCCTTCTCACGCTTCACGCGCTCGCGGTACTCGGTCAGCTCGCGGGCGCGGGCTTCGTCTTCCACCACGGCCAGGGTCTCGCCCGGATCCGGAGCGGCGTCGAGGCCGAGGATCTCGACCGGCTCGGACGGGCCGGCGGTCGGGACCTGTTCGTTGCGCTCGTTGACCAGGGCGCGCACGCGGCCCCAGGAACCGCCCGCCACGACGATGTCGCCGCGCTTGAGCGTGCCGCGCTTGACCAGGACGGTCGCGACCGGGCCGCGGCCCTTGTCGAGCTTGGCTTCGATGACCACGCCTTCGGCCGACCGGTTCGGGTTGGCGCGCAGGTCCATGATCTCGGCCTGCACCAGGATGGCGTCGATCAGCTTGTCCAGGTTCATCCGCTTGGTGGCGGAGACTTCGACGATCTGGGTGTCGCCGCCCAGGCTTTCAGCCACGATCTCGTGCTGCAGCAGCTCGTTGACCACCCGGGTCGCGTCGGCGCCCGGCTTGTCCATCTTGTTGACGGCCACGATGATCGGGGCGCCGGCCGACTTGGCGTGGCTGATCGCTTCGATCGTCTGAGGCATGACGCCGTCGTCGCCCGCCACCACCAGGATGACGATGTCGGTGACGTTGGCGCCGCGCGCCCGCATGGCCGAGAACGCCGCGTGGCCCGGAGTGTCGAGGAACGACACGCGCTCGCCGTTCGGCAGGCGGACCTGATAGGCGCCGATGTGCTGGGTGATGCCGCCGGCTTCGCCCGCCGCCACGTCCGTCGAACGGAGCGCGTCCAGCAGGCTGGTCTTGCCGTGGTCGACGTGGCCCATGACCGCCACCACCGGAGGCCGGGGCTGCATGGTCTCGGGCGCGTCTTCCTCGGCGATGAAGCCGGTTTCGACGTCGGCTTCCGACACGCGCTTCACGGTGTGGCCGAACTCGGTGGCCACCAGCTCGGCGGTGTCGTTGTCGATGACGTCGTTGATCTTGAGCATCATGCCCTGACGCATCAGGAACTTGATGACGTCCACGCCGCGGGTGGCCATGCGGTTGGCCAGTTCCTGGACGGTGATGACGTCCGGGATCACGACCTCGCGCGCAACCTTGGGCTGCTCGACGACGCCGCCCTTGCGCTTTTCCTTCTCACGCTCGCGGGCCCGGCGGACCGAGGCCAGCGAACGCATGCGCTCGGCGGTCTCACCGTCGCCGGCGACCGCCTGAATGGTCAGACGGCCTTCACGACGCTGCGGCGCGCCGCGGGTGCGGGACAGGGCCTTGCCGGGCGCCTCGGCGCCGGCCGCGCGGGCGCGGCGGAGACGGTCGGCCTCTTCCAGGTGCGCGGGCTTGCGGTCGGCCGAACGCGGGCCGGCGGCGCGCGACGGCTTGGCG
>NZ_JACSJI010000012.1 GCF_014349105.1 Caulobacter sp. 17J80-11 | reverse complement strand
GTCTTGCCGTGGTCGACGTGACCGATCGTGCCGATGTTGCAGTGCGGCTTGTTACGTTCGAACTTTTCCTTGGCCATCAGGTCACCTTCGCGGCGTCGGCTAGAGTGGGAAATTCAAAGAGTTGGAGCGGGTAGCGGGAATCGAACCCGCATCCTCAGCTTGGAAGGCTGCTGCACTACCATTGTGCTATACCCGCGATGCGGTGGCGGCGGTTCGCGCCGTCTCCTTCCTACTGAGCCGGGGCCCATCGCCGTCCAGCCTCGAAACTCGCGCGTGGTGGGGGAAGCAGGACTCGAACCTGCGAAGCTTACGCAGCGGATTTACAGTCCGCCCCCTTTGCCGCTCGGGACATTCCCCCAAGCGCGAGTTCCGGAGCTTCGGTCGTCCGCAAGCCTTCGAAACGAAAACTCACGAACAAAAAGCCTCTGACGTCCTCGCCGGCCTGTTATAGGAGCGCCGGTTCAGTCGCCGGAGGCCCGAAGGCCCCAAATCGGAGCGCGTCTTATAGTGGCCTCTTTCCGTGAACGCAACGACCGCAAGGCCCGATCTGAACAGGTTGGAAAAAGCGGCGGCGATCGCCAGAAAAATCAACGCCCTCAACGATCTAGCCAGGGCCGGGTGGATCCCGAGGGCTGGTTGTGGGGCTGGCACGCGGTAGAAGCCGCGCTGGCCAACCCCGCTCGCGAGGGGCCGATGCGCCTTCTGGCGACCCCGGAAAAGGCCCGCGAGCTGGAATCGCGAATCCCCCGCGAGCGCCGCGACCTGCGCGTCGAGCCGGTCGACGCCCACGAACTGTCGCGCATGCTGCCCCAGGGCGCCGTGCACCAGGGCGTGGCGCTGCGCGCCGCCCCGCTGGAAGGCGTCAGCCTGCACGAGTTGGCCGAGGGGCGCTCGGGCGTCATCGTCATGCTGGACCAGGTCACCGACCCGCAGAACGTCGGCGCCATCTTCCGCTCGGCGCTGGCCTTCGGGGCCAAGGGCGTGATCCTGCAGGACCGCCACGCCCCCGCTCTGTCCGGCGCGCTGGCCAAGGCCGCCACCGGCGCCACCGAGCGCCTGCCCTGCGCGCGCGTGACCAACCTGTCGCGCGCGCTGGAGACTCTCGCCGACCTGGGCTGGCGGGCGGTGGGCCTGGACGGCTCGGCCGAGCTGACCCTGGCCGAGGCGCTCGACGGCGGCCCGACCGTCCTGGTGATGGGTTCCGAAGGCGAAGGCATCCGCCGGTTGGTGGCCGAGCACTGCGACGTGCTGGCCAAGATCCCCATGCCCGGCGGCTTCGAGAGCCTGAACGTCTCCAACGCCGCGGCCGTGGCCCTGTACGAAGCCTCCCGGCCGCGCTGACTTATCCCTCCGGGTTTCCCCGGAGGCGCCCTCGCCCGTGACGCGAAAAGAACATTGATCTTTGAACGTCGCGGGCGTTCTACTTAGGGGAGTCGCGGGGGCGACGGAGGCTGTGCCATGTCCCTGCGTGCGCTTTTCCTCGCCAGCGTTCTGACATTGCCCGCCTTGGCGGCGTGCTCGCGCGTGGCCGATCAGACCGCCCTGCCCTACGCCACGGCCGAAGCCGAGACCGCCGAGACGCCCGACCTGGCCGGCGGGCCGGACTCCGTGGGCGACGCCGCCCAGCGCGCCGCCATGGACGCCGCCGTCGACGCCGCCCTCTCCGGGGCCGAGGCGGCTCCCGCCCCGCCCACCGTGCTGATCGTCTCCAACACGCCGATCCCGAACCCGGGCGACCCCGTGCGCCCGGCCGGCGTGTTGCGCATCGCCATGGCCCCGGTGCCGAACCCCGACGCAGCCCCGCGGTCCGCCCCGGCCCTGCTCGGCGCCCCCGAAGGCGAGCCGGCTCCGGCCATGGAGCTGGCCGGCGCGCCCGAAAAGCCCAAGCACGTGGGCGCCATGGTCGAGGCCGCCGCCGCGCCCGAGCCCGCTGCGAAACCCGCCGCCGCGCCGGCCCGCCGGGTCCACGCCAGCCTGGCCGCCGCCGCGCCGAAGCCTGCCGTCGCGCCCGAGCCCCAGGCCGCACCGATCGAGGTCGCCGCGGTCGAGGCGCCGCCGCCCGCCACGCCGATGGAGGCGGTGCTGGGCACGGCCGCGCCGCCGCCGCCCGAGGACGTCCAACTGCCGCGCGTCGCCGCCGGCGTCACCCCGGCCGACACCGACGGACCGATGTCGCCGCTGGTCTGGCTCTCGGGCCTGGCCGTGGTGGTGGTCGGCGGCGTGTTCGCCGCCGTGCGCCTGATCCGCCGCGAACGCGAACCGCTGCGGGCTTAATTCGAGAGCCGTCCCTTCTCCCCTCGCGGGAGAAGGTGGCGCGCGGAGCGCGTCGAATGAGGGGTGCAAGCGCGACGCTTGAACCGCCGGAGCCTCCACGCGCTCTGTTCTGATCCGGTGGCGCCGTCACCCCTCATCCGGCCGGCTCCGCCGGCCACCTTCGCCCGCAAGGGGAGAAGGAGAGTCGCAAGCGCGCCGCCATCGCGCTTGCGGACCGGACGTTCCTGACCCAACAAGGACGCATGCTCGATTCACTCTTCCACGGCGACGTCGCGGCGCAGCTTTCGGCCCTGTTCAAGGTGCTGATGATCGACCTGGTGCTGGCCGGGGACAACGCCGTGGCCGTGGGCCTGGCCGCCGCCGGCCTGCCGCACGACCAGCGCAAGAAGGTCATCCTCTGGGGCCTGGGCGCGGCGGTGATCCTGCGCATCGCCTTCGCCCTGATCACCACCCAGTTGCTGGGCCTGATCGGCCTGCTGCTCGCCGGCGGCGTGCTGCTGCTGTGGGTGTGCTGGAAGATGTGGCGCGAGCTGCGCGAGCAGGGCCGCGAGGCCGGGGCGCGCGGCGAGGCGGCGCTCGAGGACGCCACCGGCGTGGACGTGAACTGCTCCGACGAGATGGGCGGCGCGGCGGCTGTTCCCGCCAAGCAGAAGACCTTCCGCCAGGCCTTCCTGCAGATCTTCATCGCCGACCTGTCCATGTCGCTCGACAACGTTCTGGCCGTGGCCGGCGCGGCGCGCGAGCACCCGGGCGTGCTGGTGTTCGGGCTCATCCTGTCCATCGCCCTGATGGGCGTGGCGGCGACCTGGATCGCCAAGCTGCTGCACAAGCACCGCTGGATCGGCTTCCTGGGCCTGTTCGTGGTGCTCTACGTGGCCCTGCACATGATCTGGGAGGGCCACCGCCAGGTGGTCGTCGATCTGGGCCGGGTCGAACAGTACAACGCCTTCATGCCGGGCCCGCTTGAGATCGGGCCGGCCGAGAAGGCCAAGTTTATGGCCCACTGACCATGTCCGAGATTTCCCCCGAGGTCGAAGCCCTGCTCGAGCGCGTGGCGCGCCTGGAGCAGAAGGTCGAGGTCCAGAGCGGCGCGGTCGCCGCCCTCATGCAGCTGGCCCTGATGCGGCCGACCGCGCTCAGCTGGTACGACACGCCCGACGGCGGCGACTTCAAGGCCCGCCTGGCCGCGCCGCTGGAGCTGGAAGGCGTGGTCGCCAAGGCCCAGCTGGGCCACCTGCGCCAGGCCGAGCCGCACGGTCACAGCGAGATGTTCGTGCTGGGCTGGCGCGCGGTCACCGAGGACCTGGCCCGCGCGCTGCAGCTCTGGCAGGGGCCGCTGACGCCGGCGCAGTAGCGGGCGCGCGCGCCCGCTACGTTCCTCTCCCAGCGGAGCGCGCGCTTTCCACCCCACAAACCGCCACCCTCGGGCTTGTCCCGAGGGCCCAGGGTTCAGCCCCCACGAACTGCGCCGGGTTCGCGCGGACATCGACGCGCGAGCGCGTTCATCCGCTCTGCTACGGACGACTGGGCCCTCGGGACAAGCCCGAGGGTGACGATCCTTCGTGTACGTCGCGCCTGAGCGCGGCGGCTTACGCCGCCGGCTGCTCCGCCCCGCCGAACCGCTCCGCCCACTCCGCCACCATGGCGTCGTCGATCTTCTTGAACAGCACGTCCGGCGCCTTCACCGGCGCGCCGGGCTGAAGCTTGCTCAGCTCCGCCTTGCCGTCCGCGCTCGGCCAGGGCAGCGGCAGTTCCAGGCCCACGCCGCCGCCGATGGCGATCGAGGCGAAGGGCAGGATCGGCTGGCTGACGGCGGCGAACAGGGCGACCAGGTTCAGGCCGGTGCGCACCACCACGGCGGCGCGGTCGCGGTCGGTCTTGATCGCGGTCCACGGCGCGGCCTCGGTCAGGTACTCGTTGCCCAGCACCCACAGCCGGCGAACGGCCTGGGCCGCCTTGCGGTACTCCATGGCCTCGAACTGCTCGGCCGCCTCCTTCAGAGCCTCGGAGACGTCGGCGTAGAGCTTCTCCTCCAGCGGCCCCGCCTCGCCGCCTTCCGGCACCACGCCGTCGAAACGGGTCTCGGTGAACTTCAGGATGCGGTTGACGAAGTTGCCCAGCACGTCGGCCAGGTCCTTGTTGGTGGCCGCCTGGAACTGCTCCCAGGTGAAGGCGGTGTCGGAGTGCTCCGGCGCGTAAGCCGTCAGGTACCAGCGCCAATAGTCGGCCGGCAGCAACTCCAGCGCCTGGTCCATGAACACGCCGCGGTTCATGCTGGTGGAGAACTTGCCGCCGTACCAGTTCAGCCAGTTGAAGGCCTTCAGCACGTCGACCGTCTTCCACGGCTCGCCCGAGCCCAGGATGGTGGCCGGGAAGCTGACGGTGTGGAAGGCGACGTTGTCCTTGCCCATCACCTGTACGTAGCGGACGTCGGCGGCGCCCTCGTCCAGCCGCCACCAGCGCTTCCAGTCGTTCCCCGTGGCTTCGGCCCACTCGACGGTCGAGCCGATGTACTCCACCGGCGCGTCGAACCAGACGTAGAACACCTTGTCCTCGAAGCCGGGACGCGGATAGCCGCCCTGGGTCACGGGGATGCCCCAGGCCAGGTCGCGGGTGATGCCGCGGTCGATCAGCCCCTCGTCCAGGTGCTTGTAGCCGATCGAGCGGGCCAGGCTGGCGAACTCGGTCTTGGAGTCCAGCCAGGCGCGGATCTTGTCCTCGACCTTGGTCTGCAGCAGGTACAGGTGGCGGGTGTCGCGCACCTCCAGGTTCTTCGAGCCCGACACGGTCGAGTACGGGTCCTGCAGGTCGGTCGGGTCCAGCAGCCGCCCGCAGTTGTCGCACTGGTCGCCGCGCGCCTTCGGGTAGCCGCAGTGCGGGCAGGTGCCCTCGACATAGCGGTCGGGCAGGAAGCGCTTGTCGTCGATCGAATAGATCATCCGGTCGACGCGCTCTTCGATCAGGCCGTTCTTTTCCAGCGCCTCGGCGAAGTGCTGGGTCAGCCGGTGGTTCGGCGGGTTGGACGAGCGGCCGAACCAGTCGAACGACAGGCCGAACGCCTCGCCCGCCTGCTTCTGGATCACGTGCTGCTCGTCGCAATAGGTGCGCACGTCCTGCCCGGCGGCGGCGGCGGCCAGTTCGGCCGGCGTGCCGTGCTCGTCGGTGGCGCAGATGTACAGCACCTCGTGCCCGCGGGCCCGCTGGAAGCGCGCATAGACGTCGGCCGGCAGCATCGACCCGGCCAGGTTGCCGAGGTGCTTGATGCCGTTGATGTAAGGCAGGGCCGAGGTGACGAGAATGCGGGCCATGGCGTCCGTGTGCGTTGAGAGCCGCCCGGTATAGTGGGGCGCGGCGAGAGGCGGAAGCCCGCCCAGATCTCCCCCCGAGCGAAGCGCTGGGGGGAGCAGGCGGCTGAAAGCCGCCGTGGGGGGCTCCAGCGGAGTGCGCCGCTTCCGTCGCGCCAGGACGAGCCCCCTCCACCACGCTACGCGTGGTCCCCCTCCCCCAGAGGGGGAGGATCTTGGCTCACGCCGTCTTCGCCACGTCCACGCCCAGTTCCTCGATCATCGCCTCGCGGATGACGAACTTCTGCACCTTGCCGGTCACCGTCATCGGGAAGGCGTCCACGAAGCGCACGTAGCGCGGGACCTTGTAGTGGGCGATCTGGCCGCGGCAGAACTCGGCCACCTCGGCTTCGGCCATGGCCTCGCCCGGCTTCAGCCGGATCCAGGCGCAGATCTCCTCGCCGTACTTGCTGTCCGGCACGCCGACCACGGCGACGTCCTCGATCTTGGGGTGGCGGTAGAGGAACTCCTCGACCTCGCGCGGATAGACGTTCTCGCCGCCGCGCACGACCATGTCCTTCAGCCGGCCGACGATGTTGCCGTAGCCCTCGAAATCGATGACGGCCAGGTCGCCGGTGTGCATCCAGCCCTCGGCGTCGACCGCCTCGGCGGTCTTCTCCGGATCGTCCCAGTAGCCCAGCATCACCGAATAGCCGCGGGTGCACAGTTCGCCGGGTGTCCCGCGCGGAGCGATTTCGCCGTCGGCGCCGACCACCTTCACCTCCAGGTGCGGCTGCACCCGCCCGATGGTCGAGACCCGCCGCTCGACCGGATCGGCCGGCGAGGACTGGAAGCTCACCGGGCTCGTTTCGGTCATGCCGTAGGCGATGGTGACGTCGGCCATGTGCATGCGCCCGATCACCTGGCGCATGACCTCGACCGGACAGGGCGCGCCGGCCATCACGCCGGTGCGCAGGCTGGACAGGTCGAAGCGCTCGAACTCCGGATGGGCCAGCTCGGCGATGAACATGGTCGGGACGCCGTACAGAGACGTGCAGCGCTCCTTCTCGATCGCCGCCAGCACCGCGCCGGGCTCGAAGGCGTCGGCCGGATAGACCATGGTCGCCCCGTGGGTCAGGCAGGCCAGGTTGGCCATCACCATGCCGAAGCAGTGGTAGAGCGGCACGGGCACGCACAGCCGGTCGCCCTCGCGCAGGCCCTGAGCGCGGCCCACGAAGAAGCCGTTGTTCAGGATGTTGCGATGGCTGAGCGTGGCGCCCTTCGGCTGGCCGGTGGTGCCGCTGGTGAACTGGATGTTGACCGGGTCGGCGCTGGAGACGCCCGCCGCGATCCGGTCCAGCGCCTCGCGATGGGCGGGGCCGCCCAGCGCCGGCAAGTCGTCGAAGCGCAGCCAGCCGGGCCGGGGTTCGCCGCCGATCTTGATCACCGCGCGCAGGTCGGGAGCGCGCTCGCAGAACAGCTCGCCCGGGCACTCGTCGGCGACGGCCGGGCACAGGGCCTCGACCATGGCCACGTAGTCGCTGGTCTTGAACCGCTCGGCCACGACCAGCGCGCTGATGCCGACCTTGTTCAGCGTGTATTCCAGCTCCGCCTGGCGGTAGGCGGGATTGACCGTGACCAGGATCAGCCCGGCCTCGGCGGCGGCGAACTGGGTCAGCACCCACTCGGCGTTGTTGGGCGACCAGATACCGATCCGGTCGCCAACCTCCAGACCGAGAGCCAGCAGGCCGGCGGCCACCTGTTGCGCCCGCTCGCGCAGCTCGCGCCAGGTCAGGCGCACGCCTTGATGGACCGAGACCAGCGCCTCCTGCTCGCCCCAGCGCTCGGCCGCGCGGGCCAGGGCCTGGCCGATGGTCAGCTCGGACAGCGGCGGCTCGGCGGGCCCGCGGACATAACTCAGGCTGCTCGGCATCACGATCTCCAGCGGCCCCGCATGGACTATAGCCCGGCCCGAGGCCTCCGCCAGATCGGGATTCAGCCCGAAGGGGCGACCATCGCCCGCAGCTTCCGCGTGGTGTTCCAGTTGCGCGCCGTGCCGCGGGTCCCGAGCTTGCGATCGATCAGGGCGTTGGTCAGCTTCGAGGTCCCCGCCCCGTTCGGATAGACCAGGAAGGCCTCGCGCCCGACCACCTCGACCTGTTCGGGCCAGCCCGCGATGGAGGCCTTCAGGGCGGCGATCTCAGCCGCCGCGGGGGCCGACTTCAGCGCCATGACGAAGGCGCGCGAGGGCTCCCGCTCGGCCTCGACCCGGAATGGATTGGCCGCGATCGCCGCGGTCCAATCCTCAGGACTGCGGACCATGACGTCGGTGTCCAGCCCCATCCGTTCGGAGAAAGCGGCCTCAAGCCGGCGCTCCAGCTCGCCGGCCGTCGTGCCCTCGGCCCCGAACACCAGGTTGCCGCTGGCCAGCAGCGAGCGGGGCTCGGCGAAACCCATTTCGGCCAGCAGGACGCGCAGCTCGGCGGCCGGGGCCTTGCGGTGGCCGCCGACGTTCACGCCGCGCAGCAGGGCGATCCAGGATTTCACGGCGACGCTCCCGACTCGAAGTTTCTCGGCTAGCTTGGCCGCCAGCGCGCAGCAGGAAAAGCAGATGCCGCCCTACGACCACGTCGTGCTCCTCGGCCGGTTCCAGCCGGTCCATGACGGCCACGCCGCCGCGCTCCGCCGCGCGCTGGCGCTGGGCCGCGAGGTGGTCGTGCTGATCGGCTCGGCCGACGCGCCGGTCAGCGCGCGCGATCCGTTCAGCTTCGACGAGCGCGCGGCGATGCTGCGGGCGGCGGCGGGCGCGGACGCCGGGCGGCTGAGCGTGCGCCCGGTGGTCGACCACCTCTACAACGAGGACGCCTGGCGGGCCGAAGTGCAGACCGCCCTCGCAGGACCGGCCGGCTCGGTCGCCCTTATCGGCCGCGAAGGCGCCGACGCGTGGCGCGACGCCTTTCCGAAGTGGGCGAAGGTCGACCTCGCGCCGGTCGAGGCCCCCTCTGCCGACGACCTGCGCCGGCAGCTGTTCTCCGACGATCCCGAGGCGCTGAAGGGCGTCCTGCCCGCCGCGGTGCTCGACCTGCTTCACACGCACCGCACGAGCGACGCGTTCGCCTACGCCGCCGAGGAATGGCGCCAGCTCGAAGCCTATCGCCAGGCCTGGTCGGTCGCCCCCTACCCGCCCGTCTTCGTCACCGTAGACTCCGTGGTGGTCTGCGACGCGCACCTGTTGCTGGTCGAGCGCGCCGGCCAGCCGGGCCGCGGCCTGTGGGCGCTGCCCGGCGGCTTCCTCGATCCGGACGAGACCACGCTGGCCGCCGCCGTGCGCGAGGTCGGCGAGGAGACCGGACTCGCCGCCGACATGCTGGAAGGCGCGCTGGTCGGCCGCGAAGTGTTCGACGCGCCGGACCGCTCCTTGCGCGAGCGCACCGTCACCCACGCCTTCCGCTTCGACCTGCCGCCCCAGCCCCTGCCGACCGTCGCCGGCGCGGACGACGCCGCCCAGGCGCGCTGGATCCCGCTGGCCGAGGTCCGGCGCATGCGCGGGCGGATGTTCGAGGACCACTACTTCATCGTCGAACGCCTGCTCGGCCTGGCCTGACTAGCGCAGCACCCGACGCAGCTCGGCGCGCAGTTCGCGCCCGTCGTAGGGCTTGTGCAGCACCGGCCAGCGGCCTTCGGCGCCCTCCAGCCGGTCGCTGGCGTAGCCGGTGGCCAGGATCACCTTCAGGTCGGGGCGCCTGGCCTTCACCGCGTCGGCCAGGTCGACCCCGCTCATGCCGCCGGGCATGACCACGTCGCTGAGCAGCAGCTTCACCTCCGGCGCCTGCTCCAGCCGCTGGAGCGCGGTCGGCCCGTCCGGGGCGCTGACCACCTCGCAGCCCATGTCCTGCAGCAGGGCCTCGGCCACCTGGCGAACGCCGGGGTCGTCCTCGACCAGCAGCACGCTGCAGCCCTTCTCCAGCGGCCGCGCGTCCTCCAGCTCCGCGGCCGGCTCGGCCTCGGCGACGCCGCCGGCGGCAGGCACGTAGAGGCGCACCGTCGTGCCGCGCCCGGGCGCGCTGTCGATCGTGACGGTCCCCGACAGCTGGCGGACCAGGCCGTAGACCTGGGCCAGGCCCAGGCCCGTGCCCTTGCCCACCTCCTTGGTGGTGAAGAACGGCTCGAAGGCGTGGGCGGCGACCTCCGCCGTCATGCCCCGGCCGGTGTCCTGGACGGCGATCACGGCGTAGTCGCCGGCCGGCAGGTCGGGAACCTCGCCATCGGACAGCTTTACGCGCGAGGCCCGCATCCGGATCTCGCCGCCGTCGGACACCGCCTCGCCGGCGTTGACCACCAGGTTCAGCAGGGCCGCCTCCAACTGGCCCGCGTCGACCAGGCCCGCCCCAAGGTCCGGATCGACGTCGACGGTGAGCGGCGTCGCCTCGCTGACCGCGCCGCGCAGCATGGGCTGGAAGCGGGCGATCAGGCCGGGCAGGTCGACCCGCTCCAGCTTCAGCTCCTGCCGGCGCGAGAAGGCCAGCATCTGTCGGGCCAGCCGTTCGCCGCGCCGGGCCGCCTCCAGGGCCGCCCCGCCCAGCCGCTGCACCCGGTCCGGATCCGGCTTGCGCAGGATCATGTCCAGCGCGCCGATGATCACCGTCAGCAGGTTGTTGAAGTCGTGGGCGATGCCGCCGGTCAGCCGGCCGACCGTCTCCATGCGCTGGGCCTGGGCCAGGGCCGCCTCGGCCTTGTGGCGCTGTTCGATGCTGGCCTCCAGCTCGGCCGTCCGTTCGGCCACCCGGCGTTCCAGCGCCTCGCTCTGCTCGACCGCCTCGGTGACGTCGCGGCTGAGCCCGCCGAACCAGCGCAACCGGTTCTGGTCGTCAAACAGCGGGAACATGGCCGTCTCGATCGCCCGGCGCCCGCCGTCGTCGGGGCGCACGATCTGGAACCGGACCCGCACCTTCTCGCCGCGCAGGGCGCGGGCGACGGCGCGAGAGACCGCGCGGCGGTCGTCGGGTGCGACCAGTTTCCACCAGTGGCCGACGTGGGCCAGGAAGGCCTCGGGCCGCTCGCCGGAGATCCGCTCGTAGGCCGGATTGAGATAGTCCAGCCGGCGATCAGGCGCGTCGATCAGCCAGACCACCTCCTCGGCGTGGTCGGCGAAGCTGCGCAGCTTCTTCTCGCTGAACCTCAGCGCCGCTTCGGCCCGGCGGCTGTCGGTGACGTCGCGGGTGATGCCGCCGTACCAGAGCGGCCGGCCGGCGTCGTCGCGGACCGGGAACTCGCCCTCGCTCAGCACGCGCTCTTCGCCGTCGGCGCGGATCACGCGGTACTCCAGCACCTGCCGCTCGCCGCGACGCACGCCGGCGTGGGCCGCCCGCACCGCCTCGACGTCGTCCGGATGGGCGTGGCGGGCGATGAATTCGGGGTCGGCGTAAAGCGCCTCGCGCGGCCAGCCGAACATGGCCTCGAACGCCGGGTTGGCGTAGCTGACCCGGCCGGTCTCCGCCTCGGCCATCCAGCAGCAGACCTCTTGGGTGGACTCCGAAAAGGCCCGGAAGCGCAGCTCGCTGTGACGCCAGCCCTCGACCGCCTCCTTCAGCTCGGTGACGTCCGCCCCGGCGCCGACGTAGCCCAGGAAACTTCCGTCCGGCCCGTAGTGCGGTGCGCCGGTCTCGTCGATCCAGCGCCATGAGCCGTCGCGGCTCAGCAGGCGGTACTGCATCCGGTAGGTCTCGCGCCGGTCGAAGGCGCCTTCGTAGGTCGCCACCGCCTCGGCGCGATCTTCGGGATGCACCAGCTGCGACCAGTCATTCAGCAGCTGTTCG
Organism: Caulobacter sp. 17J80-11; assembly: GCF_014349105.1. Taxonomy (GTDB): domain Bacteria; phylum Pseudomonadota; class Alphaproteobacteria; order Caulobacterales; family Caulobacteraceae; genus 17J80-11. The sequence goes on along the minus strand of NZ_JACSJI010000012.1, from coordinate 99,733 downwards.
CCCAGGCTCTGACCGGTCAGGTCCAGCCAGCGCTTGTTGAACCAGTAGCAGCTCTTGTCCGGCCGCGAGAGCCAGACCAGCATGGGCGCGGTGTCGGCCAGCTCTCCGAACCGCTGCTCGCTCTCCACCACCGCCATCTGCGCGGTCTTCAGAGCGGTGACGTCGAAGCTGACCCCGCGCATGCCGCGGATCCGGCCCGAAGCGTCGCGCACCACCTCGCCGCGCGCGGCCAGCCAGACCACGCCGCCGTCGTCGCGCATCACCCGGTAGTCGGTCCAGTACGCCTTGCCCGAGCCGTTCAGCGCCGCGGTGTAGGCGGCGTGCGCCCGGTCGCGGTCGGCCGGATGCATCATGGCGAACTGCTGCTCGGTGGTCAGTTCGGCGTGCGGGGGCAGGCCCCACAGGCGCAGCAATTCCTCGCTGTTGTGCAAGCGGTCCGTGCGGGCGTCCCACCACCAGACCCCGACCCCGCCGGCGGCCTGGGCCAGGCGCAGGTTTTCGCGCGTGTCCTCGAGTTCGCGCTCGGCCGCGCGCGTCTCGGTCACGTCCTCGCCGGAGTTCAGCACGCCGATGACCCGCCCCTTGCGGTCGCGCAGCGGCGTGGAGCGCCAGACCATGCGCCGACGCGCGCCGTCCGCGGTCAGGACCTCGGCCTCCTGTTGCGCCGGCATCTCGCGCCGGCCAGCGGCGACGTCGGCGAGCAGGGCTTCGGCCGCCCTTCGGTTCTCCTCGGGGAGGAACTCCGCGATCCAGCGCCGCCCCACGATCGCCTCGCGCGGCGCGCCCAGCAGCTCCTCGCCCTTCAGATTGATGTCTCGAACGATCCCGTCAGCGTCGATCGCCAGCAGCACCACGCCGGCGAGATCGAAGCACTGCCGGGCCAGGGCGTCGCGCGAGCGCGGCCAACCGGGAGGCGCGGCCCCCATCTCCGGTTCGGCCCTGGCGCGGACGGAACGTCGCTTTGAGAGCATGGGTCTCCGCCTGCCCCCGGACGGGAAAACGGCCGGCGTCTGGAGTTGGTTCGCCCGGTCCGCGGGCGATGTCCGTCTTTCTACGGATACGTCAGGGGACGGCCCCGGGGCTCACCGGCGCTGGCGGCGACCGCGCCGGCGCTGGTCACCCGCCCGGCGTCCACCCCGCCTTGGCCGGCGGCGCGCCGCTACCAGTCGATCTGGGCCTTGATCTTGGGCAGCTGCATCAGCCAGACGCCGAAGTCGTCGTCCAGCGCCTCGTAGGTGCCGCCCGGGCTGAGGTTGACGTCGTACTGGAAGAACGGGTCCTTCGTCTCGTCCAGGTGGGCTTTGACGTAGCGGTTCGCCTTGTTCCAGCTGTTGACCGTGTCCAGGTCCGTGCCGTCGGTCAGGTCGAAGCCGGCGCTGAACTGCAGGGCCGAGCAGCGCCCCTGGTCCTTGCAGTCGTACATGTAGATGTCGAAGTTCACGCCGTCGGCGGCGCTGGCCACGTGCGTCTCGCCTTCGACCTTTTCCAGGTCGGCCTTGTAGCCCTGGGCGCCCAGCCATTCGGCGACCTCCTCGACGGTCAGGCCGCCGCCCGGGATGTCCTTCGCCGCCGCGCCGCCCCCCGCGGCCGCCACCAGGGCCGCCGTCGCGATCGCAATCCAACGCGTCATGGGTCCTGCCCCCGGTTGACCGAAGCTGAGCCATAACCAGCCGGCTCACGCATCCGTTCCTTGAGCCGCCCCCGGACGCGCGCTTAGTGGCGCCGGGGGCAGGAGTTCAGGACATGCGCCCCAGGCTTCACACCCTCATCTCCAGCACGCGCCCCGGCCGCGTCGGCCCGGCCATCGCTGGGTGGTTTCACGAACTGGCGCTCGAGCACGGCGGTTTCGACGCCCACCTGGTCGACCTGGCCGACTTCAACCTGCCGGTGCTGGACGAGCCCAACCACCCGATGAAGCAGGCCTACCAGCACGCCCACACCAGGGCCTGGGCGGAGAGCGTCCACGCCGCCGACGCCTACGTCTTCGTCACGCCCGAGCACAATTACGGGCCGCCCGCCTCGCTGGTGAACGCGCTGAACTACGTCTACCGCGAGTGGAACTACAAGCCGGCCGCCTTCGTCAGCTACGGCGGCGTCTCGGGCGGCCTGCGCGGCGTGCAGATCACCAAGCAGCTGCTGACCACGCTCAAGGTGGTGCCGCTGGTCGAGGCCGTGGTGATCCCGATGTTCGCCCAGCACATGGACCCGGCCGGCGGCTTCAAACCGACCGAAATGCACGAGACCTCGGCCAAGACCGCGCTCGCCGAGTTGAAGCGCTGGGCCGAGGCGCTGAAGCCGCTGCGGACCGCCTGAGCAGCACCCAGGGAGGAACAGATGAGCGACCACGTCTACAAGATCGTCGAGCTGGCCGGCACGTCGCAGGACGGCATCGAAGCCGCGATCCGCAACGCGCTGGGCCGCGCCGAGCAGACCCTGCGCAACCTGCGCTGGTTCGAGGTCACGCAGATCCGCGGCCACGTGAACGAGGGCCAGCCCTGCCACTTCCAGGTGATTCTCAAGGCCGGCTTCACGCTCGACGGCGAAGGCGGCTGACCCGGCGTTGCGCCCGCGCCCGGGCGGCGGCATAAACCGCCCCGGGCCGGTTTAGCTCAGTTGGTAGAGCAGCTGATTTGTAATCAGAAGGTCGCTGGTTCGATTCCGGCAACCGGCACCAGCGCCCCCCTCCCCGTCAGGCCGGCTTGCGGCGGCTCACGCCTTCGAACCGGGAGCCGGCTTCCAGCGTAAAGCTGTCGCTGGTCACGTCGCCCTCGACCTGAGCGTTGAGACGCACCCGCACCTCGTCGGCGACCAGGGCTCCCTTCACGCGGCCCAGCACCTCGATGCGCCGGCCAACGACCGTCCCGTCGACCCGGCCGCCGGCGCCGACCGTCACGTTCTGCGCGCGCACCTCGCCCTCGAACGGGCCGCCCAGGTGCACGTCGCCGTCCCCGGACAGGGTCCCGGCGAAGGTCAGGTCGCCAGCCAGGAAGGAGGCCGTCTTCGGCCGGGCGGCCGGAGCTGGCGCGCGCTCGGCCCGGGCCGGCTGGGCGGGCGCCGCGGCGGGCGCCGGAGCAGGCTCGGGCTTGGTCTCGGGCTTGGATGCGGTTTCCGGCTCAGCTTCGGCGACCGGCTCGGCCACGGGCGCGGCCGCCTCGCCGAGCTCGGCCGGCGGATCGATCGGGTCGCCCAGAAGCGCCCCCAGCAAGGCGTCGGTCGCGCTCGGCGCGGCGGCTTTCGGCTCGGCGGCGGGCTTCTTTCGGGCGAACATCGGCGAACTCCTGCAAAGCTTGAAAGCGATCGTCGCCCGCCGCAAGCTTGGCCGTCCACGTGCGCAAAGGTCGCACCCCCGCGGCGTCGGCGGCGCTTGCTCTGATTTGCAGGCGCCGCGGACCTTCGCCCGCGACGACCTCGAGGCGCCGGTGACCCGCGAGTTCTGCGGCCGCTGCGGCACCCATCTGGCCACCCGCCGGCCGGGCCTGGAGGCGGTGATCCTGAAGATCGGCATGCTCGACGAGCCGGCCCCCTATCGCGGCCCGAAGATGGCGATCTTCACCGTCGACAAGCAGGACTTCCACCACCTGCCCGACGGCCTGCCGGCCTTCGAGCGCCTGCCCGGCTGATCAGCCCGGCCGCATCGAGCCGGTCTCCAGATAGCGCCGGTGCCAGGACAGGGCCTCGTCCAGCAGCACCGGGGTCTGCAGGCCGTAGGACTCCTTCAGCGCCCGCTGAAAATAGTCCTCAAGCCCCGGCCGGTAGTCCGGATGGGCGCAATTTTCGATGATCGCCCGGGCCCGCTGCTTGGGCGACAGGCCGCGCAGGTCGGCCAGGCCCTGCTCGGTGACGATCACCTGCACGTCCTGGGTGATGTGGTCGACGTGGCTGGCCATCGGCACGATGGCTGAGATCTTGCCGCCCTTGGCGGTCGAGGGGGTCATGAACACCGAGATAAAGGCGTTGCGGGCGAAGTCGCCGGAGCCGCCGATGCCGTTCTGGATGCGCGAGCCCATCACGTGAGTGGAGTTCACCGCCCCGTAGATGTCGACCTCGATCAGGCCGTTCATGGCGATGCAGCCCAGCCGGCGGATCAGCTCGGGGTGGTTGCTGATTTCCTGCGGCCTCAGGATGATCTTGTCGCGATAGTCGGCCATGCGCGCGTTCATGGCCGCGGCCGCCTCCGGGCTCAGCGAGAAGGCGGTGGCCGAGGCGGACAGCATGCGGCCGCTGTCGAGCAGTTCCAGCATGCCGTCCTGGATCACCTCGGTGTAGGCGGTCAGGTTCTCGAACGGCCCGTCCTTCAGCCCGGTGAGCACGGCGTTGGCGATGTTGCCCACCCCCGACTGCAGCGGCAGCAGCGAAGCCGGCAGGCGGCCGCGCGCCACCTCGTGGCGGAAGAACTCCATCAGGTGGCCGGCGATGGCGCGCGCGGTCTCGTCGGGCGGGGTGAAGGGCGCGTTGCGGTCCGGCGCGTCGGTCTCGACGATGGCGACGATCTTGTCGGGATCGACCCGGAAGCCCGGCTCGCCGATCCGCTCGTCGGGGCGCACCAGCGGGATCGGCACCCGGTTCGGCGGCAGGGCCGTGCGGTAGTAGATGTCGTGCATCCCCTCCAGCGCCGGGTTCTGCCAGGCGTTGACCTCCAGGATCACCTGGTCGGCCCGCTCCAGCCAGGTCTTGTTGTTGCCCACCGACGAGGACGGGATCAGCGTGCCGTCCGGCCGGATCGCCGTCACCTCGATCACCGCCGTGTCCAGCGGGCCCAGGAAGCCCTCCCAGGCCATGGGCGCGACCTGGCTCAGGTGCATGTCCAGGTATTCCATCTCGCCGCGGTTGATGCGCTCGCGGGCGATCGGATCGGAGTTGTACGGCAGGCGGAACTCGATCCCGTCGGCCCGGGCCAGCGCGCCGTCCAGCTCCGGCCCCGTCGAGGCCCCGGTCCACACCCGCAGGCGCGAGCGCCGGCCCGCCGCCCGCTCCGCCTCGATGCGCGCGGCGAGCGCCAGCGGCACGGCCTTGGGATAGCCCGAGCCGGTGAAGCCGCTCATGCCGACCGTGCTGTTGGAGGCGATCAGGGCGGCGGCCGCCTCGGCCGGCATCACCTTGGCCCGCAGGGCGGGATTTCCGATCCGTTCGGGGGCGCTCATGGCGGCGCTTGTCTCCTGCTCTCGTCCCCCGCCCCGGGACATGCGCTCTCACGTCGGGCGGGCGCCCGCAAGCGGGGTCACGGGATTTTGTTTGATTGCCAACATATCCGAGATGCGTCCGTTTCTGACGCAGCCGGTCTCCACCTTGGCCGTGTCGCAACCGGAGCCCCGCCATGGCCGCCCTCGCCTTCACCTTCTTCGCCGCCCTGCTGGTCCTGGCCTTCGGCGGCCTGGCGCTGGAACTGGCCGTGCGCGCGCCGCGCGGCGCCCGGGTGATGGCCTGGCTGCTGTTCGCGGTGGTGCTGTTCGTGCTGCGCAACGTGGTCGAGCTGGTCGGACGCATCGCCCACGGCGCGGACGGCCGCGCCTTCGCCTGAAGCCGCGCCGAACCGCGCACGCCCGCGACGGGTTCCTGTCCTCCGACAGGAGCGCAGCCATGGCAGACCCCAGCCGCCCCGTGCGCACCCGCCCACGGGTGGTGGTGGTCGGCGCCGGCTTCGGCGGCCTGGAGGCGGTACGCGCCCTGGGCCGGACCATGGCCTCGATCACCGTCATCGACCGGCGCAACCACCACACCTTCCAGCCCCTGCTCTACCAGGTGGCCACCGCCGCCCTCTCGCCGGCCGAGGTGGCCTGGCCGATCCGCGAGGTCCTGCACCGCCTGCGGCACGTACGCGTGGTGCTGTCAGCGGCGCGCGCGGTCGACCTGGAGGCGCGCGCGGTGGAGACCGCCGACGGGCCGTTCCCCTACGACTTCCTCGTGATCGCCGCCGGCGCGACGCACTCCTACTTCGGCCGCGACGACTGGGCGGCCTGGGCGCCGGGCCTGAAGAGCATCGACGACGCGCTCAGGCTACGCCGGCGCATCCTCAGCGCCTTCGAGCGGGCGGAGCTGGCCCGGGACCTGGACGAACTGTCGCGCCAGCTCACCTTCGTGGTGGTCGGCGGCGGCCCGACCGGGGTGGAGATGGCCGGCGCCATCGCCGAGATCGCCCGCGACGCCCTGCCCCGCGACTTCCGCTCGATCGACCCGGCGACCGCTCGGATCGTGCTGGTCGAGGCCGGGCCGAGGATCCTGCCGGCCATGCCCGAACACCTGGCCGCCTACGCGCAACGTCGGCTCGAGGCGATGGGAGTCGAGGTCATGACCGGCCAGATGGTCACCGGCGTCGACGCAGAAGGCGCCGCGCTGGACGGCGGCCGGATCGAGGCGGCGACCATGATCTGGGCGGCCGGCGTGCAGGCGGCAGCCCTGGTCCGCGCCCTTCCGGGCGAGCACGACCGCGCCGGCCGGCTGCTGGTCGGCCCCGATCTGTCTATGCCGGGGCATCCGGAGGTGTTCGTGATCGGCGACGCCGCCATGGTCGCCAGGGCGGACGGCAAGCCCGTCCCGGGGATCGCACCGGCCGCCAAGCAGATGGGCCATTACGTCGGCAAGGTGATCGCCGCCCGCATCGCCGGGACGTCCGCCGACGCGCCGTTCCGTTATCGCCACCAGGGCGACCTGGCCACCATCGGCCGCGACGCCGCCGTGGTGAAGCTGGGACGGGTGGAGATCACCGGCTTCGTGGGCTGGCTGTTCTGGAGCGTGGCCCATGTCTACTTCCTGATCGGCCTGCGCCAGCGCCTGGCCGTCGCCACCGACTGGCTGTGGGCCTGGGTCACCCGCCGGCGCGGGGCGCGGCTGATCACCGACGCCTGAGATCACGCCGATATGTTCGGCATCGAACCATGAGACGCCCTCGGCGTTCTCGCTGACCGTCACCGTAACGAGTGGGGTCGCGTGCAGAAGGCGTGCCTTTATGAAACCCGGGCCGAGGACGCCGAGCGGCTGGCGCGCATCGCCCAGACCGACGAGGAACGCCTCGCCTATCTGCAGATCGCCGCGGTCTGGCGCGAGATCTCCCGCACGCGCCGCCAGCTCCTGGAGGGCAAGCCGGAGCACTGAGGATCGCAGTTCCCGTCCGGCGCGTTTGCGCGCCATGGCGACGCGGCTGAAGGTCTATCGCACCCAGATCGGCTTTTTCGACACCATCGTGGCCGCGCCGTCCCAGAAGGCCGCGCGCGCCGCCTGGGACGTGCGCGAGGACCTGTTCGCCTCCGGCGCCGCCGGCGTGACCGAAGATCCCGAAGCGGTGAAGGCGGCCCTGGCCCATCCGGGCGTGGTGCTGCGCCGCGCGGTCGGGACCGATGGCCCGTTCACCGCCGGGGACGCCGCCTTGCCGAAGGTCCCGTCCCTGCCCAGGCCGAAGCCGACGACCCGCGACAAATCGCCCGAGCTCGTGTCGCCGCCGCCGCCGCCACCACCGCCGAAGCCGAAACCCGACCGGTCGGCGCTGGACGCCGCCGAGCGCGCCCGAGAGGCGGTCGAGCGCGAAGCCGACGAGGCCCTGGCCGCCCTCGCCGTCGAGCGCCGCGCGCTCGACCGGCGCGAAGCCGCCCTGCGCACGGAGCTGGAGGCTCGCCGCGATCGGGCCGAGCGTGAGCTGGCGCAGGCCCGCGCGGCCTGGCGAAAGGGCGGGGGCGACTGACCCGCGACCGATACCGGCGATACGCGAATACTACCAATCGACGATCACATCGCTGAAAAAGAACGTCGAAATTCAGCATGCTTAACCGCCAAACACCATGAATATCGTTCAACGATAACAAATCGTGTTCAGATATATTGAAAACTCGCTAGCCATATCTCTTATGATTTGAGCAATGCGCGCAGCGCTCTCCTGAAACCGCATCAGGGAGCCCGCCATGAGACTTGGAATTCGCACAATCCTCGCCGCCACGGCCGGAACGCTGTTCTTGACCGCCCTGCCCGTCAGCGGCGCCGCGGCGCGCGACGCGGACGCATCCGGCGCGATCGACCTGCCCGCGCGCCTCGTCGACGCGGCCAGCGCCTACGAGACCTACATGTCCAAGGCCGGGGCCATCTCGCCCGGCTTCAAGAACGGCGACGAGATCCAGCGCGCCCTGAACACCGGCGCCTCCTACGAGGCCAAGCAGCTGGAGGAAGGCGCGATCGCCTACGTCGCGACGCTGGCCCTGCAGGACGACCGGTTCGTGCGCTCGGCTCGCATGGCCGCCCAGGCCGATCCCTACTTCGCCACCCGCCTGATCAGCGACCCGACCTCGGCGGGCGACCTGTCCGGCGCGGACAGCGCCGCAGCCAGCGCCAGCGCGGCCCTGAAAGAGCAGGGCGGGCGGCTGCTGAGCGCCGGCAAGGCCATCAAGCAGGAAGCCTACGACGTCCAACGTCAGGCCTGGGCCACGGGGAACGTGGCCAATCCGACCGCCCGTCTGGCCCGGATCAAGGCGATCTCGACCACCCGCTACAAGCCCACCCCCGAGGACCGCGCCCGCCTGGAGACGGCCTCGGTGCATTCGCACGGCGGCGGCGGCGGCTACTCGCCGGTGGTGTCGCGCGGTCTGGCGCTGGCGGCGCTCGCCGCAGCCGGCCAAGCCGACGACGCCGAGCGGATCAAGCCGCTGCTGTCGGACCAGAAGTTCGGCTTCGCCCTGCGCATGGCCAAGCTGAACCTGTACCAGTGCCTGTCGGTGGCCCGCCCGCATTACGAGGACGTCTTCTGCCTGGGCGTGCACGGCATGGCGGAAACCGCCAGCGCGGTGTTGGACGCCAGCACGCCGCAGCCCGGCGCGCGCCGGGTCGCCGCCGCCGCCCCGCCGGTGGTGCAGGCCTCGATCCGCTCCGACGAACCGGCGGCCGTGACCAAGCCGCGGCGCGGCCGCTAAGCGTAAGCCTTCTTCCTCCACCCTGGCCCGCCGGTCGGGATTGTTCGCCCCCGACCGGCGTCTTTTTTCACCCGCCCGAGGAAGACCGACAGCCTTCAATCCGCGCCGGACGGCGTGCCATGAGGATCGAACAGCGGTATAGCGACGCTCGACGAACCGCCGACAGGAGACCGCCCATGCGCCGCCCCGCCCTTCTCGTCCTCGCCGCCTCCGCCGCCATGGCGCTCAGCGCCTGCGGGCCCAAGCAGGAGAAGACGGCCGAGGCTCCGGCGGCCGAAGCGCCCGCCCCCTCGGCGGCGCCGATCCCGGTCCCGCCGACCGAAGATCAAGCCAAGATCCTGGCCACCTTCCCGGCCCCGTACAACACCGCCGACCTGGCCAACGGCAAGCGCGTGTTCGCCCGCTGCCGCTCGTGCCACAGCCTGACCGAAGGCGGCCCGAACATGACCGGCCCGAACCTCTACGGCGTGTTCGGCCGCAAGGCCGGCTCCAAGGCCGACTACAACTACTCCGACGCGGTGAAGAACGCCGGCTTCACCTGGGACGCCCAGCGCCTGGACGGCTGGCTGTCCGACCCGAAGCACTTCCTGCCCGGCACCAAGATGTCCTTCGCCGGCGTGCACGACGCCAAGGACCGCACCGACCTGATCGCCTACCTGATGACCGAGACGGGCCACCGGCCCGGCTGAGTTCTCCCGCCCCGACCGGGAGAGCCGCCTTGACTGCGCGGCCTGGGGTCCGATCCGCGGTTTCCTCCCCGCCGGCTCGGACCCTTTGCCGTTTAAACGCCCTCCCTTCTCCCGCAAGGGGAGAAGGACCGCTTTCTATTCCGCCGCTTCGTCCAGCCGGTCGTTGGCGACCTTCTCGCCCTCTTCCCAGGCCTCGATCTGGCGGGCGGTGTGCTCGGGCGACTTCGTGAAGCGGGCCAGCAGGTTGTAGAACATCGGCACCACGAACAGGGTCAGCAGGGTCGCGAAGATCGCACCGGCGAAGATCACCACGCCGATGGTCTGGCGGCTGGCCGCGCCGGCCCCTTCCCACAGCACCAGCGGCAGGGCGCCGAAGGCGGTGGCGATCGAGGTCATGATGATCGGGCGCAGGCGAAGCGAGCTGGCCTCGATCACCGCCTCGCGCACGGACCTTCCCTCGTCGCGGAGCTGGTTTGAGAACTCCACGATCAGGATGCCGTTCTTGGCGGCGATGCCGATCAGGATGATCAGGCCGATCTGGCTGTAGATGTTCAGGCTGGAGCCGGCCATCAGCAGGCCGAACAGCCCGCCCAGCGCCGCCAGCGGCACGGTCAGCATGATGATCGCCGGGTTGATCCAGCTCTCGAACTGGGCCGCCAGCACCAGGAAGACCAGCAGCAGCGCCAGGCCGAAGGCCACGCCGACGGCGCCGCCGGCTTCCAGCAGGTCGCGGGCCTGGCCGCCCCAGCGGACGGACGGGCCGGCCGGCTGCTTGGCCGCCTCGGTCTGGAAGAAGCTGACCGCGTCCTTGACCGTGTAGCCGGGCTGCAGCTCGGCGGTGAGGGTGATGGCGCGCAGGCGGTCCAGACGCTTGCGGTCGGGCGTGTCGCCCTTCAGCTCGGTCTTCACCACCGAGGCCAGTGGGACCAACTGACCGGAGGCGGAGCGCACATAGAGCGAGTTCAGGTCCTCGACGCCGCGACGCTGCTCCAGGTCGGTCTGCAGGCGCACGTCGTACTCCTGGCCGCCCTTGATGTAGGTCGTGGCGCGGCGGGAGCCGAACATGGTCTCCAGCGCGCGGCCGATGTCGGTCGAGGAGACGCCGAGCGCGGCCGCTTTCTCGCGGTCGATGTCGACGAGCAGGCGCGGCGCGTTCGGCTCGTAGTCGAGGCGCGGGCGCACCAGGCCCGGGTTGTCGTTGGCCGCCTGCAGGATGGGCTGCATCCAGCGCTGCAGCTCGTCGTAGTCGGTGCCGACCGCGATGAAGTCGACGTTGGCGCCCCCGCCCCCGCCGCCGCCGCGCTGGAACGGCCCGCGGACGGACGCGATCACGCGCGCGCCGGTGATGCCCGACAGGCTCTTGTTCAGGCGCGCGGCGATCTCGTCGGCCGATTCCGAACGGTCGGCCATCTCGTTCAGCACCAGCACGCCGCTGCCGCCGTTGAAGCTGGCCCCGCCGAAGCCCGGCAGGCTGATCATGTAGCGCTCGGCCGGACCGCCGTGGCCGACTTCCTTGGCCAGCGCCTTCTCCAGCTTGCTCGACTGCTTGACCATGTAGTCGTAGCCGGCGCCCTCGGGGCCCTGCAGGCGCACGTCCACCCGGCCGCGGTCTTCCGGCGGCACCAGCTCCTGCGGCAGGGCGAAGAACAGGCCCGCCGCCGACAGGGCGGCGACCAGGGTCAGACCGCCGACGGCGATCGCCGCCGACTTCTTGCCCAGCAGGCTGTCCAGCGAGTTGCGGTAGGAGTCGCGCAGCGCGTCCATCGCCCGGTCCATGTGGCGGGCGACGAAGCCTTCGCCGTGGGCCGGACGCAGCAGCTTGGACGCCAGCATGGGCGACAGGCTGAGCGCCAGGAAGGCGGAGAAGGCCACGGCCGCGGCGATGGCCGCCGCCAGTTCGACGAACAGACGCCCGATGTAGCCCGGCAGGAACAGCAACGGCGCGAACACCGCGATCAGCACCATGGTGGTGGCCACTACCGCGAAGAACACCTGTTTCGCGCCGCGCTGGGCGGCGACCGGGGCCGGTTCGCCCTCGTCCACCCGGCGCTGGATGTTCTCGACCACGACGATGGCGTCGTCGACGACGAGGCCCACGGCCAGCACCAGGCCGAGCAGGGTCAGCAGGTTCAGCGAGAAGCCCAGGGGGGCCAGCACGATGAAGGTGGCCAGCAGACAGATGGGCGCGACGATGGTCGGCACGATGGCCGCGCGCAGCGTGCCCAGGAAGATGAAGTTCACCAGGCCGACCAGGGCCAGCGAGATGCCGATGGTGATCCACACCTCCCTGATGGCCTCGGAGGTGAAGCTGGAGTTATCGACGATGACTTCCAGCTTGGTGCCGGCCGGCAGGCCCGGCTTGATCTGCTCCATCGCCTCGCGCACGCCCTTGGAGATCTCCAGGTCGTTGGCCTGGGACTGGCGGGTGATGCCGATGCCGACCTGGTCCAGGCCGTTTGAGCGGAACAGGCGGCGGCGCTCGGAGGCGGCCTCCTCGACGCGGGCGACGTCGCCCAGGCGGGTGACGTAGCCGTTCGCGCCCGGCTTGCCGATCGGCAGCTGGGCGAAGTCCTGCGGCGTGCCGTAGCTGCGCGCCACGCGGATGGTGAAGTCCTTGTCCTGGCCTTCCAGATAGCCGGCCGGCAGCTCGGCGTTCTGGCTGTTCAGGGCGGCTTCGACGTCCTGCACGGTCAGCCCGCGGGCGGCCAGCTGGTCGGCGTCCAGCCAGATGCGCATGGCGTAGGTCTGATCGCCGAAGACCCGCACCTGGCCGGCGCCCGGCACGGTGGAGAAGCGTTCGACCAGATAGCGCTCGGCGTAGTCGGTCAGCTCCAGCCGGCTCATCTTGTCCGAGGCGAAGCTGAGGATGATCACCGGCGAGGCGTCGGCGTCGGCCTTGGCCACTTCCGGCGGGTCGGCCTGCTCGGGCAGGGAGCGCACCACGCGCGAGACGCTGTCGCGCACGTCGTTGGCGGCGTCGTCGATGTTCCGGTCGAGCGAGAACTCCAGCGAGATGTTGGAGCGGCCGTCGCGCGAGGACGAGGTGATCCGCTGCACCCCCTGGATGCCGGCCACCTGGCGCTCGATCACCTCGGTGATGCGGTTCTCGATCACCTCTGCGGAGGCGCCGGTGTAGCTGGTGGTGATCGACACGATCGGCGGGTCGATGTCGGGCAGCTCGCGCACCGGCAGCACGAAGAACGCCGCCAGGCCGACCACGCAGAGGATGATCGCCGCGACCGCGGCGAACACCGGACGTCGGACGGAGATGTCCGAAAGGGTCATCGAGCCGCGCCCTGCTTGGAGCCGCCCTTGCCGCTCCCGTGGCCGCCCTCGCCGCCCTTGGCGCCGGCCAGGCGCACGGGCTGGTTGGGCTGCACCCGGTTCAGGCCGTCGGCGACGATCTTGTCGCCGGCCATCAGGCCGTCGCGGATTTCGATGAAGCCGCCCTCACGCGAGCCCGGCAGGACGACCACGCGCTGGGCCACGGTCTTCTCGCCCTGCGGGGTGATCTTCATGACGAAGGCGGTGTCGGCTTCGAACTGCACGGCCGATTCCGGCGCGGCCAGGGCGGTGCGCGAGCCGTGGTCGAGGCCGACCCGGATCAGCATGCCCGGCTTGATGCGGCCGTCGGCGTTGGCGAATTCGGCGCGCGCGGTCAGGGCGCGGGTGGCCGGGTCTACGCGGGTGTCCAGCACCGCCACGCGGCCGTTCAGGGTCACGCCCGGCAGGGCGTCGGCGGTCGCCTGGATCGGCGCGCCGACCTGCAGGATCGGCAGGTAGCGTTCCGGCACCTGGAAATCGACCTTGATCACGCTGAGGTCGTCGAGGGTGACGATCGGGGTGCCCGGGCTGACCAGCATGCCCGGCGCGGTGTCGGACAGGCCCACGGTGCCGGCGAACGGCGCGCGGATCACGCGGTCCAGCTTGCGGGAGTTCTGGGCGACGACGGCGGCCTTGGCGCGCTGCCATTCGGCCTTGCGCTGCTCGGCCGTGGCGCGGGGCGCGATGCCCTTGTCGGCCAGGGTCTGCCAGCGCTTGTACTCGGCCTCGGCCAGGTCGGCGGTGGCCTGGGCCTGCATGACGTCGGCGTCCTGCTGGCGGGTGACCAGCTCGACCAGCACCGCGCCCTTGGCCACGGACTGGCCCGGACGGAAGTGCACGGCGGCGATCAGGTCGGAGGTCGGCGCCGTGACGGTGATGGATTCACGCGCCTTGGCCTGGCCCAGCACTTCGACCCGATCCACGAACGGCCGCGGGGCCACGACGTACTGGGTGATCTGGGCGCCGCGGCCGCCACCGCCGCCGCCGCCGCCCGGACCGCCCTTGTCGCGCCCGAAGGCGAGCTTCATGCCGCCCGCCACGCCCATCGTCAGTACGACGGCGATCGCCGCGACCAGGAAAAAGTGTCGCTTAAACAAGGCCGGCCCACTCCCCGTAGCCATAGGCGCTCGATCGCCCGTCTTAACGCGTGACCCCTCGTGTGCCGACGGATCGTTACTGATTGATGACGCCCCAACTACCTGCGGAGTCGGCCGTCGTCGAGGCGCCGACGATCACGCCTGCGCTATAGGGAAAAAGGGCGTTCCGCAAAACGGATCGCCCCTCCCCGGCGAGTTCTAACGAGTTAGTGCGGGATTTCCGTCGCGGAATTTTCGCGCACGATCCCGGATACTCCCAAAACGGGCGCACACCTTGCGTCGAACGGCCACAGAAGCTCGCTCATACATGCCGACGCGTGAGCGATCGGCGGCCCGGAGTCTTCCGGACCGTGCGCCACATGGACGGGGAGACCGGACGCGGCGCTTACGCGTCGTAGCCCGGCAGTTCGCGGTCGAGGCGGCGCAGGAAGCCCGGCCAGGCCAGGCCGGAGATGAAGCCCATGCCCATGCCGCCGACCTGCTTGACCTCTTCCTGGGCGGCTTGCGGGGCGGTCAGCACGCCGTCGCGGCCGGCCGACAGGGCCATCACCTGCTGGGCGCAGGCGCGTTCCAGGAAGAACATGCCCAGCCACGCCTCCGCCGCGGTCGCGCCGGCCGACAGGGTGCCGTGGTTGCGCAGCAGCATCAGCTTCTTGTCGCCCAGGTCGGCGACGATGCGCTCGCGCTCCTCCAGGTTCAGGGCGATGCCCTCGTAGTCGTGATAGGCCAGCTGAGGGCGCACCAGCAGGGCGTGCTGGGTCAGGGGCAGCAGGCCGTCCTTCATGGCCGCCACCGCCACGCCCTGGTCGGAGTGCAGGTGCATGACGAAGTGCGCGTCCTCGCGCGCGGCGTGCACGGCCGAGTGGATGGTGAAGCCCGCCGGATTGATGAAGCTGGCGGTCTCCTGGACGACGTTCCCCTCCAGGTCGACCTTGACCAGGCACGAGGCGGTCATCTCGCCGAAGAACCAGCCGTACGGATTGATCAGGAAGTGCTTCTCCGGCCCCGGCACGCGGGCCGAGATGTGGGTGAAGATGGCGTCGTCCCACCCGTGCAGGGCGACCAGCCGGTACAACGCCGCCAGATCGACGCGGGTCTTCCACTCCGCCTCGCTCACCCTCCCCTTGAGGGAGGTCTGCGCGCCGTCCGCCATGGTCGTCTCCTCGGTACTCTTCTTTCGTTGGCGGGGACCGTCGCGCCGTAGGTGAACGCCGTCAAGATTGAGGCGCCGTTAAGGCTGTTTTCATTCCCGGCGGCGAAGGTCCGGACGCTTTCAGAAGCGGGGAACGTGCGTGTCGGCGGCGGTTAAGACGGAAAGCCTGCTTCTACTGGCGCAAAGCCGCCAGGCGGGAGACCGCGAGCGGCTTCTGCTGGCCATCGCCGACCTGTGCGACGGCGCGCCCGAAGCCGGCCGCCCCGAGATCCAGGCCCTGCTGGGCGACGTGTTCATGACCCTGGTGGTCGACGCCGAGCGCGACATCCGCCGCGCCCTGGCCGAGCGCCTGGGACGCGTCGAATGGGCCCCGCGCGGCCTGATCCACGTCCTGGCCCTGGACGAGATCGACATCGCCCGCCCGATCATCGCCGCCAGCTCGCTGCTGGACGACGCCGCCCTGGTGCGCGTGGTGGTCGAGGCCACCCTCGAGCACCAGATCGAAGTCGCCCGCCGCCCCTACATCAGCGAGAGCGTGGTCGACGCCCTGATCGACCACGCCGGCCCCGAAGCCCTGGTCGCGCTGGCGGCCAACGACACCGCCGCCACCACCGAGGACAGCCTGGCGCGCCTGGTCGACGCTTCGCGCCGCATCGCCGCCCTGCGCTCGCCCCTGGCCCGTCACCCGCGCCTGACCCGCCAGCTGGCCGAACAGCTCTACGCCTGGGTCGGCCAGGCGCTGCGCCAGGCGATCGTCTCGCGCTTCCGCATCGACGTGACCGTGTTCGACTCCGCCCTGTCCGACGCCGTGCAGTCGGCGATCGGCGGCGCGCCGCGTCCCGCCCCGGTCGAGGACGCCCAGTCCGAGGCCCGCCTGGTCGCCAAGCTGCAGGCGGCCGGCCAGCTGCGCCCCGGCTATCTGGTGCGCGTGCTGAAGGAGGGGCAACTGGGCCTGTTCGTGCAGGCCCTGGCCACGCTCGGCGAATTCGACGCCTCCGACGTGCGCGCGGCGCTGCGCGCCCGCACCACCGAGCCGCTGGCCCTGGCCTGCGCCGCGGTGGGCATCGACCGGGTGGTGTTCCCCGACATCCTGGGCCGGGTCATGGGCCTTAACGGAGGCCGCCCCGGCGGCGCCGTCGACGCCGGCAAGCGCACCGCCGCCGCCTTCTCCCTGTCGCCGAGGGAAGCCGCCGACGCCTTCCGGATGTTCGTCGAACGGATTTGACAGATCGGGTCGGCGCAGCTGCAACTGGCCTCATGCATCCGCCGCACACCCTGATCCGGCGTCTCGCCTTCACCGCCGCCGACCGGCCCGAGGCCCAGGAAGCGCGCGAGCGGCTGGCCGCGATCTACGGCGACACGCCCGAGGCCCAGGCCGAGGTGGTGGTCGCGCTGGGCGGCGACGGCTTCATGCTGGAGACCCTGCACCGCCACCTGGCCGACGGCCGGCCGATCTTCGGCATGAACCGCGGCTCGGTCGGCTTCCTGATGAACGACTACGCCGAGGACGGCCTGCTGGAGCGGATCAACGCCGCCGAGCAGACCGTCATCCACCCGCTGGCCATGGACGCCTGGACCATTCACGGCGAGACCCGCCGCGCGCTGGCCATCAACGAGGTGTCGCTGCTGCGACAGACGCGCCAGACGGCCAAGCTGAGCATCTCGGTCGACGACAAGGTGCGGCTGGAGGAGCTGTCCTGCGACGGCTGCCTGGTCGCCACCCCGGCCGGCTCCACCGCCTACAACCTGTCGGCCCACGGCCCGATCATCCCGCTGGGCGCCTCTCTGCTGGCCCTCACCCCGATCAGCGCCTTCCGCCCCCGCCGCTGGCGCGGCGCGCTGCTGCCCCACACCGCCCAGGTGACCTTCGACGTGCTGGAGGCCGACAAGCGCCCGGTCAGCGCGGTGGCCGACAACTTCGAAGTCCGCGACGTCGCCCGCGTCAGCGTCGCCGAGCAGCGCAACATCTCGCTGGTCATGCTGTTCGACGCCGGCCGGACCTACGAGGAGCGCGTGCTGGTGGAGCAGTTCTCGGCTTAAAAAATCTTCCCCCTCTTGGGGAGGGGGACCATGCGAAGCATGGTGGAGGGGGCTCGTCCTGGCGCAAAGGCCGGCCACACCGTCAGTCCTTTCCGACCACGCCCGGTCCGAAGGGCGCGCCTCGCTGGAGCCCCCTCCACCAACCTTCGGGCGCCCCCCCTCCCCCACCGCTCGCTTCGCTCGCTCGGGGGAGGAATGCCGTTAGGATTTCCTAACTCCTATCGGTGCATGCTCCCCGCGAGAGTTCGCAAAGGACGTTCGCCGTGGAAAAGCCGAACCCCGCCCAGGTCATCCCGCCGCAGACCAGTCTGCGGCTGAAGGTCGGCGGCGGCCGCTTCGGCGGCATCGACCCGGCCGCCCTGGCCAAGGCCGAAGCCGCCCTGAAGGGGCTGTCGGCCCAGTTCGCCCAATGGCTGAACGACGAAATCACCAAGCTCGAGGCGGCCCAGGCCGCCATCAAGGCCCAGGGCTACACGCCCGAGACGGCCGAGGGGCTGTACATGCGCGCCCACGACCTGAAGGGCCTGGGCGCGACCTACGAATACCCGCTGATCACCCGCATCGCCGCCTCGCTCTGCAAGATGACCGACAAGCCGGACGTGCGGATGAAGGCGCCGGTCTATCTGATCGACGCCCACGTCGAGGCCATCAAGGCGGCCGTGCGCGACGAGATCAAGGACGACGAGCACCCGGTCGGCCGCGCGCTCGCCGAAGAGCTGGAAGGCAAGGTCGCGGCGCACCTGGCGACGATCTGAGCGTTCCGACAGAGCATTCATAAGCGGCCGGGCGACAACATCGCCCGGCCGTTTCTTTTTGCCCTTCTCCCTTGCGGGAGAAGGAGCTTGCGGCCCCTCCGCCGCGTTGGGCGGCCATGCCCCCGACCGAAAAGCAGAAGATGCTCGCAGGCGAACTCTACCGCCCCGACGCGGAGCTCGCCGCCGACCACGCCCGCGCCCAGCGGCTGTTCGACCTGTACAACGCCACTAACGAGGACGAGCCCGAACGCCGCCGCGCGCTTCTGCTCGACCTGCTTGGCGAGGCGGGCGAGGGCGTGGTGATCCGCCCGCCGTTCCGTTGCGATTACGGCGCCCACATCCGCGTGGGCGCCGGGACCTTCATGAACTTCGGCTGCGTGATCCTGGACTGCGCCGAGGTGGCGATCGGAAAGCTGTGCCAGCTCGGCCCCGGCGTGCAGATCTACGCCGCCGACCACCCGCGCGATCCGGCGCTGCGCCGCGAACTGCTGGAGCTCGCCCGCCCCGTGCGGGTCGGCGACAACGTCTGGATCGGCGGAAACGCGATCCTGCTGCCCGGGATCACGGTCGGCGACGACGCGGTAGTCGGCTCAGGCGCCGTGGTCACCCGCGACGTCCCGGCCGGCGCGACCGTCGTCGGCGCGCCGGCGCGGCCGGTCGGGCGCTGATGAGCTAAGCCGCGTTGGCGTGGTGCGGGCGCAGGTCGTCTTCGCGGCGGTCGAGGCGCTCGAGCAGGTACTCCAGGTCCTCGCGCGGGGCGTAGGGGCGCTGGGTCAGGAAGCGTTGCAGCATGCGCTCCTGCAGCCGCTCGCGGTCGGCGAGCAGGCCCTCGTGCTGCAGCGAGCGCCACACGTCGACGCCGGTGCGGAAGGCGGCGAACAGGCGGGTCGGCAGGCCGGCCCGCTCGCACACGGCGCGCAGGCCCAGCGGCCCGGCGTCGTGAACCATGATGCAGACCCGCGAGTGCGGCACGCCGGCCAGCTCGGCCAGGCCGTGCTCGAAGAAGGTCATCTGACCGCGCGCCAGGGCGCGCAGCAGCAGCGAGGCGTTCAGGCGCTTCAGCTTGTTCAGGTGCGCGGCGAAGGCGGCCAGGTCGCGGGCGTCGGCGATCTGGTCGACGATGTCGGCGGTGGCGCGCTCGCGGGCGCCGGCGGCCAGGCGCAGGGACAGCTCCGGCGACAGGCCGTGACGCTTGATCAGCTGCTCGCGCACCGCCCCTTCCAGCCGGCCGACCAGCTGCTCGACGATGTGCGGCGGCACGGCCGAGCGGGCGGCCACGGCCTGGGCCACGGCCGGCGATTTCGGGAAGCGCTGCAGGGCCAGCGACAGGGCCCGTTCCGGCGTCTCGGCGTGGTCGTTGGCGCAGACGGCGGCGACCGCCGGCTCGGCCCCGAAGGCGATGATCGCGCCGGTCACCCGCGCGGCAACCTTCGGACGCTGGGCGATGGCGACCTGGCGCTCGGGCGCGCCGCGGCGGACGATCTCGATCAGGTCCTCGTCGGTGAAGGCCGGCGACTCCGCCAGCACCGGCAGGGCCACGCTCTCCACGTCGGCGGCCAGCTTCATCGCCACGTCGCGCGGCAGTAGCGGCGAAGAGCGCAGGGTCACCGATAGCGAACGGCGCACCAGCTCCACCGCGTCCGCGGCCAGCAGGCGCACGATGTCCTGGGCGGCGGCGCGATCGCGCTCGGACAGCGGCATGCGGTCCAGCGTGCGGCACAGCTTGTGGGTCGCGGTCGCGCGCGCGTCCGGCGTTTCGTGCTTGGACAGCCGGCGCAGGTCGGCTTCGGTCAGGCGCGGACGCGCGAAGGTCATGGCGGCCCCGAATCTGATTCGGATCGGAAGACGCCTGGAAAATGCGAGTTCAATCCTAATGAAATTTTACCTTTGGCCGCCAACGCGCCCGCAACGGCCCAGATTCCTTGGGGATAAGCCGCGCCCTAACGCCGCAGCCTCAAATCCACTTTCGCGGCGGCGATCGAGTGTTCCGTAACCGGACAGCAAGGTCCGGCGCCTAGGCTCGAACCGAGTCAGGAGATCGCTTTTGGAACCCGCGTCGGTCGATCCCACCGCCCTGCCCCCGGCCGAATTCCGGCGCGCCGTCGCGCGGCAGGCGCTGGACGCCCAGGTGAAGCTCCTGCCCTACGCCCTGGGCTTCTTCGCCGTGGCCCTGGTCATGTTCCTGGCGGTCGGCATGTTCGCGCAGGGCAAGCTGCAGCTGCTGGGCTGCGTGCTGCTGTACTGCCTGAACTGGGCCGGCATCTACGCCGCCATGCGCTGGCTGCACCAGGACGACGACCGCTACGACGACGTGCGCCTGCGCGCCGTGGTGCAGAGCGCCGGCGCGGCGCTGTGGGTCGGCGCGCTCTACGCCACCTGCGGCTACGCCCAGGCCGCGGGCCTGCTGTCGCCGCTGCTGCTGATGCTGTGCGGCGGGGCCGCCGCCGGCGTGATCTTCTTCACCTCCCCCTACCTGCCGGCGCTGGCCGTCCTGGGCCCGCTGGCCGCCGCCGCCCCGGTGCTGGCGCTGGACGCCAGCCACGCCCCGGAAACCACCCGCAACATGGTGCTGTCGGGCCTGCTGCTGGCCCTGGCCCTGGCGCTGATCCTGAACCGCCACCTGCGCGGCCACTTCAAGCTGGCCCTCGAGCGCGAGGGCCTGATCGCCGAGCGCGAGAACGCCCTGGCCGACGCCAAGAAGCTGACCCGCTCCAAGTCGCTGATCCTGGCCACCCTGTCGCACGAGATCCGCAACGGCCTCTCGGGCGTCGCCCACGTGCTGGCCGGGGCGCTGGGCGCCGGTTCGCGCGGCGCGCCCTCGCGCGAACAGCTTAAAGCGGCGCTGCACGCCGCCCGCGATCTGGTGGAGGTGCTGGACGCCACCCTGGATTCCGAGACGGCCGAAGCCGGCCGCCTGACCCTGACGCCCAAGCCGATCGACGCCGGCCGCCTGGTCCAGGAACTGGTCCTGCTGCACCGCCCGCCGGCCAACGCCAAGGGCCTGGAGATGGTCGCCCAGGTCGGCGACGAACTGGCCGCCGGCGGCGCCGTGGTCGGCGACAGCGCCCGCGTGCGCCAGATCCTCAACAACCTGATCGGCAACGCGGTGAAGTACACGCTGCGCGGCCGCATCGAGGTGCGCGTGTTCCTCGCCCAGCCCGGCCGCGCCCGCTTCGAGGTGGCCGACACCGGCCCGGGCCTGACGGCGGCCGAGATCAACCAGGCGTTCGAGCCGTTCTCGCGCGTGGTGCGCACCGGCGCGGGCGTGCCCGGCGCGGGCCTTGGCCTGTCCCTGTCGCGCCGCCTCGCCCGCCTGATGAACGGCGACGTGTTCTGCGACAGCGCGCCGGGCGTCGGCAGCCGCTTCTGGCTGGAGCTGCCCTTCGACCCGAAGGCCGCCGCCGTCGAGGCCGTCGAGCCGATCGCCCAGACCCGCTCCATGCGCGTGCTGGTGGCCGAGGACGACGCGCTGAACGCCGCCATGCTGCGCGCCGTGCTGGAACAGCTGGGCCACAAGGTCCTGCACGCCCAGGACGGCCGCCGCGCCCTGGACCTGCTGGCGCTCGGCGAGATCGACCTGATCATGCTGGACGGCCGCATGCCCGGCATGGACGGCCCGACCACGGCGCGCGCGCTGCGCGAACTTGACGGCCCCGAGGCCAGCCTGCCGGTGGTGGCGGTGATCGGCGGCGACGCCGAGGAAGCCCAGGCCATGCTGGCCGCCGGCGCCGACAGCGTGCTGCGCAAACCCGTCACCGTCGCCGGCGTCGCCCGCGCGGTGGCCGACGCGGCCCGCGCCGGTTCGCGCGGCGAGAAGAAGGTGGCGTGAGCCACAACGCGCTTCGCTTTCCTTAGATCTCCCCCCGAGCGTCAGCGATGGGGGGAGCAGGCGGCGAAAGCCGCCGTGGGGGGCTCCAGCGGAGCGCACGGTTTCCGTCGCGCCAGGGCGAGCCCCCTCCACCGCCTTCGGCGGTCCCCCTCCCCCACCGCTCGCTACGCTCGCTCGGGGGAGGCCTAAGACTACGCCCGCTCGTCCTCGTCCGGCCCGAAGGCGGAGAGCAGCTGGGCGGTGAACAGGGTGTCGGCCGCCGAGCCCTGGCCGTCGCCGCCCAGCATCATGCCCAGCAGGTTCTGCTCCGAGCGCAGTTGGTCCAGGCGCTGGGCCAGGACGAAATTCCCGCCGTCCAGCTCGGGCTCGGCCGACGGGACGGCGTCCGGGTCGACCGCGGGCGCGACGCCGCCGGTGCGGGTCAGGTTGGCGTAGACCTCCGCCACGCTGACCGGGCGGCCGTCGCGGTAGAAGATCGAGCGGTTCGCCTGGGCCGCGTCGGGAAACAGGCGCGCGGCCGAGAGCCCCGGCTGGCGGTCGGCCGCCTCGACGAGCTTGGCGGCGCCGGCCGGGCCGAGGAAGTGGGCGGCGTAGAGTTCGCCCGCCGTCGGCTCGCGCCCGGTGCGCCCGCGCAGGTAGGCGGCGTGGTCGGCGGCCAGCTCGCCGGCCATCAGCGACGACGCGTGCGCGTCGAAGCGCAGGTCCATCACCGCGCGCCGCGCCGTCCCGCTGACCCGCAGCCTGCCGTCGGCGCCCTGCTGGATCTGGTCGGCGTAGGCGCCCAGGCCGTGCTTGGCGCCGTGCTTCTTCAGGGTGGACAGCCAGGTCTGGTCGACGAACTGGAACAGGCCCGAGGCCGAGGACGAGCCCGCCTTCGCCTGCGGGTTCAGCGCGCTCTCGCGCTTCGCAGTCTTCAGAAGAAATTCGAAGTCCACGCCGGTGGCGTTCGAGGCGCGACGAATCGCCGCCTCAACTCCGGCCCCTTCGAATCCCACCTTGCCTATCGTCATCGAAGGGAAAGCTCGGTCAGCGTGGTTAACGGCGACCTAACGCCACGTCACGCCGGTGTTAAGGACCGCCGCTTTTCGAACGCAATACTGCCGCTACGCAACCTTACAAACTCGTAATGTTCGACGAACGCCGGGTGAACACGGCGGGAAACGCACACCGAGGAGACGGCCATGATGATGCTGAGGACCGCCGATGGAGGCGCTGTCGTCCACGCGCTCGACATGGGGACCCGTAAGCCCCTGCCGCGCTGGATGTGGATGGCGATCGCGGCCTCCGCCGCCCTGCATGTCGCCGGCGGGGTCTGGCTCTATCAACGCAATTTCGAGACGCCGCCGCTGATCCAGGTCCCGGACGAGCCCCCGCCGTTCGTGATCAGCATGGCTCCCCCGCCGCCCGTCGAGAAGCCGATCGAGCGCACGCCGCCCAAGCCGCCGACCCCGGTGCACAAGCCCAAGGCGGTCGCGCCCGCGACGGTTCCGACCCTGCCGTTGACGCCGCCGGACACGCCGCCCGCGGTCTATTCGACCGGCCCCGAGATCGTCGCGCCCAGCCCTGCCACCGACGTGAAGTCGGTCGAGATCAAGCCCGCCGTCGCCCCGCCGCCGGTCATCGCCAACCCGAAGTGGATCAGCAAGCCGACCTCCGATCAGATGGCCCGCTGGTATCCGCTGGGCGCGATCGAGAAGGAGGTGAGCGGCCGGGTGGTGATGAAGTGCCGGGTCACCGCAACGGGCTCGGTCGGCAATTGCGCCGTCACCTCCGAGGACCCGGCCGGCTACGGCTTCGGCGACGCGGCGATCAAGCTGTCGCGCTACTTCAAGATGAGCCCGCGCACCGTCGACGGACAGCCGGTCGAGGGCGCCGAGGTCAGCATCCCGCTGCGCTTCGGGTTCCAATGACCAGCGCCCGTCGCGGGCCAGACTAACGAGTTAAGGGCAGGCCCGGCCGAACCGGTCGGGCCCGATGGCGGCGGCGTGCGGCCCGGGCGTTTCTCCGGCCGCCGCCGCCGTCAGCGTCTGCGCCGCCAGCGGCGCCAGCAGCCAGCCGTTCCGGCGCGGCCCCAGGGCCACGAACACGCCCGGCGCCCCGGGGACGGCCCCCGCGATCGGCAGGCCGTCGGGGACAGCGCCACGCACGCCGGCCTGGGCGTG
Source organism: Caulobacter sp. 17J80-11 (assembly GCF_014349105.1). GTDB lineage: Bacteria > Pseudomonadota > Alphaproteobacteria > Caulobacterales > Caulobacteraceae > 17J80-11. The sequence continues at coordinate 75,796 of NZ_JACSJI010000012.1, read as the reverse complement.
GACCACCTCGGCGGACGCCAGCTCGGGCACAACCGCGACCGCCGCCGCGCGCAGCCGCGCGACCGTTTCCGCCTCGACCTCGCAATCGGTGACGCCGGGCTCCATGGTCGCGCCCACGATCACCCGGCCGGCCCGCGGCAGCAGGTAGACGCCCGGCGCGCGCACCACGCCCGTGACCGCATGGGCGCCCTCGCCGCCCAGTTCCAGGATCTGTCCCTTGATCGGCTCGACCAAGCCCATCAGCCGCGCCAGTTCGGCCGGCCCGTCCGGCGGCGCGCCGGTCCAGCCGACCGCGACGACCACCGCGTCGGCCGGGAAGGAACGCCCCGTTTCGTCGACCACCTGCAGCGGATCGGTTTCGATCCCCACGACGCCCGCCGTCACAAGGCGCCCGCCGCGCGCCCGCACCGTCGTGCGCATGGCCTCCAGCGCCTGGAGCGGCGTGAGGCGCCAGTCGTCGGGCGTGCGCCAGCCGGCGGCTGTCGGCTCGACCGTGAAGCCCAGCCCCCGCGCGCGGCCGGCCAGCGGCTCGGCCGGGCCGACCCATTCGGCGCCGTCCTGGATGAGCTCAATCCCGCACGCCTCGGCGAAGGCCGGCCACAGGTCGCGTCCGGCCCGGTAGAGGGCCGCGCGGCCGGCGTCGGCCTCCTCGAGCACGGCCTCGAACACGGGAGCCAGCATGCCGGCGGCGACGGCCGAGGCGTTGGCCGGGCGCTCGGCGCGGTCGAACACCGTCACCCGCGCGCCCTTCAGCGCGAAGGCCGCGGCCGACGCCAGGCCGAGCGCGCCGGCGCCGACGACCAGAATGTCCATGTCGCGCAGCGTCATTGTCGCGGCTGCGTGTAGCCGCGCGAGCGGCCGCCTTCAAGGCGAGCGCCGGGCGGGTGGGCATGCTAGCTTGCCGGCGCGGGGGTGGCGCGGAGGCGCGGCCATGCATGACTTCCCGTCTTGGGCCTCGACGCTCCGGGATCTGTCGACGGGCCTGGCCGCGGCGATCGCCGGCTGGGTGGGCCTGCGCGGCGTGGGAGCTTGGCGGGCCGAGGCGGTCGGCCGGCGCAAGACCGAGCTGGCCGAGGAGGTGCTGGCCCAGTTCTACCGGGCCCGCGACGCCCTGACCTGGGCCCGCTTCCCCCATCCCGACGTGTTCGCCGACGCGCCGGGCGCCGGCGAGGGCGCCGACGACGACGCCGAGGCGCGCCGGCGTCAGGCGGCTTCCGCGCCGGTGGAGCGCCTGTCGCGCGAGATGGCGTTGTTCTCCGACCTGCAGGCCAATCGCTACCGCTTCATGGCCGTGTTCGGCGAGGCGGCGGCGCGGCCGTTCGACGAGATCATGGCGGCGCGCGACGACGTGGTGCGCTGCGCCCGCGATCTGATGCGCAGCTACGCCGACGACGCGCCCACGCCCGAGGCGGCGCAGGCGCGCGGCCAAATGGAGCGCGACGTCGGCTGGGGCGCGCGCGACACCGACCCGATCGCCGCGCGGGTGGACGCCGCCATCCACGAGATCGAGCGCACCTGCCGCCCCTTGATCGACGAAGTGCACCGCAAGGACCGGATCGCCCGCAAGCGGGGCTGAACGGCCTCAGACCACGTGGGCGAAGGCCGGCGCGGACTTGAGCGTGGCGGCCAGGGCCTGCAGCGCGCGGCTCAGGGACTCGCGGTCCCGCGCCGCCCCCAGAGACAGACGCACGCCGTTGCGCGCCGCCCCCGCCGCGGCGAAGGCGTCGGCCGGCGCGGGCGCCAGGCCCCGCGCGCGTGCGGCGTCGACCAGGGCGAAGCGGTCCCAGGCCGGCGGCAGGTCCAGCCAGACGTGGATGCCGTTCGCGGGGCCGGTCGCGCTCGGGAGAATGTCGCCCGCCAGCGCCCGCCGGGCGCCCGCTTCCGCGCGTACGCCCTCCAGCAGGTCCTGGGCGACGCCGTCGCGGATCCAGCCCAGGATCAGGGCGCTCGCCAGCGGCGAGGCCATGCCGGTCACAGCCCTCATCGCCGCGGCCAGCCGCTCGGCTCCGGCGGCGTCGGGCGCGACGGCGAAGGCCAGGCGCAGGCCCGGCGACAGGCACTTGGACAGGGTGGAGACGTACCAGGTCCGCTCCGGCGCGAAGCGGGCGATCGGCGGAAGCGGGCTTTCCGGCAGCAGGCCGTAGGCGTCGTCCTCGATGATCGCCAGGCCGTGGGCGGCGGCGATGCGGACCACCGCCTCACGCCGTTCGACGCTCATGGTCGCGGTGGTCGGGTTCTGGATGGTGGGGGTGAGATACAGCGCCTGGGGCCGGCGCTCGGCGCAGACCCGCTCCAGCGCCTCGGGCGTCACGCCCTCCGCATCGACCTCGACCGGGACCAGGCCGATCCCCAGATGCCGCGCCAGCGACAGCAGACCCGGATAGGTCAGCGGCTCGACCGCCAGCGCGCCCCCGGGCCGCACCACGCTGACCAGCAGGGCGTTCAACACCGCCTGGGCGCCCGGGGCGACCAGGGCCCGCTCCGGCGCGATCCTGCCCAGCAGCGGCTCCAGCCACTGAACGACCGCCGCCCGCTCGGCCGCCCCGCCGCCGACCGGGCGGTAGGCCATCAGGGTCGCGGTGTCGGCGCGGCCGAGCACGCCCGACAGGCCCTCGGCCAGCAGGCGGCGCAATGAGCGCCCCTCGGGCTGGGGCGGGATGTTCATGCTGAGGTCGACCAGGCCGCGGTCGGCCTCGGCGGCCGCCCCGCGCACGAAGGTGCCCCGCCCGACCGCCCCGTCCAGCAGGCCCCGCTCGCGTGCGGCCCCGTAGGCGCGGGTGACGGTGGTCAGGTCGACGCCCAGCGCCTCGGCCAGGGCGCGGTGCGTCGGCAGGCGATCACCGCCCTGCAGCTCGCCGGCGCGGACCGCCGCCTCCAGGGCGTCGACAATGCGCAGGTAGCGCGCCCCCGAGGCGGCCTCGTAGCGCGCGCGCAGAATTTCGATCAGGCGAGGGACGGACACGCTGGCCTCCGGCCACAATAATCCATACATTAGCGTTCACATGTATGCAGACGTCAACCGGATTGTATGGATCAGCCGATGACCGAGCCCGCCGCCTACCCGCCCCTCTCGCCTTGGAAGACGGGCCCGGCCTGCCGCTGCCCGCGCTGCGGCAAGGGCAAGCTGTACAAGGGATTCCTGACCTTGGCGCCTAGCTGCAGCGTCTGCGGCCTGGACTTCTCGTTCGCCGACCCGGCCGACGGCCCGGCCTTCTTCTCGATGAGCATCGTCGGCCTGGTGATCATGGGCCTGTTCGCCTGGGTGGAGGTCGCCTACCGCCCGCCCATCGTCTTCCACCTGGTCGGCACCCTGCCCCTGCTGGTGATCGGCTGCCTGGCGACGCTGCGCCCCATCAAGGGCTGGCTGGTCGCCTCGCAGTACTACTACAAGGCCGAAGAGGGGAAGTTCGAGCACTACGGCAAGCACGGGCCGTTCTGACCAAACCCCGTCATCGCGGAAAGCGCGAAGCGCTTATCCGGGACCCAGCCAGTTCGACCTGAACGCCGAAGGCCGCGCCACAACGAGCGCCGCGCTTGCTGGCCCGGCCGCAACCGCCCTCCCCGCACGCCGGTTGGAACGACGATGGTCCGCGTCGCCCGCCTCCTGTCGGCCCTGCTCGGCGCCCTGCTGCTGACCGCCTGCGCCTCGACGCCGGAGGCCTTTCTCCGCCCGGTCGGACCGGCCCCGCCGGGCGGCAGCACGGTGGACATGCTGATCGTCACCACCCGCAAGCCCTCGCCCGATCCGGGCGTGCTGTTCACCGGCGAGCGCGGCATCGGCTATCGCACCACCGAGATCGTCGTCTCCATTCCGCCCGAGGCCTCGCGCAAGATCGGCGACGTCGAGTGGCCGAAGACGAACACGCCCGACCCCGCCAAGGAGTTCGCCGTGCTCAGCGTCCGGCCGCTGGAACTGGGCCAGGCGACCGACTGGTTCACCCGCACGGCCGGGGCCGACGGCCGGCTGCTGGTCTTCGTGCACGGCTTCAACACCCGCTTCGAGAGTGCGGTCTTCCGCTTCGCCCAGATCGTCCACGACTCCGGCGCGCCCATGGCGCCGGTGCTGTTCACCTGGCCCTCGCGCGGCAGCGTGTTCGCCTATGTCTATGATCGGGAGAGCGCCAACTACTCGCGCAACGCCCTGGAGGCGGCGCTGACCCGCGCGGCCAAGGCGCCGGAGGTGAAGGACATCACCATCCTGGCCCACTCCATGGGCACCTACCTGACCATGGAGGCGTTGCGCCAGACCGCGGTCCGCCAGGGGCGCGTGCCGGCGAAAATCACCAACGTGGTGCTGGCCGCCCCGGACATCGACATCGACGTCTTCCGCGAGCAGTACGAGTCCCTGGGGCCGGAGAAGCCGCACTTCACCATCTTCGTCTCGACCGACGACCGGGCGCTTTCGCTGTCGCGCTTCATCGCCGGCGACGTCGGCAGGCTGGGCGCCGTCGACCCGGCGAAGGAGCCCTGGCGTTCGCGGCTGGAGGCGCACCCCGGCGTGACGGTGATCGACCTGTCGAAGCTGAAGACCGGCGACCCGTTCAACCACGAAAAGTTCGTGGCCAGCCCGCAGATCGTACAGGTGCTGGGCGGCCGCCTGGCCCAGGGCCAGAAGCTCAGCGACTACAACCCCAGCCTCGGCGAGCAGGTCGGCGTGCTGGCGGTCGGCGCCGGGCGCACGGTCGGCACGGCGGCCGGCGTGGTGGTCGCCGCCCCTCTCGCCATCGTCGATCCCAACACCCGCGACCGGCTGAGCGAGCAGGCCGCGCCGCTGGCGGCCGAACCGTCGAAGAACACCACCGAGGCCGAGCCGCAAGCCTCGCCGCAACCCGAAACTCCGCCGACAAAGCCGCCGAATTGAAAGCACGGTACGCGGACTAGACCCGGGCACAACCCCTTAACAATCAGATGCTTTCGGGCGGATCGCCACCCACTTTGAAAATTCGTTCTGGCGGCCGCGCGAGTCCGTGCTACGCCTGACGGGTCGCCATGATCAGGCCCGGAGTCCCCGCATGAACTTCACCCCGTCCGAGCGTCAGAGCTATTGGCGCGACCGCGTGCGCGCCTTCATGGCCGCCCACGTCTATCCGAACCTGGCGACCTACGAGGCGCAGCACGCGGCCGGCGACCGCTGGTCCGTGCCGCCGATCATGGAGGAGCTGAAGGCCAAGGCGAAGGCCGAGGGGCTGTGGAACCTGTTCCTGCCGCCGAACGAGCGGCACGACGAGGACGGCTTCCACGGCGCGGGCCTGACCAACCTCGAATACGCCATGTGCGCCGAGGAGATGGGCCGGGTGCTGTGGGCCTCGGAGGTGTTCAACTGCTCCGCGCCGGACACCGGCAACATGGAGGTGCTGCACCGCTACGGCACGCCCGAGCAGAAGCGCCGCTGGCTGACCCCGCTGCTGGAAGGCCGGATCCGTTCGGCCTTCCTGATGACCGAGCCGCAGGTCGCCTCCTCCGACGCCACCAACATCGAGACCTCGATCGTGCGCGACGGCGACGACTATGTCGTCAACGGCCGCAAGTGGTGGTCCTCGGGCGTCGGCGATCCGCGCTGCGCCGTGGCCATCGTCATGGGCAAGACCGACCCGACCGCGCATCGCCACCAGCAGCAGTCGCAGATCCTGGTGCCGCTGGACGCGCCGGGCGTGAAGATCGTGCGCATGCTCCCCGTCTTCGGCTACGACGACGCGCCGCACGGCCACGCCGAGGTGATCCTCGAAAACGTGCGCGTGCTGGCCGAGAACCTGATCCTGGGCGAAGGGCGCGGCTTCGAGATCGCCCAGGGCCGCCTGGGCCCCGGCCGCATCCACCACTGCATGCGCACCATCGGCGCGGCTGAAGTGGCGCTGGAAAAGATGGTCAAACGTCTGCTCGCCCGCAAAGCCTTCGGCAAGGCGGTGGCCGAGCAGTCTGTGTGGGAGCAGCGCGTCGCCGAGGCGCGCATCGACATCGAGATGACCCGCCTGCTGTGCCTGAAAGCCGCCGACATGATGGACAAGGCCGGCAACAAGGTCGCCCAGCTCGAGATCGCCATGATCAAGGTGGCGGCCCCGCGCATCGCCCTGAAGGTGATCGACGACGCCATCCAGGCCCACGGCGGCGGCGGCGTGTCGGAGGACTTCGGCCTGGCCCGGCTCTACGCCATGATCCGCACGCTCCGCATCGCGGACGGCCCCGACGAGGTGCACTGCCGGGCGATCGCGCGGCTGGAGTACGCACGGCACGCCTCCGCCTAAGATCCCTGGCGGCCGAAAGCCTCGCCCGGAACCGCGCCCTGAACGCCGCGGTTTCCGGCCGCCGTAGGAGCCCCTCATGCGTGACGACGACGTACGCGCCGCCTTGCAGCGGCACTGGGCGGCTTCCGACATCGACGACTTCGCGTCGGAACACCAGATCTACAGGGAAGACGCGATCCTCGATTACCCACAATCGGGCGAACGCATCCGCGGCCGCGAAAGCATTCAGGCCTCCCGCACGGCGCAGCCGAGCCGGAAGCGCTTCAGGGTGCGACGCCTGCTTGGCGGCCGCGATCTTTGGATCAGCGAGGTGGTCGTCACCTACGACGAGCGGCCGGTCCACATGGTCAGCATCATGGAGTTCGAGGCCGGCCAGGTGGTCCACGAGACCCAGTACTTCGCCGACCCGTTCGAACCGGGGCTGTCCCGCGCCCAATGGGCCGAACGCATGGATTAGCCTGCGCGCGGCCCTCCGCAGGATCACGCAGGTGACAGCCACCGCCTTCCCGGGCTTAATTCCCCCACGGCCGCCGTCAGACGCGCGCCACAGGAAGCGCCTTCGTGTTGTGGACGCCCAAGGAACGGGCCGTTTCCGGCCTGAATGACGTGACGGCCATCGAGGCCGCGGGCATGCCGCGCGACCTGCCGGCCAGCACCTACGAGATGATCGGGCGCACCGCCCGCCAGCGGCCGCACGCCAAGGCGCTGTCCTTCTTCCTGAGCGTCGACGGCCACGCCCGACCGGAGAGCTGGAGCTATCGCCGCTTCTTCCGGCGCATCACCCAGACCGCCAACCTGTTCCACAGCCTGGGCGTCGGCAAGAACGACGTGGTCGCCTACGTCCTGCCCAACCTGCCCGAGACCCACTTCACCATCTGGGGCGCGGAAGCCGCCGGCATCGCCTTCGCCATCAACCCGATGCTGGGGGCCGAGACCATCGCCGAGCTGCTGAACGCGGCCGAGGCCAAGGTGCTGGTGACGCTGGCGCCCTTCCCGCACACAGACCTCTACGAAAAGCTGCAGGGCGTGGTCGCCCAGGTCCCCAGCCTGCGCCACGTCGTGCTGGTCAACCTGGCCGACCGCGTGCGCGGGATTAAGAATCTGCCCGCCCGCTGGCTGCAGAGGCGCGAGGCTAAGCGACATAAGCCGATGACCGGCGTAGGCGTGCACGACTTCGGCAAGGCGGTCGACGCCCAGCCGAACGATCGGCTGGTCAGCGGCCGCAGCATCTCGCCCGGCGACTTCTCCTCCTACTTCGGCACCGGCGGCACCACCGGCACGCCGAAGATCGCCATGCGCCGCCACGCCAACGAGGTGGCCAACGCCTGGATGGCCGGGCGCTGGCTGGGCCAGGGGCTGGGGCCGAAGACCACCATCTTCTCCGGCCTGCCGCTGTTCCATGTGAACGCCGTGACGGTCAGCGGCCTGGCCCCGTTCGCGCGCGGCGCGCACGTGCTGGTCGGCACGCCCCAGGGCTATCGGGCCGAGGGCCTGATCCAGCACTTCTGGGACATCGTCGACCGCCACCGGGTGACCCTGTTCAACGGCGTGCCGACCCTGTTCGCCGCCTTGCTTCAGGTCCCGATCGGAAGCCGCGACGTCTCCAGCCTGGAGTTCGCCCTGTGCGGGGCCGCGCCCATGCCGGTGGAGGTGTTCAAGACCTTCCAGGAGCGCACCGGGCTGAAGATCCTAGAGGGCTACGGCATGACCGAGTCCACCTGCGTCAGCTCGGTCAACCCGCCGCTGGGCGACCGGCGGGTCGGCTCGATCGGCCTGCACCTGCCGTTCCAGCAGATGAAGATCGTCATCGTCGACGACGCCGGCAAATACGTGCGCGACGCCGCCGTCGACGAGATCGGCGTGGTCGCCCTGGCCGGCCCCAACATGTTCGCCGGCTACCGCACCGAGGCGCACAACCAGAACATTTGGCTCGAGCTGGGCGACGGCCAGCGCTGGTTCAACTCCGGCGACCTCGGCCGCCAGGACGCCGACGGCTACTTCTGGCTGACCGGCCGCAAGAAGGAGCTGATCATCCGCGGCGGCCACAACATCGACCCGGCCTCGATCGAGGACCCGCTGCACCGCCATCCGTCGGTGGAACTGGCGGCCGCGGTCGGCCGGCCCGACCCGCATTCCGGCGAGGTGCCGATCGCCTACGTCCAGCTGCGCCCCGGCCTGCACGCGACGGAAGCCGAGCTGCTGGCCTTCGCCCACGCCGAGATCGGCGAGCGCGCCGCCCAGCCCAGGGCGGTGCGCATCATCCCGGAAATGCCGCTGACCGCGGTCGGCAAGCTGTTCAAGCCGAAGCTCAGGTGGATGGAGGTCGAGAGCGCCCTGACCGACGCCCTGGCCACGGCCGGGGTGAAGGCTGTGGTCGTCGCCGCCGAGGACAAGCAGCGCGGCACGCTGGCCACCGTGACCCTGGCCGATCCGGCCCAGGCGGCGACGGCGCGCGAGGTGCTGGGGCGGTTCGCCGTGGCGTCGGAGATCACGGGCTAGGTCTGAGCCTCAGGCGGCGGCCGGTTCGCGCGCCTCGTCGCGCGGGCGGCGGATCGGCAGGCGGCGCGCGTGGCTCAGGCTGCGCCACACCCACTCCAGCGGCCCGTAGCGGAAGCTGCGCATCCACAGCTGCGACCAGGCGATCTGCAGCACCCAGATCGCGCCGACCACCGCCCATAGCTCGGCCCGGGTCAGCTGGCCGAACAGGCCCAAGCCGCGGCCGCTCCAGAACAGGGTGGTCATGATCACCGACTGGGCGATGTAGTTGGTGAAGGCCATCTTGCCGACATTGGCCAGGGCCGAGGTCACGCCGCGCAGGGCGCCCGCCTTCAGCAGCAGGGCGACCAGGGCCAGGTAGCCCAGGGTGACCACCGGCGCGAGGGTGGCGTTGGCGATGGCGACATAGGCGCGCCAGGTCGGCGAGGCCATGCCGGCCTCCACGTCGCCCCAGGCGGTCCAGCCAATCACGCCCAGCGCCGCGGCGCCGAGCAGCAGCAGGACGACGTAGAGCCCCGCCCCACGGCGCGCCTGGAACACGCCGGTTCTGAGCAGACCCATGCCGATCATCATCAGGCCCAGCGCGTTCCAGACGTAGAAGATCAGCGAGGGGACCTGCAGGACCAGCCAGCTCTTGAAGTTAGCCTGCAGGGCGCTGGCCAAGCCGCCGCGATAGGCGGCGATCTCCGCCGGCGCCCCGGCCGCCGCCCTGGCCGCGTAGGCCGCGATCTCGACCCGCGCCTGCGGGATGAACAGGGACGACACCGGGCTGGCGATCTCGAGCAGGATCACGCCCAAAAGCAGCAGACTGCCGACCGTGAACAGCCGCTTGGGCGCCCACGAACGGGCCAGGGCCGCCAGCGATCCAGCCACCGCGTACAGCAGCAGGATGTCGCCGAACCAGATCGCCGCCCCGTGCAGCACGCCGAACACCGCCAGCCACCCCAGCCGCCGCCACAGCACCGGGCTCTTCTCCGGATCGCGCCGCTCACCCCCGACCAGCAGGACCGACGCCCCGAACAGCAGGGAGAACAGGGTGACGAACTTGGCCTCGAAGAAGACGTGCATGATCGCCCAGGCGACCTGCGAGGCGTGCGCCTGAGCCACGAGCGCCGGATCGGCATGGGCGGCGTACGGCAGGGCGAAGGCGGTGGCGTTCACCGCCAGGATCCCGAGCACGCCCAGCCCGCGCAGTGTGTCCAGGCTGGCGATCCGCCCAGCGTCGTTGGTCATGGCCGTCCCCCGTAGCGACGGGAGGCGATCACGAGCGGGCGGCGGACGCAATGGCTTTAAGGATCGTCGGCGCTGCGGCGCCCTCGGGTCACGGATAGTAGACGCCGATCCACTCGGCGGTCATGGCCGGGCGGGTGCGCCCTTCGATCTCGACCGCGCACTCGCGCGTCAGCAGCATCGCGCCGGCCTTGCGCTCGGCCGAGCGCAGCTTCTCTCGCAGGCGCACGCGCGCGCCGGCCGGCACCGGGGTGAGAAAGCGCACCTTGTCGAAACCGTAGTTGATGCCGCGGCTGAACCCCTCGATCTGCAGGATCTGGGAAGTCATGACCGACAGCATCGACAGGGTCAGGAAGCCGTGGGCGATAGTGCCGCCCATCTCGGCCTTCGCCCGGTCCACGTCGCAGTGGATCCACTGGCGGTCCTCGGTCACCTCCGCGAAGGCGTCGATACGCGGCTGGTCGATGGTGAACCAGTCCGACACCCCGAGCTCGCAGCCGACCAGGCCCGGCAGGTCTTCGAACCGGACTTTCGCGTCAACGGTTTGCGCCAGCATCACCGGGCCTCGCCATTTCCCCCGAAAGGCGAAGCAAACCACAATTTCGACAAAAACGCCGAACGTGTTCAGCAAAATATCGCAAGCGTGGCGCTCTCGCCTCAGGGGGAGGCGGATCGGCGCTTACGGGTACAGGACCCCGATCCACTCGGCGATCAAGGCGGGCTTCGTTTGCCCCTCGATCTCCACCGTGCATTCGCGGGTCAGGGCCAGGCCGCCGGCCTTCGGTTCGGCCGCCAGCAACTTCTCGCGCAGGCGGATGCGCGCGCCGGCCGGCACGGGGCTCAGGAAGCGCACCTTGTCGAAGCCGTAGTTGACGCCGCGGCTGACGCCCTCGACCTGCAGGATCTGGTAGGTCATGGCCGACAGCATCGACAGGGTCAGGAAGCCGTGGGCGATGGTCCCGCCGATCTCGGCGTTGGCCCGCTCGACGTCGACGTGGATCCACTGCCGGTCTTCGGTCACCTCGGCGAAGGCGTCGATGCGCGGCTGGTCGATCACGAACCAGTCGGAGACGCCCAGCTCCTGGCCGACCAGGGCCGGCACGTCCTCAAGGCGGACGGTTGAATTCATAGCTTCAGCCAGCATTTCAGCGCCCCCTCGGCCGCCACGAAATCCTCGCCCTTCGACAAGCTCAGGGTGAGGATTTCTCATCGGCTCACAGTAGTCCTCATCCTGAGCTCGTCGAAGGACGAGGGCGGCTCCTCAATAGATTTCGAACAGGCCGGCCGCGCCCATGCCGCCGCCGACGCACATGGTGACCACGCCGTACTTGGCGCCGCGGCGCTTGCCCTCGATCAGCACGTGGCCGGTCATGCGCGCGCCGCTCATGCCGTAGGGGTGGCCGATCGAGATGGCGCCGCCCGACACGTTCAGCCGGTCGTTGGGGATGCCCAGCTTGTCGCGGCAGTAGAGCACCTGCACGGCGAAGGCCTCGTTCAGCTCCCAGATGCCGATGTCGTCCATGGTCAGGCCGTGCTGCTTGAGCAGCTTCGGCACGGCGAACACCGGGCCGATGCCCATCTCGTCCGGCTCGCAGCCGGCCACGGCCATGCCGCGGAAGGCGCCCAGCGGGTTCAGGCCGCGGCGCTCGGCTTCCTTGGCTTCCATCAGCACCGAGGCCGAGGCGCCGTCCGACAGCTGGGAGGCGTTGCCGGCGGTGATGAACTTGCCTTCCTGGATCTCCAGGCCGGCCTTGAACACCGGCTGCAGCTTCTGCAGGTCCTCCAGCGTGGTCGACGGGCGGTTGCCCTCGTCCTTCGACAGGGTGATTTCCTGCGCGCTCGCCTGACCGGTGGCCTTGTCGACCACCTGCATGGTGGTGGTCATCGGCACGATCTCGGCGTCGAGCCGGCCTTCGGCCTGGGCCTGAGCGGTGCGCTGCTGGGACTGCAGGGCGTATTCGTCCTGGGCCTCGCGGCTGATGCCGTAGCGGGCCGCGACCACCTCGGCGGTCTCCAGCATGACCATGTAGATGGCCGGGACCATGGCCACCAGCGCCGGGTCCTTGCCGCGGTACAGGTTCATGTTCTGGTTCTGCACCAGGGAGATGGACTCCAGCCCGCCGCCGACGGTGACGGTCATGCCGTCGCCGGTGATCTGCTTGGCGGCCGTGGCGATGCCCATCAGGCCCGAGGCGCACTGCCGGTCCAGGCTCATGCCCGCCACGCTCACCGGCAGGCCGGCCCGCAGCGCCGCCTGGCGGCCGATGTTGGTGCCGGTCGAGCCCTGCTGCAGGGCAGCCCCGATCACCACGTCGTCGACCTCGGCCGGGTCGATCCCGGCGCGCTGGACCGCGTGCTTGATGGCGTGGCCGCCCAGGGCCTGGGCCTGGGTGTCGTTGAAGGCGCCGCGATAGGCCTTGCCGATCGGCGTGCGGGCGGTGGAGACGATGACGGCTTCGCGCATTCGGAAGGTCCTTCAGTTCTTCCCTTCTCCCCTTGCGGGAGAAGGTGGCGCGCGGAGCGCGTCGGATGAGGGGTGTCGGCACGACGGGGGCCGGTCGTGGGATGCCCGGCGCGAGGATCTGAGATCGCGGCGCCGACACCCCTCATCCGGCCGGCTCCGCCGGCCACCTTCTCCCGCAAGGGGAGAAGGAAATCAGCACTAAGCAGCCTTGGTCTGGTTGGCCTTGGTCAGCTCGACCATGCCTTGGGCGGCGCCGCTTTCGGGCACCAGGTCGCCGGTGCGGTCGGACACCGCCTCGAAGCGGGCGGCGACCTGTTCGGCCGCGTCCTCGACGTCGCCGACGAAGATCCCCTGGGTCAGGCCGATGTGGGCGCGCTCGAAAGAGCCGGCCCCGGCGCACAGGATGGCTCGGGTCGGCGCGTTCTCGCTGACCAGGTGGATGACGCCAGGCGTCACCGTCTCCGGCTTCAGCAGGGCCAGCACCTCCGGCGGCATCAGGTCCTCGGTCATGCGGGTGGCGGCGGTCGGGGCCAGGCAGTTCACCCGGATGTCGTTCTTGGCGCCTTCCAGCGACAGGGTCTGCATCAGGCCGACCAGGGCCATCTTGGCCGCGCCGTAGTTGGACTGGCCGAAGTTGCCGTACAGGCCCGAAGAGGAGGTGGTCATGACGATGCGGCCGTAGTTCTGGGCCCGCATGATCTCCCACACCGCCTTGGTGCAGTGGACCGCGCCCATCAGGTGCACGTCCATGACGAAGCGGAAGTCCTCGACGCTCATCTTGGCGAAGGTCTTGTCGCGCAGGACGCCGGCGTTGTTGACCAGGATGTCGACCCGGCCCCAGGCGTCCATCGCCTGCTGCACCATGGCCTCGACCGCGGCCATGTCGGTGACCGAGGCGCCGTTGGCGATCGCCTCGCCGCCAGCCGCGCGGATCTCCTCGACGACCGCTTCCGCGGCCGCCGAGCTGGCGCCGGCGCCGTCACGGGCGCTTCCGAGGTCGTTCACCACCACCTTCGCGCCGCGGGCGGCGAGCGCCAGGGCGTGCTGGCGGCCCAGGCCGTTCCCAGCCCCGGTCACGATGGCCACGCGGCCGTCGAATCGGATCGTCATCTCGTATCCACCAAAGTTACGGTACGGGCACTATCGAGCCGATTTCCATTGCATGGCAAGGGTCGCTTCGCCGCGCCCGGTCATTTTTGAAAAACCGGCTTGCCACTCAGTCGCGCCCGGATAAGGTTCGCGTCAACCCCCTCCAAAAGGGCGGTATGGAGAAGACGCCCCATGTCCCTGTTCGACCTGAACGGCAAAGTCGCGGTCATCACCGGCTCCTCGCGCGGCATCGGCAAGGCCATCGCCGAGCGCATGGCCGAACACGGGGCCAAGGTGGTGATCTCCTCGCGCAAGGCGGCCGCCTGCGACGAGGTCGCCCGCGAGATCGACGCGAAGTACGGCGAGGGCACGGCGCTCGCCTGCCCGGCCAACATCTCCTCCAAGGAGGACCTGCAGCGGCTGGTCGAGACCACCGTCCAGACCTTCGGCATGATCGACGTGCTGGTCTGCAACGCGGCGTCCAACCCGCACTACGGCTCGATCCTCGACATCGAGGACGACGCCTTCCGCAAGATCTTCGAGAACAACGTGCTGGCCAACAACTGGCTGGTGCAGCTGGTCGCGCCGCAGATGCGCGAACGCAAGGACGGAGCGATCATTATCGTCTCGTCGATCGGCGGTCTGCGCGGCGACGCCTTCATCGGCGCCTACAACGTCTCCAAGGCGGCCGACTTCCAGCTGGCCCGCAACCTGGCCGTCGAGCTGGGCCGCGACAACATCCGGGTCAACTGCATCGCGCCGGGCCTGGTGCGCACCGACTTCGCCCGCGCCCTGTGGGAGAACCCCGACACCCTGAAGAAGGTGACCCGCGGCGCCCCGCTGGGCCGCATCGGCGAGCCGGACGAGATCGCCGGCGCGGCGGTGTTCCTGGCCTCGAAGGCCGGCGCCTTCATGACCGGCCAGAAGATCGTGGTCGACGGCGGCGTGACCATCGGCGCGCAGTTCTGATCCCGCACAAACCCAGGAGAGCGGCATGAAAGCCCTGCTCAGCACCGCCCCCGGCGGGCCCGAGACCCTGGTCCTGACCGACCTGCCCGATCCGACGCCCGGCAAGGGCGAGGTGGTCGTGGCCGTACGCGCCTGCGGGATCAACTACCCCGACACCCTGATCATCGAGGACAAGTACCAGTTCCGGCCCGAACGCCCGTTCGCGCCGGGCGGCGAGATCGCGGGCGCGGTCGAGGCTCTGGGCGAAGGCGTCACGAGCCTGTCCGTCGGCCAGCGGGTGATCGCCGTGCCGGGCTGGGGCGGGCTGGCCGAGAAGATGGTGGTGCGGGCCGAAGCCTGCGTCCCCTTCCCCGACAGCGTGCCGTTCGACGAGGCGGCGGCCTTCCTGTTGACCTACGCCACCTCGCACCACGCCCTGAAGGACCGGGCCAAGCTTGCGGCCGGCGAAACCCTGCTGGTGCTGGGCGCGGCCGGCGGCGTGGGCCTGGCGGCGATCGAGCTGGGCAAGGCCATGGGCGCGCGCGTGATCGCCGCCGTGTCCTCCGAGGAGAAGGCCGAATTCTGCAAGGCGCACGGCGCCGACGCGGCGGTGGTCTATCCGCGCGGCCCGTTCGACGACGCGGGCAGGAAGGCTCTGGGCGCCCTGTTCAAGGAAGCGGTCGGGCCGAACGGCGCGGACGTGATCTACGACCCCGTGGGCGGCGACTATTCGGAAGCGGCGCTCCGGGCCATCGCCTGGGAGGGCCGTCACCTGGTGGTCGGCTTCCCGGCCGGCATCCCCAAGCTGCCGCTGAACCTCACCTTGCTTAAGGCCTGCCAGGTGGTGGGCGTGTTCTGGGGCGCCTTCGCCGCGCGCGAGCCCAAGCGCCACGCCGCCAACGTGCGCGAGCTGTTCGCGCTCTACGCCGCCGGCAAGATCAAGCCGGAGATCTCCGAGCGCTTCCCGCTGGCCCGCGCCGGCGAGGCCATCGCGCGGCTGGCCCGGCGCGAGGCGCTGGGCAAGCTGGTGGTGACCCTGGGAGAGGCGCAATGACCGACCTGACCGCCTTCCGCGCGCAGACGCGGGCCTGGCTGGAGGCGAACTGCCCGGCCGAGATGCGCGAGCCGACCTCGGGCTTCGAGGACGCCTGCTGGGGCGGGCGCAAGTGGACCTTCCAGTCCGAGGCCCAGCGCGTCTGGCTGGAGCGCATGGCCGACAAGGGCTGGACCGTGCCGGAATGGCCGCGCGAGTACGGCGGCGGCGGCTTGTCGCGCGAGGAGGCCAAGGTGCTGCGCCAGGAGATGGGCCGCATCAACGCCCGCCTCCCCCTGTCCAGCTTCGGCATCTGGATGCTGGGCCCGGCCCTGCTGAAGTACGGCACCGAAGAACAGAAGCAGGAGCACCTGCCGAAGATCGCGCGCGGCGAGATCCGCTGGTGCCAGGGTTATTCCGAGCCGAACGCCGGCTCCGACCTGGCCTCGCTGCAGACCCGCGCCGACGACGCCGGCGACCACTGGGTGGTCAACGGCCAGAAGATCTGGACCTCCTACGCCGACAAGGCCGACTGGATCTTCTGCCTGGTGCGCACCGACTTCTCCGCGCCCAAGCACCTCGGCATCAGCTTCGTGCTGTTCGACATGACGACGCCGGGCGTGACGACCAAGCCGATCACCCTGATCTCGGGCAAGTCGCCCTTCTGCGAGACCTTCTTCACCGACGTGAAGGTGCCCAAGGCCAACCTGGTCGGCGAGCTGAACCGCGGCTGGGACGTGGCCAAATACCTGCTGGGCCATGAGCGCGAGATGATCGGGGCCATGGGCGAGGTCGCAGGCCACCGTCCGCTGGGCCTGGTCGCGGCCGAGAGCGTCGGGATCGAGAACGGCCAACTGGCCGATCCGCTGCTGCGCGCCAAGATCGCCCAGCTGGAGGTCGACGCCATCGCCTTCCGCCTGACCCTGGAGCGGGCCGGCGACATGGCCAAGGCGCGCCAGGGCAACCCGGCCTTCGCCTCGGCACTGAAGTACTACGGCTCGGAGCTGAACAAGCGCCGCCACGAGCTGCTCATGTCGGCCGGCGGCTCGGACGCCCTTGAGTGGGAGGGCGAGCGCTCGAAGGACGGCGCCGCCGCGCGCGACTGGCTGCGCACCAAGGCCAACTCCATCGAGGGCGGGACCAGCGAGGTCCAGCTCAACATCATCGCCAAGCGCATCCTCGACCTGCCGGGGGCCTGATCCCATGCCGCTGCTGCTGAACGACGAACAGACCATGCTGCGCGACACCGCGCGCGGCTTCCTCGCCGAGAACGGCCCGGTGGCGCAGCTGCGCGCGCTGCGCGACCGCCGCGACGCCGACGGCTTCTCGCGCGAGCTGTGGAAGGGCTTCGCCGAGATGGGCTTCACCGGGATCCTCACGCCCGAGGCCCACGGCGGCCTGGGCCTCGGCCACGTCGAGGCCGGGGTGGTGATGGAGGAGATCGGCCGCAACCTGACGCCCTCCCCGTTCCTGTCGACGGCCCTGCTGGCGGTGACCGCCCTGGTCCGCGGCGGCTCCGAAGCGCACAAGGCCGAGCACCTGCCGGCCATCGTGGCCGGCGAGCGCCTGTTCGCCCTGGCCGTCGACGAGCACGCCAAGCACGGGCCGGCCAAGACCGAGCTGCGGGCCGAGCGCTCGGGCAACGGCTTCCGGCTGAACGGGACCAAGACCTTCGTGGTCGACGGCCACGTCGCCGACCGGCTGATCGTGGCGGCCCGGACGGCCGGCGCGCCCGGCGAGATCGACGGCCTGACCCTGTTCCTGGTCGATCCGAAGGCTGCCGGCGTCGCGACCGAGCGCACCCAGATGGTCGACAGCCACAACGCCGCGCGCCTGGCCTTCGCTGATGTCGAGGTCGACGCGGACGCCGTGCTGGGCGAGGTCGACGGCGGGTGGGGGCTGCTGGAAAGCGTGCTCAACGTCGGCCGCGCGGCCGTCGCCGCCGAGATGACCGGCGCCGGGGAAGAGGCGTTCGGGCGGACGCTGTCCTACCTCAAGGAGCGCAAGCAGTTCAGCAAGGCCGTGGGCGAATTCCAGGCCCTGCAGCACCGCTGCGCCCACCTCTACACCGAGCTGGAGATCACCCGCTCGGCCGTGCTGAAGGCGCTGCAGACGCTGGACGAACAGTTCGACGCCGCCGCCCCGATCGTGGCCGTGGCCAAGGCCCGGGCCGGGACCACCGCGACGCTCGCGGCGCAGGAGGCGGTGCAGATGCACGGCGGCGTCGGCATGACCGACGAGTTCGACATCGGCTTCTTCATGAAGCGCGTCCGCGTCGCCCAGGAGCTGTTCGGCGACGACGCCTTTCACGCCGACCGCCTGGCGAAGCTGGGCGGCTACTAGGAGCCTTCTCCCCCTGAGGGAGAAGGAGGGCCCCGCGCACCGGAGGCCCTTGGGGCCGAAGGTCCGCGCGGGAGGATGAGGGGTTTCGCAACCAGCGCCGTGCGACCCCTCACCCTCCCGCGCAGACCTCCGCCCGCTGGCAGCGGGCTCCGGTGCGCGGGGCCCTCCCTCTCCCTCAAGGGGAGAGGGGAAGAATGGAGCCGCTGATGTCCGCCTTCCCCGCCATGTCCCTCGCCCAGGCGCACGCGCTGATGTGCCGGCCCGGATCGCCGTTCGAGGTGGGCGAGGCGGAGATCCGCGGGGTCGTCACCAAGGTCTGGAAGAACGCGCCGCCGACCCTGCGCGAAGTCTTCCTGATGGGCCGGGCCCACGGGACGCGCGACTTCCTGATCCACGAGGACGAACGCACCGACTTCGAGGGCTTCGCCCGCGCGGCCCTGGCCGTCGCCCACGCCCTGATCGCCGACGGCGTGAAGCCGGGCGACCGGGTGGCGATCGCCATGCGCAACCTGCCGGAGTGGCCGGCCGCCTATTTCGGCGCGGTGCTGGCCGGCGCGGTGGCCACGCCGCTGAACGCCTGGTGGACAGGCCAGGAGCTGGTCTTCGCCCTGCAGGATAGCGGCGCGAAGCTGCTGATCGCCGACGCCCAGCGGCTGGAGCGGCTGGCCGGCCGGCTGGACTCCTGCCCGACGCTCGAGCGGGTGTGGGTGGCGCGTGCGGACGAGGATCCGGGCCTGCCGCGCCTGCGCCGGTTCGAGGACGTGACCGGTCCCGTGAACAGCTGGGGCGCCCTCCCCGATTTAGCCCTGCCGGCCGTCGAACTGACGCCGGAAACGGACTCGAGCCTGTTCTACACCTCGGGCACCACCGGCCGGCCGAAGGGCGCGGTCGGCACCCACCGGGCCGCCGTCACCACCCTGATGAACACCGCCTTCTCGGCCGCGCGGGTGCACGTGCGCCGAGGCGAGGCCGTGCCGGAGCCGAAGCCGGAAGACCCGCAGAAGGGCTTGCTGGCCTCCATCCCGTTCTTCCACACCACCGGCTGCCAGGCCCTGATGACCGCCGCGTTCGTGCAGGGGGCCAAGCTGGCCGTCCAGCGCCGCTGGGAGCCGGCCGAGGCCATGGCCCTGATCGCGCGCGAGAAGCTCACCCACGCCGGAGGCGTGCCGACCATCGCCTGGCAGCTGGTCGAGCATCCGGCCCTGGCCGAGCACGACCTGTCGTCGCTGGTCAACGTCGCCTACGGCGGCGCGCCGGCCGCGCCGGAACTGGTGCGGCGCATCCGCGAGACCTTCCCGGCCGCGATCGCCGGCTCCGGCTGGGGCATGACCGAGACCACCGCCACCTTCACCCACCACCAGGGCGAGGACTACGAGCACCGCCCCGGCAGCTGCGGCCCGGCCTTCCCGGTCGGAGAGATGCGCATCGTGGGCCCCGACGGCTTCGACCTGCCCGTTGGCGAGATCGGCGAGCTGTGGGTCAAGGGCCCAAACGTCGTCAGCGGCTACTGGAACAACCCGGACGCCACCGCCGCGACCTTCGTCGACGGCTGGCTGAAGACCGGCGACCTGGCGCGGCTCGATGAAGAAGGCTTCTGCTACATCGCCGACCGGGCCAAGGACATGCTGATCCGCGGCGGCGAGAACATCTACTGCGTCGAGGTCGAGAACGTCCTCTTCGAACACCCGGCGGTGGTCGACGCCGCCCTGGTCGGCCTGCCCCACCAGGTGCTGGGCGAGGAGCCGGCGGCGGTGGTGACGCTGCGCCCGGGCTCGGAGGTCGACGAGGCGGCCATGCGCGCCTTCGTGGGCGAGCGGCTGGCGGCCTTCAAGGTGCCGGTGCGGGTGCTGTTCTGGGACGAGCCGCTGCCGCGCAACGCCAACGGCAAGATCCTCAAGCCTGAACTCCAGAAGCTGTTCCTTTGACCACGCGTTACGCCCGCCGCAAGGACGAGGTGGTCGCCGCCGCGACCGCCGTGCTGAACCGCAAGGGCGTGAAAGGCATGACCCTGGCGGAAGTGGCCGACAGCGTCGGCCTGATCACCAGCGGCGTGACCTACTACTTCCGCAAGAAGGAAGACCTGGCGGTCGCCTGCTTCCTGAACGCGATCGAGCGGTTCGACGTCCTGATCGCCGAGGCGGCCAGGGGAGCCGATCCACAGGCGCGCGTGCGTCGGTTCCTGGAGCTGTGGCTGGCGCTGCAGATGGACGTCCGCGCCGGCCGCGCCGCGCCGATCGCCAACTTCAGCGACATGCGCGCGCTCAGCCCCGAGCACGAAGCCGCGACGCTGGGGCCGTTCAACGCCATGGTCCACCGGCTGGGCGATCTGATGCGCACGCCGGACCGCGACTGGAGCAAGCGCGAGCTGAACGCGCGGGCCAACATCCTGCTGGAGCAGGCCCTGTGGTCGGAGATCTGGCTCAACGCCTACGATCCCGAGGACCTGCCCCGGGTGGTCGAGCGCATGTTCGACGTGCTGGCCTTCGGCCTGGCCCCGGCCGGCGCGACGGTGGAAGCGACGCCCGCCCCGCCCCCGGCCGAGACCGAGGACGAGACCTTCCTGATCGCCGCCACCCGGCTGATCAACGCCCAGGGCTATCGCGGCGCATCGGTCGAGCGGATCTCGGCCAGCCTGAACCTGACCAAGGGCGCCTTCTACCACCACAACGAGGCCAAGGACGACCTGGTGGTCGACTGCTTCGCGCGCACCTACGAGGTGATGCGCCAGGAGCAGCACGCCGCCTCCGGCCCGAACGGCTGGGCCCGGCTGTGCGCGGCGGTGTCGGGCCTGATCGCCTTCCAGCTGTCCGAGCGCGGGCCCTTGTTACGCACCTCGGCCCTGACCGTGGTGCCCGAAGCCATCCGCGAGCAGATCGTCGCCCGCTCCGACCGCATCGGCCGGCGCTTCGCAGCCATGATCAGCGACGGCATAGCCGACGGCTCGATCCGCCCGGTCGATCCGGTCATCGCCGCCCAGATGCTGAACGCCTCCGTCAACGCGGTGGGCGAACTGCCGAGGCTGGCGCCGAACGTGACCGCCGAGGCGGCCCAGAGCCTCTACGGCATTCCGGTCCTCACCGGACTTCTGCGCGCCTGACCCTTCGGTGAAGCTGGAGGGCGCCTATATGCCCGCCATGTCCCAGAGCGTCCCCCTCTCCGTCCTCGACCTGGCCCCGATCGCCGAAGGCTCGACCGCCTCGCAGGCCCTGGCCAACAGCCTCGACCTCGCCCGCCACGCCGAGCGGCTGGGCTATCGCCGGTTCTGGCTGGCCGAGCACCACAACATGACCGGCATCGCCAGCGCCGCGACGGCGGTGGTGATCGGCCACGTGGCGGCCGGCACCTCGAGCATCCGCGTCGGCGCGGGCGGGATCATGCTGCCCAACCACGCGCCGCTGGTCATCGCCGAGCAGTTCGGGACCCTGGCCGCCCTCCACCCCGGCCGCATCGACCTGGGGCTCGGCCGCGCGCCCGGCACCGACATGGCCACCGCCCGGGCGCTCCGCCGCACCCTGACCGGCGGGGCCGACAGCTTCCCCGAGGACGTGGTCGAGCTGCTCTCCTACTTCGAGCCGGCCCGCCCCGACCAGCGGGTCGTGGCGGTGCCCGGCGCGGGCCAGGACGTCGAGGTGTGGATTCTCGGCTCCAGCACCTTCGGCGCGCAGTTGGCCGCCATGCTGGGCCTGCCCTACGCCTTCGCCTCGCACTTCGCGCCGCAGCAGATGATGCAGGCCTTGGAGCTCTATCGCCGCACCTTCCGCCCCTCGGCGCGGCTGGACCGGCCCCACGCCATGGTCGGCCTGAACGTGTTCGCGGCCGACACGGACGAAGAGGCGCAGACCCTGTTCAGCTCGCTGCAGCAGGCCTTCGTGAACCTGCGCTCCGGGCGACCGGGGCCTCTGCCCGCGCCGGACCCGGGCTTCGGGGCCCGCATGGGCGCCGAAGACAAGGCCATGCTGGCGAGCGCGCTGTCATGCTCGGTGGTGGGGTCGCCCGAGACCGTGCGGACCGGGATTGCGGCCTTCGCCGAGCGCACCGGCGCCGACGAGATCATCGTCACGGCGCAGATCTTCGACCACGCCGCCCGGCTGCGCTCGTTCGAGATCGTCGCCGGGGCCAGAGACGCCCTGGCCCGGGCCTGAGGCGTACAGGCGGGGAACTCTGCGCCGGGCAAAAGTGTCTGAATGGATGCAGCATCGTCCGTTCGGCCCCACCCGCGTTTCCGTGCCGGTCGTGGGCCAAGGCACTTGGTATATCGACGCCGGCGATCGCGGTGTGGCGGTCAGGACGCTGCGCCGTGGGCTCGATATGGGCATGACCCACGTCGACACGGCCGAGATGTACGGCGACGCCGAACTGGTGATCAGCGAGGCGATCGCCGACCGGCGCGACGAGGTGTTCCTGGTCGACAAGGTGCTGCCGCAAAACGCCTCGCACGAGGGGGCGCGGGCCGCCTGCGAACGGTCGCTGCGCCGGCTGGGGACCGACCGGCTGGACTGCTACCTGCTGCACTGGCGCGGCCCGTACCCGCTAGCGGAGACCTTCGCCGCCTTCGAGGCGCTGAAGCGGGCCGGGGCGATCCGCGCCTGGGGCGTCAGCAACTTCGACGTGGACGATCTGGAGGAGGCCCTGGCCATCGCCGGGCCGGGCGAGATCGCCTGCAATCAGGTGCTCTATCACCTTCAGGAGCGCGCCATCGAACACGCGGTGCTGCCCTGGTGCGAGGAGAACGGCGTAGCGGTGGTGGCCTACAGCCCCTTCGGCCACGGCGGCTTTCCAGGCGCCAACACGCCGGGCGGACGGCTGCTGCAGGAGATCGCCGCGGCGCACGGCGCGACCCCGCGCCAGGTCGCCCTGGCCTTCCTGACCCGACATCGGTCGGTGTTCGCCATCCCGAAGGCGTCCAACCCGGCCCACGTCGAGGAGAACGCCGGGGCCGGCGACCTCGTGCTCGACGACGACGAGGTCGCCCGCATCGACGCGGCCTTCCCGCGCGGCCCGCGCCCGCGCAGCCTGCCGATGATCTAGCCCTTGCGCCGGCGTCCCTTGCGGACCCTGGTCATCAGGTCGGGCTTGGGCGGCGGGGTCCAGCCGTCGGGCTGCACGTAGGTCTCCTGGCTGGTGCCCAGGCCCATCTTGCCGGGGGCCTGCCGCCTCAGGCGCGAGCCTTCCGGCGCCTCGCCCCGGTCGTCGCGGCGCAGCCAGGCGATCTCGTCTCGCAACCGAGCGGCCGCCTCGAAGTCCTCGTCTTCCACGGCGCGGGCCATGCGGGCTTCGAGCTTGGCGATCTCTTCGTCGTAGGCGTCGGACATGGGGTGGAGGTAGACCGGCGGGCGCCTCGGCGCCAGTCTCCCGTCCGCACCAGGGAGCGTTCCGATGCCCGCAGCCCCGATCGAGGTCCGCGTCAGCCGCCGGTTCGAGGCCCCGGCCGACCGGGTGTTCGACGCCTGGCTCGATCCCGCCACGGTCGGAGGCTGGCTGTTCGCCACCGAGACGGGCCGGATGGTGCGGGTGGAGATCGATCCGCGGGTCGGCGGGCGCTACCTGATCGTCGACCGCCGCGGCGAGGAGGACGTCGCCCACACCGGCGAGTACCTGGAGATCGACCGGGCGGGCCCGCTGGTCTTCACCTTCGGGGTCGAGAAGTACTCGGAGAACTTCGACCGGGTGATCGTCGAGATCGCGCCGCGCGAGGCGGGGTGCGAACTGACCCTGGTGCAGGAGATGGCGCCCGAATTCGCCGAATACGCCGAGCGCACGCGCGCTGGCTGGGCGAAGATCCTGGAAGGCCTGGCCCGGGCGCTGGGCGAGCCCTCGAACGGGTGACGACGCGGCCTCAAGCCGCGCCGTCCAAGCCGGTTCAGCGGTCCCGGCGTTCCTGATCCGGACGCTGGCGCTGCTGCTCCTGGCCGGGGCGGCCGCCGGCCTGACGTTCGTCCTGGCGCTGCTGGCCGGGAGCCTGACGCGGTTGGTTGCGATCCTGCTGGTTGGGCATGTCACTCACTCCGAAGCGTCCCGAAAGCTCGGGGACCGGACCTAAAGACGTAGGGAAGACCTCCGTTCCGGCCTGCATACGATTCCGGATCAGGGTGCGATACGGCGCTCCAGCGTGGCCGCATAGCGGCCGGCGAGTGCGGCGGGACGGCCGTCGTCGGCGTCGGCCGCGAGGGTCCACAGGCCCAGTTGGAAGGCCAGGTAGCAGGGCGTGAGCATCGCGTAGAGCGCCCGCCCCTCCCCCGTGTCGTAGCCGCAGAGCGCGAGCAGCCGGCCGACGTCGTCCTCCGACAGGTCGAACTCGACCGCCGCGCCGGCCAGGTCCCAAGCCAGGTCCTGGGCGCCGACCAGATCGTGACCGCCGGCGTGGTCGAGGGCGTCGGTCTTGAGCAAGCGGCCTTCGGGGGCGAGCAGCCACTCCCAGCGGTGCAGGCGGCCGTCGATCAGGATGGGCCGGGCGGCATGCTGCAGTTCGGCCAGCTCGGCGTCGGTCCAGGCCAGCCGCGCGACCGCACGGGAGCCGAGCGCCTCCTCGGCGTTCACGCGGGCCATGCGCGCGAGTTCGATCAGCGAAGCGCCGGGCGCGTCGGCGGGAAACGCGTTCGCGCGGAAGCTCAGATAGGCGGCCAGGCTTTCGACCGGCACGGTCTCGCCCTCGCGGAGGGGCCGCGCGTCGTCGCGCCAGCGCTCGGCCAGGAAGCCGTGGCGCAGATCCACCGGCTCCACGCCGCAGCCGGCGTGATGGAGCGCGCGCGCGCGGTCGAGCTTGGCCCGGTCCTCGCGGCCGAGGCCGGCGAACTTGAGCAAGTACGCGCCCCGGTCGGTGCGTAGCAGGTACTTGCGTCGCTCCAGGCCGGCGTGGGCCGGCGGCCAAGAGGCCTCGTCGGCAAACCAGCGCGCGCGCCAGGCGCCCGCCGACAGGTCCTCCAGGGGCGCGAGCGGCTCGCCCGTTCGGTCGGCGAACCATTCCGCCAGCGGCGGCACGGCGCCGTGCGCGCGGCCCGTCAGGTCGTCGAAGTCGGCCGTCAGCCGCCGCGCTTCGGTCCAGCGGCGGAGGTGGGCAGGATCGGCTTCGGGGCCCGGATCGCCCGCGTGGCTGGGCAGGAAGACGATGCGCGAGGCCGGCACGCCCTCGGCCTCCAGCCAGTCGGCCGCCGCGCCGAACGAACTGCCCGACAGGCCGGGGCCCTCGTCGGCGATCGCCCAGGCGGCCGCGGGGGCGGCCACGCTGGCGCGCAGGCGGGCCGACGCGCGGATCTCGCGGCGGAAGGGATGGCCGACCGGGCGCAGGGAGAACGGCGCCTTCCCGCCCGCGCCGACCGCGGCCATGGCGGCGAGCCCGGCGCCGATGCTGCGCAGGCCGACGACCCGGGTGGCTGACGGCAGGGTGCGGGCGGCTTCGAGGTAGGCTTCCGGATAGAGGGCGTAGAAGGCGTGGCCTTCGGCCTGCTTGGTGCGGATGACGGTGCCGGGCAGGAGGCGGGCGAGCGCTCCAAGATCTCCCCCCACTGGGGGGAGGAGCCGCGAAGCGGCGATGGGGGGCTCCAGCTTGGCGCGACGGCCGCCGGTCGCGCCGAAGGTGTTTGCCAGGCTGAGATCGGGCGCTCCGCTGGAGCCCCCCATCGCCGCCCTCGCGGGCGGCTCCTCCCCCCAGTGGGGGGAGATCTTGGAGTTCCACGACCGCGCCACCTCGCGGGCCGCCTCCATCACCACCGCCATGGCCGCTCCCTGCAACGGCGTGAGGTCGTCCTCGCCGGCCGCCTCGAACTCCAGGTCGGCCAGACCCTGGGCCAGTTCGGAGGCTTCCACGAACGCCCCGACCAACGCGCTGTGGCGGATCAGGCCGGGCGGCAGGCGGGCGGCCGCGGCCCAGGCGGCTTCGATCCCGTCGAGCTTGGCGCGCGGGTCCTCGATCCGGGCCCGGTCGCCGTAGACCAGCACGCGCTCACTCCGCGGCGGTCAGGGCGCCTTCGGAGGAGCCGTAGCGGCGGACCATGGCGGCGCAGAACTCGGCGAACTCTTCCGGCGCGCGCGGGGCGCTGGTGTGGTGCGGGGCGATGCCGCGCTCCTCCGGCGTGAAGCAGAAGGTGACCGTCACGGCGAAGTCGGACAGCGCGTCCATCTGCCGGTCGAACCAGCTGAGCGCGTTCGGGCGCAGGCTGTCGGCCCAGGACAGGCCGGTGCGCAGGTGCTTCACGCCCAGCCGCTTCAGCCAGGCCACGGCCTCGTCCAGCCGGTGATCCTCGAAGTGGAACCACTGGCACAAGCCCATCTCGGCGGCGTACGGCGCGTAGGCCTCCAGCGCGCCCTTCGGCGAGCCGTCCTCGCGCAGCAGGCCCATGTGGAAGTGACGGTAGTAGGAGGAGCCTTCCGCCTCCTTGTGGCGCGTGGTCGCCTCCCACGCCTTGGGCAGGTCGTAGAGGCTGTACCAGTGGATCCGGGGCGCGCGGCCCACCAGCAGCTCGGCGGTGCGCTTCACGCCCCAGACCTGCACTTCCTCCGCACCGAAGGAGGACACGCCGGCCTCGGTCACCCAGACCGGCTTGTCGGTGACGGCGCGGATCTCGTCCAGCTTCTGCGGCCAGTCGTGGATCGACCACAGGTTCCAGTCGAGCGGAAAGCCGTGCACGCCGACCGCGTCGACCTCATCGAGCACCCCGTAGCCGTCGAGCAGTTGCAGATAGCCGGGATCGATCGGCGACAGGCCGCCCAGCACGCGGGTCACGCGCGGATTTTCGGCCCGGATCGCCTGGCCGGCCAGGCGCGCCATCGCGGCGAAGCGCGACCAGTCCGGGTCGATCTCCGGGTCCCAATGCGACTTGTTGTTCGGCTCGTTCCAGATCTTGGCGGCCTCGATCACGCACGCGCCTCCCCCCGGGCGGGATAAACGGCGCCGTCGGGCGTCGGACGCTCCGCGCGGCGGCAGACGAACACTTCGGCTTCGGGATGCTCCAGAACCTCGAAGCCCGAACTGCGCAACATGGCCTCGGTGCAGGCCGCGTTCGGGGCCCACCAGTTGGTCCAGTCGCCGGCGTAGGCCTGCTCGATGAAGTGCAGCTTGGGCCAGGCCGGCGTGTCGAACTGCGCCTTCTCCCAGAAATCGTAGTCGGGCCGCACCGGCGCCGTCGCGGTCGCGCCGCGCTGCATCGACTGCAGGATCATCAGGTCGCCGGCGACGTGGTCGTGGATCAGGTCCAGCGCCAGCAAGGGATGGCGCAGGTGGTAGAGCACGCCCAGGAACAGGACGAGGTCGAACCGCTCCTCCAGCTTCGCGACGTCGTAGACCGACAGGTTCCTGAACTCGATCTCCTGGCCGGTCACCTCGGCGGCGAAGCGCGCCTGGGCCAGGTAGCGCTCGTCGGTGTCGAGGCCGACCACCCGTTCTGCCCCGCGACGCTTCATCTCGATCGCGTAGAAGCCGCCGTTGCAGCCGATGTCGAGCACGGTCTTGCCGGTCAGGTCGGCCGGCACGGCATGCGCGAAGGTCTTCCACTTCACGTTCGGATAGTCGTGCAGGAAGTGGTCGGGCGCGGTCGGCACGCCTTCCAGCTCGATGTTGTGGAACCACTCGCCCAGGTCAGCCAGGCGCGCGCGCACCTCCTCGGGGGTGTACCGTCTCATGCGCAGACCCCGTTCAGGTCGTGAACCTTCATGCCCCAGTCGCCGACCACGAGCGTGCTGACCGAGGCCGGGGCGATATCGAAGCGCTGCAGGCCGTCCAGCGACAGCTGCAGCGCCGTGGCCACCGCCGCCTTGATGACGTCGCCGTGGCTGACCACCGCGACGGTCTGGTTGGGATGGCGGTCGCGCAGACGCCCCAGCGCACGGGCGACGCGGGCCTGCACCTCGGTCATGGCCTCGCCGCCCGGGGCGCGGGCCCCTGCCCTGGCCTGGTTCCACAGGTCCCACTCGGGGCCGGCCAGCTCGTCGAAGGCGCGCCCGGCCCAGTCGCCGACGTCCACTTCGTTGAGGTCGGGATCCAGTTGCGGCGTCAGGCCGTGCGGCGCCGCCAGGGCTTCGGCGGTCTCGCGGGTGCGCTCCAGCGGGCTGGAATAGACCGCGGCCAGGTCGCGATCGGCGAGCCGGCGGCCCAGGGCCTGCGCCTCGCGCCTTCCCTGGTCGCTCAGGGTCACCCCGGCCATGCGCCCGCACAGCACCCGGCCCAGCCGGTCGTGGGAGGCGTGCCGCACGAGCAGCACGGTCGCCGTCACGAGGCCAGCCGCGGCGCCGCCTGGTCGACGCCGGCGATGAAGCTGAGCGTGCGCTCGTGCGCCTCCACGTCGGTGAACTGCTGCGGCGGCGACTTCATGTACCAGCTGGACGGCCCGATCAGCGGGCCGGCGACCTTGCGGTCCAGGGCCAGCTTGGCGCAGCGCACCGCGTCGATCACCACGCCGGCGGAGTTGGGGCTGTCCCAGACCTCCAGCTTGAGCTCCAGGTTGATCGGCGCGCCGCCGAAGGTGGTGCCCTCCAGCCGGACGTGCGCCCACTTGCGGTCCTGCAGCCAGGGCACGAAGTCGCTGGGCCCGACGTGGATGTCCCCGGCGGCCAGCGGCGTGTCCATCTGGCTGGTGACGGCCTGGGTCTTGGACAGCTTCTTCGATTCCAGCCGCTCGCGCTCCAGCATGTTCAGGAAGTCGGAGTTGCCGCCGAAGTTCAGCTGGTAGGTGCGGTCCAGCCGCACGCCGCGCTCGCGCAGCAGGTTGACCAGCAGGCGGTGGACGATGGTGGCGCCCACCTGGCTTTTTACGTCGTCGCCCACCACCGGCAGGCCGCGCTGGGTGAAGCGCCGCGCCCAGGCGGGATCGGAGGCGATGAACACCGGGATGCAGTTGACGAAGGCGCAGCCGGCCTCCAGCGCCTGCTCGGCGTAGAATTCGGTGGCCTTCTGCGAGCCGACCGGCAGGTAGGAGACCAGCACGTCGACGCCGTTGCGGCGCAGGGTCTCGGCCACGTCGACGGGTGGCGCGTCGGCCTCCTCGATCTCGCCGGACAGGTAGCGGCCCAGGCCGTCCAGGGTCGGCCCGCGTTCGACCCGCGCGCCCAGCGGCGCAGGCGTGGCGAACTTCAGAGTGTTGTTCGGTTCGGCGAAGACCGCCTCTGCCACGTCGCGCCCGACCTTGGCGGCGCTGACGTCGAAGCCGACCGCGACCTCGACGTCCTCGATGCGATAGCCGCCCAGCTCGACGTTCATAAGGCCCGGCGGCGGCGCGTCGGCATCGGCGCCCGCGTAGTACGACAGTCCCTGCACGAAGGACGAGGCGCAGTTACCCACGCCGACGATCCCGACCCGGAGTTTGCGACCGCCCACTGCACGCTCCTCAAGCGGCGCCGTCACGAAAGCGACCGCGCCGAGGATTGTAGATGGACGCAAAAGTAGCTTCGCCAGAGTTTTGTTCCGAAATCCCCGATTAAGACGCCGACTAACCTTCGCAGAAAAGCAGAAAGACGCTGAGTTCGAAACCTTACAAAGCAAAGCCGGGAGGAACTTTCTAGAAGATGCTCGCGTTCGCCCCTCCGGACCGCCGCCGCAGAGCGACGGCCAGTGCAATCAGCAGCCCGCGTACCGCCGCGGGCGGGTCGGGAGGACTTGCATGGATCGCCTCACTCGGCCGGTGTTGGTCACCGGGGGCGCGGGCTTCATCGGATCGAACCTGAGCGACAGGCTGGCCCGCGAGGGCCATGACGTCCTGGTGTTCGACAACCTGGGCCGCCCGGGAGTGGAGCTGAACCTGGCCGACCTGCAGGCCAGGCATCCGAACCGCGTGCGGGTGCGGGTCGGCGACCTGCGCGACCCCGACGCCGTCGACCAGGCCGTGGCCCAGGCGGGCGCGATCTTCCACTTCGCCGCCCAGGTGGCGGTGACCACCAGCCTCGAGGATCCGGAGACCGACTTCGACGTCAACCTGGCCGGAACGGTGGGCCTGCTGGAGGCGGTGCGCCGTCACGGCGGGCGAACGCCGGTGATGTTCGCCAGCACCAACAAGGTCTACGGCGACCTGGCCGACCTGGTGCTGGAGTCCCGACCCGACGGCTACGCGCCGCTTGATCCGCGCCTGCGCGAGCGCGGCGTGGGCGAGGACCGGCCGCTGAACTTCCACACCCCTTACGGCTGCTCCAAGGGGGCGGCCGACCAGTACGTGCTGGACTACGCCCGCAGCTACGACCTGCCGGCCTGCGTGCTGCGCATGAGCTGCATCTACGGCCCCCGCCAGATGGGCGCCGAGGAACAGGGCTGGGTCGCGCATTTCCTCAAGCAGGCGCTGGCCGGCCGGCCGATCCGCATCTTCGGCGACGGGCGCCAGGTGCGCGACGTGCTGGACGTCTCCGACGCGGTCGACGCCTGGATCTCCGCCTGGCGGCGGATCGATCGGGTGAAGGGCCGCGCCTTCAACCTGGGCGGCGGGCCGGTCAACGCCGTCAGCCTGCGCCAGGTGATCGACCATATCGAGACCCTGCTGGGCCGCTCCGTCGAGGTCGAATTCCTGGACTGGCGGCCCGGCGACCAGCGCTGGTTCGTCAGCGACCCCAGCGCCGCGCGGCTGGCCCTGGGCCTGCCCGAGCCGACCCCGTGGCGCGACGGCCTGGCCGGCCTTGCCGAGTGGCTGCGAGGGCGGGAGCCGGACGACGCGGACCTGCCCCTCGCGATCGGAGGCGCCGCCCGATGACCCAGCGCACCCCCGCGCGTCAGTATCTCCAATCCGGCGGAGGCGGCGTGAACACTCCCGTACCGAACCGCGTGCTAATGACCGCCGACGCCGTCGGCGGGGTCTGGACCTACGCGCTCGACCTGGCGCGCGCGTTGGGCGAGGCCGGCGCGACCACCGTGCTGGCCGTGCTGGGGCCCGCGCCCACCGAGGATCAGGCCAGCGCCGCGCGCGCCGTGCCGGGTTTGGTCATGCTGGACACCGGACTGCCGCTCGACTGGACCGCCACCACGTCCGCCGACCTGCGCGAAGCGGGGCAGGCCCTGGCGGCGCTGGCCCGCGAACGGGCGGTGGACCTCGTGCACCTGAACAGCCCGGCGCTCGCCGCCGAGGCCGAATTCGCCGCCCCGGTGGTCGGCGCCTGCCACTCGTGCCTGGCCACCTGGTGGGACGCGGTGCGCCAGGGCCCGCCGCCGGTCGACTTCGCCTGGCGCATCGCCGCCCAGGGCGCCGGCTACCGCGCCTGCGCCGCCCTGGTGGCCCCGACCAAGGCCTTCGCCGACGCCACCGCCCGCGCCTACGGCGTGGCGGCGCCGACCGTGGTCCGCAACGGTCGCGCGCCGTGCGCCCGGCCGGCCGCCAAGGCCGACCACCGCTTCGTCATCGCGTCGGGGCGGCTGTGGGACGACGCCAAGGGCGCGGCCGTGCTGAACGCCGCCGCGGCGCTGACCCCCGCCCCGGTGTTCGCGGCAGGGCCGCTGCAGGGTCCGACCGGCGGCGAGGCGCAGTTGCAGCGGCTGCGCACCCTGGGCCGGCTGGATCCGGACGAGCTGGCCGGCTGGCTGGCCGGCGCGCCGGTGTTCGCCTCGGCCGCCCTCTACGAGCCGTTCGGCCTGGGCGTGCTGGAGGCGGCCCAGGCGGGCTGCGCCCTGGTGCTGTCCGACATCCCCACCCACCGCGAGCTGTGGGACGAGGCGGCGCGGTTCGTGCCGCCGGGCGACGCCCGCGCGCTCGCCGACGCGCTGCAGGAGGTGCTGGACGACCCGGAGCTGGCCGCCGAGCTCCGGGCCGCCGCGCAGGTCCGCGCGGCCGATTACACGGTCGAGGCGATGAGCGCGGGCGTGCTGGAGGTCTATCGCCAGGTTCTGGGCGCCGGGAGGGCCGCAGCGTGAAGATCGTCTACTTCACCCACTCCCTGGCCTCCTGCTGGAACCACGGCAACGCCCACTTCCTGCGCGGCGTGCTGCGCGAGCTGATCCGTCGCGGCCACCAGGTCGAGGCCTATGAGCCGAAGGGCGCCTGGAGCCGGGCCAACCTGCTGGCCGACCACGGCGAGGCGGGACTGGAGGCTTATCGCGCCGCCTATCCGGAGCTGTCCTCGACCATCTACGGGCCGGTGTTCGATCCGGAAGACGTCTGTGACGGGGCGGATCTGGTGATCGTGCACGAGTGGAACGATCCCGCCCTGGTCGCCGCGGTCGGCCAGGTGAAGCGGCGCGGCGGGCGCTTCACCCTGCTGTTCCACGACACTCACCACCGCGCGGTCAGCAACCCGGAGGCGATCGGCATGTTCGACCTCTCCGGCTACGACGGGGTGCTGGCCTTCGGCGAAAGCCTGGCCGAGGTCTACCGCCGCCAGGGCTGGGACGGCCGCACCTTCACCTGGCACGAGGCGGCCGACACCGCCCTGTTCCGCCCGCCAGAACACGCGGGCGAGCGAGCCGGCCTGGTCTGGATCGGAAATTGGGGCGACGGGGAACGAACGGCGGAGCTCGAAGCTTATCTGTTCGCTCCGGCCAAGGCGGCCGGCCTGCCGCTGGAGGTCTACGGAGTGCGCTATCCGGACGAGGCGCAGGCGACGCTCTCGAATTACGGCGTCGCCTGGCGGGGATGGTTGCCCAACGCCCGCGCGCCGGAAGTGTTCGCCCGCAGCCTGGCCACGGTGCACGTCCCGCGCCGCTTCTACGCCGAGTCCTTGCCCGGCATCCCGACCATTCGCGTGTTCGAGGCCCTGGCCTGCGGCGTACCGCTGGTCAGCGCCCCCTGGGAGGACAGCGAGGCGCTGTTCCGCCCGGACGACTACCTCAGCGTACGCGACGGGGCCGAGGCCGCCGACGCGCTGCGCAGCCTGCGCGACGATCCCGACCTGCGCGCCGGCCTGGCCGCGCGCGGGCTGGAGACCGTGCGCGCCCGCCACACCTGCGCCCACCGCGTCGACGAGCTCATGGCCATCACCGAGCGCCTGACCGCGTCGACCCCGACCGTCGAGGAGCCCGCCTGAATGAAGCTCGCCTTCTACGGATCGAGCCTGTTGTCCGCGTACTGGAACGGCGCGGCCACCTATTACCGCGGCCTGCTGTCCGAACTGGCCGCCCGCGGCTGGAGCGCCACCTTCTACGAACCCGACGCCTTCGACCGACAGGCGCATCGCGACATCGACCCGCCGCCCTGGGCCGAGGTGGTGGTCTATCCCGCCACCCGTGAAGGCGTGCGCGCGGTCACCGCCGAAGCGGCCGAGGCCGACGTGGTCATCAAGGCCAGCGGCGTGGGCGTGTTCGACGAGGAGCTGCTGGACCAGGTGCTGGCCGCGGCGCGCCCGGACGCGGTGCGGATCTTCTGGGATGTCGACGCGCCGGCCACCCTGGCCGAGATGCGGGCCGATCCCGACCACCCGCTGCGTCGCCGGCTGGGCGACCTCGACCTGGTGCTGACCTACGGCGGCGGCCCGCCGGTGGTGAAGGCCTATGAAGAGCTGGGCGCGCGGCTGTGCCGGCCGATCTACAACGCCCTGACTCCGTCCGAGCACCGCCCGGTGGCGCCGGACCCGCGCTTCGCCGCCGACCTGAACTTCCTGGCCAACCGCCTGCCTGACCGCGAGGCGCGGGTGGAGGCCTTCTTCCTGGCCGCCGCCGCCCTGTCGCCCGAGCGCCGCTTCCTGCTGGCCGGGGCCGGCTGGGAAGACAAGGTGGTGCCGGCCAACGTCACCCGCCTGGGCCACCTCGGCACCGCCGACCACAACGCCTTCAACGCCTCGGCGCTCGCCGTGCTGAACGTGGCGCGCGACAGCATGGCCGAGGTCGGCTGGTCGCCGGCCACCCGGGTGTTCGAGGCGTCGGGGGCCGGCGCCTGCCTGATCACCGACGCCTGGGAAGGGCTGGAGCACTTCCTGACGCCGGACCGCGAGGTGCTGATCGCCCGCGACGGCGCGGACGTGATCGAGCACCTGCGCGAGCTCACGCCGCTGCGCGCCCGCGCGGTCGGCCGGGCGGCGCGGCGGCGGATCCTGACCGAGCACACCTACGCCAAGCGCGCGGCCGAGGCCGACGCTCTCCTGAAATACGCCCACGAGGCCAGACGAGAACGGAGCGTCCACGCGTGACCGGAGCCCCCCTCGACATCGTCGTCTTCGGCCTGAGCCTGTCCTCTTCCTGGGGCAACGGCCACGCCACCACCTGGCGGGCCCTGCTGAAGGCCTTCGCCGCCCGCGGGCACGAGGTGCTGTTCCTGGAGCGCGAGGCGCCCTGGTACGCCGCCCATCGCGACCTGGAGGCCCCGGACTGGGGCGAGCTGGCCTTCTATTCGGACCTGAGCCAGCTGGAGGCCTGGCGCGAGCGGGTGGCCAACGCCGACGCGGTGATCGTCGGCTCCTACGTGCCCGACGGCGCGGCGGTCGGGCGCTGGGTCCAGCGCACCGCCAAGGGCGCCCCCTGCTTCTACGACATCGACACGCCGGTCACCCTGGCCAAGCTGGAGCGCGGCGAAGCCGACTACCTGACGCCGGACCTGATCCCCGGCTATCGGCGCTACTTCTCCTTCACCGGCGGCCCGACGCTCGAACGGCTGGAACGGCGCTACGGCTCGCCGGCGGCGCGGGCGCTGTACTGCTCGGCCGACGAGGAGATCTACCGCCCGACCCCCGCCCCGGCCCGCTGGGACCTGAGCTACATCGGCACCTACAGCGCCGATCGCCAGCCGCTGGTCGAGGCGCTGCTTGTCGAGCCGGCCCGGCGCGCCCCGGCGCTGCGCTGCGTGGTCGCCGGCCCGCAGTATCCCCCGGACCTCGACTGGCCCGACAACGTGCAGCTGATCCGCCACGTGCCGCCGGCCGACCACCCGGCCTTCTACGCCGCCAGCCGCTACACCCTGAACCTGACCCGCCGCGACATGGCCCGGGCCGGCTGGAGCCCCAGCGTGCGCCTGTTCGAGGCGGCCGCCTGCGGCACGCCGATCATCTCCGACACCTGGGAGGGGCTGGACGACCTGTTCACCCCGGGCGAGGACATCTTCACCGCCCGCACCGCCGACGACGTTCTGGACGCCCTGCTGTCGACCGAGGACGTCCGTCAGCGGGTCGGCGCGCACGGTCGCAAGCGCATCCTCGACGCCCACACCGCCGCCCACCGCGCCTACACGCTCGAGGTCGAACTGCGGGCGGCGGCGGCCCAGCCGCAGGCGGCCCCGGCCCAGGTGCTGAAGCTGGCCTGACCGCCGGGAACGCACGCGCGGCCCGCCCGTTCGCCAATGGCCTCTCGCCGGGAAGGCCATGTCGAGCGAAGACGTTCCTCCACGCCCCGAGCTGACCCGCTCGCCCGACCTCGCGTCGATCCTGCACCGCAACATCGGGGTTCTGCACGAGCGCCGGCGGCGCGAGGCGGCGTCGGAGTCGCGCGAGACGCGGCTCGCGCGCGCGATCACCGACTTCACCGGCAGCATGGCGTTCGTCTACGTGCACCTGGCCATGTGCGGCGCGTGGATCGTCGTGAACCTCGGCTGGGTGCCGGGACTGCCGCGGTTCGATCCCACCTTCGTGATCCTGGCCATGGTCGCCTCGGTGGAGGCGATCTTCCTGTCCACCTTCGTGCTGATCTCCCAGAACCGCATGATGGCCGACGCGGAACGTCGCAACGAACTCGACCTGCAGATCAATCTCTTGGCCGAGCACGAGATCACCCGCCTGATCGCCCTGGTGACCGACATCGCCGACAAGCTCGGGATCGAAGCCGCGCGCGATCCCGAACTGCGCGAGTTGAGCCGCGACGTGGCGCCTGAAGCGGTGCTGGACGAGATTTCCAGCGAGCAGGACCACGACCACGAGGCCGCGCGCCGATCGCCGCCGCCCAGCCCGCCGTCATGATCCGCCTAGCCTGTGGCCTCCTCCCGAGGTCGAGGCCGCCGGGGCCTTCGTCAACCGCTGGACCAAGCCGCCCTGCGCTCACCGCCTGATCCCGCACGGACCCGCTCGAACCCCGCTCTCCGGCGCCAGTTGAGGGACCGGAGAGAGACGCCATGGGCATTCAGAACAACAACGAACACCAGCACCTCAGTCCGGGCGACGCCGCGCCGGAAGGGACCCCGGGCACCGGCGAAGACCTCTGCCGCGCCTGCCGCGGCACCGGCCGGCTGCCGCTGGGCGATCCCTGCCCGACCTGCGAGGGCACCGGCATCGTCATCGAGGGGATCGGCGGCGGCTGAGGTGGGCCTTCAGGTCGAGGAGATCCGCACGCTGGACGGTCTGGCCGCGCTGGAGCCCGAGTGGCGCGCGCTGTGGGAGCGCCTGCCCGACGCCGGCCCCTTCCAGTCGCCCGCCTGGCTCCTGCCCTGGACCGAACGGTTCGGGACGTCAGGCCTGTGGGTGCTGGCCCTGCGCGGCGGCGACGGCCGGCTGGACGGGGTCGCCCCCTTCTTCATCTACGCCGACCCGCAGTCCGGGGCCCGGCAGGCGACCCTGCTCGGCAACGGCGTGAGCGATCGGCTGGACGCGCCGGGGGCCTGCGGACAGACGGTGTTCGAGCACCTGGCCCGGCGCTCGGACCTGTGGGACGCCTGCGATTTCCGCGACCTGCCGACAGGCTCGGCCCTGCTCGAACCGGCCGCCCTCGCGGGCTGGCGCGACACGGTCGAGGCCGAAGAGCCCGCGCCCGGCCTTCTCCTGCCGGACACCACCGACGCTCTGATCTCCGGCCTCACCAAGCGCCTGCGGGGCAACCTGTCCAACGCCCGACGCCGGGCCAAGCGCCTGGGCACAGTGAACGTCACCACCGCCACCGAGGCGACGCTGGCGGAAGACTTCGACACCCTGCTGCGCCTGCACGCGGCCCGCTGGGCCGGCGAAAGCGGCGCGGGCCTGTCCGACCCGCAGGTCCAGGACTTTCACCGGGCGGTCGCCCGCGCCTTCCTGGCCGAGGGGTGGCTACGCCTCTACCTGCTGCAGATCGACGGCCGGGCGGCGGCCGCGTTCTACGGCTTCCAGCTCCGCGGCCGGGCCTACGCCTACATCGGCGGCTTCGATCCCGAGTTCGCCGAGGCCAGCCCTGGCGCCCTGATCATGCGTCACGCGATCGAGCAGGCCGTGCGCGAGGGCTGCGTCTCCTTCGAATTCCTGCGCGGCCGCGAGCCCTACAAGTACGCATGGGGCGCGGTGGACCAGCCACAGTACCGCCGGCGGCTCATGCGGCGCTAAGGCCGGCGCGGCGGCGCATTTCGGGCAGCAGGTCGCGCCAGTGCTCCAGCCGCACCTCGGTGGCCGGGCGGTCGTACCACCGCCACGGCAGGTCGCGCGCGTTCAGCCCCACGAAGTGCGCGCCGCAGCGGCCGGGCTGAGGCTGATGCGGATGGAAGGGCGAGCAGATGCTGACCTCCTCGGTGGTCACCACCAGCGGCGGCCGGTCCAACGACAGGGCGGCGATCTGCAGGCCCTGCTCGTCCAGCTCGGAGTGCAGCACCTCGGGCTTCATCGCCAGCACCCGGCCCAGCGCTTCGCCCAGGTCGAACCCCGGCGGGGTGCCGCGGATGCCGGAATTGCGCGGCTCGGGCCCGCACAGGTCGGCGAAGCGGCCGTGCGCGGGCTTCACGTCGGCGGCGATGACCCGCGCGTGCGGATCGCCTTCCTCGAGCCAGCGCCGGACCGCCTCCGGCGCCTCCCAGAGGATGACGTCGTTGTCGAGCGCCAGTTCGTGCCGGTCGGGAAAGACGTGGAGCGGCGCGAACTTCCAGGCCGTGCCCTCGGCCATGCCGGCCCCGAGGTAGGGCGCGAGCACGTCGGGCGGGAGCTTCGGCGCGGAGAGCCAGGCGACCTCGTCCGGCACGTCGCCGGTGCGCCGGGCCGCCTCGGCCGGGCTCATGCCGTTGACCACCACCGCATAGGCGGTCTCGCGTCCGAACAGGCGCACGGCGCTGGCTACGGAGATCTGCAGGGCCTCGAAGCCCGCCGGGCTGACGTCGCCTATCGTCCAGCGCACGCCGAGCCTAGCCGGCACGAACCCGCTCCGCGGCGAGACGGCGGTAGAGGGCCAGGTAGGCGTCCGTCATGGCGCGGGCCGAGAAGCGCGCGCGGGCGGTCTCGCGGCAGTCGTCCGGATCCAGGTCGTCGACCCGGTTCAGCGCCTGGGCCATGTCGTGGACGTCCTTGACCAGAAAGCCGGTCCGGCCGTGCTCGACCACCTCAGGCAAGGCGCCGCGGGGGAAGGCGATCACCGGCGTGCCGGCGGCCAGCGCCTCGCGCGCGACAAGCGAGGAGGTCTCCTCACACAGGCTGGGGACCAGCAGACAGCGCGCCGCGGCGAGCAGTCGGCGCTTGTAGGCGCCCGCAACCGGCCCGGCCCAGCGGCGGGCGCGGTCCAGCCGTGGCGCGATCTCCTGCTCGAAGTAGGCGCGGTGAGCGGCGTAGGGAAACACCTCGCCGGCCAGCACCATCGGCCGGCCCGCGGCCTTGGCGGCGTCCAGCGCCAGGTGGAACCCCTTCTCCGGGCAGATCCGCCCAAGCGCGAAGGCGAAGCCGCGCTTGCGGTCGGGCGAGAAGGCGTCGACCTCCACGCCGTTCTCGATCGGAGGCAGCATGCGCGCGTCCACCGTGTCGCCGGCCTGCCGACGCGAAACCGGCACCAGCCAGGTGTTGGGCCGCACGGGCCTGAGCGCCGCCGGCGCATACCAGTCGAGCGGCAGGTGCAGGGTGGCCACCACCGGCGGCCCGGCCTCGGGCAAATAGGCGTCGAAGTCGATCCCGTGCAGGTGGACGACATCGGGACGCACCTCCGCGACAGCCTCGGCCAGGATCGCGCGCAAACGCTCGTGCACGGCGCGCCGCGCCGCCCCGTCGACCTCGCCCTTCACGCGGGGCAGCGGAATGAGCTCGCCGGCCGGCTGCGAGCCCTCGACGGCCACAACGACCGAGCGTCCGCCCGCCTCGACCACCGCCCGGTCCAGCCGGGTCAGGATCTGCTCGGCTCCGCCGACCGGGTCGGGGCCGACCGGGGCGAAGGGATAGGCGACGCTGAGGACGGTGGGACCGGTCATGGCGCGAGCTCCAGGTCGGCCAGCGCCGCGCGCGCATGGCCCCGCCAGACCTCGCCCGTGATGGCCCAGCCGAACTCGTCGTAGAGGCAGCCGCCCGGCGGCGGCGGGCGGGTGAAGTCGTAGTCGGGCGCGCTCCGCCAGCGCTCCACGCCCTGCGGAAACCAGGCGGCCACGTCGCCTTGCGTACGAAAGGCCGCCAGCGCCCGAGCCTTGCGCCGCCGGTCGTCCGTCGAGAGCACCGCCAGCGTCTCCGGCCGCCCCGGATCTGCGTGGAAAGCTCCCGCGACCCGGCCCTGCGGACCGCGGTGGTAGGAGGCGAACTCGTAGCGTCGGGGCGCCGCCCGTCCGGCCCGGGCCAGCAGGCGCACGGCGGCGGCCGCCGCAAAGGCGGCGGCGTCGTGGTCCGGGTGGCCGCCTTCGTAGGGATGGGTGAACACCGCCTCCCGGTCGGCGAGGTCTTCCGCGAGCCGCCGGGCCAGCTCGGCGAGGCGGCGCACCGTGGTCTGGTCGGACACGTCGTAGGCCCGGCGCTCGGGCTCGGCGCCGGCCGCTTCGAGGGCGGCGTCCAGTTCGCGCCGGCGCGCTTCGGCGTAAGCCGGGGGGCAATCAAAGCCCGCGCGCCGCGCGTCGGCGCCGTCCAGCGGCGCGCCGTCGGTCAAATGGATGATCCGGAGGTCCGGCATGCGGTCCAGCCGGCCGCCCAGGCCCAGGATCTCGTCGTCGGGATGGGCGGCGACCAGGGCGATCCGGTCGGCCACGACCGCCCCGGCGGCGAGCCGGTCGAGCAGGCTGTCGGAGGATGCGGCTGGTTCGAGCCGGGCGGGACGCGTCACGGGAAACCTCTGGCGGCGCCGGCTCACAAGAAGCGGGCGGCCGTGACGGTTCCGGCGCCGTGTTCCGGAACTCGCGTCGCGCGCCTGAGGTTGGCGGCCCGACCCCGGCGGCGGCTGTTCCCGCGCGTACGGTGCGGAGGCGTCATGGACGATCGCGCGGCGGCCCCCTTCCCATCCCGAACGGCCCGGATCGCGCCGGAGGCGGTGCGCGCCTACGACGTACGCGGCGTGGTCGACCGGCACTTCGGCGAAGCGGAAGCGCAGGCGCTGGGGCGCTCCTACGCGCAGGCCGCGCGCGAACTGGGCCTGGTGCGGATCGGCGTGGCGCGCGACGGGCGCACCTCGTCGCCCAGGCTGGAACGGGCGCTGGTCGCCGGTCTGGTCGAGGGCGGGATGGAGGTCGAGCGCGTGGGCCTGGGGCCGACGCCCATGCTGGCCTTCGCGGTGCACGCACGCGGCCTGGACGGCGGGGTGATGGTCACCGCCTCGCACAACCCGGCCGAGGAGAACGGCTTCAAGCTGATGATGGGCGGCGAGCGGGTGCACGGCTCGGCGCTCAAGGCCCTGGTCGCCAAGCCCGGCCGCGAAGCGCCGGGCGGCCGCGCCTGCGAGGCCGAGGTGATGCCGGCCTATGTCGCGGCTCTCCTGGAAGCCGCCGCGGCGGTGCGCCCGCTGAAGGTCGCGTGGGATTGCGGCAACGGCTCGACCGGGCCGGCCGTCCAGCGGCTGGTCGCGCGGCTGCCCGGCGAGCACCGGGTGATCCACGCCGAGGTGGACGGGCGGTTTCCCAACCATCATCCGGACCCAGCGGTGGAGGCCAACCTGGCCGACCTGGCCGAGCTGGTCGTGCGCGAGGGCTGCGACCTTGGGCTGGCCTTCGACGGCGACGGCGACCGCATCGGCGTGGTCGACGCCAAGGGCCGGACGGTGTGGGCCGACCAGCTCTTGCTGTTCCTGGCGCAGGACCTGCTCGCGGGCCGGCCGGGCGCGACGGTGGTCGCCGACGTCAAGTGCAGCCGGGTGGTGTTCGACGGCGTGGCGCGCGCGGGCGGTCGGGCCGAGATGGCGCCATCCGGTTATGTGCTGGTGCGCGAGGCCATGCGCCGCCACGGCGCGGCCCTGGCCGGCGAGCTGAGCGGCCACGTGTTCTTCGGCGCCGACTGGAACGGGGTCGACGACGCGCTCTACGCCGCCGTGCGGGTGCTCGTCGCCGTCTCGCAGGGCCGCGACCTGACCGCCTTCCGCGACGGCCTGCCGCCGGCCTTCTCCACGCCGGAGCTGCGCCTGCCCTGCCCCGAGCCGCGCAAGGCGGCGGTGGTGGCCGCGGTGGCCGCGCGCCTGAACGGGGCCGGCGCGGAGGTCGACCCGGCGCTGGGCCTGCGCATCGACACCGCCGACGGCTGGTGGCTGCTACGCGCCTCAGGCACCGAGGCCAAGCTGACCTGCCGCTGCGAAGCTGACAGCCCGGAAGGCCTGGAACGAGTGCGCGCGGAGCTGGCGGGGCACCTGGCGGCGTGTGGGATGACCCTGAGCTAGGCCTCCTGAGTGTCCGACAGCAAACTAAGCGCCTCGCGGTATCCATGCAGGGTGCCGACGTCGACGTAGCGGGCGCCGGCGGGGACGCCGACCGCCTCGCCGCCGCCGGCGATCCAGGCGTTGATCAGGCCGCCGAAGTATTCGTCCTCGCGGTCGCGCTCCAGCCACAGGGCGTGCAGGGCGTGGAACACCCGTCCGGGCATCTTGAAGGCGCCCCAGACCCAGCGGGTCTGGGCGTCGGGCGACTTCACCTGGATCTCGCGCACCCGCCCGTCGGCGTCGGTCAGCACCGCGTCGAAGTTCTCGGGCCGGTCGACCGGGAACAGCAGGAAGGCCAGGCGGTCGTCGGGCAGGCGCGCCAGAGCGTCCTCCGGGAACCAGACGGTGTCGGGCAGGCCCACCGCCACCGGCTCGTCCGGATGGATCAGCGGCAGGGCCCGGAACACCGCGTCGCACAGGCCCGCCGGCGCGGGCTGGACCACATAGGCGAGATCGAGCTGGCCAACCCGGGCGCCGTAGTAGCGCAGGATGTCGGTCTTGCCCGGCGCGATGACGAAGCAGACCTTGGTCGCCCCGCCCCGCTCCAGGCGGTCCAGCAGGTATTCGCTGGCGGCGCGGGGGCGCTCGGCGGCGCCCTCGCGGCGCACGCCGACGGGCAGCAGCTCCTTGGAGAAGGCCAGCGGCTGGATGCGGGTGCCCTGGCCGGCGGCGGGAACGATGCCCCACATGCTCTAAAGCCCCCTCGCCAGGCCGGTCTCGGCCGCCGGCCCGGTGGTGCGCGACGACAGCAGGGTCAACAGCTCATGCGCTCGGCGGCTGGAGGTGTGCTCGTCCAGCACCCGTTCGCGGGCGCGGCGCCCGACCTTGGCCAGCTCGGTCTCGCCCAGGTCCAGCGCGGCCAGGGCGTCGTCGGCGTCGTTCGCGATCAGGATCTCCCGCCCCGGCGTGAAGAAGCTGTCCAGCCCCTCCCAGGCGTCGCTCAGCACCGGCGTGCCGCAGGCGGCCGCCTCGAACAGCCGCCCCGACGGGCACCAGCCCATGGCCGCCATGTCGCGACGCGTGGCGTTCAGGGTCAGGGCCGAGGAGGAAAAGAAGGCCGCGTGGTCCGGCGGGGCGACGTGGTCCATGAACCAGATATTGTCCGACCACGGAAAGTCGGCGCCGTAGCCCGAGCCGCCCAGCACGAAACGCAGGTCGGGCCGGCGCTGGGCCGGCTCGGCGAACAGGGTCTTCACCGTCGCCTGGCGGTCGCCGGCGAAGGTGCCCAGGTAGGACAGCGCGCAGCGGAAGCGCTCGCGCGGCGCGGTCGGCCGGTGGGTCTGGGGGTCGACGTGGCCGTACAGCGGCGCGGTGCGGCGCGCGCCCAGCCGCCGCTTGAGCTCGGTCAGGGCCCGCCCCCCGGTGTAGCTCAGCACCAGGTCGAAAGCGTCCAGGCCTTGCGCGGGCAGGTAGTCGACCGCCTCCCCGGCCTCCAGGCGCGAGAGGGTGACCGGGGTGTCCATGTCGTAGAACAGGGCCTGCACCGCCCGCTCGCAGACCAGGTCCGACGCCGCCCGCGCGTCGGGGCAATACGACGTGACCATCGCCGCGTCGGCGTCGCGCACGTGCCGCTCGGCCAGGCCCCGCACGCTGTCCCAGTCGGAATAGAGGATCAGCTCGGCCCCGGGCGGCTCGGCCAGGTCGCGGTGCTGGGCGTACCAGGAAACGTCGCGCTCGAAGAACACCACCTTGCAGCCGCGCGCGGCCAGGGCGCGGACCAGCCCCCGCCACAATGTGGCGTGGCCGTTGCCCCAGGACGAACTGATGGTCAGGCCGAAAACGAC
Organism: Caulobacter sp. 17J80-11; assembly: GCF_014349105.1. Lineage (GTDB taxonomy): Bacteria > Pseudomonadota > Alphaproteobacteria > Caulobacterales > Caulobacteraceae > 17J80-11. Next base: position 32,826 of record NZ_JACSJI010000012.1, on the reverse strand, counting down.
AAGCTTCATGCGCGACTCCCGTCCGAGAACAGGCGAGACCGGGGCGCGAGTTCCGCGTCTCGTGAGGGCTGGCTCCCGCCGCGCGAACGGCTATGCTGAAAATGACACCGGTTACCGCGCGAGATGCCGCCCATGCGCCCAAAGAGCTTCATCGCCGCCCTGCTCGCGGCCTCCGCCCTGTTCGCCGCCCCGGCTTGGGCCGGCGGCCCGCTGCATGCGGAGATCGGGCCGTCGGGCGTGCAGATCCTGGACGAGGCGCAACCGGTGCTGTTCTACCGCACCGCCCCGGTCGATGCGGCGGCCGAGCCCTGGCGGCTGAACTACGTCCAGCCGCTGTACGCGCCCGACGGCACGGTGCTGACCGAGGACCGGCCGGCCGACCACCTGCACCAGCGCGGCGTCTACTGGGCCTGGCGGCGGATCCTGAAGGACGGCGTCCAGATCGGCGACACCTGGGTGATGAAGGACGTCACCTTCCAGTCCAAGGGCGTGGAGTACGCGCCCCAGCCGGACGGCTCGGTGCGGCTGACCGTGAAGACCGACTGGGTTTCGACCGCCGGCGGCGAACACACCCTGCTGTTCGCCGAGACCACCGTGGTCACCGTGCCGAAGCTGAAGAAGGGCGCGCGCAAGCTGGCCTTCGACACCACCCTGACCGCGCTTCAGCCCGGCCTGGCGCTGGCCGGCACCGACGACGAGAAGGAGTACAGCGGCTTCTCGGTGCGCTTCGTGCACAACGACAAGCTGAGCTTCGCTTCCGACGGCAAGGCGGTCGAGCCGACCAACGCCGTGCTGGCCGCCGGCGAGGCCCTGACCTTCGCCTGGCCGAAAGAAGAGGGCCTGCCGAACTGGAAGGTCACCCTCGCCTGTCGCGCCCAGGGCGCGCCGTTGAACAGGTGGGTGCTGCGCCGCGAGCTCAGCATGCAGACCTGCGCCTTCCCCGGCCGCACGCCCTACGCCGTGCCGGTCGACCGGCCGCTGCGGCTGCAAGCGGAGCTGACGATCGCGCCGGCGGGGTGAGCGGGGGCGCACCCGCCTACGCCGCCGCCCTGCCCTCCTCCGGCCGCAGGGTCAGAACGCGCACGCCGTCGCGGGTGACCGCGACCGTGTGTTCGAACTGGGCGGAGAGCTTTCCGTCGCTGGTGACCACCGTCCAGCCGTCGTCTTCGGTGCGGACCGCGCGGCGGCCCTGGTTCAGCATGGGTTCGATGGTGAAGACCATGCCCTCGCGCAGGGTGAGGCCCGTGCCCGGCCGTCCGAAGTGCAGCACCTGCGGCGCCTCGTGCATCTCGCGCCCGATGCCGTGGCCGCAGTAGTCGCGCACGACCGAATAGCCGTTGCGCTTGGCGTGGCGCTCGACGGCATGGCCGATGTCGCCCAGCTTCGCGCCCGGGCGCACGGCGCGGATGCCCTGCCACATGGCCTCGTAGGTGGCGCGGACCAGCCGCCGGGCCACGGGGGCCACGTCGCCGATCAGGTAGGTCTTGCTGGAGTCGGCGATGAAGCCGTGCTTCTCCAGCGTGATGTCGAAGTTGACGATGTCGCCGTCCCGCAGGACCTCGTCTGCGGACGGCACGCCGTGGCAGACGACCTCGTTGCACGAACTGTTCAGCACGAAGCCGTAGCCGTACTGGCCCTTGCTGGCCGGCCGGGCGCCCAGCCGCCCGACGATGAAGGCCTCGACCAGGTCGTTGACCTGCAGCGTGCTCAGGCCCGCCAGCGGCAGGGCGTCGAGGTGCGCGAACACCGAGGCCAGCAGGCGCCCCGCGTCGGCCATCAGCTCGACCTCGGCCGGGGTCTTGGTCATGGGACGGCCGGCGCGAGATCCGGCGCGTCGACGCCGGCCGCCTTCAGCTCGCGCGCGACCAGCTCCTGGAAGGTGAGCTCCGGGTTCAGCTCGCAGAGCATGCCGATCCTGATCCAGAACGCCGCCTGGCCGTTGATCGACCGGTAGGACGCCTTGCTGGCCCGGCGCAGCTGCTCGTGCAGCTCGTCCTCGATGTTCACGATGCCCACGGGCCGCCCTCGAATATACGAAACGTATATTCGACATATAGCCGCGCTCCGGGCGCGACAAGGGGCGACGCGTTCGCGGCAGGAAGCCGGTCAGGCGGCGGTCCCCTGCGCGATCAGATCTCGATTTCGCGGGGCAGCCTGGCGACCACGCGGGCCAGCAGTTCGGACTCGTCGTAGCCGAGCGCGCGCGAGACGGCGCAGAACTCCAGCACGTCGAGGCGGCGGCCGCGGCGTTCGACCTTGGCGATGAAGGACTTCACCTTGGCGAGCCGCGACGCCAGCTCGGCCTGGCTGACCTTCTTGGCGCGCCTTGCGGCGACCAGGTCCTCGATGAGGAGGCGGTAGGCGTCGGTGAATACGGACTTGGGCATGGGGAAGTGCTCAGCGCCGGACGTCGAGGCCGCCGCCGGCGAGGAGCGCCTCGACCTCGGCGGCGCCGACCAGATTGAAATCGCCGGGGACGGCGTGCTTCAGGCAACCGGCCGCGACCCCGAAGTCGAGGGCGGCGCGGTCGTCCATCCCCGACAGCAGGCCGTGCATCAGGCCGGCCGCGAAGGCGTCGCCGCCGCCGATGCGGTCGACCACGCCGGTCAGGTGGAAGGATCCGGTACGCACCTCCCCGCCCCCGCGGGTGAACATGACGCCCGACAGCTCGTGGTGGTCGACGCCGTGGGTGGTCCGGAAGGTCGAGGCCATGCGCCGCAGATGCGGGAAGGCGTCGAAGGCGGCCTCGGCGGCGGCTCTCCGGCGCGCGGCCGCGTCCTCGTCGGTGAAGGCGCGGCCCAGCACCAGCGCGATGTCGCGGTCGTCGACGAAGGCGAGGTCGGCGCCCGACATCAGCTCCTTCAGCACCGCCGGCCCGTCGCCCTTCCACGCGGCCCAGAGCTTGGCGCGGTAGTTGCCGTCGAAGGAGACCTTCACGCCCTGGCGACGGGCGGCGGCCACGGCGTTCAGCGCCGCGGCGGCGGAGTTCGGACCGACCGCCGGCGTCACGCCCGACAGGTGCAGCCATTGAACACCAGCCAGCTCGCGGTCCCAGTCGATCAGGTCGGCCGGGGCCTCGGCGAAGGCCGAGCCCGCACGGTCGTAGGTGATTTCGGCCGGGCGCAGCACCGCGCCGGGCTGGAGGAAGTAGAGGCCCATGCGCCCCTCGGCGAAGCGCAGGCCGGAGACATCCACGCCATAGCGGCGCAGTTCGTCCAGAGCGGCGCGGCCCAGGGCGTTGTCGGGCAGCACGCTGGCGACCCCGGCGCGCCAGCCGAAGCGGGCCAGGGACACCGCCAGGTTCGCCTCCGCTCCTCCGAAGCAGACCTCCAGCCGCTTGGACTGGAGCAGAAGCTCGGCTCCCGGCGCCGTGAGGCGGATCAGCACCTCGCCGAAGCAGACGACGTCTCGGGACGGGTTCACGCGAAGCGCTCCTCGAAAGAACGGCCCAGACTGACGGGCCGCGGGCAAAAAGTAAGGGGCGTCAGGACGAACCCGACGCCCCCTCTCGTTTCAGGAGGAAACGGGTACGCTTAGTACTTGTAACGGAAGCCGAAGTAGTACTGGCGACCGGTGTGGTGATAGACGGACGTGCTTTCGCGCGTTTCGTCGCCCACCCACTGGGCGTTGAACTCGTCGGTCAGGTTCAGACCTTCGAACGTCACGGTGAAGTTGTCGGTGAACCGATACGAAGCCGACACGTCGACGTTGAAGGTGCCCTGCTTGCCTTCCAGGGAGTTGTTGTTACGCCCAGGAACGTTCTGCAGATAACCTTCGCGGGACGCCGCCGAGACGCGCGCGCTGAGCTTGTCGGTCTCGTAATACAGCGTCGCGTTGTAGGATTCCGGCGACAGGCTGGCCATGTCGTTGGTGATGACGGTCGTGCAGAGCGCGTTGGCGCAGTAGTCGATCTCGGACTCGACGTGCGTGTAGTTCAGTTGCACGCCCAGGCCGTCGAACGGGCCCGGCAGGAAGGTGAACGGCTGCTGGAAGCTGATCTCGTAGCCCTTCAGCGGCCCGCCTTCGGTGTTGAAGGCCGTGGTGTACTGGAAGGTCGAGTTGGCGGAGCACTTGGCCGGGTCGCCCGGGATCGGCCCCGGGCAGAACGCCGGGTCGAACGCGACCGGATCGATCGTGCTCAGCTGGGAGTACAGCAGGTCCTGGCGCTGCAGTTGGATGTAGGAGTCGATGTCCTTGTAGAACAGCGCCACCGAGAAGAGCGATTCCGGCGCGAAGTACCACTCGAAGCTGAGGTCGAGGGTGTTGGCGCGGAACGGCTCCAGCTCCACGTTGCCCTTGCTGGCGGTGTAGGTCGTGCCGGTGGTGGCCAGCGAGGTGGTCGGCACCAGGTAGTTGGTCCCGGCCAGGGTGTTGCCGATCTGCGGGCGCGCCATGACCTTCGCGGCGCCGAAGCGGACCACGATGTCGTCGGTCACGTCCAGGGCCAGGTTCAGCGACGGCAGGGTGTCGGTGTAGTCGTGCTTGCCCCACACCAGGGTGCCGCCGCCCTGCGAGCTGTAGCCCTCGGCGTAGATCTCGGTCTTCGCCTGGCGAATGCCGAAGTTGCCGCGCAGGCCCATGTCCCAGATCGGCAGGTCGGTGCGGAAGTCGACCTGGACGTAGGCGGCGAGGTCCTTCTCCTCGACGGAGCGGTTGCCGCCGCGGGCGTTGCCGTTGGTGATGCTGGTCAGGCGGAAGTCGCCGCCCGGCACGCCGGTGTCGCAGTTACAATAGATATTGTAGAGGTCCGCGATCGCGTTGAGGTCAGGACGCAGCCACGCCGTGTCGATGCCGGACGGCGCGCCCAGGTTGCGGCCGAAGCCGGTCAGCACGTTCGAGATGTCGGCCAGGGTCGTGCCGGCCGGCAGCGCCGGCACGGAGGTCTCCAGGGTCCGGCGGAAGTCGTACGAGTCCGACTGGAAGGTCTTGTAGTTCACGCCGGTCTTCAGCGTGACGTTGTCCTCGACATCCCAGGCCAGGTCGAACTGGGCGGTGCGGAAGGTGGTCTTCACCCCGTTCGGACGCAGGCGGATTTCCGAGGTCGGCAGGGCGGTGGCCGGCGCGCCGGCGCCGATCCACGACCAGGCGGTCGGATCGGTGACGTCGAAGCCGTAGTCGATCAGCGGCAGGTTGCTGTTCTGCCGGTAATCCCACGAATAGCCGTCGGTGTTCGTCCGGTCGAAGGTGACCGTGGTCTGGATCGGGTTGCTGAAGTCCGACACCGCCTGGCCGACATAGGCCTTGGCGTGCAGGCTGTCGGTGAAGTCGTGCTCCAGCGACAGGGTGTGCTGGGTGAACTCGGTCGACAGCTCGTCGTAGCGGGACTCCGAGCGCACGTCGACATTGTCGAACAGGCCGTAGACCAGCATGCCGTTGTCGACCGCGGCGTCCAGCACGTTGATCTGGGTCTTGCCGCCGGCCGAGGCGTTACGGCTGAACGACAGGGCCTCGAGGAAGTCTTCCTGACGGGTGGCGTCGAGCTTCGAATACAGCAGCTCGTAGCTGATCAGGGTGGAGTCGGCCGGGCGCCACTGCAGGGCGCCGGTGACGCCGAGGCGATCCTGCGAGTGGGTCAGACGCCCGTAACGCGGCAGGCGCGGGTGGAACACCGGCGACGCCGTGGTGCCGGTGGCCAGATCGTAGATCGCCTGGTTGCCGGGGGTGTTCGCCAGACGCGGGTTGCCGGTGGAGCAGTTGGTGGCGCTGGCCCCGTTGGAGCTGCCGGTCGGGTTGATCGGCACGTGGCCGACGGGGCTGCAGAAGCCGCCGCTGCTGGGACCGTTGTCCCAACGCACCGAGCTGTAACCCTCTTCGATCAGGTTGCGCTTGCCGTAGGCCACCGACAGCAGGGCGCCGAACTTGCCGTCCGCGAAGCGGTCGCTGATCAGGAAGGCCAGGCGCGGGTCGTATTCCTGCGACAGGTCGTTGTAGCCGTACTGGGCCGACCCGGCCATGGTGAAGTCTTTGTAGTCGAACGGACGCGAGGTCTGCAGGTCGACCGTAGCGCCGAGCGAGCCCTCTTCGGTCTCGGCCGCGGCGGTCTTCGAGATCTTGATGCTGTTGAAGAGATCCGACGCGAAGACGTTGAAGTCGAAGCCGCGGCCGCGGTTGGCGCCGCCGGAGCTGTCGGTGCCGCCGGTGGTGGCCTGGGCCTCCATGCCGTTGATGCGGGTGCGGGTGAAGTCGGCGCTCAGGCCGCGGACGGTGATCGAACGACCTTCGCCGGCGTCACGGTCGATCGCGACGCCCGGGACGCGCTGGATCGATTCCGCCAGGTTCAGGTCGGGGAAGTCGGCGATGTCTTCGGCCATGATGGCGTCGACGACACCGGTTTCCTGGCGCTTGACGTCGATGGCCTGGCGCAGGCTGCCGCGGAAGCCGGTGACCACCACTTCTTCGACGGAGCTCTCGGCGTCGTCGGCCGGCGCGCTCTGGGCCGCGGCCGCGCCGGCCACGCCCATGGCGGCGGCGATCACGGAAACGGCGACGCCGTATCGTAGCGCGCGCGCGCGCCGCTCAGTGAACTTGGACATATAAATCCCCCCTCGCGCCCGCCGTACGTGACTCGCACGCTCGACGGATGATGTTCCCGCATCACGTCTTAGAAAGACGTCGACGCTCGTCCCTGTGCCCCGCTCGTTCTGACACCGGTGTCAATCGGCGAGGCGTGTTCTTCTGACACCGGTATCAATCACCCTAACGCTTGAGTCTGGAAAGTGGCAAGAGCGGGGCCGTCGGGAAACGACCAGACTGTCACACAACCGCCACAGATGTGATCAACCGGTGTTACGCAGGCCCGCCGCGATCCCGTTGACCGTCAGCTGCACGCCCAGCGTCACGGCGGCCGACTCGTCGCCCCGGCGCCGCCGCGCCAGCAGCTCCAGTTGCAGGCCGTTCAAGGGATCCAGCACCGCCGCCCCCAGCTCGACCGACTCGGCCAGGTGCGGCTGGTTGTCGAGCAGGCGAGTCCCGCCCCGGGCCGCCAAGGCCAGCGCGCAGGCCTCGTCGTGCTCACGCCGGATCGTGTCGAAGATGCGCCTCGACGCCTCCTGGTCCGGGAACAGAGCCGCGTAACGGGCCGCCACGTCCATGTCGCTCTGGGCCAAGGCCTGCTCCATGTTGGAGAGCAGGCCGGCGAAGAACTCCGACTCGGCGGCGAGGTCGCCCAGCCGCGCGGTGGAGAGGCCCGAGCGCCGCACCCCTGTGGCGAAGCCGTACCAGCCCGGCAGCATGAACCGCGCCTGCGACCAGCTGAACACCCAGGGGATGGCCCGCAGGTGCTCGATCCTGCGCGACGCGCTGCGCGAGGCCGGGCGGCTGCCGATCTTCAGCCCCGCGATCTCGGCGATCGGGGTAGCGCTCCAGAAGAAGTCCTCGAAGGCCGGGTCGTCGTAGACCAGCGCCCGGTAGGCGGCGAAGGATTCCTGCGCCAGGCCGGCCAGGGCGGCGGACTGGGGCGCAGGCGCCCTCCCCTCCCCGCCGCGCGTCTGCGACGCCAGGGCCACGGCGGCGACCAGGCTGTCGAGATTGCGCCGGGCGGTGGGTGCGTCGCCGAACTTCCGGGCGATCATCTCGCCCTGCTCGGTCAGGCGCACACGCCCTCGCACCGAACCCGGCGGCTGGGCCAGCATGGCCTCGGACGCGGAGCCGCCGCCGCGGCCGACCGAGCCGCCGCGGCCATGGAACAGCTGCAGCCGCACGCCGGCGTCCGCGCAGGTTTGGGCCAGGCTCGAGGCCGCCTCCCACGCCGCCCGGCGCGAGGCGACATAGCCGCCGTCTTTGTTGGAGTCGGAATAGCCGATCATCACCTCCTGCACCGCCGCCTCGCCCAGCAGCGGGCGGGCGGCAGGCAGGGCCAGCCAGTCGGCGATGACCTGCGGCCCGCGGGCCAGGTCGTCGATGGTCTCGAACAGGGGCGCGACCCGCAGCGAGGCGGCCGGCTCGGTCCCGCCGACCACCAGGCCGGCCTGCTTGAACAGCACGTAGGGCTCGAGGATGTCGGAGACGCTCTCCGACTTGGAAACGATGTAGCCGCCCAGCGCCTGCGGGCCGAACCGGCGCAGGGCCTCGGCGGCGGCGTCGAACACCTTCAGCTCGCGCTCCGTCTCGTCGGAATAGCGGGCGAAGGGTGAGCGCAGCGGCCGCTCGTGGGCCAGCTCCTGCAGCAGCAGGCGCACCCGTTCGGGCTCGTCGAGGGTGCGGTAGTCGGGTCCCGGCGACGCCTTCTGGAGCAGTTCGGCGATCACCCGCTCGTGCACGTCGGCGTTCTGGCGCAGGTCCACCGACATCAGGTGGAATCCGCAGGCGCGCGCGATCTTCAGCAGGGTCTTCAGCGCCGCCCCGACCAGCCGCTCGCCGCCGTTGGCGACCAGCGAGGCGCGCACGGTCTCCAGGTCGGCGATGAAATCCTGCGGACCGTCGTAGGAGGGGCCGGCCACCTTCTCGCCGTACAGGCGCGCGCGGGTGGCGCTCAGACGCCGCTCCATCCCGCACAGGGCGCGCCGGTAGGGCTCGTCGGCGCGGTGGACGGAGTGCTCGCCGGAGCGCTCGGCCATGACCGCGACCTCCGGCGAGACGCTGATCAGGCCCGAACAGAAGGCCAGGTCCGAGGACAGCCGGCGCACCTCGGCGGCGTAGAAGTCGAGGATCAGACCGGCCTGGCGGCGCAGCGCCCGCTCAAGCGTGTCTGCGTCGACGCCCGGGTGGCCGTCGCGGTCGCCGCCCAGCCACGAGCCCAGTCGCAGGACCACCGGCAGGTCGTCGTCCTCCAGTTCGACCGCCCAGCGCTCGTACAGCTCGACCAGGGCCGGCAGGATCGAACGGCGCACGATCGAGAGGGTGTTGCGCACCTCGTCGTCGACGGTGATGCGCTCGGGCCGCTGCAGGCGGGTCTTCCACAGGATGGCGATCTCGCGGAACAGCTCGTCCTGGATGCGGCGGTCGACGTCGCGCGGATTGTGGTGGCGACGCAGCGACAGCAGGCGCGAGATCTCGCCCTCGCGGTCCAGCACGCTGCGCCGGCGCATTTCGCTGGGATGGGCGGTCAGCACCGGGACGACGTTCAGCCGCCCTAGCGCCTCAGTGATCTCCTCGGCCGAGACGCCCTCGCCCTTCAAGGCGGCGACCGCCGCCGGCAGGGACAGCGGCCGGTCGTTCGGACCGGCTTCGAATTCGGCGTGTCGCCTGCGGCCCGCGACGTCCTCGGCGACGGCGCCCAGGATCGCATGGCAGGCGAAGGCACGGGCCAGATAGACCGCGTCCTCTGCACTGAGCTGGTCGAAGCGGGCCTCGCCCTTGGCTGCGGCCGTACGCGCCCCGTCGACCAGGGCGGCGGCGGCCTCGCCGTCGAGATAGCGGATCGCCTCGCCGAGCAGGCCGGCGAGGAGGCTCACGTTCTGGCGCACGTGACGGCTGGTCGGCGGCGCCGACGTCTCCGCCCTCGCCGCCGACAATCCGGTCAACGCGCCAACCATCCCCCGTCCACCGGCAGAATGGTTCCGTGCACGTAGTCGGCGGCGCGCGAGGCCAGGAACACCGCCGCGCCGCCCAGGTCCGAGGGGTCGCCCCAGCGGCCGGCCGGGATGCGGGCGAGGATGTCGCGATTGCGGCTCTCGTCCTTGCGCAGGGCCTCGGTGTTGTTGGTCTCGAAGTAGCCCGGCGCGATGGCGTTGACGTTGACGCCCTTGGCCGCCCACTCGTTGGCCAAAAGCTTGGTCAGGCCGGCGATGCCGCTCTTGGAGGCGGTGTAGGACGGCACGCGGATGCCGCCCTGGAAGGACAGCATCGAGGCGATGTTGATGATCTTGCCGCCGCCGTTCTTCAGCATGTGACGGGCCGCCGCCTGAGACAGGAAGAAGGCCGTCTTCAGGTTGACGTCCATCACCGCGTCCCAGTCGGCCTCGGTGAAGTCGATGGCGTCGGCGCGGCGGATGATGCCGGCGTTGTTCACCAGGATGTCGAGGCCGCCCAACGTCTCCACCGTCTCGCGCACGATGCGCTCGACCGGCTCGATAGAGCCGAGATCGGCGGAGATGGCGTGGAAGCGCCGGCCGGCGGCCTTCACCGCGGCTTCAGTGTCGGCCGGCGGCGTACGGCCGACGGCGACGACGTCGGCGCCGGCTTTCGCCAGCGCCTCCGCCACGCCCTGGCCGAGGCCGGTGTTGGCGCCGGTGACGACGGCGACCTTGCCTTCCAGGCTGAAGGGGTTGCTCACGTCCACCCTCACTTCAGCTGACAGATGTCGAGGACGCACATGTCGGTGTAGTCGAGGTTCTCGCCGCCCATCGCCCAGATGAAGGCGTAGTTCGAGGTGCCCGAACCCATGTGGATCGACCAGGGCGGGCTGATCACCGCCTCGTCGTTGGCCATGACGATGTGACGGGCCTGGTCGGGCTCGCCCATGAAGTGGAACACCCGCTCGTCGGCCTTCAGGCCGAAGTAGAAATAGACCTCCGAGCGGCGGTCGTGGAGGTGCGGCGGCATGGTGTTCCAGACGCTGCCCGGCTTCAGGATCGTCAGGCCCAGCAGCAGCTGGCAGGACTTGCAGGTGGCCGGGACGATGTACTGGTAGATGGTCCGCTCGTTGGAGGTCTCCAGCGCGCCGCGTTCCAGCGGCACCGCCTGGTCGATGGAGATCTTCACCACCTCGTAGCGGGTGTGGGCCGGGGTCGAGACCAGGTAGAACTTGGCCGGGTTGACGGCGTCGTTCGACGAGAAAGTCACCTCGGCCGAGCCCATCGGGACGTACAGGCCGTCCTTCGGCTGCAGGTCGTAGACCACGCCGTCGACGCTGACCTTGCCCGCGCCGTCACCGACATTGACCACGCCCAGCTCGCGGCGCTCCAGGAACGGCTTGCCGGCGGCCGAGGCCGGCTCGGTCTGGGCCGGCAGGCTGAGGGTCTTCGACACCGGGGCGGCGCCGCCCAGCACCATGCGCTCGTTGTGGGTGTAGTTCAGGGCGATCGCGTCGGCGGCGAACAGGCCCTCCACCAGATAGCGCGCGCGCAGGTCGTCATTGCTGGCGCCCTGCATCATGTCGGGGTGGGTGGCGTGGTAGGTCTTGTTGAACACGAAGGGACTCCTCAGGCGGCGGGCGCGAGCGCGCCGGCCGGCGACGTCTGGTCGAGCTTGTAGGCCCGTTTGGGCAGGTTGTAGGCGAGGTCGACGGCGGTTTCCGCCGCTTCCTCGACCGTCATGCGGTGTTCCGACACCAGCCGCGCCAGGAAGGCGCAGTCGACGCGGCGGGCCAGGTCGTGGCGGGCCGGGATCGACAGGAAGGCGCGGGTGTCGTCGTTGAAGCCGACCGTGTTGTAGAAGCCGGCCGTCTCGGTGGTCTGCTCGCGGAAGCGGCGCATGCCCTCCGGGCTGTCGTGGAACCACCAGGCCGGGCCCAGCTTCAGGATCGGATAGTGGCCGGCAAGCGGCGCCAGTTCGCGGGCATAGCTGGTCTCGTCGAGCGTGAAGACGATCACCGACAGCTTGGGATCGTTGCCGAACCGGTCCAGCAGCGGCTTCAGCGCGCGCACGTATTCGGTCGGCTGCGGGATGTCGGCGCCCTTGTCGCGGCCGTAGGCCTCGAACAGCAGACGGTTGTGGTTGCGGAACGAGCCCGGGTGGATCTGCATGACCAGCCCGTCGTCCAGGCTCATGCGCGCCATCTCGGTCAGCATCTGGGCCCGGAACAGCTCCGCCTCGGCGGCGGTGAAGGTCCCGGCGGTGATCTTGTGGAACAGGGCCTGCGCCTCGGCGGGGGCCAGGTCGGCGGTGGTCGCGGTCGGGTGGCCGTGGTCGGTCGAGGTCGCGCCGGCGTCGATGAAGGCGGCGCGGCGGAGGCGGTGGGCGTCCAGATAGCCGCGCCAGCTCCACACGTCCTGGCCGGTGAGCTGGGCGAAGCGCTCCATGGCGTCGCCGAACTGCTCGTGCTCGGCGTCGATCACGGGATCGGGCCGGTAGGCGGTGATCACCTTGCCGCCCCAACCGCTGTCGCGGATGGCGTGGTGGTGCTTCAGGCTTTCCTGCGGACCTTCGGTCGTCGCCAGGGCCTCGATGTTGAAGCGCTCGAACAGGGCGCGCGGGCGGAAGGCGTCGGTCGCCAGCTTTTCGCCGATGGTGTCGAAGTAGAGATCGGCCGTGGCCTCGTCCAAGGCGATCTCGAAGCCGAACACCTCGGCGAACACGTAGTTCAGCCAAAGCCACGACGGCGTGCCGCGGAACAGCTTCATGTTCGACGCGAACAGCCGCCAGGCCTCGCGCGGATCGGCGCCCGAGGGCCCGCGCTTGGAGGGCACGCGCAGTTGCTCCAGCGGCACGCCCTGGCTGTAGAGCATGCGGTAGAGGTAGTGGTCGGGGGCCAGCAGCAGGTCCGCGGCGTTGCCGAACGACTCGTTCTCGCTGAACCAGGACGGATCGGTGTGGCCGTGCGGACTGATGATCGGCAGGCCTTTCACCGCCGCATACAGCTCGCGCGCAACGGCCCGCGCCGAAGGCTCGGCCGGGAACAGGCGGTCGTCATGAAGCACGAGCGGCTTGGCCATTTTGGTGCGCTTCCGGTGTTTCCTCGCCCCTTTGGTAACCGGTGTCATTGTGATTTGTAAACGGGAAAGCGGAACGTGCTCGCGGTCTTCGCGGCCGCGCCCGAACGATCCTCCCCGGCCCGCGTTACCTCTGACACACAGTAGGAGTGGCCGATGCGGCGCACCGCCGTGGCCTTGGCCGCACTGGCGGCCGTTTGGGGCACCACCCCCGCCTTCGCTCAGACCGACACCAGCGATCGCGATCTCAGTTGCATGGCCGTCATGGCCTTCGCCGTCGCGGCTTTGGACAATCCCCAGGAAGACAGTCTGCTGAGGATATACTTCGCCTACTACCTCGGCCGGCTGAACGCGCGGGATTCCAACGCGCAGTGGGCCGACCGGGGGATCGAGCGGTTGAAAGCCATGACCGGCGACCAGCTGAAGACGACCCTGCTGGTCTGCGCCGACACCGCCGACCGCGAGTTCAACACCGCCCTGCCCACCTCGGGCGGCGCGGGCGCCAGCAGCGACGGCGACGGCGGCGCGAGCGCCACCGGCTCGGCCTGACTTCAGGCCGGCGCCGGACCGGACGACTCGCGCACCACCAGGTAGGGCAGGATCGAATCCGGGTCGTAGCGACGGGCGCGGCCGTCGTCCTCGCCGCGGATGAGGCGATCGGCGGCGATGCGGCCCACGTCGGTGGTGGGGGCGTGCACCGTGGTCAGCGGCGGCCACAGGCGCGAGGCGATCTGGAAGTCGTCGAAGCCGACCACCGACAGGTCCTCGGGCACGCGCAAGCCGGCCTTGCGGGCGGCCTGCAGCACGCCCGAGGCCATCTCGTCGTTGCCAGTGAAGATGGCGGTCGGCCGGGGCGACAGGGCCAGCAGGGCCTCGCCGCAGGCCATGCCCGACTCGAAGGTGTAGGCGCCTTCCATCACGTAGGCGTCGGGCATGCCGACGCCGGCGGCGGCCAGGGCCTCGCAGAAGCCGCGCCGGCGCTCGTGGGCCGAGCGGAAGGTCAGCGGGCCGGAAATGTGGGCGATCACCTTGTGGCCGTGCGCCAGCAGGTGCTTGGCCGCCGCGGCGCCGCCCATGTGGTCGTGGGTGACGACCATGCTCTCGGCCTCGTCCAGCGGCACCGAGGCGATACGCACGTAGGGGCAGTCGATTTCGTTCAGCAGGGCGGCCAGGCGCTCGTCTTCGGAGACCGACGGCGGCAGCACCACGCCGAACAGCTTCTGGCGCTCCACGAAGGCGCGCATGTCGCTGAGGAAGTTGGGGTCCGAGCGCACCACCGGGCGGATGATCAGCTCGTAGCCGGAGCCCTTCAGGGCGTCGAGGATGCCCTGCTGCATGTTCACGACGTACTGCGGGTTCGGGTTGTCGTAGATCATCCCGATCAGGAACGAGCGCCGGAACGCCAGGCCGCGGGCCTGGGGATCGGGCACGTAGCCCAGCTCGTCGATCACCGCGTTGACCCGCGCGCGCGTCTCCTCCTTCACGAAGGGCGACTCGTTGATCACCCGCGACACCGTCTTCTTCGAGACGGCGGCCAGGCGCGCGATGTCGTTGATGGTCGGACGGCGGCGGTCGCGCTCGATCTCGGTCGAACCCTCGGCCGAGCCTGCGGCGGTCTTGCTGATGACGGTCACTTCGGCCCCGACGAATGCAACGGTCCTTACATAACCGCCCCTCCGCGTCCACGCCACTGGGCCGAACGACCGCTTGCGCGATTTATGACACCGGTTACCTTGAGCATATGTCCGCGTCCCCCGCCCTTCCCTCCGTGCACCGCGTCGCGCCCGGCGACGACGTGGCCACAGCGCTTCGCTCGCTCGAACCGGGCGAGAGCGTCCTTGTCGAGGGCCGCCCCATCGAGGTCCGCGCCGCCGTGCCGAAGGGGCACAAGCTTGCGGTGAACGCGGTCGCTGCCGGGACGGAGGTGAAGAAGTACGGCTGGCCGATCGGCCGGGCCACGCGGGCCATCGCCGCCGGCGACCATGTGCATACGCACAATCTGGCAACCGGGCTCGCGGGCGTGGACGCCTACGCCTGGACGCCGCCGGTCGCCACCACCGCGCCCGCCGCCACAGGCGAGTTCCTGGGCTATCGCCGCGCCAACGGGCGGGTCGGCACCCGCAACGAGATCTGGATCCTGTGCACCGTCGGCTGCGTGGCCAACACCGCCCGCCGGATCGCCGAAAAGGCCGGGCAGCGGTTCGCCGGGCGGGTCGACGGCGTCCACGCCTTCCCCCACCCGTTCGGCTGCTCGCAGCTGGGCGACGACCTCTCCCACACCCGCAAGCTGATCGCCGCCCTGGCCGCCCATCCGAACGCCGGCGGCGTGCTGATCCTGGGCCTGGGCTGCGAGAACAACCAGCTGGCCGTCCTGCTCGCCGAGGCTGACGTCGCGCCCGAGCGGCTGCGCGCCTTCAACACGCAACTTGCCGACGACGAGATCGAGGACGGCCTGGACGCCGTCGAGGCCCTGGTCGCCGTCGCCGAGCAGGACCGGCGCGAGCCCTGCCCCCTGTCGGACCTGGTGATCGGCCTGAAGTGCGGCGGCTCGGACGGCTTTTCCGGCCTGACCGCCAACCCGCTGGTCGGTCGTATCGCCGACCGGGTGGCCGAGGCCGGCGGCACGCCGGTGCTGACCGAAATCCCCGAGATCTTCGGAGCCGAGCGCCTGCTGATGGCGCGCGCCACGGACCGCGCCGTGTTCGACGGCGTCGTCGAGGTGGTCAACGACTTCAAGCGCTACTTCCTCGACCATGGCGAGCCGGTGTCGGAGAACCCCTCGCCCGGCAATGTCGAGGGCGGCATCACCACTCTGGAAGAGAAGTCGCTCGGCGCGGTGCAGAAGGCAGGAAGCGCGCCCCTGACCCAGGTGCTGCGCTACGGCGAGCGGATCAGCGGGCCGGGCCTGGCGCTCTTGGAGGCGCCGGGCAACGACGCGGTGTCCTCCACCGCCCTGACCGCCGCGGGCGCGACGGTGATCCTGTTCACCACCGGTCGCGGCACGCCGCTGGGCTTCCCCGCCCCGACCCTGAAGATCGCGTCGAACACAGCGCTGGCCGAGCGCAAGCCGCGCTGGATCGACTTCGACGCCGGCAGCGTGCTCAGCGACGGGCTGGAGGCCGCGACCGACGCGCTGATGGCCCTGGTGATCGACACCGCCTCGGGCCGCGAAACCCGCGCCGAGGCGAACGGCGAACGCGAGATCGCCGTCTGGAAACAAGGGGTGACGCTGTGAGCCGCCTTTCGTCAGCCGCCCTGCCCCAGCTCCGCGGCGCCGCCAAGCCCGCCTACGACCGCGACGCGACGGAGATCGGCGTCGTCCACTTCGGGCCCGGCGCCTTCCACCGCGCCCACCAGGCCTTCTATTTCGACGAACTCCTGGCCCGCGACCCGCGCTGGGCGATCTCGGCGGTGTCGCTGAAAAGCCCGGGCGTACGCGACGCTCTGGAGCCGCAGGACGGGCTCTACACCCTGGTCGAGCTGGAGGCGGAGACGAAGCTCCGGGTGATCGGCGCGATCCGCGAGGTGCTGGTCGCCCCCGAGACGCCCAGCCGCGTGCTGGCCCGCCTGGCCTCGCCGCACGTGCGGCTGGTCACCCTGACCATCACCGAGAAGGGCTACTGCCTGGATGGCGCGGGCGTGCTGGATTCCGCCCACCCGGACGTCTTCCACGACCTGACCGCGCCGGACGAGGCGCCGAAGAGCGCGATCGGCTGGCTGGTCGCGGGCCTGGCGCTGCGCCGGGCGGCCGGCTTGCCTGGCCTGACGGTGCTGAGCTGCGACAACCTCGCCGACAACGGCGTGCGGCTGCGAAACGCGGTACAGGCCTTCGCGGGCGCGCTCGACGCCGGCCTGGCCGCCTGGATCGAGGCGGAGTGCCGCTTCCCGCGCACCATGGTCGACAGCATCACCCCGGCCACCGACGACGCCCTGCGCGCCCGCGTGCTTGCGGCCACCGGCGTCGAGGACGCCTGGCCGATCCAGCGCGAGGCCTTCGTGCAATGGGTGGTCGAGGACGTCATGCGCCCGGACGCGCCGGACCTGGCCCCGGTGGGCGTGAGCCTGACCGACGACGTCGGCGGCTGGGAGCGGGCCAAGCTGCGCCTGCTGAACGGACCGCACTCGACCCTGGCCTACGCCGGCCTGCTGCGCGGCCACACCACCGTGGCGGAGGCGATGAACGATCCCGAGCTGGCCGGCTTCGTGCGGGCCATGATGCTCGAGGACATCGCGCCCACCCTGACGCCGCCGGCGGGCCTGGACCTTCACGCCTATGCCGAGGCGGTGCTGAAGCGCTTCCGCAACCCGGCCATCCGGCATCAGCTCGCCCAGATCGCCTGGGACGGCTCGCAGAAGCTGCCGTTTCGCATCCTGGGCACGATCGCCGACGCTCTGGGCGCCGGCCGCTCTGTCGATCGGCTGGTCGTGCCGCTGGCCGCCTGGATGCGCTTCGTCGAGATGCGCACGCGCGAGGGCGAGAAGATCGTCGACCCGCTGGCCGGGCCCCTGGCCGAGGTCGCCACGGCCGGCGGCGGGGTCGAGCGCTTCCTGGCGCTCACGAGCGTCTTCCCGTCGACGTTGGCCGCCGATCCGCGCTTCCGCCGTCCGCTCGAGGCCGCCTACGCGCGGCTGGGCGCGGACCCGACCACCGCCCTTTCCGCCGCCTGAGACTTCAGCCCGATGGTCGACCTCACCCGCCGCGGCTCGCTGGCCGCGCTGATCGCCGGCGGAGCCGCCGCCTCCGCACCCCCGGCCGGCGCTGCGACGCAGATCGCCGCGCCTTCGTGGGGCCAGGGCCCCGAAGGCCAGCGCAAGGCCGACCTCGGCGACGGGCGCTTCCTCAATCCGATCCTGGCCGGCGACCACCCGGACCCCACCATCGTGCGCGACGGCGACGAGTGGTGGATGACCTTCTCCTCGTTCGACGCGTATCCGGGCCTGGTGCTCTGGCGCTCGCGCGACCTGGTCAACTGGACGCCCGTGACCGCCGCCCTGAAGACGCCGATCGGCTCGGTGTGGGCGCCGGAACTGGTCAAGCACGCCGGCCGCTGGTTCCTCTACATTCCCGCGCGCCGTCCCGAGGGACGCTCGATCTACGTCATCACCGCCGACCACCCGTCAGGTCCCTGGAGCGAACCGGTCGACCTGCACCTGCCGGACCACATCGACCCCGGCCACGCGGTGGGCGAGGACGGCTCGCGCTGGCTGTTCCTGAGCGGCGGCGACCGCATCCGCCTGGCCGACGACGGCCTGTCCACGGCAGGCGCGGTCGAGCACGTCTACGATCCCTGGCGCTATCCGGACGACTGGGACGTGGAGAGCTTCTCGCCCGAGGGGCCGAAGGTGCTGCGCCGGGGCGACTGGTTCTACCTGGTCACCGCGGTCGGCGGCACGGCCGGCCCGCCGACCGGCCACATGGTCATCGCCGCGCGTTCGCGCTCGATCCACGGGCCGTGGGAGCACCATCCGGACAACCCGATCGTCCGCACCCGGCGCAACTCCGAGAAGTGGTGGTCGCGCGGCCACGCCACCCTGGTCGAAGGGCCGGGCGGCGGCTGGTGGATGGTCTACCACGGCTACGAGAACGGCTTCTGGACGCTGGGCCGCCAGTGCCTGCTGGATCCGGTCGAGTGGACCGCCGACGGCTGGTTCCGGGCCAAGGGCGGCGACCTGTCCAAGCCCTTGCCCAAGCCGAAGGGCGGGAGCGCCCTGACCCACGGCCTGGCCTTGTCCGACGACTTCTCGACCGACAAGCTGGGCGTGCAGTGGGGCTTCTACGATCCCGCGCCCGGCGAGGCGGCGCGCCTGACGCGCCAGGACGGCGCGCTGGTGATGGCGGCCAAGGGCGCCCAGCCCCGGGACTGCTCGCCGCTGGCCTGCGTCGCCGGCGATCCGGCCTACCAGATGGAGGTCGAGCTGGAGGTCGAGCCCGGCGTGCAGGCCGGCGTGCTCTTGTTCTACAGCCGTCGGCTCTATTGCGGCCTGGGCTGGACCGGCGAGCGGTTCGTCATGCACCGCTACGGCCTGGAGCGGAACGCCCGCGCGCCGGAGGGCTACGGCCGCAAGATCTGGCTGCGCCTGACCAACGACCGCCACGTGGTGACCCTCCACCACAGCGGAGACGGCCGCACCTGGAAGAAGTTCGACGTCCAGATGGAGGTGTCGGGCTATCACCACAACACGGCCGGCGACTTCCTCAGCCTGCGCCCGGCCCTGTTCGCGGCGGGGAGCGGCCAGGCGCGCTTCCGGGACGTACGGTATCGGGCGCTGGGCTAGAGGCGCCCCGCCGTTAACGGCTATGCTCCCGGCCTCGTCGAAGAGGGGGTTGCGCCATGCCGGGGAAGATCGTTCTGCTGACCGCCGCCTGGTTGAGCGCGCTGGCCGCGCCGGCGGGCGCCTACGAAGCCGCGCCGAAGCCGGTCGTCAGCACCGCCGACGAGTGCGCCATCCTCGCCGCCGTCGCCCAGGGCGAGCTGACCGTGCGCACCGAGGCCGGGGCGATCCGGCTGCCCGAGCCGCGCCGCGACCTCGAGCCGGCGGCCAGCCGGGCCGAGCGGCACGCCGCCTACGCCGAGAAGCTGAAGGGCTGGGATCCGAAGGACGTCGAAAGCCTGGAGCAGTGGGTCGCCCGCGACGTCGCGGTGTACGAGGACCTGGGCCTGTCGCAGGCGCGGGCCGCCGAGCTGGCCGCCGCCGACGGCGCCGCCCGCCCCGCCTACCGGCTCGCCTGCGACTGGCGCGCGCACGGAATTTCCTTCGATCCGGACGAGGCGCAGCCCAACCAGTGGCTGACCTTCACCCGGCCGCTGACCACCGCCGACGGCCGTCTCGCGGTGGCGTGGATCAGCTACGGCTACACCCCGACCTTCGCCCGCGAGGAAGCCTGCCTACTCGAAAAGGTCGACGGCGCGTGGCGCTTCAAAGCCTGCCGAGCGACGTTGATGTCGTAGGCCGGCGCCCGGCCGTAGGCTTGATGGCGGCTATCTCGAACGTCCGCTTTCGACCCAAAGCGGACATTATTAGGCTCAGGCTGGATTAACCGTCGCGGTCTCATCAATGATGAATTGCGCGTGGTTCTCGCGACACCACTGCTCCAAGTCATTCTTAAGTTCGGGCCAAAGATCGATCGCCCAATCCGGTGCCTTGCCGCGCCAAGCTTGCTCAGTCGGCAGATACGCGGAGAGAACTCCCATCGGCAGCTCCAGAACGAAAGAGCCGCCTGGCCCAGTGACCACGAGTTCTTCCTTCCATCGCGGTTTGAACTGAAACGTTCGCCCGCGACCCGCGCCTTTCCCTGATCGGCGAGGGCGATCTCGCCCGAGAATCCAATCGAAGACACTCATCACGTCGCCCCATCGCTAGCGGCGGCAACGCTAGCGTTCGGAATGTCCGCTCACCACCCAAAGCTGACATTCGCCCCCTCACTCCACCGCCGTCAGCACCTCGGGCCGCTTCGGGCTCATGTCGGCGAGGTTCCAGTCGGCCTCACGGAACGCGCGCCGGGTCTCCGCATACGCCGGATAGCCGCCGACCTCCTGCTCGCTGTCGATGATCTGGCCGGTCCCTTCGGCCGCCTCGCGCACGATGCGGGCGTCGACGGCGTCACGGTCCCACGGGCGGGCTCCGGCCTCGCGCAGCACGGCCGCCTTCACCGCCGACGCCGACAGGGCCTTGAAGCCGGCCGGCCAGACCGGGGCTTCGGTCGCCTCGATCAGGCCCGGCGTGCTGTCGCCGAACCGCCCGAAGACGGCCAGCGGCGCGCCGGTGCGGTCCAGCCCCAGGTTGTCGCGGGCGAAGAGCTCCAGCTCGCCCTCGCCGCCCAGCTGGAACAGGGCCAGGCCGTCCAGCGTCGAGGGGCCGGCCTGCACCACGTTGCCGACCACCGCGAGGCGCCCGCGCTGGAACGGGTGTTCGCCCCACTCCTTGGCGTGCAGGTTGTAGTGCACGGCCCGCTTGCCCGGGTCGTAGATGAAGTTGTTGGTCACCACGCCCTCAGTCCCGCCCTTGAACAGCGGATTGCGCTCGCGGTTGTGGGAGTAGAGGTTGCCGACGACCAGGGCCTCGGTGACGTTGTCGTGGATCAGGCTGCCCTTGGAATGCTCGCCCTTGGAATGGGTGGCGTTCGACAGCCCCTCGGCCACGATGTTGTTGGAGAAGGTGATCCCGCGCGAGGTCGCCGCGCGCCAGGCGTCCGGATCGGCGCCGTCGAAGCGCGGGCCGGAGGCCGACAGGTTCTCGTCCGTGGCCCAGGTCAGGCTGCAGTGGTCGACGATCACGTCGTGCGCGCGGTCGCAGGCCAGCGCATCACATTCCCAGCCGCTCTTCTTGGCCTGGCCGGCCTCGCCGGGGCGCACGCGGATATGACGGATCACCACGTCGTGGGTCGAGACGCCGACGCCGCCGCGGATCAGGGTGATGCCCGGCGACGGCGCGGTCTGACCGGCGATGGTCAGGAAGGGCTCGTTGATCTTGATGTTGCGGCGGTCGAGGTCGATCACCCCGCCGACCTCGAAGACCACGATGCGCGGCCCCTTCTCGGCGACGGCGGCCCGCAACGAGCCCGGGCCGTCACTGGCGAGCGTGGTGACGCGGATGATGCGACCGCCGCGGCCGCCCGGCGTGCGCGCGGCCCAGCCGAGCGCGCCGGGGAAGGCCGGAGCCGCCTGCGCCAGCGCCGGACCGACGCCGGCCGCGAGCGCGAGCGACGCGCCGCCCATCAGGACGGCGCGCCGGTCGAACCGGCTCACGTGCCCTTCCGCACGGCCGGACGGTCGAGGACCTCGGGCCGCTTGGGTGTCATGTCGTTCAGGTTCCAGTCGTCCGCGTTGAACGGCTTGTAGGTCGGCACCTGCACCGGATAGCCGCCGACCTGCTTCTCGTGGTCGATGATCTGGCCGCGGCCTTCGGCGACCTCGGCGATCAGCAGCACGTCGTACATGTCGCGGTCCCAGGGGCGGGCGCCGGCGTTGCGCAACACCGAGACCTGCACGTCGGTCGCCGGCATCGGGTTCAGCCCATCCCACCAGACCGGCGGCTTCTTGGCCTGGACGATCTTGGCCGACGAGGTGGTGTAGCTGCCGAACATGCGCAGCGGTTCGCCGACCTGGTCCACGGCGATGTTGTCCTTGCCGTAGTACTCCAGGTCGCCGGAGCCGCCGATCATCAGGAAGGCCAGCCGGTCGGTCGGGGTCGACGGGCCGGCGCGCAGCACGTTGCCGACCGCGGTCATCTTGCCGACCTCGTAGGCGTGGTCCTGCCACTCCTCGGGAGCCAGGTTGTAGTGGATGGCGCGCTGGCCCGGATCGTAGATCAGGTTGTTGGCGATCACCCCATGCACCCCGCCCTTGAACAGCGGATTACGCTCGTAGTTATGGGCGTAGAGGTTGCCGACGATCAGCAGGTCCGAGACGTTGTCGTGGATCAGGCTGCCCTTGGAGTGCTCGCCCTTGGCGTGGGCGGAGTAGGCCAGCCCCTCGCCGATGATGTTGTTGGAGAAGGTGATCGCGTGGCTGGTGCCGGCGCGCCAGTCGTCCGGGGTCGAGCCGGTGAAGCGCGGGCCCGAGGCCGACAGGTTCTCGTCGGTGGCCCAGGTCAGGGTGCAGTGGTCGACGATGACGTTGTAGGCCCCGCCAGTGGAGACGCCGTCCTCGTCCCAGCCGCTCATCCAGCCCTGCTCGGCGCTGCCGGGGCGGATGCGGATGTGCTGGACGATCACGTCGTGGGCGTTGATGTCCATGCCGCCGCGAATGACCGTGATCCCCGGCGAGGGCGCGGTCTGGCCGGCGATGGTGATGAACGGATCGGAGATCTTCAGGGTCTTGCGCCCCAGGTCGATCACCCCGCCGACCTCGAACACGACGATGCGCGGGCCCTTGGCCTCGATCGCCGCCCGAAGCGAGCCCGGGCCGTCGCCGGCCAGGGTGGTCACCTTGATGATCCGTCCGCCGCGTCCGCCCGGCGTCTGGGCCGCCCAACCCTGGGCGCCCGGGAAGGCCAGTTGAGTCGCGGGAGCGGCCGTCTGCGGCGCGGCGGCGGTGGGAGCCGCGGCGGCGGCCGGCACGGCCAGGCCGAGCGCGCAGAGCGCCGCGACCGCGGCGAAGGTCTTTCCAGTCAAAGCTTTCACTCCCCGACTCCGGTCTTTTTTCACCACGATCTCCGGACGGCGGGAAGCGCCGGCGGGCCGCAGTTTGCTCGGTGCATTTGAAAATGACACCGGTTTCCTCTAGACACAACAACACGGCCGCATAAGACGCGCCGAAGTCAGGGGAGTAACGGGGTGGGTGTTCAAACGGCCGAAAAGACGGCGTCGGCGCCGGCCGACACGGCGGCGCGATTCGTAGCGGCGCGCCTGAAGGCGACCGCCCTGCCCGACTTCCCCGGCGACGTGCCGGCGGACCTGGAGACCGGCTACGCCTCCCAGGAAGCCGCCATCGGCCTGTGGCCTGACGAGCTGGCCGGCTGGAAGGTCGGCCGCATCGCCGACGCCCTGCAGAACAAGTACGGCCAGGCCCGTCTGGCCGGCCCGATCTTCCGCCGCGCCGTCTGGGTCGCTAACGGCGAGGCGGTCGCGTT
The DNA here is from genome assembly GCF_014349105.1 of Caulobacter sp. 17J80-11. GTDB lineage: Bacteria > Pseudomonadota > Alphaproteobacteria > Caulobacterales > Caulobacteraceae > 17J80-11. The sequence goes on along the minus strand of NZ_JACSJI010000012.1, from coordinate 9,724 downwards.
CCCGGTGTTCGCCGGCGGCTTCGCCGCGGTCGAGGCCGAGTTCGTCTTCCGCATCGGCGTCGACGCGCCGGCCGACAAGGTCGAGTGGACCACCGAGGAGGTCGCCGACCTGGTCGGGGCCCTGCACGCGGGGATCGAGACCGCCGGCAGCCCGCTGGCCACCATCAACGACCTGGGCCCGACCGTGGTCGTCTCCGACTTCGGCAACAACGCCGGCCTGATCCTGGGCCCGAGCGTGGACGACTGGCGCGCGCGCCTGGACGGCCTGACCTGCGAGACCTTCGTGGACGGCGTCTCGGTCGGCCGCGGCGGCGCGGCCTCCCTGCCCGGCGGCCCGCTGGGCGCGCTGAAATTCCTGGCTCGCCACTGCGCGCTGCGCGGCCGCCCGCTGAAGGCCGGCCAGCTGATCTCGACCGGCGCGGCCACCGGCATCCACGACGTGGTCGCCGGCCAGACCGGCCGGGTCGAGTTCGCCGGGTGCGGCGATATCGCCTGCGTCGCCGTGACGGCCCAGGCTCATACTCAAGACACCAAGAACGTCCGCACCGCCTGACGGCGGAAAGACGGACACGAACGAACGGGAAGAAGCGCTCGGCCCCGGAGCGGGGCCGTCAAGGACCGGGAGGGTTCATTGAGCGTCGAGACACAGGTCGGCGTCGCCGCAGGCGTCGCCGCCCCCAGCGAGCGCGTCGGACGCTATCGCTGGGTGATCGTCGGCCTGCTGTTCACCGCCATGGTGATCAACTACGTCGACCGCCAGACGATCGGCCTGCTGAAGGGCGACCTGACCAACGCGTTCGGCTGGAGCGAGACCGACTACGCCGACGTCGTCTTCTATTTCCAGGCCACCTACGCGGTGGCCTACCTGGCCTTCGGTCGGATCGTCGACAAGATCGGCGCCCGCTGGGGCTTCGGCCTGGCCTTCCTGATCTGGCAGGTGGCGCACATCGCCTGCGCCGGCGCCCGCTCGCTCAACCAGTTCATCTTCGCCCGCATGGTGCTGGGCGTCGGCGAAGGCGGCGGCTTCCCGGGCGGCATCAAGGCGGTGGCCGAGTGGTTCCCCAAGAAGGAACGCGCCTTCGCCACCGGCCTGTTCAACGCCGGCACCAACATCGGCGCCGTCGTCACTCCGCTGGTGATCCCGTGGATCGTCACCGACCTGGCGCTGGGCTGGCAGGGCGCCTTCATCGTCACCGGCGTGGCCGGCCTGATCTGGCTGCCGATCTGGCTGATGGTCTACCGCCACCCGAGCAAGCACGCGAAGGTCTCCAGCGCGGAGCTGGCCTACATCCAGAGCGACCCGGCCGACCCGGCCGAGAAGGTCTCCTGGTTCAAGCTGCTGACCGTGAGGGAGACCTGGGCCTACGCGCTGGGCAAGTTCCTGATCGACCCGATCTGGTGGATGTTCCTGTTCTGGCTGCCGGATTTCCTGGGCAAGCGTCACGGCCTGGACCTGAAGAACTTCGGCCCGCCGCTGGTGGCCATCTACCTGATGTCCGACGTCGGCAGCGTCGCCGGCGGTTGGCTGTCCTCGACCCTCATGAAGTTCGGCCTCAGCCTGAACAGCGCGCGCAAGTACGCCATGCTGCTGTGCGCCCTGTGCGCCGTGCCGGTGGCCTTCGCGGCCGAGGCGTCGAGCCTGTGGGTCGCGGTCGGCATCATCGGTCTGGCCACCGCCGCCCACCAGGGCTTCTCGGCCAACCTCTACACCCTGCCCAGCGACGTGTTCCCGCGGAAGGCGGTGGGCTCGGTGATCGGCATCGGCGGCATGATCGGCGCCTTGGGCGGCATGGCCATGTCGAAGTTCGTCGGCGCCATGCTGGAGCAGAACTTCGGCTACACGCCGATGTTCATCATCGCCGCCACGACCTACCTGGTGGCGCTGGCGGTGGTGCACTGGCTGACGCCGCGCTACGCCCCGGCGAAGATCTGAGACCGCCGGCGAAAGCTGGAAACGAGAACGCCGCCGCAGTCCCTGCGGCGGCGTTTTTCATGGGAACGGAAACCGCGCACGCCGGGTCGTACGACCGGCTCGCAAGACGCCCCGCCCCCGGGGCGCCATGGCCGCGGAGATCCGCCATGACCGCCTTCAACGTCGTGCGCTTTCACGTGAAGCCCGGACGCGACCAGGAGTTTCTGCAGGCCCACGCCAACGTGAAGCGCGATTGGCCGGGCATGCAGCACGCCAACCTGATCAAGACCGGCGAGCACGCCTACTGCATCGTCGGCGAGTGGGACGACATGGAGGCCCTGGCCGCCGGCCGCCCGCAGATGATCGCCACGCTGGACAGCTTCCGCGACACGCTTGAGGACCTGGGCGGCGGACTGGGCGTCACCGATCCGGTGTCGGGGCCGGTGGTGCTGGAGCTGAAATAGCCTCCCGCTGTTATTCGGCCCTCAGCCCGGCGGGCCGTAGTCCGGCGGGTACTTCGCCCAGGGATAGCCGTTCACCGCCATGGCGTGCCCGTAGTCGAACAGGGCGCGCATGTAGTGCGTGTCGAACTGGGTGGTGTGCGGCATGTCGAACTCGCGCGGAATGTAGGCCAGGTTGTAGTTCAGGCCGTCGCGCTTGGCGGTCAGATAGATGCGGTCCAGGTCGCCTATGCCCTGGGTCGCGATCAGCGAGGAGACCGCCCGGTCGGCGATGCTGAGGGTGCGCCGGTCGACGCTGGCCCACTCCGGGTCCAAGCGGGCATTGCGGATGATGTAGAGGTTGCGCGTGCGGGCGGCGTTCTCCTCCTTCGAGAACTGACCCAGATTGAAGGCCGGCGGATAGAGGAACACCTGCCGCGTGGCGCCGCCGTCGACGTGCATCTCCTGGTAGCGCTTCCCGTCGACGGTGACGTCGATCATCACCGGCGGGAAGGCGCCGGGAATGGACGCGGACGCCACCATGATGCGGCGGAACAGGTCCAGAGCCTTGGGATCCTTGCTGGCGGCGATGGCGGTCATGTTCCAGACCACCGGCTCGCGGGAATCGAGATCCGTCGTGCCGATCATGAGCAGCCGCCCCTTGGCGTACTCGGCGGCGATCTCGTCCAGAAGGGCCCGGTTGACGTAGCGGTCGACCAGCTTGTGCATCGGGGCCGTGCTGGCCATGGCGTCGCTGAACAGGGCCGCCGTAAAGAACCGCTTGCTGAAGATGTCCTTGGCCGAGACGTCGGTGTAGGTCTCCTTCAGCACGTGGTCGTACTTCGGCCCCAGAAAGGCGAAGGGCGCGATCAGGGCGCCGGTGCTGACCCCGGTCACGCCCTTGAATTCGGGCCGGTCGCCCCGCTCGGTCCAGCCGACCAGCAGGCCGGCTCCGAAGGCGCCGTCGTCACCGCCGCCGGAGACCGCCAGGAAGGCGACCGGCGGCAGGGGTTTTCCCGCCTGGCCCGACTGGGCCAGCCAGGCCTTCTCCCGCTCGAAGGACGTCAGCGCCTCCTGCCGGAAGGCCGCGTCGTCGCGGGAGGGGAAGTAGCGGGCGTTCGGCACGGCGGTCTGCGCCTGCGCCGTCAGGGCGGTCGGCACGGCCGGCAGGCGCGCGGGCGAGGCGCAGGCGGCCACCGCCGCCACCACCAGGGCGGCCAGCATACGGCCGCCGAGGCGCGCCACGGGCATGCGTCCATCGCGACGATCGGCGGTCGGGGCAGGCATGCGCGAACTCCTGATCAGGGAACGCCTTCGACGGAAGAACTCGGGAGTTTGGCGCGCGTTGCGGCCCCAGGCGGCGCGCGCGCCGCGCTCAGGGCGCGCCGCGTGCGGGGTCAGGTCTTTTGCGGATATGCCGCCCCCCGCCCCCATGCTCCGGTGCGCGCTACACAGGAGGCCGTCATGATCCGCACGCCCGGCTGGACCTCACGGCGCGAGACCCTCGCCGGTCTCGTGCTGGCCGCCGCCGCAACACCGGCCCTGGCGCGCCAGAGCGGCGTCAGCCCGGAGCTGCCGGCGCAGGCGAAGGCCGCGCTCGACAAGCTGCTGGAGAGCAATCCGGCCGCGCGCAAGGTCTACGGCCAGGCCGCGGCGGTGCTGGTGTTCCCCAAGATCACCAAGGGCGGCTTCGTGGTCGGCGGCTCGACCGGCGAAGGGGTGCTCTACGCGCGCAACCAGCCCGGCGGCTACTACCGCTGGACCTCCGCCTCGTACGGCCTGCAGATCGGCGAGGAGACCTACAGCTACGCCCTGTTCTTCATGACCGACGAGGCGCTGGCCTACCTGCAGAAGACCGACGGCTGGGAGGTGGGCACCGGCCCGACCCTGGTGGTCGCCGACGAGACCTACGCCAAGGAGGTCTCGACCATGAACCTGGACAAGGGTGTCTACGTGTTCATCTACGGCCAGAAGGGCCTGATGGCCGGCGGCGGCGTCCAGGGCGCGAAGATCACGCGGATCCAGTAAGGCTCAGGTGACCGCGCCATGCCCGAAGCGGCGACCGAGGCCGACGCAGCCGCCAGGCGGCGATCGGAAATCATGGAGATCGTCGCCGCGGTGGTGCTGGCCACCGCCGGCCTGCTAACCGCCTGGGCCGGCTACCAAGCGTCGCGCTGGGACGGCGAGCAGTTGGCCCACTACACCCGCGCCGACGAACTGCGCGTGGACGCGTCCGAGGCGTCGGCCCACGCCGGCCAGATGATGATCGTCGACGTGCTGGTGTTCGACGACTGGCTGCACGCCGAAGCGGCCGGCGACGACGCCCGCGCCGAGTTCTACCGCCAGCGGTTCCGCCCCGAGTTCGCAAGGGACTTCGAAGCCTGGCGCGCGGCGCGCGCGCGCTCGCCCCAGACGGCGCCGCCGACCCCGTTCACCGAGCCGGCCTACCGGCAGGCCGCCCAGACGGAATCCGCCGCCCTCGTCCGCCAGGCCCGCGACGAGTTCGCCGCCGGCCGCTCCGCGAAGGCGACCGCGGACCGGTTCGTGCTGGCCTCCGTGCTGCTGGCCAGCGCCCTGTTCTTCGGCGGCATATCGCAGGTGACCCGGCGCCACTGGGTGCGGGCCGTCATGCTGGTCCTGGGCCTGTTCGGCTGTATCGGAGGCCTGGCGGCGATCCTGACCCTGCCGCGGATTTAGTCGCCGGCGGCGCTGGCGGCCGGCGGCGGCGCCACGCGGGGCGGCAGGCTCGCCATGGTCTGGACCACCACGCCGGTGATCTTTGACGGATCGGGGTTGTTGCCGAGGATCTGCTTGGCCGAGCCGTGCCAGATCGCCTGCTTGGTGCGGGCGTCGAACACGTCGATGTTCAGCACGCCCTCGGTGTACTGCTCGACGTCCAGGCCCAGGCCCCAGGCGCCGTAGCTCTGGATGTCGGTCTCCTGGTGGGCGCCCATGTTGAACATCACGATCAGGCTGCCGGGCGTGGCCTTGGTGTAGCCCTTGGCCGCCATCTGGCCGTCGATGGCGTCTTTCACGCGCTGGCCCAGCACCGGGTCCACGCCGGCCGGCATGGTCGAGGCGGCCCACTGGTAGGTGCTGTACTGGCTGAAGTTGACGCCGGGGGCGACGTCGGAGCTGACCTGGGGCGTGGAGGCGCAGGCGCCGAGCGCGAGCGCGAGCAGGGCCGAGGCGAACAGGCGGCGGTGCATGGGCGGCTCTCCTCCGATCCCCCGAGCGGACGATGGTGGGGCGTGCGGCCGCGCGCGTCGATGCGGTGAACCCCCGAGGCGGCGAGGCGAGAACCCCGAGGCGGACGCCTCAGCGGCTGCGCCCGAGCTCGGCGGTCATGACGTTCATTTCCGTCTCGCGGCGCGTCAGGATCAGGCCGCCCGACGGACGCACGGCGAAGCTCGCCACCTGGAACAGGCCGGCGGAGTCGGCCACCGCGGTCTCGCGTCCGCTCGCCAGGTCGCGGCGGCTGATCCGGTCCTGCTGGCCGGTGGGGGCGCGGCGGGCGAAGTAGAGCGATCCGCCGACGATGTCCCAGTTCATCCAGTCGGCCGGCTGCAGCGCGGCCTCGAACATCCGGGCCGGCCCCTTGGCCAAGCGGTCTTCGACGGGGATGCGCCAGATCCCCGCCCGGCTGTCCAGCATGACGAACAGGGCGCGGCCTTGCGGGTCGAGGCGCACTGCGCGCGGCCCGTCGCGGGTCACCGCCTCGGCCGGGCCGCCGACGTCGGCGCGCACGCGCCAGATCCGCCAGGCCCCCGACCGCCTCGACGCGAAATAGACGTGCCGGCCGTCGGCGGACCAGACCGGCGAGGCGTCCTCAGCGGCGTCCGACGTCAGGCGCAACAGGGCGCCGGCCCGGTCGGCCACATAGACGTCCCCGCCCCCCTGCCGCGCCACGACGAACACGACCCGGGCGCCGTCCGGCGACCACCGCGGCTCGGTGATCGTGACCCTGCGGAACCCGGTCAGCGGACGCTGCACGCCGCCCGACGAGAGCCACAGCTGCTCCTCCCCCGAGCGGTCGGAAACGTAGGCCAGCGCCCCGTCCGAGGCCGCGGCGGGAAACCACTCGGAAGACTGCGAGCTGACCGGCGCGGTCGCGCCGATCCGCTCCGGCTCGACCGAGGGCCGGGCCTTGTCGACGAGGTAGGTCTGATCGCGGACGACCTCGAACGCCAGAAGGTCGCGATCACGCGACGACGAGAGCGAGCGGAACTCCAGCAGCCCGCTCGAGACCCGGCGCGCCTCGCCGCCGGACAGGGGCGCCCACCACAGCCCCGTGTCGCTGGTGCGGTTGGAGGAGAACAGCAGCCCCTTGCCGGTCCGGTCCCAGGTCAGCCCCCAGATTCGGTCCCCCTCGTGGGTGATCTGACGGTCTTCGCCGGTCGAAAGGTCGACCACGTGCACGTCCGACGCCGCCCAGGTCTCGCGCCGCAGGAAGGCGAGCTTGCGGCCGTCGCGGGAGATCGCCGGCTCGTCGTCGCCCCAAAGGCCGTCCGGGCTTTGGGTGATGGCGCGGACCTGTCCGGTGGCGAGCTCCAGCCGGAAGATCGCGCTGGAGCGGCCCGGCGCGGGCTTGTCCGAGAAATAGAGGGCGCGCCCGTCGGCCGCCCACGCCAACCGGGAGTCGGCCACGGCCTTGCAGCGCCCGACGAGGCGCTCGGGGCCGTCGGGCATGCGGTAGGTGTAGATCCGGCACAGGTCGCCCTCGGCCGGCGAGCGTCGCGCGAAGGCGATCGAGGTCCCGTCAGGCGACCAGGCGGCGTTCTCGTCCACCCCGGCGTCGCTGGTCAGACGCACGGGGCGGCCGCCGCGCAGCGCCAACAGGTACAGGTCCTGGTTCCCGGGCGTGAGCTGGTGGGAGCTGTAGACCAGGAAATTTCCGTCGGGCGACAGGGCCGGCCGGTGGAAATTCGAGCGCGCCGACAGGACGCGCGTCAGGGACTCGATCGCCGGGACGCGAGGCGCCCGGGCGGACGCCGCAAAGCCGATCACGCCGAGCACGGCGACGGCGGCCACGGCGGCGGCGAGCGCGCGCGTGCGCACCGGCCAGGACGCGCGGCGTGCGCTGGGGGCTTCGGGCGCGACGAAGGCGTCGGTTTCGTCCGGGCCCGCCGCCTCCGTCTCCGGTTCCGGACGCGTCTTCCGGCGTCCGGTCCGGATCTCGTTGAACAGCTGCAGGGTCTCGGGTTCGGGCGCCACGCCGAGCTCGCGGCCGATGTGCGAGGCGAAGTCGCGATAGTGCGCCAGCGCCGCCGCCGGGCGGCCCTGGCGCACGTGCAGGCGCATCAGCACCCGGTGGGCGCGCTCCTCGAACGGGTCGAAGGCGATCACGCGCAGGGCCGCCTGCGCGGCGGCTTCGGCGGACGCGCCCGTGGCCAGCAGGCGCTCCAGGGCGGTCGCCATGAGCCCGGACGCCAGGTTGCGCAGGCGTTGGCGCTCGCGCAGCATCCAGATCTCGAACTCGGATGCGTCGCGGATAGCGAAGTCCTGCAGGAAGTCGCCGTGATAGAGGTCGACGGCGTCGCCGGCCCGGTCGGGGTCGTGCTCGGCCTCGGCCGCCGCGCGCTCGAACGCGTCCAGGTCGACGCTAAGGACGCCGGCGACGACGCGCACGTAGTCGCCGTCACGCTCAAGAATGCCCGCCGCGCCGTGCCGCTCGCTCTCCCGGCGCAGCAGCGACAACGCCTTGCGCAGGTTCGTCGCCGCCTGGGGCGCGTCCACCTCGGCCCAGAGCAGGGCGGCCAGCCGCTCGCGCGAGGCGCGGCGCTCAGGCTGGCGGACCAGATAGGCCAGGAGGGCGAGCGCCTTTCGGGTGGCGGGCGTAGCCGGCGCGCCTGAGGGCGCGCGCAGTTCGCAGCGCCCCAGCAGACTCAAACTCCAGACCGGATCCCCCACCCTCGCCGGCTCCCACGCCCGTCCGGCGGCGAGCCGACGTAAAGCGTCGCGCGCGAAACCTCCGCCGGAGCGGACCGCGCCGGCCATTGGTACGCGAGTCAGGGAGTGAGGGGTAGTCGGCGCGCCGTCAGGCCGCGCGACGTGGCAGGTTCAGCCGCAGCGCCGGGTCCGTCAGGGCCCGCCGGATCAGATCCGCCTGGCGGCTTTCGCCGGTCTTGGCGAACAGGCTGCGCAGGTGGGTGCGCGCCGTGGAGACGCCGACGCCGACACGCTCGGCGTAGTCGGACAGCCGCTCGCCCTCGACCAGGGCGACCAGCAGCCGGGCCTCGGCCGGCGTCAGCTCGTAGGCCTGCCGCAGATGGTCGCCGGCGAGCGGCTGCGGCGGCCCGGCGCTGATCAGGACGGCCAGCGCCTCGCCCGTGTCGCCCGCCTCCAGCGGCGTCACCAGCATCGCCGTCCCGTCCGCCTCGTCGTCGGCGGCGCGCAGGCGCACGGTCGACGTCGCGCGCCGCTCGACCGCCCCGGCGAGGGCCGCTCGGAACGCAGCCGTGTCGCGGCCGGCGCCGATCACGCGCCCGTCCAGGACGGTGAACCCGGAGCGCAGGAGGTCCCGTCCCCGCTCGTTCACCGCCCGCACGCCCCCGCGGGCGTCGGTCACGATCAGCGCCACGCCCACGTGCTCCAGCGCCTGCAGGCTGGCCAGGGCGAGCCAGTCGTCCCCCCGCGGCCGATGCGTGGTCACAACGCCCAGCTCGCCGCTCCGGATTACGGGCGCCACGCTCATTGCATTCTCTCCCAACCGCGCGCGCCGACGGCCGCGTCGGGGACCGAGGTGCCCCGGCGACCGCTCCGCCGGCGTGACCGGGAGCGTGAAAAGTCCGTGAAATCGACCGCTTGGCCGCGAACGCCGGGGACCGCGCCTGCCTCCCCTCCATTCGGAGGCGGTCCCACGGCGCAGCTGGGGACACTCGGCCCGAGCGGCCGGCCGTTTCCATTTCTGTCTGCTATGTCTCAGGCCGCCGCGTGCAGCAGGGGATCGGACATCAAGCGGCGGATCAGCTCCGCCTGCCGCTGCTCGCGGGCCATGTGCCCCGAAAGCCGCTGGAGCAGCGCGATGTCGCCTGCTTCATGGACGCCGCCCCCCCTCCGTTCGGAGGGGACGCGCAGGCGCATGCGGCGGCCGTTTCAGCCCATTGGCGGGCCCGTTTGCGTCAGCCGGGCCCGGAAACGCGAACAGCCCCGCTTATGAGGCGGGGCTGTTCGGGAAGTTTGGGTGCGGGGACAGGATTTGAACCTGTGACCTTCAGGTTATGAGCCTGACGAGCTACCGGGCTGCTCCACCCCGCGGCAAACTTTAAGCGGAAGTGATCGTGAGGAAGGGTTTGTGAACTTGAAGGATTCGTCCGTCTTGTAGACCTGGCGGCGACCTACTCTCCCGCGTCTTAAGACGAAGTACCATCGG
>NZ_JACSJI010000011.1 GCF_014349105.1 Caulobacter sp. 17J80-11 | reverse complement strand
TGCGCTATGTGGGGCGCATGACCGTGAAACCCGTTCATGAGGTCGGCGGCGGCCTGGCCGGCGCGGGCCAGGCGGCGGGCGGCCAAGGCGGCGCTCAGGGCGGCGGCGAAGCCCGCGGCTCGGCCGGCGGCTCCGCCCAGGCGCAGACGGACGTGAAGCGTCCGCGCCAGACCAAGGTCAAGGCGGACGCCAACGGCTCGGCCGAAGCGTCCGGTTCGGTTTCCGTCGGGCGCTAATCCCCCGTCCCTCACGCCCGACGGACGAGGGGCGGCGGCCGGGCTCCTCCGCCGCCCCTCCATTGTTCTGCCGCAAAAAGGAAAACGCCCGCCGGGAAGGGGTCCGGCGGGCGTTTCGTTTTACTTCGCAGGCGGAGCCGCTTAGGCGGCGACGGCGCCCTCGGCCGGGTCGCGCAGGACGTAGCCCCGGCCCCAGACGGTTTCGATGTAGTGCTTGCCGCCGGCCGCGGTCGCGAGCTTCTTGCGGAGCTTGCAGATGAAGACGTCGATGATCTTCAGCTCCGGCTCGTCCATGCCGCCGTACAGGTGGTTCAGGAACATCTCCTTGGTCAGGGTCGTGCCCTTACGCAGGGAGAGCAGCTCCAGCATCTGGTATTCCTTGCCGGTCAGGTGCACGCGGACCGTGTTCACTTCGACGGTCTTGGCGTCGAGGTTGACGGTGATCTCGCCGGTCTTGATGACCGACTGGGCGTGGCCCTTCGAGCGACGCACCACCGCATGAATGCGGGCGATCAGCTCTTCCTTGTGGAACGGCTTGGTCATGTAGTCGTCGGCGCCGCCGCCGAACGTTTTGACCTTGGTGTCGATCTCGGTGGTGCCCGACAGGATCATCACCGGCGTGTTGACCTTGCCCACGCGCAGTTGGCGCAGGACGTCCAGGCCCGACATGTCGGGCAGGTTCAGGTCCAGCAGGATGATGTCGTAGTCGTAGATCTTGCCCAGATCCACGCCCTCTTCACCCAGATCGGTCGTGTAAACGTTGAAACCTTCGGACTTCAGCATCAGTTCGATGCTTTGCGCAGTCGCGCTGTCGTCCTCGATCAACAGAACTCGCATTCGGCCCCTCCCGGCGAAGCGTCCCGCCACCGAACCCTACAGACAGGTCCGGCCCTTACCTCTGAACGCTAGGCCGCCAGTTACTTAAGATTGGTTAATCCTAACGACTGCCCCGAATCGTAGGGTGATTTGCGAGTCCGCGTCCAGCGGTCGAGTCAACGATTCGATTCTTAAAGCAGCGTTAACGGGGCTCCCCTCGCCCCGACCGCGCCCTCCTCGCCGCGCGGTTGAATTAACCTTATGAAGATTCGCCTGAAATCAGCCAAGCGGCGCCTGCGCCCGACTGCCGCAGAGCTGGGGATAAGCGCCGGGACGCGGCGCCGCCGGCTCCACAATATTTACCGCCAAGCTCGAACGGCCACGCCCTTAGGGGGTTTCCCCTGCGCTTTCCGACTAGGGCACGGGCTCGTTCAACCATGGCTTACTACAACTACCTGGGGCAGCTGATGCCCACGAGCGGCGGCGTCGTGGACAGCCACGCGGCTCGAAATGATCCGACTCCCCAGACGCTCACCGGCACCGACAAGAACAATTCGATGCTCGGTGAAGAAAACGACGTGCTGATCGGGCTGAAAGGCGACGATTGGTATTACGCGATGGGCTACAACACCAAGGTGATCGAGGCTGAGAACGCCGGGATCGACACGGTGTACGCCTGGGCCGGCTCCTACGCCCTGCCCGACAACGTCGAGAACCTTGTCCTCGAAGGCGGCAACGAGAACTACGGCGTCGGCAACGCCCTGAACAACCTGATCTTCGGCAAGGCCGGCAGCAATTCGCTGTACGGGGCCGGGGGCGACGACGTGCTGGTCGGCGGCGAGGGCTCTGACTACTTCGTCATCGTCAAGGGCGAGGGCAACGACGTCATCCACGACTTCAAGGCCGGCCAGGTGGTCGACGGCGACTTCGTCCGGCTGATCGGCTCCGACTTCAAGAGCTTCGCCGAGATCAAGGCGGCCATGACCCAGCGCGGGGCCGACGTGTTCCTGCAGAACGGCGACGAGGTCGTCGTCTTCCGCAACACCCGCATCGAGCAGTTCACGGCCGACGACTTCCAGATGCCGCTGGACCGCAGCCAGCTCGGCGAACTGACCTTCTCGGAGGAGTTCGACAGCCTGAACCTGTGGTCCTCGGGCTCGCTGAACGGGATCTGGAAGACCAACTTCGGCTACGGCGACTCCACCAGCCTCGAGCGCTACACCCTGCCCAGGAACGGCGAGCTGCAGATCTACGCCGCGCCGGGCTTCCAGGGGACCAGCGGCCACGACCTGGGCGTCAATCCCTTCCACATTGAGGACGGGGTGATGTCGATCCGGGCCGAGCGGGTCGGCGCCGACGTCAAGTCCGACATCTGGAACTACGACTACACCTCGGGCCTGCTGACCACGCGCGGGGTGTTCTCCCAGCAGTACGGCTATTTCGAGATCCGCGCCGACCTGCCGGAGGGCAAGGGCCTGTGGCCGGCCTTCTGGCTGCTGCCGGACGACGGCCGCGCGGTCGAAATGGACATCCTCGAGGGGCTGGGCCACCAGCCCTACGGCCCCTACGCCTATCGCCACGACCGAACCGACGGGCCCAACAAGCTGGCCGGCATGCAGAACCTGCTGCCGCACCCCGAGGGCTTCCACACCTACGGCCTGCTGTGGACCGAAGACGCCATCGTCTACTACCTCGACGGTCATGAGGTGTTCCGGGCGGCCAGCACGCCGGCCTCCAACACGCCGATGTACCTGATCCTGAACCTGGCTGTCGGCGGCAACTGGGCGGGAGCGCCGGACGCCCAGACCGGCCTGCCGGCCGACTTCAAGATCGACTACGTGCACGTCTACCAGCTGGCCAACGGAGCCGCGCCGCCGCCCCCGGCTACAGACGCCGACAAGCACCTGGTCGGCGGCGACGGCCGCGACGAGCTGGTCGGCGCCTCCGGGAACGACACGCTGGAGGCCGGAGCCGGCAACGACTACCTGCGCGGCGAGGGCGGTATAGACCGCATGATCGGCGGGCTGGGCGACGACACCTATGTGGTCCACCAGACCGGCGACGTGATTGTCGAGCTGGCCAACCAGGGCTGGGACACCGTCCAGACCTGGGCCGACTACACCCTGCCGGACAACGTCGAGTTCCTGTCCATGTTCGGCGTCGCCAACATCGACGCGACCGGCAACGCGCTAAACAACACCCTGCGCGGCAACGCCGGGGCCAACGACCTGTACGGCATGGGCGGCGCCGACCGGCTGGAAGGCTGGGGCGGACGCGACCGGCTGGACGGCGGCGCGGGCAACGACGTCCTCAACGGCGGCCTGGGCGTCGACAGCTTCATCGTCCGCGAGGGGACCGGGCGTGACGTGGTCGAGGACTTCGTGGTCGGCGAGGACCTGATCGAAGCGACCCAGTTCACCGCCTGGCGCTCGATCACCCAGCAGGGCGCCGACACCCTGGTGGTGTTCTCCGACACGGCCTCGCTGGTGTTGAAGAACGTGCAGGCCAGCACGCTCAAGGCGTCCGACTTCGTCCTGAAGGGCTCGGGCCCGCCGCCGACGGATCCGGGTCCGGGTCCGGGCGATCCGCCGCCGACCACGAACACCATCGTCGGGACCGAGGCCGCGGACTCGCTGAAGGGCACGGCCGGCGCCGACCGCATCGAGGGGCGCGGCGGCAACGACTATATCGACGGCGGCGCCGGCGCCGACGTGATGGCGGGGGGCGCGGGCAACGATTCCTATCTGGTCGACAATGTCGGCGACCGGGTGGTCGAACTGGCCGGCGAGGGCACGGATTCCGTCGGCGCCTGGATCAGCTTCGTCCTGCCCGACGAGGTGGAGATCCTGACCCTCAAGGGCGCGGCGGCGATCGACGGGAGCGGCAACGGCCTGAACAACCGCCTCACCGGAAACGACGCGGCCAACCACCTGAACGGCGGCGGCGGGAACGACTGGCTGGAGGGCGGCGGCGGCGACGACCACCTGATCGGCGGGGCCGGCAACGACGTGTTCAGCTTCCGGCCCGGCTTCGGCCACGACGTGATCGAGGACTTCGTGGCCGGCGGGACCGACGACCGGATGAGCTTCACCGGCTTCGGCTCCGCGCGCCCGACCGTCACCCAGATCGGGGCCGACACGGTGATCGCCTTCGGCACCGGCGAGAAGATCACCCTGCTGAACGTGAACAGCGCCGACCTGACGGCGCAGGACTGGGGCTGGGGTTAAGCCCGCCGATAGCTCCACAGGCCCGTGAAGCCGCCGCGATGGCGCCAGGCCAACAGGCCCGCCACCGCGGCGGTCGCGGCCCCGACCGGCCAAAGGCCGCTCAGAAAGATGTGGAACAGCAGGATCACCGCCACGACCGGGGCCAGCAGCACCAGGCCGAAGGGCGTGGTCCGCTCGCGCAGCAGCGCCAGGCCGCCCAGCAGGTAGCAGGCGGCCAGGGCCGGATCGACGAAGCCGGTCGCCGCGATCGCGTGGTCGAAGGCGGCCGCCGCCGGGGTCGCCTGCACGGGCCGCGGGATCGCGCCCGTGGTCAGGCTTGTGGTGATCATCGCGGCGGTGGCGATGAAGAACAGCGCGTACAGCCAGCGCAGGCCGATCCAGGCCCGGTCGATCATGGTCACGGCTCACCTCCCCCAAGGCGTCGCTCGCGTCACGAAAGCGGGAGACCGCCGTTGCGTCAACCAATCCCTTCCGGCCCGCGCCGGAAGCCCACTGCGACACGGTTGTAGACGTTGATCAGGCCGATCGCGATCGTCAGGTCGGCGATCTCCTTCTCGCTGAACTGGGCCTTCATGGCCTGGAAGTCCGCGTCCGGCGCCGCGGTCTCGGGCAGCCGGGTCAGCGCCTCGGCCCAGGCCAGGGCCGCCTGCTCCTTTTCGGTGAACACGCCCTTCGCCTCACGCCAGGCCGAGGCCAGCAGCATCTTCTGGCAGGACACGCCTTCCTTCGCCAGGTCCTTGCTGTGCAGGTCGATGCAGTAGGTGCAGCCGTTGATCTGCGAGCAGCGCAGATAGACCAGATTGACCAGCGGCGTGGGCAGGCCGGACTTCAGGATGTAGCCGTAAACCTGGCCCAGCGCCATCATGCCGTCGGGCGCGACGTGGACGTAGTCGAGGCGCATGGTCATGCGGGGGCTCCTTCCGACCCCCGAACCTGCGCCCCCCGGTGCGAGGTCCCGCCGCGCGACCCGGGGTCGCCTCGTCAACCATTCTTTAGGGTGCGTTAACGGCGTCAGGCCGATCATCGGTCGCTAACCTGGGACTGGCCTGTTTTGCGCAACCTGATCGCCGCCGCCGAGCGCATCGATCCGCTGACCGTCTGCGGTCGGGTGGCGGGCGTGAACGGCTTGCTGATCGAGGCCAAGGGCGGGCTGAGCCGGCTCGAAGTCGGAGCCCGGGCCGAGATTCTGCGCCGCGCCGACCGGCCGCTGCCGGTCGAGGTGGTGGGCTTCAAGGAGGCCCGCGCGCTTCTGATGCCGTTCGGGCCGGTCGAGGGCGTCGCCCCCGGGGCCGAGATCCGCATCCTCAACGAAGGCGCCGCCGTGCGACCGACGCTGGGCTGGCTGGGCCGCATCGTCGACGCCTTCGGCCAGCCGGTGGACGGGCTGGGCCCGCTGCCGACCGGCCAGGCCGCCTATCCGCTGCGCGCCGCGCCGCCGTCGGCCCACGCCCGCGCCCGGGTGGGCGAGCGGCTGGACCTGGGCGTACGCGCCATGGACGTGTTCACCACCTGCTGCCGCGGCCAGCGCCTGGGCGTGTTCGCGGGCTCCGGCGTCGGCAAGTCGGTGCTGCTGTCGATGCTGGCCCGCGAGGCGACCTGCGACGCCGTCGTGGTCGGCCTGATCGGCGAACGGGGCCGCGAAGTCCGCGAGTTCATCGAAGAAACCCTGGGCGAGGCCGGTCTGCGCCGGGCCATCGTCGTCGTCGCCACCTCCGACGAGCCGGCCCTGAAACGTCGCCAGGCGGCCTACATGACCATGGCCATCGCCGAGTACCTGCGCGACCAGGACCTGGAAGTCCTGTGCCTGATGGACTCAGTCACCCGCTTCGCCATGGCCCAGCGCGAGATCGGCCTGGCCGCCGGCGAGCCGCCGACCACCAAGGGCTATACGCCCACCGTCTTCACCGAACTGCCGAAGCTCTTGGAGCGCGCCGGGCCCGGCCCGATCCGCGCCGACGGCAGCCAGGCGGGTCCGATCACCGGCCTGTTCACCGTGCTGGTGGACGGCGACGACCACAACGAACCGATCGCCGACGCCGTGCGCGGCATCCTGGACGGCCACATCGTCATGAGCCGGAGCATCGCCGAGCGCGGCCGCTTCCCCGCCATCGACGTGCTGAAGTCGATCAGCCGCACCATGCCGGGCTGCCAGCTGCCGCACGAGCGCGAGATCGTGCGCGGCGCGCGCGAGGTGCTGTCGGCCTACTCCAACATGGAAGAGCTGATCCGCATCGGCGCCTACCGCACGGGCGCCGACCCGATGGTGGACCGCGCCATCCGGCTCAATCCGGCCGTCGAAGACTTTCTGCGCCAGGGCAAGGACGAGGTCACCCGCCTCGACGAGTCCTTCGCGCACCTCCATTCCATCCTGAGCGAAGGACACGCCGCATGAGCAAGTGGGCGCACTCCCTGATCCGCCTGTCGACCTACGAGGTCGAGACGCTGCAGAAGCGCATGGCCGAAGTCGCCACCCGCCGCGCCTCCGCCGAGATGCGCGTGGCGGTGCTGGACGCAGAGGCCGAGGTCGAGCGCGAGCGCGCCCGCGACGACGCCCACGCCGCCATGCTGATGCCGGCCTATCTGAAGGGCTGGGAGATCCGCCGCGCCGCCGCCGTGGCCGAGTTGGACGTAGTGGCGATCGAGGAGCAGGGCGTGCGCGACGCGCTGACCCGCGCCTTCGAAGAGCAAAAGAAGTTCGAGCACGTCGCCGAGATGAGCCGCCTGAACAAGCTGGCCGTGCAGGCCAAGCTGGAAGGCGCCGCCCTGGACGAGCTGGCCCTGCGCCGCGCCGGTCGGTGATCCCGAGCGACCACGTTCCTGAGTTCGAGGGGCGCGCGGGCCAGACCCGACGCGCCCTTCTGCTGTCCGCCCTGGCCCTGTCCGCCTGCGACGCGCGCGCGGCGCCGGAAGCCCCGCCGCCGGCCCTGAAGAGCGCCCCCTTCCCGGTCGGGGTCGCGGCCATGACCGGTCAGTTCGACGACCTCGGCTGGACCGAGCTGGTCGGCGCCCAGTTCGATCGCGTCACCCCCGAGTGGGAGATGAAGATGGAGGCCGTCCTGGCTGCGGACGGCGCGCTCGACTTCTCCCGTTCCGACCGGCTGGTGGCCGCGGCCGAGGCGCGGGGCCTGAAGGTCTTCGGCCACACCCTGATCTGGTACGCGCAGTCCTCGCCCGCCTTCGAGCGACTGGCCGGCGACCGCGCGGCCTTCGCGGCGGCCTACCGCAACTACGTGCTGGACGTGGCCGGCCGCTATAGCGGGCGCCTCGCCGGCTGGGACGTCGTCAACGAGCCGGTGAACGACGACGGCGAGGGCTATCGCGACTGCCTGTGGCGCCAGGCGCTGGGCATGGACTACGTACGCAGGGCCTTCGAACACGCGCGCGAGGCGGACAGGGACGCGCCGCTGCTGCTGAACGACTACAACCTCGAACGCCCGAAGAAGCGGGCCGCCTTCCTGCGGCTGGCCGAAGACCTGCTGAAATCCGGCGCGCCGCTGGGCGGGCTGGGCACCCAGAGCCACCTGACCGCCGACCTCGAGCCGGGCGCGATCCGGGCGAGCGTGCGCGAGCTCGCCAGCCTGGGCTTGCCTTTGCACGTATCGGAGCTGGACGTCAGCCTCAACGCCGACCGCCTGTCGGTGCTGCGCCGCGGCGAGCTGGAGACGCGCCAGACGGCCCTGGTCGCCGAAGCGGTCGAAGCGGTGATGGATCTGCCCGAGGCCCAGCGGTTCGGGCTGACGGTCTGGGGCGCGCGCGACAAGGACTCCTGGCTGCGCCGACCGCCCAACGCCGGCGGCCCCCTGCCCGACCGTCCGCTGCTGTTCGACGACGACGGCCGTCCCAAGGCCGCCGCGCGCGCGTTCGCGCGGGCGCTGGCCTGAAACGCAAACGGCCGCCCGAGGGCGGCCGTCGAAACTTCAGCGCGTAGCAGGCGTCAGCCCTGCCCCACCTTCTCGTCCTTCGGCAGGGGCGAGGTCAGCGGCGAGACGGTCGGGCCGCCCCGGTCGGTCGCGTTGCGGATGGCGCGCAGATCGTCGGAGATGCGGAAGATCGCGACGTAGAATTCGCAGAACGCCCGCCACAGCAGGGCGCCCGCGGCCAGCGCGAGCATGCCCATGACCACCACCGGAATGGCCAACATCCAGCCCATGATGCCGCCTTCGCGCAGGGCCATGCCGAAGGCGCCGCCCACGACCGAGAAGCCCGCCAGGAGGATCAGGCACAGGCCCGCCCAGTAGATGATATGGACCACCGGCCCGGTCATCAGCTTGTCGAAGGTGATCAGGTCCCAGAACAGCTCGCCGGGCGAGGTCTTCTGAAACCCCTTCATCGACTCGCGGTTGGAGGGACGCGTGAGTTGGCGGAAGTCTTGCCGAGCCATGGACTCGCTCCGGAGGCGTACGGTTTCAGCTAACAAAGGCGAAGCTTGGGCGCAAACCCTTAGAGGCGCGACCCACGGTCACTGCCTGCTGGTCATTTAAGCTAGCGCTCAAATCTGCCCCACGGTCTTGAGCCTGGCCTTGGGGTGGATCTCGTTCTGCGACATGACCACGGTCTGGCCGCGGAAGCGCTCGATCAGCGAGCGCACGTAGGGCCGGATGGCCGGGCTGGTCAGCAGGACCGCCGCGTCGCCGTTCATGGCCGCCCGCTCGAAGGTGTCGCGCACGCCGCGGATGAATTCCTGTAGGCGCGAGGGCGGCAGGGCCAGCTGCTTCTCCTCGCCCGGGCCGACCAGGGCCTCCTGGAAAGCCGTGTCCCAGTCGGGCGACAGGGTGACGATGGGCAGGGCGCCGTCCTCGCCGCGATTCTGGAAGCAGAGCTGCTTGGCCAGGCGCGAGCGCACGTGCTCGACCAGTTGGGTGACGCTGGCGGTGTGCGGCGCGGCCTCGGCCACGCCCTCCAGGATGGCCGGCAGGTCGCGGATCGACACCCGCTCGCGCAGCAGCGCCTGCAGCACGCGCTGCACGGTGGCGGCGCTGACCACGGAGGGGATCAGCTCGTCGACCAGCTTCTTGGTCTCGGCCGGCAGCTCCTTCAAAAGCTTCTGCACCTCGCCGTAGGAGAGCAGGTCCGCCATGTTCTCCTTAAGCACCTCGGTCAGGTGGGTGGTCAGCACGGTGGCCGGGTCGACGATGGTGTAGCCGCGGAAGGTGGCTTCCTCGCGCAGGCTCTCGTCGATCCAGGTGGCCGGCAGGCCGAACGCCGGCTCCTTCATGTGCTCGCCCGGCAGCTCGACCTGGCGGCCGGCCGGGTCCATGGCCATCAGGTGGCCCAGGCGCACCTCGCCCTGGCCGGCTTCCATCTCCTTGACGCGCAGCGCGTAGCCCTGGCTGGGCAAGCGCATGTTGTCGAGGATGCGCACCGGCGGCATGACGAAGCCGAACTCGGTGGCCAGCGTCCGGCGCAGGGCGCGGATCTGGTCGGTCAGGCGACGGCCTTCCAGGTCGTTGATCAGGCCCAGCAAGCCGTAGCCCAGCTCGATCTTCACGTCGTCGATGGCCAGCGTCTGGCCGATCGGCTCCTCGACGTCGGCGGCGGCCGGGGCGGTCTCCACCACCGGGTCCGGCGGCGGCGGCTTGGCGTGGCCGCGCCGCCAGGCCAGCACGCCCGCGCCGATGGCGATCGCCGCGAACGGGATGATCGGCATGCCCGGGATTAAGCCCAGCACGCCCGAGGCGGCCGAGACCATGCCCAGGCTGACCGGGTTGGTGGCCAGCTGGACGACCAGGGCCTTGTCGGCGGCGCCTTCGACGCCGGCCTTCGACACCAGGAAGCCGGCGGCCAGCGAGACGATCAGGGCCGGCACCTGGGTGACCAGGCCGTCGCCGACGGTCAGCAGGGTGTAGGTGCCGGCCGCCTCGCCCGCGGGCAGGCCGTGCTGGACCACGCCGATCAGCATGCCGCCGATGGCGTTGATGAAGGTGATGATCAGGCCGGCGACGGCGTCGCCGCGCACGAACTTCGAGGCGCCGTCCATGGCCCCGAAGAAGGTCGATTCCTGCTCCAGCTCCTTGCGGCGCTTCTTGGCCTCGGCCTCGTCGATGAGGCCCGACGACAGGTCGGCGTCGATGGCCATCTGCTTGCCCGGCATGGAGTCGAGGGTGAAGCGCGCGGCCACCTCGGCGATGCGGGTCGAGCCCTTGGTGATGACCATGAAGTTCACCACCAGCAGGATGGCGAACACGATCACGCCGATGACGAAGTTGCCGCCGGTCATCAGGTGACCGAAGGCCTGGATGATCTTGCCGGCCGACTCCCCGCCCTCGTGCCCGTGGCTGAGGATCAGGCGCGCCGAGGCGATGTTCAGGCCCAGCCGGTACAGGGTGGCGACCAGCAGCACCATCGGGAAGGCGGTGAATTCCAGCGGCTTCTTGATCAGAAGCGCGGTCATCAGGATCAGCACCGAGCTGGTGATCGACAGCGCCAGCAGCGCGTCCAGCCCGAAGGCCGGCAGCGGCACGATCAGCAGCACGACGATCAGCACGACGCCCAGCGCCAGCGCCACCTCGCCGCGCGCCAGCCAGCCCCACACCTCCCTGGGCGTGGGACGCTCGGCCATCAGACCCTGGATGCCGAGTTCAGCCACTTAACGTCAGGCCGCGCTCAGGCCGCTCTGCGGGGCCGGGACGGGGACGCCGGCGGCGGCGTACTCGTTCAGCTTGTTGCGCAGGGTCCGGATCGAGATGCCCAGAATGTTGGCCGCGTGGGTGCGGTTGCCCAGGCAGTGGCCGAGCGTGTCCAGGATCAGCTGCTGCTCCATCTCCGCCACCGTGCGGCCCACGAAGGCGCGCGCGGCGGCGTCGGCCGCCTGAGCGGCCTGGGCGGCGTAGCCCGGCGTGGAGGCCCCGCCGGCGGCGGCCAACGGCTGGCCGTCCGGCAGGCGGATGGCGTCGACGTCGATCTCGTCGCCGATCGCCAGCAGCACCGCGCGGTGCATGGCGTTTTCCAGCTCGCGCACGTTGCCCGGCCACGGGTGGGCGATCAGGCGGCGCCTGGCCTCGGCCGCGATCGGGCGCTGGGCCACGCCGTTGGCGGCGGCGTACTTCTTCACGAAGTGCTCGGCCAGCACGACCACGTCGGCCGGACGTTCGCGCAGCGCCGGCAGGCGCAGGTTCACGACGTTGAGGCGGTAGAGCAGGTCCTCGCGGAAGGTGCCTTCCTTCACGGCCTGGGCCAGGTCGCGGTTGGAAGTGGCGAGGATGCGGATGTCGACCTTCACCGGCTTTTGGCCGCCGACCCGGTCGATCACGCGCTCCTGGATGGCGCGCAGCAGCTTGGCCTGCAGGCGCGCGTCCATTTCGGAGATTTCGTCCAGCAGAAGCGTGCCGCCGTCGGCCTCCTCGAATTTGCCGATGCGGCGGGCCACGGCGCCGGTGAAGGCGCCCTTCTCGTGGCCGAACAGCTCGCTCTCCAGCAGGTTCTCGGGGATGGCCGCGCAGTTCACGCTGATGAACGGCTTGTCCGCCCGGCGCGACTTGGCGTGGACGTAGCGGGCCATGACTTCCTTGCCGACGCCGCTTTCGCCGGTGATCAGGATCGAGGCCTCGGACTTGGCGACCTGGTCGGCCAGCTTCAGCACCTGCTGCATGGCCGGGTCGGAGGTGACCAGCGGGCGCTCGTCGTCGGCCACCGCCGCCAGCACCGCGGCGATCAGCTCGGCGTCGGGGGGCAGCGGGATGAACTCCTTGGCCCCGGCGCGGATGGCGTCGGCCGCGCGGCGCGGGTCGGCGCCGACGCCGCAGGCGACCACCGGCACGTGGATGCGCTCGGCCTCGTTCGCGGCGATCAGGCCGGCGATGTCGAGGTCGTAGTCGACCATCAGGAGCTCGGCGCCCTGGCCGCGGCGCAAGGAGTCGGTGGCCTGCGCGCCGGTCTCGACGTGGCTGACCTTGGCGCCGGTCGACATCGCCATCTTCACGGCCGCGGCGAGCTGCCCGCTCAGACGTCCGACCACCAGAAGCCGCATCTCAGATCCCCCTCAGCAGAGCGTCGGCTTACGTCGCCGTCGCCCCGGGTCTTGGTCCGCCCGCTCCGTCGCCGGTCGGTCGAACTGTACTATTTGCAGCGAGTCGCGCCGTCAGACGCCGACGTCCTCGCTCTTGATGATTTCGGTCATGGTCACGCCCAGCCGGTCGTCGACGACGACGACCTCGCCGCGGGCGACCAGACGGTTGTTGACGTAGATGTCGATGGCCTCGCCGACCTTGCGGTCCAGCTCCACCACCGAGCCCGGCCCCAGCTTCAGCAGCTGCGCCACCGAGACGTGCGACTTGCCCAGCACGGCCGAGATGTTGACCGGCACGTCGAACACCGGCGCCAGGTCGGCCGCGGCCTTCTGGGCCTCGCCGTCCTCGAACGTCGCCAGCGCCGTGGAGACCGGGAATTCTTCGAGCGAAAGATCGTTGTCGGCGGCCATTATCGCGGCTCCCCGTGAACTGAAAGCCCATGAACTGAAAGGTCGTCGCCGTGCAGGCCTTCGGCGGCGAGCGCCGCGCGGACGGCGGCCTCGACGCGTTGAGCCGCGCCTTCGGGATCGAAGATGGCGCGTCCGTCGCCCCACTCGAACACGAAGGCCGCACCGGCCGCGCCGGGCTCGGCCTTGAACACGATCTGGCCGGCGAAGCCGATGGCCTGGGCCACGTCTTCCACCGCCGCCTGCACGCGCTCGTCGATGCGGGCCATGCGCACGACCAGGCGCGGCGCGCTCTCGACCTCCTGGGCCAGCGCCTCCAGCGCCGCCTCCAGGGCCGCCGTCGGGAACCGGTCCAGGGCCGCGTCGGCCACCCGGCGGGCGGCGACCAGCGCCAGCTCGGCGCAGCCGGCCTTGTGGGCCTGGGCCACCTGGGCCAGCACGGACAGGCCCGAGCGGGCCTGCTCGGCCACCGTGGCCAGGGCGTGGGCGTGGGCTTCCTCGGCGCGAGCGACGGCCGAGGCCTCGCCTTCGCGATAGGCCTGCTCGCGGATCGCCTCGACCTCTTCGGGCGTGAAGAAGCGCTTGGGGCGCGGCGGCGGCGCGGAAATCACCACGCCGGCGTCGCCGAACTCCATGTCGAAGCCGAATTTGCGGGGCTGCTGGGTCACGACGCGGGCCTCAATAGATCAGCTCGTCGTCGTCGCCCTGGCCGGCGAGCATGATCTCGCCCTTGGCGGCCAGGTCCTTGGCCAGCTGCACCATGGACATCTGGGCGGCGTCCACGTCCTTCAGGCGGACGGGGCCCATGCTCTCCATGTCCTCGCGCATGATCTTGGCGGCGCGTTCGGACATGTTGGAGAAGAACAGCTCGCGCAGGGTGTCGGAGGCGCCCTTCAGGGCGATGGCCAGCTGGTCCTTCTCGACCGCGCGGATCAGGGTCTGCACGCCGCCCGGGTCCAGCTTGCCGAGGTCCTCGAACACGAACATGAGCGCGCGGATGCGCTCGGCCGACTCGCGGTTGCGCTCTTCCAGCGCGGCCAGGAAGCGGCTCTCGGTCTGGCGGTCGAAGTTGTTGAAGATCTCCGCCATCAGTTCGTGGCTGTCGCGCTTGGAGGTGCGCGCCAGGTTGGACATGAACTCGGTGCGCAGGGTCTGCTCGATCTTGTCGAGGATCTCGCGCTGCACCGGCTCCATGCGCAGCATCCGCTGCACGCACTCCAGGGCGAAGTCTTCAGGCAGCGAGGCCAGAACGCGCGCGGCGTGGTCGCCCTTCACCTTGGAGAGCACCACCGCGACGGTCTGCGGGTACTCGTTCTTCAGGTAGTTGGCGAGCACCGCCTCGTTCACGTTGCCCAGCTTGTCCCACATGGTGCGCCCCGCCGGGCCGCGGATCTCCTCCATCAGGGCGTCGACTTTGTCGGCCGGCAGGAAGGATTGCAGGATGCGCTGGGTCTGCTCGTAGGAGCCCATGATCGCGCCCGTGCCGGACATGCCCGACACGAACTCGAACAGCAGATCCTCGACCACCGAGGAGGAGACGGTGCCCAGGCTCGACATGGCCTGGGAGATTTCCTTGATCTCCTCGTCGTCCAGCTGCTCCCACAGCTGGGTGTGCTCTTCGCCCAGCGAGAGCAGGATGACCGCCGCCTTCTCAGGGCCGGTCAGCTTCGTGCGATCGTCGATCGCCCCCTTTTTACGGATCGCCAGCGCGCTCATCAGGATTCATGCAGCCAGTTGCGGAGGATCGAGGCCGACTCCTCCGGATGTTTGCCGACGAACTCGGAGACCTTCTTCACCGAGGACGCTTTCACCTGCCCCTCGATGCGGGCGATGTCGATGCGGTGATCCATCTCAGACGGGCCGGTCAGGGCCGCTTGGGCGGGTTCGTAGGACAGCGCCCCGGCCGGCGCGCCCGCGGGCTGCAGATGGGTCACCGGGATCGTAGCGCCGGGGGTCGGGCCCTCGGCGGTCTTCAGCATCGGGCGGACCACGAAGAAGATGATCAGGGCCGCGACCACGGCCAGGATGCCCATCTCGGCCGCGCGCATGATGTCGTTCTTGTCGAAGTCCAGCATCGGCGCGCCCGCGGCCGTGCCGCCCAGCTCCGCCGCCGAGGGTCGGGTGAAGCGCACGTTGACGACGCTGATCTGGTCGCCGCGCTCCTGGTCGTAGCCGACCGCCGAACGGACCAGCTGCTCGATCTGCTGCATCTCGGCGGCCGTGCGGGCGGTGTAGGCGCCCGGCTTGCCGTTCGCGCCCGCGGCGGTGACGCCGTCCACGGCCACGGCGACCGACAGCCGCTTCACCGCGCCCGGCTCGACCACTTCGGTGCGGGTGGTCTTGGAGATCTCGTAGTTGGTGATCTCCTCGGTCTGGCCGCTGGACGAGCTGGTCGACAGGAAGCCCGGCTGCTGCTGGCCCTGCGGCAGGTTGGCGGCGGCGGTCACCTGGCCGTCGGCCCCGGGGTCGGTCTCGCTCTGGTTGGATTCGGCGGTGCGGGTCGAGCGGACGACCTGGCCGTCCGGATCGAAACGCTCTTCCTGGGTGGTGACGCGGTTCAGGTCGAGGTCGGCGGTGACCTCGACGCGCGCCTTGCCCTGGCCGACGACGCCCTCGACGATGCCCTTCACGGCCCGGCGGATGCGCTCCTCGGTCTCGGCCTTGCGGCCGGCGGCCAGCTCGCCGAGATAGCCGCCCTCGTCGCCTTCCGCGCCGGCGGCCAGCATCTCGCCGGACTCGTCGACGACGGTGACGTGGTCGGGCTTCAGGCCCGGCACGGCGCCGGCCACCAGGTTGCGCAGCGAGCGGACCTGGTCGGCCTTCAGCTCGCGCCCGCCCAGGCCCACGACGATCGAGGCGGTCGGCTGGGCCGCCTCTTCCTCGAACAGCTCGCGCTTGGGCAGCACCAGGTGCACCCGGGCGGAGGTCACACCCTGTAGCGAGCGGATGGTGCGGGCCAGTTCGCCCTCGAGGGCGCGCTGCTTGTTCAGGTTCTGGGTGAATTCGGTCTGCCCCATGATCGAGGCGTTGTCGAACAGCTCGTAGCCGACCGAACCCGAGGTCGGCAGGCCCTTGCTCGACAGCATCAGGCGGGTGGAGGCGACGTTGTCGCGGTCGACCATGATGGTCGAACCGTCGCCCTTGGCCTCGTACTTCACCCCGGCCTGGTCGAGCGCGGAGGTGATTTCCGACGCTTCCTTGAGATCGAGGTTCGAGTAGAGCAGCGCCTTGGGCTGGCCGCCCAGGTTCATCATCATGGCGACGAGGATCGCCGCCGCGCCCGCGGCGGCGCCGATAACCGCCGCAAGACGGCCGATCCCGAATCTCCGCAAGCCGTTCAGAAAGGACTCCACGCGCGCCCGCCCCACTCTCGGGGGCCCCCGCCGACTCGTCGCCCCACTAGGCAGATATTTCCGGGCGGTTGGTAAACGACCTGTTTACGAGCGGCCCGTGGAGCCTCGGGGAACAGGCGCCGCCGGGAAGAGCGCGCGTTAAGCACAACTGTCGATTGACTTTTCGCCCCGTTTCCGCCCAATTCCGCCGAACACGTTCGTCGGGGGAAGGACGTCATGTCGAAGCGTAAGAAGGCCGTCGCCGGAGCGTTCGGCGTTTTCATCACCGCCCTGCTGGTCATTTACGCGGTCCACGTGCGCGAAACGGGCCAGATGTGGCCCGCCGCCAGGCACGCGGCCCCCTGAGGCGACAGCCAGAAGGGCCGACGGCCGCGCTCCCGAGGGGAGCGCGGCCGTCGAACAACTCGACCAGGGCGAACCGGATCAGCGGTACTGCTGAATCCGGGTCGTGCGCAGGCCCGGCATGCCCCAGCGGTCGATCGCCGCCTGCCACGCCAGGAACTCGTCGTTGGTCAGCCGGTAGCGCGCACAGGCGTCTTCCAGCGACAGCAACCCGCCGCGAACGGCCGCCACCACCTCCGCCTTGCGGCGGATCACCCATCGCTGGGTGTTCGGGGGCGGAAGATCGGTGACCGTCAGGGGGGCCCCCGTCGGACCGATCACGTATTTTTCGCCTCTGCTGTTCAGGCGATGCTCTTGCAGCATGGGCCTTACGCCTCTCTCACCACCATCGTAGCGTCACAGTAGCGCGGCCCCGATAACGTCGGCTTAAGCGCGATGGTGAATCGAACACTAATCGTCCGACCACCGACGCTTGCGCTACCTTCCGCTGTTAAGGCGGCGTTCATTCAAGTTACTCGGATACCGGCGATCAGCGTTTGATCATGAGCAGTTCTTCCAGCATCTGGTCCGCGGTCGTGATGATCTTGGACGAGGCCGAATAGGCCCGCTGGGTGGTGATCAGGCCGGTGAACTCCGACGACAGGTCGACGGTCGAAGCCTCCAGCGTCGAGGGCGACAGCAGGCCCGCGCCGCCCTGCCCCGGCGGTTTGAGGTTGTAGGTGCCGCTTTCCTGCGAGACCCGGTAGGCGTTGCCCGACACGCGGATCAGGCCGTCGTCGTTCGGGAAGGTGGCCAGGGCGACCTGGGCGATCTTGCGGGTCACGCCGTTGTCGAAGATGGCGGTGACGAAGCCTTCGTCGTCGATTTCGATGTTGGTCAGGTTGCCGAAGGTGGTGCCGTTGGTCAGCACCGCCTGCACCACCGACTGGCTGTCGAACTGGGTCAGGCCGCCGGCGGCGCTGTCCAGGTCGATGCGCAGGGTCTGGGCCGCGACGCCCAGCGACGGATCCCAGTTGAAGGTGCCCGAGCCGGGGACCGGAACGGCGCCGGCCGAGGCGCCGAACTGCAGCTCCGGCGCGGCCGGCGGGGCCGGGAACAGGGTCGAGTTGGCGGCGTCGTAGCGACCGTCGGCGGTGAAGCGGACGATGCCGGTGGCCAGCTGGCCGCTCTGCAGCGGCGTGGCGGTGACCACGTCGCTCGCCGGAATGGCCCGGATCTCGGCGTACCATTCGTTGGCGTTGGGGCTCTTCAGGAACGAGACGGCGACGGTGCGCTTGCCGCCCTTGGAGTCCGACACCGGGATCTGCAGCTCGAAGTCCGGCTTCACGCCGGTGCCGTTGGCCGGGTCGTAGGCCGCCATGCTGGTGGCCGCCACGGTCGGGTTGTAGGTGGCCGCGTCGGCCGAGACGGCCTGGCTCGACTTCAGGTTGGCGTTGATGGTCGCCCGCGTGGTCGGGTCGGCGGCGCCGCCGATCGAGGTGACGTTGATGGTCTGCAGCCGGGTCAGGTCGGACGGATCGGAGATCACGTTGCCCTGGTCGTCGATCGGCCAGCCCTGCAGGTACAGGCCCGAGGCGTTGCGCAGGTAGCCCAGGTCGTCCTTGGTGAAGGAGCCGGCGCGGGTGAACAGGCGCGCGTCGGTCGAGGTCAGGTTTTCCGGCTTCTCGGTGACGACGAAGAAGCCCTTGCCCTGGACGCCGAGGTCGGTGTTCGAGGTCGTGCGCTGCAGCAGGCCCTGCTGCGAGACGAACTGGCGGGCGGTGCCCAGCACGCCGCCGGCGCTGTAGGACGCCTTCAGCGACTGCGAGGTCACGATGGTCGAGAAGTCCACCTGGGCGCGCTTGTAGCCCACGGTGTTGACGTTCGCGATGTTGTCCGAGATGGCGGCGAGCGCCGACGAGTTGGCGGTCAGGCCCGAGACGCCGGCGAGCATGGCGCTGTTGATGCTCATGATGCGTATCCTGTCAGTCGATGCGTTGGATCAGGCGGCGGCGCTTGCTGCGGTGGGGCCGGAGCCCCGACGGCGCGCCGTTCGAGCGCGCCCATTTTCGGTGTCGGCGGGTCGGATCAACTGGTCACCGGGGTCTCCGGCGCGCTGGTCGCCGGCTTCTCGGCGACGCTGATCACGGAGCTCAGCGGCACGATCGAGCCGCCGATGGTGAGGTAGGGCTGGCCGTCGTACATCTCGACGGCGGTGACCTTGCCGCGGGCCAGAACCTGCGACGCGACCTCCGCGTCGCCCTTCTTGGCCGTGATCTTCATGACGTAGACGCCGCCGTCCGGCAGCTGTTGGCCGGTCGAGGTCTTGCCGTTCCAGGCGAAGTCGTGGATGCCCTCGCCCTTGTCGGGCGCCGGGCCGGACCAGACCACCTTGCCGGTGGTGTCGTAGATCTGAAGGGTCGCTTCCGAGGCGTCGGCCCCGAGCTCGTAGGACCAGGTCGCCGCGCCTTTGTCGAGCTTGGTGGCGGAGGCGGCAGCGGTCACCTCCTTGCCGATGTAGGTCACCGAGTTGGAGAGGGCGGCGTTGTTCTGCTCCACCATCGCCTTCAGCAGGTCGTTGGTCATCAGCTGCTGCTCGACCCCGGCCATTTGCGTCAGCTGCTCGGTGAAGGCGTTCGAATCCATCGGCGAGAGCGGGTCCTGGTTCTTCAGCTGCGAGGTCAGCAGCGCCAGGAAGGTCTCGTAATTGTCGAACAGCTGGGTGCGGCTGTTGGTGATCTTCGCGCCGGCCTGGGCCGCGGCTTGGGATGCGTTGACGGTGTCGACCATGTCGTCAGATCCTCACGTCCACGCCGAGCCGGACGGCGCGGCGGGCGACTGGGGGGGCGTCGGCGAGGCTCGCGGCCTGCTCGCCGGCGCGGAAGGCGCGGGCCCGGGCGCGGCCGCCGTCGGCGAACTGCTGTCGGGCGTCCTCGAAAGAGCCGCCGCCGTTGTTGCGATCAGCGAAGCTGAAGGAGTCCTCGGAGACCTGGAAACCGGCCTGTTCGAGGCTGCGCCGCAGCTCGTCTGAGCGGGCGCGCAGGTCGGCGGCGGCCACCGGGTTGTCGAAGGCCATCTGGGCCTTGAGCCGGCCGTCGGCCTCGATGGTCAGGCGCACGTCGACCCGGCCCATGTCGGCCGGATGCAGTTCGACGTCGAAGCGGGTCGACCGCTCGCCCAGCTTCTTGAGGATCTCGGCCGACAGGTGGGCCACGGTCTCCGGCGAACCGCGCACCGCCTCCGCGATCACCGCGTGCGCGCCGGCGTGGGCGGCCGGCGCGCCCGCGGCCGTGTCGGCAGGCGCCGCCGGGTTGATCGCCGGGTCCGTCTGGGCGGCCGCGACGCCCGCGGGCTCAGGCGTCGGTTCGGCCTTCGCGGACTTGGAGGCGGTCGGGGTCGACGCGGCCGCGGCCGCGGTCGGGGACGACGAGGTGTCGGCGCCCCCCGAAGACTTGCCGGCGTCGGCCGCCTCGGCGGGCGCCTCGCGGGCCGCCTCCTGACGCGGGTCGGCCAGGCGCGGCGTGAGCGCCGGCGCTTCGGCGGCGTTGGCCGCCGCGAAGTCGCGCATCACGCTGGCCGGCGCCGGGCGGCGGGTCTGGCCGCCGGTCAGGGCCGCCTGGATTGCCTTCAGCGTCTCGGCCGCCCGCGCCGCCTCGGCCTGGGCCTGGGTCGCGTCGGCGTCGGCCTGCGCAGCCGGCACGGCGGCTTCATCAGTCGCCGGCGAAGCCGAAGCCTCGGCGCCGGGCTGGAGGATTCGGGCGAACAAGGTTTCGAGCTTGGCCCGCACCTGCGGCGGCGCCTTGGCCATCACCTGATCGACCGCCGCCTTCACGGCCTGCAGACGCTCAGGGCTCGCCTCGCCGTCGATCCGGACGCCGTTCTCGTTGAGGATACGATCGATCGCCCCGAGGGCGCGCCCCACGGTCGACAGGCCGCGCTCGTCGGCTGCGACCGTCTCGGCCGTAGCCGAAGTGGCCGCCGCCTGAGCGACGGGCGCGGGCGGCGCGACGACCGTCGCGACCTCGACGGCGTCAGGGCTGGCGGCGTCCACGCCCGGAGCCGCCTCGTCAGAAGCGACCGGCGCCTCGTCCTTCCCGGCGACGACGTCGTCCGCGTCCGTGATCGGCGCGACCGCCGCAACCGGCGCCGCGGGCGCGACGTCGACGTCAGCCGCGGCCTCGGTGACGGCGGCGTTGGCCGCGGCCAGCTTGGCGGAATTCAGGAACCCCTTCCTCGGCGCCGCCGGCGCGTCGGCGCGGGCCGGCGTCTCGGCGTCGTTCGAGACCGCGTCCATCGCCTGCTTGAAGGCGCCGGCGTCGCCCTCGCCGGCCGCAGGCGCGGGCGAGGACGTCACGGGGGCCACAAGGGCGGAAAGAATATCGACAGACGACATGCGCGGCTCGGAAGTCCGTGACGGCTTCGGAAGGAGCGCGTGCTGCGCCAGGGTGTTCGGGCCCTCCCATGCAACCACCGGGCCGCAGCGACATCGCCTTGAATTTATTGAGCTTGCCTGCCCGCGGACGGCGTCCCTGTCTGCCCGACGGCGGCGGATTTTGCCGCCCGGCGGCAAGGATCGACCCGGCGCCTTCGCCGAACCCCGCTCTGGCGCCGGTCTTGCGCGTCAATTCCGCGAGGCGAGCGCCTCACCAGAGGAAGTCCATGTTTTTCAAGGCTGAAGCTTTCGAGCGTTCACCAAACGGCGGGCAAATTCCGCCGGGCGGGGCGAAGGCTTTGCCGACCGGGGGGCGCGCATGTCGCTGACCACCATCATGAACACGGCCACGTCCGGGCTGATGACCGCCCAGACGCAGTTGCGCGTGATTTCGGACAACGTCTCGAACGTCAACACGCCGGGCTACATCCGCAAGGTCGTCGACCAGAACCCGCTGGTCACCGCCGGCGTGGGCGCGGGCGTCGAGGCCGGGCGCATCCGTCTGGCCACCGACCGGTTCCTGCAGGCCGCCGCCCTGAACGCCAACGGCGACGCCGCGCGCCAGGGCGTGCGCGCCGAAATGATGGACAGGATCCAGGACCTGTTCGGCGACCCCAGCGGCGACACGAGCGTCTTCGCCCAGGTCGACCAGATGTTCGCCGCCTTCAGCGCGATCACCGACGACGCCACCTCCGGCCCGCGCCGCCAGGACGCCGTCTTCAAGGCCCAGCAGCTGTTCGACGAGGCCGCGCGCGTGCACGCCGGCATCCAGGCCGTCCGTCAGGACGCCGACAGCCGGCTGGTCACCGCGGTCGACACCATCAACGGCCTCCTGAAGGACATCGAGTCCCTCAACGTCGAGATCTCGCGCGCCACGGTGGTCGGCAACGACTCCTCCGGCGCCGAGAGCGCGCAGGCCCAGCTGATCGACCAGCTCTCCCAGTTCATGGACGTGCGCGTGAGCGCGCGCACAGCGGGCGGGGTGAACCTGCGCACCGGCGACGGCATGGTGCTGGTCGGGGACGGCGCCGCCACCCTCTCCTACCAGCGCGCCGGCAACATCAACGCCGAGACCACCTTCGACCAGATCTGGCTGACCGAGCCCCGCGGCGAAAAGCGCCAGCTGTCGGACCACCTGACCAGCGGCGAACTGAAGGGCCTGATCGAGCTGCGCGACGTCGAGGCGCCGGCGGCCGACGAGCGGCTGGGCGAGCTGATGACCCGGCTGGCCGACGAGCTGAACCGGGCCCACAACGCCGGCACCTCTGTCCCGCCGCCCACCAGCCTGACCGGCCGGAACACCGGTCTGGACCTGCCGACCGCGGTGACCGGCTTCACCGGCCGCACCGAGATCGCCATCATGGATGCGAGCGGCAAGGTCGTACGGCGCGTTGACGTCGACTTCAGCGCCGGGACCATGAGCACCAACGGCGGCCCGGCCAGCGCCTTCACCCCGGGCAGCTTCCTGGCCGACCTGAACGCCTCGCTCGGCGCCGACGGCAGCGCCAGCTTCGTCAACGGGGCCCTGACCCTCACGGCGAACGGCAGCGGCAACGGCGTGGCGATCGCCGACGATCCGGCCGCCAAGAGCGACAAGGCCGGGCGCGGCTTCTCGCACTATTTCGGGCTCAACGACCTGGTCCGCAGCGACGGCATCGCGCTCTACGAGACCGGCCTGACGCCGGCCTCGTCGCACGGCTTCACGCCTGGCGACACCATCACCTTCCGCTTCTCCAACGAGAACGGCGCCCGGCTGAAGGACCTGAAGGTCGCCATCCCGCCCGGCGGGACGATGCAGGACCTGCTGAACCAGCTGAACTCCCCGTCGGCCGGGGTGGGGCAGTACGGGACCTTCTCGCTCGACTCCCTCGGGCGCATGTCCTTCACGCCCAACACCAACCCGGCGGCGTCCATGGCGCTGATCGAGGACAAGACCAGCCGGGCCGGAAGCGGCGTGGGCTTTGCGGAGCTGTTCGGCATCGGCGCCGGCGCGCGGGCCAGCCGCGCCGACGGCTTCTCGATCCGCACCGACGTCCGCAACGATCCGACCAAGCTGGCCCTGGCGCAGCTCGACTTCTCGGCGGCGGTCGGGGCCGCCGGCGCCGCCCGCGGCGACGGCCGCAACACGCAGAAGCTGGCCGACGCCGGATCGAACGCCACGTGGTTCGAGAGCGCCGGCGGGGCGGCGGGCTCGACCGTTTCGGTCACCCGCTACATGGCCGAGTTCGCCGGCGACCTCGGCGGCAAGGCGGCGCTGGCCTCGCAGCGCAAGGACGCCGCCGAAACCCTCGCCCGCGAGGCCGAGACCCGCCGCTCGGGGATCGAGGGAGTCAACCTCGACGAGGAACTGGTGAAGCTCACCGTGTTCCAGCAAGCCTACGCCGCCTCCGGCCGCCTCATCCAGGCGGCCAAAGACATGTACGACGTTCTTCTCGGGATGCTGTGATGACGCGCGTCTCCACCGCCAACACCTATCAATCGGCGCTGCTCGACCTGATGCGGGCCCAGAAGCGCCAGTCCGAGGCCCAGAGCCAGGTCTCGACCCAGAAGATCGCCGACGATCTGAAAGGCTTCGGCCGTGGGTCGGAGACCATCGCCGCCTTCCGCTCGGCCCAGGCTCGCATGCAGGGCTACATCGACGCCGGCGGCCAGGTCGCCCAGCGGCTGGAGAGCCAGGACCTGGCTCTGACCCGCGTGGCCGACGCCGCCGACGGAGCCCGCCAGGACATCGCCGAGGCGATCGCCAACGGCCGGCTGGACGGCCTGATGCTGGACCTGCAGAGCCGGTTCTCCACGGCCCAGGACGGCCTGAACTTCAAGCACCAGGGCCGCTACGTATTCGGCGGCGCCCAGATCGACACGCCGCCGGTGACCGCCGACACGCTTGCCGACCTCACCGCCGTGCCGGCCGCCGCCAACGTGTTCGTCAACGACCAGCTGAAGACGGTCTCGCGCCTGGACGACGCCTCCAGCCTGCAAACCGGCTTCCTTGCGAACGAGGTCGGCGGCTCGCTGTTCGACGCCTTCCGCCAAATCCAGGCCTATCACGAGGGGCCCAACGGTCCGCTCACCGGCCAGATGAACGACACCCAGCGCGCCTTCCTGCAGGGCATCATCTCGACCTTCGGCGCCGCGCACGAGGACGTGCTGCAGCAGGCCGCCCAGAACGGCGCCCTGCAGAAGCGCGTCGACAACCACCTGGAGTCCCAGAAGGACCAGTCGGTGGCCATGGAGGAGCTGATCGGCGAACGCACCGACGCGGACATGGCCCAGGCCATCACCGCCCTGCAGCAGGCCCAGATCGCCGTGCAGGCTTCGGCGCAGGTGATCGGTCAGCTGAGGAACACCTCGCTGCTCGACATCCTGAGGTGATCTCAGGCGACCGCGACGCGGGGCGCCCTCGCAATCGGGCGCCTCGACCGCTACATGGTCGCCGATGACCACCAGCGCCTGCCCGATCCCGACCATCGAAGCCGCCGACCTCGGCGCTGCCGTCGAAACCGCGCGCGCGGCGGTCGGCCTGCCGCAGGGCGCGCGCGTGGTCGCGGCGATGTCCGGCGGGGTGGACTCCACCGTGGTGGCGGCGTTGCTCAAGCAGGCCGGCTACGACGTGGTGGGCGTGACCCTGCAGCTCTATGACCACGGCGCGGCGGTGAAGAAGTCGGGCGCCTGCTGCGCCGGCCAGGACATCCACGACGCGCGCCTGGCGGCCGAAACGATCGGCATCCCGCACTACGTGCTGGATTACGAAAGCCGCTTCCGCGAGAGCGTCATCGACGAGTTCGCCGACAGCTACCTGCGCGGCGAGACGCCGGTCCCGTGCATCCGCTGCAACCAGACGGTCAAATTCCGCGACCTGCTGGACGTCGCGCGCGAGCTCGGGGCCGAGGCCATGGCCACCGGCCACTACGTACGCCGCGCCGCGACCGGCGACGGCGCCCAGCTGCGCAAGGCCTTCGATCCGGCCCGTGACCAGAGCTACTTCCTGTTCGCCACCACGCGCGAGCAGCTGGACTTCCTGCGCTTCCCGCTGGCCGACCTGCCCAAGCCCCAGGTGCGCGGCGTCGCCGCCGACCTGGGCCTGAAGATCGCGTCGAAGCCGGACAGCCAGGACATCTGCTTCGTGCCGGACGGCAAGTACGTCAACCTGATCGACCGGCTGCGCCCGCAGGGCAAGGAGCCGGGCGACATCGTCCACCTGGACGGGCGCGTGCTGGGCCGCCACGAGGGCATCACCCGCTACACCATCGGCCAGCGCCGCGGCCTGAACGTCGCGGTCGGCGAGCCGCTGTTCGTGGTCAAGCTGGATCCCGAGAACCGCCGGGTGATCGTCGGCCCGCGTGAGGCGCTGCTGACCCGCTCGCTGGCGATGAAGGAGATCAACTGGCTGGGCGACCAGGCCACGATCGAGGACGCCGCCGCCGAAGGGCTGGCGGTGCTGGCCCGCGTGCGCTCCACCCGCGCGCCCGCCCCGGCCCGCCTGCGACTGAGGGACGGCGCGCCGGTCGTTGTGTTCGACGAGGGCGAGGAAGGCGTCGCCCCGGGCCAGGCCTGCGTGCTCTACGCCGCGGCCGATCCCGACCGCGTGGTCGGCGGCGGCTTCATCGTCTCGACGGAAGCGGTGCTCTAACGCCTCCGCGGCGAAGCGGGGGAGGAGAAGGGAGCGTGTCCTTACGGCCACGCTTCGCGGCCCACCCGCTCACGCCCTCTGGCGCGCGTCGATCG
Source organism: Caulobacter sp. 17J80-11 (assembly GCF_014349105.1). Classification (GTDB taxonomy): domain Bacteria; phylum Pseudomonadota; class Alphaproteobacteria; order Caulobacterales; family Caulobacteraceae; genus 17J80-11. The sequence continues at coordinate 98,723 of NZ_JACSJI010000011.1, read as the reverse complement.
ACCCGTGTTACCCGCCGCGCCCCGAAGCGAGAGGACCCATGTTCCGTACGCCCTACACCCTGCAGGCCCCCGTCAGCCTCGACCGGAATCCGGTCGAGATGAAGGGCGCGTGCGCGCGGGAGGGAGCCGGAGCCTAGGGTCGTTCGACCTTCGGTGTTCGCAGAAACCCCTCCCGACCCGGTCGGGAGGGGTTCTTCGTTTCGGGGACCTCGCTTCGGCCGGGCGGGAGGCTGAAGAAGAAGGAGATCCGCGGTGAGCGGATACGAAGTCCTCGACAGCCCGGGCGCGCCGATCAAGGCGTGGACCCGCGGCGTGCCGCTGGAAGGGGCGGCCCTGCAGCAGCTGCGCAACGTCGCCAGCCTGCCGTTCATCCACTCCCACGTCGCGGTGATGCCGGACGTGCACTGGGGCATGGGCGCGACCGTCGGCTCGGTGATCCCGACCGTGGGCGCGATCATTCCGGCGGCGGTGGGCGTCGACATCGGCTGCGGCATGATGGCGGTGCGCACCTCGATCCGGGCCGAGCACCTGCCCGACAACCTGGCCGGCGTCCGCTCGCGGATCGAAGCCGCCGTCCCGCACGGGCGCACCGACAACGGCGGGCGCAACGACAAGGGCGCCTGGCTCGACGACCCGCCGGCTTCCGCTCAGGCCAAGTGGGCGGAGCTCGAGGCCGGCTACAAGGCCGTGATCGAGAAGCACCCGAAGGCGGCCCACCCGCGAGGCGCGGGCCACCTCGGCACGCTGGGCACCGGCAACCACTTCGTCGAGCTGTGCCTCGACGAGGCCGGGGCGGTGTGGGTGATGCTGCACTCCGGCTCGCGCGGGGTCGGCAACAAGTTCGGCAGCTACTTCATCGAGCGGGCCAAGCACGAGATGCGGCGCTGGTTCGTGAACCTGCCGGACGCCGACCTGGCCTACTTCCCGGAAGGGACGGAGGGCTTCGTCGACTACATCCGCGCGGTGTCGTGGGCGCAGAAATACGCCTTCGCCAACCGCGAGGTGATGATGGAGAGCGTGCTGGGCGTCCTGCGTGAGGAGTGGCCGGACCTGTTCACCACCGAGACGGCGGTGAACTGCCACCACAACTACGTCACGCGCGAGAAGCACTTCGGCAAGGACGTGTTCGTCACCCGCAAGGGGGCGGTGCGCGCCGGCGAAGGCGAACTGGGGATCATCCCGGGCTCGATGGGGGCGCGCTCCTTCATCGTGCGCGGCAAGGGCGACCGGGACTCCTTCTGCACCTGCAGCCACGGGGCCGGCCGGGCCATGAGCCGGGCCGAAGCCAAGCGGCGCTTCACGGTGGAGGACCACGTCCGCGCCACCGAGGGCGTCGAGTGCCGCAAGGACGCCGAGGTGATCGACGAAACGCCGATGGCCTACAAGGACATCGACGCCGTCATGGCCGCCCAGGCCGACCTGGTGGAGGTGGTGCACACCCTGCGCCAGGTGGTCTGCGTGAAGGGCTGACGCTGCGGCCGCCGCGCTCTCACGGGCGCGGCGGCCGAGAGCGGAGCAATCTGCGCCGGAGTAGCGTTCATACGATGAAGGAGATCAGACGATGATCCGCTCCCGTCCGACGATTGCCCTGCTGGCCCTGTTGTCGCTCGCCGCCTGCGGGCGCGGGGAGAAGCGCGAGGAGTCGCCCTCCCCCGCCTCCACCCCGACCGGAACGACGCCGCCCGCGCCGGCGGCGGTCCAGCCGGCGGCGCCCGCGACCGCCACGCCGGTCACCGCCGCGCCCGCCGCCCCCGGCGGCGCGAACTGCCGCTCGGGCGAGCTGACCCTGAAGCGGATCGCCACCGACGCCGGCGCCGGCAACCGGGTCGCCACCTTCGCGCTCACCAGCGTCGCGCCCAAGCCCTGCACCCTGGCCGGCTATCCGACCTTGACCCTGTTCGACGCCAGCGGGCGCACCCTGCCCATCCGCGTGGTGCAGACCGAGCAGAACTATTTCGAAAGCGGCGGCCCCGCCGCGCCGGTCACCGTCGCGCCGAACGGCCGGGCGGTGTTCTACCTGGCCTGGAACGTCGTGCCCTCGACCGAGGCGCCGTGCATGACCGCCACCCGCGCGCAAGTCACCCCGCCCGGCGGCGACCAGGCCCTGGAAGTCGAAGAACGCATCGAGGCCTGCGGCGGCCAGGTCCGCGTTTCGCCCGTGCGGGCCGAGCTGGCGGCGGTGAAACAGGCGGTCAGGCCGCCGGCCTGACCGGGTTACTTGCGGTTCTTGGCCAGGGCCGCGCTTTCCTTCTTGAGCGGCTTGGACACCGGGCAGACTTCCTGGACGAAGTCGTTGAGCGTGTTGACCAGGTTCTCCTGGACCAGCCGGTAATAGACGTACTGGCCGCGCTTATCGCTCTCCACCAGGCCGGCCGCCTCCAGCACGCTCAGGTGCTGGGACACCGCCGGCTTGGAGATCTCGAACCGCGCCGCGATCTCGCCGGCGGTCAGCTCGGTGTGCGCCAGATAGGCCAGGATCTTGCGCCGGACGACCGAGGACAGGGCTTCGAAGATACGCTGCACGGGGATCTCCCAAGGCCGACAACGGATTCGGCCCGTCACTATTTAAGGAATTTCCTAAGGGCTTGCCACTCTCGATATTTAAGCAATAAGCTAATTGCGTAATCACTCGGCGGCGGGGCGGCCGCGGGAGGCAAGCGCATGGACGTCACGGTCCGCCACGTTGAGGATCCCCACGCCGTCAATTCCCTGCGGCTCGGCCCGGACGCGTGTCCGGTCGAGGGCGAGGTGCGCTGGGATCCGGAGCACTCGCTCTGGAACGGGGCGATGCTGCTGGGCGCGCTGCTCCTCGGCCCCGTCTTCTTTACCTGGAGCGCCTTCGCGGTCTTCCTGGTGCTGACCGGGGGCCTGCTGCTGCTCGGCCACTCGGTCGGCTTCCACCGCCGGATGATCCACCGCAGCTTCCAGTGCCCGAAGTGGTTGGAGCACCTGCTGGTCTGGTGCGGCACGGCGGTCGGCATGAGCGGGCCGCTGTGGATGGTGCGGGTGCACGACACCCGCGACTGGGCCCAGCGGCGTCCCGACTGTCACCCGGCCCTGGCCCATCGCAGCGGGATGCTGCGCGACTGGTGGTGGAGCACGCACTGCCGGCTGCTGCTGGCCCGCCCGCCGGTGTTCGACCCCGGCCCCGAGCTGGCCGGCGACGTCTGCTACCGCTTCCTGGAGCGCAGCTGGATGCTGCAGCAGGCCCCCATCGCGGTCGTCCTCTATCTGCTGGGCGGCTGGCCGTGGGTGGTGTGGGGCGTGTGCGCCCGCGTGGCCGCCTCTGTGAACGGCCACTGGCTGGTCGGCTGGTTCGCCCATCGCCGGGGCCCGCAGACCTGGATCGTCGACGGCGCCGGCGTGCAGGCCCATGACGTGCCCTGGGCGGCGATCCCGACCATGGGCGAGGCCTGGCACAACAACCACCACGCCTACCCCGGCTCGGCCCGCATCGGCCTGTATCCCGGCCAAGCCGACTGGGGCTTTCGCTTCATCCAGCTCTTGGAGCGCGTGGGCCTGGCCTGGGACGTGCGCACCCCGGAGACCATGCCGGAGCGGGCGAGCCTGCGCGCGGCTGTCCGCCAAGGAGCGACGCAATGAGCCATACGGCCTATCTCACGACCCGACCCCGGGCGTTCCTCGGGCTGCTCGCTGGTGCGGCGGCAGGCGGCGCCGTTTGGGCAGCTCTCAACGTCCTAATGCTGTTGATCTTTAGCTGGAGCTCCAATGGCCCGTCCGATCTCGTCAGAATGGGCGCAGGCACTTGGGGCCTGTTTTCGGCGATTTACCTGATGGGACTGACGATATTTGGCGCGCCGATTTGGCTTCTCATGCATGTCGCGAACCGGCGCGGCCCATCCGACGCAATCATCGCCGGCGTCGGCGTCAGCTGCGCCGCCATCATGGTGCTCACCATTGTGATAGCACCGACGGGATACCTGATGTGGCCCATACTCCTGCCGGCAGTCAGTGTGGTCGGCGCTCCAGTCGGCTGGGTGATCTGGCGGGTCGCTTACCGGCGCGCTGACCACCACGGCCAAGGAGTCAGCGCATGACGACCTACGTCACCAATCCAACACGGGCGGGCCTTGGTCTCACCAGCGGAGCAGTGATCGGCGCCGCCTCTTGGGCATTGGCCTTCGTCATGTCGACTGGCGATGACGTGGCCGTGGCGGCGCCTATCGTCCTGCTCGTCGGACCCGCAGCCCTGATCGTATACGTTCTGGGACTGGGCCTTCTTGGCGGACCGGTCTGGTTGATCCTTCACGAGCTCGGGCGGCGGGACCCATTGAGCGCCGTCGTGCTCGGGGGCGTGCTCAACGCGCTCCCGATTGGTCTGCCCAGTCTGATAAACGGAACGACCGATCCCGATACCTACGGCGTCGTCGCTTTAGCCGCGGCGATCGGCGCCCTCGTCGGACTCGTGATCTGGCGGGTCGCCTACCGGCGCGGGACTTAAGCCGCCTCGCCCTTGTTCAGCACGTCGCCGACGGTGGGGCGGTCGGGCTCGACCTTCATCTCCAGGTCGCGCGGCTTCACCTCTTCGCCGCAGCAGGCGCAGGCCAGGGTCGGCTTCAGCTCGTGGCCGCAGGTCTTGTGCACGAAGCTGACGCCCGCGCCCTCGTCGCCGTAGAGGTGTGACGCGCCCCAGTCGTGCAGGGTCAGCAGCACCTTGTAGAGGTCCTTGCCCTTGGCGGTCAGGACGTACTCGTGGCGCAGCGGCCGCTCGGAATAGACCCGGGGCTCGAGCACGCCGTGCTGGACCAGGCTCTTCAGACGCGAGGCCAGCACGTTGCGCGCGACGCCCAGCCGCTCCTGCCACTGTTCGAACCGGCGGACGCCCCGGAAGGCGTCGCGGATCACCAGCAGGGTCCACGGGTCGCCGATCACCTCGAGGGTGGCGGCGATGCTGCAGCTTTGACGCGAATAATCGGCGGTGCGGCCCATGCCCGAAAGATGCCCTTGCGTCAGCCCGAAAACAAGGGGCGTTGCTTTTGACGACGGACCGCCCGCTGCGATCAGGCCGCCGGCGCCTTCGGCAGTTTGCGCACCGAAGTGATCCGCTCGACCATCTGGTAGACCTTGATGTCGGCGACTTCGCCGCTCAGCGCCAGGCAATGGCCGCGATAGGCGCGGTCGCTGCAGAACTCCCAGGTTTCACCGGCCGGGACCCGCACCGAGCGCGTCCGGTTGTTGAATTCCAGGGCGCCGAGATTGGGCGTGTCGGCGGTCAGCTTCAGCTGGCGCCCGCTCCACTCCTTGCCGCTGTAGATGATCAGCGCCGTCGCCGCCGCGCTCGGCGCAGGCGTGGCGGAGGGGGTCGACGTCGTGGCCTCGGTCGGCGCGGCCGCCGGCGGCGTCGTGGTTTCGGTCGCGGGGTCGGTCGCCGGCGTCGACGTGGCGACGGGCGTGGTGTTCTTCTTGACGAACGGCCGCTTCACCGTGGTGGCCACCTTGGTCCAGGCGCCGGAGACCATTTTCGGCACGTTCGGGAACGAGGCCGCCTGGGCGGCGGGGGCGGACAGGCCGAGAGCGGCCGCGGCCACGAAACAGAGAACGGAACGCATCGACGATCTCCTTTTCACGCGTGAGAGGAGCCGGCCCCCCGACGGGGCGAGCTTTGCCGTACGCCGCCATCAACCTTGGCCATTGGGCTTTTGATCCCGGCCGCGGAAAACTTTTTTGTCAGTTGCGTTTGAGGACGCACGTGACTAAGTTGCCAATCGCAACGGAGGTGAGCCGATGTATGAAGCGCTCGACACGGCCGAGTTCGATGCGGCGATCCGCCTGCGCACCGACCAACTGGGCGGGGGCCTGGTCGCGCTCCCGCCCCTTCGTCTTTCCAACGCCCGCATGGAGGCCTCGCCCGAGCGCGGCGGCCCTAACGGCGGCTATCTGGCGGCCCTGGCGATCCGCGCCGCCGAGCAGGCGCTGACGCCGGGCGCGCCGGTGCGCACCGTGTCGGTCCAGTACCTGGCCAAGCCCGACTTCGCGCCCCTGACCCTCGAAGCCTCGCGCCTGCGCGGCGCGCGCACCACGACCTTCGCCCAGGTCGCGGCGCATCAGGACGGCGAGACGCGCTTCACCGCCGGCGTCACCTTCGGTCAGGACGCGGCCAGCCCGGCGCACCGGCCCGCCAGCCGCCCAGCGGGGATCGCCCAGCCGGAGGGTCTGGCCCCGCTGGACCTGCCGCCCGCGATCGTGCCGCACTTCACCCAGCTGGCCGACTACCGCCCGGCCGGCGCCGGCTTTCCCTTCGCCAACGGCGAGGAGGCGGTGATCCGCATCTGGATGCGGCTGAACGACGGCCTGCCGCTGGACGCGGCGCGCCTGGCCTTCCTGTTCGACGCCGTGTTCCCATCCTTCTACGCCGTGACCGATCGTCCCTGGCCGGCGGCCACCGTCGACCTTAGATACGACTTCGCGCGCCCCCTCACGCCCGACGTCGCGCCCGACGGCTGGGCCTTGTTCGAGTTCACGACCCGCGACTGGGCGAACGGCTGGGCGGTGGAGGACGGAACGGCCTGGAACCGCGCGGGCGAACTGCTCGGCGTGGCCCGTCAGCTGAGAAAGGTGCTTGCGCGAGGCGCCTCGGCGGCGGTTTAACTCGCCCCAACAACACACTCATCGAGGATTCCCATGCCCGCCAACGGCTCCGATCCCGTCGTCATCGCCTCCTACGCCCGCACGCCGATGGGCGGCTTCCAGGGCGCGCTCTCGGGCGTGAAGTCCACCCAGCTCGGCGCCGTCGCCGTGAAGGCCGCGCTCGAGCGCGCGGGCCTGCCCGCCGACAAGGTCGAGCAGATCTTCATGGGCTGCGTGCTCCCGGCCGGCCTCGGCCAGGCCCCCGCCCGTCAGGCGGCGCTGGGCGCGGGCCTGTCGCTGAACACCGAGGCGACCACCGTCAACAAGATGTGCGGCTCGGGCATGCAGGCGGCGATCATGGCGCACGACGCGCTGGCCGCCGGCAGCGCCGACGTGATCGTGGCGGGCGGCATGGAGTCCATGACCAACGCCCCCTACGTCATGAACAAGCACCGCGGCGGGGCCCGTATCGGCCACGACGTCATCTCGGACTCCATGTACCTGGACGGCCTGGAAGACGCCTACACGCCGGGCAAGCTGATGGGCGCCTTCGCCGAGGACACCGCCCGCGAGTACCAGTTCACCCGCGAGGACATGGACGCCTACGCCATCGAGAGCCTGACGCGCGCCAAGGCGGCGGTCGAGAGCGGCGCCTTCGAGCGTGAGATCGTGCCCGTCGAAGTCACGACGCGTAAGGGCGTCGAGGTGGTCTCGAAGGACGAGCAGCCGCTGAAGGCCGACCCGGCCAAGATCCCGACCCTGAAGCCGGCCTTCGCCAAGGACGGCGGCATCACCGCCGCCAACGCCTCGTCGATCTCCGACGGCGCCGCCGCCCTGGTGATGACCCGCCAGTCGGTGGCCGAGAAGCTGGGCCTGCCGATCGTGGCCAAGGTGGTGGCCCACGCCGCCCACGCCCACGAGCCGGGCAAGTTCACCACCGCCCCGGTGCCGGCGATGGAGAAGGCGCTCAAGAAGGCCGGCTGGACCGTCGACGACGTCGACCTGTTCGAGGTCAACGAAGCCTTCGCCGTGGTGCCGATGGTGGCCATGCGCGAGATGAACATCCCGCACGACAAGCTGAACATCCACGGCGGCGCCTGCGCGCTGGGCCACCCGATCGGCGCCTCCGGCGCCCGCGTGATCGCTACCCTGATCTCGGCGCTGGAGAAGACCGGCGGCAAGAAGGGCCTGGCCTCGCTGTGCATCGGCGGCGGCGAAGCCACCGCCATGGCGATCGAGCTGGTCTGAGGCAGCGGACGAAACTGACCGGAAGGGCGGAGGCGCGAGCCTCCGCCCTTTTCGTTTGCGCGGCCCCGTTTTGGGAGCGTCCTCGGCTCAGGGCTAGGCTGCGCCCGTCGAGGGAGTACCGCCATGCTTGATCGCCGCACCGTGCTGGGCCTGGGCGCCGCCCTGGCCCCCGTTCTGGCCGCCGCTCCCGCCGGCGCCCGCGCGCAGGGGCCGCTCTACGCCGACGACCCGACCGAGATCGTGCGGCTGTGGCCGGGCGCCGCGCCCGGCGGCGAGCACGCGACCGCGACGCTGGAGATCGTCGAGCGCAGCCCCGACCCGGCCCAGTATCGCGACCGCTTCGCCACCGGGATCGCCGAGCCCCTGATGACCGTGTTCCGGCCCGCCCGTCCCTCGGGCGCGGCGGTGCTGATCATTCCCGGGGGCGGCTACAAGCGCGTGGTGATCGACAAGGAAGGCTTCGAGGCCGCCCGCCGGCTGAACGCTGCGGGCGTCACCGCCTTCGTGCTGCGCTACCGCCTGCCGGCCGACGGCTGGGCGGCGGGACCGGACGCGCCGCTGCAGGACGCCCAGCGGGCGCTCAGGATCATCCGCGCCGACGCGGCGCGCTACGGCCTCGATCCGGCCCGCGTGGCGGTTCTGGGCTTCTCCGCCGGCGGCCATCTGGCCGCCTCGCTGGCCGCCCGGCATGCACAGCCGGTCTACGCGGCGGTCGACGCCCGCGACGGCGTCAGCGCCCGGCCGGACCTGGCGGGGCTGATGTATCCGGTGATCACCATGGCAGCCCCGCACGCCCATCCGGGCTCGCGCGAGTACCTGCTGGGGGCCACGCCGAGCGAGGAGCGGATCGGCGCCTGGTCGCGCGAGCGCAGCGTCGGGGCCGACACGCCGCCGACCTTCCTGGTGCACGCCGCCGACGACAGCGCCGTGCCGGTCGAAAACAGCCTGATGATGTTCGCCGCCCTGCGCGCGGCGAAGATCCCGTCCGAGCTGCACGTGTTCGAGGAGGGCGAGCACGGCTTCGGCCTGCGCCTGATCCAGGGCAAGCCCGCGGCCATTTGGCCCGACCTGTTCCTGGCCTGGGGCGCGCGGCACGGGGTGTTCAAGGCCGCCTGACCGACTACCTTGCAGACCATGGCTTCGTACGAGATCGAATTCGACGACCACGAGGTGCGGCTGCTGCGCAAGGAACTGCTGCGCCGGCCCGAGGTCACGCGCCTGGCCTGGGGCGAGGTCGATCAGGTCGAGGCCCGGCGCGCTACGGCGGCCGGCCCGGCCGAACTGATCTTCTATCGCGCTGACGGCCCGGTCCTGACCGTGGCCGCCGGCCAGCGCGGCTTCGACGCCCTGCGCGCGGCCCTGCCCGCGCTTCTGTCGCGCGCCGACGAGGCCTGGTGGCCGGCGCTGAACGCCGCGCCCCTGCAGGAGCGGCGCTACCTGGTCTGGGACCGGCCCTAGGCGTCCGCCGCCGGGGGCGGCTCTTCGGCTTCGACGGCGTCCTCGGCGGGCCCCGCCAGCAGCCAGGCCGCCTCGCGGTCGCGCGCTTCCGGCTCCATCAGACGCGCCAGCGTCTCGACGCCCAGGGTGAGGAGGATCATGGCGAGACTCCCAAACTGATGCGATTGAGAATGACTCGCACTCATATCGGAAGGCAATACGGAATTGTCCGCAGGAGCGCCGAGGCCGACGGGCGTCAGCCCGCGGCTTGAGCCGCTGCCGGAACCGGCTCCGAGATCGCCTCCGGAGCCCCCTCGGGGGCCTCCTCAGGGCCCGCTTCCGCCGCCGGCTGCACCGGCGCTTCGTCCTGGGGCAGCGGGATAAACTCCTTGTCGTCCTCCGGCGGCAGGGCGAAACGGCCTTCCTTCCAGTCGGCCTTGGCCTGCTCCATCCGCTCCTTGGAGGAGGAGACGAAGTTCCACCAGATCAGCCGCTCGCCCACCGGCTCGCCGCCCAGCAGCATGACCGTGGCCGGAGTCAGGGCGGTGACCACCGCGTCGGCGTTCTTCTCGAACACGATCATCTGGCCGGCGTCGAAGCGGCGCCCGTCGATCTCGACCGCGCCCTTCACGACGTAGGCGGCGCGTTCCGAATGGCCCTTGGGCGGCGCCGACTTCACACCGGCGGCCATCTCCCAGTGCACGTAGAACAGCGGCGAGTGGGTCTTCACCTTCGACTTGGCGCCGTAGGCCTCGCCGGCGATCAGCCGCGCGTAGAGACCGTCTCCGTGGTACTCCATCAGGTCCGCGCCGGTGTAGTGGTCGAAGGCCGGATCGTCCTCTTCGTTCTCGGTCGGCAGGGCGACCCAGGCCTGCATGCCGTGCAGGCGGGCGCCGATCTCGCGGCGGTACGGGTCTGTGCGCTCGGAGTGGCTGATGCCCTTGCCGGCGGTCATCCAGTTGACCTCGCCGGGCTGGATGCTCAGGCGCGAGCCCAGGCTGTCGCGGTGCACCAGCTCGCCCTCGAACAGGTAGGTCACCGTCGACAAGCCGATGTGCGGGTGCGGCCGCACGTCGACGCCGTGGCCCGGCTCGAAGTCGGCGGGACCCATGTGGTCCAGAAAGATGAACGGCCCGACCATGCGCCGCTCGGCGAACGGCAGCACCCGCCCGACCTCGAAGCCGCCCAGGTCCTTCTTCCGCGCATCGACAACAAGTTCGATCATCGCCCTACCCCTGACTTCCCCCGAAAGGCGAGGGTTGCCGAACAGCGTTGTCTTGTCGAGCGTGGCCGCAGCGGAAAGCCCGCGCCTGTGGCGCCGGCGCCGAAACCGCGCTTACTCGGGGTGCTCGACGTGCGGGCTGATCAGGCCCAGCGGCACGGCGGTGGTGTTCTTCACCCCGCGCACCACGATATGGCTCTCCACGTCCGAGACCAGGCCCAGCGACAGCAGGCGCTCGCGCAGGAATTCGTCGAAGGTGTGGATGTCCTTGGTGATCACCCGCAGGACATAGTCCTCGCGCCCGGTGATGGTGGCGCACTGCACCACCTCCGGCCAGCGGGCCACGGCGTCCTCGAAGGCGTCGAGGTTTTCCTTGGTCGGCAGGGTGAGCTTGACGATGGCGTAGACCTCGAAGCCCAGGCCCAGCTTTTCGGAGTCGAGCAGGGTCACGCGCTTCTTGATGATCCCGGCGTCCTCCAGCCGCTTGATCCGCCGCCAGCACGGCGAGGGCGACAGGCCCACCTGCTCGGCGATCTCGGCCACGGACAGGCTCGCGTCGTGCTGGACCAGGTCCAGGATTCGGGCGTCTACGGGGTCGAGGGCCTCGGCCAAGGCGTGCTCCTGAATCGGGCGGGAACGAAATGGATTGCCGCCCTTAGACACGAAAGCGCCGATTCTTGGCAATAGTTTCGCTAAACGCCATTCACAAGCGCGGCCGTTTCATCCACCGGCCGGCGACAGTTTCAGGATCTTTCCGTCGGTTTCGTCGGTGACCAGCCAGACGGCGCCGTCCGCCCCCTGGCGCACGTCGCGCACCCGCTCGCCGATCGGCAGCCGCTCCTCGGCCGCGACCCGGTCGTCGGGCCCCAGCACCAGGCGCACCACCCCCTTCTGGACCAGGCCGCCGATCAGGATCGAGCCCTTCCAGGCCGGGAAGGCGTCGCCCGTGTAGAAGGTCATGCCCGACGGCGCGATCACCGGATCCCAGTAGTAGACCGGCTGCTCCATGCCGGCCTTGGCGGTGACGCCCTCGCCGATCGGCGCGCCGGAATAGTCGATGCCGTAGGTGATCACCGGCCAGCCGTAGTTCTTGCCGGCTTCCGGCCGGTTCAGCTCGTCGCCGCCCTTGGGGCCGTGCTCGACGGTCCACAGCCGCCCCTTGGGGTCCAGCGCCGCGGCCTGCACGTTGCGGTGGCCATAGGACCAGATCTCCGGCCGATCGCCGGCCTGGCCCACGAACGGGTTGTCCTTGGGGATGGAGCCGTCCGGATTGATCCGCACCACCTTGCCGAAGTCGGTCGACAGGTCCTGCGCCTTCACCCGCGAGGCCGGCAGCGACCGCTCGCCCAGAGTGACGAACAGGGTCCCGTCCGGGGCGAACACCAGGCGCGAACCGAAGTGCTTGGTGCTGTCGAAGGTCGGCTGCTGGCGGAAGATCACCTGCACGTTCTCGACCCGCGGCTCCGGGCCGTCCGCGACCAGCCGCCCGCGCGCCACCGCCGTGCCGTTGCCGCCGGGGCGCGGCTCGGCATAGCTCCAGTAGATCAGGCCGTCGGTGGCGAAGCCGGGGCTCAGCTCCACGTCCAGCAGGCCGCCCTGGTCGCGCGCGTCGACCTTCGGCAGGCCCGGGACCGGCGCGGACACCTCGCCCGCCTGGGAGACGACGCGCAGCCGTCCCGGCCGCTCGGTGACCAGCAGACGCCCGTCGGGCAGGAAGGCCAGCGCCCAGGGATGCGACAGCCCGCTCGCGATGGTGCGGATCGCGAAGCGCTCGCTCGAGGCCGGCTGCGGCGCGCGCGTCTGGTTCGGGAAGGCGGGCGTCTGGCCCTTCCCGTTCGGCTCGCGTGTCTCGGCGGGCGGACGGGCGCCGGCCGGCGGCCCGGCTTGCTGGCGGCCGCTCGCGTCCTTGCAGGCCGCCAGCAGGGCCAGCACCGCGACGGTCATTAGAAACGGTCGAGCCGACCTGCGCCCACGCATGCTCATCGACGGCCTCCGTCAGGTTTCCGCCCTGACGATCCGGAAATCACGGCTCGCCGACAAGTTCCTTCAGCGCGGCTTGCGGCTCCGCCCCGCCGACATGGATCAGCCACCAGACCGCATAGAACAACAGCGGCCAGCGCGCCTCGACGTGGTCCGGCCGGGCGAACACGGCGCGCACCGCCTCGACGTCGCACGCCTCGGCCACGCCCTGCACGGCCGCGATCTTCGGCCCCAGGTCGGCCGCGCGCGGGGCGATCCAGGCGCCGACCGGCACGGTGAAGCCCATCTTGCGCGCGAACGGGTCGGCGGCCGGGCAGTGCCGCTCCAGCCACTTGCGCAGCAGCCATTTGCCGAGGCGCCCCTGCACCTTCAGCCGGTCGGGCAGGTGGAAGGCGAAGGCGGCGACCCTGTTGTCGAGGAAGGGCGTGCGGCCCTCCAGGCCGTGGGCCATCAGGCAGCGGTCCAGCTTGAGCAGCAGGTCGGCGTGCAGCCAGGTCTTGATGTCGGCGATCTGGGCCGCCTGCAGGGGCGTCGAGCCGAACGACTTGGACCAGTCCAGCGCGATCTCGCGCCAGCGTTCCAGCGCCCCTTCCCCGCCGTCGCGCAGGAAGGGCGCGTCGACCTGCGGCTCGGCCGGGCGGCCGCCCAGCCATCGCGCCCGCAGCGAGCGGCGGTAGCGCCCGTAGCCGGCGAACAGCTCGTCGCCGCCCTCGCCGGTCAGGACCACGGTCAGCGTGCCTTTGGCCGCCTCCGCCAGCTTGTAGGTCGGCAGGCTGGCGTAGTCGGTCGTCGGCTCGTCCAGCGCCCAAGCGACCTTGGGCAGCAGCCGCCAGAAGTCCTCCTCGCCGAAGCTGGTCTCGCGCCAGTCCAGGTTCAGGGCGCGGGCCACCGCTTCCGCCCGCGCACGCTCGTCGCGCGCGCCCTCCGCCTCGAAGCCGCAGGTGAAGGCGGTGACCGGCCGTTCGTTCAGCCGGCTCATCACCGTGGCGATCACCGCCGAGTCGATACCGCCCGATAGGAAAAGGCCGTAGGGCACGTCGGCGCGCTGGTGGACACGCACGCTGTCCTCCAGCACGGCGTCCAGCTGCTCCAGCGCGTCGTCCAGGCTATTGAACTTGATCGGCTCGGCCGCCAGCCAGACCTGGTCGACGTCGCCCGGTTCGGCCCAGTCGCGGCCCGGGCGGATCTCCAGCGAGCGGCCCGGCGACATGCGGCTGACGCCCTTGAAGATGGTGTCTTCGCCCAGCGTGTAGTTGAGCGCCAGCAGCTCCTCGACCCGGTCCTGGACGAGCGTGCGCCCGGTCCTGGGCAGCAGGGCGCGCGGCTCGGACGCGAAGCGCAAAGTCGGGCCGTCCCAGGTGTAGTAGAGCGGCTTGATGCCGAAGCCGTCGCGCACCAGCCAGCTGACCCCGTCGGCGCCGACCAGGCACAGGGCGAACATGCCGCGCAGCCGCTCGAAGGCGCTGGAGCCCTCGCGCGAATAGATGTGCAGCAGGGGCTCGAAGTCCGAGCCGGTCTGCAGGGCCGCGTCGAGATCGTACTCCGCCGTCAGCTCGACGTAGTTGTAGATCTCGCCGTTGCCGATCAGGGTCGAGCCGGCCAGGTGCAACGGCTGCCAGCCGCCCTCCAGGTCGATGATCGACAGCCGCGCGTGGCCCAGCGACCAGCCGGGGCCGTCCTCGACGCGCACGCCGTCCGGGCCGCGATGGGCGATGCTCTCGATCAACGGCCGCGCGGCGCCCGGTTCGGCGCCTCGCCCCAGCACTCCGGCTATGCCGCACATCGGGCGCCTCCGACGGCTTGGAAAAGGGCTCGCCACTGTTCGACGATCGCGTCCTCGGAGAACTCCGAGGCCACGCGCCGGGCTCCCGCCGCGGCCAGTTCGGCGCGTCCGGCCGGATCAGCCAGCAAGGCGCAGACCGCCTCCGCCAGGGCGTCGGGAGCGTCCACCGGCACCAGTCGCCCGTCCACCCCGTCACGGATCAGGCCGGCCGGCCCGCGCGAGGCGGCGGCGACCAGCGGCAGGCCGTGCACCCAGGCCTGAATCACCACGTTGCCCAGCGGCTCGTAGCGCGAGGGGAAGACACACACGTCCGCCGCCCGGTACAGCGCGCCCGCATCGCGCCGCCAGCCCAGGAAACGCACACGTTCGGCCACGCCCAGGTCCCGCGCCAGCCGCTTCAGCTCGTCCTCCAGCGGCCCCACCCCGGCGATCCACAGCCAGGCGTCGGGGATGCGCCGCAGGGCCCGCAGGCTGACGTCGTGCGCCTTGGCCGGGTGCAGCCGGCCCATGCCGAGCAGCAGCGGCACGGCTTCCGGCGTGTCCTCGGCCGCGCGCGAGGCCGGCGGGCAGCTGTCGGCGCTGGCGAAGTTCGGAATGTAGGTCACCCGCTCGGCCGGCCAGCCCTCCGACACGATCCAGTCGCGGATGTCGGCGGTGTTCCCGACCAGCATGTCGAAGCCGCGGTAGTACTTGAGATCGTAGTAGCCGCCCAGCCGGCCGATCCGCTTCCACGGCCCGCGCGGCGAGTGGCGGGCGGCGCGGTTCATCCAGGCCAGCAGCACCTGCGCCTCCTGCTCGCGCGCCCAGCGCCCCAGCGCCGGCCGGGTGCCCAGATCCAGGGGGTTGCCGTAGTCGAACACCCGGAAGGGCACGCCCGCGCTCGTCAGCGCGTGCTCGCGCCCGAGGTTGGCCCGGATCGCCGCCGAAGTGGGGTCGCCGGCGCGCGCCAAGGCCAACACCAGGCTCTGGAAATAGGTCTCCGCCCCCCCTTCGGCGGTGGTGCCCAGCAGGTGCATGACGCGGGGAGGCTCGAGCATGCGGCGCACACCCTAACACGTGCGGCGCCGCGTCAAACTTTGGCGGCTTGAACGGCAGGAAGGTTCCCTATATAGGGCGTCGCTCCCCCCTCAGGGGGACCCGTGGCTGGGTAGCTCAGATGGTTAGAGCGGTGGATTCATAACCCACAGGTCGGCGGTTCGATCCCGCCCCCAGCTACCACCTTCTCCTTACAGTTCAGCTTGTTCGAGCGCCGCCGCGCGTGCGGTCCCGCCGCTGCGGAGCGCCGCCCGGGCCGCCCGGCGTCGCCGAAAAAACTGCGCCGCTCTGCTTCCACGTTGCGGAGGCGGCGCCGGCGTCCGCGCGGGCTGAGCGATGCCCGCTTGCACCCGCAGGCGACCTTTAGCGGGATGCCGCCGGCGCGGCGCCGCGAGCCGTTTGCAAGCTCGGGCGCAAGACATAGGCGACCTGCAGGTCCACCATCACGTGCAGAACAATGCCGGGGACCAGATCCCCGCTCAGCAGGAACACGAGGCCGAAGGCGAAGCCCGCGACGGCGGTGCTCAAGACACCTCGCGCACCTTGATAGGCATGGTTCAGTCCGAACACCGCGGACGAGACGATGAGGGCGCCGGCCAAAGGCACGTCCGGTGCGCTCCCGTGCAAGAACCGGATCAGAAAGCCCCGAAACAGAACCTCTTCGCAAAATCCCGCGGTCAGGCTCAGCAGTGCGAAGACCACGCATTCGAGCGCGTCGTTCGGCAGCAGCCCCGGAAAAGCCGCGCCATGGCGGCGAATCGCCGCCGCATACGCCTGTCGCCATCGCGCGCCGCGGAGGCTTTGCAGAAGGGGCAGCAGGCCGATGACGAAGTAGGCGGCGACGACTGCACCGAGCGCTACCCCGGCGATCCTGTGATCGGAGAGCCAGGCTGTCGGCCCAGCAGGACTCTCGCGCAGAGCGGTCCACCCGTAGACGCCGAGGGCCGCCGCCGTCAGCGCCCAGAGCAAGAGCATCGAGCCGGCATAGACGCAGAGCTTGCGCCCGGTGGTCAGATCGGACCGGAAGAACCGACGCTCAAAAGGGCTCGTCACGAGCCCGGCTACGGCGATCGCCCCGGCGAGGAGAGCGACGGCTGGATCCAAATGCACGGAAGGTTCGCTCCGAAGTGAATGTGAATTTGCTTTCGCATTTATCGCGGATAAGAGCAAGGGCTCTGGCGGGGATCGCCACACTGAGACGCGATCGGACGGATGCCTTCAGACCCAAGAGCGCCGCAGCAGGCGCGCAGCCGAGAAACCCTGGCGCGACTGCTGGCGGCGAGCATCGCCCTGCTGGAAGAAAAGGGCCTCGCCGGCGTGACCGTGCCCGAAGTCGCCGCGAGGGCTGGCGTTGCGACCGGCAGCGTGTACCGCCGCTTCACCGACAAGGACGCCCTCGTCAGGGCGGCGTTCCTGCAGCTTCTGGAGAGCGCTCAGGAGGCCAATCAAGCGGCGCTTCCGCCGGAGCGGCTCTCGGGGCTGACCCTCGGCGCGGCCCTCCAGGCCATCACCCGCGCTTTGGTCGCCCAGTATCGCGGGCGTACCAATCTCCTGCGGGCGCTGGACCGATACCTCGACCAGCAGACGGACCCGGAGTTCCGCCGGCGCGCTGTCGACCTGACCGAGGCCAACCTTCGCCTGGTCGTCCGGGCTCTGCTACCCTTCCGGCGAGAGATCACCGCCGCCGATCCTGACCGGGCGATCACCTTCGCGCTGCTGAGCGCGACGACGATCATCGAGGCGCACAAGCTGCACAAACCGCTGCTGTGGGACCGCATGCTGCCGCTGGACGACGAAGCGCTCGCCTCGGAGGCGGCGCAGGCGATGGCGGCCTATCTCACCCGACCGTCCGCGGCTTGAAGCAGCCGATCAGCGAATCTGCCCACCGAAAGTTCGCCCCCAATCTGCCGTCCGCCGCAAAGCCACACGATGAGCCCCCTCACGCGCGTGTCAGCCGCGTCATCAGCACCTCGCGCCGCAGGTTGAAGCCCAGGCTCTCGTAAAGCGCGATCGCGCCGCGATTGCTGGCGTAGGCGTGCAGGAACGGCGTCTCGCCGCGCGCGAGGATCCGGCCCGCGACCAGCCGCATCAGCGCGCCGGCGTAGCCGCGGCCGCGATGGTCGGGGTGGGTGCAGACTCCGCTCACCTCGGTGAAGCGGCCATCGCAGCCAGCCGCCCGCCCACCTTCGCGCCGAAGAAGTCGCCCAGCTGGTGGGTCCGCTCGAAGAACGGGCCGGGCCGGGCTGTGTGAGCGTCGCCAGGGCCATCATCTCCGCCGCGTCGGCTGGCCGGCCGAGGCATGGATCGCCCTTTGTATGACTACGGCTGTAGCGCCCCCTGCCACCACTTTCCTCTTACAGTTCAGCGTGTTGGAACGGCTCGATCCGCACGGCTCGCGCGCGCCGGTCCGTCTCCGCGGTCACGCTGCGCCGCCGCAAAAGCAGCGCCGCTCTGATTCCGCGTTGCGGAGGTCGCGGCGCGTGCCGGCGCGGCGCAGACGCTTAGGGCGCCAGGATGCCCGGAGCGGCGGCCAGGAACGCCTCGCGCGCGATCTCGTCGGCCGAACGGTCCGACGCCCCCTCCAGCTGGATCAGGTAGGCGAAGGTCAGGACGCGCCCGTCCTTCTCGGCCCAGCCGACATACCAGCCGTATTCATGCGCCGCGTCGTAGGCGCCGGTCGGCGTGCGCGGCGCGCCGCTGCCGGTCTTGCCGTGTATGGTCCAGCCGCCGGGGGTCTCAGGTCGGGTCGGCAGCAACGCCAGGGTGCGCTCGACCGCCGACGGCGCGACCGGCAGTTCCCGGCGCAGCATGCGTCCCACGAAGTCGACCTGTTCCAGCGGCGAGATCTTCAGCGACGAACTGAGCCAGGCCTTCGTCAGCCCGCCGGAGACGTCCCCGTCGCCGTAGCGGAAGGCCCGCACATAGGCTTCGAAGCGCGCCTGGCCCAGCCGGCCGGTCAGCTGCTGGGAATACCAGACCACCGACCTGTCCATCCACGACGTCGGGTCGGTCGTCTGCCTCCACTCCGGACGCCAGTCGACATAGCCCTCCTTGAACGGCAGGGCCGGTGCGTGCGCGTCGGTCAGCTCCCCGGCGTCGTACCCCATCAGCGCCAGGGCGATCTTGAACGTGGAAGCGGGCGTGATCCGCGTCGCGCAATCTCCCTCCGCCCGCAGCACTCGCCCGGAGGCCGCGTCGGACACGGCGGCGCAAACCGGCCGCGCCTGGGCGGCGGCGGCGAAGAGGGTGAAGGCCAGAGCCAAGCCTAAGGTCAGGACGGGGCGCATGGGGGACAGGCTAGAGCGTATGGGCCCCCGTTTCCAGCGCCCCTACAGGCCCCGCTCCATCCACCGGGGGTCCGGCACCGCCGTTCAGCTTGTTGGAACGGCGCGATCCGCGCGTTCGCGCGCGCGCCTGCTCGACGCCGCCGTCGCCCTGCGCCGCTACGGGACGGCGCCGCTTGGATTCCGCGTTGCGGAGTTCGGCGTCGAAGGGCCGAACGTCCGCTTTCGAGCCAAACGATGGGGACGCCCCCCGGGCCCGCGCGGCTGACTCCAGCTCACCTGGAGCGAGTTCGCGGGGCATGTCGGTCAGAACTACTCCCCCTGCACGGCCGGGCCGCGGCCTCCGCCGGCTAACGCTCTGAGACGGGCCTGAGCCGCCGCAGCGGGATGTCGCCCGGGCGAGCGCGGTCTCACGTCAGCGATCTCCAGCGGCGCTCTCGCCTGCGCCAGTCGGAATTGGGCGACGAGACGGGCGAGAGCGCCGGCCTCGGACTTCAGGTTGGCGGCGGCCGCCGTAGCCTCTTCGACCATTGCCGCGTTCTGCTGGGTGACGCGGTCCATCTGATTGACCGCCGTGTTTACTTGCCCCAGCCCCGTCGCTTGCTCCTGGGTTGCAACCGCGATCTCAGACATGAGGCCGTCGATTCTGGACACCTTGGCGGCGATCGCGGTCAGCGCCTCGCCAGTCTGGCCCACGAACCGAACTCCTTGTTCCACTTGCGCCGTCGAAGAAGAGATCAGGGCCTTGATCTCCTTCGCGGCTTCCGCCGAACGCTGGGCAAGGGCCCTGACTTCCTGAGCGACGACGGCAAAGCCTTTCCCGGCGTCCCCCGCCCGAGCCGCTTCGACGCCGGCGTTGAGAGCGAGCAAGCTCGTTTGGAACGCGATTTCGTCGATCACCCCGATGATCTGCGTGATCTGACCGGAACTGTGCTCGATCGCGCCCATCGCCGACACAGCCTGCTGGACGACTTCGCCGGAGAGCTCCGCTTCGGATCGCGCCCCGGTCGCCATCGCGGCAGCTTCCTGCGCACGATCAGCGCTGCGTTTGACCGTGGCCGTTATCTCGTCCAGCGCCGCGGCCGTTTCCTCCAGGCTCGCCGCCTGCTGCTCTGTGCGTTTCGAAAGATCGTGGGACGTCTGGGCGATCTCGTCCGCGCCTCCCGCCAGGCCGCCGCTCTTGGTCGCGATCGCCTGCATGGCGTCTCGAAGCGCCCGAACCGCCTGGTTGAAGTCTTCCTTGATCTGGAGGTAAGGGCCGCTGAGGTCGGCGTGAATGTCGGCCGTCAGGTCTCCGTTCGAAAGCCGCCTCAACGCTTCCGCGAGCGCCGCCACCACGCCGCCCTGTTCTTCAGCGACCATCCGCCGTTCGGCGTCCGTCCGCGCGCGCTCGCGCTCGATGTCGGTGACGTCGGTGGCGAACTTGATGATCTTGTATGGCTTCCCTGCCGGGTCCAGCACCGGATTGTACGAGGCCTGAATCCAACGCTCCTGTCCGTCCTTTCCCACCCGACGGAACTTGCGCGTGATGAACTCTCCCCGGTTCAGATCCTCCCAAAACTCGCGATACGCCGAGCTTGCGGCGTCTCCCTCCGGCATGAACATGCTGTGATGCCGGCCATCGACCTCCGACAATGAGTAACCCATCGTCGCGAGGAAGTTTTCGTTGGCGCGTATGATGGTTCCGTCGAGCTGGAACTCGATGACCGCTTGCGATCGGTCTATCGCTGCAACCTGGGCCTCAAGCTCGAGAACACGCAGCGCATCGACCTCTCGGAAGCGGCGGCTTGATTTGCCAAACATGATCCCTGGTCTCGACTTTCGGGGTGGATGTGCTGTTGCGCCGCCAGAGGCCCGGGGGCCGCGCGGTCAGTTCGCGGTCGCGATAAAGCCGTTCAGCGTGCCGGCGAAGGCGACCCAGGCGGCATAAGGGATGAAAAGCCAAGCGGCGGTCCTGTCCTGTCGCCATGCCGCCGCGATGTACGCAACGATGGCTCCCAGCAGCGCCAGGATCACCGCGAAGGCGAGCCACGGCCTCTGCGCCCCGAAGAAGGCCGGCGACCACAGCCAGTTCAGGCCCATCTGAACGCCCCACCACGCCATCGCGGCGCTCTTCGGCGCGACCCGCCAGGTCCGCCAACCGGCGATGCCGATCAGGATGTAGAGAAACGTCCAGACCGGCCCGAACACCCAGGACGGCGGGTTGAACGCCGGCTTGACCAGATCCGCATACCACTCCCCCGGACGTGCCACCCAGCCGATCGCCAGGCTGACGCCGACGCAAGCTGCGACGAATGCCGCGGCTGAGTAGAAGTCTGAGCGCCGTCGCCGTGCCAAGTCGCTCATTTTCGCTCCCCCGCGTCGAGCACGGTCGTCGATCGACGCGGCGGGGCAGGCCGCTCGTAAGTCCTGAGCCCCTTCAGCCACAGCCTCAAGGCGCCCCAGCCGATCGCGGCGACCACCTTCAATGACAGCAGGGGAAAAGCGAAAAAGGCGCGGAGCAGAGCCCGGTCGGTCAAGTCGCGACGATGTCCCGAGAACGCCGTGGCGATGATCGGCCCCTGGGCGTCCGCTCCGTCCACGCGCACCGAAACCGCATCGGCGGGGAGCTTCACGACAAAACTGTACGTCATCGACATGTCCATGAAGGGGGAGACGTAGAACCGCTTCTCGCAGCGCTGGCGCACGACCCCGGCGTGGGGCTCAGCGACCGGGATCACGTAACTGTGCCGCTCGCCGAAGGTGTTGTTCACCTGATAGATCAGGCCGACCGCGCGGCCTTGCCTGTCATGGCAAAAGTACACGCTGAGCGGGTTGAATGCGTGGCCGAGAATTCGGGGGATGCAGAGCAGCCGCACTGGCCCCGAGGCGTCGACTCCGACTTCGGCGAGTTGGGCGCGAGCCCATCGGCCGAGGTCGCCTCCTCCGTCCCCGTGGTCGGCCGCATGGAAGCTGAACAGGTTGAAGCGATCCCGCGCGAACAGGACGAGGCTGCGATCGAGCGCGTCCAACTCGTCCAGGTCGAACAGGACCTGAAAAAGCGAGTGGCGCAGGCGGTGCGGGCGCGGCCGCAATCGATGATGGAAGACCGATCCTGCGTACAGGGCCGATGCGCGCATGGTCATGCGACCATCGCCATTCCGAGCCCCGGCGCCGGCGGCGGCGGCGGGCGGAGAATGCGCTCCCATGACTCCGCGGTCGACCAGGGGCGTCGGACCCCGCCCAACTGCTCGGCCACGGCCAGGCCGGCTTGCAGTCCGTCCTCGTGGAAACCCGAACCGAAGTAGGCGCCGCAGAACCAGGTCCTGGCCAACCCCTGCAACGACCACAGCTCTCTTTGCGCGCGCACCGCCGCGGCGTCGAACAGCGGGTGCTCGTATTCCTGGCTGTGGATGACCCCCGCCGGCTCGATCGCCCCGGGGTTCAGGGTGACGAACAGCGGGGTCCTGTCCGGCAAGCCCTGTAGGCGGTTCATCCAGTAGGTGACACAGAGGTCCGTGTCGCCGTGGCCCGGTCTGCGGCCCACGTAATTCCAGCTGGACCAGCAGGCTCGGCGCCGGGGCATCAGGCGCGTGTCCGTGTGCAGGACGGCTCTGTTGCGCGTGTAGCGGAACGCGCCCAGGAGCGCGCGCTCCTCGTTCGTGGGCTGATCGAGAAGCGCCAGGGCCTCGTCCGCATGCGTGGCCAGCACCACATGATCGAAGCGCCTCGTTTCACCTGAAGCTTCGTGAACGTCGACACCGTGAGCGTCGCGCCGCACACGGAGGACGCCCCGGCCCGAGCGCACCTCCCCGGAGACGGCCGCAGCCAGCTTCTGCACATAGGTTCGACTGCCGCCTTCGACGGTCCGCCACTGCGGCCGTGCCGCGAGGTTGAGTTCGAGCAGGCCGTGGTTCTGGCAGAAGCGGATGAACGTCGCTGCGGGGAACTCCCGGATGTTCCTGGCCGAGGTCGACCAGATCGCTGCAGCCTGCGGCAAGAGGTGATCGTCCTGAAACGCCCTGCCGTAGCCTTGCTGACGGAGGTAGTCGCCCAAGGACGTAAGCCCCTGGTCCAGGGCGCAAGCATGTCCCGGAGCTTCGCGATAGAAGCGCGACAGGTCGTTCAGCATGCCCCAGAAGCGCGGGCGGAACAGATTGCGCCTTTGGGCGAACAGACCCTGTGATCCGTACTCTAGCCGCCCGCCCTCCAGCGAGACGCCGAAGGACATGTCGGAGGGACGGCTGGCGACCCCGAGGTGTTCGAACAGCCGGACCAGGTTCGGATAG
The DNA here is from genome assembly GCF_014349105.1 of Caulobacter sp. 17J80-11. Classification (GTDB taxonomy): domain Bacteria; phylum Pseudomonadota; class Alphaproteobacteria; order Caulobacterales; family Caulobacteraceae; genus 17J80-11. The sequence continues at coordinate 75,878 of NZ_JACSJI010000011.1, read as the reverse complement.
TTCGCCTCGTTGTAAACGATGAAGCCCATGTCCACCGCGACCGGCTCGCCGGCCGCGGTCGCCTCGACGGTGTGGCTGTGCCCGCCGAGCCTGGCCTCGCGCTCGTAGAGAGTGACGCGATGTCGCCGGCTGAGGAGCCAGGCCGCGGACAGGCCCGACACCCCGGAGCCGACGACGGCGATATCGAGGGGGCCGGCGGAGGGCGACAGATCAGACAAGGCGGCCTCGTAAAGCAATTGTGGTTCTTTACGCGCCGCGCGCGTGGCCGGATCATTTCGAACGGCGCAATTTGACGGTGAGGACATGATCCGCGGCCGACGCGCGCTCGTAGAAGGGGTATGGATGCAAGCGCACAGCTCCGTCCGGCTTTCGTTTCAACGTCCTTCCGTAGGGCTCACGGCGGGGGCGCGGTGAGCCGGATGAGTCAGTTGGCCAGGTCGGAGGCCGCGGACCTGATCGTGCGCATCGCACGAAGTCAGGACCGCGCGGCGTTCGTCGCGCTGTTCGAGCATTTCGCGCCGCGCGTGAAGAGCTACATGCTTCGTTGCGGGGCGGCGCAGGAGGCGGCGGAGGAGCTCGCGCAGGAGGCGCTGCTCGCAGTTTGGCGCAAGGCTGACCAGTACGATCCTGAGCGCTCCGGCGCCTCGACCTGGATCTTCACCATCGCCCGGAACCTGCGGATCGACGCCTTGCGCCGGGAGCGGCGGCCGGTGATCGTGGAAGACCCATCGGACGCGAACGAGGCCGAACCTGCGCCGGACGTGCTCCTGGCCAGCGCCCAGCGCGACGAACGGCTGCGCGAAGCCGTCACCGAACTGCCGCGCGACCAGGCAGAGGTGGTGCGCCTCGCCTTCTTCGACGACCGCACGCACGTCGAGATCGCCGGCCAGCTCGAGGTGCCGCTCGGAACCGTGAAGTCGCGCATGCGGCTGGCGCTCGGGCGACTGCGTCGGCTCCTGGAGGACCAGGCATGACAATTCATCACCATCCGTCGGACGCCCTGCTGGTCGACTACGCCTCCGGCGCAATGCGCCCGGCCCAGGCCCTGGTGCTGGCCGCGCACGTACACGCCTGCCCCCGGTGCCGTTCGCACGTTCGCGCGGCCGAGGCGGCCGGCGGCGCCTTGCTTGAAGAGCTCGCCGCGGCGCCGATGACGCCCGAAGCGCTCGCGCTGGCGATGGCGCGGCTGGACCGTCCCGAACCGGCCTCGCCGACGGCGGCGCGCCCGACCGGGGTGGCAGCGCCGGAGGACTGGATCGCCGTTCCTGACGAAGTCGCAGCCGCCGTTCGCCGCCGCCGCTGGGTCGCACCGGGCGTGTGGGTGGCGCAGGTGTTTAAGAGCCGCCCGGACGAGCCGTTGTCGTATCTGCTGCGCGTGGGCGGCGGCATGCGCATGCCCCAGCACACGCACCAGGGGACAGAGCTGACGCTGGTGCTGAAGGGCGCTTTCGTGGACGAGAGCACCCGATACGAGGCCGGCGATCTGGCGGAGGTGGACGGCGAGGTCGAGCACAGCCCCCATATCACGGCGGAAGGGGAGTGCGTCTGCCTGGTCGCCAGCGACCGGCCGCTGGTGGTGCGCGGAGTGATCGCGCGCGCCGTGCAGAAGCTGGCCGGCATCTGAGCCGCCATGAGCGAGCTCGCGCTCATCGCGGCCGGGACCTTCGGACTATGCCTCGCCATGGCCTGTGCCTGGCGAGTGCGGCTCGCCACCGGCAAAAGCGGCTGGATCGACGCGATCTGGACGGTGTCCACCGGTGCGCTTTGCATCGCGTACGCCCTCGCTCCGATCACCCCGGGCCAGCCTGACGCGCGCGACTGGCTGATCGCGACGATGGCGGCCCTTTGGGCGCTTCGCCTCGGCAGCCATATCGTCAGCCGCACCCGACGGGGCGGCGACGATCCACGCTATGCCGAACTTGCGCAGGAATGGGGACGCGCCTTCCCGCAGCGGCTCTTCCTGTTCCTGCAGCTGCAGGGGCTCGCCGGAGCGCTTTTGGCGCTTTCCGCCTGGTTGGCGGCCCGCAACCCCGCGCCCGCGGGGCTCACGGACGTTCTAGGTGTCGCGGTCTTCGTCGCGGCCGCCGGCGGCGAGGCGCTCGCCGACTCGCAACTCGCCGCATTTCGGCGCGATCCCGCGAACCGCGGCAAGGTCTGTGCTCGTGGGCTGTGGGCGTGGTCACGCCACCCGAACTACTTCTTTGAGTGGATGGTCTGGTTGGCCTTCGCGATTATGGCCGTCGATCCGAGCGGCGCGTGGCCGTGGGGGGCCCTGGCCTTTCTGGCGCCGCTCTACATGTTCTGGCTGCTCACCCGCGTGTCCGGCCTTCCGCCGCTCGAACGGCACATGGCGCGGTCTCGGGGTGCGGCCTGGCGCGATTACGCGGCGCGAACCAGCGCCTTCCTGCCCCGCCCTCCCAAGAGAAACGTTGAACCGGAGCGGTCATGACCTACCCGATCGCCTACGCAACCGCCGCTCTGGTCATGGCGGCCTTAGACGCGGTGTGGCTGACGCTCATGGGGCCGCGCCTTTACCGGCCGGCGCTGGCCCCGCTCTTGACCGAGGGGTTCCGGCCGGCGCCGGCGGTCGCCTTCTATGTCATATTCGTTGCAGGCGTAGTCCTGTTCGGCGTTTCGCCCGCCCTGGCCTCCGGGCGGTGGGTGACGGCGGCGGTGCGCGGCGCCCTGTTCGGGTTCTTCTGCTACGCCACCTACGACCTGACCAATCAGGCCACCCTGAAGGTTTGGCCGCTTAAGCTCACCCTAGTGGACATCACATGGGGGACGGTCCTGGCGGGCGTGACGGCGACAGCTGCGTTTCTGGCGGCTCGCCGCTTCGGCTGAGGGTTTGCGGGCGTGGACAGACAAGCCTACTCCGAGCGCGCGGCGGATTGTCTTCGCTTGGCGAATTCGGCGCAGACAAGCCGCGAACGAGAAGCCTACCTGAAGCTTGCCGACGGCTGGCGCCTACTCGCAGAGCAAGCCGAAGCGCTGGAAGGGGCGGTTCGAGAGCATGCCTACGAGGCTCCGGCGGCGGCGGTGAACGCCACCTAGAGCGCGCGCTCCATGCGCCGGTGGTCCGGCACCGCCGCGACGCGCGAGCGGCGCTCCTCCGTCACTGTGAAGCCCAGCCGTTCATAGAGGGCCTGGGCCCGCGGGTTGGCCGCCGACACGTCCAGCACGGCGCGGCGGTAGCCCTGGGCGGCGCCGGCCTCCAGCAGGTGCTCGACCATGCGCCGGCCCACGCCGCCGCCGCGCAGTTCGGGCCGCACGCCCAGGTGGGCGACGTAGAGCATGTCCTTGGTCGGCGGCGGGATCACCTGCTCGACCCGCAGGCCGCGGCGGATGACGCCGGCGCCCGTGACCGGACCGTAGTGCGAGAGGATCTGGCGGGCGGCGGCCAGCATGAAGCCCAGCGGCGCCGAGCCGTCGTAGCCGGCGCCGGCGCCGATCACCTCGCCGTCCTTCTCGACCACGACGTGGGTGCGCCAGCCGAACTCGCCGGCGCCGTCGGCGAAGGCGCGGCCGAGGAAGTCCTCCGCCCGCCGTCGCCCGGGCGCGAACACGTAGTCGAAGGCGGCAGGGCCGGACATGTAGACCAGCGGCGCGGCCGCGGCCGCGTCGTCCGCCCGGGCCGGCCGGATGGTCAGGGTCACAGGCTCTCGCCCGTGACCTGGCAGACGCCGTCCATGTTGGCGATCCACTCGCGGATCAGGGCCAGGCCCTCCTCGTGGACCAGGCTGCGGCCGCTCTCGGGCATCATCTCGCCGGCGTTCCGCGACGACAGGCGGAACGGCATGATCGAGGCGTCCGGATCGCCCGGCACGATGTCGAACCGATGCCCGCCGGTGCCCTTGCCCGCCGCCACCGGCGGCTTGCAGGCGCCCAGCTGGCGCGGGTCGAGCTCGCCGGCGCGCAGCCACAGGCCGGTGGTGCGGGCCGCGCCGGTGGCGCTGTGGCAGTGGCTGCAGTTGGCGTCGAGGTAGGCCCGTGCGCGCGCCTCCAGCGGCTCGCGCGTGTCGTTCCAGACCGCGTTGCGCGGCGCCTGGTCCGGCGCGGGCGCGCCCTTCAGGTAGTTGACGATCTGCAGGCGGGTGAGCTGGTTCATCTCCCCCTGCGGACCGTCGAAGCTGTGGTTCAGGTGACGCGCCTTCAGGCCGATCGGCTCGAACTTGCGGGTCTTGAAGTCCTGGACGTGGCAGCCGCCGCACTGGTTCACGTTGGGGACCTGGTAGACGAAGTCCGTCTTTTTGGCCCCGTCGGCGAAGGTCATGGGGATCGACTCGCCCGCCCGCGCCAGGACGGCGTCGGTCTGGTCGGCGTTCCACACGTAGGGCAGCGCCTCCCAGCCGTTCTCACGGCGGACCAGGATGCGCGTCTCGACCAGGCGCACGTTCTTCAGGTCGAGCCCCTTGGCGCCCGACTGGCGGGTCTGCGCGGTGGTCTTGTCGACCACCTTGCTGTCGCCCGGCCGATCGGTTCCGGAGGTCGGGTAGTAGAAGGTCTTCGAGATCACCGTGCCGACGGGGAAGTCGAACGTATTGGTCCCGTCGTAGGTGGCCGTCGCCCCCTCGGGCAGCCAGACCGTACGCAGCTTCTGGGCGTAGTCGCTGAACAGCGGGGTGGCCAGGTCGTAGACCACCACCCGGTCGGTGGTCGCCAGCGTCTTGCCCCCGACCTTGAACAGCCCCCACTCGCTGAGGCGAGCGGGGTTGTCCTTGGCGTGGAACACGACGTGGTCGGGCGCACGGCTGCAGGCCGCGAGCAGGGCGGCCGCGAGGCCGAGGGCGACGATACGCTTGAACATGGGAACTCTGGCCGTCGTCAGTTCGCCGTCGCCGGCTTGTCCGCCAGCGCGCCGGTCAGCACGACCGCCGGCAGGCGGGTCTTGGGCTGGCAGCGGAAGGAGGCGTCGATCTTCGGGTTGGCGTACTTGTTCGGCCCGTCGATGTTCAGGACCTCGGCCTCGCCGTTGTCGATGCAGATCTCCGGCGATTTGACCTTCGGGTTGCGCCAACCGTCCCACAGCACGTCGGGCAGGCGGCCCTTCAGGCCGAACATGGCCAGCTTCAGCACCCCGAGCTGGCCGTCGGGCGCGTCGCCGCCGCCCTTGAATCGGTTGCCCGTGACATAGATCTGCTCCGGGTACGGATCGAAGTTCGGCGCGATGCCGGTCTTGTTCTGGTAGCCGGTCGAGTAATAGCTGGAGATGCCGACGTTCAGCGTCTTGTTGTCGTGGATGTCGTTGTCGAAGATCTCGACGCCGTCATTGGAATTGATCAGCACGCCCGAACCGGCCGGCACCGAGCGCACCGCCGCGCCTTCGGCGGCGAAGTTCTTGGTGTTGTTGGCGAAGACCTGGTTCTTGTAGACGCGAGTGCCGATGCCCGAGACCGGGATGTTCGGCATGTTGAAGACCAGGATGCCGCCGGTGTTGTTGGTGGCGGTGTTGCCGTAGACGTCGGCGCCGATCGAGTTCTCGATCTCGATGCCGGCCACGTTGTACTCGGCGCGGTTGTTGCGCACCACGATGTTGCGCGACTGGCCGACGTAGATGCCGGCGTCCGAGGCGCCCTTCACCACGCAGTCTTCGATCAGCAGGTTCTGAGTCTGCACCGGGTACAGGCCGTAGGCGCCGTTCTTCGGGTTCGGCCCGGCGGTCCACTCGGCGCGGACGCGACGCAGGGTCAGGTCCTTCACGCCGTTGGCCTTGAAGCCGTTGCCGCCGGCGTCCTCGATGCCGATGTCCTCGACGGTGACGCCGTTGCCGGTGACGTTGACGCCTTCGCCGCCGGAGACCTGGCCGGCGAAGGACAGCACGGTCTTGTCCATGCCCGCGCCGCGGATGGTCACGCCGTCGACGGCGAGGCTGAGGGTCTTGGTCAGCAGGTACTTGCCGGCCGGGATGGTGATCACGTCGCCGGCCTTGGCGTCGAGCAGCTGCTCCTGGAGCTTGGTCTCGAAGGCCGGATCACGGATCAGGCCGTCAGCCCCGGCCTTGGGCGCCTGATCGCAGGCGGCCAGGGCCATGAGCGCCGACACGGCGCAGGCGGAAAGCGCGTACTTACGAACGGTCATGAGCTTTCTGTCTTTCCGGGGCTCAGAAGTGGACGCCGAGTTGCACGCCCCAGAACCGCGGCTGGTCGAGGCGGACGTACGGGGTGCCGAGCGAGGTGGCGGAGATGGTGTTGAGCGAGGCGACGGTGCGCTCGTCGAGCAGGTTCTCGGCCCAGACCGACGCGGTGTAGCGGCCGTCCGGAGAGTTCCAGCCGATGCGGGCGTTCACCAGGTTGCGGGAGTCGTCCAGCGAGCCGAGCTTCGAGTAGTCGACCAGGCCGAGGACGGATTCCAGGACCATGCGCTGGCCGTAGCTCGCGTCGTTCTTCCGGGGCGCCGAGACGTAGCTGTAGCTGGCGTCGAAGAACACCTCGCCCAGGTTGGCGACGTCGCGCTCGTAGTGCACGCCGGTGGCCATCTTCAGGTTCGGCTCGCCGGTCGGCTGCCCCGAAATGTCCACAGGACCGCTGAGCGGGAATTCCGTGCGCTCGATCCAGGTGGAGTCGATGTAGCCGGCCGATTCCGTGATCGTCAGGTTCGGCGTGACCTTCCAGACCGCTTCGAGGTCGACGCCCCAGGCTTCGCTGTCGCCGGTCAGGGTCTGGTACTGCGGCACCAGCCCGCCCGAGACCAGCGAGATCTGCTGACGGTTGTCGTACTGGAAGTAGTAGGCCGAGGCGTTGACCCGCAGGCGGTGGTTCAGCCACTCGGACTTGACGCCGCCCTCGTAGTTCCAGACCGACTCCGGCTCGAAGTACGAGTTGATCGCCAGGCTGTTGAAGCCGCCGGCCTTGTAGCCGCGGGCGATCGAGCCGAACACCATCATGTCCGGCGTGACCTTGTAGTCGACCACGAAGCGCGGGCTGAGGTCGTTGAAGCTGGCCTTGCGCTTGAACTTCACGCCTTCCAGCGCGCCTTGCTCGAACACGATGTCGCCGGTCGCGCCCAGGCCCATGCCCAGCGGCGGCGGCAGGGACGCCAGCGTGTTGTAGAAGGTGTTGGCGTCGATCATCGCCGCGTCGGGGAAGAACGGCCCGCCCAGGATGGCGTTGTAGGCGGCGCCCGGCGCGACCGCAGCCTCGAGACCCGGCGCGACGTGCGCGCCGTTCAGCCAGGAGAAGGTCCGCTCGTCGTCGGTGTAGCGCAGGCCGACCGTCAGGTTCAGCTTGTCGGTCGCGGCCCAGGTCAGGTCGCCGTAGGCGGCCCAAGAGCGGTTGTCGCCCCAGTCCTCGAAGGCTTCCGTCCAGGTGGTGCCCAGCACGGGCAGGCCGAACGAGTCGAGGGTGTGGAACAGCGAGATCGGCGAGCCGCCCATGCTGACCAGCACGTTGTCGATCACCGTGTCGATCGAGTCGGTCAGGGCCGTGGTGACGCTCGACTGGTAGGCGTCTTCCTGGAAGTAGCTGACGCCGGCGATCCAGTGGAAGCGGTCGCCGTCGTGGCTCAGGCGCAGTTCCTGCGAGAAGCTCTTGTTCTCTTCGCGGTTCTCGGTGTCGAAGTAGAGCTCCGGAATGTTCGTGCCGTCCTCGTCCTCGCGGTTGGCGGTCTCGAACTTCTTCCATGAGGTGATGCTGGTCAGGGTCACGTCGCCGAAGTCGTGGCGGGCGTTCAGCGTCAGGCCGTCCAGCACGCGGGTCTCGTGCGAGCTGATCACGTCGTTGGCGAACGGGCCGAACGGATCGCCGCCGCTCATCGCGAACGGACCGATGCCGACCGCGGCCGGGCCGTCCTTGTCGGTGTCGTCGTGGTCCCAGCTCAGCTGGATGTCGGTGCTGTCGGTCGGCCGCCAGCGCAGGGCGGCGCGGCCCGACCAGTTGCCTTCGCGGTCCAGGTCCTCGCCGGTGGCCGCGTCCTTCAGCCAGCCGTCGCGCTTGTTGTAGAGGCCGTTGACGCGCAGGGCGACGGTGTCGCTCAGCGGCACGTTGATCATGCCGGTCAGCTGGGTCTTGCCGTAGTTGCCGATGCGGGCCTGCAGGTCGCCTTCGAACTCGTAAGACGGCTTGCGGGTGGTGATCGAGATGGCGCCGGCGGCGGCGTTGCGGCCGAACAGGGTGCCCTGCGGGCCCTTCAGCACTTCGACCCGCTCCAGGTCGTCGAAGAAGATCAGGGCGCCGCCGGTGCGGGCCGAATAGACGCCGTCGATGAACACCGCGGCCGACGGCTCGGTGCCGATGCCGAAGTCGTCGGTGGCGATGCCGCGGATCGCGAACTTGGGCTGAGTGACCGAGTTGTCGTCGACCGACAGACCCGGCGTGAAGGCCTGCAGGTCGCCCATCTGCTGGGCGCCCAGGGCTTCGATGGCCTCGGCGTTGAAGGCGTTGACCGTGATCGGCACGTCCTGGAGGCGCTGCTCTCGCTTCTGGGCGGTGACGACGATTTCTTCCAGCTGAGCGGAGTCGTCCTGGGCGGGCGCGGCCTGCGCGAAGGCCAGGGCGGGCCACAGAGTCGCCAGAGCGGTCGCCGAGACGAGCGCGTGCTTACGGAGCGCACGAGCGCGCTTAGTCATTGAAATCATGTGACGTTCCCCCCGAAACGTTCGGTCTGGTGCGGTCGCCCGAGACCCGGATCAGCCGCCCAAACGTGAATTTTTTCAGATTTTGGACGGTAGGCGCTGTTTTGACCTTGTCAATAGCGACGCTTGCGAGGCATCGCTGAGGACATGCCGCCACTCCCGTCGCTAAAGATCGCGCCGATCGATGAGGAGGAGTCCGCTGGACTGCGCGCCCGCCCGCGCCAGCAGCGGTCGAAGGCGCGTGTCGAGAAGATCCTCGATACGGCGGCGGCGCTGATCATCCGGCACGGGCGCGCCAACGTGTCGGGCGCGATGGTGGCCGAGGCCGCCGAACTGCCGGTCAGTTCGATCTACCAGTACTTCGCCAACATGGACGCGGTGGCCGCCGCCCTGGTGGAGCGGGCCATGTTCAGCGTCGACGACGTCGCGCTCGGCGTGGCCCAGGGCTTCGACCTGTCCGGCGACCCCATGCGGCTGGTGGCCGACATGATCGACGCGGCCCTGGCCCGCTACGAAGCCGAGCCCGGGGCCATCGACCTGATCCTGGAGCTGCGCCACACCGCCGCCTACGCGGAGACCGCCGCGCGTTCCGACGCCCAGATCGCCGCCGCCCTGGCCGACATCCTGAAACAGGCCCTGCCCCACGTCGCGCCGGAAGCGATCGACGCCTACACGAGCGCCTCCATGGCCGTCGCCGGGGGCATGCAGCTGCTGGTGTGGCGCACGCCGGCGGGCCCGCGTCGACAGGCGGTGATCCGCGAGTGGAAACTGATCGCCGGCGGCCGTCTGGCGGCCTTCCTGGCCGAGGCGGGCGCGCCCGCGCCGCCCCCGACACCGACGCGAAAGCGCAAGAAATCCTGATCCGACGAGCCGCACCATGTCCCAGCCCGCCGCCCTGCTCGCCCGCCAGCGCGAGGCCTTCCTGGCCCGCCCCTACCCGACCTACGCCGAGCGTCGCGACGCGCTGAAGCGCCTGCGCCAGACGGTCCGCAAGCACGCCGAGGCGCTGGCCCGGGCCGCCGACGCCGACTTCAGCTGCCGCGCGCCGCACGAGACGCTGATGCTCGACGTGGTGCCGCTGTTCAGCCACATCGACCACCTGCTGGGCGGCCTGAAGCGCTGGATGAAGCCGTCGCGCCGCAAGGTCGACCGGCTGTTCTTCGGCAACCGCGCCTACGTCACCTACCAGCCGAAGGGCGTGGTCGGCGTGATCTCGCCCTGGAACTTCCCGATCTATCTGGCGCTGGGCCCGATCGCGACCGCGCTGGCGGCCGGCAACCGCGTCATGCTGAAGACGTCGGAGTACGCGCCGGCGGTGTCCACGGCGCTGAAGACCCTGCTGGCCGAATGCTTCACTGAAGACGAGGTCTGCGTCGTCGAGGGCGGCCCCGAGGTCGCGAAGGCGTTCTCCGCCCTGCCGTTCGACCACATGATCTTCACCGGCTCGCCGGAGATCGGCCGTCACGTCATGCGCGCCGCCGCCGACAACCTGACGCCCGTGACCCTGGAGCTGGGCGGCAAGTCGCCGGCCATCGTCTCGCGCACCGCCGACATCGCCGTCGCGGCCCGCCGCATCGCCCACGGCAAGACCGCCAACGCCGGCCAGGTCTGCGTGGCCCCCGACTACGCCCTGATCCCCGAGGAACAGGCCGAGGCCTTCGCCGAGCAGGCGCTGAAGGCGTTCGACAAGTTCGCCAGCGGCGGCACCACCGCCCTGATCCACCCCGGCGCCTTCGAGCGTCAGCAGGGCCTGATCGAGGACGCCCGCGCCAAGGGCGCCCGCGCCCTGACCGCCGCGACGCCGGTCGACGGCCGGCGCATGGGCCTGCAGGTCGTGCTCGGCGTCACCGACGACATGCGCCTGGCCCAGGAAGAGATCTTCGGCCCGATCCTGCCGGTGTTCACCTACACCGCGTTCGAGGCCGTGGTGGCGCGGGTCAACGCCGGCACGCGTCCGCTCGCGCTCTATTACTTCGGCCACGACCAGGCCGAGCGCGAAACCCTGCTGAAGCGCACCCACTCGGGCGGCGTCGCCTTCAACGACTGGGGCTGGCAGGTGGCCCAGCACGACCTGCCGTTCGGCGGGACGGGCACATCGGGCATGGGCAACTACCACGGCGCGGAAGGTTTCCGGGAACTGTCCCACGCGCGGTCGGTCTACGACCAGCACCGCCTGTTCCCGATCGAGCTGTTCCACCCGCCGTTCGGCGGCGCCCAGCCCTTCCTGCTGTGGCTGATCACCGGCCACGCCGGCGGGCGCAAGTAAGCGCCCCGCCGGTTCAGCCGGGCTGGTCGGCGAGCTCCCGGTCGAGCTCGTCGATGAAAGCCTTCGCCTGCGGCCACGGCCCGAAGCCCGAGGCCGGGTTCAGATGGCCGGCCGCGCCGATGTTCACCAACCGGCTGCCCCAGTCGCGCGCCAGCCCGGCCGCCCGGTCGAAACTGGCCAGCGGATCGTTCTCGCTGGCGGCCAGGATGCTCGGGAACGGCAGGCGCGCGCGCGGGATCGGCAGCCAGCCGTGGGCGCGCAGTTCCTCCGTGGTCGGATACGGGGCCGGGAACGGCGTCTCGACGTCGGCCGGCGCGGCCAGCAACGCGCCCTTGATCGCGCGCCGGCAGCGCTGGGCCCAGTGCGCCACCATCATCACGCCGGCGCTGTGCGCGACCAGGACCACCGGGCCCTCGATCGTCGACAGCGCGCGGTCCAGCGCCTCGACCCGGGCCGCGCAGCTCAGCCGGTCCTGCTCAAGCGGCGGCACGGTGCGCACGCGCGGAAGCTCCGCGGCCAGCAGGGTCTGCCAGTGCTCGGCCACGTGGTCGCGCAGCCCCGGAACGATCAGGACGGTGGTCTCCATCGGCACGCTTCTCCTCGCCTTCGCCATCGGCGCCGAAGCTAGCAGGCCCGTCCCGGCCCGCTTCGCAACGCGCGACACGGGCTTGTCCTTTCAGGACAGCGGCGAGGACGCCGCCGCTCCGCAAAAATCACGACAGAAAATTCGCCGGGACGCGGCGGGGGATCGCACCCGCCCTCGACAGAGCGCCGTTTTTCCCGATCATCGGCAACTGCTCTAGATGCGCGTCGCTTATTCGCCTCGGCGGGCTCGGGAGGATGTGCTGAAAGCGGCGGCGACCCTGCGGCGATTGGTGGCGAGGCCCGACGTGGTCGCGATCGTCGGCGCGATGCTGACGCTCGTCATCGCGGCCTGGTCGCAGAACCTGGTCGAGCAGCGCACCCACGAGCGCTTCGCCCGCCTCGCCGACCAGACCGTGCTGAACACCCAGAACCGGCTGGACACCTATGTCGCCCTGCTGAACGGCGCCTCGGGCCTGTTCTCGGCCAGCGACGAGGTGACCGAGGCGGAGTTCGCGCGCTACGCCGCCCAGCTCGAGCTGGAGCGCCGCTATCCCGGCGTTCAGGGACTGGGCTACGCGGCGCGCATCGATCGGCGCGCGCCGCGTCACCCGGGACGCATGCTGTCCGCCCTGCCGGCCGGCGTGCGACCCTGGCCCGGTCCGTCGCCCGAAAGCGCGATCGTCTACCTGCTGCCGAAGGACCGCCGCAATCGCGCGGCCCTGGGCTTCGACATGATGTCGGAGCCGATCCGGCGCGAGGCGATGGACCGCGCCCGCGACCTCGGCGTGCCGGCCGCCTCGGGCCGGGTCGTCCTGGTGCAGGAACTCGACCACGATAAGCAGCCGGGCTTCCTGATCTACACGCCGGTCTACGCGCGCGGCAGCACGCCGGAGACGGTGGCCGACCGCCGCGCCGACCTGATCGGCTGGGTCTATTCCCCGTTTCGCGCGCACGACCTGTTCCGCCAGGTGTTCGCCGGCACCGGCCTGCTCGACCAGGTCGACGTCGAGGTGTTCGACGCCGCCGCCGGCGAAGCGGGCCTGCTGTTCTCCTCGCCCACGGTCGAGAGCCGCCGCCCAAGCCGCTTCCGCGTCGAGCGCCGCCTCGACGTCGCCGGGCGCACCTGGGTGATGCAGCTGCGCGCCAACGAGGGCTTCCCCGCCCCGCCCTGGTGGCGGACCGCCCTGCCGATCCTGCTGGCCGGCTTCGCCCTGACCGCCACCTCGGCGGCCGCCGCCCGCGCCCAGGCGAACGGCCTGGCCCGCGCCCAGGCCGCCGAGACGGAGGCGCTGCGGGCCAAGAGCAAGGCGGAGTTCCTGTTGCGCGAGGTCAACCACCGGGTGGCCAACAGCCTGCAGCTGGTCAGCTCGCTGGTCGCCCTGCAGGCCGAGGCGGTGAAGGACCCCGGCGCGCGCGCCGCCCTGCAGGACACCCGCGCCCGCATCCTGGCGGTCGGGCGGGTGCACCAGCGCCTCTACGGCGACGACGGGGCCGGGCACGTCGATCTGAAGGCCTACCTCCAGCACCTGGTGGTCGAGCTGGCCGAGTCGCTGGAGGGGGCGGGCCCGCGCCTGCAGTTCCGCGGCGAGCGCGAAGTGCTGGTCGACGCCGACATGGCGGTGGGCGTCGGCGTGGCGGTGGCCGAGCTGGTCACCAACGCCGCCAAGTACGCTTATCCGGACGGCCGCCCGGGCGAGATCCGGGTCCGGCTCGAACCGCACGGGCCGCGCCTGGAGGTCTGCGTCGAGGACGACGGCGTGGGCATGGCCCCCGGCGCCAAGCCGGCCGGCTCGGGGCTGGGCATGAAGGTGGTGCGGGCCATGGCCGCCGACCTCACCGCTGACCTGGAGGTGGGATCGGGCCCTGACGGCGGCCTGCGGGTGAGCCTGATCTTCGTCCCCAAGCGCCAGGGCTGAGGGTCAGATGATCCCGGCCGTCGCCGCCCGGATCAGCTGCACGTAGGCCCACAGCGGGGCCAGCAGGGCCAGGCCCATGGCCGCCCGGAAGGCCGCCGCGCGCGCCCGTTTGGCGGGATTCGCGGGCGCCGCCGCCAGCGCGATCAGGCCGGCGGCCGCGGCCCCCAGCCAGCCCGCTCCCAGCGAAGCCGCCAGGCAGGATCCGATCTTGGGGGCCTGCCACAGCGTCGCCGCGGTCACCGCGTGCGAGGCCAACAGATAAGCGCCGATCGTCAGCCGCTGGCCGGACGGCGGCGAGAAGCCGAGGTCGGCGGCGTCCCAGCCGCCCAGCGCCAGCATGCCCACGGCCGCGCCGGCGAACGCCGCCAGCCCGCCCAGCACGAGCGCGATCTCCAGACCCGACACTTTAGGCTCCCCTCGGAAAAGCTAACTCCCATATAGGCTGGGCGCGGCCCCGGAAAAAAGCCCGGCTGTTTCCGGCTCGGCCGCCCTTGACTCGTTTTGACCGTCTCCTTACGTCCCCGGCGCGTTAGCACTCAGGGGACGCGACTGCTAATCGCAGGCGCCTCTGGGGGACTTTGATCCATACGGAGATGAGGCAGATGAAGTTTCGTCCGCTCGGCGACCGCGTGCTCGTGAAGCGCGTGGAAGAGGAAGAGAAGACCAAGGGCGGGATCATCATCCCCGACACCGCGAAGGAAAAGCCGCAGGAAGGCGAAGTCCTGGCCGTCGGCCCGGGCGCCCGCGACGAGACCGGCAAGCGCGTCGAGCTCGACGTGAAGGCCGGCGACCGCATCCTGTTCGGCAAGTGGTCGGGCACGGAAGTGCGTATCGACGGCAAGGACCTCCTGATCATGAAGGAGTCCGACATCCTGGGCGTCGTCGACCGCGACGCCGCCGCCAAGGCCGCCTGATCCGGACCGGCCTCGCCGCAGGGCTGAGGCCGCCCGCGATCATCTACGAAGGCCTCGTCCGGCGCCCCGCGGCGGACGCCGGCCTTCGCAATCGAAACATCTGACTGGAAAGAGCTGCTGCAAATGGCCGCCAAGCAAGTCCAATTCTCGACCGACGCGCGCGAAAAAATGCTGCGCGGGGTCAACATCCTCGCCAACGCGGTGAAGGTCACGCTCGGCCCGAAGGGCCGCAACGTCGTGCTCGAAAAGTCCTTCGGCGCCCCGCGCTCGACCAAGGACGGCGTCTCGGTCGCCAAGGAGATCGAACTCGAAGACCGCTTCGAGAACATGGGCGCCCAGATGATCCGCGAAGTGGCGTCGAAGACCAACGACACCGCGGGTGACGGCACCACCACCGCCACCGTGCTGGCCCAGGCCATCGTGGTCGAAGGCATGAAGTCGGTCGCCGCCGGCATGAACCCGATGGACCTGAAGCGCGGCGTCGACAAGGCCGTCCAGGCCGTGGTCGCCGACATCAAGGCCAAGGCCAAGAAGGTCACCACTAACGACGAGATCGCCCAGGTCGGCACCATCTCGGCCAACGGCGAGCGCGAGATCGGCGACATGATCGCCCGCGCCATGGAAAAGGTCGGCAACGAAGGCGTCATCACGGTCGAAGAGGCCAAGTCGCTGGAGACCGAGCTGGAAGTCGTCGAAGGCATGCAGTTCGACCGCGGCTACCTGTCGCCGTACTTCATCACCAACGCCGACAAGATGGAGGCCGTCCTCGAAGAGCCGCTGATCCTGCTCTACGAGAAGAAGCTCTCCTCGCTGCAGGCCATGCTGCCGGTGCTGGAAGCCGTCGTTCAGTCGGGCCGTCCGCTGCTGATCATCGCCGAAGACATCGAAGGCGAAGCCCTGGCCACCCTGGTGGTCAACAAGCTGCGCGGCGGCCTGCGCGTCGCCGCCGTCAAGGCTCCGGGCTTCGGCGACCGCCGCAAGGCCATGCTGGAAGACATCGCCATCCTGACCGGCGGTCAGGTGATCTCGGAAGACCTGGGCATCAAGCTCGAGAACGTCACCCTCGACATGCTCGGCCGCGCCAAGAAGGTCACCATCACCAAGGAAGACACCACCGTCGTGGACGGCGCCGGCGAGCGTAGCGGCATCGAAGGCCGCATCGCCCAGATCAAGCGCCAGATCGAGGACACCACCTCGGACTACGACCGCGAGAAGCTGCAAGAGCGCCTGGCCAAGCTGGCCGGCGGCGTGGCGGTGATCCGCGTCGGCGGCGCCACCGAAGTCGAGGTGAAGGAGCGTAAGGACCGCGTCGACGACGCCCTGAACGCCACCCGCGCCGCGGTCGAGGAAGGCATCGTCCCGGGCGGCGGCGTGGCCCTGCTGAAGGCTTCCAAGGCCCTCGACGGCCTGACCGGCGACAACGACGACCAGTCGGCCGGCGTCGCCATCGTGCGCCGCGCCCTGCAGGCTCCGATCCGTCAGATCTCGGAGAACGCCGGCGTGGAAGGCTCGATCGTGGTCGGCAAGATCCTCGAGAACAACTCGCCGACCTTCGGCTTCAACGCCCAGACCGAGCAGTACGTCGACCTGGTCCAGGCCGGCGTGATCGACCCGGCCAAGGTGGTTCGCACCGCCCTGCAGGACGCCGCCTCGGTGGCCGGCCTGCTGATCACCACGGAAGCCGCCGTGGCCGACGCCCCGAAGAAGGGCGGCGCGTCCGCCGGCGGCATGCCGGGCGGCATGGGCGGCGGCATGGGCGACATGGACTTCTAAGTCCACGTCTCCGGCCGATCGCTGGAAAAGAGAACCCCCGGGCCGCGAGGCCCGGGGGTTTTTGTTTGCGCTTAGCGCACAGCGTTAAGCCCAGTCGTCGATCACCCGCGCCAGCACGTCGAGCGGCATGCTGCCGGCCAAGAGCCCCTTGTCGTGGAAGGTGCGGATGTCGAAGCGCGAACCCAGCCGCGCCTGCGCCCGCGTCCGCGCGTCGGTCCAGACCCGCCAGCCCAGCATGTAGCTGGACGCCTGGCCCGGCTGCACGCAGTAGCGCTCGACCTCGCGGGTCGTGGTGGTCTCCGCGTCGCCCAGCGTCTCGGACATGTAGGCGATGGCCTGGGCGCGGCTCCAGCGCTTGTGGTGGATGCCCGAATCCACGACCAGGCGCGCGGCGCGGAACAGCATGGAGGCGTGATAGCCCAGCCGGCCCAGCGGATCGTCGGCGTAGACGCCCATCTCGTCGGCCAGCTGTTCGGCGTAGAGCGCCCAGCCCTCGGAATAGCCCGAGAACAGCGGCATGCGCCGCAGCATCGGCAGGCCGGCGGCCTCGATCATCAGGGCGTTCTGCAGGTGATGGCCCGGGATCGCCTCGTGATAGACCAGCGTCGGCAGGTCGAAGCGCGGCCATTCGCTCAGATTGCGCAGGTTGATCGAGAACAGCCCCGGGCGGGCGCCGTCCAGGCTCGGCGGCTGGTAGGTCGCCCCCGACGCGCCGGCCTCGATCGAGGCGGGCATGCGCGCGACGTCCACCGACGCCTTCGGCAGCTGGCCGAACCAGCTCGGCAGACGCGCCTGCATGGCGCCGGTCATGCGCTGCAGGTCGGCGATCAGCGCGGCGCGGCCCGCGTCGTCGTTCGTATAGAGCTGGGCGGGATCGCGGCGCAGGACGGCGATCCGCTGCGCCACCGTGCCCTGCGTCAGCCCCCGGGCACGCAGGATGGCGTCGGCCTTGGCGGTCAGGTCGGCGACCAGCTCCAGCCCCAGCCGGTGGATCTCCTCGCCCGACAGGGCGGTGGTCGTCGCCGTGCGCACCGCAAAGCGATAGTAGGCCTCCCCGTCCGGCAGCCGCCAGACGCCGGCGTCGGA
This sequence comes from Caulobacter sp. 17J80-11, assembly GCF_014349105.1. Lineage (GTDB taxonomy): Bacteria > Pseudomonadota > Alphaproteobacteria > Caulobacterales > Caulobacteraceae > 17J80-11. The sequence continues at coordinate 58,769 of NZ_JACSJI010000011.1, read as the reverse complement.
CGTCGAGCGCGGCAGGGCGGACGACAGCAGATCGGCCTGGCGCTTGAGCGCGGGACGGACCTCCTTCTCGACGACGGCCGCCGCACGCTTCTCCCAGTCGCCCGGGATCTGCTTGGCGCTCGTGCGCCGGGTCAGGGCGGTGACCAGCTCCGACTGCGCCGCCGGACCGGCGGTCATCGCCGCGAACTGGGTCAGCGTCGTCTTCAGCACGAAGTCCGGCGGCACGGCCCCCTTGGCGAAGTCCGCCTTCACCCGCGCGGTCTCCTGGTCGAGCAGGACCGCGAAGGCCGACAGGCGCGACAGGTACGCCTCGGCGTCGGCGGCCGAGCCGATCGGATGCTGGGTGGCGAGGAAGGACGGAACGCTGCGGTAAGAGCCCGACAGCTGCGAGACGATGTAGGGCGAGGCCACGCCGACGTTCGGATCGCCGAACGGGAAGCTGAAGCTCTGCAGGGTGGTGTCGGCCAAGTAGGCCGCCGACTGGTGGTTCACCCAGTCCGCCCCACTCAGCGTCTTCGGGTCATAGCGGGCCAGCCCCTTGGCCAGGTCGGCGAACAGGGCGCGGCTGCGCTCCAGCCCGACCGGCGAGCGGTCATCCAGCCGCCCGCGGGCGGCGGCGTTCGCGCCGGTGTCCAGGCCGGTCAGGGTCATCAGCTGCGGGGAGTCGTTCAGGGCGCGCACGACGGTGTCGTCGAGCATCTGCGTGAGCGCGTCGGTCTGCGCGGAGGCGGCCGCCGCCGGCAGGGCGTACACGGCCGAAGCCGCGGACGCGGACACTAGGAGCTGACGTCGATCGAGCATGCTGTCTTCCAAGGTTCGGGGAACTGCGCTCGGCGTAGCAGACGCCGACGCCCGGGTCATGGTTACGCTTGCGTTGACCAGGCCGCGACACCGCCGGCCCTTGCCGCCAAGCTCGCGACCGCCCTATGCATAGAGCCATCGCCCGGCCCCGCCCGGGCCACGCGAAGGGGACGTTTCCATGCGCAAGGTTCTGCTGCTCGCCGTCGTCGGCGCCGGTCTGCTGCTCTCCGCCTGCAACACCGTCCAGGGCGTCGGCCGCGACCTCGAGGCCGCCGGTCAGGCCATGAAGGACGCCGCCAAGTGAGTCGGCGGCCGCGCACGCCGCGGCCGTGAGAATCGAGGCGAAATAAGGGCGGAGCCGACGGACTCCGCCCTTTTTCACGGGCGCGCACCGCCAAAGGTTAATGCAAACTTAACATTTCCGCTTGACCTGCGACAAACTTGGCACAGTAATCTCGGCCTTGGGGGAGACGCCCTTTTCGGAGGGCGACAGGACTGGGGAGGCTGACAAGTGACGACCGCGCGTGCGTCTGCGGGGGGGGATTTCGGGACGAATCCGCTCGCCTATGCGGCTATGGCTCTCATCATGGCGGTGCTGGCCGTCCTCGTGTTTCAGGTCGGGTTCAAAGCGGCGTCGGACCGCTGCACCACCCGGCTGGAAACCTTCAGGACTGAAGAAAACGGCTATCGGACGGTCGAGCGAACGGTCTGCGCCTAGACCGGCGCAGACTTGCATGACGCGTCGTGCGCCGGCGAACGCCTGAGCTCGCGCGCCATCCGCGCAGAGTCGCCCTGGGTCGACAACCAGATCAGGACCTCGACCACCGCGGCGACCAGGGCGTCCAGCGCGCGTTCTTCGGCGCGTTTGGCGCCCCGCCCGGACACGGCGTGCTCCAGATGGCCGAGTTCCTGCGCCTGGATCTCGGCGATCGCCGTCGAGAGCTCCGGGTCCCGCTCGCCCAGGAAGATCAGTTGATCCTCGAGGTGCCGGTTCACCGTGCGCTCGACGGCCTCGGTGCAGATCAGCACCGCGCGCCTGCCGAGCAGACCCGTCACCAGGCCCAGCGCGGTCCCGCCGGCGCCCCATAGCCACAGAGCTCCGCACGGGCGGGCGCCGCGCGCCGGCATCAGGACCGCGAACCGGCCCAGGTGGGACTGCTCATGGCCGAGGGTCTCGATCAGGAACGGCCGCAGGTCCGGGCACCGCAGCGCCGCCACGCCGATCTGCGCGCGATAGATCCGGATCGCGCCGTACTCCCCGGCGTGATTGACCTTCAGAATCCTCGCGACCGTCCGATCCATTCGCCCCCCCCCGCTGCGACCGCGAACGCGCCCGCTACGAGGCCGGAAGTCAAGGCGCGCCGATTTGCCCGAGCGCGAACCCGCCCGCCTCGCCCTAGCTTAGGGCGGACGTCACGCGGGCTCAGGCAAAATTGACATTTCTGTCGGAAAGCGGCGCGGCCGCGATGATCGCGCAAGCACCGGTCTTCTTCGCCTGCGCCCTGCTGTCCGCGCCGGTCTCGACCCTGGTCCATGAACTGGGCCACGCCCTGGCGGCGCGGCTGGCCGGCCTGCATGTGACCAAGGTGGTGGTCGGCGGCGGCGCGGCGTGGCTGCGCCTGCGCCTGCTCGGCCTCCACCTGGAGTTCGGCCGCGCCCTGCTGGCGGGCGGCGGGACGACCCACGTCGAGCCTGGAACGCACCGCTCTCGCCGGCGCACCGCGGCGATGCTGCTGGGCGGCCCGCTCGCCAACCTGGCGCTGGGCCTGGCGGTCGCCGCGTCGGCCTCGACGACCGCCCAGCCCGTCCTGCTCGCCGCCGGCTTCGGCGTCGTCGCCTCGCAGGTCGCCTTCGCGTTCGACGCGCTGTGGCCCCGCCCGGCCCGGATCGGCGCGACCACCCTGCCCTCCGACGGCCAGGCCCTGCTGGCCCTGTTGGCCGGGCCCGCAAAATAGAAAGGGCGCGCCGCCCGCAGGCGACGCGCCCTCGTCCGGTGGTCCGGCCGCCGCTTTACGCCTCTTTGCGGCGGAACAGGTTGCGGAACCAGGCCCCGACCCCGGCCAGGCCGGCCATGATCACCGCCGCGAACTTCTTCAGCAGCAGCAGGCCGCCGGCCAGCAGGCCGAACTTCTTGGCAGCCGCCAGGCCCAGGCCCGCGGCCAGCAGGCCGGTCACCCCGTAGGCGGCCTTCTTGTCGACGCCCTCCTGGTAGTCCCCGTAGCGCGCGCCCGGCTTGAAGGCGGCGGCGGCGCGCACGCCCTCGGCGGCGGTGCGGACGGCCGCGAGGTCCTTCATGCCGGCCACGACGTTCAGGCTCAGCACGCCGCGACGGCCCAGCAGGCGCACGTCGTAGTTCAGGCTGTGGTCGGGATTGCTCCCGAAGCTGATCTCCTTGGCCCAGATCAGCGCGTGGCGCGTCGCGTCGTAGCTCGGCGTCTCGGCCCAGCCGACGACGTGGGTCGGCTCATAGCCGGCCTCCTTGCGGGCCTTGTTCTCCGCGTCCTCGCCCGACTGCATGTCCTTTAGCAGGCGCTTCGGATTGATCTTGTGCGCGTCCTTGTCGGAGACGTAGCCCTCGGCCTCGTAGGTCACCACCGCGCCCCACGCGTCGTCGAGCGGCGTCGTGCCCTTGGCGAAGATCATGCCCAGCACGCCTTCGGCCGAACCCGGCGGGTTGCCCCAGGCCTCGACGATCACCTTCTTCGCGTCGGCGGCGTCCAGGAAATAGTACTTGTCGGTCAGCGACAGCTCGGCCTCGGCGTCGCCCAGGCTGATCACCCCGTGCCGCGGGGTCAGGCTCTTCAGGAACGCCTCGGCGGCCTGCTCGCGCTGCTTGGCGAGCGCCGCTTCAGCGGCTTCCTTGCCGCCGGTCCCCGCCTTGGGCGTTTCGGCGGCGGCCTCGGGCGCGGCCGCGAAGACGACGGCGGGCGACGACAGAACGAAAACCGCCGCGAGAGCGGCGGCGGCGACGGTACGCGACATGAATCGGAACTCCCCCATAACGGGGGAAGAGGTAGCAGGCCGGCCTGACGCGCGCGAGGCGATTTCAGGCCGGCCGCAACTTGCGCGTCAGGCCGCGGCCTGCTTGGCCTGGTGCGCGGCCATGCCGACGCGGATCAGGTCGGCGGCCTCGGCCGCGTCGACCCAGCCGACGACCTTGGTGGTCTTGCCCTTCTCCAGGTCCTTATAGCGGCTGAAGAAGTGGGTGATCTGCTCGATCAGGATGTCCGGCAGGTTCCGGTAGCTGGCGACGTCCGCATAGAACGGGTGCAGCTTGTCGACCGGCACGGCCAGGATCTTCTCGTCGCGGCCGGCCTCGTCCTCCATGACCAGGGCGCCGATCGGGCGCGAACGGATCACGCAGCCCGGCACCACGGGGGTCGGGTTGATGACCAGCACGTCGCACGGGTCGCCGTCGTCGGCCAGGGTGTGGGGCACGAAGCCGTAATTGCCCGGGTAGTACATGGCGGTGTGCAGGAAGCGGTCGACGAACAGCGCCCCGCTCTCCTTGTCCATCTCGTACTTCACCGGCAGGCCGCCCTGCGGGATCTCGATGACGACGTTGAGGTCCCACGGCGGATTCGGGCCGGGAGAGATCTTGTCGAGGTTCATAGATGAGCTTTCTTCGGGGAGGAGAAGAGGGCGGCGTGATAGAGCGCGCTAGCCGAAAGGGGAAGCCGGTTTCCGCGCGGACACTCGTCGCGGCAAGGATTTCAGCGCGCCGCGACTCGCCCGCGGCGCCTCTTCGCAAGCGCGGCCGTTCCGGCCTATGGTCCGGCCATGACTCCGTTGGACTGGGCCGCGCTGGCGGCGTTCGTCGTCTGCTGGTTCGGTTACGAGCGCATCCTGCGGCGGCTTTCGCACCGCTCGGGCGCCCTGGTCACCGACATGACCGTCGTGCGGCTGGCCTGGATGCGGGCCATGGCGCGCCGCGAGCTGCGCCTGATGGACAGCCAGCTGCTCGGCCACACCATCAATTCGGCCTCGTTCTTCGGCTCGGCCAACCTGATCCTGATCGCGGCGGTCGCCGGGGCCCTGTTCGGCGGCGAGGTGCTGCGCAGCGGGGTGGAGCTGGGCATCGTGCCACGCGGCGCCTCGAGCGTGCTGTTCGAAGCCAAGCTGGCCCTGGTGATCGTCTGCCTGGCGCGCGGCTTCCTGAACTTCATCTGGTCGATCCGCCAGCTGAACTACACCCTCGCCCTGATGGGCGCCGCGCCCGAGGGCATGGCGCCGGAAAAGGCCGAAGTCTTCGCCGAGGCGGCCGCCACCGTGCTGAACCCGGCGCTGTCGGCCTTCAGCCAGGGGGTGCGCGGCTACTACTTCGCCCTGGCCGCCGCGGCCTGGCTGTTCGGCCCCGCCTACTTCCTGGGCGCCACCCTGGGGGCCGTGGCCCTGCTGGCCTGGCGTCAGTCGCACGCTCCTGCGGCGCTCGGCGTACGCAAGGCGCGGAGTCTGCTGGAGGCCGGCGACGAGGCGATTTGACGGCGGCGTCAAACACTCTTCGCAGGTGCAGCATTTCAGCTTCGCCGCCACAAGCTTGTCACAAAAGGGGTTTTGCAGCGCCTCGTAACAACGCGTGATCGAAACTTCGCAAAGTTACGCTTGATCCGTTTTGCGCCGCAACGTATAGAGGGGGTGTTCGGCGCTTCGCGGCGCCGATTGCCCTTCCTGGGCGTTTCCTCCCTATTGACTTCACAGCCGCGCTTTTTAGCGCGGCTTTTTTTTGCCCGGCGCTCAGCCCCGCAGCACCGCGCTCCAGTCGGCCGCCGCGAGGGTCACGGCCAGGCGGTCCAGATCGGCCTTCAGCCGCTCGAAGCCGGCCGCCGGCTCCAGGCGCGCCTCGTCCAGGTATAGGGACCGGTTCAGCTCGATCTGCAGGGCGTGACGGCCTTCGGCCGGGCGGCCGTAGCTCTGGGTGGTGTAGCCGCCGGCGTAGGGGCGGTTCAGCGCCACCGCATAGCCCATGGCTTCGAACTCGCGCCGGACCAGGGCGGTCAGCCCGCGCGCGCAGGCCTCGCCGTGCCGGTCGCCCAGCACCACGTCGGGGCGGCCGCGCCCGCGCCGCTGCTCGGCCTTCACCGCGGCTGACGGCATGGAATGCCAGTCGATCAGCACCGCCCGGCCGAAGCCTTCGTGCGCCGCCTCGACCAGCCCCCTCAGCGCCTGATGATAGGGCGCGTGGACCCGCGCGATGCGGCCCGCGGCTTCCGAGAAGCGCAGCTTGCGCCGATAGATCGCCTGCCCCTCGCCGACCACCTTCGCGATCGAGCCCAGCCCGGCCGCCACCCGCGCGCTCTGCGAGCGGGCGAAGGCCGGCAGGGCGTCCTCGAACATGGCCGGGTCCAGCTCCCAGGGGTCGCGATTGACGTCGACATAGGCCCGCGCCACCCCGCAGGCGATGGCGGCGACGCCGTGCTCGCGCGCGCCCATCACGAAGCGGTCGACGAAGGCGTCCTCCGACCGCCGCAGCGCCAGGGCGTCCAGCGCCGAGGCGGCCACCAGGTCGTCCGGATAGATCCGGCCCGAATGCGGCGAGGCGAACACCAGCGGCGAGGACGTGCGCTCGGGCAGGCTGAGTTCGAACGGCGTCGTCGCCTCCGGCTCGGAATCGGGCTGGGCGGCGAAGATCGGCTCGACGACGGTCATGGGCCGATGATCGGAGCCTGCGGCGCCCAGGTCAACGCGCCTGAAACCTGTGCGCAAACGCTGCGGTTTTCATCGCCGGTTTACCGAGTTCGCGGTAAGCTTGACGCCAGATTGATCCCGGAATCCGGAAGACCACCCCGCCATGGCGCGCATCCTGCTGGCCGAAGACGACGACTCCCTCCGCAGCTTCCTCGCCCGCGCGCTGGAGCGGGCCGGCCACGAAGTGGTGTCCTGCGCCGACGGCGACGCCGCCGTGGGGGCTCTCGACGAGGGTCCCTACGACCTGCTGCTGACCGACATCGTCATGCCCGGCGCCGACGGCATCGAGGTCGCGCGCGAGGCCGGCGCCCGCCAGCCCGACCTGCGCATCATGTTCATCACCGGCTTCGCCGCCGTGGCCCTGACGGCGGCCCAGACCGCGCCGCAGGCCAAGGTGCTGTCCAAGCCCGTCCACCTGCGCGACCTGGTCGCCGAGGTGGAGCGCATGGTCGCGGCCTAAGTCCGCCCTCAACGGCCGCGGTCGCGGCCATCGCAATTGTCCCAGCTGTAGCGCCGCCCGGTCTGCTCGACCGTCTCCACGCCGGAGGTCCGGTTGTCGAGCACCCAGCGGCGCCCTTGCGCGTCCGCGGCGACCAGCACGGCGTGACACTCGCCGCTGCGCAGGCTCACGCTCTGCACGCGCAGCGCGCGCCTCGGCCAGCCCGCGGCGATCAGGCGGATGCGCTTGGTCTCGGCGTAGTCCTCGCAGTCGCCCCGGCGCGGGCCGAAGCGGACCACGTCCTGGCCGGGCGGCTCCGCCTCGTAGCGGATCGAGCGGTTCACCTCGGCGTTGACCCGGCGCAGCAGGTCCTGGTCGTCAGGCCGTCGACCGGCGCCGACGGTCAGCGCCGCCGCCGCGATCAGGCCCGCACGCAGGACAAGGCCGGGCGCACGCCGCACGAGGGATCGAGCGGGCATGGCGCCTCCGCGGCGCAGCCGGACAGGCGCGCCGTTCGGGGCCGCAGCCCGGAGCCGGACGCGGCCGTTGCTGGAAAATCGGTAAAGCTGACGCCGCTGGGACTGGGCCGCCGCACGGGAAATCTACGCAGGCGGAATTGACCGTGGCGGCTCAACCGGCGAAGCGGCGCAGTTGTTCCCGCCGGGCCTCGACGTGGCGTCGTCTGAGAGCGCTCGCCGCCCCCTGAAGCCTTGAAAATTCAGCCTGGACCAAGGATCCGCGACAAAGCGGCGAACGCGTCACATTCGGCTTGCTGACGCTTCGAGACCCGGCTATATGACCGCTCCTTCCCGGGCGGACGCGTAGCTCAGCGGGAGAGCACTACGTTGACATCGTAGGGGTCACAGGTTCAATCCCTGTCGCGTCCACCATTTCCACACACAAAAAAGCCCCGGCCTCGGCCGGGGCTTTTTGCGTTTGCGGCCTGACCGGAGGGCCGGCGGCGGCGCGTTAGTGCCTGGCGCCGTCCGCCCGCCCGTACTCCAGCCCCAGCCAGGCGAGCCGCGCCGTCCTCGGGCCATAGCGGCGGTTCATCTCGGCCAGCGACTGGTCCAGCACGCGCGCCGACCCGCCGGCGGGAGTTTTCAGCACCTCCGCGCCGGGCTGGTGCGGGGCGTCGGGCAGGATCACCAGGCCGTGGCGCGAGTGGACGGGGGCCGGGCCGGCCACGAGAACCTTCGCCCGGAAGCTGCGCCGCCAGGCGTCGGTCTGCAGGCCGAGCGCGATCTCGTCGACGCCCTCGCTCAGCGGCGCCTCGACGGTGTCGTGATCCCAGATCGCCAGGAGATTGCCCGCGGCCACGGCGTAGTCGGTGAACCCGAGGCGGAATTCGGAGGTCCGGTGACGCGGGGACCAGTCGCCCGCACCCAGCCGGGCCGCCGTCGCCTCCGCGGTCGGCCGGCCGGCGATGGCTTCGACCAGCGCCAGGGACACCGGGATTGAGGCGGAAACGCCGGTGGTCGAGATCACGGCGCCGTCCTGCACCCAGCGCCGGTCGCGCACCCAGGTCGTCCGCGGGTAGGCCTTGGCGAGCTCGTCGAGGGCCGAGTAGTGGGTGGTCGCCTGCTTGCCGTCGAGCAGGCCGGCCGCGGCCAGGACGCGCGCGCCCTCGCACACAGAGACGACGACCGCCCCCTTTCCGGCCTGGGCGCGGATCCAGGCGATCAGGGCCGGGCTCTTCGGATTCAGCTGGGCGGGCACGACCACGATGTCGGCGCCGGCCGGCTGGGCCGCATCGAACTGCGCCAGGGTCTGCTCGGGCTGGATCTTCACGGTCGCGCGCAGCTGCACCGTGTCCGCGGTCGTGGAAAGGGCGATCACATCGGCTTCGCCGGACTCCTTCAGCACGCCGTAAGGGATCAGGAAGTCCGTGGTCTCGGCCCCCGCCGCGTCGGCGACCACGGCCACGAGCGGCCGGGCGCGCCCCGCCTTGGGGGCGGGCAGGACCAGGCCGGAGGGCGCGGAAACGGCGGCCGCCGGAGCGGGCGGGGTCGCCGCCGGCGCGGCGACGGGAAGGGCGGCGAGCAGGGCCGCGAGGGCGAGGGGCGTGTGAAGGCTGCGCATGGACGGCTCCAGGGGGATGAGGCCCGACCCGTAGGCGGCCCCGGCTTTGGCGGAAATGTCAGATCAGTCGCGATTTGCGCCACGCGCGGGCGCGCGTCAGGCGGGCGGCCAGGGTCAGGCCGCCGTCGGCGCGGACGAGCGCGCCCGCAGCAGCCTCTGGGCCAGCCAGGCCGCGGTGGCCAGGTCGTAGGCGAAGCAGAAGGGCGGCCACCAGACCGGCACGCCGGGGTTGGCGATTTGGTCGCCGCGCAGGAGGTCGAACAGGCCGTGGGCGATCAGGCCCACGACCACGACCCATAGGCTGGTCCGAAAGCCGATGGCCGCCAGGATCGCAAAGGCGACCAGGCCGAGCGTTTCGGGCCCGAGGGCGGAGGCGGAGCCGGCCCGGATGGCGAAGACGTCGTAGCAGCCGGCGATGACGACCAGCATCAGCGGGTAATAGGCGCGTCGGCGGTCGTGACGGGTCAGGGCGCCGAGCAGGGCCACGCCCAGCGCCAGTCCGGCGCCGATCAGATATTCCATGGTCTCGCACCGAGGCTTGTCGCGCCCGGGCCGGGCTGGCCGGGCGTCGAGGCGATTGGTAGGCGGCGCGCGGTCTTGCCGAAACGACGGATGAACCGCACTTTCCGCCATGGCCTGCGCTTCGACCCCGCCCCGCAAGATCGCGCTCGTCGGCTATCGCGGCGTGCAATCCCTCGACCTGACCGGGCCGTTCGAGGTGTTCGCCATGGCCAACCGGTTCAGCGGCGTTCGCGCCTATGAGCCGATCCTCGCCTCGCCAAGCGGCGGCGACATCGTCTGCAATTCCGGCGTGAAACTGGCGGACACGGTCGCCTTCGCCGACCTGCCTGATGATCTCGACACCATCCTGGTCGGCGGCGGCGACGAGCCCGGCCTGCGCTCCATGGGCGAAGCCGCGATCCTGGCCTGGCTCAACGATCGGGCGCGGACCACACGGCGCGTGGGAAGCGTCTGTTCGGGCGCCTTCGTGCTGGCCGCCGCGGGCATGCTCGACGGCCGCCGCGCCACCACCCACTGGGAGGTCTGCGAGGTCATGCGGGCCTTCCGGCCGGAGGTGCGGCTGGAACCCGACGCGATCTTCGTGGCCGATCCGCCCTTCTACACCTCCGCCGGGGTCACGGCGGGGATCGACCTGTGCCTGTCCTTCGTCGAGGACGACTGCGGGCCGGAGGTCGCGCTGGCGGTGGCGCGCAACCTCGTCCTGTTCATGCGTCGGCCCGGCGGCCAGACCCAGTACAGCGCGGGCCTGAACGTGCAGACGGCGGCCACGCCGAAGATCCGCACCCTGATCGCCGAGGTCAGCGCCGACCCGAGCGGCGACCGCAGCCTGCCCAGCCTCGCGGACCAGGTCGGCATGACCGAGCGCACCTTCAGCCGCATCTTCGTGAAGGAGACCGGCACGACGCCCGCCGCCTTCGTCGAGATGGCCCGGGTCGATCGCGCCAAGGCCCTGCTGGAGACCTCCGACTGGCCCCTGGCCCGCGTCGCCGAGCGTTCAGGCTTCGGCAGTTCCGACGCTCTCCACCGCGCCTTCCAGAAGCGGGTCGGCGCGACGCCGGGGGACTATCGCGCCCGCTTCGGCCGACGACCGGCGGCGGGCTAGACCGCCCGGCTCCGTCGGGCGATCCGGCGGCGGCGCCAGTCGTACTGCATGTAGCGGGCGGTCTCGACCGCGTGCGCCCCGCCGAGCGTGCGGGAGACGACGTGCAGCGCCCCGTCGATGCCCGCGCTGACCCCCGTGGCGGTCATGATCCGGCCGTTGTCCACCACCCGCGCCCGCGGCAGCACCCGGGCGCAGTCGAGCGCCCGCAGTTCGTTCAGCGCCGCGTAGTGCGTGGTCGCCGCCAGCCCGCGCAGCAGGCCCGCCGCCCCCAGGATCAGCGCGCCGGTGCAGACCGACAGGGTGATCTCCGCCTGCGCGCTGGCGGCCCGCACGAACTCGAGCATTTCGGGCCGGCCCATTTCACGCCGCGTGCCGCGGCCGCCTGGGACGACCAGCACGTCGACGCGGCCGAGGTCGGCGGCGCAGGCGTGAGGGACGACGCAAAGGCCGTTGCGCGCGACCACGGGGCCGGCCTCCAGGGCGACGGTGAACACCTCGAAGGCGAAGGTCCCCTCGGGCCCGCGGGCGACGCCGAACACCTCGAACGGACCGGCGAAGTCGAGCACCTCGACGTCGTCGAACATCAGCACGGCGACGCGCCGGGGCGGGGCGGACGCCAGGGCGGTATCATGGGTCATGGCCGGCGCTCCGGTTGTTCGTCGAGGGTGCGCAGGAAGGCTACGATCTGACGCCGTTCGTCGGCGCTGAGGTCGAGCGTCCGAAGCTCCGACACCCCCTCCGGCGCGGCGGGCGCGCGGCTGTAGTGGTCGAGCACCTGATCCAGGGTCGCGAACTGGCCGGCGTGCATGTACGGCGCCCGCCGGCGGACGCCCCGCAGCGACGGGACCTTGTAAGCGCGGACCTGGGCGGGATCGTCGACCACCGCGAACTCCAGCTCGTCACAGCCTTCGCCTTGCGCGTCGCTGTACCGGCCCTTGCAGTTGAACGGATCGTCCACGACCTGGCGCACGCCGGCCGCGCGACCGTGGTCAGGGGCCGCGCCCGGGCGCGCCGGGACGCCGGTGTTGGCGAAGCCGTTGTTGGTGAGCAGCGGGCCGTTGTGGCAGGTCGCGCACCGGGCCTTGCCGATGAACAGCCGCAGGCCCGCCGCTTCGTCGGGCGACAGGCTGGCGTGCCGGCCCGGCGCGCCGAACACGCCGGCCAGGTAGTCGTCGAACCGGCCAGGGCGGACCTTCAGGGTGCGCTCGTAGGCGGCCACCGCCTTGCCGAAGTCGGCGAAGACCCGGTCGACGGCCGCCTGGTCGGCCGGCGTCATTCGCGCCCAGGCCGCCCGGGCCGCGGCGTCGCCGACCGGCGAGGCGCGCAGCGGAAACCGGCGTCGGTCGCTCAGGTCGGGCATCGGCCCGAACAGGCTTTCGTAGGGACCGCGGTAGTGGGCGGCCACGACGCGCGCGACTTCGGTCCGTGTGAAGCCGTGCTCGACGGGGTTCTCCACCGGCCCCAGCGCCTGGGCCCACAGGCTGTCGGCGCGGCCGTCCCAGAACTGCCAGGGCGAATAGGCCGCCGGCGCGACCGGCATGGTGCGGCGCGCGCCGGCGCCGATCCCGCGGCCGGTCGGGCGGGCGTCGGTGAAGGCGCGGTCCGGCTGGTGGCAGCTGGCGCACGACACCTTCCCGTTCGCGCTCAGCCTCGCGTCTGAGAACAGGGCCTCGCCGAGCCGCGCCGCGGCGGGATCGTCGGCGACGCGGTTGGACGGATCGGCGGGCGGCGCGCCCAGCTGGGCGATCCAGAGGCTCTTCAGGGTCTTCAGCTCGCCTTCCGACCAGGTCGGCGGGGCGCCGGCGGTCGTGAAGGCCAGCAGCAGGGCGGCGAGCGCCGCGCCGGCCAGGGGCGCGCGGCGGCTCACAGGACCACGTTGAAGGTGATGCGGTCGGACCGACCGTCGGGCGCTCGGACCTTCAGCTTCAGCTCCCACCAGCCGGTCATCGAAAACTTCACCCCGTTGATGACGTAGTCGCCGGGCGTCGCGGCGGGCGTCGCGCGCGGCGCGGTGGGCAGGCCGTGGCCGTGCTCGGGCATGCCCCCGTCCACCGACAGCTCGGCCCCGTTCACCGGGCGGCCGGCCGCGTCCGTGAGATGGACCGTCCAGCGGTGCACCTTCGACATCGGGATCGGCGTCACCGCGCTGTTCAGCTGGACGTGGAACACGCCCTGGTCGGTCGACCGGTCCAGCGAGGTGTCCGGGCCGGCGGCGTAGACCGCGCCGGCGATCATCAGGGCGCCGGTCAGAACGGCCGCGCCCAGATGGGTGAGGCGACCCAGGCGGCCGCCGCTTTGGTTTGCTGACGTGGACATCCTCGTTCTCCGCTGCGTCCGTCGAAGGCCGGCTCAGAAGACCGGATCGACGGCGTGTCGGAAACGACAAGCCTGCCGCAATTTCGGCCATTCGCGACCTCAGCCGCTCAGGCCGCGCGCCCTTCGGCTAGGCCGCCAGCCGCTGGCTGAGCGCGGCGTAGAGCTGGGCCGGGACGATCGGCTTGCCGACGTGGTCGTCCATGCCGGCGGCGCGGCAGCGGGCGACGTGCTCGGGCTGCACGTCGGCGGTCAGGGCCAGGATCGGCAAGGTTTCGAGACGCGGCGCCAGGGCGCGAATGGCGCGGGTCGCTTCCAGCCCGTCCATCACCGGCATGTGCACGTCCATCAGCACCAGGTCGTAGTCGCGCGCCTGCACGGCCGCGACGGCTTCGGCGCCATTGGCGACCGCGTCGACCTCCAGGCCCATGGCGCCCAGCAGGGTGGCGACCAGGACGCGGTTGGCCTCGGCGTCGTCGGCCAGCAGCACGCGCGCGGCGCCGAGCGGCCCCGCCGCGGCCGGGGCTTCGGCCGCGCATTCCTCCGCCAGCGGCAACTCGACCTCGACCCAGAAGGTGGAGCCTTGGCCGGGGCGGCTGTTCGCGCCGATCTCGCCGCCCATCATGCCGATCAGCCGGCGCGAGATGGCCAGCCCGAGGCCCGTGCCCCCGAAGCGGCGCGAGATCGAGCCGTCGGCCTGGACGAACCGTTCGAACAGCTGGGCGAGCTTCTCGGGCGGCACGCCGATGCCGGTGTCGGCCACCTCGATGCGCAGCCCCGCCCTGCCCTCAGTAGCCGAACGGGCGTACGCGCGGACGGCGACCCCGCCCTGGCTGGTGAACTTCACGGCGTTGGACAGGAAGTTCAGCAACACCTGACGCAGGCGACCGGCGTCGCCGACCAGCATCAGGTCTTCCGGCTCGACCGCCACGTTCAGCGCCAGGCCGCGCGCCTGCGCCTGCTGGTCCACCAGACCGGCGGCGTCGCGGACCAGGTCGTTCAGGCGGAACGGCGCCGGATCGAGCTCGGTCGCGCCGGCCTCGAGCTTGGAATAGTCCAGCACGTCGTTGATGACGCTCAGCAGGGCGTCGGAGGCGACATGGATGCGCGACACCCAGGCCGCCTCCTCAGGCCCCAGTCGCCCGCTGTCCGCCAGCAGGCCCGCAAAGCCGATGATGCTGGTCAGCGGGGTGCGGATTTCGTGGCTCATATTGGCCAGGAACTCGGACTTCACCGCGGCGGCCCGCTCGGCCGCGGCCGCCGCGGCCTTGTAGTTTTCCTCGGCGGCGCGCCGGGCTTCCAGATTGACCTCGCGCGCCAGCGCCGCCCCAAGGGCCTGGGCCAGCATGGTCAAAAGCTCGACGTCGTCTTCGCCGAAGGCGTCGACCTTCGGCGAGAGCGCCTTCAGGACGCCCACCGGCCGCCCCGCCTCGACCAGCGGAACGCAAACCATCGAGCGCAGCCCGACGCGGCGGCAGGCCTCCCGGTTCACCCGCTCGTCGTCCTCGGCGTCGCGGCAGTAGAGGGTTTCGCCGCGCTCGACGCACAGCCCCGAAAGCGTGCCCGCGCGCGCCAGCCGCAGCCCCAGATGTTGCGCCCGCGCCTGGTCGACGGCTCGGTAGACCATGTCCCCGCCCTCGACGAGTTCGATGATCACGCCCTCGGCGGAGGTGATCTCGACCACCCGGTCGACGATGACCTCCATGAACTCGTCCAGGTCCACCCGCTGGCTGCAAAGCAGCGACTGCACGGCGACGATGCGTTCCAGACGCTCCAACCTCGCCTGAAGTTGGTCGCGGCCCTCCCTGGCGGGCGCGAGGCCGCGAAGATCAGCTGTACTCACGAAGCACCATCCGACTACGGAGCTTCACAGTTAGGGCCCGCGTGTCGTCGGACCGTTAACGCGCGTCCGCAGTTTTACGGGCCTCGCCGGCCGCTCGCCGCCCGGCGCGTCCACGTGCACGGCGCCGGACCGCCGTCCTCAGGGTTTTCGCCCAGACTTGGCGGGAACATGCCTCATGGCCGCGTGTTTCACCGCCCGCAAAAGGGTGACGGCGTGCAGCCACGCGTACGGACGACGGCGAGATCGATCGCGGGCCTGCTGGGCGCGCTCGCCCTTGTGATCGCGTCCAGCGCGACGGCCCGGGCGGACGAAGACGGCCAGTGGACCATGCCGGCGAAGAACTACGCCAGCACTCGCTACTCCGCCCTGAACCAGATCACTCCGGCCAACGTGGCGAGTTTGCGCCCGGAGTTCACCTTCTCCACCGGCACCACCAAGGGGATCGAGGCCGCGCCGCTGGTGGTCGGCGCGACCATGTACGTGGTCACTCCGTATCCGAACTACCTGTTCGCGCTGGACCTGACCAAGCCGGGCGCGCCGCTGAAATGGCGATATGCGCCCCGGCCCGTGCCGGCCAGCCAGGGCGTGGCCTGCTGCGACGTGGTCAACCGCGGCGCGGTGTTCTGGCGGGGCAAGGTGATCTTCAACACGCTGGACGGCCAGACGGTGGCGGTAAACGCCGACACCGGCAAGGAGGTCTGGCGCACCAGGCTCGGCGACATCAACAAGGGCGAGACCATCACCATGGCCCCCCTGGTGGTGAAGGGCAAAGTGCTGGTCGGCAATTCCGGCGGCGAGATGGGGGTGCGCGGCTGGATCACGGCCCTGAACGCCGACACCGGCGCGGTCGCCTGGAAGGCCTTCAACACCGGTCCCGACAGGGACGTGCTGATCGGCCCGGACTTCAAGCCGTTCTACGCCTCAGACCGCGGTCAGGACCTCGGCGCCAGGACCTGGCCAGGCGAAGCCTGGAAGATCGGCGGCGGCACGGTCTGGGGCTGGATCTCCTACGACCCGGAGCTGGACCTGATCTACTACGGCACCGGCAATCCCGGCCCGTGGAACCCGGACCAGCGGCCCGGCGACAACAAGTGGACGGCCGGAATCTTCGCCCGCGACCCCGACACCGGCAAGGCGCGCTGGTTCTACCAGTTCACGCCGCACGACCAGCACGACTACGACGCCATCAACGAGAACGTCCTGCTGGACCTGCCGATCGGCGGGAAGGCGCGCAAGGTGATCGTTCGTCCCGAGCGCAACGGCTACCTGTACGTGATCGACCGCGCGAGCGGCGAGGTGCTCTCGGCCGATCCCTTCGTCCACGTCAATTCCAGCGAGGGCGTGGACCTCAAGACCGGACGGCTGATCCCGACCAAGGCCAAGGAACCGAAGCTCGGCAAGGTCGTCCGCGACATCTGTCCCAGCGCCAACGGGGCCAAGGACTGGATGCCCTCGGCCTGGTCGCCGCGCACCCGGCTGCTCTACCTGCCGGCCACCAACATGTGCATGGACGTGCAGACCGCCGAGGCGAACTACATCGCCGGCACGCCCTATGTCGGGGCCGAGGTGCGCATGTACGCCGGTCCGGGCGGCCACCGCGGCCTCTTCATGGCCTGGGACCCGGCGCGCCGGAAGAAGGTCTGGGAGGTCCAGGAAGATCTGCCGGTCTGGAGCGGAGCGCTGACCACCGGCGGCGACGTGGTGTTCTACGGAACCATGGACGGCTGGTTCAAGGCGCTGGACGCCCGCACCGGCAAACTGCTGTGGAGCTTCAAGACAAGCTCCGGGATCATCTCCCAGCCGGTCAGCTACCGCGGCCCGGACGGCCGCCAGTACGTCGCGGTGCTGTCCGGCGTCGGCGGCTGGGCCGGGGTGGTCGTCTCCGCCGACCTCGACCCGCGCGACCCGACCGCCGCGCTGGGTTTCGTGGGCGCGACCGGCGACCTGAAGCAGAAAACCACGCCGGGAGGGACGCTCTATGTCTTCGCCCTGCCGCGTGCGCGCTGAGCGCCTGCTCGCCCTGCTGCTGGCCGCAGCCGTCCTGGCCGGCTGCGAGCGCGAGAAGCGCCACATCGGCCCCTCCGGACCGGAAGCCGCGCCCGTGATCCAGACCACGCCCTTCGTCCCCGGCGGCGCGCAGCCGCTGCCGAAGGATCCCCGCGCGGAGTTCTACGAGAACAACGCCTTCGAGGTGGCGCAGGGGGCGCGCCTGTTCCGCTGGTACAACTGCAGCGGCTGCCACTCGAACGGCGGCGGCGGCATGGGCCCGGCCCTGATCGACGACCAGTGGATCTACGGCTCGGAGATCGAGCAGATCTACGGGACTATCCAGCAGGGCCGGCCCAACGGCATGCCCTCCTTCCGCGACAAGGCCACCGAGGAGCAGATCTGGCAGCTGGCCGCCTATGTGCGCAGCCTCGCCGGCAAGAACTCGCAGGTCGCCTCCAGCCGCAGCGACGCCATGGCCGGCATACCGCCGCGCAACCAGGCCTCGCCGGCGGACGCGGGCAAAGAGACCCCGCCCAAGAGGCTCCGATGAGCCAGTCGGCGCTTCACCCCGCCGCCGACCAGGCGACCCGGCTGCTCGGGCTCTGGGACCTGATGCTGTGGGTCTGCGCCGGCATGTACGTGCTGGTGATCGCCTTCCTGGCCTGGGCCATCTGGCGCCGGCGCCGCGCGGCCTACCTGATCGAGCCCGAGGTCATGGTCAGCGACCCGGGCCTGGAGCGCGCCTTGGGCGGCTGGGCGGTCCTGATCGTGGTCGGCCTGATCGTGCTGACCACGGCCAGCTTCCTGACCGACCGCGCCCTGGCGACGCCGGGCGAGCGCCCCTTGAAGATCAAGGTCACGGGCCAGCAGTGGTGGTGGCGGGTGGAGTACCAGGACGGCCCGGTCGAACGCTGGGTCGAGACCGCCAACGAAATCCGCCTGCCCTTGGGCCGTCCGGCCGAGATCGAGCTGGCCTCCGACGACGTGATCCACAGCTTCTGGATCCCGAACCTGGCCGGCAAGACCGACCTGATTCCGGGACGCACCAACCGGATGGCGATCACGCCCCGGCGGGCGGGGCGCTTCCGCGGCCAGTGCGCCGAGTTCTGCGGCTTCCAGCACGCCCACATGGCGCTGGACGTGACGGTCGAGCCCGAGGCCGCCTTCGAGGCCTGGCGCGCCCGCCAACTCGCCCCCGCGGCGGCGCCGGCCGACCCGCAGCGGGCCTACGGCCAGCAGGTGTTCCAGGCCAAGGCCTGCGCCATGTGCCATGCGATCGCCGGGACCCAGGCCGGCTCACGCAACGGCCCGGACCTGACCCATGTCGCCTCGCGCCGGACGCTGGCGGCCGGGGCCCTGCCCTACAGCAAGGGCGCCCTGGCCGGCTGGATCGCCAACCCCCAGGCGCTGAAGCCGGGGACCAACATGCCGGCGGTGCGGCTCAGCGCCGACGAACAGGCCGCGCTGGTCGCCTATCTGGACGGCCTGAAATGAGCGCCGTGCCCATGCCCCCGGCCGACGCCGAAGCCCGCGCGGCGGCGAAGCTCGCCGAGACCTGGGGCGACCGTCCGGGTGTGTGGGGCTGGCTGACCACCGTCGACCACAAGCGCATCGCGCGGCGCTATCTCGTCACCACCTTCGTCTTCTTCGGGCTGGCCGGAATTCTGGCGCTGCTGATGCGCCTGCAGTTGGCCCGCCCGGAAGGACGGCTGCTCAGCCCCGACCGCTACAACGAGCTGTTCACGGTCCACGGCTCGACCATGATGTTCATCTTCGCCGTCCCGGTCATGGAGGCGGTGGCGCTCTATCTGGTCCCGCTGATGGTGGGCGCGCGCAACATCGCCTTCCCGCGCCTGAACGCCTACAGCTATTACATGTACCTCGGGGGCGCGCTGACCCTCTGGGTCGCCTTCTTCCTCAACATCGGGCCGGACATCGGCTGGTTCGGCTACACGCCCCTCTCGGGGCCCGAGTACTCGCCGGGCAAGCGGGCCGACATCTGGGCCCAGATGATCACCTTCACCGAGGTCGCCGCCCTGGCCGTCTCGGTCAGCATCGTCACCACCATCCTGAGGATGCGCGCGCCGGGCATGACGCTGGCGCGCATGCCGCTGTTCGTGTGGGCCATGCTGGTCACCGCCTTCATGACCATCTTCGCCCTGCCGTCGGTCATGCTGGTCACCAGCATGCTGATCTCCGACCGGCTGATGGGGACGCACTTCTTCAACTACGCCGAGGGCGGCGACGTGGTGCTGTTCCAGCACCTGTTCTGGTTCTTCGGCCACCCCGAGGTCTACATCATCTTCATCCCGGCGCTCGGCTTCGTCTCGGCCATCACCGAGACCTTCGCCCGCCGGCCGGTGGTGGGCCACACCTTCATGGTGCTGGCCCTGGTCGCGATCGGCTTCCTGGCCTTCGGCCTGTGGGTCCACCACATGTTCGCCACCGGCCTGCCGAAGCTGGGCAACAGCTTCTACACTTCGGCCAGCATGGCCATCGCCCTGCCCAGCGGGGTGCAGATCTTCTGCTGGATCGCCACGATCTGGGCCGGGCGGCCGATCTTCAAGACGCCGATGCTGTGGGTGATCGGCTTCATCGTCACCTTCGTGATCGGCGGGCTGACCGGGGTGATGGTCGCCTCAGCGCCGCTCGACCTGCAGCTGCACGACACCTACTTCGTCGTCGCCCACTTCCACTACGTGCTGATCGGCGGAGCGGTGTTCCCGCTGTTCGGGGCCTTCCAGTACTGGTTCCCGAAGTTCACCGGCCGGGTGCTGTCGGAGACGCTCGGCCGCTGGCAGTTCTGGCTGATCTTCCTGGGCTTCCAGCTGACCTTCTTCCCCATGCACCTGCTGGGCCTGAACGGCATGCCGAGGCGGGTCTACACCTACCCCGCCGGCCTCGGCTGGGAGCCGTACAACCTGGCCGCCACCATCGGCGCCTTCACCATCGCGGCCGGGGCGGTGATCTTCGTGGTCAACGTGGTCCTAGCCCTGCGACGCCCCGCCGACGCTCCGGCCAACCCGTGGGACGCGCCCGGGCTGGAATGGGCGGTCGCCTCGCCGCCGCCGGCCTACAACTTCGTCGACACGCCGGCCGTGTCCAGCCGCACGCCGCTGTGGGAGGACCGCACCAGCCTGCCGGTCATGGGCGGCCTGGCCACCGACTACCGCGAGATCGTGGTCACCTCGCCGGTCGAAGCCGAACCCGGCAACCGGCAGGACTCGCCCGACCCGACCATCTGGCCGTTCCTGGCCGCGCTGGCCACCACCGTCCTGTTCATCGGCTCGATCTTCTCGGAGTGGGCCCTGGTCTGGGGCGCGATCCCGCTGGCGATCGCCCTGACCGGCTGGTTCTGGCCCAAGCGCACCGGCCCCGGAGGAGCCCCCGAATGATCCGCACCCGCGTCGTCGGCGACCTCTCCACCCTGCCGGACCACGCCTTCGGCCTGCGCAGCATCCTCTTCTGGGGCGTGATCGGCTTCATGTTGGTCGAGGGAACGGTCTTCGTCCTCGCCGGCGGCGTCTACCTCTACCTGCGCGGCCTGTCCCCGACCTGGCCGCCCGAGCCGGTGCTCCCGCCGTCCCTGATCTACAGCGCGATCTTCACCCTCGCCCTGTTCGCCACCGAGCTGCCCAACCGCTGGCTGAACCGCCGCGCCAGGGCGCTGGACCTGCGGGCGACACGCGCGGGCCTGGTGCTGATGACCGTCCTCGGCCTGGCGCTGCTGCTCCTGCGCGCCTTCGAGTTTCCGCACCTGAACGTGCGCTGGGACCAGAACGCCTACGGCTCAGTGGTGTGGATGCTGATGATCCTGCACACGACCCACCTGATCACCGACTGGGCCGACACAGCGGTCTTCACCGTCTGGACCTTCACCCACGACGTCGGGCCCGATCAGTTCTCCGACGCCAGCGACAACTGCGCCTACTGGACCTTCGTGGTTTGGACCTGGCTGCCGATCTACGCCCTGGTCTACTGGGCCCCGAGGCTGACATGACCGGCCCGACCTGGCGAACGCGCCTGGCGCCCTGGGCCGGCCTCTTCGCCGGTCCGCTGGCCTGGTGGCTGCACCAGCAGGGCATGGGCGCCCTGACCTTTTTCGACTGTGACGCGTCGACCCTCGCCACCCTGCTGACGGGCCTTGTGGCGCTGCTGGCCGTCGCCGCCGCCGGCGCCTGGTCGTGGGGCGCCGCAGCCCGCGAGCGGCTCGAGCCGGCGCGCGACGTCCGCCGCTTCGCCGGCCTCGTGAGCGCCGGGGCCGCCGTGGTGTTCGGCCTGGCCATCGCCTTCCAGACCCTGGCCGGAGCGCTCATCCCGGAATGCGCCCGATGAGCCTGCGCCTGGCCCTGGTGTTCGTCCTCCTCGCCGGTCCCGCCTTCGCCCACGCCGGCGAGCCGCACGCGCCGATCGGCTGGTCGCTGGAGCCGTGGATCGTCGCGCCCCTGGCGGCCGCGCTGGCCGCCTTCGCTCTGGGCTGGACGCGCCTCGCCCGCCGCAGCGCCCGCGGCGGGGCGGGCCTGCGCCGCCGGGCCTGGCTGTTCGCGCTGGGCTGGCTGATCCTGGCCGGCGCGGTGGTCTCGCCTCTGCACGCGGCCGGTCAGCGCTCCTTCACCGCCCACATGCTCGAGCACGAGCTGATGATGCTGGCCGCCGCCCCCCTGCTGGTCGCCAGCCGGCCTCTGGCGGTCGTGCTCTGGGCCTTTCCCGCAGCGGCCCGGCGGAGCCTGGGCGCGGTCTCGCGCAGCAACCTTGTCCAGCGCCCCTGGCGCGTCCTCACCGATCCGGTCGTGGCCGCCCTGGCCCAGGCGGCGGCCCTGTGGCTCTGGCACGCGCCGGTCCTGTTCGACCGCGCCCTGGCCCACGAAGGCTGGCACGCGACCCAGCACCTGTCGTTCCTGACCACCGGCCTGCTGTTCTGGACCGCCATGCTGCAGGGGGCCGAGCGCCGCCGCGGCTTCGGCCCCGCGGTGCTGGGCCTGTTCGTCACCTCGATCATCTCCGGCGCGCTGGGGGCGCTGATGGCCTTTTCGGAGAGCCCCTGGTACGCGCCCTACGCGGCGCTGGGCGTGACGCCCTTCGGCCTGACCCCGGCCGAGGACCAGCAGCTGGCCGGCCTCTTGATGTGGGTTCCCGGCGGCCTGGTCCACGCCGGAGCGGCCCTGGCGCTCATCGGCCTTAGCCTCAGCACGCGGGAGACGGCCCATGCCGCGCGCCGCTAGCGGCCTGTTGTGGAGCCTGACGGCGGCCGCGGCCCTGCTGGTCGCGGCCGGCGCCGGCGTCTGGGAGCAGACCCAGCGCCAGCACCGCAGCCAGGTGCAGGCCGCCCGCCTGACCGGCGGCGATCCTGAGGCCGGACAGGCCGCCATCGGCCGCTACGGCTGCGGCGCATGCCACCAGATCCCCGGCGTACCCGGGGCTGCGGGCCAGGTCGGGCCGCCGCTGACCGGCGTATCGACCCGCGCTTACCTGGCCGGCCGGCTGGACGCCACGCCGGCGAACCTGATCCGCTGGATCCGCGATCCGCAAGGCGTCGAGCCCGGCACGGTGATGCCCGACATGGGGTTGAGCGACGCCGAAGCCCGCGACATCGCCGCCTACCTCTACACCCTGAGGTGACCATGAGAGCGCCCGCCCTCGCCCTGCTCTTCGCGCTCGCCACCCCGGCCGCGGCCGAGACCGTGCTGGTCTCGGACGAGGCCCAGAACGTGATCCACGTCATCGACGGACGCACCCAGGCCCTGAAGGCGGACATCCCGGTCGGCAAACGTCCGCGCGGCCTCGCCCTGAGCCCGGACGGGGCTAAGCTCTACGTCGCCGCCAGCGGCGACAACCGCATCGACGTGCTGGACCTGTCGACCGGCAAGGTGACCGGGGCCCTGCCGTCCGGCCCCGACCCGGAGACCTTCGCCCTGCACCCGGACGGCGCGCGCCTCTACGTCGCCAACGAGGACGACGCCCTACTGTCCGAAGTCGACATGACGGCGAGGAAGATCGTCCGCGAGGTGCCGGTCGGCGGCGAGCCGGAAGGCACCGCCGTCAGTCCCGACGGACGCTGGGCGGCGGTCACCTCCGAGGCCGGCAGCACCGTTCATTTCGTCGACACCAGCACCGGCGTCCTGATCGACAGCGTCATGGTCGACACCCGCCCCCGGGTGGTGCGCTTCACGCCGGACGGCCGCCAGGCCTGGGTGACCTCGGAGGCGCGCTCGACCCTGACCGTCATCGACCCGCAGACCCGCAAGGTCCTGGGCCACATCGACTTTCGCGCCGACCAGCCCGACGCCGACATCATCCAGCCGGTCGGCGTCGCGTTCACCCGCGACGGCGGGCGCGCCTTCGTAGCCCTGGGCCGCAACGCCAAGGTGGCGGAGGTCGACCCGAAGACGCTGAAGATCGTGCGCTACTTCCCCGTCGGCCTGCGCGCCTGGAAGATCGCCCTGTCGTCCGACGAGAGCCGGCTCTACAGCGCCAACGGCCTGTCCGGCGACGTCTCGGTCGTGGATCTCAAGGCCAACCAGACGGTCGGCACGGTGAAGGTCGGCGGCAAGCCCTGGGACGTGGTGGTGAGGCCGTGATCCGTTCAGCGCTCATCGCCGCCGCCCTGCTGGCGATCCCCGCCCCCGTCCAGGCCGGGACGCCGGCCCAGGCCCCCCGCGTGCTGCGCGTCTGCGCCGATCCGAACAACCTGCCCTTCTCCAACGACAAGGGCGAAGGCTTCGAGAACCGCATCATCGAGCTGGTCGCCCAGGAGCTGCACGCGGAGGTCCGCTACGTCTGGTGGGCCCAGCGCCGCGGCTTCCTGCGCAACACGCTGAACGCGGGCGACTGCGACCTGGTCCCGGGCGTGGCCTCCTCGCTGGAGATGCTGGCCACCACCCGGCCCTACTACCGCTCGAGCTACATGTTCGTGACCCGACAGGACCGCGGCCTGGCGATCGAGAGCCTGGACGACCCGCGCCTGAAGACGCTGACGGTCGGCGTGCAGATGATCGGCGACGACGGCGCCAACACCCCGCCCGCGCACGCCCTGGCCCGTCGCGGCGCGACCGAGAACGTGCGCGGCTACATGGTCTATGGCGACTACGCCGAGCCCTCCCCGGCCGAGCGCATCGTCGAGGCGGTCGAGCACGGCGACGTCGACGTGGCCGTCGTCTGGGGGCCGCTGGCCGGCTGGTCGGCGGCGCGCCAGCCCGAGCCCCTGACCCTCACCCCGGTCACGCCCTGGCTGGACGGTCCGAGCCTGCCCATGGTGTTCGACGTGTCCATGGGCGTGCGCAAGACCGACCGGGCGCTGCTGCGCGAGATCGAAGCGGTGCTGGCCGCCCGCAAGAGCGACGTCGACGCGATCCTGGCCAACTACCACGTGCCCCTGGACTGAGGTCGCTCAGGATCCGGGCGAGCGCAGGCTAAGACCGACGCGCAGGGCCCGAGGCGGCCCGAAGCTCTCGATCCCGTCGGCGGTCTCGCCGGTCTCGATGGCGGCGTCGAACACGTTGTCGGCGGCGAGCCACAAGCTGGCCACGTCGGTCAGGCTCCAGGTCAGCTGCGCGTCGACGCCGAGCGCCGGAGCGAGGCGACGCGTGTTGAGGTCGTCCTCGAACCGCAGGCTCTCGTAACGCACGGCGGCCTGCGCTTGCAGCCGCGACGTGGCCTGCCAGAGGGCGCCGGCGGTGACCGTCCACTGCGGCGCCTGGGCCGGACGCTTGCCGGTCAGCTGCGGCGCGGCGGCCCCGCCGTCGACCTCGGCGTCGGTGAAGCCTAAGGCGGCGCGCAGGCTGAGGCCCGGGGCGATGTCGCGGGCGATCTCACCCTCGACGCCAATGGCGTCGATCGCGCCGGCGTTGCGCCGCTCGCGCAGCACCCCGCCGGCGGGGATGAAGCCGGCGCGCGGGAACGTGCCCGGCCCGAAGCCGATGGTGACGTTGGTCACCGGATCGTCCAACCGGTTCCAGAACGCGGTCAGGGCCCAGCCGCCGCCCCCGAAGACGCCGCCGGTCCCCAGCTCCGCGCCGTACAACCGCTCCGGCTCCAGCGCCGCGTTCGCCTCTGTGATGTCGTTGCCGACCCGGAACGGCCGGTGCAGCTCGTTCAGGGTCGGCGGCCGGAAGCCGGCGTAGGTCGCCACGCGCAGGTAGACGGTTTCCGACAGGTCGCGCCGGATCCCCAGCCGCGCGGTCGGCACCGTTCCGTCGCGGTCCGGCGGCCGGTCGTCGAGCAGGACCGCGCCGGTCGCCCGGTCGCGCTCCACCCGGCTGCCGTCGGTGCTGGCCCAGCCGTCCAGCCGCGCGCCGCCGGCCAGCAGCCACGGCCCGCTGCGCCAGGCGCCGTCGACATAGGCCCCCGCCACGCTCTGCCGGCCGCCCGCGCGGCGATCGCGGGTGAAGGTCCCGCCGACGAAGCGGAAGCGCTCCTGCGACTCGCCGTCCGCGAACCGCGCGTCCAGCCCGGCCTCCCAGGTCACGCCGCCGTCGCCGCCGCCCACCGCTGCGTTCACGCCCCAGCCCAGGGCCGGCGTGGCGTACTGATCGTTGGCCGGCGTGGTGAAGGCGCGGGCCGCCCCGACCGCGACCGAGCGGTTGACCAGGTCGGTGTCGCGCACCCAGGCCTGCACACGCCAGCCCAGCCGATCCTCGTCCGGCGGCGCGCCGGCCGCGAGGCTGGCCACGGCGCCGCTGGCGCGCGAGTTCGCCCCGACCAGCCCGGCGCCCTTGGCCTCCTCGTAGGCGCCGACGCGAAGGGCGGCCGTCGCCGGCCCGAGCGGCGCGTCCAGGCGGGCCGCCACGCTCCAGGCCTCCATATCCACCAGGGTGTCGGCCGCGCCGCGGCCGGCCCGCACCGGTATCCAACCGTCGGCGCGCTCGCCGGCCCCGGCCAGCATCAGCACCGCCGCGCCCAGCGGCGCCTGCAGCACGCCCGCCGCGCGGGCGGAACCCAGCTCGCCGCCCGCCACGTCGAAGGTATAGGCGCCGGGCTGGCCGGAGACCTCGTCCAGGGTCACCACCCCGGTCAGGGCGCCCGCGCCGTAAGGTCCAGCCCCCGCCCCGCGGACCACCGACGCGCTCTCCAGGCTCTCCGGGGGCAGGGCCGCCCAGATCACCCAGCCGCCGAACGGATCGTTCTGGGGGACGCCGTCCAGGGTCACCAGGGCGCGCCCGGCGCCGGTCGGCCCGAGCGCGCGCAAGGACAGCCCCTGAATCGTGGCGTTGGCCCCGCCGCTGTCGGTGCGCCGGAACAGCGACACGCCCGGCACCTGCTTGAGGGCGTCGTCGACGCGCGGCCCGATGGTCAGGTCGGCGACGTCCAGGCGGATGATCGAAAAGGCGGCGTCGCCGGGATTGGGCGTCGGCCGGGGCGCTAGGACCACCACCGTCTCGACCGCCTCGGGGGCCGGCGGCGCTGAGGTGTAGTCCATGCTTCGCCCCCCCGAACGGCTCAGCTTGCTGAACAGCCAAGCCTGTTCGCAGGTTCCCCGGCCACGGCTCCGGTGGGGAACAACATGCGCGAGCGACCGGTACTCGAACCTGCGTGGGGGCGCCCGTTCTCCGCGGACGGCGGCGCCCCGCTTCAAGGAGGCACGCCATGACCGTGCACACCGGCTCTCCCGCCCCTCTCGTCGACGCCATGCTGCAGCCGCTGGCCCAGAACTGGTGGGTCCTGCTGCTGCGCGGCATCGCCGCCATCATCTTCGGGATCCTGGCCTTCGTCCTGCCGGGCCTCACGCTTCTGACCCTGACCGTGGTCTGGGGCGCCTTCGCCTTCGTGGACGGCGCGCTGGCCCTGTGGGCGGCGATCACCGGCCGGGGCGGGCGCGTGACCCCGCGCTGGTGGCTGGCGGTGGTGGGCCTGGCCGGCGTCGCCATCGGCGTGCTGGCGGTGCTCAATCCCGTGGCCGTGGCCGGGGCCCTGCTGCTCTACATCGCCGTCTGGGCGATCGTCGTCGGCGTGCTGGAGATCTGGGGCGGCATCCGGCTGCGCAAGGAGATCCAGGGCGAGTGGCTGCTGATCCTCACCGGCGTGCTGTGGGTGCTGTTCGGCATCGCCATGATCGCGCGCCCGGGCGTCGGCGCCCTGGCGGTGATCTGGATGATCGGCGCCGCGGCGATCGTGGCGGGGATCAGCTTCGTGGGCTTCGCCTTCCGGTTGAAGAAGCACAAGCTGCCGGCCTGAGCCCCTAGAGCAGCGTGCCCGCCGTCGCCTGCTGCGGCGCTTCCTCGACGCGGAGCGCCCCGGCGGGCGAAGGCTTCAGCAGCTCGCCGCCGTCGACCGACGGGTCCAGCCACGCCGCCCAGGCGCTCTGGCCCAGCACGACCGGTTGGCGGTCGTGATAGGGCGCGACGTCCGGCCCGGGCGCCGTGGTCAGCAGGGTGAAGCTCTCGCCCACCTCGCCCTCCGCCGGCCGCCACAGGCCGGCGAAGCAGAACCAGTCGGCGTCGGCCGCCGTGAACCGCCAGCGGGTCTTCGGGTACTTCGCGCCGGTGAACTCGTAGAAGGCCGAGGCTGGCACCAGGCAGCGACCGCTGCCGAACCGCCGGCCCTCCGAGCGGAAGTTGATCACCGGCCCCGCCTTCGGCCGGCCGGGCGCAAAGCCCCAGCGCAGCATGGCCAGCTCCGTCCCGCCCGGGATCGCGCGGATCACCGGGGCGGTGTCGGTGGGCCGGACGGGGTCCTGCTCCGCCAGGTTCGGCGCCGCCTCGGGACCGGGCTTCAGCAACGGGAGGCCCAGCCGTTCCATAGCCTCGACGAAGGCGCGGTAGGGCGCCTTGTTGACGTAGGCGTTGCACATCAGACCAGCCCCTCCCCGTCCGAGGTCAGGTGGATCAGCGGGTGGGGCTTGCCGGCCGCGTCGGTGGCCGAGCGGCCCACTTCGCGAAATCCCAGCCGGGCGTAGAAGGCCCGCGCCGGATGGTTCTCTTCGTTGACGTCCACCGCCAGCGGTCCCTTCAGTTCGAAGGCGTGGGCCAGCAGCGCCCGGCCGACCCCCCGGCGATGCGCGGCCGGGTCGACGAACAGGGCGTCCACCTTGGCGTTCGTCAGGCCGACGAAGCCGATCAGCCGGCCTGCGTCCCCCTCGGCGACCCAGACCTCGGCGTAGGGCAGATACTGGTCGCGCACGATCGGCAGGTAGAACCGAACGTCCGCGTCGGTCAGGAAGTCGTGGGTGGCGCGCACCGCGTCGTCCCAGATCTCGATGACGCGGGCGAGGTCCTCGCTGTGGGCGCGGCGCAGCTGCATGTCGCCAGCATACGGCGACCGAGCGGCGGCGGGAACGCCGTTCGCTCGACGGCGGTTCGGGCGGCGATCTTACGGAGGCGCCCGATGACTCAGATGGTGATCCACCACAAGGTGAAGGACTACGACGCCTGGCGGCCCGGCTATGACAACCATGCGCCCAGCCGCAAGGCGGCCGGCATCAGCGGCGGCGAAGTGTTCCGCAAGGCCGACGATCCGAACGACGTCGTCATCCTGTTCGAGGTCGCCGACGAGGCGCAGGCGCGCAGCTGGGCGCAGTCGGACGACCTGCGCTCGGCCATGAGCAAGGCCGGGGTGGTGGGCCAGCCGCGGATCGACTTCATCCACTGAGCACTGGGCGGGCCGCCGGCGGGAACCCCGTTCGGTCGGCGGCTTGCTCCGGGCCCGGCCCCTGCCCTACATGGGGCCCTCATGCCCGGCCAGGACGACACCGCCCGCACGCTGCTCGTGCTCGCCCACCCGGCGCTGGAACGCGCGCGCATGAACCCGGCCCTGGCCGATGCGGCGCAGGCCCTGCCCGGCGTCACCCTGCGCGACCTCTACGAGCTCTATCCCGACTTCACCGTGGACGTGCGCACCGAGCAGAAGCTGCTGCTGGAGCACGACCTCATCGTCCTGCAGTTCCCGCTGTTCTGGTATTCCGCGCCCTCGCTGCTGAAGGAGTGGATCGACGCGGTCTGGCTGAAGGGCTTCGCCTACGGCCCGCGCGGCGTCGCCCTGCGGGGCAAGACCCTGTTGTGCGTGATCTCGACCTCGGCGTCGGCGGCGGACTTCACGCCCGAGGGCGACTACCGCTTCAGCCTGACCGAATTCCTGCGCCCCTTCGAGCAGACCGCCCGCTACTGCGGCCTGAAATGGGCCGAGCCGTTCGTGGTGTTCGGCGAGGACGCGGCCGGCGACGACGGCCTGCGCCGGAACGCCGAGGCCTATCGCGACCGGCTGTCCGAACTCGCCGCCCAGATCGCCCGCACCCTACCCACGGACGGCTGAACCATGACCGTCCTGACCCAGATTTTCGTCTATCTCGCCGCCGCCGTCGTGTCGGGCCCGGCCGCCAAGCGTTTGGGCCTCGGCTCGGTGCTGGGCTACCTCGTCGCCGGCGTGGTGATCGGACCGCACGTCCTGAAACTGGTCGGCGCAATCGAAGACGTGCGCCGGGCCAGCGAGTTCGGCGTGGTCATCCTGCTGTTCCTGATCGGGCTCGAGCTGCGCCCCGCCCTGCTCTGGAACCTCCGCCGGGCGATCTTCGGCCTCGGCCTGGCGCAGATGCTGGCGGTGGGCGCGGCCCTGGCCGCCGGCGCGGTCGTGCTGGGCCTGACGGGCCGCGAGGCGATCGCCACGGGGCTGATCCTGGCCCTGTCCTCCACCGCCATCGTGCTGCAGTTGCTGGACGAGAAGGGCCTGCGGCGCGGGCCGGTCGGCCTGGCGGTGTTCGGCGTCCTGCTGTTCCAGGACCTTGCGGTCATCCCGCTGTTAGCCTTCCTGCCGCTGCTCGCGGTGGGCGGCGCCGCCGCCGTGCACGACGCCGAGGCCGCCGCCCACGGCATCAATCTGATCGGCGACTGGCCGGCCTGGGCCCAAGGCCTGGCGGTGCTCGGCGCGGTCCTGGCCCTGGTCGTCGGCGGCCGCTACCTGACCCAGCCGGTGTTCCGCTACATCGCCCGCGCCGGCTTGCGCGAAGCCTTCACCGCCTTCGCCCTGCTGCTCGTGGTGGGCGCGGCGCTGCTGATGCAGCTGGTCGGCATGTCGCCCGCGCTGGGCGCCTTCCTGGCCGGCGTGGTGCTGGCCGAGAGCGAATTCCGCCGCGAGCTGGAGACCGACATCGAGCCGTTCCGCGGCCTGCTGCTCGGCCTGTTCTTCATCACCGTCGGCGCCGGCCTGAACGTGCCACTGGTGCTGTCGCGCCCCGTCGACCTCGCCCTCGTCGTGCTGGGCGTGATGGCCCTGAAGGGGCTGGTCATGTTCGGCCTCGGCCTGCTGTTCCGCGGGCCCTGGCGCGACGCCGGCACGGCCGCGGTCGCCCTCGCCCAGGGCGGCGAGTTCGCGTTCGTCCTGCTGAGCTTCGCGGTGACGGCGCACGTGCTGGGGGCCGACCTCGCGGCCCTGCTGACCGCAGCGGTGGCCCTGTCCATGGCCGCGACGCCGGTGGCGCTGACCGCCTGGGAACAGTTGGCGCGCACGCCGGCCCGCGCGGGCGCCGAGCCGGTCAACGCCTTCGAGGAGGAGACCCCCGACGCCTTGGTGATCGGCTTCGGCCGGTTCGGCCAGATCGTCGGCCGCGTGCTGACCGCCAACGGCTTCACCACTTCGGTGCTGGAGAACTCGGTCGAGCAGATCGAGCTGCTGCGCCGCTTCGGCCGGCGGGTCTATTACGGCGACGGCGCGCGCCTGGATCTGCTGCGCGCCGCCGGGGCCGAGCGCGCCAAGGTCATCGTCGTGGCCGTCGGCGACAAGGACAAGGCGACCGAGATCGTCGAGATCGCACGCGAGACCTTCCCGCACCTGAAGGTGCTGGCTCGCGCCTTCGACCGCCGCCACGCCTACGAACTGCTCGACAAGGGCGCCCACATCGTCGAGCGCGAGACCTTCGAAGGGGGCCTGGCCATGGCCGCCGAGACCCTGCGCGGCCTCGGCTGGCGGGCGTACCGGGCCGAGCGGGCGGCGCGCCTGTTCCGCCTGCACGACGAGCGCATGTTCGAGCAGCTGCGCCCGCTGTGGGGCGACGAAGAACGGTTCGCCATCGCCAGTCGCGAGAGCTCGCCGCGCATGGACGACCTGCTGCGCTCCGACCTCGAACGCGCGGTCACCCACACCGAGGGCGAGAGCGAGGAGGAAGCCAAGGGCCCCGACCCCGGCGCCTTCGGCTGCTGAACCGGTCGGAACCACAAACTGGGCGTGGGGTTGTGCCGTTGTCGCCGGGGGCTCGGGAGCCGGTGCGATGAAGACGATGAAGGCCGCCGTGGTGCGCGCGTTCGGCCAGCCGCTCGTCCTTGAGGAGGTCCCGACGCCGGAGCCCGGACCGCGGCAGGTGCTGGTCAAGGTCGCCGCATGCGGCGTATGCCACACCGACCTGCACGCGGCCGACGGGGACTGGCCGGTCAAACCTTCACCGCCATTCATTCCCGGCCACGAGGGTGTCGGCCACGTCGTCGCCGTCGGCGCCGACGTGCGCGGGGTGAAGGAAGGCGACCGGATCGGCGTCCCCTGGCTGCACACCGCCTGCGGCCGCTGCCGACATTGCCTGGGCGCCTGGGAGACGCTGTGCCGGTCCCAGCAGAACACGGGCTATTCGGTCAACGGCGCGTTCGCCGAATACGTGCTGGCCGACCCCGACTATGTGGGACACCTGCCCGACAACGTCGGCTTCGCCGAGATCGCGCCGATCCTGTGCGCCGGCGTCACGGTCTACAAGGGCCTGAAGATGACCGACACCCGGCCGGGGGACTGGGTGCTGATCTCCGGCGTCGGCGGTCTGGGCCACGTCGCCGTCCAGTACGCCCGGGCGATGGGGCTCAATGTCATCGCGGTCGATGTCGACGACGCCAAGCTGGCCCTGGCCGAGCGCCTCGGCGCGGCCCTGGGCGTGAACGCGAAGACCGAAGACCCGGTCGCCTTCGTGCAGCGCGCCGTCGGCGGAGCCCAGGGCGCGCTCGTCACCGCCGTGTCGCCCAAGGCGTTCGAGCAGGCGCTCGGCATGGTCGACCGGGGCGGGACGGTGTCGCTCACCGGCCTGCCGCCCGGCGATTTCCCGGTCTCCATTTTCGATATGGTGCTGAACGGCATCACGGTGCGCGGCTCGATCGTGGGCACGCGGCTGGACCTTCAGGAGGCGCTGGCCTTCGCCCGCGACGGCAAGGTGAAGGCGACGGTCACGACCGACCGGCTCGAGAACATCAACGAGGTGTTCGCCTGCATGAAGGAAGGCAGGATCGAAGGCCGGGTGGTGCTCGACTTCGAACATTAGAGAATTCGCCGGGAACCTCGCGCACCTCCAACCGTTAAGCTTGATCGGGACGAATGGGGCGATAAGGCCATGCTCGAGCGGTTGCTCCGCGAGTATGTGCGTGAAGGGTCCGCGGCGTTCAGCCTGCCGGACGGACGGCGGCTGATGGTGGGCGACGATCCGGATCCGCCGGTGGCGGTCAGACTGGCCGACTGGGCGACCCTGCGCCGGATCGCCGCCAAGCCGGCCCTGGCCGTCGGCGAAGCCTTCATGGACGGCGGCCTGATCATGGAGCGCGGCTCCATCTACGACCTCGTCGACCTGGTCGCCCGACGGCCAATGCAGTCCCTGGGCCTGCTGGGCCGCCTCCGCGCGCGCATGGACCAGGCCAACGACCGGCGCGCCTCGCGCCAGAACGTGGCCCACCACTACGACCTGTCCTACGACCTGTACCGGCGCTTCCTCGACCAGGACATGCAGTACTCCTGCGCCGTGTTCGAGCGGCCGGACATGACCCTGGAGGAGGCTCAGGCCGCTAAGAAGCGCCGGCTGGCCGCCAAGCTGCTGCTGCAGCCGGGCATGCGCGTGCTCGACATCGGCTGCGGCTGGGGCGGGCTGGCCCTGACCCTGGCCGAGCTCGGCGCCGAGGTGGTGGGCGTCACGCTCTCGCAGGAGCAGCTGACCATCGCCCGCGCGCGGGCCGAGGAGCGCGGCCTGTCGAACCGGGTGCGCTTCGAGCTCTGCGACTACCGCGACGTGCAGGGCCCGTTCGACCGGATCATCTCGGTCGGCATGTTCGAGCACGTCGGCGTGCCGAACTTCCCGGCCTACTTCGACGCGGTGTCGCGTCTGCTGAGCGACGACGGCGTGGCGGTGATCCACTCCATCGGCCGCAAGGACGGACCCGGCGCGACCCAGCCCTGGATCGCCAAATACATCTTTCCCGGCGGCTACATCCCGGCCCTGTCGGAGGTGCTGCCGGCCATCGAGCCCACGGGCATGTGGGTCACCGACGTGGAGATCCTGCGCCTGCACTACGCCGAGACGCTCAGGCACTGGCGCCAGCGGTTCATGGCGAGGCGCGAGGAGATCGCCGGCCTCTACGACGAGCGCTTCTGCCGGATGTGGGAGTTCTACCTCGTGGTCAGCGAGATCGCCTTCCGGCGGCGCGGCCACATGGTCTTCCAGCTGCAGCTCAGCAAACGGGTGGACGCCGTGCCGCTCACGCGCGACTATCTCGGCGATTTTCAAACGCGGGCCGCCGCTTCAGTGCGGGCGGCCTGACCGGACGGGGCGGACAACGCTCCGCCGCATCGTCGGGGAGCTCTCATGATCAAGTCCGCCGCCACCGCGCTCGCGCTCGTGCTCGCGCCCGTCGCCGCCGTGGCCGTCGTCGCGACGCCGGCCGCCGCCCAGCAACAGCAGTCGGCCGCCACGGCCCAGTGGCGCCAGATCGTCGCCGACTGGGAAGCGGCCGAGCGGGCCGAAGACCCGATCAGCTCCGGCTCGGAGGGCGACGCCGCCGCCCTGTCGAAGCTGCCGGACATCACCCCCGCCGGCGACGCCCGCCGCACCGCCGTCATCAAGGCTTTCCAGGCCCGCCTCAAGGCCGTGCCGGTCGCCCAGCTGTCGGCCGAGGACGCCTTCAACCACGCCTTCCTGTCCCGCATCGTCAACGAGCGCCTCGAGGGCGACCGGTTCGACGGCTCCCGCCTGGCCTTCGATTCCGAAGGCGGCCCCGGCACCATGTTCGGCTACCTGGCCCGCTCCACGCCGATCTCGTCGAAGGCCGAGGCCGAGGCCTGGCTGGCGCGGATGGACGGCGCGGCCAAGTACTACGCGGACTCCCAGGCCAACGCCCGCCGCGGCATCAAGACCGGCTTCACCCAGCCGAAATCCACGGTCGAAAGCGCCCTGACCATCGCCCAGGCGGAGGCGGCCTTCTCGCTCGATCAGGATCCGATGCTGATCCCGCTGGCCAAGCTGCCCGACAGCATCTCGGCCGCCGACCAGGCCGCGCTCCGCGACCGCGCCAGGAAGATCATCGTCGACAAGATCCAGCCGGCGCGCCGCGAGTGGGTGCGCTTCCTGAAGGACGAGTACATGCCCAAGGCCCGTCCGGGCCTGGGCGTCTCCACCCTGCCTGACGGCAAGGCCTATTACGCCTGGCTGGCGCGCGGCTACACCACCACCGACCTGACCCCCGACCAGATCCACGAGATCGGCAAGTCCGAGGTCGCCCGCATCCGCGCCGAAATGGACAAGGAGATCGCGGCGTCGGGCTTCAAGGGCACCTTCCCCGAGTTCCTGCATTGGCTGCGCACCGACCCGCGGTTCTACGCCCAGTCGCGCGAAGACCTGATGGAGAAGGCCTCGGAGATCGCCAAGCGCTCCGACGACCAGCTGCCGCGCCTGTTCAAGACCCTGCCGCGCCTGACCTACGGCGTGCGCCCGGTGCCGCGCGAGATCGAAGAGAACTACACCACCGGCCGCTACTCGCCCGGCTCTCCGCAGCTGGGCATCGCCGGCGGCTATCTGGTCAACACCTCCAAGCTGGACCAGCGCCCGCTGTATGAGCTGCCGGCCCTGACCCTGCATGAGGCCGTGCCGGGCCACCACCTGCAGATCGCGCTTGCCCAGGAGGCCGGCGACCAGCCCTGGTTCCGCCGCAACGCCAACGTCACCGCCTACACCGAAGGCTGGGGCCTCTACTCGGAATTCCTCGGCTACGAGATGGGCATGTACCGCGACCCGTACGAGCGGTTCGGCAAGCTCAGCTACGAGATGTGGCGCGCCTGCCGCCTGGTCGCCGACACCGGCATCCACGCCAAGGGCTGGACCATCGAGCAGGCCCGCGCCTGCTTCCGGGACAACTCGGCGCTGGCCCCGCACAACATCGAGACCGAGCTGCAGCGCTACATCAGCTGGCCCGGCCAGGCGCTGGGCTACAAGATCGGCGAGCTGAAGCTCAAGGAACTGCGCAAGAAGGCCGAGGCTGAGCTGGGGCCCGACTTCAACGTGCGCGAATTCCACGACGCCGTGCTGCTGGAGGGGGCCATGCCGCTCTCCCTGCTCGAACAGCACATCGACGAGTGGATCGCCGAGAAGAAGGCGAAGTAAGGGTCAGCGGCGGCTGACCCGATCCTTGTCGCGGGGCGTCTGGTCCCGCAATTCCATGATGAAGGTGTAGGGGGCGGCGTCGTCGCGGAAGGACCGTGGCTCGCCCGCAACCCGCACCTCCGCCTGGACGTCAGGCGTGACGGGAACGGCCGTCGCCGGCTGGGCGGCGTCGGCCTGGGGCAGGACCGGCTCGGACATGGGGTACTCCTGAGCGCTCGCGGGCGCTTCGGGGCCGGGCGCCTCGCTACTCCGGAAAAACGTCACGCCGGACGCTGTTCCAGCGGAGCCTGAAAGATTCCCCTGCTCAGCCGCGCAGCGGAAACTCCAGCGTGCAGGCCAGGCCCTCCGGGGCCCAGGTCAGCTCGGCCTTGCCGCCGAGGTCGCCGGCCACGCTGCGCCGGATCAGGGTCGAGCCGAAGCCGCCCCGTTCGGGCGGGCGCACGGCCGGCCCGCCGCGCTCCGCCCAGCTCATGAACACCCGCGCGTCGTCGTCCTCGGCCTCGCGCCGCCAGGTCACCGACACCGCCCCGTCCGGCGCGCCCAACGCTCCGTGCTTGACCGCATTGGTGGTCAGCTCGTGGACCACGAGGGCCAGGGCCACGGCCTGGCGCGGCGTCAACTCCACAGAAGGGCCCTCGACCCGGGTCCGCTCCGGCGCCCCGTCGGTCCATGGATCCAGCTCGCGCGAGACGATGTCGCGCACGTCCGCGCCCTGCCAGCAGCGCCGGGTCAGCAGGTCGTGGGCGCGGGCCAGGGCCACCAGCCGGTTCTCAAAACTCTCGCGGAAGGCCTCGGGCGAGGCGGTGTGGCGCAGGGTCTGGAAGGCGAGCGACTGCACCGTCGCCAGGGTGTTCTTGACCCGGTGGTTCAGCTCGTCGACCAGCAGCCGCTGGCGGGCCTCCGCCTCTTTCTGCTCGCTGACGTCGACCAGCATGTTGACCGCCCCCACCAGCCGGCCGCGCCGGTCGCGCAGCGGCGTCGGGTAGGGCAGGATCGGCCGGCGGCTGCCGTCCGGGCGCTCGGCCAGCACCTCGGCTCCGCGCACCGGCCGGTTCTCGCGCAGGGTCACGGCCATGGCGCAGTCCTCGACGGCCAGCGGCGCGCCGTCGGGCGTGTAGAGCTTCCAGGCCCCGCACCAGCGGGTGTCGTCCGGGACCGGCGCGCCGCCCAGCAGTTCCGCCGCGGCGGCGTTGTAGAAGGTGATCCGCCCGTCGGCGTCGGTGGTGTAGACGGCCGCGGGCAGGGCTTCCAACAGGTCGCGCGCCCGTCGTTCCGCCGCCGACGGGGTCGGCGCCGTCCGCTCGGCGAGCTCCTGGAAGCAGACCACCGCGCCCATCGCCCGGCCGGCCTCATCTACCAGGGCCTCCGCGGTCAGGGCGACGGCCTTGCGCTCGCCGTCCGGCCGCTCGACCAGCAGCTCGGCCGAGCGGCGTCCGCCGGTCGACAGGACTTCGAAGATCGGGGTGCGTTCGGCCGTCAGCCGGGCGCCGTCGACGCCGTACAACCGCCAGGCCCCGCCGAACCGTTCGGCCCCTTCGTTGCGGCGCGGCGCGCGGCCCCACAGCCGTTCGGCCGCACGGTTCCAGCGGATCGGCGCGCCGTCGGCGGCGCAAACGCTGACCCCGACCGGCAACAGATCGATCGCGGCCTGGTCCAGGTCCGCCAAGGTGCGGGCACGCGTGCCCGGCGCGGCGGAGACAGCCCCCTGTCTCACCCCTACCTCCCGTTTCCCCCAACCGCGATCAGGCCCCCGTCGGCGGCCTTCGTCAACCGCCTCGCGACGGAACGGCAGCGCTTGCAACCACCAACCCGGTTCAGCGGTTGTCGCGCGCATGGACGGCCCCGCTTTCGACGTCACCGAACTGCCCCCCAAGCGCGGCGCGCCGCCGAAATTCCGGCGCAACCGCGTCGCCACCATCGCGACCCTGTGCGTGCTGGGCTTCGCCGCCGGCATGGGGGTGCAATGGGGCATGCTGCATCGGGGCCCGCCGTCCTCGCCGCCCGTCAGTTCCACGCCGAAGCGGGCCCCGGCCGCCACGGCGCCGCGCAAGCACACCGCCATGACCGTGGGCTCCGACGCGCCGGCCCAAACCACGGTCGCGACCGTCGAGACCGCCGCGGTCGCCTCGCCCTCCTCGACCACGCCCCTGACCGCACCTTTGGCCACGACGCCCGCGGCGGGAGCCGGCCCGGCGCCACTGCCTCATGCCCCGAGCGTAGGCCTGTCGCGCGACGCCCTCGACTATGGCCGCCGCGCCGAAGCTCAGGCGTCCGCCGCGACGTCGCCCCAGCCGGCGTCCGCTCCCGTGCAGGTCGCGTCGGTGGAGACGCCGCCGGCCCGCAGGACAAGTCCGGCGACGGCCCCCGAGCCGCCGGCGCGCCCCAGGCCGCCCGCCCGCAAGGCGCCGCCGGTCCAACCCCGTCCCGACACCGTGCGCGTCTCCGCCGAGACGCCGTCGACGCGGCCCCTGGCGGCCCCCGCGCCGGCCCGGCCCAGCTTCGACTGCAGCCGCGCCACCTCGCCGGGCGAGCGCCAGGTCTGCCGTAACCCGAGCCTGGCGGCGCTCGACGCGCGAATGGACTCCATCTACCGCCGCGCCCTCAGCTCCGCCCGCGACCCGCGCGCCCTGAAGGCCGACCAGGACCGCTGGATGGCCGTGCGCGAAGGCGCGGCCCTGCGCGATCCGTCCATGGTCGGCCCCGCCTACGAACGCCGCATCGCCGAGCTGAGCCGCAGGGACTGGTAGCTCCGCCATCGGCCGGTAAGTAACCCCGTTCTTCCGCTGGGCGGGATGAGCGGCACGACCATGCCGGCGAGGGGCGACGCCGGGCTCGACAGGCGGGAAAGGAACGCCCCAACTTCGCCGCACACCCCACGCACCCTGTCCGCCTCGGATAGGAGTCGCGTGGCTTTGGGTGCGTTTCTGCTTCGTCTTCTCGTCGGCGCCGGCGGCCTGTGGCTGGCGTCGAAGGTCGTGCCGGGCGTGGAGCTGCACGGTGCGGTCGACGTCCTCGCCGCCGCCCTGCTGCTGGGCGTGGTCAACGCGCTGGTGCGGCCGCTGATCGTGCTGCTGACCCTGCCGGTCACCCTGCTGACGCTCGGCCTGTTCCTGCTGGTGGTGAACGCCGCCTCGATCGGCCTGACCGCCGCGCTTCTGAACGGCTTTGAGGTGCACGGCTTCTGGGCGGCGATCGGCGCGGCCGTGGTCACCGGCGCGGTGAGCTGGGCCGCCAACGTCGTGAGCCGGAAGGACTAGGCTTCAGACCTCTCCCGGCTCGCTCCGCACGTCCACGGAGGTCGGCGGCCGGCGCGGAGCCAGGACGTGCCAGGCCACCAGCACGGGCTCGATAAGGCACAG
This sequence comes from Caulobacter sp. 17J80-11, assembly GCF_014349105.1. GTDB lineage: Bacteria > Pseudomonadota > Alphaproteobacteria > Caulobacterales > Caulobacteraceae > 17J80-11. The sequence goes on along the minus strand of NZ_JACSJI010000011.1, from coordinate 20,318 downwards.
CCCGATCAGCGTGGCCGCCAGCCGTCCCCAGGCGCCGCTCAGGTCCGGGTTGGCGTAGTCGTCCGGCACCAGGGCGACCAGGACGGCCAGCACGAACTGCGTGCCGGCGTACGCCACCGACGAGGCGCCGTTCTCGATGTGGCGGCCCAGGATCACGCCGACCATGGTCCCGGCGATCAGCACCGCCGGCGACCCTCGCGAGACCAGCAGGAAGGCGGCCGCGACGGCGGCCCCGGCCGCGCACCCCGCGACCCGCAGGCCGATGCGCCGGCTCACCGGCGCCAGGCCGCTGGCCCCGATCCCGCTGACCGGGACCATCATCACCGCCATGATCGCCACAGCCGCCTGGGCCAGCTCCGGCAACGGCCAGACCAGACGGATCAGCGGAAGCGTCGCCAGCGCGATCGCCGCCTGGGCGGCGTGCCGCGCCGCCTCCGGCCGCCAGCCCTCGGCCTTCGGGTCCGGCTTTCGCGACCCCGGCCAGCGCCGGCGCAGCGTCATGGTCGAGAGCGCGCTGACCAGCACGCAGGCCAGGGTGCCGGCGACCACCTCCGTCACCCGCACCAGGGCCTGGGCGACCACCGGCGCGTCGGGGTGCTCGACCCGGTCCAGCACCACCGCGGCGAAGGTCAAGCCGACGAACAGCCAGGCGTAGCTGCGCTTGGTGGTGAGCGCGGCGTACAGCGTCGCGCCGCCGACCGCGGCCAGCGCCACGGCCGAGCGCACGGGTTCGGCGCCCAGCAGCTCGAGGTGCGCCCACGCAAGCATCGCGCCCCCGACCGTGCCGACGATCCGCAGCAGGCCGCGGCGCAGGCTGTCGGCCACATGGCCGCGCATGACCATGTAACCGGCGAACGCCGCCCAAGCGATGTGCTGGCCGCCGGCCAGCCGGCCGAACACGATGGCGAGCAGGACCGAGGCGACGCACTCCAGCTCGTCGACCATGCGCGGGCCGGGGGTGACCAGGACCCGGGTCGCGGCCGCGATCCTGTCCGGCCAAGGGCGCGGCTCGCTGTCGGGCGCGGGCTCGGTCAGGCGCCTACTCGCCGCGATCCTTGAGGTCGCCGCTCGGCCGGTTGTCGGTCGAGCCGCCGCCCGTGCCGATGCTGCCGACCCCGGCGCCGGGGCCGCCGCCCGGGGTCATGCCGCCGGGCTGCAGGTGGGTGGCCAGCCCGGACATTCCGGGCTTGCCGGCCGCCTTCGGCCGCCGGAGGGTCCTGTCCTTGCGCTTGTCCGCCATGGAGACCGCCTTTCGTCCTCGCCCTGAACGGGTGCGGCCGAAAAGGTGTTGCGGGCCGACGCGCGCACCGCGACCGGGCCGGTCAGTCCGGGCCCTTGGTCTCGTTGCGTACGGTGGCGCCGTTCCCGTCGATGGTGACCGAGGTGCTCTCTTCCTTGGTGGTCGGGGGCGGCGGCGTCGGGACCGGCACCTCGCGGATCACCGTGGTCGTGTTCTGGCCGGCGTTGGCCGCCGCCGCGGTGGCCGCCGCGCCAGCCGCGTCGGCCGCGTTCTCCGCGCTTTGCGCCGCGCTCGCCGCCGCCACGTCGGCGGCGCTGGGGTCATCCGTCTTCTGCTCCTGGCACGCGGCGAGGGCCAGCGCGCCGAGGCCGGCGACGGCGAGGGGGAGGCGAAGTTTCATCACGCTGCTCCTAAGCTACGAACGTCAAACGCAAAGCATCGTCTGACGTTGCCGGAGCAGGCTCAGCGGCGCTGGGTGACCTTCAGCACGGTCGCCGCCACGAGGATCGATCCCGCGGTCCAGGCCAGCACGGGCGAATTACCCAGCCCGAACGCCAGCAACAGGACCAGCGGCCCGACCAGCAGGTAGTACCGGTCGCGGATCATCTGCAGCTTGTCGGCGAGCGTAATCGGTCTCATGCCGACAGTCTGAGCGCCACGTGGCGAAGCTGCAAGGCGCTGAACCGAAAGCCGGCCTCGGCCGTTCATCGAGTCAGGGTTTCCCCGATGGGCCGGTCCCTGGGAGCGGCCTCGACTCGTCGGCGGGACGGCGCAGGTGCACCGCATGGCCGGCTTCTATCACCACCCGTTCGCGATCTTCGCCGTCGCCCTCCTGGTGCAGTGGCTGGGCGCCCATCTAGGCCACGCTCTGCGCCAGCGGGGACGGCCGGCGACCGACGCCGAACGCGCCGACTTCAGCGCCATCCTGAGCGCCACCCTGACGCTGCAGGCCCTGATCATCGGCTTCAGCTTCCTGATGGCGGTCACGCGCTATGACGAGCGCAAGGACCTGGAAGCGAGCGAGGCGAACGCAATCGGCACCGAATACGTCCGCGCCGACCTGCTGCCGCCCGGGGCGGCGGCGGCCGTGCGTGACCTGCTGGCCCGCTACACCGAACAGCGCATCCTGTTCTACCGGGAGAGCGATCCGGCCCGGCTCGACCGGATCAACGCCGAGACGGCGCGGCTGCAGGCCCAGATGTGGTCCGCCGTGGCCGGCCCGGCCGAGGCGACGCCGACGCCGGTCGCAGCGCTCGTGGTGTCCGGGATGAACGACGTGCTCAATTCGCAGGGCTACACCGGGGCGGCCTGGCGCAACCACATACCGATCGGCGCGTGGGGGCTGATGCTGCTGATCGCGTTCGCGGGCAACGTGCTGCTCGGCGGCGTCGAGCACCGCAAGGGCGCGCGGATCCTCGCCATCCTGCCGGTGATCGTCTCGGTGCCGTTCCTGCTGATCGCCGACATCGACAGCCCGCGCGCCGGCGTCATCCGCGTGCAGCCGGTGAACCTGGTCGCCATCGTCCAGTCGCTCCCGCCACCGACCGGCGACTCCGCGGGACCCGGCTAGCGCGAGATTTGAACCGGCGCGCCACCCCGGCTGCAGCGGAGCGCGAATTCCGCCGCAGCCGCGATGACGGCCCTAGGTCAGTGCACCCGCGCCTTGCCGATCTCCAGGCCGTCGGCGCCGGCCCCCACCGCGATCACCTCGCCGTCGGCGAATTCGCCGGCCAGCAGCTTCTTGGCGACCTTGTCGACCAGCTCCTTCTGGATCACCCGCTTCAGCGGCCGCGCCCCGTAAACGGGATCGTAGCCGCGCTCGGCCAGCCAGTTCATCGCCGCCGGATCGAGCGCGATCGACATGCGCCGGTCGGCCAGCAGCTTCTCCACCCGCTCCAGCTGGATCCTAACGATGTCGCCCATGTGGGCGCGCGCCAGCCGGTGGAACAGGATCACCTCGTCGATGCGGTTCAGGAACTCCGGACGGAAGTGGCCGCGGACGACCTCCATCACCATCGGCCGCACGACGTCGACGTCCTGGTCCTCGGTCATGTTGGCCAGGTACTCCGAGCCCAGGTTCGAGGTCATGACGATCAGGACGTTGCGGAAGTCGACCGTGCGGCCCTGGCCGTCGGTCAGCCGACCGTCGTCCAGCACCTGCAGCAGCACGTTGAAGACGTCCGGGTGGGCCTTCTCGACCTCGTCGAACAGCACGACCTGGTAGGGCCGCCGCCGCACGGCCTCGGTCAGCGCGCCGCCTTCCTCATAGCCGACATAACCCGGAGGCGCGCCGATCATGCGGGCCACCGAGTGCTTCTCCATGTACTCGCTCATGTCGAGGCGGGTGACGGCGTGCTCGTCGTCGAACAGGAACTCGGCCAGCGCCTTGGTCAGCTCGGTCTTGCCCACGCCCGTGGGCCCCAGGAACAGGAACGAGCCGATCGGCCGGTTGGGGTCCTTCAGGCCCGCGCGCGCGCGGCGCACGGCGTCGGACACCGCGGTCAGCGCTTCTTCCTGGCCGACCACGCGCCCGCGCAGCGACTGCTCCATGTGCAGCAGCTTCTCGCGCTCGCCTTCCAACATCTTCTCGACCGGCACGCCGGTCCAGCGCGAGACCACCGCGGCGATCTGCTCGGCGTCGACCACCTCGGGCGTCAGCGCGTCCTGCTCGTTCGCCTCAGCCTCGGCCAGTTGCTTTTCCAGGTTCGGGATCTGGCCGTACTGGATCTCGCCGGCGCGGGCGAAGTCGCCGCGGCGCTGGGCGTCGGTCAGCTCGGCGCGCAGCCGGTCGAGGGTCTCGCGGACCTTGGCGGCCTGACCGACCTTCTCCTTCTCCGCCTTCCAGCGGGCGGTCATCTCGGCCGAGCGGCCGTCCAGATCGTCGATCTCGTCGTCCAGCTTCTCCAGCCGGGCCTTCGAGGCCGCGTCGGTCTCCAGCTTCAGCGCCTCACGCTCGATCTTCAGCTGCACCAGGCGTCGGTCGATCTCGTCCAGCTCCTCGGGCTTGCTGTCGACCGCCATGCGCACGCGGCTGGCCGCCTCGTCGACCAGATCGATCGCCTTGTCGGGCAGGAAGCGGTCGGTGATGTAGCGGTTGGACAGGGTCGCGGCGGCCACGATGGCGCTGTCGGAGATCCGAACCCCGTGGTGCAGCTCGTACTTCTCCTTCAGCCCGCGCAGGATGGAGACCGTGTCCTCCACCGTCGGCTCGGCCACGAACACCGGCTGGAAGCGACGGGCCAGGGCCGCGTCCTTCTCCACGTGCTTGCGATATTCATCGAGCGTGGTCGCGCCCACGCAGTGCAGCTCGCCGCGCGCCAGGGCGGGCTTCAGCAGGTTCGAGGCGTCCATCGCCCCGTCGCTTTTCCCGGCCCCGACCAGGGTGTGCATCTCGTCGATGAACAGCACGATCTGGCCTTCGGCGGCGGTCACCTCGTTCAGCACCGCCTTCAGCCGCTCCTCGAACTCGCCGCGGTACTTCGCGCCGGCGATCAGCGAGCCCATGTCGAGCGCCAGCAGCTTCTTGTCCTTCAGGCTCTCGGGCACGTCGCCGTTGACGATGCGCAGGGCCAGGCCCTCGACGATGGCGGTCTTGCCGACGCCGGGTTCGCCGATCAGCACGGGGTTGTTCTTGGTGCGCCGCGCCAGCACCTGGATGGTGCGGCGGATCTCCTCGTCGCGGCCGATCACAGGGTCGATCTTGCCGTCGCGCGCCGCGGCGGTCAGGTCGCGGGCGTAGCGCTTCAGCGCGTCGTAGGCGTCCTCGGCCCCGGCGCTGTCGGCGGTCTTGCCCTTGCGCAGCGACTTGGCGGCCTCTTCCAGGCCGGCGGCGTTGACCCCGGCCTTCTTCAGCACCTCGGCCGCCTCGCCGCCTTCCTTGGCCAGCGCCACCAGCAGGCGCTCGGTGGTGACGAAGGCGTCGCCGGCCTTCTTGGCGTCCTCCTCGGCCGCGGCGAAGGTCCGCGCGGTCTCGGGCTTCAGATAGAGCTGGCCGGAGCCGCCCTGCACCGCCGGCAGCTTGGCCAGCGCGGCGTCGGCTTCGCGCACGGCCGTGTCGGGCTTGCCGCCGGCCTGCTGGATCAGCTGGCGCGAGAGGCCGTCGCGCTCCTCCAGCAGCACCTTCAGGAAGTGTTCGGGCGAGAGATGCTGGTGCCGCCGCGCCAGGGCAAGCGACTGGGCCGACTGCACGGCCTGCTTGGCGCGGTCGGAATAGATGTCGAGATTCAAAGCGGTCATCCCCTTTCAGGCGGATCGCCGGTCCGCGCCCTTGCAAGAAGCGACGCAGTCCGGCCTGCAGGCGATGTAGGCGCCGCTCCGCCGGGCCACAAGCGGACCGCCTATTCGACCGAACTGCCCTTGGCCTTCGCCAGCGTCTGCACGTGGACGGTCTTGATGTTCACGAACTCGCGGATGCCGTACCGGCCGCACTCGCGGCCGAAGCCGGAGTGCTTCACCCCGCCGAACGGCATGCGCGGGTCGGAGCGGACGTTCTCGTTGACGAAGCTCATGCCGGCCTCCAGCTCCTCCGCGGCGATGCGGCGGCCGCGGTCGAGGTCGGCGGTCAGCACGCCCGAGCCCAGGCCGAACTCGCTGGCGTTGGCGATGCGGATCGCGTCGGCCTCGTCCTCGGCGGCGATGATGGCGGCGACCGGGCCGAACACCTCCTGGTCGTGGGCCGGCTGGCCCGGGCGCACGTCGGCCAGCACCGTCGCGGGGTACCAGGCGCCGGGGCCGTCGGGGACCTCGCCGCCCAGCAGCAGGCGCGCGCCCTTCTGGACGCTCTCGGTCACCTGGCGGTGGATGTCGTCGCGGGCCTGGACGCTCTGCATCGGCCCCAGCCGCGTCTCCGGCCGGGTCGGGTCGCCCATCTCAAAGCCGCGCATGGCCTCGACCACGGCGCGCTCGAAGGCCTCCAGCACCGGGCGCACGACGACGAAGCGCTTGCCGGCGATGCAGCTCTGGCCGCCGTTGACCATGCGCGCGGTCACGCAGATCCGCGCCGCCGCCGCCACGTCGACGTCCTCCAGCACCACGTAGGGGTCGGCCCCGCCCAGCTCCAGCACGCACTTCTTCAGCACGCCGCCGGCCGCCGTCGCCACGCTGCGGCCCGCCGGCACGCTGCCGGTCAGGGTCACGGCGACGACGTGGGCGTCCTCGATCAGCGCCTTCACGTCGCGGCTGGGCAGCAGCAGGGCGCGGAAGAGCCCCTTGGGCAGGCCGGCCTGAAGGAACACCTCCTCGATGGCGAGGGCGCAGCCCGGCACATTGCTGGCGTGCTTCAACAGGCCGCCGTTGCCGGCCATCAGCGCCGGGACCGCGAAGCGCATCACCTGCCAGAACGGGAAGTTCCACGGCATCACCGCCAGGACCACGCCCAGCGGGTTGAAGGTCACGAAGGCCTCGCCGTGGCCGAGGTCGGCCGGCTCTCGCGCCAGATAGCCTTCGGCGTGCTCGGCGAACCAGTCGCAGTGGAAGGCGCACTTCTCGACCTCGGCCTGACCGTCGCTGAGGGTCTTGCCCATCTCCTCGGTCATCAGCCGGGCGAACTCGTCCTTGCGCTCGCGCAGGATCGCGCCGGCCTTGCGGATCACCGCGGCCCGTTGGGCGAAGGACGTCCGCCGCCAGGACAGGAAGGCCTCGTGGGCCTCGGCCGCGGCGGCGCGTGCGTCGTCGATGGTGTGGGCGTCGTAGGCCCGGCCGGGCTCGCCGGTCGCCGGGTTCACCGTCTGCACGCGCGCGCGTCCGCCGCCGGGTTGGTCAGCCATGTCGGGGTCCTCCGAGGGGTCGTCGCAAAACGCGCCCCGGGCGACCCGGGTTCGCCTCAGCCGGCCGCCGCCAGCGGCTCTGGATCCGCCGTCGCGACCGAAGGCGGCGCATCCAGACCAAGCCGCGACAGCGGGTCGCCGATCAAGCCCGAGACCAGGGTCGCCAGCACCCGCGGGGCGAACGGCAGGCCGCTGGCCGGCGACAGCAATAGGTCGCGCACCGCCGGCAGCAGACGGCTGTCGGACTGATAGAACGGCGTGAACAGCCGGCTGAGCGTCTGGTACAGCCGCACGTGCCCGCGCCGCAGACGGGCGTAGGCCGCGAGCGCCTCGCCCACGTCGGCGTGGCGCGCCAGCCCGGCGGCCAGGGCGGCGGCGTCCAGCAGGGCCATGTTGCAGCCCTGCCCCAATTGCGGGCTGGTCGCGTGGGCCGCGTCGCCGATCACCGCCAGCCGCTCCGCATACGGCCGCGCCAGGGTGTGGTGGGCGTAGCGGGCCAACACCAGGTCGTCGGGCGAACTGATCTTGTCCAGCAGCGGCTCGACCTGCGGCCAGACCCGCAGGACGTCGGCCTTCCAGGCGTCGAGCCCGCGCGCGCGCCAGGCCGCGTAGTCCCCCGGCTTCAGGCTCCAGAAGAAGGTGGTCACCGGCTCCGCCTCGCCCCAGCGCCGGCCGACCGGCAGCACGCCGACCATGGTGTCGGCCCGGCGGTAGCGCTGCTCCAGCGCCTCCAGTTCGAAGCCTGCGTCCTGCGGCCAGGGCAGGGTCGCCCAGACGGCGCCGTAGGCCAGCGCCTGCGGCGGCTTCGACCGGCACAGGTCGGCCAGGGCCGAGCGGGCGCCCGAGGCGTCCACCACGAGGTCGAACGGCCCTCGCGCCCGCCCGCGCGCGTCGACCAGCCGCGCCCGGCCGTCGGCGCCGCGTTCCAGCCCCGCGACCTCGAACCCGGTCTCGATCTCGACACCCTCGCGCTCGGCCGCCGCGTGCAGCACACCGAACAGGGCGGAGCGATGCACGGCCAGGGCCCGCGTTCCCGGCGCCAGAGCGTCGTAGCGGACGTCCAGAACGACGCGCCCCGACCCGACCGCGCGCCCGAACATGTGGGCTATCGGCTGGCCGTGGGCGCGCAGCTCGGCCTCCAGCCCCAGCGCGCGCAGGACGGCCAGCCCCGTCGGCTGCATCATCAGGCCCGAGCCGACCGGGCGCGCTTCTTCGAACCGCTCGAATACCACGGGCGCGTGCCCGGCCCGCCTGAGCAGCAGCGCCGCCGCAAGCCCGGCCGGCCCCGCGCCGGAAATCCCGATGGAAAGCCCCATGGCCCGAGTGGTCGCCGGGCGGGCCCGTCCCGGTCAAGCCTTCCCGGAAACGAAGAAGCCCTCCGGCGCGGGGGGACGCCGGAGGGCTGGGCGACATCGGAACGACCGGCGGTCGGGGGATTGGGGGGGAGCCGGGCGCCCCTCATCTGTCGTCGGGGATCGAAACGCACGTCGGCCCGTCGGGTTCGAGCGCGGCGGTCCGCGCCTTGAGACTTCTCCGTCCGTAGGTCCGGGGAGGCCGGAAACGACGAAGCCCCCCGGCGACGGGGACGCCGGGGGGCTGAAAGCGGCGACGAGACGGCCGTCGTCTGGGGGGCTGTAGGGGACCGCCGCCTCACGTGTCTTTGTCGTCGCGGGGATGGAAACGCCGGTTTCACCTAGGGGTTCAACCTTAGGGATCACGTCCCCGTGAAGCTGGACGGCCTAGTCCTCGCCCACCAGCCGGTAGCCGACCCCCTGTTCGGTGACGATCAGCTTCGGGCGCGAGGCGTCGACCTCCAGCTTCTGGCGCACCTGGGCGGCCAGCACGCGGACCGACTGGGCGTCGGCGTCGCCGCCCCACACCGCCGCGATCAGCTGGCGGTGGGTGACCACCCGCCCGGCGTGGCGCGCCAGGGTGCGGAGCAGGTCGTATTCCTTAGGGGTGAGCTTCACCTCCTCGCCTTCCAGCCGCACCAGCCGCTGCGAGAAGTCGATGAACAGCGGCCCGGCCGAGAAGTGCGAACGGGTTGAGAAGCGCCGCTCGCGCCCGCGCAGCGACGCTCGCAGGCGCGCCAGCAGCTCGCCCATGGCGAAGGGCTTGCTGACATAGTCGTCGGCCCCCAGGTCCAGCGCCTCGATCTTCTCGTTTTCGATGTCGCGCGCGCTCAGCACCAGGATCGGCGCCTCCGACCATTCGCGCACCCGGGCGATCACGTCCTTGCCGTCCATGTCCGGCAGGCCGAGGTCCAGCAGGATGGCGTCGAAGCCGTCGCTGGCCAGCCGCGACAGGGCCGCCTGGCCGCAGTCGGCGACGCTGACCGCGTAGCCGGCCGCCTCCAGCGCCGGGGTCAGGGCCCGCAGGATCTGCGGCTCGTCGTCGACGAGCAGGACGCTGGCGCTCATGCCTCGGCCTCCGGAAGGGTGACCAGCACGCTCAGGCCGTTAGCGCCGTCCGGCCGGGCGCGCGCCGTCATGGCGCCGCCGACCGCCTCGACGAGGCCCCGCGCGATCGGCAGGCCCATGCCCGCGCCCTCGGCGATCTGGCGAGTGCCGGCCGAGCGGTAGAACTTGTCGAAGATCTTGCCGATCTCGGCCTCCGCCACGCCGGGCCCGGCGTCGACGATCTCGATCTCGACCCCGCCGTCGCGCTCGGCGACCCGCAGCTCCACGTCCGTGCCGTCCGGCGAATAGGCCACGGCGTTCTCGACCACGTTGGCCAGCGCCTGCTCCAGCAGCACCGGGTCGGCGCGCACGAACAGCGGCCGCTCCGGCCCGCTCAGCAACAGCCGGCGCGCGCCCTTGCGGCGCTCGACCCGCTGGGCGGCGGCGGCGGCCACCTCGAAGGCGGAGATCGCGTGCAGCTCCATGTCCAGGGCGCCGGATTCCAGGCGGGTCATGCTGAGCAGGTTGGTCACGTAGCGGTTCAGCCGTTCGGCCTCCTCCTGGATGTTGGCCGCGAGATCCCGCCGCGTCTCCGGGGAGAACTGCGCGTCATAGTCCTTCAGACTGCTGGCCGAGGCCAGAATGGCGGCCAGGGGCGTGCGCAGGTCATGGGAGATCGACGACAGCAGGGCCGTCCGCAGCTTCTCGGTGCTGACCAGGGCGTCGGCGGCGGCCTTTTGCGCGCTCAGCCGGGCGCGCGCGATCGCGGCGGCGCCGAGGTCGGCGAGGATGTCGGCCAGGCGGTCGACCTGTTCCAGCTCATGAGCCGCCGTCTCGCCGATGCGCCAGACCGCGACCCCCAGTTCCTCTTCATCCACCCGCATGCGCCGCGCACGCCAGGCCCCGTCCATCAGGGTCTCGACGCCCAGTTGCGAGCGTCTTCTGGCGAGCAGGGCGGCGGCGCGCAGCAACCGCTCTTCCGCCCCGTCGCCTTCGAGCGCGCCCAGCGCTTCGTCCGGCCCGACCACCTGCGCCTCGCCGCCGACGGCGTCAGCCAGGATCGGGGCCAGCCGCGCCCGGAGCGCCTCCTCCTTGTCAGTCGCGGAAAGCACCCGACTGGCGTTGAACAGGGTGGTCATCAGATCGGCGCGCGAGCGGCTGCGCAGGGCCTCCTCCCGCACCCGCCCGGCCAGGCTGCCGGTCAGCAGGGCCACGGCCAGGAAGACCAGCAGGGTCAGGGCGTCGTCGCCCGCGAAGGTGAAGGTGAAGCGCGGCTCGACCAGGTGGAAATTATAGACCGCGAAGGCCAGCACGGCCGCGACGATCGCCGGCCACGTGCCGACGGTCACCGCCGTGACGATGACCCCGCCGAGAAACAGTACCGACAGCCGGGTCATGGCGAAGGTTTCGTACAAGAACTCCGCGATGACCGCGCTCACTGCGACGATCAGGGCGGCGATCCCGATGCGCACCGCCATGCTCATGGCCGGCGAGACGCGGGTCAGCAGCCACACCGTCGGGCTGAGCGCCGGCGAAGGCTGGGCCTGGACCATGTCGAGAGGGGTGTGCCGGGCGGCGGTGCTCGCCATGTACGCTCCAAGTCGTGCCGCGCGCCTGACGCGCACGGATGCCCCCGGCTAGGTCTTTGCCCAGGCTGCAGCAGCGTCGGCAATGATGGGATTTTTATAGCCCGCGCGTGAGCCTCGGAAAATTCTTTATAAATTCTAGATACTTCCGATAGGCAGCGGCCAGGAATAGGTGCGGTCTGCGGGTCCCGTCGGACAGCGGCGGCGCCCCAGGCCCGGCAGGCTGCTGTCGTTCCTCCCGGACGTCGGACGGGACCCGCGCCTCAATCGTCGTCGAATTCCAGGCCCTCGCCGCGGCGGTGGTGCGTCCGGCGCGGTCGACCGTTCCGAGCACGGCCAGAGAGGGAAGTCGGGCGTCGGTCGCTGGGTCCAGGGTCATCGGGCGCCCCCTCGGCCGTCGGCTGCGTCGTTCGCGCCGCGACACTCCCTCAACTCGGACTCAGGGCTCCAAACTCTGCGCGCGCGAAGGCGCGCCGGAGCGCGATGAAGGTGCCGGGGCGAGGCTGGGTCAGCCCCGCCTCGAACTTCTGGATGGTCAGGGCGACGAGGCCCGACCGCTCGGCCAGATCCTCGACCGTCCAGCCCCGGCGGCAGCGCTCGCGTTCGCAGTCTTCCGGCGACATGCCGCAGCCTCAGCGGGTTAGCGGCGGTCGCCGAATTCCAGCACCACGGACTGGGCGTTGCGGTTCTGCGCCCAGGAGTCCTCGCCGGAGCCCGACGCGATCGGGCGTTCCTTGCCGTAGGAGATGGTGTCGATGCGGTTCGGGGCTATGCCCCAGGCGACCAGCTGCGTCTTCACCGCGGTCGCGCGACGGGCGCCCAGGGCGAAGTTGTACTCACGCGTGCCGCGCTCGTCGGCGTTGCCGGCGACCATCACCCGCACGTTCGGATGGGCCGCCAGCCAGTTCGCCTGGCTGCGCAGGACCGACATGGCGTCCTCGCCGAGGGTGTGGCTGTCGAGCTCGAAATAGACCCGGTCGCCCGCTTCGGAAGCGAAGCGCTCGGCCAGCGAACCCAGGGCGCCCGGCTGGACCGATTCGCCGCCGGCGCCGGGATTGTAGCCCTGCTCGGCGGGCGTTTCGCCGCCGGTCACGGTGCCCGGGTGAGGCTTCGGCTTGGTGGCGCAGGCCGCCAGAAGGACCATCGAGGCGACGGCCGCCAGGTTCATCGTTCGCATTGCAGAGCTCCGTGTCCCGTGTAGGAGCCGGCCTTGCGTACGCCCGAGCAAGTATCAGGAAATTATAAACCCGGCGGCCAAACCTCAGTCAGCCGCCTCAGCCGGGCAGCGACCCCATGTCGATCACGAAGCGGTAGCGCACGTCGGCCTTTTCCAGCCGCTCGAACGCCTCGTTGACCTGGTCCATGCGGATGGTCTCGACGTCCGGCAGGATGTCGCGGCGGCCGCAGAAGTCGAGCAGCTCCTGGGTCTCCCGGATCCCGCCGATCGGGGAGCCGGCGATCCGGCGGCGGCCGAACATCAGCGGCACGGTCGAGGGGGCCTCGATCGGGCCGATCTGGCCGACGATCACCAGGGTGCCGTCGACGTCGAGCAGCGGCAGGTACGGATCCAGCGCGTGTTTCACCGGCACGGTGTCGATGATCAGGTCCAGGCTCGACGCGGCCTCGGCCATCGCCTCCTCGTCGGTGGAGACCAGCAGGGCGTCGGCCCCCAGCGCCAGGGCGTCGGCCTCCTTGGCGTGGCTGCGGCTGAGCACGGTCACATGCGCGCCCATGCCCGCGGCCAGCTTGACGGCCATATGGCCCAGCCCGCCCAGGCCGATCACGCCCACCCGGCTGCCCGGCCCGACATTCCACATGCGCAGCGGCGAATAGGTGGTGATGCCGGCGCACAGCAGCGGCGCGGCGCGCGAGATGTCCAGGCTGTCGGGCACCTTCAGGACGAACTCCTCGCGCACCACGACGTGCTTGGAATAGCCGCCCTGGGTCAGCTCGCCGGTGATCCGGTCGGGGCTGGCGTAGGTCAGGGTCATGCCTTCGCGGCACAGCTGCTCCTCGCCCTTGCGGCACTGGTCGCAGCGCTGGCAGCTGTCGACCATGCAGCCGACCGCCACCCGGTCGCCTTCCTTGAAGCGGGCGACCTGCGGGCCGACCGCGCTCACCCGCCCGACGATCTCGTGGCCGGGCACCAGCGGATAGGCCGACATGCCCCAGTCGTTGCGGGCCATGTGCAGGTCCGAGTGGCAGATCCCGCAGTAGAGGATGTCGATGGCCACGTCGTTCGGGCGCAGGGTCCGGCGCTCGAAGTGGAAGGGCGCGAGCGGCGCGCCGGCGGCCGACGCCGCGTAGCCGATGGTTTTCAAGGAGAAGCTCCAGGGCGACGGTCAGGCGCCTTTGATCGAACACGCGTCGGCCGGTTTCGGTTCTCCCGGTCGCGGCGGGCCGCTTCAGTTTCGCTTGACCGATCCATATCCCCTCAGTTATGGATTCACACATAACCACCGAGTTATATGTTTCAAATGCCGGACGCCCAGGACGCCCTCTTCCGAACCCTCGCCGACCCGACCCGGCGGGCGCTGTTCGAACGGCTGTGCCGCGAGGGCGAACAGACCGTAGGCGCCTTGACGGCTCAGGCCGGAGTCTCCCAGCCGGCTGTCTCCAAGCACCTCGGCGTGCTGAAGCAGGCCGGCCTGGTCAGCGACCGCCACGAGGGCCGCCAGACCCACTACAGCGCCCGCCCCGACGCCCTGGCCCCGCTCGCCGACTGGACCCGCCAGATGGCCGGCTTCTGGCGCGGCCGGCTCGACGACCTCGAAGACCTGCTGAACAGGATGGACCAATGACCGCCGCCGCGACCGAAACCCGCTCCGTCGTCCTCGAACGCGACCTCGCCCATCCGCCCGAGAAGGTCTGGCGCGCCCTGACCCAGCCGCACCTGATCGAGGCCTGGCTGATGAAGACCGACTTCGAGCCGGTGGTGGGCCGCCGCTTCGACTTCCGTGCCGACTGGGGCTCGGTCGACTGCGAGGTGCTGGAGATCGAGCCGAACCGCACCCTGTCCTACACCTGGGCGGCGTACGGGCTGGAGAGCGTGGTCACCTGGACCTTGTCCCCGGCCGGCGCGGGAACCCATCTGCGCATGGAACAGTCCGGCTTCCGGGCCGACCAGGAGCAGGCCTACCAGGGCGCGGGCTACGGCTGGCGGAAGTTCTTCGCCAACCTCGAGCAGGTGCTGGCCGATGAGGAGACCGCGGCGTGAAGACGACCGGAACGCCCGAGGGCGAGAACGCGACCCGGCTGATCGACGAGCGGATCGCCTCGCTCAGCGACTGGCGCGGCGAGACGCTCGCTCGCCTGCGCGCCCTGATCCAGGACGCCGTTCCCGACGTCGCCGAAGAGTGGAAGTGGCGCGGCACGCCGGTCTGGTCGCACGGCGGCATCCTCTGCACCGGCGAGACCTACAAGGAGGTGGTGAAGACCACCTTCGCCAAGGGCGCGTCCCTGCCCGACCCCGCGGGCCTGTTCAATTCCAGCCTGGAGGGCAACACCCGCCGCGCCATCGACTTCCGCCAGGGCGAGCCGATCGACGAGGCCGCCTTCAAGGCCCTGGTCCGCGCCGCCGCCGAGCTGAACGCGGCCAAGGCGAAGCGCTGAGGGCGGGATGAAGCGAGACGCCGGGGCGACGCCGGAAGCTGCAAAGGTCCGCCTGCTCTCCGGCGGCAATCCGCAGATCGCCAAGGGCGACGGGGACGCCCCGGTGCAGGCCTGGATCGCCGCCCTGCCCGGCTGGAAGCGCGGGCTGGGCGAACGCCTCGACGCCCTGATCGTGAGCACCGTGCCGGACGTGAAGAAGGCGGTGAAGTGGAACTCGCCTTTCTACGGGGTCGAGGGGATGGGCTGGTTTCTCAGCGTCCACGCCTTCAAGGACTATCTCAAGCTGGCCTTCTTCCGCGGAGCCTCGCTTCAGCCGCTTCCGCCCGGGACCAGCAAGACCCCGGACACGCGCTATCTCGACATCCGCGAGCACGACCCGCTCGACGAGGCGCAGCTGGCCGACTGGATCCGCCAGGCGACCGCCCTGCCCGGTTTCCTCGCGCCGGGGGCCTGACCGACGTCGCGGACATTGTGCGCCGCGGCTTCGCCCTTCACAAAAGCCGCTGGCGGGACCTGAGGGGCGAAGGGCGATGGCGGACACGGCGACACCCAACCTGCCCTGGCGCGATCAGCAGGAAACCTCGGCCTTTTTCCAGAAGCTCGGTTTCGTCGAGACCTGGCGCGACGCGGGCTGGCTGATTCTGAAGCGGGGCGAGCTGACGCTGGAGTTCTTTCCGCACCCAGACCTGGATCCGGCGACGAGCTCGTTCAGCTGCTGCCTGAGGGTCGACGACGTGCAGGCCCTGTTCGAGCAGATCCTCGCGGCCGGCGTGCCGGAGGCGACCGTCGGCTGGCCGCGCGCGCACCGGCCGACGCGCGAAGCGTGGGGCGGAACGGTCGGCGCGCTCATAGACCCGAACGGGACCCTGCTGAGACTGGTTCAGAATTCCTGACGTCGACCGCGCAGCTGCGCCAAGCGTGACGGCTTGTCCCGTTCGGCTTCCCGGTGCATGCATGCGCCCCCGTTCACGGCGGCGGCGCCGCCCACGCATCCCGAGGATTCCATGCCTTCCGGCCTGGCCGCCCTGCTCGACGACATCGCCGGCATCGCCAAGCTCGCCGCCGCCTCCGTGGACGACGTCGGGGCCGCCGCCGGCAAGGCCAGCGCCAAGGCCGCCGGCGTGGTGGTCGACGACGCGGCGGTCACGCCGTCCTACGCCGTGGGCTTCACCCCGGACCGCGAGCTGCCGATCGTCTGGAAAATCGCGCTGGGCTCCCTGCGCAACAAGTTCTTCTTCTTGCTGCCGGGCGCCCTGCTGCTCAGCGCGTTCGCGCCTTGGGCGGTCACGCCGCTCCTCATGCTGGGCGGCTCCTACCTGTGCTTCGAGGCCACCGAGAAGATCCTGGAGAGCCTGCTCCATCATGACGAGGCGGTGGAGATCGACGAGCTGGCGCTCAGCTCCGAGCAGCTGGAACGCCAGAAGGTCTCGGGCGCCATCCGCACCGACTTCATCCTCTCGGCCGAGATCATGGCCATCGCTCTGGCCAGCGTCACCGGGCAGCCCCTGCCGGTTCAGGCCGGCGCGCTCGCCGTCGTGGCCCTGGCCATCACCGCCGGCGTCTACGGCGTCGTGGGCCTGATCGTGAAGCTGGACGACATCGGCCTGCACATGGCCAAGGGCCGCTCGAAGCTCGGCCGCGGGTTCGGCCGGGGCCTGGTGCACGTGGTGCCGGGCTTGCTGAGCGCCCTGACCGTGGTCGGCACGGCGGCCATGCTGTGGGTCGGCGGCGGCATCATCGTCCACGGCCTTGAGCGCTACCACGCGCCGGTCGTCCCGCAGGCGGTGGAGGGTCTGGAAGCCTGGGCCCATTCCGCGCCGGTGGTCGGACCGGCCGCCGGCTGGCTGGCCTTCGCGATCGCCTCGGCCGTGGTCGGCCTGGTGGTCGGCGGCGTGATCGTCGGCGCCCTGCACCTGCTGCCCAAGCGCAAAGCGGCCCACTAGGTCTGCCGCTGCAGCCGGCGCGCTTCGCCGGCCTGCCACAGGGCCACGATCGGCAGGCCCAGAGCCAGATCGCGCGCGCGCCTGAGCAGGGACAGCGCCACCCCGGTCCGGGCCGCCACGCCGAACAGCGGGGCCAGCACGGCGTAGGCCCCCTCCTGCACGCCGAAGCCGTACGGGATGACGAAGGCGGCCACCTTGGAGGCGCAGATCAGCGCCTCCAGCGCCACCACCACTCGGAAATCCACCGCCGCGCCCAGCATGTGCAGGGCCAGCATCGACCAGGCCGCGCCCAGGAACCACGAGGCCAGGTGCAGGGTGAAGCACAGCATCACCGCCGGCCGGCGGCGGTACAGCGCGTCGATCTCCGCCTTCAGCGCCGCCGCCCCGACCGCCGCGGCCGGATGCAGGCGGGCGCCGAACCGCTCGATGGCGCGCAGGCCCAGCCTCGGCCCGGCCGCCACCGCCACCGCCGCCGCGGCCAGGATGCCGAGCGCCAGGGCGAACATGGTCCCCACCCCGTCGGCCTCGGCCGCGCCGGCCAGCATCTCCAGCGCCAGCACCGCGCCTATGCCGGAAAAGGCGATCTGGGCGAACAGCTCGACCGAGGCGTCGACCGCCGCCGCCGCCGTCGCCCGCGTGGCCGGCACGCCGTGCACGGCCAGCACCCGCGCGCCCGCGGCGACCCCGCCCAGCGGGGTCAGCGGCAGGCTCTGGTTGACCGCGTCGCGCACGAGCCGCGCCCAGTAGAACAAGAAGAAGCGCCGCTCGCCGCCGGGCGTCAGTCCGGCCCACGCACCGGCCAGGACCAGCTGGTAGGCCCAGGTGGCGACGCACAGAAGCAGGAAACCCGGCAGGCCGATCTCCGACAGCGACGCCCACACCTGGCCCGCGCCGATCCAGCCCACCACGCCCGCGCCGATCAGCAGGCCGGCGCAGGCCAGCAAGAGCGCCGGGCGGCGCAGGCGACGCAGCCCCTTCACCGCAGGTCACGCAGGAAGGCGTCGGCGCAGGCCCGCACCTCGCCGTAGGACGCCCGGCCGGTTCGTTCGTAGAGCAGCGGCCCCGGATGCGGCCGCTCCCGCACCCGCCGGGGCTCCAGCGCCTGCCAGCGGAAGCCGTGCCCGGCGAACCGCGCGAACATGGCCGGCCACAGGGTCGACCAGACGTGGGCCTGCGAGGGATAGAAGCGCACGGCCGCGGCGTATTGCGCCCAGTCGGCGGAGGTCATCGGCACGACGGCCGCCGGCCCGTTCTGCCGTAGCGGGGTGCAGGCGCGGAACACCGGCCCGGGCAGGCCCGCGCCGTTGTACAGGCCGAACTGACGCACGAGCGGGCGCCCAGGCAGGGACTGCTGCAGCGCCACCGCCAGCAGGGCGCACATGTCGTGATCCGCGTGCCCGCCCTCCCAGGCCGGGGTCACGATTTCCTCCGGCGCCTCGCCGTCCAGCGCGTCGCGCAGCGCCCGCCAGGCGTCGGGCAGGCCGCGGTGCACCGTCCCGTCCCGCACGCCGGAGCCCGCGCCGACGTGGACGGCCGCGTCGTCCGCCAGGCCCAGCCAGCGCAGCAGGGCGCGGGTCTCCTCGAACCGCGCGCGGCCGACCCGCTCGCTGGGATAATCGGCCACGAACAGCAGCCGCTGGCGCCGCCCCTGCCGGTGGCGCGCCAGCAGCAGCGGCAGGGCGCAGTACTCGTCGTCGAAATGGGCCAGGACGTAGACGACGCTCACGGCGCCGGCGCCCCGTGGACGTCCTTCGCGGCGAAGGCGCTGTCGCCGGTCAGGCCCGCATAAACGGCGCTCAGCTGGTCGAAGGCGCGGTCCCAGCTGTAGCGCTCGGCCACGTGCGCCCGCGCCTGTTGGCCGACCGCCGCCACGTCGCGCTCGAACAGGGCCGCGATCGCCTCGGCCAGGTCGGCCGCCCCCGAACCGGCGGCCAGCTGGCCCACCTCGGGGACGATGGTCTCGGCCACGCCGCCCCCGGCGACGCCCACCACCGGCAGGCCGCAGGCCATGGCCTCCAGCACGACCAAGCCCAGCGCCTCGGCCGGATTGGCGTGCACCAGGGCGTCGCAGCTGGCCAGCAGCCGGGCCAGGGCGGCGGAGTCGCGCTGGAACGGCAGGCGGATCACGCCTTCGGCCGCGGGCAGGCCGGCCCCGGCCCCGATCAGCAGCAGCCGCCAGCCCGAGCCCAGCCGGGCCACGGCCTCGACCATGACCGGCACCCGCTTCTCGGCCGCCGGCCGGCCGGCGAACACAAGCAAGCGTTCGTGCGGCTGAAGGCCCAGCGCCGCGCGCACCCGCGCCCGGTCGGCCCGCGCCGGCGAGAAGGTCTCCAGGTCCACGCCCAGCGGCACCGCCTCGACCCGGCGCACCCCGGCCTCCTGCAGCCGCGCGGCCAGGTAGCGGCTGGGCGCCACCACCGCGTCGAAGCGGCCGTAGGCGCCGGCCCAGCGCTTGCGCACCATCTCCTGGCTCCACTTGCCGAGCCGCGTCGCCGCCAGGGCCGGCAGGTCGGTGTGGCAGAAGCCGATCACCGGCACGCGCAAGGCTTCGCCCGCCTCCAGCGCGGCCAGGCCCGGGGTGTAGGGGTCCTCCGCCTCGATCAGGGTCGGGTCCTGGCGGACCAGGCGCGCCGTCCAGGCCGTCTTGCTCATCGGCCAGCGATAGCCCCGCCCGAACGGCAGCGGCGCGGTGTAGATCGAGCGCAGGCCCTGCCCGTCGTCGGCGTCGCGCCGGCCGGGCAGCACCAGGCTGTGGCGCACCTGCGGGCGGTTGCGGGCCATCCAGGCCCGCTTGGCGGTCAGGTAGCGCCGCACGCCGCCGCTCTCCGGGGCGTAGAGCATGGTGGTGTCCACCAGGCAGGCGCGGCGACGCCCGTCGGGGCCGGTGGAGGACTGACCGAGCGCGCCCCCGCGCTCGCCTGAGGACACGGCCCTGCGCATGGCCGATCAACTCGTCTGCCTTGCGGCAGGTTCGCGCCGGACGATGGCCGCATGAGGGCGGTCCACCGTCAGAGGCGTGGCTCAGGGAAGAGCCGCCCGCCGCCCGCCCCTCATCCCTCGCGCGGGCCCGGCCACTCGGGCCGCGGGTTCGGGTCGACCACCGTCATGTTCGCGCCCTCGGTGGCGCGCACCGGGACCGTGCCCGGATCGAAGCCGTCCAGGCAGAACACGTTGACGCCGAACCAGTCGGGGGCGGCGCGCTTGCGGTGGAAGACGTAGATCCCGCAGGTGCGGCAGAAGTGGTGCTTGGCGCGGCGGGTGTTCCACTCGTAGAGGCCGAGGTTGTCGGCGCCGGCCGTGATCTCCAGGGCCGCCTCGGGGACCTTGGCCATCAGGGCGTTCTTCTTCACGCACAGCGAGCAGTCGCAGGTGGTGAGTTCGGCGATCTCCGCGCTCAGGCGAAAGCGCACCGCGCCGCAGTGGCACGAGCCGTCGATCGGGTTCACAGCCAGCCCCCCAAAGAAAAAGGGCCCGACCTTGCGGCCGGGCCCTTGTCTGGTCTTACGCCTCTTCGTCGGCGGCGGCGGTCGCTTTCGGCGCCTCGCCGTCGCCCTGGTCGAAGCTGGCCGGGCGCTTGCGCCGGGCGCGCGGGCGCTTCTCCGCGGTCTCTTCCGCGGCCGGAGCCGGCGCCGGGGTCGGCTGGCGCAGGAAGGCCGGCAGGTGGTCGTCTTCGCGCGCGGCCAGGGCCGGGGCCGGTTCGCCGGCCGGCGCGGGCGCGCCTTTCGGCTCGATCACCGCCAGCGGGTCGCGGGCCTCGCGCGGCTGGTCGCGGC
>NZ_JACSJI010000010.1 GCF_014349105.1 Caulobacter sp. 17J80-11 | reverse complement strand
GCTCCGGCCGCCGCCGGCGCTGAGCCGTCCGCCGCTGCGGGCGCCCCCGCTCCGACCGCCACCCCGAGCCAGCCGGCCGCCCAGAAGGCCGCCACGGCCGAGCCGGGCAAGGCGGAAGCCCCGGCCCGCTGATCCCGGCGACGGACTGAAAATTGAGCCCCCGACGCTCCGGCGCCGGGGGCTTTTTCATGCGTCCGGCCTGAGGCGCGAGCGCGGTCAGCGCCAGGTGGCGGCGGCGATCAGGGTGGCGGGCGCGCGGCCGTCGTCGAGGCCG
Organism: Caulobacter sp. 17J80-11; assembly: GCF_014349105.1. Lineage (GTDB taxonomy): Bacteria > Pseudomonadota > Alphaproteobacteria > Caulobacterales > Caulobacteraceae > 17J80-11. Next base: position 160,528 of record NZ_JACSJI010000010.1, on the reverse strand, counting down.
GTCTCCGGGAACTCGCCGGGCTCGGGCCGGCGGTACTTGCCGCTGACGAGGTCGTAGATCGGGAACAGGGCCGAGTAGTTGCAGTCGTGGTACTCGCTGGCCGTCGCGTGGTGCATGCGGTGGTACTGGGGCGCGTTCAGCAACCAGGACCAGCGGCCGAAGCCTAGCCGGATGTTGGCGTGCACGACGTAGTGCCAGAAGCAGATCAGGCTGTAGGCGGCCAGCGCCGCGGGCGTGACCCTGAACAGCAGGCCGACGATCGCGAAGATCGACACGCCCTTCAGCAGCGGGTCCAGCCAGTGATGGCGGTTGCTCGTGGTCACGTTCATGGCCGCGTCGCTGTGGTGCAGCGAATGCAGCCGCCAGAGGAACGGCACGACGTGCTGGGCGCGGTGGAACAGGTATTCGCCGAGGTCGGAGACGAGCACGTAGAGCGCCACGCCCCAGAGGCCCAGCGGCCCTAAGTCGATCAGGCCGCCGCCCAGGCGGTTGACCAGCAGCGCGGTGGCCGGCCCGACGGTCAGCAGCATCAGCTGGGTGCCGGCGTGGTTGATCAGGCCGATCCCGACGTTCAGCCGCCAGGCCCCCTGCCGGCCCGCCGGACGCGCCAGCTCGACCATCCGCAGGAAGCCGTAGATCAGGGCAGTGGACGCAATGAACACGAGCAAGTTCGTCACGCCGACGCTCCCCGATCGCTTCGGCGGGGAGAGTGGGCCTAGAGGGCCCCGACTGACAAGCTGGCGCTCGCGAGCCTCAGAGGCGGCGGAAGGTCGTCGGCGCGCCGACCCGGGCCACGGCCGCGGCGAGCGGCTCGACCGCCACCTGCATGTGCCAGGAGGTGGCGTGAATGATGCGGGCCTCGTCGACCATCAGCGCGACGTGGTCTTCCCAGAACACCAGGTCGCCGCGGCGCAGGTTCGCGAAGCCGTCGCCGGCCTCGATCGTCTCGCCGGTCTCGCGGGCCTGCATGTCGGCGTCGCGCGGGCAGGCGCGGCCGCAGGCGTACAGCGCCTGCTGCACCAGGCCCGAGCAGTCCAGTCCCAGGCTCTCGCGTCCGCCCCACTGGTAAGGCGCGCCGAGGTAGCGTTCGGCGACGGCGGCGGCGTCGCGCTCGAAGATGTCGAAGGCGGCCAGGTGGTCCTCGACCACCCAGCCGGCGCGGGCGATCTTCACGAACCGTCCCTCGCGGGCCTCGACCGTGACCAGGCTGTTCAGGGTCAGCAGCACGGCGACCGCCGACTTGTGGTCCGGTTCGGCGAAGGCGTAGGTGCGCAGGGCCGCGACCCGGTGGGTCGGCGCCAGCACCGGCTCGGCCAGGGCGGCGGCCTCGACCCAGCCCACATAGCCGTCGCGGCGCGCGCGGCCCCAGACCCAGCCGTCCTTTTCGTCGAGCACGTCGAAGGCTTCGCCGAAGACCAGCTGGTCCTGCTGTTCGGAGGCGGCGTCGGACGCCTTGCGGATGGCCGTCGCGGCGACGGCGCACTGGCGGCGGCTCGGCTCGGCGTAACGCTGGGCGCGCACGATCCCTTCCAGGGCCTGCTCGGCCAGATCGGGCCGGGCCAGGGTGGTGCGGGGATCGAATTCTTCGGTCACCGGGGACTCCGGGCGATGAACTAGCGGACCGCGATCCTTAGTCCCCGGTTCCGAAGACCCGGTTAACGCGCGGCGGGAAACCGCTTGGCGAGCATCGCGAACACCGCGCGGATCGCCTGCGCCTCGCCGCCGACCGGCCAGCCCGGCCGCCCGCGCGAGTTCCAGGCGAACACGTCGAAGTGGGTCCAGCTGCCCGCCTTCGGCGCGAAGTGCTTCAGGAACAGCGCCGCGGTCACCGAGCCGGCCTGGGCCCAGTCGGCGGAGTCGTTGCGCACGTCGGCGATGTCGCTCTTCACCGCGTCCTGGTAGCCGGGCCACAGCGGCATGCGCCACATCGGGTCGGCGTGCGCCTTGGCGGCGGCGGCGATCTCCACCGCCAGGCCCTCGTCGTCGGTGTAGAACGGCGGCAGCTCCGGCCCCAGCGCCACGCGCGCGGCGCCCGTCAGGGTCGCGAAGTCGAAGGTCAGGGTCGGCTCCAGCTCGCCGGCGCGGGCCAGCACGTCCGACAGGATCACCCGGCCTTCGGCGTCGGTGTTGCCGATCTCGATGGTCTTGCCCAGCCGCGTGGACAGCACGTCGCCGGGCCGGAAGGCGTCGCCCGAGATGGCGTTCTCCACCGCCGCGACCAGCACGACCAGCCGCACCGGCAGGTCCGCCTGCATGATCAGCCGGCCGAGCGCCAGGGCGTGGGCGGCGCCGCCCATGTCCTTCTTCATGTTGCGCATGCCCGACGCGGGCTTGATGTCCAGGCCGCCGGAATCGAACACCACGCCCTTGCCGACCAGGGCGATCAGCGGCAGCTCCGCGCGGTCCTCGCGCCAGGCCAGCTCGATCACACGGGGCGCGCGGTGCGGGGCGGCGGCGCGGCCCACGGCGTGGACGGCCGGATAGTTCTCCTCCAGCAGGTCGGCGCCGGTGACCACGCCGATCCGCGCGCCGTGCGCCTCGGCGATCTCGCGGGCGATGGTTTCGATCTGCAGGGGGCCCATGTCGGCGGCCGGGGTGTCGACCATCTCGCGCGCCAGCTCGCAGGCGCCGGCCACATGGCGGACGTGGTCGAGGTTCACGCCTTCCGGCGCGACGAGGCGCGGACGGACCCGGTCCTCGCGCTTCTTGTAGCGGTCGAACACGTACGACCCCAGCGCCCAGGCCAGGGCGACCATCTCGCCGGCGTCGGCCGGCGGGTTCTCGATCACGTAGTCGCCGGCCGGCAGCTTGGTCGGCAGGGCGCGCAGGCTCATCGGTTCCAGCTTGCCGCCCAGGCCCCAGATGATCCGCTCAAGCTTGCCGTCCGGTCCCGAGATCGAAGCGACGTGTCCGCTCTGCGCCTTGAACCGCTGGGCCTCGCAGGTGGCGCGCAGCACGCCCTCGGGCAGCGCCTTGAACTCCTCCTCCAGCATCAGCTGAACCGGGATGGCGGCGGCAGATTGGGCGGCGGTGATCAGAACGTCGTGCATGGGGCCTCGGACGGGCTGTTAACGCTTCCTTGGGGCGACGCGCCGACCCTCCGGACGAAGGTTCAAGGAGGCGCTCTGATGTCGCGCAAGCTGGCGTTCGCCGCAACCGTCGCCGTGGCGGTCTTCGCCGCCGCCGCGCCGGCGCAGGCCGGCCTGTTCGGCAAGTCGAAGAAGGACGCGCCCGCCGAGACCACGGCCAAGGCGCCGGCCGGCAAGACCGCGCCCGCCGCCGCAGCGGCCGCGCCGCGCAAGGCCAGCAAGGAGGAACGCGCCCAGGCCGACCGCCTCGACCCGCTGGCCCGCGCGGCCTTCTGGGGTTCGGTGTTCGACGCCGACCCGCAGGACGGGGAGGCGGGCGTGAAGCTGTCGGCCGCCCTGCGCGCTATGGAACGCTATCCCGAGGCCGCCGCCGCCGCCGACCGCGTGCTGGTGACGGATCCGGGCAATGTCGAGGCCATGCTGGAGCTGGGCCGGGCGCACATCGGCCGCGGCCAGGGCTTCTACGCCATCGATCCGCTGAAAAAGGCGATGGCCGCCGCGCCCAAGGACTGGCGCGCTCCCTCGTTGCTGGGCGTGGCCTACGAGCAGGTCAGCCGCCACGACGACGCCGTGGTCGTCTGGAAAGAGGCTCTGAAGCTGTCGCCGGAAAATCCGGCGGTGCTGACCAACCTGGCGCTCAGCTACGCGGCGAACGGCAACGCGGCCCAGGCCGAGACCCTGCTGCGCCAGGCCGTGGCCCGTCCGGGCGCGAGCCTGCAGACCCGCCAGAATCTGGCCCTGGTGCTGGGCCTGCAGGGCAAGACCGCCGAGGCCGAGCGGCTGATCCGCGAGGACCTGCCGCCCGAGCAGGCGGAAAAGAACCTGGCCTGGCTGCGCGCCAAGACCGCCGCCCCGGCCCCGGCCTCGACCGGGCGCACCTGGAACTCGCTTCAGGGCGGGTGAGACTGGATTCTCCCTCCCATGAAGGGGAGGGAGATCTGTCAGTCCCGCAGCAGGTCGTTGACGCTGGTCTTGGACCGGGTCTGGGCGTCGACGCGCTTGACGATGACGGCGCAGGCCAGGCTCGGGCCGCCCTTCGGGTCGGGCAGAGAGCCCGGCACGACCACCGAATAGGGCGGGACGTGGCCGCGGAACACTTCGCCCGTGGCGCGGTCGACGATCTTGGTCGAGGCGGACAGGAACACGCCCATCGACAGCACCGCGCCCTCGCCGACGATCACGCCTTCGGCCACTTCCGAGCGGGCGCCGATGAAGCAGCCGTCCTCGATGATGGTCGGGTTGGCCTGCAGCGGCTCCAGCACGCCGCCGATGCCAGCGCCGCCGGAGATGTGCACGTTCTTGCCGATCTGGGCGCAGGAGCCGACCGTGGCCCAGGTGTCCACCATCGTGCCCTCGTCGACGAAGGCGCCGATGTTCACGAAGGACGGCATCAGCACGACGTTCTTGCCGATGTGGGCGCCGCGGCGCACCACCGCGCCCGGCACGGCGCGGAAGCCGCCGGCGGCGAATTCTTTGTCGCCCCAGCTGGCGAACTTGTTCGGCACCTTGTCCCACCAGGGGCCCATGCCGGGCAGGCCGGCCGCGCTCGGCATCACCGAGTTGGGGTGCAGGCGGAAGGACAGCAGCACGGCCTTCTTCAGCCACTGGTTGGTGACCCATTCGCCGTGGACCTTCTCGGCCACGCGCGCCTTGCCGGCGTCGAGCAGGGCCAGCGCCTGCTCGACCGCGTCGCGCATCGGGCCGCGGGTGTCGGGGGTCAGCTCGACGCGCGCCTCCCAGGCGGCTTCGACTTCGGCTTGCAGGGGGATCAGCTCGTTCATGCGGCGGTCCTGATCCGCGCGTTCATCAGGAACGGCGGGAGTTTGTCGGTTCGGTGGTGGACGAAGTCGGCGCTGGACAGGGCCGCGTGGGCGCCGACCAGGACGGTGGCCATGCCCAGCACGGCGGCCGGCTTCAGGTTGCGTTCGCTGTCTTCGAAGAAGGCCGCGGCGCGCGGATCCACGCCGTGGATGCGCACCAGGTTCTCGTAGGTGGCCTGGGCCGGCTTGGGCACGAAGTCGGCCGCCTCCAGGTGGAAGACGTCCTCGAACAGGTCGCCGATCTGCAGGCGCTCCAGCACACGTTCGGCGTGCTTGGAGCCGCCGTTGGTGAACACCAGACGCCGTCCCGGCAGCCGCGCCAAGGCCGCGAGCAGGGCCGGGTCCGGCGTCAGCCGGTCCATGGCCACGTCGTGCACCTCGTCGAGGAAGGCGCGCGGATCCACGCCGTGGTGGGCCATCAGGCCGGCCAGGGTGGTGCCGTGCTCGTGCAGATAGCGTTTCTGCAAGGCCTTGGCCTCGTCGCGCGGCAGGCCGGTCTCGCGCATGACGAAGGCGGTCATCTTGCCTTCGATCAGGGCCATGTACTCGCACTCGGCCGGGTAGAGCGTGTTGTCGAGGTCGAAGATCCAGGTCTCGACCCGGCTCAGGTCCGCGCTCATCCCGCCTTCACCATGGTGCCGGCGCCGTGCTCGGTGAACAGCTCGACCAGCATGGCGTGCGGGCGGCGGCCGTCCAGCACGATCACGGCCTCGACCCCGCTCTCGACCGCGGCGATGGCGGTCTCCAGCTTGGGGATCATGCCGCCGGTGGCGGTGCCGTCGGCGATCAGCTTGCGGGCCTCGGCCACGGTCATCTGACGGATCAGCTCGCCGTTCTTGTCCAGCACGCCCGGCACGTCGGTCAGCAGCAGCATGCGCTTGGCCCGCAGCGCGCCGGCGACCGCCCCGGCCACGGTGTCGGCGTTGACGTTGAAGGTTTCGCCGTCCTCGGACACGCCGATCGGCGCGATCACCGGCACGTAGTCGGCCTCGGCGTAGATCAGCGCCTCGATCAACTGCGGGTCGACGTCCTTGGGCTCGCCGACGAAGCCGAGGTCGACGATGCGCTCGATGTTGCTGTCCGGGTCGCGTTTTGTGCGCCGCGCCTTTTCGACGGTGATCAGCCGCGCGTCCTTGCCCGACAGGCCCACGCCGCGCACGTCCGCCTCGCGGCCGGCCAGCGTGATCCAGTTGGCGATCTCCTTGTTGATCGCGCCGGACAGAACCATCTCGGCCACTTCCATGGTCGCCCGGTCCGTCACCCGCAGGCCGTCGACGAAGGTCGACTTCACCCCGGCGCGGTCCAGCATGGCCGAGATCTGCGGCCCGCCGCCGTGCACCACCACGGGGTGCACGCCCAGCAGCTTCAGCAGCACCACGTCGGCGGCGAACTGCTTGGCCACGGCTTCCTCGCCCATGGCGTGGCCGCCGTATTTCACGACCACCGTCTCGCGGTCGTAGATCTGGATGTAGGGGAGGGCTTCCGCCAGCGTCTTGGCGGTGGCCCAGCCCTGGTTCTCGGCGTCGGGGGTCGTGGTCATGTCGGGCGCGCGATAGCGCACGCGGACAGGCCTGTCACGGGCCTACCGCACGAAAGTCCGGGCGCGCGCTTCACCTCATGCCGGTCGGTGAACATGACGAGAGCCGGATCGACGGCCGGGGCGGCGACTCCCGGGGCTTTTCCGAAACCGCGCCTGACGCCGACGCGTTCTCCTGCCGGAGGCGCGTCATGAAAGAGCATGAGATCGACGACCAGGGCCTCGGTCCCCGCCCGGAGGGGGATCCTGTCTCCGCCGAGAACGTCTGTCCTGAATGCGGAGGCTCCGGCACGCTCGGCTCCGGCGAGGTCTGCCCGATGTGCGGCGGCACCGGCCGGCTCAACGAAAAGCTGGGCGGAGGCGGGGCCGTCTAAGCGGCGCCGTTGATCGGCGCGCGGCCGCGTGAGAGCGTCCCCCTCGAAGATTGGGGGAGTTCACATGTCGCGTTCGCTTCTCGGGGCCGCCCTGGCCGCCCTGCTGGCCGCCGGTGCGGCCCACGCTGAAACCGTGGCGGTCACCGCCGACCGCATGATCGACGTCGAGTCGGGCAAGGTGGTCGAGCGCCCGGTCGTGCTCGTCACCGACGGGCGCATCACCGCCGTCGGCTCGCAGGACCTTGTGCGGCTGTCGTCCGATGTGAAGCGGGTCGACCTGCCGGGCATGACCCTGCTGCCGGGCCTGATCGACGCCCACGTCCACCTGGACAGCCTGGCCGAGGTCGGCGGCTACAACTACCTGCAGTACTCCGACGCCTTCTGGACGGTGGTGGCCACCAAGAACGCCAAGGACACGCTGAACGCCGGCTTCACCACCGTGCGCAACGTGGGCTCCAGCGCCTATTCCGACGTCGGCCTGCGCGAGGCGATCGACGCCGGCTACGTGCCCGGGCCGCGGATCGTGACGGCGACCTACGCCATCGGCGCGACCGGCGGCCACTGCGACTCGACCTTCTTCCCGCCCTCGATGGAGGAGGTCAGCCCGGCGGTGATCGACAGCCCCGACGAGGGCCGCAAGATGGTGCGCAAGCTGCACAAGTACGGCGCCCAGGTGATCAAGATCTGCGCCACCGGCGGGGTGTTCTCCCACGGCGACACGCCCGGCGCCCAGCAGCTGACGCTGGAGGAGATGAAGGCCATCGTCGACGAGGCGCACATGACCGACATGAAGGTCGCCGCCCACGCGCACGGCGCCTCGGGCATCCGCGAGGCCATCCTGGCCGGGGTCGACACCATCGAGCACGTCAGCCTGGTCGACGACGAGGGCATCCGCCTGGCCAAGGAGAAGGGCGCCTACTTCTCTATGGACATCTACAACACCGACTACACCCAGGCCGAAGGGCGCAAGAACGGGGTGCTGGAGGAGAACATCCGCAAGGACGCCGAGATCGGCGACATCCAGCGCGAGAACTTCCGCAAGGCGGCCAAGGCCGGGGTGAAGATGATTTTCGGCACCGACGCCGGCATCTATCCGCACGGCGACAACGCCAAGCAGTTCGCGGTGATGGTCCGCTACGGCATGACCCCGCTGCAGGCGATCCAGGCCGCCACCGTCACCGCCGCCAAGGCGCTGGACCGCGACAAGGACGTCGGGGCCATCGCGGTCGGCCGCTACGGCGACATCATCGCGGTGAAGGGCGATCCCCTGAAGGACGTCACCGTGCTCGAGCACGTGCCGGTGGTGATCAAGGGCGGCGTGGTGGTGAAGGACGCGCGGTGATGGGCCCCGAGCGCCCCCGGCTGCACGGCAAGGTCGGGCTCGCGCTCGGCCTCGCCGCGCTGGCGGCGATCGTGATCGGCGCCCTGCTGGCGTCGGGGGTGGTCTGACGACGACTGTCCTTCTCCCCTTGCGGGAGAAGGTGGCGCGCGGAGCGCGTCGGATGAGGGGTGTCGGCGCGAGGCCTGAAGGCCTGGCGCTCGACAGCTCTTCATTCTGAAATCGAGGTGCAGGCACCCCTCATCCGGCCGGCTCCGCCGGCCACCTTCTTCCGCAAGGGGAGAAGGGAGGGTTAGATGCCGCCCAAGTCGATCTCGCAGGCCTGGGCGATCTCGGCGCGCAGCTCCGGCAGGCCGAAGCCCTTTTCACTGGAGGTCGCCTGCACCCGCGGGAAGGCCGCGGGGCGCTTGCGGATGGCCTCCAGGGTCTCGGCCGTGACCTTCTCGACCTCGGCCGGCTTCAGCTTGTCGGCCTTGGTCAGCACGATCTGGTAGCTGACCGCCGCCAGGTCGAGCGCGTCCATGGCTTCCTTGTCCGGCGCCTTCAGGCCGTGGCGGGAATCGATCAGCAGATAGACCCGCTTCAGGTTCGGCCGGCCGCGCAGGTAGGACCGCCCCAGGTTCTGGAACTTCTTGGCCGTCTCGCGCGACACCTTGGCGAAGCCGTAGCCCGGCAGGTCGACCAGCCGCAGCCGCTCGTCCAGCACGAAAAAGTTCACCTCGCGCGTGCGGCCCGGCTCGTTGGAGGCGCGCGCGAGGTGCTTCTGGTTCACCAGACCGTTGATCAGGCTGGACTTGCCGACGTTGGAGCGGCCGGCGAAGGCCACCTCCGGCAGGTCCGGGGCCGGCAACTGGTCGATCTTGGCCGCGCCCATCAGGAAAACGGCGGGCCGCGCGAACAGGATTCGCGCGGCCTCGATCGTCTCGGCTTCGGACGTCCCGGATTCGTACGTCCCGGAGTCGTGCGTCATTGGGCGGGCTTCGGCTGGCCGCGCAGCTTGGCGATCAGGTCGTCGATCGGGTTCTCCGTCCCGAACCGGCGCATGATCACGTACTGCTGGCCGATCGACAGCACGTTGTTCCAGATCCAGTACACCAGCAGCCCGGCCATGAACCCGGCCATGATGAAGGTGAACACGATCGGGAAGAACTGCATCATCTGCTTCTGCACCGGATCGGTCGCCGGCGGGTTCATGCTCTGCTGCAGCCACATGGTCAGGCCGTAGAGAATGGCCAGCACGCCGATGTGCAGGTTGCCGTGCAGCAGGCCGCCGATCATCGGCGCCGTCGACGGGTCCCACGGGATCAGGCCGAACAGGTTCCAGATGGTCGTCGGATCGGGCGCCGACAGGTCGTGGATCCACCCGAAGAACGGCGCGTGCCGCATTTCGATGGTGACCGACAGCACCTTGTAGAGGGCGAAGAAGACCGGGATCTGGATGAAGATGGGCAGGCAGCCGGCCAGCGGGTTGATCTTCTCCCGCTGATAGAGCGCCATGGTCTCCTGCTGCTGCTTCTGCGGATCGGAGCCGTACTTCTTCTTCAGCTCCTCCATCTTCGGCTGCAGCTTCTTCATCTTCGACATGGACTCGAAGGCCTTGTTGGCCAGCGGGAACATGATCGCCTTCACCGTGACGGTGAGGATGAGGATGGCGACGCCGAAGTTGCCGGCCAGGCCGTAGAACTTCTCCAGCAGCCAGAAGATCGGGCGGGTCAGGAACCAGAACATGCCCCAGTCGATCGCGTCGTCGAAGCGGGGAATGTCGAGCTTCTTCTGGTAGCCGCTCAGGATCTCTTCGCGCTTGGCGCCGGCGAACAGGTGGCTGGTCGAGCTGACCTGGCCGCCGGCCGGCACGACCACCGGCTGGCCGACGAAGTTGGCTTCGTACACGTCCACGGCGCCGCGCGGGGTGACGCGGAAGGCGCCGTTCATCTTGTGGGCCTGGTCGGGGATGACCGCGGCCAGCCAGTACTTGTCGGTGATGCCGACCCAGCCGCCGTTCGAGTCGGCGGTCTCCTGGATCAGCCCCTTCTTGCGCCAGTCCTTGTAGCGGGCCTTCTTGAACAGCTTCTGGCCGAACACGCCCACGGCGCCTTCGTGCGAGATCATGGTCTGGCGGCCGGTGACCGGGGGGACGCCCTGGCGCTGCACCGAACCGTAGGGGGCGAGCGTCAGCGGGCGGCCGCTCTCGTTCGCCACCGTGTCGGTGACGGTGAACATGTAGTTGTCGTCGACCGAGATGGTGCGCGTGAAGCGCAGGCCCGTCAGGTTGGCGTAGGTCAGGGTGATGGGCTTGCCCGGGGCCAGCACGTCGCCGGCGGCCAGCTGCCACTGGGTCGCACCGCCCGGCAGGTCGGACACGGCCGACGCGGCGTTGCCCGGGGTCCAGCCGAAATCGGCGAAGTAGGCGTGCTCCGCGCCCTCGGGGCGGAAGAGCTCGACCGGGGGCGAGTTCTTGGCCAGGGTCTCGCGGTACTGGGTCAGGAACAGGTCGTCGATGCGACCGCCCTCCAGCGACACCGAACCGGCCAGGTGCGGCGTCTGGATCTTCACCCGCGGACTGGAAGCCAGAGCCTGGCTACGCTCGGCGAACTGCGTGACCGCCGGGCGCCCCGTCGGGCCGGCCGCGGGCGCGGTCTGCACGGCGGCCGCCGCCGCCTTCGCCGCGGCCTGGCGCCGCTCGGCCTGCGGCTGCAGGACGAAGTGCTGGTAGAGAAGCAGGATCGCCAGGGTGCACACGATGAAGATGATCGTGTTGCGGGCGTTTTCTTTCTGCATCGCGGGCTTCTTTTCGCGGGAAACTTAAGGGCGCACGCTCAGGCGCCGGGGGCGCGCTCGCCGCCGGCCGCGAGCCTTATCAGCGCGGTTTTCACGTCGTCAAGCAAACGGACCCAGGCCCGCGACGTCGCGCCGCCGCGGGCGATGAGCACATAGTCGAAACCGGGCGTGCCGAACTGCGGCACCAGCAGGCGCGCGGCCTCGCGCATGCGCCGTTTGGCGCGGTTCCGCTCGACCGCCCCGCCGATCTTGCGCGTGGCGGTGAAGCCGACCCGGATGCGGGTGTCGCCGTCGGCGCGGTCCAGCGCCTGCAGCACGATGGCGCCGCGGGGCATGGAAACGCCTTTGGCGGCCGCGAGAAACTCGGGCCGCCGTTTTAGGCGATCGATTTTGGGCTGATCGGCCATTCTTTCGCCCGCCGGGACGAGCGGAAGAAACCGCTTAGGCGGTCAGGCGCTTACGGCCCTTGGCACGACGGCGCGCGACGATCTTCTGGCCGTTCTTGGTGGCCATGCGCGCGCGGTAGCCGTGACGGCGCTTGCGCACGAGTCGGCTCGGCTGATAGGTCCGCTTCACGAAACTGGCTCCACATCAAGAAGGCCCGCCGGTGGACGGGCCGTCGTCGAAACGAGGCGCGGTGTCTAACGGAGCGCTTTTCGAGAGTCAATCGCCCGGCGTGCGATCCGCTGGGGGACGCCCCTGCGACATGCTAGACTGCTGATCAGATGAAGACGCTCCTCCGGCGCGGCGCGCCGCTGCTCCTGATCGCGGCCCTCGTCGCCGTGGTCTATTTCAGCGGGCTTTACCGCTACGTCTCGCTCGACGTGCTGCGCGAGCGTCACCAGCAGCTTCGCGACTTCGTGGACGCGCACTTCTGGACGGCGCTGGCCCTATACGTGGCGGCCTACGCGATCGCCACCACCGCGGCCATCCCGGGCGCGCTGTTCCTGACCCTGACCGGCGGCTTCCTGTTCGGCACCTGGGTCGGCGGATCGGTCACGGCCGTGGCGGCGACCGCCGGCGCGATCTTTGTCTACTACGCCGTGCGTTCGGTGCTGGGCGGCTGGCTGCGCGAGCGGGCCGAGCACTCCGGCGGGACCATGGCGCGCCTGCGCGCCGGGTTCGACCGCAACGCCTTCTCCTACATCCTGACCCTGCGGCTGATCCCGGTCGTGCCGTTCGTGTTGATCAACATCGCCTCGGGCCTGGCCGCCGTGCCGATCCGCGCCTACGCCGCGGCCACCGTGATCGGCATCCTGCCGGCCACCTTCATCTACAGCGCGGTGGGCGCCAGCCTCGGCGAGGTCTTCGACCGCGGCGAGACGCCGAACCTGAAGCTGATCTTCGAGCCGTTCGTGCTCTTCCCGCTGCTGGGCCTGGCCTTCCTGTCGCTGGTCCTGCCGCCGATCGTCCGCGCCATAGCCGGGCGCAAGGCCCCGGTCCTATGACCCGCCGGCGCGTACGCGCCGACCTGGCGGTGATCGGGGCCGGCTCGGGCGGCCTGTCGGTCGCCGCCGGCGCCGCGCAGCTGGGGCTCAAGGTCGTCCTGTTCGAAAAGGGCGAGATGGGCGGCGACTGCCTGAACTGGGGCTGCGTCCCTTCCAAGGCCCTGATCGCCGCCGCCGACGCCGCCGCGTCCGCGCGCTCGGCCGAGCGGCTCGGCGTGCGCGCTCAGCCCGAGATCGACTTCCCCGCCGTCATGGCCCACGTGCGCCGGGCCATCGAGACGATCGCGCCGCACGACAGCCAGGGCCGCTTCGAGGGGCTCGGCGTCACCGTCGTGCGCGAGGCCGCCCGCTTCACCGGACCACGGGCCGTCGAGAGCGACAGCGTGGCGGTGACCGCCCGCAAGGTCGTGATCGCCACCGGCTCGCACCCCCGCCTGCCGGCCGTACCGGGCCTGGAGAGCGTCGCCTATCTGACCAACGAGACGATCTTTTCGCTGCACGAGCTGCCCGCACGCCTGCTGGTGCTGGGCGCCGGTCCGATCGGGCTGGAACTGGGCCAGGCGTTCCGCCGGCTGGGCTCGGAGGTGGTGGTGATCGAGCATGGCTCGCCGCTGCCGCGCGAGGACCGCGACCTGGTCGAGCCCCTGCTCGAGCAGCTGCGGCTCGACGGCGTCGAGCGTCTGTCCGGCGCGCGCGTCTTGGAGGTCGAGCACGCGCCGGCCGGCGTGGGCCTGACGGTCGAGGTCGGCGGCGAACGCCGGCGGCTGGAGGGCGCCCACCTCCTGGTGGCGGTCGGGCGCAAGCCGGCCCTCGACGGCCTGGACCTGGAAGCCGCCGGCGTCGCCTACGACGCGCACGGCGTCCACACCGACAGCATGCTGCGCTCGGTCTCCAATCGCGCGGTGTTCGCGGTCGGCGACGCGGCGGGCCGCCAGCTCTTCACCCATGTCGCCGGCGCCCACGCGGGCCTGGTGGTGCGCAAGGCGCTGTTCGCCCAGCGCGTGGACGTCGAGCGGCTGGTCGTGCCGCGGGTCACCTACACCGATCCGGAGGTGGCGGTCGTCGGCCTGACCGAGACGCAGGCGCGCGCCGCCCACGGCGACGCGGTCCGGGTCCTGACCGTCCCGTTCAGCGGCAACGACCGCGCGGTGGCGGAGGGCGACGTGCGCGGCTTCGGCAAGCTGGTGCTGGACCCGCGCGGCAAGGTCCTGGGCGCGGCCCTGGTCGGCCGTTCGGCCGGCGAGCTGATCCACCCGTGGGCGCTGGCGCTGGACGCGAAGCTGCCGCTGCGCGCCTTCACCTCCTTCATCGCGCCCTATCCGACGCGCGGCGAGATCCACAAGCGCCTGGCCGGGGCCTTCTACACGCCGATCCTGTTCTCCGGGCGCACGCGGGCGCTGGTTTCGTTGCTCAAACGGTTCGGCTGAAGTAGTCCGTGGTCTGCGGGCCGCATGTCGCGGTTCGCGCACGGTGACGCTGATGAAGCGCCTTTGGCCGCCGCTCAAGATCCGCTGGCCGAGCGGGCTGCACGCGCGCCTGCTGTTGCTGGCCAGCGCGTTCGCCCTCGTCACGGCGGCGATGATCCTGCTGCCGTCGCTCGCGGCCTACCACGAGCGCTGGTTGCTGGACCGTGTGCGCTCGGCCGAAATCGCCTCCCTCGCGGTCGAGGCGGCCCCCAACAACGAAGTCGCCGCCGACCTGCGCGGCCAGTTGCTGCAGGGCGCGGGCGTCACGGCCGTGGCCGTGCAGGTCGAAGGCGCGCGCCGCCTGCTGTCGGACGTGCCGCGCTTCAACCGGCCGCCGGTGCTGGTCGACCTGCGCCGCGGGCGCGACGCCTGGTGGCTGGTCGATCCGTGGCTGACCCTGTTCGGCGACCGCGACCGGATGATCCGGGTCGTCGCCAAGCCGCAGTTCCGCAGCGGCGAGTTCGTGGAGGTGGTGGCGCCCGCACGGCCGCTGCAGCAGGCGCTCGGGGTCTATCTGCTTCGCTCGCTGCTGGTCTCGGCGGCGCTGTCCCTGCTGGCCGGCGGCGCGGTGTTCACCGCCCTGACGGTCTTCATCGTGCGGCCCATGAAGCGCATCACCGGATCGATCGAACGCTTCCGGGCCGATCCCGAGGACCCGTCCGCCGCCCCTGAAGTCTCAGGCCGCCACGACGAGATCGGCATCCTCGAGGAAGAACTGGTCCGCATGCAGGAGGAGGTGCGCCAGGCGCTCCGCGCCCGCGCGCGTCTGGCGGCGCTCGGCGAGGCGGTGGCCAAGATCAACCACGACCTGCGCAACATGCTGACCAGCGCCCAGATGGCCTCGGACCGCCTGGCCGCCTCCGGAGACCCGGCCGTGGCCAAGGCCCTGCCGCGGCTGGAGCGGGCGCTGGACCGCGCCCTGGGCCTGGCCCAGAACGTGCTGAACTACGGCAAGAGCGAGGAGCCGGCCTCCGCGCCCCGCGCCCTGGCCCTGGCGCCGGCGGTGGAGGCCGCGGCCGAGGACGCCGGGCTCGCCCCGCAAGGCGTGCGGCTGGAGGTCGAGGCGCCGTCCGACTTCCGTCTGGAGGCCGACCCCGAACAGCTGCACCGCATCCTGCTCAATCTGATGCGCAACGCCCGCCAGGCGATCGAAGCCCTGCCCGAGCGGGAAGGCCGCGGCCAGGTGACCGTCGCCGCCGAGGTCCGCAGCGGCGACACCGTGGTGCGCATCGCCGACGACGGTCCCGGCCTGCCGGAGAAGGCCCGCGAGCACCTGTTCCAGCCGTTCGCCGGCTCGGCCACCGCCGGCGGCGCGGGCCTGGGCCTGGCCATCTCGCGCGAACTGGCCCGCAGCCACGGGGGCGACCTGGTGCTGGTGAGGACCGGCCCCGATGGCTCGGTGTTCGAGATCCGCCTGCCCGGCGCCCTGCGGGCGAACGCGCGCGGGGCGGCCTAGCTCTTCGGCTCTTACTGCGCCGTCAGCACCACGCCCTCGCGCCGCTTGTCCGCCCCGCCTTCCAGCCGGTCGCCGCGACGGATCACGCCGTGCAGGCCCGAGCCTTCGCCGCGGCCGGTCTGGACGGTCACGCCGCGCTCGGTCAGGCCCGCCCGCACCTCGGGGCTGAGCTTGTCCGCCTCGCCGTAGGTGGTGTCACCACGCGAGATCACGTTCGGCAGGTCGATGGCCTGCTGCATGCTCAGGTTCCAGTCCAGCACGCCCAGCAGGGTCTTCAGGTTGTAGGCCAGGATGTTCGAGCCGCCCGGCGAGCCCAGGGCGGCGACGAAGCGGCCCTGGCGGTCCAGCACGATCACCGGCGACATCGACGAGCGCGGCCGCTTGCCCGGCGCCACCGCGTTGGCGGCCGGCACGCCGTCCTTCTCCGTCGGCGAGAAGGAGAAGTCGGTGAGCTGGTTGTTCAGGAAGAAGCCCGCGGCCATGCGCCCCGATCCGAACAGGCTCTCCACCGAGGTGGTCATGCTGACCACGTTGCCTTCGCGGTCGACCACGACGAAGTGCGAGGTGCCGGCGGGCTCCCGGGTGCGGTCGGGGGCGCGCACGCCCGCGCCGGGCGGCGTGCCGGGCGAAGGCGCCGGGCCGGCCCGCTCGCCGATCAGGGCGGCGCGGCTGTCGACGTAGGCGGCGTCCAGCAGGCCGCCGGTCGGCACCTCGACGAAGGCCGGGTCGCCGACATAGCGGTCGCGGTCGGCGTACATCAGCCGCTGCGCCTGGGTGAACAGGAACCAGCCCTGCGGGTCGCCCGCGCCGTGCCGGGCGACGTCGGTGCGCTCCAGGATCTCCAGCGCCTGCAGCAGCGACACGCCGCTGGACGGCGGCGCGGCCGAGCAGACCAGGTAGACGCGGTAGTGCGTGCACACCGGCGCGCCCTTGCCGGGGCGATAGCCCTTCAGGTCGGCGACGCTCAGCGTGCCGGGGCGGGGGCCTTCGTGCACCTTGGCCTCGATGGCCGAGGCGATGCGTCCCTCATAGAAGGCGCGCGGGTCGGCGGCGATCTCGCGCAGGGTGGCGGCGTAGGCCGGGTTTTTCAGGGTGTCGCCGGTCTCCACCAGCGTGCCGTCGGCCTCGGTGAAATAGGCTCGCACGTCCGGCCGGGCGTTCTGCGGGGCCTGGCCGTTGACGAAGTTCGACAGCCGCGGGCTGACGGTGAAGCCTTCGTCGGCCAGCCGCTCGGCGCTGCCGAACAGGTCCTTCCAGGCCAGTCGGCCGTGCTCGCCGTGGGCGGCCGACAGCATGGCCACCACGCCGGGCGCGCCGGTGGAGCGGCCGCTGATCACCGCCTGGTCGAAGGGCAGGGGCTTGCCGGCCTCGTCCAGGAACATGGTCGGCGAGGCGCCGGCCGGAGCGGTCTCGCGGCCGTCATAGGCGGTGATCTCGCCCGATTTGGCGTCGTAGACCAGCATGAAGGCCCCGCCGCCGAGCCCGGAGCTCTGCGGCTCGACCAGGCCCAGCACGGACTGGATAGCGACCGCGGCGTCGACGGCCGAGCCGCCGCGCTTCAGGACGTCCATCCCGGCCTCCGCCGCCAGCGGGTTGGCCGCGGCCACCAGCATCTGCGGCGCGGCGCCGGCCGCGGGCGCGGCCGGCTTCTCGGCCGGGAACGGATTGATCTGCGCGCAGGCCGAGACGGCCAGGGCGGCGGCGAGTACGGCGACGAGACGCATACGACCTCCAGCTTCACCGACGCAGATAACGCGCGAACGCTTCCTCGCAAACCGTCGATGGACCCCGGACGTCGCTTCGCCGACCATGGTTCCTCATGAGCACCCCCGATTCGCCCCGCCGCGCCGGCCCCGGCCCGCGCAACCTGATCACCGACGTCGCTGGTCTTTCGGTCGGCTCCGCGCACGACGAGCTGGCCCGCACCGGCGTCACCGTCGTGCTCGCCGACGCCCTGACCGTGGCGGCGATCGACGTCTCCGGCGGCGGGCCGGGCACCCGCGAGGGCGACGCCCTGGCCCCGGAGAACCTGGTCGGGCGGGTGGACGCGGTGGTGCTGTCGGGCGGCTCGGTCTACGGCCTGGCCGCGGCCGACGGCGTGTGCGCGGGGCTGGGCGCGAGCGGGCGCGGCTACCGGGTGCGCGATATCGACGGGGTGCCGCCCTCGCCGATCGTGCCGGCGGCCATCCTCTACGACCTGAACAACGGCGGCGCGAAGGCCTGGGTCGACGCTCCGCCCTACGCCGCGCTGGGTCGCGCCGCCCTGGCGAACGCCGGGTCGGAGTTCGCGCTGGGCACGGCCGGGGCCGGCTACGGCGCGGTCGCCGGCGCGCTGAAGGGCGGGCTGGGCTCCGTGTCGGCGGTGACGGCCGACGGGATCACCGTGGGCGCGCTCGCCGCGGTCAACTCGTTCGGCTCGGTGGTCGGGCCGGACGGCTGCTCGTTCTGGGCCGCGCCCTACGAGATCGGCCGCGAGTTCGGCGGCACCGACCCGGGCGAGCTTTACGCCGAGCCGGACGCCTGGCCCTACGCCAAGCTCGACCCCGGCCCGCGCGAGAACACCACGGTCGCCTGCGTCGCCACCGACGCGGTCCTGACCGCCGCCGAGGCCAAGCGGGTGGCGGTGATGGCCCGCGCCGGCCTGGCCCGCGCCATCCGCCCGGTGTTCGCGCCCTTCGACGGCGACGTGGTGTTCGCGCTGGCCACCGGCCAGGTGGAGATCGCCGAGCCGCGCGCCTTGGCCGTGGCCCGCATCGGGGCGCTGGCCGCCGACTGCCTGGCCCGCGCCGTCGCCCGCGGCGTCTACGCCGCCCGCGCCTGGCCGGGCTGTCCGGTCGAGGACTGGGCGACCTCGGTGGCGGCCCGATAGGCAGGCCGATAGCCGGGCAAGCGTGGCTGTGTTAGGAACCTCGTTGTCTCATATAACGAGGTTCTCCGATGATGGAGTGGCGCAAGGCGACCGTGCTGGCGGCTGCGTTCATGGGCGTGGGCGCGGCCCCGGCCCAGCCCCAGCAGCAGGTGACCGGCCCGGTTTCGACCTACTGGATGAGCGCCGAGACCGCGAACGGCATGTTCGCCGGCGGGGGCGGCCGCCCGGACATGAGCGCGATGATGAGCATGGCGGCCGGGGGCGGCAGCCCCGACCAGGTCGTGCATACGCTTGATCTGCGGCTCGGCTCCTCGACGACTCCGACGGGCGCCCCCAGCGCCGAGCACCTGCCGCCGGCCGTCCTCAAGGCCGGCCAGAGCCTGCCGCTGGTCACCCCCGTGCGCGGGCCGGCGCCGGCGACCACCGGGCCGATGAGCTTCGAGGGCATGGAGAAGCCGCGCGGCAAGATGCTGATCTACTGGGGCTGCGGCGATCGCGCGCGGCCGGGCCAGCCGGTGGTGATCGATTTCGCCAAGCTGGGCCCGAACAGCCCCATGACGAACCTGCAGACCATCGCGGTCTCGCCGATGAAGGGCCCCTCGGCCGACCGCAACGCGACCTACGGCGAGTGGCCCAACCCGAGGACCCGCACGCGCGTGCCGGGCGACGGCTCGCTGATCGGCGAGCACCTGATCCGCGGCAACTACACCTCCGACATCCGCTTCGCCCTGGCCCAGGGGCAGGACTTCCTGGCGCCGCTGACCCTGACCTCGAACGATCCGACCGAGGCGGGTTCGGTGCGGCTGGCTTGGAAGCCCGTCGCCGGGTCCCAGGCCTACCTGGCCAACGTGGTCGGGGGCGACGGCGAGACCATGGTCATGTGGAGCTCCAGCGAGGTGCAGGGCCTGGCCATGGGGTGGCGCGACTACATGGCCCAGGACGACCTGCATCGCCTGGTGGCCCAGAAGGCGCTGATGAACCCGCAGACCACCGAGTGCCGCGTGCCGGCCGAGGTGGTGCAGGCCGCGCCCAGCGCCATGCTCAGCATGATCGCCTTCGGCGGCGAGGCGAACTTCAGCTATCCGCCGCGTCCGGCCGACCCGAAGGTCCCCTGGAACATCGAGTGGGCGGTGAAGGTCCGCTACAAATCCACCACCGGCGGCCTGCTCGGCATGGACATGGCCGCGATGGCGGACGGGGACGGCGAAACGCCGCAGGCCCCGCCGCAGAAGCCGTCGAAAGGGGACAAGACCCGGGCTGTCCTGCGCGGCCTGGGCTCGATCATCCCTTAATCAACAGCAGATTTTCCGCGCGCGCAGGTTCGTCGAGAAAACCGTCGCGGGACGGCTTGCGCGCCGGAAAGTTTCCGACTAGGTATCGCGCCCTCGCCGCCGGCCACCCGGCGGAAAGACAGGCGCCCGTAGCTCAGCTGGATAGAGCACCAGACTACGAATCTGGGGGTCAGAGGTTCGAATCCTTTCGGGCGCGCCATTTCCCTTCAAGGGATCGCGAAGAGGCCGGGTCGCAGGACCCGGCCTTTCTCGTTTCCGGCGTCGACCATCGTCAGCGGCTCTTCCGGGCGCGCAAACGCCCGCTTGACTCATTTAGACAATTAGCTAATCGTCTCATCATGAGCCATGTGTTCAAAGCCCTTTCCGATCCGACCCGCCGCCGCGTGCTGCTGCTCCTGCGCAAGGGGCCGATGAGCGCCGGCGAGCTCGCCGATCAGTTCGACGTCTCCAAGCCGACCATGTCGGCGCACTTCGCGGTGCTGAAGGAGGCCGACCTGGTGCACGCCGAAAAGGCCGGCAAGTCGGTCATCTACCACCTGAAGCTCTCGGTGCTTGAAGAGGCGCTGCTGGGCTTCGCCCATTCGTTCGGCTTCGGCGCCGAGGCCTCCGAGCCGAAGTCCGAGCCCAACAAGGAGACCGGACGATGAACAAGGACCTGAAGGGCGCGCTCGCCTGGGGCGGCGGGATCCTCGTCGTGGCGCTCGCCGCCAGCTACGCGCGCCACCATGGCTACGTCGACAACGACACGGTCACGCGGCTGGTCGTCGGCCTGAACGGGCTGATGATCGCCTGGTTCGGCAATCGCATTCCCAAGACCGTGGTCCCCAGCGCCTGCGCCCGCCAGGCCCAGCGGGTCGCCGGCTGGTCCATGGTGCTGAGCGGGCTCGCCTACGCGGGGCTGTGGGCCTTCGCGCCGATGCAGGTGGCGATCACGGCCGGATGTGGCGCGGTCATCGCGGGGATCGTCGTGACCATCGGCTATTGCCTGTGGCTGCGGGCCAGGGCGAAGACCGCCTAAGCAGGCGTGCGTTCGATCAGGATCGCGCGGAAGTCGTTGACGTTGGTCCGGGTGGGCCCGGTGAAGACCAGCCCGCCGACGGCCTCGAAGAAGCTGTGGGCGTCGTTGGCGGCGAGCCGGTCCTTGGCCGACACGCCCAGCGCCGCCGCGCGAGCGAGCACGTCCGGGCCGATCATGGCGCCGGCGTTGTCTTCCGACCCGTCGATCCCGTCGGTGTCGCAGGCCAGGGCTTCGACGCCTGGCGTGCCGTCCAGCTCGACGGCCAGCGCGAGCAGGAATTCGGCGTTGCGGCCGCCCCGGCCCGGGCCGCGCACGGTGACCGTCGTCTCTCCGCCCGAAAGCACGACGCAAGGCGCCTGGACCGGGCCCTTGCCGGCGAGGATGTCGCGCACGACCCCGGCGTGCGCGCGGGCGACCTCCCGGGCCTCGCCCTCGAGGTAGGGCCCCAGCACCAGGACCGCGTAGCCGAGCGCCTCGGCCGCCCGCTTCGCGGCTTCGATCGCCAGGGCCGGCGAGGCGATGATCCGGAAGTCGGGCGTCCGTTGCGGGTCCGGTTTCGGCGTCTCCGAGGCCGGGTCGGCCAGCCACGCCGTGACCGAGGCCGGGGCGTGCGGCACGTAGCGCGCCAGAATAGCCGCCGCGTCCTGGCGGGTGGTCGGATCCGGCGTGGTCGGCCCCGACGCCAGCACCGACGGATCGTCGCCGGGCACGTCGGAAACAGCCAAAGTCACCACGCGGGCCGGCGCGGCCAGTTCCGCCAGGCGCCCGCCCTTGATGGCGGACAGGTGCTTGCGCACGCAGTTGATCTCGGCGATCGGCGCGCCGCTCTTCAGCAGCGCCCGCGTCACCGCCTGCTTGTCGGCCAGCGGCACGCCCGGCGCGGGACGGGTCAGCAGGGCCGATCCGCCCCCGGAGAGCAGGCACAGCACCAGGTCGTCCTCGCCGAGGCCTGACACGCGTTCGACCAGCCGGTCGGTGGCCGCCAGGCCGGCCTCGTCCGGCACCGGATGGGCGGCCTCGACCACCTCGATCCGGCGGCAGTCGGCGCCGTGGCCATGGCGCGTGATAACCAGCCCGGACAGAGGGCCGGGCCAGGCGGCTTCCAGCGCCTGGGCCATGGCGGCCGCGGCCTTGCCGGCCCCGACCACGACCGTCCGTCCGCGCGGGGGCTCGGGCAGCCGCGCGGCCAAGCAGGCCCGCGGCAGCGCGGCCTCGACGGCCGCCCGGTAGAGGCGGCCGAGGACGTGCCGCGCCTGTGCGGCGCCCTCTACGCCCAGTAAGTCCATGCCTCGACCTATGGCCGGCCTCCGTTCTCCCGACGCTTTTATTCGATCGGGCTCCCGCCCGTCCTGCTTTTCGGTCCGGACGCGAACGCCCGCGCGGCTCGGCGGTTGAACCGGCAGGACCGGTCGCAGCGGGCGCCCATGGCGATTCCACGACAGAGGCTCGTCGGCGTCGTCGCCTTTCTGGCGGCCTACACCCTGCTGTCCTACGCCGGCCTGCAGTGGACCACCTCGACCACGCCGGTGTCCCAGGTCTGGCCGGCGTCCGGCGTGGCGATCGCGGGCCTGCTGATCGGCGGCCTGCGGCTCTGGCCGGTGGTGTTCGTGGGCGCGCTCGCCGCCGGCGGGCTGGACCGGGCGCCCTATCCCGTGGCGCTGAGCGTGCTGATGGCGGCCGGCAACACCGCCGCCTCCGCCGCCAGCGTCTGGGGGTTGCAGCGGCTGGGCATGGACCGGTGCCTGCGCCGCCCGCGCGACATGCTGAACCTGACCTTCGTCGGCGGCCTGGGCAGCGGCGCGATCTCGGCCCTGATCGCGGTCCTCGGCCTGATGGCCCTGACCGGCATGAGCCGCGGCGCCGCCGAGGTGGTCTTCGCCCGCTGGACGTTGGGCGACATGCTGGGCGTCGTGGTGGTCGCGCCGGCGATCCTGACCTGGGCCCGGCCCGAGCCGCTGAGCCGCGAGCGCCAGTGGTGGCTGATCTTCGCCGGCCTGCTGGCGGCGACGGCGGTCATGGGCTGGGCCGCCTACGTCGCCCCTGACCATCCCGGCGGCATCTATCCCATGCACCTGGTGCCGGTACTGATCCTCACCGCCTTCCTGCTGGACGCGCGCGCCACCACCACCGTCACCCTGTTCGCCGCCGCCCTGGCCCTGTTCGGGGCCCTGACCGGCTCACGAACGCGGGCCGGCCTGCAGTGGCTGGGCGACGAGCAGTTCGTCACCATCATGGCCTTCACCCTCGCCGTGGTGGCGATCATGACCGAGAACCTGCGCCGGGCGCGCTCGGCCATGGAGGACCAGCGCCTCTATCGCCTCACCGCCGAGAACGAGGAGCGCCTGCGCATGTCGCAGGAGATCGGCCGGGTCGGCAGCTGGGACTGGGACGCGCGCACCGGCCACGCCGTCTGCAGCGCGACCTTCTGCGAGATCTTCGGCTGGCCGCGGGAGAAGCCCTACGTGACCTTCGGGGAGTGGGCCGGACGCGTGCACCCCGATGACCGCGACCAGGCCATAGCCGACGTGCGTGGCTGCATGGAGGGGCTCGGCTCATGCGACCGCGGCTATCGCATCGAACTGCCGTCCGGCGCGGTCCGCCACATCGAAAGTCGGGCCCGGGTGATGGAGCGCGACGACGGACGCGCGCTGCGCCTGCTGGGCGTCGTCCAGGACGTCACCGAACGCAAGGAGGCGGAGGAGCACCAGCGCCTCCTGATGCGCGAGGTCGATCACCGGGCCAAGAACGCGCTCGCCGTCGTGCAGGCGGTGGTGCGCCTGACCAAGGCCGAGACCCGCGAGGCCTTCGCCGCCGCCGTCGAGGGCCGCATCCAGGCCATCGCCCGGGCCCACGACCTGCTGGCCGCCTCGCGCTGGACCGGCGCGAGCCTGGGCAAACTGGCCGAGGAGGAGGTCGAGGCCTACCAGGGCGTGCTGGAGGGCGGCCGGCGGCGGATCCGGCTGGACGGGCCGGAATTCATGCTGCGCCCCGACGCGGCCCAGCCGATCGCCCTGGTGCTGCACGAACTGGTCACCAACGCCGCCAAGCACGGGGCCCTGTCCGTCCCCGGCGGCTCGGTGGACCTGAGCTGGAGCGTCGACCGCGAGGCGGGCCGGCTCAAGCTGGTCTGGAGCGAGAGCGGCGGCCCGCAGGTGCCGGAGGCGCGCGGCAAGGGCTTCGGCTCGGTGCTGGTCCAGGCCTCGGTCGAACGCCAGCTGAACGGCGTGCTGCGCCACGCCTGGCGGGCGGAGGGACTGCAGGTCGAGCTGGAGATCCCGCTGACCCGAACCCCCCGGCGCGGCGGGGCGGCGCCGGGCGACGCGGGCGCGCAGCCCCTGCTGCTGGTCGAGGACGAGGCCCTGGTCGGCCTGGACATGAAGGAGCGGCTGGAAGGCCTGGGCTGGCGCGTGGTCGGCCCGATCGCCGACGTCGAAGAGGCGCTGCGCGCGATCGACGTCGCCCGGCCCGCCGCCGCCGTTCTGGACGCCAATCTGGGCGGGCTCTCGAGCACCCCGATCGCCGAGCGGCTCGACGCGTTGGACGTGCCCTTCGTGTTCGCCACCGGCTACGGCGACTACGCCAACGGGGCCGGCGACTTCGACGCGCCGGTCCTGGTCAAGCCGATCACCACCGAGGAGCTGGCCCAGGTGCTGCTGGGTCTGGGCGTCGTTCCGCCCGAGCGGGCGAACTAGCGATCGTCCGGCATTTCAGCCGAGGCGGACGCAGAGAGCATTTTCAGCCGAAGTGGACGCCGGTTCGGCGCGGAAAATGCGCAAACAAATGGATCAGGACATCGGCTCCGGCGTCGGCTTCGGCGGGTCTTCGGGCAGGGGGATGAACTCCTGATTGTCCAGCGTGGGCAGCGGGATCCGCCCGGCCTTCCAGTCGGCCTTGGCCTGCTCGATCCGCTCGCGGCTGGACGAGACGAAGTTCCACCAGATGTGCCGCGGCCCCAGCGGCTCGCCGCCCAGCAGCAGCACGCTCGAGGCCTCCAGCGCCCGGAGCGCCGGGCCCGCCTGCGGGCCGAACACCACCATCTGGCCGACGCCGTATTCCTGGCCCTCCACCTCGATCCGCCCGCGCGCGACGAACGCCGCCCGCTCCGGATGGCCCTCCGGCAGGCCCAGGCTCGCCCCGGCGGCCAGGTCGGCGTGCACGTAGAACATCGGCGAGCGGGTCTTCACCGCATTCTTCACGCCATAGGCCTCGCCGGCGATCAGCCGCGCCTCCACGCCCGGCTCGCCGAAGCGGGGCAGGGCGTCCGCGCCGTAGTGATCGAAGGCCGGCGCCATCTCCTCGTCGGCTTCCGGCAGGGCCACCCAGGCCTGGATGCCGTCCATGAAGCCGCCGTGGGCGCGCATGCCCTCGAACCGCTCGGAGTGGCTGATGCCGCGCCCGGCCGTCATCCAGTTGACCTCGCCCGGCCGGATCACCTGCTCCACGCCCAGGCTGTCGCGGTGGGTCAGCTCGCCGTCCAGCAGGTAGGTGACCGTGGCCAGGCCGATGTGCGGGTGCGGGCGCACGTCGGTGGTGCGCGGAATGTTCGGCGGCAGGGTCACCGGACCCATGTGGTCGAAGAAGGTGAAGGGCCCGACCATCCGCCGCTGGGCGAAGGGCAGCACCCGCCCCACCTCGAACCCGCCCAGGTCCTTGCGCCGCGCGGGGATCACCAGTTCGATCATGTCTGCGTTCCGTGGAGGCCTGCCAGAAAGAACACGCGAAGCGCGCCCTCGGCGCCCGCCCGTCACTTTTCCCTCTCCCAGAGGGAGAGGGCGGGGGTGATGAGCGCCGGCCTGCGAGAGCAGGCCGGTTGCGATCGACAACGATTTGTCGATCGCCGCGACGAACGCCCGCGCTCGCGGCGCGGGCTGGGGCGAAGCGTGGGAGGGTGAGGGGTTACGCGCCCGGCCGCGCGTCGCTCAGCCCGGCCAGCAGCAGGGCGACCGTGTCGGCCCCGGCGCGGCGGTCCTCGGAGATCGCCTGGTATTCGTCGGAGTCGCGGAAGCGCAGGGCGGCCGCCTCGTCGGCGAACTTCAGCAGCACCACCTTGTCGTGGGGCCAGTCGCCCTCCAGCACCTGCGGGCGCGCGTCGGCGACCAGCACCTCCCCGCCGTACCGCGCGAACACGGCCGGGAAGGCGGCCAGGTAGCGCCCGTAGGCGGCCCGGTCCTTGAACTTCAGCTGGGCCAGCAGATAGGCGGGCATCGCGCTCTACTCCGTCCGTCCCGACGAACGTCGGGTCCCAGGTTCGTCCACCACGCCGAGCGGGCTGGAGGCGGAACGGCCTACCAGTCCGAGCGCACCGGCAGGCGCGACCAGCCGGTCTCGCGCGCGCGGCGCGGCTTTTCCGGCTTGGCGGGCGCCGCCGCCGCCGGGGCCGCGACGGCCGGCGCGGCGTCCGCGACGGGCGCCTCCGGCGCG
Source organism: Caulobacter sp. 17J80-11 (assembly GCF_014349105.1). Lineage (GTDB taxonomy): Bacteria > Pseudomonadota > Alphaproteobacteria > Caulobacterales > Caulobacteraceae > 17J80-11. Next base: position 134,621 of record NZ_JACSJI010000010.1, on the reverse strand, counting down.
GCCTCGCTCTGGGCCGGCTCGGGGGCGTCGGAAATCAGCGCCGGCGTGTCCAGCGACGCCACCTCCAGCACGGCCGGCTCCAGGGTGACGGCGGCGCCCGCGCCCGGATCGAAGGCGGTCTGGTACAGCGCCGGCTCGCCGCCGGCCCACAGGCCGGTGAAGGCGCCCGGCCGGCCCTCGCCGCCGTTCCAGCGATAGAAGATGTGCGCGCCGATCTGCGCCACCTTGGTCAGGGTCGGCGCCCAGTACGGCGCGACATAGTCGGCGTGATAGTGCGTCGCCGAGCCCACCTTGGTCATGACGAAACCGTCCAGCGCCGCCGCCGCCACCTGCCGCGCGCGCCGCCAGATCGCCGGTTGGGGCGTGCGGTTCAGCGAGCCGTCGCAGGTGAAGGTGAACTGGCAGCCGGTGGTCCGCGCCGCGCCCTGGAACACCACCCCGCACACCGTCTTCGGATAGGCCGGATGGCGCATGCGGTTCAGCACCACCTGGGCGACCGCCTGCTGGCCCTCGAGGCTCTCGTAGCCGGCCTCGTAGTAGACGGCCGCCGTCAGGCAATCGAGCGCGCGGTTGGCGTCCAGCAGGTCGGCGGCCTTCAGGAAGAACGGCCGCGCCGCCGGGTTGGCCTCGGCGGAAACGGGGATGCCGGCGTTCCACAGCCGCGCCAGGTCGGGCGTCAGCTCGCGCCAGCCCAGCGGCGGCGGGGCCGCGGTCGGATCCGGCCCCAGCCCAGATCCTGGAATTGGCGCGCCGCCGGCCAGCACCACCTCCGGCGCCGGCGCGATCCGCCGCGCCAGGGTGCGCATGGCCGGGTCCATGGCTGCGGCCAGGGCGTCCAGCCCGCGCTCCGAAAGATCGCCGCCCGACAGCGCCACCACGCGCCGCACCGACGGCGGCGCGGCCTCACGCGCCTGGACGTGCGCGAACCAGCCGACGCACAGCACCAGCGCCATGCCGAAGGCGGCGACGACGTGGGGCCACGCCTCGTGCGTCTCCCCGGCGCGCGGCGCCCAGGGTTTTGCGGTTTCCAGCACTCGAGCGAGCATCGCGGGGCCGTACGGTTAAGGTTTTGTTCATACCTCAGGTTCGGCGAACGGCGAAGCTTGAATCAGGGTTAACGGGCGAGCGGCGTATCTGTTCCCTCTCCCCTTGCGGGAGAGGGTTCTAGTGCTTGCGGTCGGCCGCCGCCCGCGCCCTCGCCGCCCGCTCCAGGCTCCGCACCTCCGCCGCGAAGGCCAGCCGTCCGGCCGGGCTGCCGACCTCCGCCGCCGTCGCCTTCAGGGCTTTTCGCATCGGATAGCGCGACCACAGCGCGTCCAGCTCGGCCAGCGCCGCCTTCCGCAGCTCCGGCGTCAGGCTCTCCCAGTGCTCCAGCGCGAACCGCAGCCGCCAGGTCCCGACGTCCGGGGCCAGCGGTCCGACCCGGTAGCTCTGCGCCAGCGCCTGCGCCGCCGCCGGCGACCAGCCGCCCGCCTTCTGCCGCTCGGCGTAAGCGACCTGCAGCCAGGCCTCCGTGCGCGCCGGGCTGAGCTTCAGCGCCGCCCGCGCCTCGCGTTCGGCCGCGTCCAGGCGCTGCGGCGTCGGCGGCTCGGCCAGGGCGCGTCCGGCCCGCGCCAGATGCGTGTCGGCCAGCGGCAGGACGGCGATCGCCGGCTCCCGCTCGGGCGCCGCGGCCAGCTGCAGGAAGCCGGCGAGGGCGACGATCGCCGTCACGCCCGCGAACAGGGCGGCGCCGATCGCGGCCGGCGGCCAGGAAGTACGAAGCGTGCTCACCTGGGCTGTATAGCAGGGGCGGTCAGGGAAGGGAGGGTGCGCGCCGGGCCTCGCCTCTTGTCGTCACCCTCGGGCTTGTCCCGAGGGCCCAGGGTTCAGCCCGCACGATCAGCGCCGTCTCATCCGCACGGCGCGCGGCTGCGAACGGCCTGGGCGTGGTGCGGCGGACGGCTGGGCCCTCGGGACAAGCCCGAGGGTGACGTGCATTGGGAGCCCTAGATCGCCGTCTCCAGCGACACCCACGTCAGCAGGTCCGTCGGCGACTGCCGCGCGGTCCAGGCGTAGTCGACCTCGCGCCACGGCTTCACCTCGGCCGACAGGTTGTCCAGCACGTAGTCGCCGTGGTCGGTTGAGGCCAGCAGCACCGCGTGCGGCTCGCCCCACGACGTGCGCACCAGGGCGATCGACAGGCTGGCCGCCGGCACCCCGCGCGCGATCAGGGCGCGTCGCTTCTCCAGCACGTAGTCCTCGCAGTCGCCCTTGGGCTTCAGCCCCTGCGACAGCGGCGCGGCCCACCAGTCCTCGACCCCGAAGGCGTCCTTGTCCGAGGCCTTGTGGATCTTGCGGTTGATCTCGCGATTGACGGCCTTCAGCACCGACCACACGCCCGGATCCAGCGCCATCGCCGGGCCCGCCTCGGCCGCCGGCTCCGGCGCGGGCATGGCCGGCGCCAGCGGCTCGGCCGGCGCGATCAGGGGCGCCGTGTCGACCGCCTTCAGCCCGAACGAGGCCAGCCCGATCGAGGCCGGCCGCGTGTCGGCCAGCTCGGCGAACACGACCGGCGTCGCGGCCGCCGGGCTCTCGCCGGCCAGGACGGCGAAACGGGGGCTGAACAGGGCGCGCCAGCGCTGGCGCGACAGGTCGCGCGCCTCGGCGATCACCCGCACCCGCTCCGGGAAGCTGTCCTCGACCGCGCAGTCGGTCGGCGAGCGCATGCACAGGTTCAGGAAGCCGTCCGGCGCCGTGACCTTCGCGCCCAGCGTCATCGACGTAGAGGCCGCGGGCAGGCCGGCCTTGCGCGCCGCCGAATCCGGACCCTGCGTCGTCGCGCAGGCCGACAAGGCGAGCGCCAGCAGAACGGCCCCGAACGGGGCGCCTCGGCGAACCTGTTTACTGCAAAGCTTGGCGACCATGAAAGCTCCGCCGTGGAAATCGACGAAGGCTCTACATGGTTCCCCGATAAATAATGGAAAACGACTATGCCTAACTGTTCAATGACGTTCTTGGTTATCGCGAAGTTGACGAAAGTAATCCTGGTAACGGGTCGTATATTCTCATTGCGACGCCGTTAACTGTAATTCTTCCCTCTCCCCCTGCGGGAGAGGGCGGGACCCACGCACCGGACCCCGGCGTAGGCCGGGGGGAGGTCTGCGTGGGAGGGTGAGGGGTCGCGCGCCCTGTCCGCCCGTCGGCCACGAGGCGCCTGGGCGAGAAAGTCCGGCGCGACCCCTCACCCTCCCACACTGCCCTCCGCTTCGCTCCGGCGTGCGGGCCCCTCCCTCTCCCGCAAGGGGAGAGGGGACAGCCGCCCCGCGGTTGCGCTATCCTCCCTGCCGGGGTGAGTGGGCGTGCGATGCTGTCGACCTTGAGGAAGTTCTTGCGCCCAGTGGGGCGTCTCGACGGGCGCGCCGCGGCCGCGCCCGTTCCGGCGCCGCCGGCCTGGTCGCCTGAGCGCGTCTACGCGATCGGCGACGTGCACGGCCGGCTCGACCTGCTGGACGCCTTGCTGACGAAGATCGCCGACGACCGCAGCGACCACGACGGCCGGCCGTCCCTGGTCTTCCTCGGCGACCTGATCGACCGCGGCCCGGCCTCGGCCGGCGTAGTCCAGCGCGTGATCGAGCTGACCCGCGACCCCGCCTGGGACGTCACCGTGCTGAAGGGCAACCACGAGGAGGCCCTGCTGCTGTTCCTCGACCAGCCCGAGTTCGGCCCCACCTGGGCCGAGCACGGCGGCGGCGCCACCCTGGCCGCCTACGGCGTGCGCCCGCCCGCGGGCCGCACCGACGCCGCCGCCTGGACCGCCGCGCGCGACGCCTTCGCGAAAGCCCTGCCGGCCGACCACCTCGAGCTCTATCGCGGCATGGAGCTGTGGACGCGGCGCGGCGACTACCTGTTCGTCCACGCCGGCGTGCGCCCGGGCGTGCCGCTCGAGGCCCAGGACCCCAAGGACCTGCTGTGGATCCGCGGCGAGTTCATCTCGGCCCCCCGCGCCGCCGAGCACGTCGTCGTCCACGGCCACACCCCGGTCGAACAGGCCCAGCTCACCCGCTGGCGCATCGGCGTCGACACCGGCGCCTACGCGACCGGCCTGCTCACCGCCGTCCGCCTCGACGGAACCGACCAGCGGCTGATCCAGGCGCGGGCGTAGAGTCCACGGGGTCGCAATTTCTATCGTCACCCTCGGGACAAGCCCGAGGGTGACGACATTTCGGCGCCCGCGAGCGCCGGGCTTCCCCCTCCCGACCCCGCCGACCGCCCGCCCAGGTTGCGCCGGAACCTCCGCCGTGGCATTCGCTTTGACGTCGGGGAGACCTCCATGTTCGCTCGTTTCTTGGCTTTGCTTTCGATCCTGTCGGCCTTCGCCGTCGCCGGGTGCCAGCAGGGGCCGGCCCAGGGCCCGGCCGTCGAGACCTCGGCCCAGGTCCAGAACTTCGAATACCGCCTCGGCGCGGCCGACAAGCTGCGCGTCATCGTGTTCGGCGAGGAGACCCTGTCGGGCGAGTTCGTCGTCTCCGGCGCCGGGACCGTGTCCATGCCGCTGATCGGCGAGATCAAGGCCGCCGGCCTGACCGTGCCCCAGGTGCAGGCCGCCATCGAGGAGCGCCTGCGCGACGGCTACCTCAAGGACCCCAAGGTCAGCACCGAAGTGCTGAACTACCGCCCGTTCTACATCCTGGGCGAAGTGAAGAAGCCCGGCGAATACCCCTACACCAACGCGCTCACCGTCATGAACGCGGCCGCCCGCGCCGAAGGCTTCACCTACCGCGCCGACACCCGCCGCGTGTTCATCAAGCACGCCAACGAGACCGCCGAGCGCGAATACCCGCTGACCTCCTCCACCCCGGTGGCCCCGGGCGACACGGTGCGCGTCGGCGAGCGGTATTTCTAAGCCGTCCTGATCCCTTCTCCCCTTGCGGGAGAAGGTGGCCGGCGGAGCCGGCCGGATGAGGGGTGCCGGCGCTACGGCGTCAGGATGGGGAGCGTGGTCGCGCCAGACGGTTCAGGCGTCGCGCAAACACCCCTCATCCGGCGCGCTCTGCGCGCCACCTTCTCCCGCAAGGGGAGAAGGGAAACGGGTGATGACTCGCCCACAACCCTCAGTGGGTCTCACCTGGGCCCCGACCTTCGTCCGGGAAACCGGGAAACGAGCCGCTTTCCCGCTGAAATGCCCCGAAACAGGCCCGAAAACCGCCTCTGTCTCAAAAATAACGCTGTCAGTCGCCCTCCGCGACGTGGCGCCTTCTTCACCCGTTAAAAGAGTGCTAAGAGCTTCACCATAACGGGTTGGGGATTCTCCATGCGCCGATCGGTCCTGGTCGCGGCCGCCTTCGCGGCCGCTTTTACGTGTCTGGCTTTCGCCGCCGAGGCGAACACGCCGCCGCCGGCGGCCGTGACCAATTCGGCTGAGGTCGAGGCCCTGTCCGACGCCATCGCGAACGCCGCCAAGGCGGCCGAAGCCGCCGCGCGGGCCAAGGGCCTCACCGAGGCCGAGGTCCAGGCCGAGGTCGAAGCCGCCGTGCTGGCGGTGATCGCCCAGAGCGGCGCGGACGCCGGCACGGTGACCGCCGCCCTGAACGCGGCCAAGGCCAGCGGCGCCCTTTCGGGCACGGCCATGGCGGCGGTGAACAGCGCCCAGCAGGTGGTGGCCCAGGCGGCGACCGGCGCTCCGGGTTCGACCGGGTCACGCGCCAACGGCGCCGGCGGCCCGGGCAGCGCGCCCATGGGGCCGCCGCCGGGCGGGGCCGGTGGGGGCGGCGGCTCGGGCTACCGCCCGACCGGCGGCTAAGCGTCAGCGAGATCGAGAGAGTCCCGAGCGAACACCGGCAGGAAGTCGGGGGCGCTCGTGTCTGCGTGGTGTGGGGGCGAGATGAAGAAAATCGTACTCGGCGTCGTGGCTGCAGCGGCTTCGCTGGCGACGACCCAGGCTTATGCGCAGCAGTCCTCCTTCGAGCGCGACCGCAACGTGAGCGTGCGCGAACGCCCGCACGACGATTATGAGTCGGAAGGCCTGCAATGGGGCGCCTTCACGGCCTTCCCGAAGCTGACCGTCGACGCCGAAGTCAACGACAACATCTTCGCCACCACCGACGACGAGGAGCAGGACCTCGTCTGGCGCGTGCGTCCCGAGCTCGCCGTGCAGTCCGGTTGGTCGCGCCACCAGCTGCAGGCCTATGCGCGAGCTTCGGTGAACCGCTACGCCGAGTTCGACGGCGAAAACACCGAGGACTGGGGCACGGGCTTCTCCGGCCGCCTCGACGTGGTCGGCCACAGCTATCTCTACGGCGGCGCCGATTACCTGCAGGCTACGGAATCGCGCAACTCGTCCAGCACGCCGGGCGCCGCCGCCGAACCGGTGCGCTACGACCTGACCTCCGCCCAACTGGGCGGCGTGCACGAGATCAACCGTCTGCGCCTCTCGGGCGTGTTCGGCGTGCGCGACTACGACTATCATGACGTCGCCCGCGACGGCGGCGGCCCGGACATCGACCAGGACGACCGCGACCGGACCGTTAGCTCGCTGGGCGCCAAGGCCGAGTACGCTATCAGCCCGGCCACGGCCGTGTTCCTGACCGGTTCGGCCAACAAGCGCGATTACCGCCTGGCCACGGCCGGCCGTGACTCCGACGGCTACGAACTGGCGGTCGGCGCCGACTTCGACGTCAGCGACCTTGCCCGCGGCCAGGTGGCGGTCGGCTACCTGGCTCAGCAGTATGACGCGCCCGGGCGCAAGGACGTCGACGGCCTCGGCATGCGCGGTCAGATCGAATGGTTCCCGACCCAGCTGACCACCGTGACCTTTAAGGCCGAGCGTTCGGTCGAGGACTCCGGCGTCGCCGGCTCGGCCGGCTACCTGTCGACCAACGGCTCCGCTCAGGTCGACTGGGAGGTCCGCCGCAACCTCATCCTGACCGCCAACGCCGGCTGGGGGCGCGACGAGTACAAGGACATCGATCGCGACGACGACCGTGTCACCGCCGGCGTCAGCGCGGCCTGGCTGGTCAACCGCAACGTCGGGATCAACCTCGGCTACCAGTACTACGACCAGGCCTCGTCCGGCCTCGACGACGGTCCCGACTTCAAGACCAACCGCGTCATGACCTCGCTGATCTTCCAGCTTTGATAACGTCTGGAGGCGCTCCCTAGGGGGCGCCTCTTTTGGTCTCTCCGGCGCCGTCAGGCGCCGCCTTCGTACCCACTCGCGCCGTCAGGCGCCCTCGTATCGCCGGTGCTTGCCCCATGGACGCCAAGGTCCACCAGCTCCCCGTTTCCGCTCCGGCTCCGGCCCCGGCCGCTGGCTTCGACCAGGATCGCCTGGCCCGGCTCGTCGACCCGCAGGTCCTGATCGCCACCTTCCGTCGGCACATGAAGGTGTCGCTGGCGATCGCCGCGGTGGTGTTCGTCGCCGTCGCGGTCTTCACCCTGCAGGCCACGCCGAAATACACGGCCACCGCCAGCGTGTTGCTGGACCCGCGCAAGCAGAAGGTCACCGGCATCGAGGACGTGCTGTCCGGCCTGCCGGCCGACTCCAGCACGGTCGACACCGAGGTCGAGGTCCTCAAGTCGCGCGCCCTGGCCGAACGGGTGGTCACCGTCCTGAAGCTCGACCAGGACCCCGACTTCAATCCCGCCCTGAAGAAGCCGGGCCTGATCGCCGGCCTGATGGGCCGCGGCGGGCCCGCCACCACCGCGACGCTCTCCGACCTCGAAATCCAGAAGCGCCGCGAGAAGATCGTCGACAACGTCCTGTCGAACCTGAAGGTCAGCCGCGCCGGCCTGACCTACATGATCAAGGTGTCCTACGAGAATAAGGACCCGCAGAAGGCGACCGCCATCGCCAACGCCTTCGCCGACCGCTACCTGCTGGAGCAGCTGGAGGCCAAGTTCGAGGCCACCCGCACCGCCAACGAGTGGCTGAACGGCCGCCTCGCCGAGCTGCGCGTGCAGGTCCAGACCGCCGAGGCCGCCGTCGAGCAGTTCAAGGCCGCCAACGGCCTGCTGAGCACCGGAAGCACGACCCTGACCGAGCAGGAAATCTCCAACCTCAACCAGCAGCTCGCCGCCGCGCGAGTCCAGCAAGTCGAGAGCGAGGCCCGCCTGCAGACCGCCCGCGCCCAGCTGGCCCGCGGCTCGACCGGTGAGGACGTCGGCGAAGCGCTCGGCTCGCGCGTGGTGCAGGAGCTGCGCAGCCAGCGCGCCGCGGTGAGCGGCCGGGTCGCCGACCTGGAGGGCCGCTACGGCGGCCGCCACCCGGAGATCCTCAAGGCCCAGCGCGAGCTGGCCGACATCGACGGCCAGATCCGCGCCGAAATCAGCCGCATCATCTCCAACCTCGAAGCCCAGGCTGAGGTGCAGCGCCAGCGGACGGCCTCACTGGCCGGCAGCCTGGCCAACTCGCGCGGCACCCTGGCCGGCAACAACCGCGCTTCGGTCCGTCTGCGCGAGCTGGAGCGCAACGCCGAGTCCGTCCGCAGCCTCTATGAGAGCTTCCTCGGCCGCTTCAAGGAGACCAGCGCCCAGGAAGGCATCGAGCAGTCCGACGCCCGCGTCGTCTCGCGCGCCCGCATCCCGACCGAGCCGTCCAGCCCGAACCTGCCGCTGAACCTGGCCCTCGGCCTTGTGCTGGCGCTGGGCGCCGGCGTCGGCGCCACCGTGCTCCGCGAAATGCTCGACACCGGCCTGGCCACCGCCGACGACGTCGAACAACAGCTGGGCCTGCCCTACCTGGCCGGCGTGCCGATCCTGGCCTCGACCCTGGACCGCGCCCTGGCGGACGAGGCCGGCGCCCCGGTCGACCACGTGGTCGACAAGCCCCTGTCCAGCTTCGCCGAGGCCTTCCGCAACCTGAAGACCTCCCTGCAGTTCGCCAAACTGGGTGAGCCGCTGAAGGTCATCGCCCTGACCTCGTCCCTGCCGGACGAAGGTAAGACCACGACCACCCTGTGCCTGGCCCGCACCCTGGCCATGAGCGGCGCCAAGGTGGTGGTGGTCGACTGCGACCTGCGCCGCCGCGCCGTCAACGACGAGCTGGGCCTCGATCCCGAGAAGGGCCTGATCGAGCTTCTGGCCGGCAAGGCCAAGCTGGCTGACGTCCTGGTCGACGACACCCGCTCGTCCGCCAAGGTCCTGCCCCTGGCCAAGCACGCCTACACGCCCAAGGACGTGTTCGGCTCCGTGGCCATGACCAGGCTGCTGGCCGAGCTGAAGGCGTCCTACGACTACGTCCTGCTCGACACCGCCCCGGTCCTGGCCGTGGCCGAGACCCGCGCCCTGGCCCCCAAGGCCGACGCCGTCGCCCTGCTGGTCCGCTGGCGCAAGACCCCGAGGAAGGCCACGGAGTCGGCGCTGCGCATGCTCCAGAACGGCCAGACCTTCGTCGCCGGCGCCGTCCTGACCCAGATCGACCAGCGCGAACAGTCCAGCTACGGCTACGGCGACCCCAGCTACTACCATCGGTCGTACGCCAAGTATTACGCGGAGTGATGTCGGCTGCGGGCGCAAGCTCCCTTCTCCCCTTGCGGGAGAAGGTGGCGCGCGGAGCGCGTCGGATGAGGGGTGTCGGCGCGACGTTTGAAAGCTCAGCGAAAGCGACGATTCTCGTCCTGATGACCCGGTCCTCGGCCTATCCCCTCTCCCCTTGCGGGAGAGGGAGGGGCCCGGCGCGCAGCGACGGGAGGGTGAGGGGTCGCGCCACGCTCTCCAAGCTCGCGCCTGGGCGCCGCCGGTCGGACAGGTCGAGAAACCCCTCACCCGCCCACGCTGACCTCCGCTTCGCTCCGGTGCGCGGGGCCCACCCTCTCCCGCAAGGGGAGAGGGGACGATGACCGCCCAGCCCGCCCGCTGGGCCCCGTCGCGCGCGCCCGCCGCCACGCCGGCCCTGCCGCGCGGCACGACCGCCGCCCTGGCCGCCGTCGCGCTGCTCCCCTTCGCCGGCCACCTCCTGTTCGGCGCCAACTCGTCCGCCCTGGCGCTCCTGTTCACCGCGCTCGCGGCCGCCCTCCTGCTGGCCCTGACCGCCCTCCAGCCCGGCGCCCGCACCGCGCTCGCCGCGCGCCCGCTCGCCGTCCCCGCCGTCCTGTTCGTCACCGCCGCCGCGGCGCTCACCCTAACCCTCACCCCCTGGGCCCAGTCGATCCGGCCCCCGCTCGTCGCCGGCCCCGACCTCTCCTCAGGCCTGGTCGAGCTGCTCAAGCTCGCCGGCGCGGCCTGCGCCTTCGCCGCCGGCTTCGCCGTCGCCCGCTCCGACGCCGCCACGCGCCGCTGGTTCCAGATCCTCACCTTCGCCTTCGCCGCCTTCGCCGCCTGGGCGCTCCTGGCCTTCATGGCCGACCCCCAGGGCGTCTACGGCTTCAAGCGGGTGATCGGCGGCGGCCGCCTGGCCGGCGCCTTCGGCAGCGCCAACAGCGCCGCCACGGTGCTGGGCGTGGGCGTGCTGGTCGGCCTGGCCGGCCTGCTGCGCGCCGCCGACCTGTCCGCCCACCGCGGCGGTCGCGGCCGCGGCGTCGAAAAGCTGCTGCTGGAAGGCTGGCCCTCGGCCCTGGGCCTGGCCCTGTGCGGCGCCGCCCTCATGCTCACCGCCTCGCGCGGCGGCATCACCTCGACCCTGCTCGCCGCCCTGGGCTTAGGCCTATGGGGCGCCGGCCGCTCCCGCGAGGGCCGGCTGTGGATCCGCCGCGTGGGCCTGGGCCTGCTCGTCCTTCTCGCGGTCCTGGCGCTCAACGGCGGCGAGCTCGCCGTCCAGCGCTTCGGCCTGGCGCTCGAGGACGCCGAGGTCCGCCGCGCCATCTTCGAAGCCCACTGGCGCGCCTTCCAGGCCTCGCCCCTGGTCGGCTATGGCCCGGGTTCGTTCGAGGCGATCAACGACGCGATCATGACTCCAGGGAACTACGACACGCTCTGGCGGATCCGCGCCGCCCACAACGCCTGGCTCGAACAGCTGGAGACGGTCGGCCTGCTGGGCTTCCTGCCCCTGCTCGCCCTGGTCGCCTGGCCGCTCGCCCGCATCACGCTGGCCGCCCGCGACCCCCGTCGCCGCGGCGTCGTGTGGCTGCGCGCCACGACCTGCGCCGCCCTGCTGATCGGCCTCCACGGCCTCAGCGACTACGCCCTCCAGGAACCCTCCATCGTGCTGGCCTTCGCCACCCTGCTCGGCGTCGCCTACGCCGCGGCCGTCCGCGATCCGAAGCCGAAGGGCTGACGAGGGAAGATCTCCCCCCTCTGGGGGGAGCCGCCGCCCAGAGGGCGGCGTGGGGGGCTCCAGCGGAGCGCGCGTGTTCAGCCCCAAACCCGCTCAGCGCGACCTTTCCCGGTGTCGTCACCCTCGGGCTCGTCCCGAGGGCCCAGACATCCGGTGCGCGATCCCTTCCGGCCGAAGCGCGAGCTGAACGCTGGGCCCTCGGGACAAGCCCGAGGGTGACGCTAAGAGGGAAGGGCGAGGGGCCTCCAGCGGACCGCGCCGGTTTAGCCAAGCTCGAAATCCCCTCTCCCCTTGCGGGAGAGGGTGGGGCCCAGGCGAAGCCTGGGAGGGTGAGGGGTTTCGCGACCGCTCCGATCGTCGGCGGCTAGGCGCGAGGCCGGACAGTACAGTGCGACCCCTCACCCTCCCACGCCTTCGCTCACGCTCCGGCGCGGGCCCCTCCCTCTCCCGCAAGGGGAGAGGGGCGATTCAGGGCGCCGCCCGCGCGCTTGGCTGGGACCTTCGCCCCCACCCCCACCACCGCCGCCACGACGTCCTCCGCCGCCGCCCCGGCCAGGGTCCACGGCTCGACGAAATACCGCTCGAACAGCCGCCCCGGGTCGCGCGCGAACCGGTACAGCCACTCCAGCCCCAGCCGGCCCAGCCAGCGCGGCGCCGCCGCCTGCACCCCGGCCTCGTAGTCGAACGCCCCGCCCACCGGGAACAGCACGCCGCGGGTCAGCCGCGCGCGGTTCTGGGCGATCCACAGCTCCTGGCGCGGCATGCCCATGCCCACGAACACCACGTCCGCCCCGAACGCCTCGATCTGGGCCAGCACCGCCTCGTTCCCCGCCGAGCCCGGCGTCATGTCGAAAAATCCGTCGTGAGTCTCAATCACGACTCCGGGCCGTTCTTCCCGCAGCTTCTCCGCCGCCGCCTCCGCCACACCCGGCGCGGCGCCCAGATAGAACACCCGCCAGCCGCCCTCGGACGCGCGCCGCCAGAACGCGTCGCGCCAGTCCAGGTAGGTGCAGCGGTGCGCCCGCGACAGCGGCCGCCCCAAAAGCTGGCCCCACCAGACCAGCGGCACGGAGTCGATCTCGATCAGGTCGGCCACGTCGTACAGCGCCCGCATCCGCGGTTCGGTCTTCAGCAGGGCCAGGCTGTGCAGGTTGTGGTTGGCCACCACCCCCGGCTCGCCCGCCGCGATCCGCTCGGCCGCGAAGTCCAGCACCTCGTCCGGCGTGACCAGATCCACGGCCCCGCCCAGAAGGGCGACGCGGGTCGGTGCGGAGAGGCGTTTCATTTCGTCACGAATCCGACGCGGCTGAACTCAGTCGGAAGCGACCGGTGCAACGCCCGGGCCAGTCCGTGAAATTCGGGGGGAGGGCTGCGCCCGCTTAACCCTCTCCCCTTGCGGGAGAGGGAGGGACCCACGCACCGGACCCGGCGCAAGCCGGGGGAGGTCCGCGTGGGCGGGTGAGGGGTCGCGCTGCGCTGTCCGCTCGCCCCCTCTCCCGCAAGGGCAGAGGGAACACACCGAACAAGGGTTTGCCGGCGCGCGCCCGCTCAAGTTAAGGTTAAGCTCCACGCCAGCCAGAGGAGGGAAGCCCGTGTCCAGACGCCTGCGCGACGCCTTCGCCCTCCTCGCCGCCGCGATCCTGCTGCCGCTCTACGCCCTGCTGCTGGCCCCGCTCGCCGCCGCGATCTTCATCGCCGCCCGCCTCTCAAAGATCTCCCCCCTCTGGGGGGAGGAGCCCGCCTAGCGGGCGATGGGGGCTCCAGCGGAGCGCCCGCGTTCAGCCCCCAACCCGCTCATCCCAGCGCAAGCGGAGACCCAGAGCTCGACGCTTCCAAGTGTCGTGACCCTCGGGCTCGTCCCGAGGGCCCAGCGTTCAGCTCGCACGTCGGCCCGACACGCTCGCGCACCGGAGGCCTGGGCCCTCGTGACAAGCCCGAGGGCGACGCCAAAGGGGAGAGCGCGCGGCAGATCTCCCCCCACTGGGGGGAGGAGCCCGCACAGCGGGCGATGGGGGGCTCCAGCGGAGCGCTCGCGTTCAGCCGCACCAACCGTTCGGACACGCGAGGTTTCCTGGTGTCGTCACCCTCGGGCTCGTCCCGAGGGCCCAGCGTTCAGCTCGCACGTCGGCCCCACACGCTCGCGCACCGCAGGCCTGGGCCCTCGGGACAAGCCCGAGGGTGACGCCAAAGGGGAGGGCGCGCGGCAGATTTTGAAAAGTGAGCGTTAAGGTCGAGCCTGGAGCCCGGATCAGCGCTGACGCTTCAGAGCAGCGCCTTGACCGCCGCCGCGATCGCCACCCACAGCCCGGCCGACACCGCCGCCGCCGCGCTCAGCGCCACCATCGGCGGCCAGCGCCGCGTCCCGCGGGACCGGCTCTGCGCCGACGACGCCCGCGTGGGGCCTGCGCCGATCGTGTCAAAACGGGACATCGACAACTCCTGACTGCGCCGGTCGTACAACTCCTGCGTTAATTGTTCGTGTCCCGGAACGTCGGGACTTGAACGTGCTTAAAAAACCGTTACTGGAACGGCCTAGCTTACAGGGCATGGTTGTACGGGGGGCGAGTACATGTTCGATGCGTTTCCTAGCACGGCCGAAACGGCGGTGGTCGCCGCGGTCCCGTGCCCGGATGTCGCACCCGCGTCCCTGGCCGGCCCCGCCGCCAGCCGCCTGAAGCGGGCCTGCGACGTGGTCGCCGCCGCCGCCCTGCTGGTGCTGTTCGCTCCCTTGCTGCTGCTGGTCGCCGCCGCGATTCGTCTGGAATCCAAGGGCCCGGCCCTGTTCCGCCAGCGCCGCACCGGCCTGAACGGCCAGGTGTTCCAGATCTACAAGCTGCGCACCATGACCGTGGCCGAGGACGGCGCCGCCGTGCGCCAGGCCACCGCCGGCGACGCGCGCGTGACCCGGATTGGCGCCCTGTTGCGGAAGTCCAGCGTCGACGAGCTGCCCCAGCTCCTCAACGTGCTGAAGGGCGACATGTCGATGATCGGCCCGCGCCCGCACGCCCTGGCCCACGACGAGTTTTACGGCGCCCTGCTGCCGGCCTACGCCGCCCGCTTCCGCGCCCGCCCGGGCCTGACGGGTCAGGCCCAGGTCACGGGCCACCGCGGCGAGACCCGCACCATCAACTGCATGGCCAAGCGCGTGAACGCCGACAACGCCTACATCGAGGGCTGGTCGCTGCTGCGCGACGCCAGGATCGTGGCGCAAACCTTGCTGCTGCTGTGGCGGGATCCGCAGGCGTACTGAGACCAAAAGTGACCGTACAGTTGAGCCGCGCCGCCGCCGATGAACCGGCGCGAACTGCCACGGGGCCATCGTCCTGGCTGTCCCGTGTCGGGCGGTTGCTGCACGACCCGAAGGTGCTCCGGGGCGCCTCGTTTTTCGATCAGGCGCTGATCTCGGCGGCGAACTTCGTCACGACGGTCGTCCTTGCACGGCACTATTCGAGCGAAGAGTTTGCGGCCTATGGCGTCAGCCTGGCCCTCGCCATCACCTTGCAGGCGGTGCAGCGCACGACCTTCGTACTGCCGATGACGCTCTTGGGCGATCGCGTGTTCCGGCGGCGGTCGGCCGGCGTGGCCGGGCAGCATCTGCTGATCCTGACGGTGGTTCTGACGGTCGGGCTCGCGGTCGTGGCGGGCGGCGCGGCTCTCGGCGTTTTCCATGTCTCGCTGGAAGCGATGCTGTCGTTCCTGGCTTGCCTGGTGATCTTCTTCTCGCTGGATTTCGATCGGGCCTTCCAGCTGAAGAATGGGCGGCCGCTCTGGCCGATGATCGGCTCCGGCCTCTACCTGTCGGTCAATCTCGTCCTGGCGTCGCTCGCCCTCTGGGCGCGCCTGCCGTTCCTGGCCTACGTCGGGGCGGTGGCCGCCTTCGGCGTCGCCAAGACCTTGGTAGGCATGCTGTCGGTGACGCGGCCGAACTTCGGGCATGGCGCCCTGCTGCTCCTGCGCAGCCTGCGCACGAACTTCGGATGGTCCGGCGCCGGAACCCTGGCGAGCGCGGGTTTCATTCATGCGCCCCAGTTGGTGCTGGCCAGCTTCGCCCCGGCCCTCAACGTCGCGGCCTACACCGCCGTCCGGACGCCCATGCAGCCGCTGGGGCTGTTGCTGCGCAGCCTGGACGTCGTCGACAAGTTTCAGTTTTCCAAGATCGACGTCACGGATCTCGGGGCGCAGAACCGCCAGGCCCTGCGCACTTGGTTCATCTATCTGGCGATCAGCGCCTTGGCCGCCGTGGCGGCCTGCCTGGCTGCGGGGCCTCTGCTGGGGTTCGTCCTCGGTCCCAAGTTCGCGGGGTTCACCACGAGCTTCCGCCTTTGCGCGGTCGCCCTGGCCCTGTCCTGCTCGATCCAGCCGCTGGAGACGCTGATCTACCGGCTCGGCCGCTACAAGGGTTACGCCCTGTGCCAGATGACCGGGGCGGGGTTCGCGCTCGTGGTCGCTCCGCTGCTCGTCCACGCCTGGTTGGATGTCGGCGCCACGACGGCCTACATGCTCGGCTGGATCGTCGCCTACGTCGCTACGCTGGCCTTCGTGATCTGGCCGATGATGGCGCGTCGTTCGCTCGCCGGAGCCGCATCCGCGGCCTGAGTGCGTTCAGGCGGCGAGCGCCGCTCCCACGGCCTGGCCTGAGAACGGCCTGCGGAGCTCCATCTGCCGCTTCGCCGCGCTCGCCAGCACGAGCCCGATACCGAGGCCGAGACCGACCGTGTCGAAGTTGGCGCTCCCCAGGAACGGCGTCGACTCCGTCAGCCCGGTCACGAAGGCGAAGATCAGCAAGCAGATCGCCGGCAGGTGCCTCAGGGCCACGGCTTGCGCCACTGTCGCCACGAAGGCGAGCACGCAGAAAGCCGCCGCGAACACGCCCGATGAAAACAGCACGTGCAGGAACATGTTGTGCGCGTGCGGGGCGACGTAGCCCGGCAGGAAGCCCATCGCGGACGAATAGCTCGGGAGGATCAGACTGGACGCGCCATAGCCCCACCCGGTCAGCGGGCGTTCCCAGGACAGCGCCCAGGCCATCGGCCAGATCTTGTTGCGCCCGTTCAGTTGCAGGACTTCCGACGAGTCTCCGGTCCGCGAGACGTGGTTCAGAAGGTCCGCGGCATGGGGGTTCATTAGAACAAGGGCGACCAGGCACGCGGCGGCGCTGACGCCGAGCAGTTGCAGCTTGGGGCGTTTCCGCAGCAGCCACAGCGTCGATACGAGCGCGAGGGCCAGAAGTGGAGTGCGGCTGTCGCTCAGGATCAGGACGGCGGCGGCCAGGGCGCCGCTAACGGCGATGACGGTGCGACTGAGGCGGCTCTGCGTGCGGGCGAAATAGATCATCGCGAGGATGATGCAGTACCCGGCCAGTTGGGCCGCGGCCTTCGGGTGGCCGGCCAAGCCCCCAAGCCGGCCTGACGCCACCAGTCGTCCAAAGGTCGACGAGGTGAAGAAGATGACCAGGGAGATCGCACAAAACAAGCCAAGGACCAGAATGGCGGTCCTCGCTGCGGTTTCCTCGCCGATCGTCGACACCGCGAGGCTTGGAAAAAGCAACGCAGAAATCATAGTGAATACAGCTGCGGTGCTGACCATGGGGAACATAGAACTCGGCACGCTGAATGCGACGGCGAGCACGAACCCTGTCCAGAGAAGCCCTGCCGGCGACTTCAGAATTTTGAATAGTCTGGGGGCCAGCCAGATCATCACGACGGCGCAAAGTCCGACCGACGCCAATTTCAGCGCGACCTGAAAATCCAGCGACTTCGCGGTGAACGCGCGCGTGCGGAAGACGGCAGGCATCAGAAAGCACAGTAGGGCCCAAGCGGCGAGTACGACGCGATCTCGAACGGATGTTGCGCGGGGCATCGACACTGGGGGCATTGAAGCAGGTCCCTGAACTTGCGAAGTGAAGTATCAGTCCCGGGAACGGTCACAAAATCGAATCTGGCGAACTGCGTCGTGTGTCGCTATCGAACTATGGGGTCGATCGGGCCGGTGATGGCGATCGCTGACAGCTGACCTTTCGTTGGGGCGATCAAGCATGAGCAAGCCAGATCCATTGCAGTCTGCGCGCGGGATCGCTGCGATGGCTGTGTTGCTTCACCACTGTTTGTCCGTGTTCGCGACCGCGGGCGTGGTTTCCGCGGTGGCGGCGGCGTCAGAGGGCGTTGCTCATTTCGCCGTCGTGTTTTTCTTTGTGTTGAGCGGATATGTCTTGGCTGCGTCGTTGCTTCGCCGCGGCGTCACTGCAGGCTCGACGCTTACCTTCTATTTGAGGCGCGTCTTCAGAATTTACCCGGCGCTCTGGGTCGGAGTTTCGTTCGGGTTTGCTTACATCGTGCTGTTCCCGGCGGGCGTCGTAGGCGCTTCCGGATGGTTCCGGCAGTTTTTCGACGTCAACAAATTGGACTTTTGGCACGTTGCCGCGAGCTTCGTCGGCTTATCCAGTTTCTTGCTCATCCCGGCCTGGTCGATTTTCGTGGAGCTGGTGGGGTCGGTCGCCATGCCGGCTGTTGTGTTAAGCTTGCGTAGGCCTTCACTGTTCTTGGGGCTCGTCGCGTCACTTGCCGTTCTTGCGTTCTTGTATGCGGGCCGAATGAGCTTCGGCGTGTACCTAGTTCACTTTGCCGTGGGAGCGTCTTTGGCGTCCGCATGGCGTCTCCCGACTTTGCCCCGTTGGGCTTCTGGAGGCGCGCTCCTTGCCGCGGCGCTCTTAGTTGGTATTCGCCTGGTCTTAGCCTCGCCCTATCATGATCCCGCCCTTGCTTTGCTGGAGTCCGCTGCGGCGCTCGTCCTCGTGGCTGCGATTAAAGATGGGCAGTTGGGGGATGTTTTGAGATGGCGTCCGGCGGCCAGCATTGGGAATTGGTCGTATAGTCTATATATTTTGCACTTCCCTATAATGTGCATTGTCGCGGCGCTCGCTGCGTCAGTTCTCCCCGCGGCGTCGGGTGAGGCGAAGACGGCGGTTGTCGTATCTGTTGTTTTACCGTTGTCCTGTTTGCTGGCCATGATGAGCTATCGCTTTGTCGAGCTCCCTGGAATACGTGCTGGGGCTGCTTTGACCGGCCTCCTGAGCCAGAAATGGAGCAGGTCAACTGAGCGCCCTCGTGCGGTCGCCTAGCTCTAGGCGCGGAGCAATTCTCTCAGCGTGTAGATTGTCGTTGCCTTGAGCGCTCGCCTATACACGTCATGCGTGCTATTGGAGCCGCGAGCGCGGGTCATGGGGTGGCGCTGGCGGGGAAGACATGGCGCAGAGTCTTACTAAGAGTTGGCTTAAACGGCTCCTGCGGCCCGTTCCCGACGCCATCTATCTTCGCGCGCGTTTCCTCGCTCGCCACGGCCACTGGCCGAACTTCAAAAGCCCGGCCTCGTTCAGCGAACTGGTTGTGTCGCGGATGATGTACGCCCGCGACCCTCTGATGCCGGTCACGGCGGACAAGCACCTCGTGCGCGACTTCGTGCGTGAGCACGTGGGGGATCGCTACCTCGCCGACGTCTTCGCCGTGTCCGAGGGTGTTGATCGCGCTCTCTTCGATTCCTTGCCTTCGGCCTTCGTCATGAAGGGCACCCATGGCTCGAAAATGGTCCGCCTGGTGACCGACAAGTCGGCGGTGACCGCCGAGGAATTGGACCAGGAGGGGCGGTCGTGGCTGGCGCGCGATTACTCCGATGACTGCCGCGAGTGGGTCTACAACCGGATCCAGCCGAAGCTGATCTTCGAGGAGCTTTTGGTTTCCCCCGGTCACCCCGTGCCGCCGGACTTCAAGTTCTACGTGTTCAACGGCCGGGTCGGCATGATTCACGTGGATAGCGACCGCTTCGGCGGGCATTCGCGGACGTTCTACGATCGGGACTGGAACCGGTTCCCGGTGTCGCTCTGTGTACCGGCCGGCCCGGACTTCGATAAGCCCGAGGCCCTCGCGGAAATGATCGAGGTGGCGGAGAAGCTCGGGCGCGCTTTTGAGTTCGCACGCGTGGATCTCTACAGCGTCGGCGATCGCATCGTTTTCGGAGAGATCACGCACTTCCCGGGGTCCGGAAACGAGCGCTTCACGCCGCAAAGCTTCGACCAGGAAATCTTCGAGAAGTTCTGCCGCGCGGCCTGAAGCTGCGGGGCAGGTGAAAAGCTCGTCTCTTCGGAAAGAAGAGGCGTTTGAACTACGGGCGCGAGCATGCGCCGTCCAAAGCAGCGCCGGGGGGGGCGAAGGTGACGAGTGTGGCGGCCGCTGATTGCGCGGCGACGATTTCGACGGTGTGCATCTTCAACACCTCCGACGCCAAGGGCGGGCGGCGGGAGGAACTGGACCGCCTGTTCGCGTCCCTGTCCGCGGCGAACGCTGCGCTCGGTGGGCGGCGGGTGCGGCACTACCTGCTGCTGCAGAATTGCGACGAGCACGCGCTCGCCGAAGTCGCCGCGCGCGCGCCCGCGTTCACGACTATCCGCCGGGTCGACGGGCGGCTGTCCTTGTCCGCGGCCCGCAACCGCCTTCTGGAAGAGTTTGGCGCCGAAATGGGCGCGGACGACGTGGTCAGCTTCCTCGACGACGACGCCTGGTTCGCGCCGGCGACGCTCGAGTTCGTGGTGGCGGCTTTCGCGGCCGCGCCCGAACTGGACCTGTTCTTCTGCCGGTGCGGGTCCGGACCGGCGGCACCGCCGGAACCGGCCGAACTGGTCGACCCGCGTCTGCTGGACCTTCTCCGCTATGGTTCGTCGAACACCCTGATCGTGCGCGGCGCCGTCGCCCGCGCGGTCGGTCGCTTCGACGAGAAGCTGGGCCTGGGCACGCCCCACGGCGGCGGCGAAGACACGGACTACGCCCTTCGTGCGTGGACGAACGCGCGGCGAGCGCGGTTCCTGAACGCGCGCGTGATCGGACACCGCGATCCCTTCCAAGGGCTTCGCGCTCAGTATTACCGCGGCGCCCTGGCCGCCCTCGCGCGGAACGCCGCCAGCGGCTGGCGGGTCAAGCTTCAGCTCGTCCGCAAGGTGCTGGTCGGCCTCTACCTGGTGCTCCGTCGCGAGCACAGCCTGGCCACCTGGCTGCAGAACACGCGCCTGGCCTTCCAATGAGCGCGCAAACCAAGCGGAGCCCGGGCGTGAGATCCTGCGTCATCGTCGTCGAGAACCTGCCGGTGCCGTTCGACCGGCGGGTCTGGCAGGAGGCCTGCGCCCTGCGCGACGCCGGCTGGCGCGTGTCGGTGATCTGCCCGGCCACCGACAAGTATCCCGTCCGGTTCGAGCGACTGGAAGGGATCGACGTTTGGCGCCATCCCCTGCCGCTTGAAGCCGACGGCAAGTTCGCCTTCCTGGTCGAGTATCTGGCGGCTTTGTTCCACGAGGCGCGCCTCCTCGTGAAGGTATGGCGCGGCGCCGGCTTCGACGTCATCCACGCCTGCAATCCGCCGGACCTGATCTTCCTGCTGGCCCTGCCGTTCAAGCTGCTGGGCAAGAAGTTCGTGTTCGACCACCACGACATCTGCCCGGAGCTCTACGAAGCCAAATTCGGCAAGCGCGGCCTGTTCTGGAACATCCTGTCCTGGTGCGAGCGGGCGACCTTCCGGGCCGCCGACTTGGTGATCTCGGCCAACGATACCTTCCGCGAGCTCGCGATCTCACGCGGGGGCAAGCGGCCGGAGGATGTCACGACCGTGTACAGCGTGCCGACCAGCACGCGCATGCGTCGTACCGAGGCCGATCCGGCCGTGCGCGACGGCTGCCGCCTGGTGGTCGGCTACATCGGCATCATCGGCGGCCAGGACGGGGTCGACCACCTGGTGCGAGCGGTGGCCGAGCTGGCCCGCGACCCGGCGTGCGAGGGCGTGCGGACGGTGGTGGTCGGCGACGGCCCGGCCCTGCCGGGGGTGCGCGCCCTGGCCGAGGAACTGGGTGTGGCCGACCGCATGGTGTTCACCGGCTATCTCAGCGGCGACGCCCTGCTGGCGGCGGTCAGCAGCTTCGACGTCGGGGTGATCCCGGACCCGCTGAACGTCTACAACGACAAGATCAGCATGAACAAAGTCTTCGAGTACGCGGCGCTGGGCCTGCCGTTCGCGGCCTATCCGCTGTCGGAGACCCGTCGGCTGGCGTCTGACGCCGCCGTCTACGCCCAGGGCGACCAGCCGGAGCAACTGGCCGCGGCGGTGCGCACGCTGATCGTCGACGAGGCCCTGCGCCGCCGCACCGCCGAGCGTTCGGCGGCGGTGGCGGCCGAGCGTTTCTCGTGGCCGCGCGAGGCCGCCAAGCTGACGGCGGCCTACGACCGGCTCGTCGCGCCGCCGGCGCTCGTTGCAGAGACTGCCCCGGCGGAGGCCGCTGCGTAAAAGCGGTCCCGGCCTTTCGCTACACCGTCTCAGCTTAGGTCCCGCTGAATCTCGTCCCCAGCCGCCGGTCGATGTTCGCCGTGCCGTAGATCACGTCGAACCGGTGGTTGTGGGTGTCCGACGCGCCGTCGGAATAGCGCCAGTAGCGCACCGTCAGGCCGGTGTCGGGGTCGCTGGCGTGGTCGGCCTCGCCGCTGAACGGCGTCACCAGCTTGGCCGAGACCAGCTTCAGCGCGCTTTTGTGGAACGCCGCGTTCTGCCGATAGGTGGTCGCCGCCGTCCCCATCCAGGTCACCGCCGCCCCGGCCGCCGGCGCGGCCGACACGTTCTGGTACGCGCCCGTCGTGATGATCGGGTTGGCGATGGTCAGGGTCGCGGCCCCCGATCCGTTCGCCGTGGCGTCGGCCAGCACCACGAACTGCTGCGGGAAGCCCAGGGGCGCCTTGGTGCGCGGGTTCACCGCCCACACGCCGGCGATGGAGAACACCTCGCCGGCCTTCACCGTGCCGCCGGCGCCCAGGCCGGCCACGTTCAGGCTCTGCTGGAAACTGGTCCGCACGGCGGGAAAACCCACCTCCTGGCCGGCGCCGGCCACCGTGCCGTTGGTGCGCGTGCCGCAGGTCAGCGACGCCACCGTCTGGGTCATGTACGGCTCGGTCGAGCCCAGCACCGGGATCTTGGCCTTCTGCAGCGCCCCCTTGGCCACCTCGCCGCCCTGGGCGGCGTTGGCCAGCAGCGACCCGGCCATGGCGTAGGTGTCGGCCGGCGTCATCACCGCGTTGCGGTCCTCTACCGGCACGGCCATCTCGTCCAGCCGCTCGGGCGCCTTGAAGAAGTCGGCCGGGCTGTCGACCAGCAGGCCGGGCGTACCGACCCAGTTCGGGAATTCCAGCACCCGCGCCATCAGGTCGGCGTCGATCTGCGAGGCCAGCTGCCCCATCGCCGACTTCATCACCTTGGACTTGAGCAAGGCGTCGACCGACAGGGTGTCCTCCAGGGAGGTGAACTGCACGTCCACCCCCTTCTGCTTGTCGATGCTGACGGCGACCTCGCCCTCCAGCACGTCCTGCGGCGCGGCCGTGCGCCCGTCGCGGACGATGAACTCCGGCGGCCGCTTCACATAGACCGTGCCGCCCGGCTTGCCGCCGCCCGGGTCGGCGGCGAAGAACTTCTCGATCCCCTCGCTGTCGCACAGCTTGGCCACCACCAGGCTGTTCTTCAGGAAGTGCAGGCCCGCATTGGCGAACACCTTCGGCGCCGCAAAGGCGTGAGGCATGGGTAGGTCCTTTCAGGATTTCGCGCCCCCGCCCCGGGGGCGCACATGAATCCCTCTCCCCTTGCGGGGTGAGGAACGCCGGCCTGCTGCGCAGGCCGGTTGCGATCGACAACGATTTGTCGATCGCCGCGACGAACGAGGGGCCCGCCGGCCGAAGGCCGGTGGGAGGGTGAGGGGTTTCGCAACAGCGGCCGCCCCACCACCCGTCACCCTCGGGCTTGTCCCGAGGGCCCAGTCATCCGGTACGCGATCGTGTCAGGCTGAAGTGCGAGCTGAACGCTGGGCCCTCGGGACAAGCCCGAGGGTGACGACGTGGATAGGTCGCGTTCCGCTGGAGCCCCCCACGCCGCTTTCAGCGGCGCCTCCCCCCAGCGGGGGGAGATCTGGGGACGCCGCTCACCGCCCCCGCGCCGCCGCCAACCGCTCGAACGCCAGGAAGTCGTCCGTGTCCGGCGCCGTCTCGATCCGGCCCGCCGCGCCGCTCACTGTCGGCACCGGCGCGTACCTCTGCGCGGTGGCCAGCTGCTCGGCCGCCTGCGCCTGCCGCGCCCGCTCCGCCCCCGACCAGGCGGCGTGCAGCACCTTGATCTGCCGCGGGTCGGTGATCGCCCCCAGCTCCTCGTCCGAAAAGCCCATCGACCGCCCGAACGCGCTCAGCTTGCCGGCCAGCTCCGGCGACCAGTCCTTGATGTCCCGCGACACCGCCGCGTGCGCCTGCTGCAGGCGCTGCGCGTGCCCCCGCGCCAGTTCGCCGGCCATCCGGTCGCGCTGGTCGCGGGCGCGCATGTACGCCACCCACTCGGCCTGCGCCCGGCCCGGGTCCTCGGCGATCAGCTTGTCCCAGTCCCGCCCCTCGAACGCCGCCACCTGCGCGTCCAGCGCCCCGACCTCGCCGTGCTGGCGCGCCCGCGCCACCTCGTCCTGGGCCTGTCGAAGCCGCGCCCGCTCTCGTTCCACCTCGTCCTGAGCCTGTCGAAGGACCGCTCGTTCCGCCGCCAGCGGATCCTCCGCCTCCGCCGGTGGCGGGGGAGGGGCCTCCTCCACGCGCACGTCCTCGCCCGCGGCCAGCGCCGCGTCGTCCTCGTCCATCATCGTCTCCTGTCGAAAAGCGCGGGGTCCGCCCCCGCGAACCCTCTCCCCTTGCGGGAGAGGGAGGGGCCCGTCGCGAAGCGACGGGAGGGTGAGGGGTCGCGCTGCGCTCGACCGTCTCCTTCCCCCCTTGCGGGAGAAGGTGGCGCGCGGTGCGCGCCGGATGAGGGGTGCCGGGGCGAGGCGTCAGGACAGGGGGGCTTAGTTCAGCGCGCGGATAGCGCAGCGCGACCCCTCACCCTCCCACGCGAGCCTCGCTTCGCTCCGGCCCGCGCGGGCCCCTCCCTCTCCCGCAAGGGGAGAGGGATTTGAAGGCAGTTGCAGGTGGGCGCCCTCCGGCCGCGTTGGATCGCGGGTCCGTCGCGCATGGTTGTCCGGCGACATTCCTGGAAAGGGCGTTCGCCATGCCGAACATCAAGACAAAGGACGGAACTCGGATCTGGTACAAGGACTGGGGGGAAGGGCAGCCGATCGTCTTCAGCCATGGCTGGCCGCTGTGCTCAGACGCCTGGGCGTCGCAAATGATGTTCCTGGCCGACCAGGGCTATCGCTGCATCGCCCACGACCGGCGCGGTCACGGCCGCTCCGATCAGCCGTGGAACGGCAACGACATGACCACCTACGCCGCGGATCTGGCCGAGCTGACCGAGCAGCTCGACCTGAAGGACGCCATCCACGTCGGCCACTCGACGGGCGGCGGCGAAGTCGCCCGATACGTCGCCCGCGCGGGCCGCGGGCGCGTCGCCCGCGCCGTGTTGATCAGCGCCGTCCCGCCCCTCATGCTGAAGACGCCGGCCAATCCGGAAGGCACGCCGATGGAGGTGTTCGACGCCATCCGCGCCGGCGTCGCCGCCGACCAGTCGCAGTACTTCAAGGACCTGAGCGCGCCCTTCTTCGGGGCCAACCGGCCGGGCTCCAAAGTCAGCCAGGGCGTGCGCGACGACTTCTGGCGCCAAAGCATGCTGGCCAGCATCAGGGCGGCCTACGCCTGCGTCGAGGCGTTTTCGGAAACCGATCAGACCGAGGACCTGAAGAAGATCGACGTTCCGACCCTGCTCCTGCAGGGCGACGACGACCAGATCGTGCCGATCCAGGCGGCGGCGAAGAAGCAGGTCAAGCTGATCCGTAATTCGATCCTGAAGGTCTACCCCGGCGCCCCGCACGGCATGCCGGTCACCCACGCGGATCAGGTCAACCGCGACCTGCTCGACTTCATCGAGGCCTCGACCGCGGACCTGACCCGGCGGGCCGGCGCCGAAACCGGGGCGGCCGGGAGAGAGGCGCGCTAGCAGAAGCCGTCCTTGGGCCTCTCGGACCGGCGATCGGTCCGAGAGGCCGGCGCCTCAGACCTGGCCGAAGCCGCCGTCGACGTAGAGTTCTGAGCCGTGCACGAAACTGCTGTCGTCGGAGGCCAGGAACAGGGCGGCGGCGGCGACTTCTTCGGGCCGGCCCATCCGGCCCAGCGGCACGTCCGCGGCCAGCGCCGCTTCCAGCGCGACCTTGTCTTCGGCCAACCCGTGCAGGCCGGGCGTGGAAATGGGGCCGGGCGCCAGGACGTTGACGCGGACGCCGCGCCCGCGCAGGTCGTTGGTCCAGTGGCGGGCCAGGCTGCGGATCGCCGCCTTGGTGGCGCCGTAGACGCTGAACGCCGGCGTGCCGTCGTTCGCCGCGGTGGAGCCGGTCAGAATGATCGAGCCCCCTTCGCCCATCAGCGGCAGCGCCTTCTGAACGGTGAACAGCGTGCCCTTCACGTTGGTCGCGAAGGTCCTGTCGAAGTGCTCTTCGGTGATCTCCCCCAAGGGGGCGAACTCGCCGCCGCCGGCGTTGGCGAACAGCACGTCGATGCGGCCCGCTTCGGCCTTCACCGTCGCGAAAAGCCGGTCGAGATCGGCGAGGTTTGACACGTCGGCGCGCACGGCCGTCACGTTGCGGCCGATGCGGGCGGCCGCGGCGTCCAGCTCCGCCTGGCGCCGTCCGGTGACGAACACGCGGGCGCCTTCCGCGACGAACCGCTCGGCTGTCGCCAGACCGATGCCGCTGTTGCCGCCGGTGACCACGGCCACCTTGCCTTCGAGTCTGCCCATGTCGGTACTCCTCACGCATTTCCGATCTTGAACTCGTGCGCGGCTCGAACCGGGTGGGCCGAGCCGCGTCAGGCAGATGGGGGGTGGTTTCGGCCCGACCAGTACCTACCTTTTGGTAAGTGCCTGGAAATCGATGGGACGCCGGAATGGACCGTTCGTTCGGCTGCGGCCTGGAGGCCGCCCTCGCGGTGATCGGGGGCAAATGGAAGTTGCTGATCCTGTACCACCTGGGACCGGGGCCGCGCCGGTTTGGCGAGCTCCGCCGTCTGGTCGGCGGCGTCAGCGAAAAGGTGCTGATCCAGCAATTGCGCGAGATGGAGCGCGACGGTCTTGTCGAGCGTCGCGACTACCAGACGGTGCCCCCGAAGGTGGAATACGCCCTCACGGAATTTGGGCGCACCCTGGCGGTCGCGGCTGCGCCCCTGTGTGAGTGGGGAAGCGCCCATATGGCCCGCATCGAGGCGGCGACGTCGCTGGCCGAGGCGTGAGACCGAGGTGTGACGATGAGGCGGTGAGGTCCCTGGCGCCGGAACAGGCCCGGTTCCGACCCCGTTGAGCCGCCCAACGGACAACGACCGGGAGACGGCTATGACCTCAAAGCTCCGCGCGCTGCTGCTGGCCGCCGCTCTGGGCTGCGCCGGCGCCGGTCAGGCGTCAGCGCAGGCCGACAGCCCCGTCACGAAAATCAACGCCGAAGCCGCTAGGGCCGAGATTACGACGACGCCGCTGCGCGGAGGTCTGAGCATGCTCGAAGGCTCGGGCGGCAACATCACGGTGCTGGCCCGACCTGACGGCAAGTTCATGGTCGACGCCGGAATCGCCGTCTCACGTCCGCGCGTCGAGGCGGCGCTCAACCAATTGGGCGGCGGGCCAGTCAAATACCTGGCCAATACGCACTGGCACTGGGATCACACCGACGGCAATCCGTGGGTGCACGACCTTGGCGCAGTGATCGTCGCGACCCCGAACACGCTCAAATACGTCTCTCGAAGCGAGCGGGTCGAAGATTGGAATTTTACTTTCCAGCCACTGCCCCCGGCCGGGCGACCCACCGAAATTCTCGCGCGCGACCGGACGATGAAGTTCGGCGGGACCACGATCCTGATCAGGCCGTACGAGCCGTCCCACACCGACGGCGACCTCTCGGTGTACTTCGTCGAGCCGGACGTGCTGGCGACCGGCGACACTTTCTGGAACGGGGTCTATCCCTTCATCGACAACGCCCACGGCGGAGGCATCGACGGCATGATCCGAGCGGTGAACGTCGACCTCGGCCGCGTCACCGACAAGACGCTGATCGTGCCTGGCCACGGCCCCGTAGGAAACCGGGCTCAGCTCGCCGCTTTCCGCGACATGCTGGTCGGCGTTCGCGACAACGTGGCGGCCTTGAAAGCGCAAGGAAAATCGCTCGACGAGGTCCTCGCGGCGAAGCCGACGGCGGCGTACGACGCCAAGTGGGGGAATTTCGTCATCGATCCCGCCTTCTTCACCCGGCTCGTCTACCAGGGCCTCTGAACGCGAGATCCGCCGCCCGCCGGTGCGTGGTCCTCGTCCATCGTCTCTCTCCTGCTATTTCAAAGATCTCCCCCCGGCGGGGGGAGCAGGCGGCTGAAAGCCGCCGTGGGGGCCTCCAGCGGAGCGCCCGGTGTCAGCTTCCGAGACAGAAAAGATCTCCCCCCTTGGGGGGAGATCTACGCGCTCATCACCCCATCCACCCGCCCGGCCGGCGCACGCCCGCGCGCCCCTCCGGCCGCAGCCGCACCTGCGGCTCCTCGTACGCCACGCACATCAGCCCGAACGCGTCGGCCGCATGGCTCGCCCAGTCGTGCGCCGGCCCCAGCCCCACGCGCCGGGCCTCGTCGCGCCGCTCGTGATAGGCGCCCAGCGCCTCCACCCCGGCCTCGGTCTTCTCGGCGTCGAACCAGATGCGCGCAAACAGCCGCCGCGCCGCCTCGATCCGCTGCATGGCCGCGCCGCGGCCCTGGTTTCTGACCGTCGTCACCTCGAAGCCGGCCTGGCGCAGGTGGTCCTCGAACCGCACGGCGCTGACCGCGTCCCGCTCCGCCCCGTCGTGGGGCAGCACGCACAGCGCCTCGCCCCAGCCGCGCCGCCGCAGCCAGTCCACGTAGTAGGCCAGCGGCTGGCCCTGGCCCTCGCCATAGTCCAGCACCCGGATCTCGCGCCCGACGAACTGCGCCACCCAGATCGCCGTGGCGTCGCTGACGCCCAGATCCCAGAACGCCCGCACCCGCACCAGCGGGTCGGCCGCCACCGCGCCCACCCGCCCGGTCTTGCGCGCGTCGTTGAGCTGGGCGGCGAAATAGGCCCCCTCGGTCACCGCCAGGTAGTCGCCCTCCCACACGTGGGCGTAGCGCTCCGGCGCGCGCTCCTGGTCGAACTGCCGCTCGGCCTCCAGCTCGGCCGGAAACCACGGATTGTCCGACCACAGCGCCCGCACCACGGCGGCCCCCGGCGGCGGGACCTCGCCCCTCAGCAGCCGGTCGACCGGATCGGTCCGCCGTCGCGGGTTCCACGAGAACCACAGCTCCGAACCCGGCTTGCGCAGGGTCGGCCGCAGCAGGGTCAGGCTCCGCTCCGACAGGGTCTGGGCTTCCTCGACCCAGGCGATGTCGAAGCCCTCGAACGACTTCACCGACTCGGCGGTGTGGTCCTGCATGCCCTGGAACACGATCAGCCCGCCGCCCGGCGTACCGATCCGGTCGCGCCGCACCTCGAACGTCCCGGCCACCCCGTGCGCCGCGATCTTGTCCTCGATCAGCCGCTTCACCGACTGGGCCAGGCTGACCTGCACCTCGCGCACGCACAGCGCCCGCGTCGGCCCCTCCAGGCAGCGCTGGATCAGCAGCTCGGCGAAAAAGTGCGACTTCCCCGACCCCCGCCCGCCCCACGCCCCCTTGTACCGGGCCGGCCCCACCAGCGGCCGAAACACGCTCGGCCGTTCGAACCGAAGGGTCGACGTCATGCTCTCCTCCCCTGCGAAGCGGGGGAGGGGCGAACCGCCCCGCCGCCCTCGCCCTGATCATCGTCACCCGCGGGACAAGCCCGAGCGTCTGAGCGCGATCCCTCTCCCCTTGCGGGAGAGGGTGGGACCCACGCACCGGACCCCGGCGAACGCCGGGGGAAGGTCAGCGTGGGCGGGTGAGGGGTCTCGCGACCTGTCCGCTCGCCGACCGCCGCGCGCGAGGTCTGAAAGCGCAGTGCGACCCCTCACCCTCCCGTCGCTTCGCGCCGGGCCCCTCCCTCTCCCGCAAGGGGAGAGGGGAGCGCGGGCTTCGGCTCCACGAACACCGTCTCGATCCGCGTGGCCCTCTCCTCCCCCTTTGGGGGTGGGGGACCGCCGAAGGCGGTGGAAGGGGCCCGCTCCGCATCCCAGCGCTCCGGATCCAGCCGCTTCAGCGCGAAGATGACGGCCTGCACGCTGCCGGCCGCGGCCACCGCCTCCAGCCGGCTCTCCCACAGTCGCGCGCCCTTGATCCGCCCGCGCTCCACCGCCTCCGCGAACGCCCCGTGCCGCTCGATCCAGCTCGCCAGCGTCCTGCGGCTGACCCCCAGCTCGTCGGCCAGCACCGTCTGCGACCAGCCCTTGGCCAGGCACGCCGTCGCGATCTCGCAGAACTCCGGCCGATACCGAGTCCCGCCCGAAATGCCGCGCCGCCGGGCCTGCGCCGTCCCGCGCGCCCAGGCCTGGGCGAAGTCGGCGTGCGCCGCGCGCCAGTCCGCCAGGGTCGCCGGCGACACGCCCAGCTCCGCCGCCACCTCCCGCCCCGACAGGCCCTCCGCCAGCAGAGCCTCGACCCGCCCGGCGCACCCGTCCCGGTACTGCGCCCGCCGGCGCGCGCCCTCGGCCAGCCCCCGCGCCAGCGCCGCGCCGAAGGCCGGAAACGCCGCCGCCCACCGCCGCAGGGTGCGCGCCCCCACGCACAACCCCGCCGCCGCCTCGCTCAGGCTCGCCCCCTCCGCCAGCGCCGCCTCCGCCACCGCCCCGTAGTGCTCGCGGTAATCCGAAGGTCGCGGCATGGGGGAGCTCCAAGCTTTCAGAACCCTTCTCCCCTTGAGGGAGAAGGACGGAGCCCGCGCACCGGAGGCCCTTTCGGGCCGGAGGTCCGCGCGGGAGGATGAGGGGTCGCGCTGCGCTCTCCGAGCTCGCGCCAAGCCGCCGCTGGGCCGAGAGGTCGCGAAACCCCTCATTCTCCCGCGCAGGCCTGCGCTTCGCTCCGGCGCGCGGGTCCCTCCTTCTCCCTCAAGGGGAGAAGGTTCACGCGGTCGCAATGTCAGGAGAAATCCGGTCAGCCCGCGCCTCAGGCGCAGCCGTCCACCGTGTCGGGGGGATAGCCGACCGCCCCGGGCCGGTCAAGCAAAAAGAGAACATTAAGTGAACATTTTTCCCGCCGCCCCGGGAAATCCTGTTCGGACAAAACGCCAAAACCCCCGGAACCGCGCCCCCCGCGCGCCCGTTGCCGGCGCACTTCCCACACCGCCAGTCCCGGAGCGTCCCCCATGCACGTCCAGCAGATGATGACCCTGCATCCCCAGGCCCGCGGCGGGCCGGGGCAGGAGATCCTGACCCGCTGCGTGGAGGCGGCTTACGACTGCGCCCAGATCTGCATCGCCTGCGCCGACGCGTGCCTGGGCGAGGACGACGTGGTGCGCCTGCGCCAGTGCATCCGGCTGGACCTCGACTGCGCCGACATCTGCCTGGCGACCGGCTCGACCGCCACGCGCCGCACCGGGGCCAACACGCCGACCCTGATCCGCCTGCTGGAGACCTGCGCCACCGCCTGCGCCACCTGCGCCCAGGAGTGTTCGATGCACGCCGCCGACCACCCGCACTGCCGCCTGTGCGCCGACGCCTGCCACCGGTGCGAAGACCTCTGCCGCCAGGCCCTGACCATGCTGCAGGCGACGGTGCAGTAGGGGGCGAATAGATCTCCCTCCGCCGGGGGGAGGGAGCCGCGTAAGCGGCGATGGGGGGCTCCAGCGGAGCGCGCGAGCTCCGCTCCACCACCCGTCACCCTCGGGCTTGTCCGAGGGCCCAGTCATCCGGTGCGCGAACGTGTCGGGCCGTATTGCGCGCTGAACGCTGGGCCCTCGGGACAAGCCCGAGGGTGACGACGTGGATAGCTCGCACTCCGCTGGAGGCCCCACGCCCGCTGCGCGGGCGGCTCCCCCAAGGGGGGAGATCTGCCGCCGCGCTCAAACGATCGGCTGCGCCCGGTCGCGGATCCACTGCGACAGCAGCCACTTCTCGCCCCGCGTCGGCGGCGTCCCGGCGTGCAGGCTGGCCCGGTCCGGGCGCCCCTCGGCGTCGACGTTGCGGAAGATCAGCGCGTCGCCCTTGGCCCCGCGGAAGCTGCGGCCGGCGTCGGGGAAGGCGGTCTCGCCGCCCTCGAAGTCGTCGTTCAGATAGACCAGCAGGGTCGTGGTGCGCTGGCCGCGCAGGCGCAGGTCGTCGGCGAAGTGCGCCACCTCCGGATCGACGAAGTCGAAGTGCGGCTCGAAGGTCTGGCCGACCTCGTAGTGCAGCACGTTGGTCGGCTCCAGCACCGCGGCCGGCACGCCGGCGGCGGCGGCGGCGCGGGCGCGCACCAGGGCCAGGATCAGGTCGGTGTCCAGCAGGCCGAAGCCGGCTCCGGTGTTGGAGCGCATCTCGTGCTCGCGCCGCCCGCCGGCCTCGGCGTCATAGACCCGGGCCGGGGCCAGGCGCGGGCGCACCCGCTCGATCAGCCAGTCGCAGATGGCCGGATGCAGGAAGCCCGGCAGGCGGGCCACGTGCGGGGTCTCGCACAGCACTTCGGCCGGCGGCGGGGTCAGCCAGGCGTCCAGGCTGATCTGCGCGCGCGCCGTCGCCCACGGGTCGACCGCGCCCGGGATGGCCGGGCGGGACGACAGGGCGGCCAGCAGGGCCAGCTGGGTGCGCGCGCCGGCGTCGCCGCCCTGGGCGGCGCGGGCCAGCCAGTCCAGCGCCGCCGTCCAGTCCTGCGGCCGGCCGGCGCCGGTGGCGGCCAGCACCGAAAGCCGCACTTGCGCCTCGGCCGAGCCTCCCTGCGCCGCGCGCTCGACCAGGGCCGCGCCGGCGTCGGGCGCGAACGGGGCGGCCCGCCCGACCAAGAGGCGCGCGCCCAGCCAGCCGGCCGCGGCCGCATCGCCCGCGTCGGCCGCCCGCTGCAGCCAGGCCACCGCCTGGTCGTGGCGGCCCTCGCGGTCCAGTACGCGGGCCAGGGCGAACTGGGCGGCGGTGTCGCCGGCCAGGGCCCGCTGATACAGGGCCTCGACGGTGATGGGAGCGGAAGCGTTCATGCGCCGGAACAGACCAGAGCCGAGGCGGGGCGCCAAGGGCAACCTAAGATCTCCCCCCTCGGAGGAGCAGCCGCCGAAGGCGGCGTGGGGGCCTCCAGCGGAGCGCGACGATCCCACATCGTCACCCTCGGGCTTGTCCCGAGGGTGACGGGATGTGAGGCGGCTCACGCCGCGCTCCGCTGGAGCCCCCACGCCCGCTGCGCGGGCGGCTCCCCCCAGAGGGGGGAGATCTGGCGTTCCCGGAACATACCCCCCGCACCCGCTGTTCCGCTCCATCACCGCTCAGCTCGGGGCCTGGCGGACGGGGAGCTGACATGGCGTTCAAGGTCGAGACCCTGAGCTTTTCGCAGTGGGCCGCGGCCTGGGCCGAGCCGGCCGGCGGCGACCCCGGCGCGGCCTGCCTGTTCCAGTCGCCGGCCTATCTGTCGCTGTGGCTGGACACCATGGGCCAGGCCCGGCGCACCGAGCCGGTGTTCGTGCGGGTCGGCGCCGACGACGGCCGCCGCGTCATGCTGCTGCCGCTGGGGCTGGAGCGCCGCTACGGCCTCAAGACCCTCACCTTCCTGGACGGCGGCGTGGTCGACTACGCCGGCCCGGTGCGGCTCGGCCCGGCCGCGGGAGAGATCGACTGGGAGGGCGCCCAGGCGCTGTGGGCCGCCCTGCGCGCGGCCCTGCCGGCCTTCGACATCGCCGACCTCGACAAGATGCCGGCCGAGATCGAGGGCAAGCCGAACCCGCTGCGCTGGCTGTCTGGCTCGAGCTCGGAGTCCGGCTGGGCCCTGCCGCTCGACGGCGCCTACGACGACTACCAGCGCGGCCTGAACCCCTACGCCGTCGACAGCCGCCGCAAGCGCCGCCGCCTGCAGGACCTGGGGCCGGTGTCGTTCGAGATCGCCCGGGAGCCGCTGGTCGCGCGCCAGTTCTTCGACGCCATGGTCGAGCAGAAGACCCGGCGCTACCTGGAGACCGCCGGCAAGGACTACTTCCAGACGCCCGGCTGGAGCGCCTACTTCTCCCAGGTCGCCGCCCGCGAGGACTTCGGTCAGCAGGCCCACCTCTCGGCCCTGAAGGTCGGCGACCGGATCGTGGCGACGCACCTGGGCATGGTCTCCAGCGACACCTTCTACTGGCTGATGCCGACCTATGAGGCCGGGCCGGTGGCCAGGCTCTCCCCGGGGCGGCTTCTGATGGAGGAGCTGATCGGCTGGTGCTACGGCGCGGGCATCCGCAGCTTCGACTTCGGCCACGGCGACGAGGAGTACAAGGCCAGGATGGGCGGCCGCCAGCGCGCCCTGCTGCGCCTGGTCCGGGGGAACTCCCTGGCCGGCCGCGCCGCCCTGAAGGCGGTGCGCTCCAGGGCCTCGCGGATGGTGCAGGACTTCTACTGGAGCAAGCTCTACCGCCCACCCAAGCCGGCGAACGCGTGAAGATCCCGCGGCCTATCGCATTTAACGACCGTCATCCCGGAAAGCGCGCAGCGCTTATCCGGGACCCAGCAACTCGACCTGAACGCTGCGAGACGCGGGCTGCAACACGCGTCGCGCTTGCTGGGTCCCGGCTCTCCGCTGCGCTTCGCTCCGCTACGGCCGGGATGACGGATTAACGCGAACCCTCTCCCGCAAGGGGAGAGGGAGCAAACAAAAAAGGGGCGGCCGAAGCCGCCCCTCTCAGTCCTTCAGCGCTCGAACCCCTACGCCCCGGCCTTGGTCAGGTTGTCGTCCGAGTTGCGGTCGATGCGCTTGTTGTACGGGTCCACGCCCGCCCAGGTCGGCGCCTTGTCCACCGTGAAGGTGAAGGTCTGGCGGCCCGACTTCACCGGCCGGCGCTCGAACAGGATCACGTCGGACTTGTCGAAGTCCTTCTTGCCCGGCTCGGCGGTGAACAGGCCCAGGTCGAAGCTCTCGCCCAGGATCGGGGCGGCGGTCTCCGCCCCCTTGGCGTCGGCGTAGAGCTTTCGCGCCTCCACCGTCACCGTCACGTCCCACTTGCCGTCGGCCCGCTTCTTCGACTTCAGGTCCTTGGCCTTCAGGTCGTAGAGCGTGATCTTCTCGAACAGGTCGGTGATCAGCTGCTGGTGCTCGGGCCCGGCCTCGGCGCGCAGCGCCGCCACCAGGTCCTTCGAGGTCGGGTAGGGCGCGCCCTTGAAGGCGTGCTTCTGGAGCAGGTTGCGGAGCGCGCGGTTGACCGCCTCCTCGCCGATCTCGTCCTTCAGCAGGTACATGACCAGCGAGCCCTTGCGGTAGTGGACGTAGCCCTGGTTCTCCACCCGCATCAGCGGCATCTCGCCGATCACGTCGCCGCCGCGCGAGCGCAGATAGTTGTCCAGCTCGTACTTCAGGAACTTGCGGATCTTGTCCGGCCCGTAGGTCTTCTCCATCACCATCAGGGCCGAGTACTGGGCCAGGGTCTCCGACAGCGAGGTCGAGCCCTGCACGTCGGCGCCGATGATCTGGTGCGCCCACCACTGGTGGCCCAGCTCGTGGGCGGTCACGTAGGTGACGTAGTCGATCTTCTCCGGATCGCGGAAGTCGGCGACGAAGCCGATGCCCTCGGAGTACGGCATGGTGTTGGCGAAGGCCTGGGCGAAGTCGGCGTAGCCCGGGAACT
This sequence comes from Caulobacter sp. 17J80-11, assembly GCF_014349105.1. Classification (GTDB taxonomy): domain Bacteria; phylum Pseudomonadota; class Alphaproteobacteria; order Caulobacterales; family Caulobacteraceae; genus 17J80-11. The sequence goes on along the minus strand of NZ_JACSJI010000010.1, from coordinate 99,739 downwards.
CGATGATCCGCGCCTGGCGGAACTGATAGGGGCCGAACTCAGCCTGGTAGTAGTCCAGCCCCGACTTCAGCGACGAGATCATCCGGTCGACGTTCCAGGGATGCTGGCGGTCGTAGTAGACCGCGAGCTCGACGCCCTTGTAGGTCTCGCTCTTCACCTCGTACCGGGCGGACTGCACCGAGAAGAAGTGCAGGATCGGCGCCTCGGTGCGGAAGCGCGCGGTGCGCCGCTCGCCCTTGGTCACGTCGCTGATCTTGTAGCCCGGCGCGATCGGGGTCTGGTCGGCGTCGGTGGTCACGGTGATGTCGGCGTTGACCCAGTCGGCGCCGATGTAGTTGCGGCCGTAGGCGCTGGCGTCCTCCAGCTTGGCCGGACGCAGTTCGGGCGGCAGGCCGTACTTCCGGCGCTTGGCCCGGTCCTGCAGCATGCCGTTGCGGTTCATCCCGACCTGCGGCGCGAACTCGGCGTTGCTCACGAAGGTGCCGTTGTCGACCAGCCGGGTGGTGTTGCCGCGGTTCTTGAAGCCGCGCTGGGACAGCTCGGTCTCGAACACCAGGGTGCGGAACTCGCCCGGCTGCAGCGGCCGGTCGAACTTGAGGATCCGGTAGTTGAAGCGCTCGTACTTGGTCTTCTCTTCCCGCGCGCCGGCCATGGCCAGGCGCTTGATCTTCACGTCGCGGTCGAAGCGCAGGTGCACGGCGTCGAGCGGCTTGTCGGTGCGGTTCTCCAGCACGTAGCCGCCCAGCGCGTGCAGCCGCGGCTCGTGCGGGTGCAGGTCGAGGTCGAGCTTGACGCTGACCACGTTCGGCTGCGGCGTCTTCTCGAACGGCAGCAGGGCCTTCTCGTAGTCGGCGAGGTAGCGGTCCTCGTCCTTGTTGTTGCGGTACTCGTTCCAGACGTTGGTGTTGACGAAGATGTAGGCCCCGGTCCCGACGAAGACGAGCACCGCCAGGACGGCCAGCGCGCCGGCCGGGCCGCTGAGCCGCCGCGGCAGGCGGCGCAGTCGCGGCCACATGCGCGTCTCGGTCCCGCGCCGCCACAGGCCGTAGCTGATCACCAGCAACAGCAGGGCGAAGGCCGACCAGTAGGCCCGGAACCAGGCCGCGCCCTTCCAGAAGTCGCCCTGGCCGTTCATGTCGGACAGCGGCACGCGCGGCCCGCCGGCGTAGTTGTACAGGTTGTGGTCGAGGCCGAGGCTGCCCGAGGCGAAGCCCCAGATGATGAACAGGAGCATCAGGCCCCAGCCGACGAACTTGTGCGGCGCGACGGTCTGCATGAACACCGCCAGCACGGCCAGCAGGGTGAAGTCGATCGCCTGAGGCAGCACGTACCACAGCAGGTACTTGCCGAGTTCGAAGTTGGCGTAGCCCTTCATGGCCTGGACCAGCACGCCGGCCACGACGCTGATCAGAAGGGTCGAGGCCAGCACGAGCGCGATGGCCAGCGTCTTGGGGGCGACGAAGGCCCAGTCCGGCAAGGCGGTGGCGTCGATGATCTCATGGGTGCGCCGGTCGCGCTCCCGCCAGACCAGTTCCCCGGCGTAGTAGATCGCGATGATCATCGGGATCAGGCTGAAGGTGCCGTTCAGGGTCTGGATGACGGTCGAGGTCACCGGACGGATCTGCGAGCCGTACATCTCGTCGGCGAACCACAGGCCGCCGATCGAATTGAACAGGCCCAGCGCCAGCAGCACGAAGAAGGCCGGGCTCTTGAACACCTGGCCCATCTCCAGCTTCGTGCGAGTCCGCAGCTGCGCGAGGCCGGTCGCGGCGCCGAAGCGGGGCTTGGGCAGCGGGCCGGCCGCGGCGGGGGCCTCGGCCTTGGCCTCGGTCATCCGCTTCAGCTTCTCGGCCTTCTTGGCCTTGGCGCCCTTGGTCTCGAACCGGAACAGGACGTAGGCCAGGGCCAGCATGCTGAAGCCGATCCCGGTCCACAGCAGGCGGTTCCAGAGCAGGAATCCTTCCAGCGCGGGCGCGGCGGCGTTCTGCTCGGCGGCGGTCCAGTAGCGCGTCGCCTGTGCGAACGCCGCCTGGCCGAAGGGTTCGACGACCGCCATCGTGTCGCGGAACTCGGGCCGGTCCAGCGAGATCGCCGCCGTCGTCCAGGCGATGAGGAAGCCGACGACGCCGACATAGGTCCACATCATCGAGCGGGTGACGGTGGCCAGCGCGAAGAAGATGGCCGAGGTCAGGAACACGCCCGGCAGGCCCATGACGAAGTAGCCGTAGGCGTAGTCGGCCAGGTGATTGGCCCCCAGCGTCTCGGGATCGACCCAGGGCGCCAGGGAGCCGACGAAGGTCCCCAGCGGCACGCTCAGGAAGCAGACCGACGCCGCGAGGAAGGCCCCCAGGAACCGGCCGTACAGGTAGTCGAACTTGGTGATGCGGGTGGACTGGACGATCGGCCCGAAGCCCGTGTCGCTGTCGCGCGCCACCACGTTGGCCACGAAGGCGGTGGTGACGAACATGAAGAACATGGCGCCGACCATGTGCATCATGGCGACGGCGGTGGGCGCGTTCTTGTGGATGTTGCCGCCCGAGCTGAGATGGAACTGCTCGGCCGCCATCAGGGCGAAGAACAGCAGGAAGAACAGGATGCCCACCACCCAGAAGACGGGCTGGCGCAGCTGGTAGCGGAACTCGAAGCCCGCGATCTTTCCGAACATGGCGACAGGCCTCAGGCGGCCGCGCGGCGCGAGGCCGACAGCGTCGAGAAGTAGACGTCCTCAAGCCCGCCCTGGACCGGCTCGAAGCCGTCGCCCGGATCGGTGTCGGCCAGCACGTGGATCATCGTGCGCCCGGCGAACAGGCGGGTGGAGATCACCTCGTAGCGGGCCCGGCAGGCCTCCAGCTCGCTCTTGTCGATGCTCTTCTTCCAGACCCGGCCGGCCAGTCGCTGGGTCAGCTCCAGCGGCGCGCCCTCCAGTTGGATCTTGCCGCCGGCCAGCACCGCCATGCGCGGGCACAGGTCGGCCACGTCCTCGACGATGTGGGTCGACAGGATGATCACCACGTTCTCGCCGATCTCGGCCAGCAGGTTGAGGAAGCGGTTGCGCTCCTCCGGGTCGAGGCCGGCGGTCGGCTCGTCGACGATGATCAGCGACGGGCCGCCGATCAGGGCCTGGGCGATGCCGAAGCGCTGGCGCATGCCGCCGGAGAAGCCGGCCAGCGCCTTCTTGCGCACGCTCCACAGGTTGACCTGGTTCAGCAGCGCCTCGACCGTCTCCTTGCGCTCGCGGCCGCCCGCCACCCCCTTCAGGATCGCCATGTGGTCGAGCATGTCGTAGGCCGACACTCGCGGATAGACGCCGAAGTCTTGCGGCAGGTAGCCCAGCGTCCGGCGCAGCGCCTCCGGATCCGCGATCACGTCGATGTCGCCGAAGCGGATCGCGCCCGAGGTCGGGGTCTGCAGGGTGGCGATCGAACGCATGAGCGTCGACTTGCCGGCGCCGTTCGGCCCCAGCAGGCCGAACATGCCCTTGGCGATGCTCAGGTTCACCCCGTCCAGCGCGCGCGTGCCGTTGCTGTAGACGTGGGTGAGGTTCTCGACGGTCAGCATGAAAGTCCCCCGACTTTAATCGCGGCGACGCTGGCTCATCCTGAGATTGTGGGCAAGTGAACGATAGTTCACAGGTGCGGCACAGATCTCCCGCGCGTGAGCGCGAACCCTCTCCCGCAAGGGGGGCACATGGAAAAGGGGCGGCCGAAGCCGCCCCTCTCAGTCCTCGCCGCTACGGTCAGGCGAACAGCAGGTAGTCGCCGCCTCGGCCGCCCATCGGGTCGCCGAGCGGGTCGAAGCCGCCGGGACCGCCCAGCGGATCGCCCAGCACGTCGACGCCCGGCTCGCCGAACACGACGTCGTCGGCGGTGATCGAGCTCACGCCCGTCAGGGTGACCGGATCGAAGCCCGCCGCGCTGATCACCACGTCGCCGGCGGCGTTGTGGGTGATCACCAGGTCGGAGAAGTCGTCCACGCCGCCGACGCCTTCGAAGGACAGGTGGTCGACCCCGGTCTCGAAGTCGGTGACGGTGTCGCCGCCCGCGCCCAGGCCGAAGAACACGAAGGTGTCCGCGCCCTCGCCGCCGGTCAGCACGTCGAGCCCGTCCCCGCCTTCCAGCCGGTCGTCGCCGGCCCCGCCCAGCAGGAAGTCGTCGCCGCCGCGGCCGTTCAGCTCGTCGTTGCCGTCGAAGCCCCACAGGGTGTTCGCGTTCTCGTCGCCGGTCAGCCGGTCGTCGAGGTAGGAGCCGCCGACGTTCTCGACGTTCCAGACCGTGCCGGTGTCGCCGAAGCCGTCGTTCACGATCGAGCTGATCGACAGGTCGACCTCGACGCCGCTGGCGGCGTACTGGACCTCGCCGACGCCGTCGCCGTCGGCGTCGACCATGCGCGACTGGGTGAAGGAGGTGATGGTGTCGACGCCGGCCCCGCCGTCGATCAGGACGGCCGCGCCGTCGACCTGGAAGGTGTCGTTCCCGCCGAAGCCGTAGGCGGTGTCCTCGGTGCTGACCAGGATCATGTTGTCGTGGTCGTTTCCGTAGAAGGTGTCGGCGAAGCGGGTGCCCGCGCCCAGGCCCTCGATCGAGCTCATGGTTTCGGTGTTGCCGAAGCCGTCGTTGAGGATGGTCTGGGTGCGCAGGTCGGCGACCACCCCTTGCGTCGCGTTCGCCTCATAGAAGCTGACCCGGTCGAAGCCGTCGCCGCCGACGAAGGTGTCCACGCCCTCGCCGCCGCGCAGCAGGTCGTCGCCGGCGCCGCCGTCCAGCACGTCGTTCCCGGCGCCGCCGCGCAGGCTGTCGTTCCCGTCCAGGCCTCGCAGGACGTTGTCCCCGGCGTCGCCGACCAGAATGTCGCCGCCGGCGGACCCGCCGACGTTCTCGATGCCGGTGATCACGCCCGAGCCGCCGAAGCCGTCGTTGCGGATGCGCCCGGCCGCCAGGTCGACCCACACGCCGTCGGTGGTGGTCTCCACCTCGGCGATCCCGTCGCCATTCAGATCGACGAAGCGGGACTGGGTGAACATGCTGATGGTGTCGACGCCCGCGCCGCCGTCGATCAGGGCCGGCGCGTCGTCGACCTGGAAGGTGTCGTTCCCGCCGAAGCCGTAGGCGGTGTCGCCTCCGCCGACCAGGATCAGGTTGTGGGCCTCGTTTCCGTAGAACGTGTCGGCGAAGCGGGTGCCGGCGCCGAGGCCCTCGATCGAGCTCATGGTCTCGGTGTTGCCGAAGCCGTCGTTGAGGATGGCCTGGGTGCGCAGGTCGGCGACCACCCCTTGCGTCGCGTTCGCCTCGTAGAAGCTGACCCGGTCGAAGCCGTCGCCGCCGACGAAGGTGTCCACGCCCTCGCCGCCGCGCAGCAGGTCGTCGCCCGCCCCGCCGTCCAGCACGTCGTCGCCCGCTTCACCACGCAGGGCGTCGTCGCCCGCGCCGCCTTCGAGGAGGTCGTCGCCTGCACGCCCGAGCAGCAGGTCGGCGTCGCCGCCGCCGGTCAGATGGTCGTTGTCCGAGGTGCCGATAATCGTCGCCACTTTACGCTCCAGTCATTGTGCAAATTGTTCCAGAACAGCGCCTTAGCTGGGCGAAGCGGGGCGGCGCTTCCCCCGAACGGAGGAGGTCGACGAACTCGGCTGACGGCGCGACGAAACGATTGCTCGGGGACGCCGGCCTTGCCGGATCGGGTCCCGCGGCTCCATCCTGCGACCGACGCGCGGGGGCGCGACGAAGGGAAGGCCTGCAGAGGTGCACGCTCACCACCACCACGGTCACCACCACGACGATGGTCACGGTCACGGTCACGGCCACGGCCACCACCACCATCATCCCGCGCCGTCGCTCGAGGACCGCCGCTGGGTGATCGGCGTCGGGTTGAACCTGGCCTTCGTGGCGGCGGAGGGTGTCGCCGGATTCTGGGCCAACTCGACGGCCCTGCTGGCCGACGCGGGCCATAACCTGTCGGACGTGGCTGGCCTGCTGCTGGCCGGGACGGCGGTGTGGCTGTCCAAGCGCGCCGCCAGCCCGCGGCGCACCTACGGCTGGGGCAAGGCGACGGTTCTGGCCGCCCTGGTCAACGCGCTGGCCCTGGTGTTCGCCTGCGGGATGATCGCGCTGGAAGCCGTGCAGAGGCTGGGCCGGCCGGTCGAGACGATGCCGGGCGTGGTGATGGCGGTCGCCGCCGTGGGCGTGCTGGTCAACGGGGCCACGGCGCTGCTGTTCATGCGCGGGCGCAAGACCGACGCAAACGTGCGCGGGGCCTTCCTGCACATGGCCGCCGACGCGGGCATCTCGGCCGGCGTGATCGTGGCCGCGGCCCTGATCGCGGTGACCGGCGCGGCCTGGATCGATCCGCTGGTCGCCCTGCTTGTCGTGGTGCTGATTCTGGCCGGGACCTGGGGCCTGCTGAAAGAGGCTTTCGACCTGATCGTCGACGCCGCGCCGCGCAATGTCGACCTCGACGCCGTGCGCGCCTTCCTGCTGGCCCGGCCGGGCGTTTGCGAACTGCACGACCTGCACGTCTGGCCGATCAGCACCAGCGAGACGGCCCTGACCGTCCACCTGGTCCGTCCGGAAGGCGGCGACGCCGCGTTCCTGCGCGAGACGGCCGAAGGCCTGCGGCGGAAGTTCGGGGTCGGGCACGCCACCGTCCAGCTCGAGACCGAGAGCCTGGCCGATTGCAGTCGCCTGCACTGAACGGCGGTTTTCGGAAGCGTTGCCGTTAGAATCTACCCCGTGTTATCCGAGGGCTGAAGGTCGGAGCCGCGTCGGGCGGGATTGATCCTCCGGGCCTTCGCCGGGGGGCGGGTCATGGCCGAGCGTCGGTCGTCGCACATCCGCGGGCGGCGTGCGCCGGGCCGGACCCCGAATCACGCCTGGCGGGAGCGCGTCCTCGGCTGTTCGCTGGCCCTGACGACTGTGGTGGCGGCGACCGAAGCGGTTGCGGCGGACGCCTGTCCGCACGCGGAGTTCGCCCCTAATCCCTGGTTCACCTGCCTCGGGGACAGCCGGCCCGCAGCCCCCGTCGTCGCCCCGGAGGACGAGGGCGTCGCCGTCGCCGACGACGGGACCGTCACCATCGACGCCGCCGGCCACGTCGTGGGCGTGTTCTCGGAAAGTCCCGGCGGCCGGGTGACGACGGACGGCGCGGGCGACGTCGAAATCCGGACCGGCGGCGAAGGCGCGGTCGGCGTCGCCATGGTCGGCGGACCCAGCGTGGCCGGGCTGGGCGCCCACACAGTGGTCGCCGGGCCGGTCGCAGGTCCCGCTTCCGTCTGGTTCGAAACGCCTGAAGCCGCCGACGACCGGGGGCGGCTGTTCGTCTTCGGCGCCGACGGGGCCCTGAGGCTGTCGCCGAAGCCGCCGGCATCCGGCGGCGCGGCCGTTCTGGGCCTGGGCGCGGTGTCGACCGCCGAGGGCCTCACGACGGAGAGCGTCTACTTCGGTCCGGACGCTGACCCGGACGACGACGCCGGCCGGTCAATATCGGTGCATGGCGCGCAGGGGGTGGGCGTCGAGCTGTCGACGCCGGGCGCCGCCGATCCGACTTCCGGCGGCTGGAGCCGCGGCGCCGGCTCGTACGGCTTTGAAGACTTCGCCCGGTCGTGGGACGCGGGCTCGAACCGCCACGTGACCGGCGCGACGCCGCCGCGTGGCCGCGACGCGCCCCCGCCGGCGGCCGAGCCGCCGCCGAAAATCCTGATCGGCGGCCCGAGCGCGGACGCCGCCGATTCCCCCGGGGCGCCGTCGTCCGCTGGCGCGGACTTCGTCGCGGCTCCGAGCGCGGCCGTCGCGCCCGAGGCGTACGCCGCGCTCTCCGTCGCCGGCGCGGCGCAGACCTTCTGGGCTCAGTCCGCCGACGCCTGGTCGGCGCGCGCCCGGACCTTGCGCGACCGGCCGGGCGGCGAGGGCGTGCAGGCGTGGGTTCAGGCGCACGGCGGGGCCGAGACCCTGGACCGCGCGGCGGTGAAGCTGGAGGCCAGCTGGCGCGGGGTTCAGGCCGGCATCGATCGGCGCTCGACGCAAGGGGCGCGAACGCTCTGGTGGGGGGCGACCGTCGGCTTCACCGACTATGACGCGGACGCCGGTCCCGACGCCTTCGAACTGCGCGGAGCGAACCTGGGCGCCTACGCCGGCGGTCAGTGGGGCGGCTTCTACGCGGGGGCCCTGGTCAAGGCGGACGCGGTCGACGCCGAGGCCGTGTTCGCCGCGCCGTCGCGCCGGACGTTCGAGGGCGTGAGCTGGGGCGCGCGGGGCGAGGTCGGGTACCGCTTCGGCTCGGCGCGCCTGTTCCTGGAGCCGAGCGCAGCCCTGGCCTGGGTCGAGACCGACCTGGACGGCTTCTCGGACGGCGGGACCGGCTTCGACTACGACGACGCGACCAGCCTGCGCGGCCGGACCGGCGTGCGGGTGGGCGGCGAGGCGACGATCGGGAACGCGGTCTTCGTCCCCTACGTGGGCGTGCATGCGGCCGCCGAGCTCGACGGCGAGAACCGGATGCGGGTCACCGACGGCGGGACCTACCAGCTCGTCGACGAGGGCCGTGGAAGCTGGGGCGAGGCGGAGGTCGGCGTGTCCGGGGCGACCTGGTTCGGCCTCGAAGCCTTCGCTGAGGCGAAGGCGCTGTCGGGCGGCGACGTACGAGGCTGGAGCGCGCGGCTGGGCGCACGCTGGCGCTGGTGACGCGCTCGGCGCGTGGTGTTACTTGGCGCTCGCGTCGCGGGAACGCCGCGCCTGAGACCTGACGCCGCGCTCGGTTCCGGGCGCGGGCGGCCTGCGCTAAGCTCGCAGTTCGCGCCGCGGGGGGCGGCGACTAGTGACGACGGTTATGACAGTCCGGCCTGAAAAGCCGCTCCTTTCGGGGCACCTGAAGCGCCTCGAAGCGGAGTCGATCGAGATCCTCCGCGAGGTGGCGGCCGAGTTCGCCAACCCGGTCATGCTGTACTCGATCGGCAAGGACTCGGGCGTGATGCTGCACCTCGCGGCCAAGGCCTTCTATCCGTCCAAGCCGCCGTTCCCGCTGCTGCACGTCGACACCCGCTGGAAGTTCGCCGACATGATCCGTCACCGCGACGCGGTGGTGGAGCGCTACGGCGTGCGCCTGATCGTGCACGTGAACCCGGACGGCGTCGCGCGCGGCATCGACCCGATCCGCTCGGGCTCCTCGCTGCACACCCAGGTGATGAAGACCGAGGCGCTGAAGCAGGCCCTGGATCTGCACGGTTTCGACGCGGCCTTCGGCGGCGCGCGCCGCGACGAGGAGAAGAGCCGCGCCAAGGAGCGGGTGTTCTCCTTCCGCTCGGCCGGCCACGTCTGGGATCCGCGCAACCAGCGTCCCGAGCTCTGGAGGCTCTACAACACGCGCATCGCCAAGGGCGAGACCATCCGGGTCTTCCCCCTGTCCAACTGGACCGAGCTGGACATCTGGGAATACACGCGCGCCGAGAACATCCCGATCGTGCCCCTGTACCTGGCCGCGCCGCGGCCGGTGGTCGAGCGCGAGGGCCTGCTGATCGTGCGCGACGACGAGCGCCTGCCGCTCAAGCCCGGCGAGGTCGAGCAGATCCGCACTGTCCGCTTCCGCTCGCTGGGCTGCTATCCGCTCAGCGCCGCCGTGCCGTCCCAGGCGGCGACCCTGGACGCCCTGATCGACGAGCTGCGGGTCGCCCGCACCTCCGAGCGTCAGGGCCGGCTGATCGACTCCGACGAGGCCGCTTCGATGGAGAAGAAGAAGCGCGAGGGGTACTTCTGATGCGCACCGACGCCATGCCGGCCGAAGGCGGCGCCGCGTCCCTGGCGCCGGCGAAGAGCCTGTTGCGGTTCCTGACCTGCGGCTCGGTCGACGACGGCAAGTCGACCCTGATCGGCCGCCTGCTGCACGAAGCCGGGCAGATCCCGGAGGACCAGCTGGCCGCCCTGGAGCGCGATTCCCGCCGCCACGGCACCACCGGCGAGGAGATCGACCTGGCGCTGCTGGTCGACGGCCTGGAGGCCGAGCGCCAGCAGGGCATCACCATCGACGTCGCCTACCGCTACTTCTCCACCCCGCGGCGCGGCTTCATCGTCGCCGACACGCCCGGGCACGAGCAGTACACCCGCAACATGGCCACCGGCGCGTCGAACTCCGAGCTGGCGGTCATCCTGGTCGACGTGCGCAAGGGCGTCCTGCCCCAGACCCGCCGGCACAGCCACATCGCCGCCCTGTTCGGCGTCCGCCACGTGATCCTGGCGGTCAACAAGATGGACATGGTCGGCTTCGACGAGGCGACCTTCCGCGCCGTGGTCGCCGACTACGAAGCCTTCGCAGAGCGGCTCGGCTTCGCCAGCCTGGTCGCCGTGCCGCTGTCCGCCCGCTACGGCGACAACGTCACGGCCCGCTCGGCGCGTACGCCGTGGTGGGACGGCCCGACCCTCGTCGAGCGACTGGAGACGGTGGACGTGGACGCCGCGCCGGCGGAACGGCCGCTGCGCTTCCCGGTGCAGTGGGTGAACCGGCCCGACCAGAGCTTCCGGGGATTCTCCGGCACGCTCGCCTCGGGCCGCGTGCGGGTGGGCGATCCGATCGTGGTCGCCGCCTCGGGCCGCGAGAGCCGGGTGGCGCGGATCGTGACCTATGACGGCGACCTCGCCGCCGCCCAGGCCGGCGACGCGGTGACCCTGGTGCTGGCCGACGAGGTCGACGTCGCGCGCGGCGACGTGCTCGCCTCGCCGCAAGGCCGCCCGGAGGTGATCGACCAGTTCGCCGCGCGGGTGCTGTGGATGGCCGAAGCCCCGATGCTGCCCGGCCGGCCCTACCTGATGAAGATCGGCGCGCGCTACGTGCCCTGCCAGGTCACCGAGCTGAAGCACCGGCTGGACGTGAACAGCTTCGAGCGGCTGGCCGGCAAGACCCTGGCGCTGAACGACATCGGCGAGTGCAACCTGGCCACCGCCGCCCCGATCCCGATCGACGCCTTCGCCGACGATCCGGTCGGCGGCGCCTTCGTGCTGATCGACCGCTATTCCAACGCCACGGTCGGGGCGGGGACCGTGCTGCACGGCCTGCGCCGCGCCACCAACGTTCATCAGCAGGCCCTGCTGGTCGATCGGCCGGCGCGCGAGCGGCTGAAGGGCCACCGCAGCGGCGTGCTGTGGTTCACCGGCCTGTCGGGCTCGGGCAAGTCGACGGTGGCCAACCTGGTGGAGCGCGAGCTGCATGCGCGAGGCGTGCACACCTTCATCCTCGACGGCGACAACCTGCGCCACGGGCTGAACCGCGATCTCGGTTTCACGGTCGAGGATCGGGTCGAGAACATCCGTCGGGTCGGCGAGGTCGCCAAGCTGTTCCTCGAAGCGGGCGTTCTGGTGCTGTGCTCGTTCATCTCGCCGTTCCGGGCCGAACGGCGGATGGTGCGCGAGCTGTTCGCCGACGGCGAGTTCCTGGAGATCTTCATGGACGCGCCGATCGAGACCTGCATCGCGCGCGACCCGAAGGGGCTCTACGCCAAGGCGCTGGGCGGCGAGATCAAGAACTTCACTGGCGTGGACAGCCCCTATGAGCCGCCCCAGGCGCCGGAGCTGGCCTTCGACACCGCCCAGGCGACGCCGGAGGCTGCGGCCGCGGCCGTGATCGCCGAACTGGAGGCCCGCGGCCTGATCTGAGGCTCGGGACGACGCCTGAGGGATGCAACCCCGGCGGGGGTATCGGGTTTGCTGCTCGTGGCCTCGCCGAGAGGAACCCATGGCTTCGACCGGCCTCGACGTCTGGGACAAGACGATCCAGACCACCAACGCCTGGCTCATGGACGTGATGGAGGAGACCGGCGCGGACCGCCGGCTGGCCTGGCACGCGCTGGGGGCGGTGCTGCGCACCATGCGCGATCGCATTCCCGCGGAGCTGGCCGCCCACCTCGGGGCCCAGTTGCCGCTGCTGGTGCGCGGGGCCTTCTACGACCAGCACCGGCCGTCGCGCCGGCCGGAGGACTACCGTTCGCTCGGCGAATTCCAGGAGCGCGTGGCCGCTCAGATGCGCGACGCCAAGCCGGTCGACACCCGCCTGGCCATACTGGGCGTGTTCCAGACCCTGGAGCGCCACGTCGAGCCGGGGCAACTGGACAAGGTGGTCGACGCCCTGCCGTTCGAGGTGCGCGCGCTGTGGCCGCACCGGCCCGACGGCGGCCGGGAAGCCTCGCGTGAGGCGGGTCGCGGCGTCTGAGATGGATCTGCTGCGAAGCCAACGAAAACAGGAACTTGCGTTGGAACCGGGCCGGGGCGCCGGGGATTGGGCGTAGGCGTCGGCGAGATCCGGCGAACTCGGAGTGAAAGTCATGCCTAATCAGAATCAGCGCGGCGGCGGCGGGCAGCGTCAGGGCGGCGGCAAGGACCGCACCACCAGCCAGCAGGGCCAGCAGCAGCAAGGTCGTCAGGAAGGCCAGCGCGACGAGCGCCAGCGTCAGGAAGACCGTCAGCGCATGCAGGATCGTCAGCGTCCGGAAGGCTGACCGCGCCATCAAGGCATGAAGGCGGCGCGGCGAGGGATCGCCGCGCCGCCTTTTTGATTCAGCGCTTGCCTTCCGCCGGCGGCGGCGCCGTCCGGTCGGCGTCGGCCTTCTCGCCGGCGTTCTCGATCGCGTTCCCCGCGCGGTCGGCCGCGCGCTCGGCGGCCGCGCCGGCCTTCTCCGCGGCGTTTTCAACCTTTTCGCTGGCGGCTTCGACGGACTTTCCGATCGCGGCGGCGTCGCCATGCCGGCTCAGGTCGGCGCGGTTGCTCTGTGAGAACAGGTAGACCAAGGCCACCATCGCGACGATCGCGATCAGGCCGACGATCACCCAGACGGTTCGGTCGGAGTCGCGTTCGACGCCCATCGGACTTTCTCCGTGCCCGCGACCGGACGGCTCCGGCCAGCTTCGCCCTGACAACGAAACGGTGACGCTGGGAGTTCCCCTGCGACGGTTGGATGACGCCGGTTTGAGAGGTGTCACGCGGGCGCCATATGTTCGGGGTCTGATGAAAGGACACGCGATTCGCGTGTGAAGCCCCCGCGTGTGGATGCCCTTCAGCCAGCCGCCGTCGCCTCTCGCTCCATCCCTGGTCCGGATGCGCCGGCCCTGGGGCGTTCCGCTCACCGGCGCCGTGGCCGTCGGCCTGCTGCTGGCGCTGGGGATGAGCGAGGCGCCCGAGGCGGAGTACGCCCGGTTCGCGGCCTTCGTCGCCGCGGTGATGACCCTGGTGTTGAGCGTGCAGGCCTTCAGGTTCGCGCGCCTCGCCGACCCGATCCCGACCGCGGTCTCGCAGGCCATCCCCGACGAGCTCGGGCCGCCGCTGCAGGAGGCGCTGGAGGCGCTGCCGGACCCGGTCATGGTGATCGGCGCGCACGAGCCCGACGACATCGTCGGCCGGCGGATCGCCTTCGCCAACACCGCCGCCCGCGAGCTCTTCCGCATTCAAAGGGACGGCGCCCTGTTGGTCACCGCCGTGCGCGACCCCGAGGTGCTGGAGGCGACGGATGAGGCCCTGTTCGGCGGCGTCGACCGCTCCGCGGCCTACGAGACCGGCGGCGCCCAGGACCGGTTCTGGCGCGCCTGGGCCCGGCCGCTGCCGCCGGCCCCGGACGGCGGACGGCAGGCGCTGCTGTATCTGCGCGACGAGACCGATTCTCGGCGCATGGAGCGCATGCGGGCCGACTTCCTGGCCAACGCCAGTCACGAGCTGCGCACGCCGCTGGCGTCGCTGGCCGGCTTCATCGAGACCCTGCGCGGCCACGCCCGCGACGACGCCAGGGCGCGCGACCGGTTCCTCGGCATCATGGCCGCCCAGGCCGACCGAATGGGCCGGCTGATCGCCGACCTGCTGTCGCTGAGCCGCATCGAGCTGAACGAGCACGTGCCGCCCTCCGGCGCCGTCGACCTCGCCCTGGCGGCCACCGACGTGGCCGACGCGCTGTGCCCGATCGCCCAGGAGAAGGGCGCGCGGATCGACCTGCGGCTGCCTGACGGCGAGCGGGCCCCGGTGATCGGCGACCGCGACCAGATCATCCAGGTGATCCAGAACCTGGTCGACAACGCGCTCAAATACTCGCCGGCCGGCGCGGCCGTGGAGGTGGAGGTGCTGGCCGACGTGGGCCTCGACCAGGCCCAGGCGCCGCGCGAAAAGGGTGCGCCGCGCATGACCCTGCTGTCTCCGGACCGGACCGAAGACGTCCGCTACGCCCTGGTGCGGGTGCGCGACCACGGCCCGGGCGTCCCGCGCCAGGCCCTGCCGCGGCTGACCGAGCGGTTCTACCGGGTGGAGGGCCAGAAGAGCGGCGAACGCTCCGGCACCGGCCTGGGGCTGGCCATCGTCAAGCATGTGATGAACCGCCACCGCGGCGGCCTGCTGGTCGAGAGCGCGGCCGGGCACGGCGCGGCCTTCACCGCCTACTTCCCGCGGGCGGAAGTCGCCGTGGAAGCGGTTGCGCCGGAGACCTCCGCGCGGCCGGACGCCGCGCCGCGGACGCTCGACGGGCCCCGTAACAAAACCGTCACGCAAGCGTCGTAAACGCTGCTCCCGTCGGCGGCGCTCGTCGCCGACGCGACGCGCGTCCCGGCGCGCGGCGTCCTCAGTCTCCTTACGCCGAGCGCCCGCCGCCCATGGTCTGGATCGTCTTCCTCGGACTGCTCCTGTTCTCCTTCGGCACCTACGTGCTCGCCCGCCGCAAGGCGGTGGCTGGGGCTAAAGGGAGCCAAGGCCGCCCGCACTCGCTGGCCGGCTATCACGGCGCCTACGCGGCGCTGTGGTCGGCCGTCCCGGCCCTGGTGCTGCTGTTCCTGCTGGTCGCCTTCGGGGGCCGGCTGGAGACCGCGCTGCTGTCGGCCGACCTGCCGGCCGCGGTTCAGCAGATGCCGGCCCAGAACCGCGAGCTGTTCATCAACGACGTGCAGGCGGTGGCGCGCGGCGACCGGCCCAGCGACACGGTCTACGCGCCGGCCCTGCAGCAGGCGCTCAAGGACAAGGCCGCCGAGTCCGCGCGCCTCAGCCAGATGATCACCTGGAGCGGCTGGGCGCTGGCCGGCGTTCTGGCGGTGCTGGGCGCGGTGCTGGCCCTCCCGCGGATCGCGCCGCAGTTCCGCGCGCGCAACCGGGTCGAGGGCTGGATCAGCGGCCTTCTGGTGCTGTGCTCGACCGTCGCGGTCCTGACCACGCTCGGCATCGTCGCCTCGCTGCTCTACGAGAGCCTGCGCTTCTTCGCCGAAGTCTCGCCGGTGGAGTTCCTGTTCGGGACCCACTGGAGCCCGCAGATCGCCATGCGCGCCGACCAGGTCGGCTCGTCCGGCGGGTTCGGCGCGGTGCCGCTGTTCGTCGGCACCTTCCTGATCATGATCATCGCCATGCTGGTGGCGGCGCCGGTCGGCCTGTTCTCGGCCATCTACCTGTCGGAGTACGCCAACCGCTTCACCCGCGCCTGGGTGAAGCCGGTGCTGGAGATCCTGGCCGGCGTGCCGACCGTGGTCTACGGCTTCTTCGCCGCCCTGACCGTGGGCCCGGCCTTCCGCGCCTTCTTCAACATGATCGGCCAGGGCCTGGTCGGCGGTCCGCTGGACGGGCTGGGCTATTACCTGCTGGGCGTGCAGAACCAGATGGCCCTGGTGGCCGGCGTGGTGATGGGGATCATGCTGATCCCGTTCGTCTCGTCCCTGTCGGACGACATCCTGAACTCGGTCCCCCAGTCGCTGCGCGACGGCTCCTACGCCATGGGCGCGACCAAGTCCGAGACCGTGAAAAAGGTGCTGCTGCCGGCCGCCCTGCCGGGCATCGCCGCGGCCATGCTGCTGGCGATCTCGCGGGCCATCGGCGAGACCATGATCGTGACCATGGCCGCCGGCCTTCAGGCCAAGATCACCGCCAACCCGCTGGACACGGTGACCACCGTGACCGTCCAGATCGTCACCCTGCTGACCGGCGACCAGGAGTTCGACAGCGCCAAGACCCTGTCGGCCTTCGGCCTGGGCCTGACCCTGTTCGTGGTCACCCTGCTGCTCAACATCATCGCCCTGCGCATCGTCCAAGCTTATCGGGAACAGTATGACTGACGCCGCCCTGACCGCCTCCGCCGCGGCCGCCGGCGCGCCGCAAGGCATCCGCGCCGCCGTCGAGCGGCGGCTGAAGAAGCGCCACGCCGCGGAGCGCCGCTTCCGCGCCTACGGCCTGATCGCCATCGCCGTCGCCATCGCCTTCCTGGGCGTGCTGCTGACCCGCATCGTCGTGCAGGGCCACGGGGCCTTCATGACCAACACGATGGAGATGCAGGTCCGGCTGGATCCGGCCCGCATCGACGCGACCGACATCCAGGGCGCCAACTACGACCTGATCATCGCCGACCAGATGGTCGCCAGGCTCGGCATCGCTGATCCGACCGGCGACAAGGGCATGGAGATGAAGGACCTGCTGTCGACGGACCTGGGCTTCCAGGTGCTCGACCAGCTGCGCGCGAACCCCAAGCTGATGGGCTCGACCCTGACGCTCGCCGCCCCGCTCGGCGCGGACGCGGACCTGTACTTCAAGGGCGAGATGCGCCGCTCGACGCCCGAAGGCGAGCGCACCCTGAACGACTCCCAGCTCGACATGCTCGACAAGATGAAGGCTGCGGGCATGATCCAGCAGCACTTCAACTGGGGTCTGTTCACCCGCGGGGACTCGACCCACCCCGAGCAGGCCGGCCTGCTGGGCGCCGTGGTCGGCTCGGCCATGATGCTGCTGGTCACCGCCCTGCTGGCCGTGCCGATCGGCGTGCTGGCCGCGGTCTACCTGGAAGAGTTCGCGCCGAAGAACCCGCTGACGAGCTTCATCGAGGTCAACATCAACAACCTGGCCGCCGTGCCGTCGATCGTCTACGGCCTGCTGGGCCTGGCGGTGTTCATCCACTGGATGGGCCTGCCGCGCGGCTCGCCGCTAGTGGGCGGCCTGGTGCTGGCCCTGATGGCCCTGCCGACCGTGATCATCGCCACGCGCTCGTCGCTGAAGGCGGTGCCGCCGTCGATCCGCGAAGCCGCGCTGGGCGTCGGCGCCTCGCGCACCCAGGCCGTCTTCGGCCACGTGCTGCCGCTGGCCATGCCCGGCGTGATGACCGGCGCCATCCTGGCCCTGGCCCACGCGCTCGGCGAGACCGCCCCGCTGCTGATGATCGGCATGATCGCCTTCGTGCAGGGCGCGCCGGACAGCTTCCTGTCCTCGGCCTCGACCCTGCCGACCCAGATCTTCATCTGGGAGAACGCGTCGGAGCGGGCGTTCCACCCGCTGACCGCCGCCGCCATCATCGTCCTTCTCGTCTTCATGATCGTCATGAACGCCGCCGCCATCGTGCTGCGCCGCGCGTTCGAACGCCGCTGGTGATCCCTATGCTGTTCAAGACCTTCCGACACCGCGACGACGCCCAGGGGGCCGCCGTCCAGCCCCCGCAGGTCGCCCACGCGGGCCCCGTGGGCGACGCCAAGATCGCCGTGCGCGACGTCAGCGTGTTCTACGGCGACAAGCAGGCCCTGTTCGACGTGAGCATGGACATCCCGGACAAGGCGGTCACCGCCTTCATCGGGCCGTCGGGCTGCGGCAAGTCCACCTTCCTGCGCTGCATCAACCGCATGAACGACACTATCCCGACGGCCAAGGTGACCGGCCGCATCGAGATGGACGGCGAGGACGTCAACGACCGCTCGATCGACCCGGTCGTGCTTCGCGCCCGCGTGGGCATGGTGTTCCAGAAGCCGAACCCGTTCCCGAAGTCGATCTTCGAGAACGTCGCCTACGGCCCCAAGATTCACGGCCTGGCCTCGTCCAAGTCGGAGCTGGAAGGCGTGGTCGAGGTCGCGCTGAAGAAGGCCGGCCTGTGGGACGAGGTGGCTGACCGCCTCAACGCCCCGGGCACCAGCCTGTCCGGCGGCCAGCAGCAGCGCCTGGTGATCGCCCGCGCCATCGCGGTCAGCCCCGAGGTGATCCTGATGGACGAGCCCTGCTCGGCCCTCGATCCGATCGCCACCGCCAAGATCGAGGAGCTGATCGACGAACTGCGCGAGCAGTACTGCATCGTCATCGTCACCCACTCGATGGCCCAGGCCGCGCGGGTGTCGCAGAAGACCGCCTTCTTCCACCTCGGCAAGCTGGTCGAATTCGGCCCGACCGAGGAGATCTTCACCAACCCGCGCGAAAGCCGGACCCTGGACTACATCACCGGCCGCTTCGGCTGACGCATTTCGGGCAACATCCATGACTCCGCATACGGTCAAGGCTTTCGGCGACGAACTGAACCAACTGAAGGCCGAGGTCGCCCGCCTCGGCGGCCTGGCCGAAGCCCAGGTCGTCGACGCGGTCGCCGCGGTCGCGCGCCGCGACGTGGCGCTGGCCCAGGCGGTCATCGAGCGCGACAAGCGCCTCGACGAGCTGCAGAAGGACATCGAGCGCAAGGCCATCAGGCTGATCGCGCTGCGTCAGCCGGTGGCGCTGGACCTGCGCCGCGCGGTCGGCGCGCTGAAGATCTCCATGTCGCTGGAGCGCACCGGCGACCTGGCGAAGAACATCTGCAAGCGCGCCCTGGTGCTGGCCGAGGCCGAGCCGGTCACCCCGATCACCCGCTCGATGGAGCGCATGGGCAAGCTGGTCACCGTTCGCCTGAAAGAGGTGCTGGACGCCTACACCGCCAGCGAGCTGACCGGCGCGATGAACGTGTGGTCGCACGACGACGAGGTCGACGAGCACTACAACAGCCTGTTCCGCGAGCTGCTCACCTACATGATGAGCGATCCGCGCACGATCAATTCGGGCGCGCACCTGCTGTTCATGGCCAAGAACCTGGAGCGGATCGGCGACCACGCCACCAACATCGCCGAGATCGTCCACTACGAGCTCACCGGCGAGGAGCTGGCCGACAACCGGCCCCGCGTCGAGGCCTGAGCGGAGATCCGGCGGTGACCGTTCCCAGCATCCTGGTGGTCGAGGACGAGGACGCCCTCGCCACCTTGCTTCAGTACAATCTCGAGAAGGAAGGCTACCAGGTCGCCGTCGCCCAGGACGGGGAGGAGGCGCTGGTGCAGGTCGACGAGCGCCAGCCGGATCTGATCGTGCTGGACTGGATGCTGCCAAAGGTCTCCGGCATCGAGGTCTGCCGGCGGCTGCGCGGCCGGGTCGAGACGCGCAACCTCCCGATCATCATGCTCACCGCCCGCGGCGAGGAGACCGATCGGATCCGCGGGCTGGACACCGGGGCGGACGACTACCTGACCAAGCCGTTCTCGACGGTGGAGCTGGCGGCGCGCATCCGCGCCGTGCTGCGGCGCATCCGACCGGGCCTGGCCGAGGACGTGCTGCGCCGGGGCGACCTGACCATCGACCGCGTCGCCCACCGGGTGAAGCGCAACGGCCGCGAGATCCACCTCGGCCCGACCGAGTTCCGCCTGCTGTCTCACCTGATGCAGCACCCGGGCCGGGTGTTCAGCCGCGAGCAGCTGCTGGACGCGGTCTGGGGCTCCGACGTGTACGTCGAAGCCCGCACCGTGGACGTGCACGTCGGGCGGCTGCGCAAGGCGCTGATGAAGGACGGCGAGACCGACCCCATCCGCACCGTGCGCTCGGCCGGCTATTCGCTGGACGTCGAGAGCTGAGCCTGCCGGCCGGGATCACCCGGCCGCCAGCACCCAAGTCCCGACCGCCGCGAAGCTGGCCGCCGCGCCGCGGCGGATCCACTTGAGCGGCAGTCTGGTGGCCGCCGCCTCGCCGATCAGCACGGCCGGGGCGTTGGCGATCATCATGCCCAGCGTCGTGCCCAGCACCACCGGCATGACGTGCTGGAAGCGCGCGCCGAGGGCGGCGGTGGCCACCTGGGTCTTGTCGCCCATCTCCACGAAGAAGAAGGCGACGGCGGTGGCGACGAACACGCTCCAGGCGGTCTTCTTGGCCGCGTCCGGCGGGCAGTCGTCGAACTTGTCGGGAATCAGCGCCCAGGCCGCGAAGCCCAGGAAAGCCAGGCCCAGCACCCACTTCATCCAGGGGCCCTGCAGGAAGTGGCCCGCGACGGCGCCCAGCGCGCCGGCCAGCGCGTGGTTCAGGACGGTGGCGACCAGGATGCCCAGCAGGATGGGGACGGGGCGGCGCCAGGTGGCGGCCAGGCAGAGCGCCAGCAGCTGGGTCTTGTCGCCGATCTCGGCGATGGCGACCAGGCCGGTCGAAACGAGGAAGGCTTCCATTCAGAACGTGTCCGGGGGGCCGGGCGATCAGACGACCAATGACGAGCCGCACGCGCCGGCCCCACCGGTCGCGCGGATCGTCAAAGGTCTCGCCGTGCGGTGCTTCCGCAGGACGCGCCGGGGCGCAAGGCCCAGTATGTCGACGCGCCCACCCTCTGATACGCGAGGGCGGCTACTCCCCAATGACGGGGCGGCTGATACCGCCTGAGGGCTCCCGACGCAACCGCGTCAGGTGGTCTCGATCTTCCGGGCGGCGCGGCGCTCGAGCAGATAGGCGGCCAGCCAGCAGAGCATGGCCCACGCCGCCCCCAGGCTCCAGCCGGCCAGCACGTCGGTGGCCCAGTGGACGCCCAGGTAGATTCGGCTGAAGCCGATCAGCAGGGTCAGCAGGATGGCCCAGCCCAGCACGTAGGCCTTCAGCCGCTTCTTGCCGAGCACTCGGGCCATGACGGCGCCGAGCGTGAGATAGAACACCGCGGACAGCATGGCGTGGCCGCTGGGGAAGCTGGGATTGAGGGCCTCCACCGCCCGATAGGTCAGGGCTGGCCGGTCGCGGCCGAAGGCGGCCTTCAGGCCTTGGCTAAGCACCACGCCGCCGCCCAGCGACACGATGATCAGGGCGGCGGCGGCGGGGCGCCGCTGAATCAGCACGAAGCCGACGGCCATCACGGCGAAGAGCGTCAGGACCCCGGGGCCGCCGAGCGCGGTCACGTCGGTCAGGGCCGATTCGAGCCAGTGCGGCCCGATCGGATGGGACGGGTCGGCCGTGGGGCGCAGGGCCGCCAGAACCGCCTGGTCGAAGGCGTGGGTCTCGCCCTCCGCCATCTCTTCGGCCACCGAAGCGAACCCCCACAGGCCCAGGGCGGCCACGGCGACGGCGGCGAGGGCGCCGATCTCGGTGCGGGCCAGGCGCAGGGCCCGGGGGAGCAGGTCGGACCAGGGGGGCGGGGACCGCATGCGCATGCCGGCGCAACGGCGCCGCCTGGACCCGGTTCCCCGGGAACGGCTGTCACGGAACCGTGATCGGAGAGCCCTGTTCGTTAAGCGGGTATGAACGTGGAGCGAGTTGTCCCGCGTTCATGCACAGGTTGTTTACGAAAAACTTCAGCGTGAGCCGCTTCACCCCGTTGACCAGATTCAGGCCGTGTGGCCCCATATATCGGGCTGAGGGGCGCGACCGACACAAGATGTTGGCGGCGCTTCCCCGGGAAGGAGAATCGCTCCGCTCCCGGACAAGTTTCAGGATTCGTGGGTGGTGTGGCGCTATGGCTGTCGGTGAAGCGGCGAAAAAAGAACTCCTGGGTCGCGCCTCGCAGGCGCCCAAGGCCGTCGAGCGTCCGGAGTTGAAGCTGGTGCGCAAGGTCGTGGTCGACCGCACCCGCGACGCTCTGCTGACCGATTTCGGCAAGACCACTCTTGAAGACCGCTATCTGCTGCCCGGCGAGTCCTACCAGGACATGTTCGCCCGCGTGGCCACCGCCTACGCGGACGACGCCGATCACGCCCAGCGCATCTACGACTACGTCTCGCGCCTGTGGTTCATGCCGGCCACCCCGGTCCTGTCGAACGGCGGCGCCGACCGCGGCCTGCCGATCTCCTGCTTCCTGAACGCGGTGCCGGACAGCCTGGAAGGCATCACCGACACCTGGAACGAGAACGTCGCCCTGGCCTCCAACGGCGGCGGCATCGGCACCTACTGGGGCCGCGTCCGTTCGATCGGCGAGAAGGTGAAGGGCGCCGGCCAGACCTCCGGCATCATCCCGTTCATCCGCGTGATGGATTCGCTGACCCTGGCCATCAGCCAGGGCTCGCTGCGCCGCGGTTCGGCCGCCGTCTATCTCGACGTGCACCACCCGGAGATCGAGGAGTTCCTCGAAATCCGTAAGCCGGCCGGCGACTTCAACCGCAAGTCGCTGAACCTGCACCACGGCATCAACATCACCGACGAGTTCATGGAAGCGGTGCGCGACGGCGAGAAGTTCGCCCTGCGCTCGCCCAAGAACAACGAGCCGCTGCGCTACGTCGACGCCCGCGCCCTGTGGCAGAAGATCCTCGAGATCCGCCTGCAGACCGGCGAGCCGTACCTGATCTTCTCCGACACCGTGAACCGCGCGGTGCCGCAGCACCAGCGCGACCTGGGCCTGAAGGTGACCCAGTCGAACCTGTGCTCGGAAATCATGCTGCACACCGGCCCGGACCACCTGGGCGTGGACCGCACCGCGGTGTGCTGCCTGTCGTCGGTGAACGCCGAGACCTATCTCGAGTGGCGCGACCACCCGACCTTCATCGAGGACGTCATGCGCTTCCTCGACAACGTGCTCGAGGACTTCATCGTCCGCGCGCCGGACGCCATGACCGCCGCGGTCTATTCGGCCAAGCGCGAGCGCTCGGTGGGCCTGGGCCTGATGGGCTTCCACACCTTCCTGCAGGCGCAGAACGTCCCGTTCGAAAGCGCCCTGGCCAAGTCGTGGAACATGCGCATCTTCAAGCACCTGCGCCGTGAGGCCGACAAGGCGTCGCGCGTGCTGGCCGAAGAGCGCGGGCCCTGCCAGGACGCCGCCGACCGCGGCGTGATGGAGCGCTTCTCGCACAAGCTGGCGATCGCCCCGACCGCCTCGATCTCGATCATCTGCGGCGGCACCTCCGCCGGCATCGAGCCGATCCCGGCCAACATCTACACCCACAAGACCCTGTCGGGCTCGTTCGCGGTGAAGAACCCCTACCTGGAGCGCCTGCTCGAGACGAAGGGCGAGAACACCGAGGCCGTGTGGTCGTCGATCCTGGAGAACGAGGGCTCGGTCGCGCACCTGGACTGCCTGTCCCAGGACGAGAAGGACATCTTCAAGACCGCCTTCGAGATCGACCAGCGCTGGGTGATCGAGCTGGCCGCCGACCGCACGCCGGAGATCTGCCAGTCCCAGTCGCTCAACGTCTTCCTGCCGGGCGACGTCGACAAATGGGACCTGCACATGCTGCACTGGACCGCCTGGGAGCGGGGCTGCAAGAGCCTCTACTACCTGCGCTCCAAGTCGGTGCAGCGGGCCGCCTTCGCCGGCGCCGACAGCAAGCTGGAACAGGCCGTCCAGGCCGCGGCCAAGACCGACTACGAAGAGTGCCTCGCCTGCCAGTGAGGCCCTCGGACCCGCTCAAGCTCTTGTAACGCCTCGGTTCCCGCGCCTCAGGCGCGGAACTTGCAAACCGCTGGAGTCGTTACCGACCCAGTAGGAGCAGGCCGCCACGCTTCGGCTCGTGCGGTCGCGGGAGGGCTTGGCGGTGCGTGGTCTGTCTGCGTTCGCGTTCTCTGTACTCGTGTCGGCGGCGGCTTCGACGGCGGTCGCGCAACAAACGGGCGCTTCGTCCGCGGCGGGCTTCTCGCCCGCTCCGGCCTTCTTTCCCCGAACCAGCGGCGAGCCGGCCCCGGTCACCGAGGCCGAGGCGCCGCTCTACGGCGGCCTCACGCTGGCGCCGATCGACAGCGCCGGCCGCGCCGGCCACCTGGTGTCCCGCGGCCTGGCCAACTACCAGGACCGCGAGGTCTGGGTGCCGGAGTCCCACGGGGCGGTCGGGCGTTTCCGTTACGCCACAGGCGCGCAGGTGCGCGGCGCCGATCCGCTGACCATCCTGCGCCCGGACGCCTACGGCGAGCCGGACGCCTACGACATCAGCTACACCCGCGGCTGGCCCGGCGCGGTGCGCTTCAACGCCGGCGAGTACGCGCTGGACGTCACGCCGCACGCCGGCGTCGGCGTGACCGACCAGGGCGGGGCGGCCGAGGCCGGGGCCACCGTGCGCCTGGGCGCCGACCTCGACGACGCGCTGGAGAACATCGTCAAGGACGGCAAGAGCTTCGGCGACAAGCCGCGCTGGTACCTGTTCGCCGCCGCCTCGGGGCGCGCCGTCGGCTACAACTTCCTGAACGACGGCTCGGGCCTGACCCCTTCGGGCATGTCCACCGACGAGGGCTCGTTCATCGGCGACGCCCAGGCCGGGCTGGCCTGGCGGCGCGGCGACATCCAGGCCTCGTTCGGCTACGTCCACCGCGAGATCAAGGCCTACGACGAGAAGGCCGAGGAAGGCGTGGTCGCCTTCCAGCTGTCGATCAAACCGGACTGGTGATCGCCTAAGCGGCCTCCGTCTCGGCCGTTTCCGCCGGCCGGGCGCCGCGCAGGCGCTTGGCGGCCTTGCGCAGGCCGGCCCACAGAATCCGGCCGATCAGCCCGCGCGGTTCGGGGTTCACCCACCAGAACGGATTGAGCAGATAGGCGCGCGCCGCCAGGCCGGCGGCTTCGCGCCAGTCGTGCGCCTGCAGGGCGCGCGGCAGCATCCAGGTCATCATCAGCGTGCGCGCGTGCCAGTAGGTCCACGGCGCCAGGCGCGGCCCGTGGCGGCGCACGTGGTCGATCACCATCAGCGCGCCGCGCCGCATGACCGGCACCGCGTGGGACATGCTGTCCCGGCAGATGCGGTAGTGCACGGTCGGGGCCGGCACGTGCACCACCTGACCGCGCGCGGCGAGGGTGAGGATCAGCTTCCAGTCCTCGGCCCCCTGGCCGCCGGCGGCGCGCAGGCCCTCGTCGTAGCCGCCGGCCTCGATCAGCCGGTCGCGGCGGAACACCGCGGCGCTGCCGTTGGCGACGGAGTTACGCAGCAAGAGCCCGCGGAAGTCGACCTGCGGCGGCTTGGGCGGATCGGACGGCATGGGCACGCCGTCGGGATCGACGTAGACCGTGCGCGCGAACGACAGGAAAGCGTCAGGACCGGCCTCCTCGAGGGCGGCGACCTGGCGTTCGAGATTGTCCGGGGCCCACAGGTCGTCGGAATCGATCGGCGCCACATAGGTCCCGCGCGCTTCCCGCACGCCCAGGTTCCGGGCCGAGGCGACGCCGCCGTTGGGCTTGCGCAGCAGGCGCACGCGCGGGTCGGCCTGCGTCCAGGCGCCGACCGCCTCGGCGGTCGCGTCGGTCGAGCCGTCGTCGACCACCAGCACTTCGAAGTTCGGATAGGTCTGAGCGCAGACCGACGCCAGCGTCTGATCGATCGACCAGGCGGCGTTGTAAGCGGGCACCACCACCGAGACCAGCGGGCGCGCGGTCGCCGGCGCGACCGCTTCAGCGGCGGGCTTCCTCAAGCGTGTTTGAGCCATTCGTGTCCTGAGCTCGCCTGAAAAGGCATGGGCGAGCGTCCCCTCCGCGCGTCCAACCGTTCAGCCCGGGACAAGGTTTCACCGGACGGTCGCAACAAATTGAGCCCGGAGTGAGTTGTCCGTCCCAGCCGAGCTTATGTACGGGGGATGGACTGAGAATGCGCTTTTCGGAGCTCGCGCGCCGACTCACCGCGGAGCTGCGGCCCATGCCTTGGGCCGCGCCTGTCATCATCCTGCTGGGGCTGATCTGCGCCGCGCTGGAGGGCCTGGGCCTCTATATGTTCATCCCGCTGGTCCAGAGCATGGGCGGCTCGGACAGCGGCGGCGTCGCGCACTTCTTCCACCGGCTCACCGATTGGCTGCCGGAACATCGGCGTCTGCCGGCCCTGGTCGGGGCGCTGTGCCTGGCCATCCTGCTCAAGAACGTGGTCGGCTTCATCGCTTTCTGGGTGGCGCGCGTGGTCGACGGCCGCGTCGCCCACCGCATGCGCCTGCGCATCTTCGAGCGGACGCTCTGGTCCGGCGCGGACTACGCTGCCGGCCTGAACAAGACCGACATCATCAACACCCTCACCGGGGAGTCCTGGCGCGTGGGGTCGGCGCTCGGCATCGGCATGCGGGTGGCCGTGGTCATCTGCACCTGCGGAGTGTTTCTCACCCTGCTGCTGCTGCTCTCGGTGAAACTGACCGCCGTGGCCGTTCTGTTCCTGCTGGTCGGCGCCCTGATCACCCAAGCCGCCACCCGCAAGGCGGAGGCGTACGGCGCCGACGTAGTGGAGGCCAACCGCAAGTTCGGCCTGCGCATGTGGGAGAGCGTCGACGCGCTCAGACTGATCCGCAGCTTCACGCGCGAGCCCTACGAGCGCGCCCGGTTCGAGGACCGGTCCGAGGACATCCGCCGTCGGCTGCTGCGCCTGGACATGCTGTGGGCCATTCCCGCGCCGATCGGCGAGACCTTCGGTGTCATGCTGATCGGCGCGCTGATCCTCGCCGCCGGAAAGGTCGCGGGCACCGGCGTGGCCTCGCTGGCGGCCTTCCTGGCGGTGCTCTACCGCCTGCAGGGTCCCGCCCGCGAACTGGTCGGCTGCAAGGTGGCGTTCGACGGCATCAAGAGTTCGCTGATGGACGTGTTCGGCTACCTCGACCTCACCGAGACCCCGGCCGTGAAGGACGGCAGCCGGCGCTTCTCCAGCCTGCAGGACGAGGTCTTGTTCGAGAACGTGTCGTTCAACTATCCGAAGGCTGATCGCCCCGCCGTGCGCGACGTCTCCTTCGCCCTGCGCAAGGGCACCACCACCGCCATCGTGGGCCGCTCGGGGGCCGGCAAGTCGACCCTGATCGACCTGCTGTTCCGTTTCCGCGACCCGAACGCCGGCCGCATTCTGGTGGACGGCGAGCCGCTGGACCGCTTCCGCCTGGACAGCTGGCGCGGCCGTCTGTCGGTGATGTCCCAGGACGTCCACCTGTTCAACGAGACCGCGCGCGCCAATATCGCCTACGGCAAGCTGGGCGCGAGCGACGCCGAAATCGAGGAGGCGGCCCGCATCGCCGGCGCGCACGATTTCATCGCCGCCCTGCCGCGCGGCTACGACACGCCGCTGGGCGACCGTGGCGTGCGGCTGTCCGGCGGCCAGCGCCAGCGCATCGCGCTGGCCCGCACCATCCTGCGCGACCCTGACGTCCTGCTGCTCGACGAGGCCACCAACGCCCTCGACAGCTTCGCCGAGCGCGCCTTCCAGACCGCGCTGGAGCGCTGGTCCAAGGACCGGACCGTGGTGGTGATCGCCCACCGGCTGTCGACCATCGAGCGGGCCGACCAGGTCATCGTCATGGAGGAGGGCGAGATCGTCGAGCGCGGCACGCCTCAGGAACTGTTGTCCATCAAGGGTTTGTTCGCCGACATGCACGCCATCCAGACCGGCCGCGTGGCCGCCGCCGCCGGAGCAGAGTGAATGTCGTACCGCCTTATCGAACTCGAGCTGACGCGTCCGCTCGAACCGGTGACGCTCGGGCCCGAGGAGGACGGGGCGGGACTGATCGGCCGGTTTCGGGACCGGCTGGTCGGCTTCGCCCTTCTGCCGGCCGCGCCTGGCGCGACCCTGTCGGTCGAGGAGCTCACGGCCGCCCTCGACGCCAGGTTCGGCCTAAACGCCTTGACTGAATGCCTCGCCGGCGAGCTGCGCCGTGGGCAGCTCGCACCGTCGATTCCCGCCCCGAGCCTGACCGTCGCGATCTGCACCAAGGACCGGGCTGCGCGCTTGGAGCGGCTGCTGGGCACGCTCGCGCCGCTGCTGGCCGCCTCCAGCGGCTTCGCCGCGGTCGAGGGCCTGGTGATCGACAACGCACCATCGGACGAGAGCACCCGCGAAGCGGTCGCGCGCGCGCCCGGCTTCCGCTACGTGCGCGAGCCGCGCGCCGGGCTCGACTTCGCCCGCAACGCCGCGCTCGCGGCGGCGAATGGCGACCTGATCGCCTACCTCGACGACGATGTGGTCGTTGATCGCGGCTGGCTGGCGGGCCTGTACGAGGCCTGGAGCAAACATCCCGAGGCCGGCGCCTGGACGGGCCTGGTGCTGCCGTTCGAGCTGCGCACTGAGGCCCAGATTCAGTTTGAGCGGCGCGGCGGCTTCGGCCGCGGTTTCACCCCGCGGGTCTATCGCGCCGACCGGCTCGACAGCCGCCTCTACCCGGTCGACGCCGGTACGTTCGGAGCCGGCTGCAACATGGCCTTCGACCGCAAGTGGCTGCTCGGCCTCGGCGGTTTTGACGAGGCGCTGGACACCGGCGCGCCCCTGCCGGGGGGCGGCGACCTCGACGCCTTCTACCGGATGGTGCGCTCCGGCCGGGCGCTCGTCTACGAACCGGCCTACGCGGTCTACCACCAGCACCGCGAGACCATTCCGCAGCTGCGCCGGCAGTACTGGACCTGGGGGCTGGGCTTCATGGCCTTCCTCGCCAAGGCCCAGCGCCACGACCCGCCGCTGAAGGCGCGGCACGCGGGCATGCTGCGCTGGTGGTTCGCCACCGCCGCCACCGAACTGCTCAGCGCGCTCAGGCGCGGGCGAGGACGAGAAACCGCCTTCGCCGCGGCCGAGCTGTGGGGCGGCGTGCTGGGCGTCGCCGGTGAATACGACCGTTCGCTGCGGCGCGTGCGGCGCATCCGGGAGGGCGTGTCTTGAACGCGAACCGCGCCGAAGCGCCCTGGGCGATCCGCCACGTGGACCTCTCCAAGCGTCCGCAGTCCCTGGCCGCGCCGCCGGACGGGCGCCCGGTCTACGCCGTGTTCTGGTGGCGCGAACTGATCCTGGGCGTGCGCACCTTCGCTGGCGGCGAACTGCCGGCGAACCAGGCGGACCTGGACGCGACCGGGGCCGCGCTCGCGGCCCAGGTTCTGGCGACCCGGGTCGACGCCTTGGGCGGGCCGGCCTTGCCCGCCCCCGACGGCGCCCCGGTGCCGCAGACCCGGATCGCCGCGGTCGCGGCCCTGGAGGACCCCTGGGGCTTGCTGGATTCGCTGACGGGTCGGCCGACCTGTCCGGCTCACGACCTGTCGGTGATCGTCTGCACGCGCTCTCGCCCGCAGGCGCTCGCCGCCTGCCTGGCGAGCTTGGCGGTGCAGGACTCGCCGCCGGGCGAGATCATCGTGGTCGACAACGCCCCGGAGGATCCGGCCACCCGCGACGTGGTCCGGCGTTTCCCGCAGGTGCGCTGGGAGCCGGAGCCCCGTCCGGGCCTGAGCCGCGCGCGAAACGCCGGAATTCGGGCCGCCACCGGCCGCCTGATCGCCTTCACCGACGACGACGTCGAGGTGCGCTCGGACTGGACCTCGGAGGTGGCCCGCGCCTTTGAAGGGCGCGACGGGGTCGAGGCGGTCACCGGCCTGGTCCTGCCTGCGTCGCTGGAGACGCTGTCCCAGAAGGTGTTCCAGATCGATCTCGGCGGCTTCGGCGAGAACTGGACGCCGGTGCTGTTCGACGGCCGGTTCTACGACAGCGCGCGGCGGGTCGGCGTGCCGGTCTGGCGCGTCGGCGCCGGGGCCAACATGGCCTTCCGCCGCGAGGCGTTCGAGCGCCGGGGCCTGTTCGACGAACGGCTGGGGGCCGGCGCCTCGGGCTGCTCGGAGGATTCCGAGTTCTGGCACCGGATCCTGGCGGGCGGCGGTTCCTGCTTCTACGAGCCGAGGCTGGTGGTGTTCCACACCCATCGGGCGGAGTGGGGCGCGCTGGAGCGGCAGGTGCGCGCCTACATGCGCGGCCACGCCGCCGCCCTGTTCGCCCAGCACGACCGCGACGGCCCCGCCGGCGACCTGCGCCGGGTGTTCGTCGAAATGCCCAAGTACTTCGTGCGCACGGCGCTGAAGGGCTGGAAGGACGGGCCCACGGCCCGCCACCGCCTGCTGCGGCACGAGATCTCCGGGTGGCTGTCGGGCCTCCAATACCTGTGGCGCGAGCGCCGCGTCCCCGCGCCGCGGCTAGAGGAGGCGTGACCATGCGAAAGGCCGCATTAGGCTCGTTCCTCGCCCGCAATCCGTTTCCGAAAGGGCTGACCGACGGCCTGTTCTACCGGGAGAAGATGCGCGCGGTCCATCGGATCGCCCCGGAGCACGGCCTCAAGCGCGTGCTCGAGATCGGCGGCGGCCGCAGCGGCCTGGCGGCCATGCTCTACCCTGACGCCGAGGTGATTACGGTCGACATCGACCCGGGCCTCGCCGGCCAGTCCGAAGCCACGACCCGGTTCGTTTGCGGCGACGCCCGGCGCCTGCCGTTCCCCGCCGGCTCCTTCGACGCCGTGACCCTGCTGGACGTGCTCGAGCACGTGCCGGAGGACCATCAGGCGGCGGCCGAGGCGCTTCGGGTGGTCCGTCCGGGGGGCGCCATCCTGGTGTCCACCCCGAACCACACCTGGCGGTTTCCTTATTACGGCTTCATGCGCGGGGTCTGTCGGACCGAGGGCGAGCTGATGGCCGAGTGGGGCCATGTCCGGCGCGGGTATGCGCGCGAGGACCTCGAAGGCCTGTTCGGCGGTCCGCCGGCGGCGTCGGCCAGCTTCATCAATCCGGTCACCGCCTTCTTCCACGACCTCGCGTTCTCACGCCTGCCCTGGAAGCTCCGCCGGCTGCTTTACCTGCTCACGGCGCCGTTGACCTTCCTGGGCTACGTCTTCCACCAGCCGTCCACCCCGGGAACCGAGACCGCCTATCTGTGGAAGCGGGCATGACCGCGGATACGCGCCCAGGCGTCGCCATCTTTCCCTGGGGCGACCCGATCGAGGAGTTCCTAGCCCCGATCGGCCTCGTCCTGGACGACTTCGCCGAGAAGATGACCGGCGGCTGGCTGTTCGGCTACGTCGCGGGCCTGCAGCAGGCCGGCTGGCGGCCGATCATCGTCTGCGTGTCCGGCGCGGTGTCGGAGCCGACCCGCCTGGTCCACGCCGGCACCGGCGCGCCGATCTGGGCGGTGCCGCCCGTCCGGCCGGGCGAGGCCGCCGCGCCCGCGCCGAACCGGGAGAGCCTTCGCCGCTGGAAGGGCACGCCTTGGCGGGCCTGGGCGCGCATCCTCCAAGAGGAGCGTTGCCGCGCCATCCTCGTGCAGGAATACGAGTACGCACGCTTCGATGCCCTCGTCGCCCTGGGCCTGCGGCTGGGCGTGCCCACCTACGCGACCTTCCAGGGGGGCGACCTCACGGCCTCGCCGGTGGAGGGGGTGGTGCGTCCCTGGACCCTGCGCCTGGCCGCCGGCCTGATCGTGCCTTCGGCGCGCGAACGCGAGCGGCTGAAGGCCCGCTACGGTCTGAACGGCGACAAGGTCGTCGCGGTGCCGAACCCACTGGATCTCGACGAGTGGCGGGCGGGCGACCGGTCGGTGGCCCGCGCCGAGCTGGGCCTGCCGCATGACGCCTTCGTGGTCGTCAACCACGGCCGCATCGACGTGCACCGCAAGGGCCTGGACATCTTGATGGAGGCGTGGCGACGGCTGGTCGCGTCGCGCCCCGACATGGACGCGCGCTTGGTCCTGATCGGGTCCGGACAGGGGGACGCCGACCTGGCCGACCTGATCGCGGGCTACGCGGTTCCGCACCTGACCTGGATCCGCGAGTATGTCACCGACCGCGTCTTCGTCCGGCGCTGGCTGTCGGCGGCCAGTGCTTTCGCGATCGCGTCGCGGACCGAAGGCCTGCCGGTCGCGCCGCTGGAGGCCATGGCTTGCGGCTTGCCGGTGGTGGCCAGCGACGCCCACGGCCTGCCCGACATCTTTGAGCATGGGCGCACGTCCGGCGGGCTGGTCGTCCCTCGCGAGGATCCAGGCGCCATGGCCGAAGCGCTGGCGCGGCTGGCCGACGATCCGCACCTTCGCGTCGATCTCGGGCGGGCCGGGCGCATGCGCGCCGAGCGCTACGGGATCCCGATGGTGGGCGAAGCCCTGGCCCGCGTGCTCGGGCGAAAGGCGCGCGGCGCGGCGGCGGGCGGCGACGCGCCCTCGGACCTGGCCCTCCGGCGCGTCTGACCCCGAAGTCGACAACCGGATCGTACGACGCCGGGGGCACGGGCTCGTGCCTGGCCTTGGCCCCGGACGAGCGGAGACGCGTCGGTCGGTCTCCGCGCGTGATCAGATCCCGGACGTCAAGGTTGCGACGAAGGCGTCCAGACCGAGGTCGCCGCGCACTTCAAACCGCTTCAGCCGCCGCGGCTGGTCGCCCAGGCGCACGAAGCCGGGCTCGGTGGTGTAGACGATCGTGCTCCCGGCCAGGGTCAGGGTGTGGGAGATGCGCTCGTCCCAGGCCCCATGAGGCGTGGCGATGGAGCGGATTGGACGGCCGAGCTCGGCCTCGAGCGTGACGCGCGCGCGCGTCGCCTCTCGCAACAAGGCTTCTGACGACAGGCCGTCGGGGCTGGTGTGGGTCGCCAGATGGCTGCCGAAGATCACTCCGTCGTCGGCCAGAGCCTTGATCTTAGGCCAATCCATCAACGGCGCCGGTGGCCCGTAGCTGGCGTCCCAGTCGGACATCCCGCCCACCTTGTCGACCGGGACGAACACCTCCGCCATGACGCCGTAGCGCTTGAGCAGGGGCCAAGCCGCCTCGCCGAAATCGCAGTAGGCGTCGTCGAAGGTGAGGACGACGGCCTTCTCTGGGAAGCCGGTCCAGCGCTCGAGCCCCTGCGCCAGGTCCTCCGATCCGATCACCCGCCAGCCGTTGTCGCGGAGCCAACGCAGCTGGGCCTCGAACTTCGCCGGGCTTATCCGATACCGCGCCAGGTCTGCCGGCCCGTCCTCGGCGACGCGGTGATACATCAGCACCGGAAGATGCTCGACCAGCACGGCGGCCTTGGCCGACGGGCGCGGCCACGGCCGCAGAGGCGCGGTCGGGGCGAGAGCGCGGGCCTCTTCCGCCACGATCTCGGCCGCCCGGGTGAGGCTGGTCGGCCCGCCTGGTCCGGCCGGGCCCGCCGCGGCGTGGCCTGCAGCCTTGAGCGCGTCGCTCAGTCGCCGTTTCAGTCCGGCCGGCGTGGGCAGGCCGCCGACCAGCGCGAGCGGAACCCGCAGGGCGGCGCTGGCCCAGAAGGTCGGCCGCGAGAGCGTGCGGTTGATCTCGAAATAGTATTTGCGGTGGAAGAACCGGGTGAGGACGTCGGCCAGGTCTCGTGCCGGCAGCGGACCGAACAACGGCAGGCGCAGGAGGCCGATCTGCTCAGGCCCGGACGACATGCGCAGCAGCACGTTGTCCACCCCGGGCGGGGCGGGAATATCAGGCAGGGTTTCGAACAGGTCTAGGGGGACCGAGAGGGTAGAGCCGACCTGCAGCGGCTCGCCCTCGTCGTGCTCGCGTGCGGCGCGTTCTTCCAGGGCGTAGCGCAGGATCTGCGCCAGGCCCAGGCGCCCGGCGTCGTGCTGAAGCCGCGCCAGCAGGGGCTCCAGGGCGGGGCCGAGCCGGCCCCATTCGCGCGCGACCTGGGTCTTGCTCACGCGGCCGCCGGTCCGGACGGCATCGAACATACATTCGACCGCGCCGTCCAGGTGGGCGTAAACGTCGATGAGGCGAAGGTCGACGTCCTTGAACGCGCCTAGCGGATCGCGGCCCGCTCCGGCCTCAAGCGCCGCGCACCAGATCGCATAAAGCGTCAGCCGGAAGTCGTCGTTCTCCCACATGTCGTCCGCGTGGGCGGGCGAGGGCGGGGGATTGCGCGCGAGCACGGCCATGGCGTCCCGCAGCATCTGGACACCATCCATCGAGGCCGAGCCCGCGCGCATGCGGTAGTAGGAGATCGCCTCGGGCACGCGCAGGAAGGCGGCGCCGGAGAAGGCGATCTTGCGCTGCAGGTCCCAGTCTTCACTGGTTTTCAGCTGCGTATCGAAGCCGCCCAGTTCGCGCACGAGCCGTCGCGAGGCCAGCACGTGGATGGCGACCTGGTTCTGGTGGCGGAGCATGCCGGGCGGGTCGGCGGCGAGCTTCTCGGGGCAGTGGAACGGGTCGCAGACCCCGTCCGGGGCCACGCGGGTGACAGAGCCGTAGGCCAGCCCAATCTCAGGACGGGCGTCGACGGCCGAGACCAGGTGTTCGAGCGCCTGCGGGTGAAGCCAGTCGTCCGCGTCGAGGAAGAACAGCCAGGGGCCCTGCGCCTGCTCGATGCCGGCGTTGCGCGCCGCAGAGACGCCGCCGTTCGCTTGGCGCACCAGCCGCACCCGCTTGTCGCGCGCCACCCAGGTCCCGGCGACCTCGGCGGTGGCGTCGGTGGAGCCGTCGTCGATCACCACCGCCTCCCAGTCCGACAGCGTCTGGGTGGCGAGGCTTTCCAGGGTCTCGTCCAGTGTGGTGGCGGCGTTGTAGGCGGGAATGATCACCGAAACGCGCGGCGGCCGGGCGAGCGCCGACGCCGGCGCCTCAATCCTCGGAGCGTCGACCAGCGTGTCCACGGCGGCGCTCCCGGCCGTGCCCGCCCCTGCGGTGATCCGGACCATCCCCTGCTCCCGCTTGCTGTCCCGCTTGGACAACTCCGACTCGCTCCGGCGGGTTCCGCTCAGGTAGGAATCACGGCGCCCAGCAGGCCCAGACGGGGGTTCGGTCCTGGCGCAGCAGGGCGCGCACGGGCGCCTCGGCCGGGTCGCCGCCGGCCAGGGCGCGCCGGTAGGCCTGCAGCTTCTCCTCGCCCCGGAACCACAGCACGATAAGGCGCGAGGCCAGCAGGGCCGGCAGGGTCAGGGACAGCCGCTCCGGCCGGCCCGCGGCGCTGGGCGCGTTGACGGCGCAGACCAGGCCCGTCGTGTCGAGCCCGCCGGCCAGGCCCTCGGCCCCCGGCACCAGCGAGGCGACGTGGCCGTCCACGCCCATGCCCAGCAGGCAGACGTCGAAGGGGCGGGGCAGGGCCGCGAGCGCGGCTTCTCGATCGTCGCAGGCGGCCTCGGGGGTCCCGTGGGCGGTCTTCAGCGGGGTCAGGACGGCGGCCGCGGCCGCGCCGACCAGCAGGCGCTCGCGCACCAGCCGCTCGTTGCTGGCGGGGTCGGTGGGTTCGACCCAGCGGTCGTCGGAGAGCGCGACACTGACGCGGCGCCAGGGCGCGGCCCGGCGGCTGAGCGCGTCGTAGAGGCCGCCCGGCGTCGTCCCGCCGGTGGCCACGAAGCTGGCGGCGCCGCGCGCGGCCACGCCGGCGGTCAGCCGTTCGGCGATCTCGTCCGCGAGCACCGCGGCCGCGCCGTCCGCATGGGCGAAGAAGCGTTCGGTGATCATTCGTACCAGCTGTGCCCGTTGCGTTCGGTCAGGGCGAAGGCGGCCGACGGCCCCCACGCGCCGGCGGGATAGGGACTGGGCGGCGGGCCGAACTGGGCCCAGCCGTCGACCACCGCGTCGATCCACCCCCAGGCGGCCTCCGCCTCGTCGCGGCGGACGAACAGGGTCGGGTTGTCGTTCAGCGCTTCCAGGAACAGGCGCTCGTAGGCGATGCGCCGGCGGGTCTGGCCGCGGAAGGCTTCCGACAGGCTGAGGTTCAGGGCCAGCGGCTTCAGCTTCACGCCCGCCTGGTCGAGGCTGGGCGTCTTGTTCATCAGCAGCAGCGAGATCTCCTCCTCCGGCTGCAGGCGGATGGTCAGGCGGTTGTCGAGCAGGTCCCCGGACGGGAAGATCGAGTGCGGCACCTGGCGGAACTGGATGACGATCTGCGAGCTGCGGGTCGGCAGCCGCTTGCCGGTGCGCAGGTAGAAGGGCACGCCCGCCCAGCGCCAGTTGTCCACGTGCGCGCACAGGGCCACGAAGGTGTCCGTGCCGCTGGGCCGGCCGGCCTCCTCGGCGTAGCCGGGCACCGCCGCGCCTTCGACCACGCCGCGGCCGTACTGGCCGCGCACCGTCTTGCGCTCGACGTCGCGCCCGGCGATCGGGCGCAGCGAGCGCAGCACCTTCACCTTCTCGTTGCGCACCGAGTCCGGATCGAGGTCGGACGGCGGCTCCATGGCGACCAGGCACAAGAGCTGGAGCAGGTGGTTCTGCACCATGTCGCGCACGGCGCCGTAGTCGTCGTAGTAGGCGGAGCGGCCCTCGACCCCGACCGTCTCCGAGACGGTGATCTGCACGTGGTCGATCGAGACCTTGTTCCAGAGCGGCTCGAACAGGGCGTTGGCGAAGCGCAGCGCCAGCAGGTTCTGCACGGCTTCCTTGCCGAGGTAGTGGTCGACCCGGAAGATCCGGTCCTCGCTGAAGGCCGAGGCCAGGGCGTCGTTGGTCTCGCGGCAGGAGGCCAGGTCGCGGCCCAGCGGCTTCTCGACCACGATGCGGCTGCGCCCGCCGGTCAGGCCGGCGCGGGCCAGGTTGCGCGCGATCGGGCCGTAGAGGCTGGGCGAGGTCGACAGGTAGAAGATCCGCTCGCGCGTGCCGTCCAGGCGTGCGGCGAGGCGGATGTACATCTCCGGCCCGGTGGCGTCGCCGGCGCAGTAACCCAGCCGCCGGCGCAGGCGGTCCCACGCCTCCTCAGAGAACCGGCCGTCCGCCCGCTGGCGCACGGCCGCCTCGACCTGGGCGGCGAAGGCGGCTTCCGACAGCTCGGGCTTGGAGCAGGCCAGCACGCTCAGATCGTCCGGCAGCAGGCCGTCCGCCTCGAGATTGTAGAGCGAGGGAAACAGCATGCGCAGGGCGAGATCGCCCGTGGCGCCGAACAGGACGACGGCGCGGCTCATGAACGGACGCGGGCCGCCTCTGCAGGGGCGGTGTCGGACGCCGCGCGGCCGCCGATCCAGGTGTCGATCACCTCGAGCTCCGGGTTCAGCAGCACCAGGTCGGCGCGGCGGCCCGATGCGATCTCGCCCAGGTCGCGCTCCAGCCCCAGGAAGGCGGCCGGCGTGCGCGCGGCCATGCGCAGCGCGTCCTCCAGCGGCAGCCCCAGCATGGCTGTGGCGTTGCGCACGGCCGAGGCCATGTCCAGGTCCGACCCTGACAGCACGCCGGCCTGATCGACGCACACCCCGTCGCGCACACGGATGGTGCGGCCCTGCAGCTGGAAGGTCTTCGGCCCGCCGACGCTGGGCATGGCGTCGGTGACCAGCATGAAGCGGTCGTGGCGCTTGGCCTTCAGGGCCACGCGCAGGGTGGCGGCGGCGACGTGGCGGCCGTCCACGATGATCCCGCAGAAGCTGTCCTCGTCGTCCAGCGCCGCCCCGACCACGCCGGGTTCGCGGCTGCCCAGCTGGGACATTGCGTTGAACAGGTGGGTGAAGCCGCGCGCGCCGGCGTCGAGCGCCGCCCGGGCCTGGACGTAGCGGGCGTCGGTGTGGCCGAGCGCGACGATCACGCCCGCGTCGGCGAGCCGGCGGATCAGGGCCGCGGGGGCGGCTTCCGGCGCGAGCGTGATCATCACCTTGCCGCGGCGGGGGGCGGCGATCAGCGCGCAGGCCGCCTCGTCCAGCACGCGGAACTTGCTGTCGTCGTGGGTCCCCCGGCGCCGGGCGCTGAGGAACGGACCCTCCAGGTGAACGCCCAGGACGCCGGGCACGCCGGCCTCGATGGCGGCGTCGACCGCGTCCAGCGCCTGGGCGACCTTGTCGAGGTCGTCGGAGATCAGGGTCGGCAGGAAGCCGGTGGCGCCGAACCGGCGGTGGGCCGCGCCGATGGTGCGGATGGTGTCGACCGTGGGCGCGTCGTTGAACAGCGCCCCGCCGCCGCCGTTGACCTGAACGTCGATGAAGCCGGGGGCCAGCAGGGCGCCGCGCAGGTCCCGACGCGGCGCGGAGGCCGGCAGGTCGGCGGTCGGCACGACGCCGCTGATCCGCTCGCCCTCCAGCACCACGGCGCAGCCGTCGACCAGGCCCTGGGGCGTCAGCACGCGCGCGTTGACGAGGGCTGAGGCCATCAGAAGGTCTCGGTCACCTTGGCCAGGTGCGGCGGCCGGTCGGGATCGAAGCCGCGCGCCACCGAAAGCGCGTTGGCCATGCGGTAGAAGCTCTGCACGCGCAGCAGGGGCTCCAGCGCCGGGTGGCCGGCGACGGTCGGCAGCACCAGCGCGCCGGGCGCCTCGACGCCGGCGGCGATCACCTCGGCCCCGCGCGCGGCGAACTCGGCGGCCAGCGCCGCGACGCCCTCGCGGGTCTCGTCGTCCTGGGCCAGGGCCAGCACCGGGAAGCCCGGCTGCACCAGCGCCATGGGCCCGTGCTTGACCTCGGCGGCGCTGAACGCCTCGGCGTGCAGGCCGCAGGTCTCCTTGAACTTCAGCGCCGCTTCCTGAGCCACGCCGAAGCCGAGCCCGCGCCCGACCACGTAGAGGTCGCGCGCGTCCACCAGGCGGCCCACGGCCGGGCTCCAGTCCAGCGCCCAGGCCCGGGCCAGCGCGTCGGGCAGTCCGGTCAGGGCGTGTTCCAGCGCTTCGTCGCCGGCCCAGGCGGCGACCACGCCGGCGATGGCGGACAGGGAAGCGATGTAGGACTTGGTGGCCGCGACGCTCAGCTCCGGCCCGGCCTTCAGCGGCACGACCGCGTCGGCCAGCTCGGCCAGGGGCGAATCCTCGACATTGACCAGGGCGGCGACGAAGGCGCCGGCCTTCTTGGCCTGCTCGGCCCCGGCCAGCAGGTCGGGGCTCTTGCCCGATTGCGAGATGGCCAGGAACAGCGCCCCGTCCAGCTTGGGCTCGGCGGCGTAGACCGAGGCGATCGACGGGGCGGCCGAGGCGGTCGGCACGCCGGTGCGGGTCTCGATCAGGTACTTGGCGTAGGTGGCCGCGTGGTCGGACGATCCGCGCGCGCAGGTGACCACCACGCGGGGCTGCAGCTCGCGCAGGCGCGCGCCCAGCCGGGCGGCCGCGCCGTCGGCCAGCTGGCCGGCGACCACGCGCGACGCCTCGGCCGCTTCCGCGAACATGCGGGTCGCTTCGGGCTTCAGCGTGGGGGCCATGGCGTTCATTCCGCGCCTCAGGACAGGTCGTTCAGTTCGGCGACGAAGTCGTAGGTGTCCCCGCGGTAGTAGGATTGCGAGAACTCCACGGTGCGGCCGTCCTTGAGATAGCCGCGGCGCTCGACCAGCAGGCCGGCGTCGTTCGGGCGTGCGCCCAGCAGATCGGCCTGTTCCGAGGTGAACAGAACGGCGCGCAGGCGCTGCAGGGCGCGCCGCGGCCTATGACCGGTGCGCTCCAGCGCCTGGTAGAGCGAGGTGTCGACCGCCTCGAGCGAGGGCAGGGCGAAGGCCGGGATGGTGGCGTACTCCAGCGACATCGGCGCGCCGTCGGCGTAGCGGATGCGGTTGAAGCGGTAGACCGGCGCGCCGGGCGACAGGCCCAGCGTCAGGGACTCTTCCGGCGTGACCGTGCCTTCCGAGCGGCGCAGCCACACGCTGTGCGGCGTGCGCCCGCGCTGGGCCATGTCCTCCGAGAAGGAGGTGATCTTGGCGAAGTTCTTCTCGACCCGGGCGTTGACGAAGGTGCCGGCCCCCTGGCGGCGCGTCAGCAGGCCCTCGTCGACCAGGCCGTCCAGCGCCTTGCGCACGGTGATGCGCGACACAGCGAAGTCCTCGGCCAGGTCCCGCTCGGCCGGCAGGGCGTCCTCGGGACCGATCATCCGCTGATCGATCGCGTCGCGCAGCGCCCGCTGCAGCTGCTGGTACAGCGGCAGGCGGCTTTCGCTGTCGAGCGGGCCGATGAGGGCGGAAAGCGTGGCCACAAGCGGACTCCCTGGTCGCGGAACGGCGATTCGCGAGCTTAACCGTTAAGGCGGCGGCGCGGCGCAGTACCAATGCCATACCAATTTGCTTGTGGTCTGGCGTCAAGCCTTTTCGCCACACCCATGTGGAAATTGTGACGGAAGCTTGACAGCGCGAATGGCTAAGGCAATTGGTATTGCATTGGCCTTGAATTGGTTCGCTATCGGTTCGGGCTGAGGGGAGAGACGCGGCGAGACCGCGATCCGGAAAAACGAGAGGCGGCGAACGCCGCCGCAGGGGAGGGGTTCATGGGTATCCGCAGGTCCATGTGGATCGCTTCGGCGAGCGCGCTGACGCTCGCCTTCGCCGCGCCCGCGTTCGCGCAGGAGCAGGCCAGCGATGTCGACGAGGTGGTCGTCACCGGCATTCGCGCGTCGCTGCAGCAGTCGATCCAGTCCAAGCGCAACGCCGACGCCGTGGTCGAGGTGATCACCGCTGAGGATGTGGGCAAGTTCCCGGACAAGAACGTCGCCGAATCGCTGCAGCGCGTGACCGGCGTCTCGATCACGCGCGACTTCGGCGAAGGCGAGCGCGTGTCGATCCGCGGCACCGCCTCTAACCTGAACCTGACCCTGCTGAACGGCCACGGCGTGGCCACGGCCGACTGGTTCATCCTGGACCAGCTGAACGCAAGCCGCAGCTTCAACTACCTGATGCTGCCGTCGGAAATCGTCGGCCGCGTCGAGGTGTTCAAGAGCCCGCAGGCCAGCCTGGAAGAAGGCGGCGTCGGCGGCACGGTGGACGTGCGCACCCGCAAGCCGCTGGACCTGGATCCGCTGACCGTCTCCGCCTCGGCCCAGATGGCCTACAGCGAAAAAGCCGACGAATGGGACCCGCAGCTCTCCGGCATGCTGAGCTGGTCCAACGAGGCCGACACCTTCGGCGTGATGATCGGCCTGATTTCGCAGAAGCGTCACCTGCGCCGCGACGGCGTCGAGGTGCTGGGCTACGGCAACGCCAACTTCGGCGGCGCGATCGGCCAAGTCGACTATCCGTCGCTGATCGGCTCCTCGTTCTTCCAGCAGGAGCGTGACCGCAAGGGCGTGAACTTCGCGGTCCAGTTCCGGCCGAACGACCAGGTCGACGTCAACCTGACCGGCCTCTACAGCCACATGGACGCCGACAACTTCAACCAGAACTACATGGCCTGGATCTCGAACAAGGTCGGGGCCGGCGCGGTGCTCACGGGCGCCCAGGTTGAAGACGACACCCTGGTGAAGGGCACCTTCGCCACCGCGGGCGGCTACGGCGCGGTGTTCGACGCCATCGACCGTCAGGCGTCCACCGAGACGCGCTCGATCGACCTCGACGGCAAGTTCCGGCCGAACGAGCTTTGGACCCTGCACGGCCAGATCGGCTTCACCGACGCCGAGGGCGCGACCGAAGCTCAGTCGTTCTGGGAGACCATCGCCCAGACCGGCGTCAGCTTCGACCTGACCCAAGGCGTTCCGCGGGTCAGCTTCGCCGACATCGACCCGACCGACCCGGCGGCTCTGAACGAGCTGGGCTGGGCCGCCTTCGACAACATCGTCAACAACGACTCCGAGTTCTACGCCCGCGGCGACGTGGAGCGTAAGGTCGACTTCGGGCCGTTCGTCGCCGTCAAGGCGGGCCTGAAGTACACCAACCACGAGCGCGAGACCTCGCACATCGTCGGGCGCTATCCGACCCTCTACCCGTGGGCCGGCGGTTCGTGCGGCACCCCGCCCCACGCCTGCGGCCTGGCCGACGTGGCCGGCAGCCAGACGCCCAGCGACTACCTCGACGGCATCGCCGGACCGGGCGTGCTGTCGGCCTACGCTCAGGTGAATCCGGCCGCCCTGCGCGCCTTGATCCTGGGCAAGCCGCTGACTCCGTGGTCGCCGAGCCTGCCGGCCGGCACGGACTTCTCGGAAATGTATCCGAACGACAGCTACACCATCACCGAAAAGGCCTTTGGCGGCTTCGTGATGGGCGAGTTCGAGGGCGACGGCTACCGCGGCAACGTGGGCGTGCGCATCGTCCAGACCGACCAGACCGCGCAGGGCTGGGCGGTGGGCGCCGGCGGCGGCGCCGACAACGCCTTCGGCGACATCACCCGCGTGGAGTTCGACAACTCCTACCTGGACATCCTGCCCAGCCTGAACATCGCGTTCGACCTGACCGACGACCTGGTGCTGCGCTTCGCCGCGGCCAAGGTGATGGCGCGTCCGGACTACGCCAAGATCGCCCCGCAGGTGTCGCTGACCCCGTCGATCTACACCGGCACAGGCGGCAACCCGGAGCTGGATCCGTACCGCGCCTCGCAGTTCGATGCGTCGCTGGAGTGGTACTACGGCAAGGAGTCCCTGCTGGCCGTGTCGGCCTTCTACAAGGACATCCAGTCGTACCTGATCAACGAGACCACCGACGAGATCCAGCGCGTGGAGACCAACACGCCGGACATGTCGCGCTGTACGCTGATCAGCGGCAACCAGTACAACTGCCACTTCGACATCACCCGGCCGCGCAACGGCTCGGGCGGTCGTAACCAGGGCATCGAGATCAGCTGGCAGCAGCCGGTCTGGAACGGCTTCGGGGTGCAGGCCAACTACACCTACTCCGACGCCGAGGCCCTGAACGGCGACCCGATCCCGGGCAACTCGGATCACTCGCTGAACCTGACCGGCTACTACGAGAACGAGCGCGTCAGCGCCCGTCTGGCCTACAACTACCGTTCGGCGTTCTTCGTGGACATCGACCGGGCGGCGCCGCTGAACAGCGAAGCCACTCAGTCGCTGGACGCGTCGGCCAGCCTCAACCTCACCGAAAACATCGCCCTGACGTTCGACGCTCAGAACCTGACGGACGAGACGCTGGAGTTCTACTCCCGCACCAAGGCTCGCCCGCGGGCCTTCTACAAGAACGGCCGGGTGTTCTACGTCGGCGCCCGCGTCAACTTCTAAGCGTACCGCCGGGCCCGTGCGCGAGCGCGGGCCCGGCTTTCGTTTCTTCCCTCTGGGCAATCCTCGGCGGAGCGCCAGTCGCTCCGCTTCTTCTTCCGCGCCGGCCCGGGAATCGCCGAGGATCGTCGCGGCAAAGCCGTCCAGGATCCTGCGATGCGTCAGACCTCTTCCTCGTCCGCCCGCGCCGTGGCGGCCCTCGCGAGCGTCGTCGCCCTCCTCGCCGGTTGCGCCCACGCCCCGCTGGCCCAAGCGGGCCCCGCGTCCGCGCCGGCCGGCCCTGAAGCGGCCTCGGCGTCCGCCATCCTGCCCGCGCCGCTGTCGGTGACCCCGGCCGCCGGCGCCTTCACCGTCCGCGACGGCACGGTCCTGGTCGTCCCGACCGGCGACGCCGGCGCCCGCGCGACGGCCGACTACCTGAAGGATCTGCTGGCCCGCACGCGCGGCCTGGACCTGACGGTCCGCGAGGGCCGTGCGCCCGGCGCGGGCGCCATCGTGCTTCGCCGCAGCGCCCAGGGCGCGCGCGAGGGCTACGACCTCGCCATTTCGCCGAAGGGCGTGGAGATTTCCGCCGCCGACGACGCGGGCCTGTTCTACGGCGCGGTCAGCCTGTGGGAGCTGCTGACCCAGACCGAAGGCCGCGCCGACGCCGTCACCCTGCAGGCCGCCAGCATCCACGACGCGCCGCGCTTCGCCTGGCGCGGCCTGATGCTGGACTCGGCGCGCCACTACCAGTCGCCGGAGTTCGTGAAGCGCTTC
Organism: Caulobacter sp. 17J80-11; assembly: GCF_014349105.1. Classification (GTDB taxonomy): domain Bacteria; phylum Pseudomonadota; class Alphaproteobacteria; order Caulobacterales; family Caulobacteraceae; genus 17J80-11. Next base: position 56,582 of record NZ_JACSJI010000010.1, on the reverse strand, counting down.
ATCGACACGATGGCGCTGCACAAGCTCAACACGTTGCACTGGCACCTGGTCGACGACCAGGCCTGGCGGCTCGAGATCAAGAGGTATCCGAAGCTGACCGAGGTCGGCGCCTGGCGCGTGCCGGCGGGTCAGGGCCCCGCGAACGACATCGACCCGGCCACCGGTCGGCCGCGCCTGTACGGCGGCTTCTACACCGAGGACCAGGTCCGCGAGATCGTCGCCTACGCGGCCGCGCGGCACGTCACCATCGTGCCCGAGATCGAGATGCCGGGCCACGCCACCGCGCCGATCACCGCCTATCCGGCGCTGGGCGTGGACGGCAAGGCGCCGACCACGGGCATGAGCGACTGGGGCGTCTATCCGAACCTCTACAACGTCGACGACGCCACCTTCGCGTTCCTGGAGGACGTGCTCAGCGAGGTGATCGACCTGTTCCCCGGCGAGTACGTCCACGTCGGCGGCGACGAGGCGGTGAAGGACCAGTGGAAGGCCTCGCCCCGCGTCCAGGCGCAGATGAAGGCGCTCGGGATCAGCGACGAGCACGCCCTGCAGTCCTGGTTCGTCCAGCGCGTCGGCAAGTACCTCGACGCCCACGGCAAGCGCCTGATCGGCTGGGACGAGATCCTGGAAGGCGGCGTCGCGCCGAACGCGACCATCATGTCCTGGCGCGGGATCGACGGCGCGATCACCGCCGCCAAGGCCGGCCACGACGCGGTGCTGGCGCCGGCCCCGACGCTGTATTTCGACAACCGCCAGAGCGACTCCGGCGACGAGCCGCCCGGCCGCGGCAATCTGATCGATCTGAAGACCGTCTACGACTTCGATCCGGCCCCGGCCGCCCTGACCCCGGACCAGCAGGGCCACATCCTGGGCCTCCAGGCCAACCTGTGGACCGAGCACGTCCGCACCGAGGACCGCGCCGCCTACATGTTCTTCCCGCGCGCCGCCGCGGTGGCCGAGCTGGGCTGGTCGGGCGCGGACAAGCGCGACTGGAACGGCTTCCTCGACCGCCTGGTCCCCCAGATGGGCCGGTACGAGGCGCTGGGGATCAACGCCGCCGACGCGGCCTGGGAAGTCCGCTTCACCGACGCCTTCGACCGGACCGCCGGGCGCACGAAGGTGAGCCTGGCCAACCAGGTCGGCCGCGGCGAGATCCGCTACACCCTCGACGGGTCCGAGCCGACCGAGGCCTCGGCCCTTTACGCCGGCCCGCTGGACCTGGCGCTGGGCGCGCGGGTGCGCGCGGCCACCTTCGAGGACGGCCGCCAGCTGTCCAGGCCGGTGGAGAAGACCTTCGACGCCCTGTCGGTCCGCCGCCGCCAGGACGACGAGCTGAAGACCTGCTCGGCCAAGCTGGTGCTGTCGCTGGACGACGACGGTCCCGTGACCGGCCCGCGCGAGCCGCTGGTGATCGACATCATCGAGCCGTGCTGGAAATGGGAAGGCGCGGACCTCTCCGACATCAAGGCGATCTCCGCCGCGGTCAGCTCGCTGCCGTTCAACTTCCAGATCGGCAAGGACCGCGACGCCATCAGGTTCCGCCCGCCCGCCACCCCCGAGGGCGAGCTGGAGGTGCGGCTGGACAGCTGCGAGGGCGAGCGCATCGCCGTCCTTCCGCTGAAGCCGGCCACAGCCAACGCCGGCGTGACCGAGCTGCCGTCCGCGCCGATCACGCCGCGTGCGGGACGCCACGACCTGTGCATAACCTACACGGCGAAGAGCGTGGACCCGCTATGGGCGATCGGCTGGATCCAGCTCGTGCCCGCCACGCGCTGACCGCTCCGGAGTGAACCACGTGTCCAGCCTGATCCTCTCCGCTCCGCTTAAAGGTTGGGTCGCGCCGCTCTCGGAGGCGCCGGACGCGGTGTTCGCCGAGGGCATGATGGGCGACGGCCTGGCCATCGACCCGACCGGCTCGACCCTGCACGCGCCCTGTGACGGCGAGGTGGTGTCGGTGGCCCGCACCCGTCACGCCGTGACGCTCCGCGCCGCCAACGGCGCCGAAATCCTGATGCACGTCGGGCTGGAGACCGTGGCCCTGGGCGGCGAGGGCTTCGAGGCCCACGTCGCCGACGGCCAGGCGGTGAAGGCGGGCGATCGCTTGCTCTCCTTCGACCTCGACCTGCTGGCCCGCAAGGCCAAGAGCCTTCTGACCCCGGTGGTGATCACCAACGGCGAGCTGTTCTCGGTGGCGCGCCGCGACGACGGGCGCGAAGGCGCGGTCGGCGACTTCCTGATGGAACTGCGCCTGGCCCAACCGGGCGCCGCGCAGGCCGCCGACGCCAAGGGCCCGGAGCTCAGTCAGACCCTGGCTTGCCCTCTGCCGCACGGCATTCACGCCCGCCCGGCGGCGGCGCTGGGCGCCTGTGCGCGCCGGTTCGCGGCGGAGGCGGCCATTTCGGCGAACGGCCGCCGCGCCGACGTGCGCAGCGTCGTGGCCCTGATGGCTCTGGGCGTGAAGGCGGGCGACGAGATCGTGGTCTCGGCCCGCGGCAAGGACGCCGCCGCGGCGGTCGACGCGCTCGCCGAACTGATCCGCTCGGGCATGGGCGAAGCCGCCCACGCCGCGCCGGCCGCCCCTGTGGCCCTGGCGGTGAAGGACGACGGCGATCCCACGCGGGCCATGGGCGTCACCGGCGTGCCGGGCCTGGCGGTCGGTCGTGCGGTGCGCTTCGTCCAGGCCGAGATCGCCGTGGCCGAAAAGGGCGAGGGCGCTGGGCGCGAACACGCCGAACTGACCCGCGCCCGCGGCGTGGTGCGCCGCCGGTTGGAGGCCGCTGCGGCCGAGGGCGGGCGCGAGCGCGCCGACATCCTGGCCGCCCATCTGGCGCTGCTGGACGACCCGGCGCTCGTGGGTGAGGCGCAGGCCCGCATCGAGCGCGGCGAGAGCGCCGGCTTCGCCTGGCGCGCGGCCGTGCGCGCCCAGGCCGAGGCGCTGAAGGCTCTGGGCGACGCGCGTATGGCCGAGCGCGTGGGCGACCTGCTGGACCTGGAGCGCCAGGTGCTGACCGTGCTGGCCGGCGACCAGGTCCCGACCGGCCCCGGCCTGCCGCCCGAAACCGTCCTGATCGCCGACGACCTGCTGCCCTCCCAATTCGTGGGGCTGGACCTCAGCCGGCTCGCGGGCATCTGCCTGGCGCGCGGCGGTCCGACCGCCCACGTGGTCATCCTGGCCGCCGCGCAAGGGGTGCCCACCGTGGTCGCCGCCGGCCCGCGCGTGATGGACGTGGCCGAGGGCGCCCCGGTGATCCTGGACGCGACCAAGGGCGTGGTGCACCTCAAACCGTCCAAGGACGAGGTCGAGACCGTCCGAGGCCTGGTGCGGGCTCACGCCGAGCGCCGTTCGGTCGAGCGCGCCGCCGCCCGGCAGGACTGCGTGACCGTCGACGGCGCGCGGATCGAGGTGTTCGCCAATCTGGGCGCCGCGTCCGAAGCCGCCGCGGCGGTGGAGGGCGGCGCCGAGGGCTGCGGCCTGCTGCGCACCGAATTCCTGTTCCTCGACCGCGCCACCCCGCCCGACGAGGACGAGCAGTTCGCCCAGTACCAGGCGGTGGCCACGGGCCTCGCCGGCCGGCCGCTGATCGTGCGTACCCTCGACGCTGGCGGCGACAAGCCGCTGGCCTACCTGCCCCTCCCGCATGAGGACAACCCGGCGCTGGGCCTGCGCGGCGTGCGCACCGGCCTGCACCGCCCCGACCTGCTGAAGACCCAGCTGCGCGCCATCCTGCGCGTGCGCCCGGTCGGCCAGTGCAGGATCATGCTGCCGATGGTCGCCTCGCTGGCCGAGCTGCGCGCCGTTCGCGCCATGCTCGACGAGATCCGCGCCCAGATCGGCCGCAAGGAGCCGGCGCAACTGGGCATCATGGTCGAGACCCCGGCCTCGGCGCTGCTGGCCGACCAGTTGGCCGCCGAGGCCGACTTCCTGTCGATCGGCACCAACGACCTGACCCAGTACGTGCTGGCCATGGACCGCGGCCACCCGCAGCTGGCTTCACAGCTCGACAGTCTGCACCCGGCCGTGCTGCGCCTGATCAAGGCTGCCTGTGACGGCGGCTCGCGCAACCGCCGCTGGGTCGGCGTCTGCGGCGGCCTGGCCTCCGATCCGGTCGCAGCCCCGATCCTGATCGGCCTGGGCGTCACCGAGCTTTCCGCCGCGCCCTCGGCCGTCCCCGGGCTGAAGGCGGTGATCCGCGACCTGCGCGCCAGCGACTGCCGCGCGGTCGCCTCGCGAGCCCTGGACCTGACCTCGGCCGCCGAGGTGCGGGCCCTGGTGCTGAAGACCTGGCCGGCGATCGCCGAGCGCGTCTGAGGAGCTGACTATGAAATCTCCGCTCGCAGGTCTCCAGAAGCTCGGCCGGGCGCTCATGCTGCCCATTGCGGTCCTCCCGGTGGCGGGCCTGCTGCTGCGCCTGGGCCAGCCCGATCTGCTGGACATCGCCTTCATCAGCGCCGCCGGTCAGGCGATCTTCGCCAACCTCGGCCTGCTGTTCGCCATCGGCGTCGCGGTCGGCTTCGCGCGTGAGAACCACGGCGCGGCGGGCCTGGCCGGCGCGGTCGGCTATCTGGTCGCCACCCAGGGCGCCAAGGTGCTGATCGCCGTGCCGCCGGAGGTCACGGCCGACGTGGCCGACAAGTTCCGCGGCCTGACCGAGGCCGCCTTTAAAGACGGCGCGATCGGCAAGCTGTCGGTGCCGCTGGGGCTTCTTTCCGGTTTGATCGCGGGCGGGCTGTACAACCGCTACGGCGAGATCAAGCTGCCCGACTACCTGGCCTTCTTCGGCGGCCGGCGCTTCGTGCCGATCGCGTCGGGCTTCGCCGGCTTGCTGCTGGCCGCCGCGTTCGGTTTCGGCTGGCCCTATGTCGAGCACGGCATGGACGAGCTCTCCCGCACGGTCCTGGAGTCCGGCGAGATCGGCCTGTTCGGCTACGGGGTGCTGAACCGGGCCCTGCTGGTCACCGGCCTGCACCACATAATCAACAACCTCGCCTGGTTCGTGCTGGGCGACTATCACGGCGCCACCGGGGACCTCGGCCGCTTCTTCGCCGGCGACCCGTCGGCCGGCGCCTTCATGACCGGCTTCTTCCCGGTGATGATGTTCGGCCTGCCGGCCGCGTGCCTGGCCATGTACCACGCGGCTCGCCCCGAGCGGCGCAAGGCGGTGGGCGGCATGCTGCTGTCCATGGCCCTGACCTCCTTCCTGACCGGGGTCACCGAGCCGATCGAATTCACCTTCATGTTCCTGGCGCCGGTGCTCTACGCCATCCACGCCCTGCTGACCGGCCTGTCCATGGTGATCATGGACCTGCTGAACGTGCGGCTGGGCTTCAGCTTCTCGGCCGGGGCGTTCGACTACGTGCTGAGCTTCGGCAAGGGCACCAACGGCTGGCTGCTGATCCCGGTCGGCCTGGCCTATGCGGCCGCCTATTACGGCCTGTTCCGGCTGTGCATCGCCGTGTTCAAGCTGCAGACCCCCGGTCGCGAGCCCGACGAGGCGGTCGCGGCCGAGGCGCCGGTCCTGACCGGCACGCGCGGCGAGCAGTTCGTCCGTGCTTTGGGCGGGGCGGCCAACCTGACCTCGATCGACGCCTGCACCACGCGCCTGCGCCTGGAAGTGGTCGACCAGTCCGCGGTCAACGCCGGCGCCCTGAAGGACCTGGGCGCGCGCGGCCTGGTGAAGCCGTCGGCCACGGCGCTTCAGATCGTGCTGGGGCCGATCGCCGACCAGGTGGCCGGCGAGATCCGCGCCGCCGTCGCGCGCGGGGGCGGTCAGGCGGCCAAGGCTGCGGCGCCCGCCGCGCCGGCGCCTTCGCCGAAACGCGCCGCCTATGACCCGAAGGCCGCCGCCGGCCTGCTGGCCGCCCTGGGCGGCGCCGGCAACGTGCGCGGCGTGTCGACGTGTTCGAGCCGCCTGCGGGTGGAGGTGGCCGAAGCCGCGCGGGTGGACGAGGCGGCGGTGCGCGCGCTGGGCGTGCGCGGCGTGGTCAAGCCGGCCCCGCACAGCGTGCACGTGGTGCTGGGCCCCTCGGCCGAGGCCGCGGCCGAAGCCCTGCGCGGCCTGTTGCAGCCCGCCTGATGACACCTGCCGCGCGCCCGGCTGAACGGCTGGTCTCGCTGGACGTGACCCGCGGCCTGACGATCGTTGGCATGATCGTCGTCAACGCGGCGGCCTACCTGCACTACGTCGCCAAGGACCCGGTCTATCCGCTGCTGATGCACGCCGAGTGGATCGGCTTCACCCTGGCCGACTGGGTGTTCCCGGCCTTCGTCGTGCTGATGGGCGTGTCGATCGGCATAGCGCCGGCGCAAGAGCCCGGACGCGTGGCGGCGCGCACGCTGCGCCTGGTCCTGATCGGCCTGGCCCTGTCGAACCTCTACTGGATGATCGACATGCAGGCGAACGCCTTCCGGCCGTTCGGCGTGCTGCAGCGGCTGGGCTTGGCCTACGCCTGCGCGGCCCTGCTGTACCGCCGGCTGAAGCCGCGCACGCGCCTGTGGCTGGCCGGCCTCGCCTTGCTTCTCTACTGGCCGCTGCTTCTGGTCCCTACGCCTGACGGCCTGGCCGACCTGCACGTCGCCGGGGCCAACCTCGAGGGCTGGATCGACCGCACGGTGCTGGGCGTGCACGTCTACGAGAAGGGGCCGCTGGGCTTCGATCCGGAGGGGATCCTGAGCACCCTGCCGACCATCGCCCAGTGCCTGGTGGGCGTGTCCGCCGGCGAGCGGCTGCGGGGGAGCCGGCCGCTGATCGCCGCGCGCGACCTGACCGGGGCCGGCGTCGTGCTGGTGGTCGGCGGCATGGTCTGGGCGCCGTTCTTCCCGCTCATCAAGGGCGTGTGGACGTCCAGCTACGTTCTGCTGTCGACCGGCCTGACCTTCGTGGTGCTCGGCGCGACGGTGGTGGTCTGCGACCTGTGGCGGCTGCGCGGGCCGCTGACCGGTTTCCTGACCGCGTTTGGGGCCAACGCCGTGTTCGCCTACGTCCTGCACTATCTGGCCACCGTCGTGCTGGGCTGGGACATAGCCGCGGTGCTGTACCGGGCGGGCGAGCCCTGGCTGGAGCCGCAGGCCGCCGCCCTCATCCCGGTCGCGGCTTTCCTGGCCCTGTGCTGGTGGCCGCTCAGCCACATGCAGCGGCGCGGCTGGATCGTGAAGGTCTGACGCAAGAAGGGCCGGCGCGCCCTTCGACGCGCCGGCCCCCTCACAGGCGTATCGCGATCGCTTTAGACCACGAAGAAGTCCGACCAGGTCACGGTCGCATTGGGCGTCACCTCAGCGAACTTCACGGCCTGGATGGAGCCCGTGCCGTCCGCGTCGAACCACAGCGAGCCGCTGGCCTTGTCGTAGATCACCCGATCGGTGGCGTCGTGCGCCGCCGCGCCGGCCCAGAAGGCCGAGGAGACGAGGCCGCCGCCGTGCAGGCCGGTGAACACCGCGTCGTCCAGGCGGATGGTGTCGTCCACCGAGGAGAAGTCGGTGATCTTGTCGACCGCGCCGGCGAAGGCCGCGTCGAACACGAAGGTGTCGCGCCCGGCGCCGCCGCTCAGGGAGTCGGCCCCGGCCCCGCCGTAGATCCAGTCGTTTCCGTCGCCGCCCAGGATGGTGTCGGCGCCGGCGTCACCGTAGAGGAAGTCGCCGCCCGCGCCGCCGTCCAGGTGGTCGTCGCCGGCCTTGCCGCCCAGGGTGTCGTTGCCGCCCAGGCCCTTCATGACGTCGTTCCCCGCGGTGCCCGCCAGGGTGTTGGCGGTCTCGGTGCCGGTGATGGTCGTCGGGGTCGGCGTCGGGGTCGGAGTAGGCGTGGGCGTGGGAGTCGGGGTGGGTGTCGGCGTCGGCGTGGAGGCGCCGGCGGTCGGGTCGATCCAGTCCGCCTTCACGTTGTCGGTCCCGATCGTCACCTGCTTGGTGAACGGGTCGAAGCCCCCGCCCGAGAAGGTGACCGAGTAGGTGCCGGCGCCCAGGTCCATGTCGTAGCCGCCGGCGGTCTCGGTCGTCGCCGTCTTCACCACGCCGGTGGAGACGTTCTTGGCCGTGACGGTCATGCCGGCCAGGCCCTCGCCCACGTCGTAGAAGTGGTCGCCGTCCTTGTCGTCGAAGGCGACGCCGGTGAGGAACGGATTGGTCGAGGTCTTGGCGAAGTCCTGGGTCACGAAGGCGGTGTCGCGCCCGCCGTAGTCGCCGGTCTCGAAGCCGATGCCGACCTCGCGATAGGTCGGGTTCATCAGGTTGGTGTAGTGGCCCGGCGAGTTCACCAGGTTGGTGTGCAGCAGCTGCACCTCGTCCTGCAGGCCGGCCGGCGCGCGGGTGGTGGCGTAGGCGATGTTCTCGGCCCAGGCCCAGGAGCCCGAGAAGTTGTAGCCGGCCGAGGTCATTCGGGCGCCGGCGTCGGAGCCGTTGGCGCCGGTGTGGGAGAATGTGTCGGTCGAGATCATCCACTGGCTGTGGGTCTCGGCGGCTTCGTTCAGATCGCCGTCGAACGCCAGGGGTTGCGCGCCCTTCTTGGCGCGTTCGGCGTTGACGAGTTCGAGCATGAATTGCTCGTAGGCGGTGGCTTGAGACAAGGAAAACGTCCCCTCTGTTATTCCGGTCTACGTCGCGTCACCCTGTCGCAAATCTCTGATTTTGCTTCAGAATTACGCGGACCGGCAGTGGGCCGTCCGAGTGTGTCTCAGATGTGGCCAGATCCGGGCTCAACCCCGGATCGCGCCGTGGCATGCGGCCGCAGTGCGGCTGAGCTCAGCTCAGGACCGATCTGCGCAAGGGTGTCTGCGGCGCAGCCATCCCCGGCTGAGGTTCGATCACCACCGTCTGGCGCAACCAGCGGGTGATCCAGCCCCGCGACCGGTCGCCGGCGCAGGCGCTCTCTCCGCGATAGCGCAGCCGGCTCAGCCCCGCTTCCTCAAGCCGCATCAGCGCCTCGTCGAAGCGGTCGGCCAAGCGGCCGCTGCGCGCGCCGCGTTCGCCGATGTGGACGGGCAGCTCGCCGATGGCGGCCAGCACTGCGCGCACCTGGCGCGCCTTGCGGGCTTCCGCGTCCTCCTGCAGCGACAGCCACACCGCCAGCTTCTTGGCCAGCACGTCGGCCCCGCGGTTGGAGCGGTGATCGAAGCGCAACGGACCGTCCGGAGGACGGCGGGGGCTGACGGCGGCGGGGACCGGCCGCAGAAAATCGGCGAGGGTGCGGATCTCGGTCGCGCCTTCGATCTGCAGGCGCAGGCGGCGCAGCCGGTCGAGCTCGGCGTCGACCTGGGCGCGGAAGGCGCGGCGCTCGTCCCCGCAGCGCCCGTAGGCCTTGGCCTGCAGCACCGTTTCGGCGTCGACCCGCGCGGCCAGGTCGACGGCGAGCAGGGCGTCGAGCGTGAGCGCGCTGAACTCTTCCACGTCCGCCCAGGCGGCCGCGGCGTCCGGGGCCGAGGTCGAGACCGCGATGCGTCCGTGCGGGCCGCGGTGTTCGAAGACCACCCGGCCGCCCGTCTCGCGCCAGCCGCGCTGAAGCACGCGGGCGTGCGGCCCGCCGGCCATCAGGGCCGCGGCCGCGGCCGCGAAGGCCGCGCGATCGAAGATGGCGCCCGCGGACTTCGGCGCGGGGGCCGGAGCCTCGGCGACCATGTCCATCGCGAACGGCGACGTCGGTAAGCGTGGAGACGCGAACGGGGCACTGTCCATCTCGAGACCCCCTATCCCGCACACGGTCTCCTCAACGTCACGGCCAAGCTTTCGTTCCGCGAAAGCTGAATTTTCGCGCCGCGCTCTCCGCAACGCGGATTCTAAATCTCGCGGCGCAGGCGGGCAGAAAGCAACGTTTCTTCAGGAATACTTAACCTTGGCGCCCCGGCACGCGGCGCCGGAAGCGTGGCCGTGCCGAAAATCTCCGACTTGGACCGTGCCACGGTCGAGCTGTCAGCCGGCGAGGCCGACCGTGACAGGCGTGCCTGTCGGACTGTGGGGGGCGGCTTCGCTGGTCTCCGTACTTTTCAAAACCTGGAGGAGGTTCGCATGCTTCTGAAAGCTTACGTGAAGGCCACGGCCGCGATGAACGACGCGAAGGCCTATCTGCAGCGTCTGCGCGACGACGAGAGCGGCGCCAGCATGGTCGAGTATTCGCTGCTGATCGGTCTGATCACGGTGGCTGCGGTGCTGATGATCAGCGCTGTCGGCGGCAAGGTCTCGACCGCCTGGACCAACCTCAACACCAATTTCACCGTGGCCAGCTGATCGGCTGATCCGGTTCGCGGCGGACGGCCCTCGCGGCCGTCCGCCTGCGCTCGATCTCACGGACTTGGAGGGGGGGACGGCTCATGCGCGCTATTGGACTGGGACTGTTGGCGGTGGCCCTCGTGCTGGGGCTCGCGGCCGTTTGGGGCGTGCGGACGATTACCGCGGCCAAATCGGCGCCGTCGACGCAACTGGACCAGACGGTCGTGGTGGTCGCGTCTCGGCCGATCGAGTTCGGGGAAACCCTGAAGCCGGAACTCCTGCGCGCCCAGGCCTGGCCGGCCGGCGCGCAACCCGAAGGCGCCTTCAAGACGGTCGGGGAACTGACCACCGGCTCGCCGCGCGTGGCGCTGCGGCCGATCGCGGCCAACGAGCCGATCCTGGCTTCGCGCATTTCCGGACCCGGCGCTCGGGCGACCCTGTCGGGCGCCATCGACGCCGGCAAGCGCGCGGTGACCATCCGCGTGGACGACGTGGTCGGCGTGGCCGGCTTCGTCCTGCCCGGGGACTTCGTCGACGTGCTGGTGACCCGCACCGAAGGCGACCGGGGCGAGCGGACCAACATGCGCACCGACGTGCTGCTTGAGGGCGTGCGGGTGCTGGCGGTCGACCAGCTCGCCAATGAGAACAAGAACGATCCGGTCGTGGCCAAGGCCGCGACCATCGAAGTGGCGCCCGAGCAGGCCCAGCGCCTGGCGCTGGCGGCGGAGGTCGGGACCCTGTCGCTGTCGCTGCGCGGCACCGCCGACGCCATGGCGACCTCGCCCTCCGAAGCGGTGCGCACCGTGCGGGTGGGCGACCTGCGGCTGGGAGCGGCGTCCGCGCCGGAACCGGTCAAGGTCGTACGGGTCCAGCAGCCGCGCGTGGTGCGGCGCGCGCCGGCGGGGCCGAGCCTGCCCAGCATCGACGTGGTTCGCGGCGCGGAAGTCTCGCGCGTCGCCGTCGCCGTGGAGTGACGCGCCAAGTGACGCGACGGGCGCGCGCCCACGTAATCGAGCTCGAGGTCGACACCAAGGGGGAGGGGTCCGTCAGACGGATCCTTGAAGGGACATGGAACTGAGCGGTCGAAACTGGACCATCTGGATGAGGCGGACCCTGGCGGCGGCGGCCGCGGGCCTCGCCGTCGGCCTGGCGGCGACCGCCGCCAGCGCCCAGGCCGCGGCGCCGTCGGCCGACGCGCCGGTGCGCGATGTCGTCGCCGACGCCTCCGGCTACGCCGGCCAGCTGAGCCTGCCGGTCGGCGGCTCGCGGGTGCTGCGGTTTCCCGCGCCGGTGGGCCGGGTGATGCTGGGCGATCCCACGGTCGGCGACGTCATCCCGCTCAGCGACCGCTCGATCTACGTGCTGGCCAAGAAGCAGGGCGCGACCAACCTGACGGTCATGGCCCGCAACAAGCCGTCCGCGCCGATGGCGACCATGGACCTGCGGGTCGGCTACGACGTCGCCGGCCTGCAGCGGGCGCTCAACGCGGTGATGCCGGGCGAGCACGTCGAGGCCACCGTGCACGGCGACGGGGTGATCCTGACCGGGTCGCTGTCGTCCGGCGTGGCGGCGGCGCGCGCGCAGGCCCTGGCCGAGCGCTACGCCCCCGACCGGGTGGTCAACCTGACCTCCGTGCGGGGGGCCGAGCAGGTGCTGCTGTCGGTCAAGGTGGCCGAGGTCCAGCGCACGGCGCTCAAGCAACTCGGCGTCGACACCATCAGCGCGCTCTGGGACAACACCGGCGCCCTGGTGCTGCAGCCCGGGACGCTGAACCCCGAAGCCTTCCTGTCCGTGCTCGGCCGCGCCGAGGTCGGCGACGTCACCATCCAGGCCCTGTTCGATGCCCTGGAGCGCCGCGGCGTGGCCACCACCCTGGCCGAACCGACCCTGGTCGCGCTCTCGGGCGAGACCGCGCTGTTCTTCGCCGGCGGCGAATTCCCGATCCCGGTGGCCCAGACCCAGTCGGGGGCCGGCTTCGTCACCACCATCGAATACAAGCAGTTCGGGGTCAGCGTCGGCTTCACCCCCACGGTCTACGGCGACACCATCAACCTGGCCGTCGCGCCGGAGGTCAGCGCCATCGACCGCGAGAACTCGGTGGTCATCCAGGGCTTCCGGGTCCCGGGCCTCACCACCCGCCGGGCCAAGACCACGGTCGAGCTGCGCGACGGCCAGAGCTTCGCCATCGCCGGCCTGATCCGGCGCGACTTCACCGACTCCCTGCGCGGGGTGCCCGGGGCCGCCTCGGTGCCCATCCTCGGCGCGCTGTTCCGCAGCACCTCGTACCAGAACAACGAGACCGAGGTGGTGATCGTGGTCACCGTGCACATCGCCGAGCCCACCGGCCGCGAAGACTTCGTCCTGCCCACCGACCGCTTCAAGGCGCCCAACGAACTCGAACTGTTCGGCGGCGGCGTCCTGGAGAAGACCGCCGCCGCCCCGGCCGCCGCGCCGGTCGGCGGGACCAAATAAGGAGCGACGCGCGATGAGGATCTCTCAACTGAGCACCACCGCCGCCCTGGCGCTCGCGGCCGCCGCGCTCTCGGCCTGCGTCAGCTCGATCGACGGGCCCCAGTCGCCGGCCTTCGGCGAAGGCCTCGCCTCCGTGCAGGCCCAGGCCGTCCAGGTCGCGGTCTCCGACCTCCCGCCCGAAACCTCGGGCCAGGTCGCGGCCGCCGCGGTCGAACGGTACAAGACCGGCAAGACCCGGCCCGTCGAGGTCTACTCGACCTCCACCCTCGGCCTGCCCGGAGGCGGGTACGGCGGTGGCGGTTCGGGCGGCGCCCCGGAGTGACGTCATGACCGGACGCCGCTCGCTGTCGAAGCTGGTTCGCGACCGGAACGGCAATGTCGCGGTCTACACCGCGCTGATCGGGTCCGTCCTGATCGGCATGGTGGGCCTGGCCCTCGACGGTTCCCGTTTCATGATCACCCACACCGAAGCCCAGGCGGCGGCCGACGCCGCCGCCCTGGCCGCGGCCGACCAGCTGGACGGGACGGATCAGGGCTGCGCCAACGCCAAGGCGGCGGCGCTGGTCAGCAACAAGCAGCGCTTCGGGAGCGGCGCCGCCGCCGACGGCAAGGTGCAGATCAGCAACGTCCGCTGCCTGACCAGCCTCCCGGCCAGCGATTCCGACCCGATCACCGCAGCCAACGAAGGCACGGCGGCGAAATACGTCGAGGTCACCACCGAGTCGCTGACCCATTCCAACACCTTCCTGCGGGTCGTCGGCGCGGGGCCGACCACGACCCTGCAGACCAAGGCGGTCGCCGGCTTCAGCACGTCCATGTGCCGCGTCACGCCGATGTACCTGTGCAATCCGGTCGCGAACCTCGACGACGCGGCCTTCGCCGCCACCCTCGAGGGCCGGGAGTTCGACTTCTGGGAGAAGCTTGCGCAGGGCTCGTTCGGCCTGCTGGAGATCGCAGGCTGCAGTTCGAACAGCGCGAACTGCTTCCGCGATCAGCTGGCCTCCGGCGCGAACACCTGCGTGGATCCGGAGGACGACGTCCACACCATGCCCGGCCAGAAGACCGGCCCGGTGGAGAAGGGGACCAAGGACCGCTTCGACGCGGACATGAACCAGGCGGAATACCCGCTGGACCTCGACGCCCAGGGAAGCTGGGACTGTCAGAAATACTGGCAGGACAACCACACCGGCGGGGCCCCGGCCTGGTGCACGGCGTCCACCCAGCGGCCGTACACCCGCAAGTACATGTACGACTACGAAAAGACCGTGCATCCCAAGGGCTGGGACAACAAGGGCGCGGCGGACAGGCGGGTCCTGTACTTCGCCATCCTCAACTGTCCGGTCTCCGGCAATCAGTACGCGCCGCCCGTCGTCTATGTCGAAGGCCTGCTGCTGCAAAAGGACACGAGCAAGTCGGCCTACGTCGAGATCGTGCGGATGGTCAAACCGGGCGCGGACGACGGCGTCCAGCACCAGAACGTGGAGCTTTACCGGTGAGCGCCATGCACCCCTTCGCCCGTCTGCGCAGACTCGCGGCCGACCGCAGCGGCGCCTCCCTGGTGGAATTCACCCTGGTGGCCCCCCTGCTGATCAGCCTGATGTGCGGGCTCGCCGAGTTCGGCCTGGCCTTCCGTCAGTACCACGTGATGGAGAAGGGAGTGCGCGACGCCGCCCGCTACCTGTCGCGCACCTCGACGTCGGCCTGCTCGGTCGCCGCCTATCAGGCGGCCTTGGCCACATGGCCGAACCCGACCTCGGTGCCCGCCTCGGTCAGCGCCGTGAACTGCGACCTGGGCGGCGCGCGCGGCAAGGCGGTGGTCACCGTCACCGCCAGCCGCCTCTACCAGGACATCGGACTGCTCACCGTCATCGGCGTGAGCGCGCCGACGCTGACGGTCACCCACCAGCAACTGGTGATCGGGTCATGAGCCGGCTGCGCGACCTCTGGAAGGACACGGCGGGCGCGACCATGGTCGAAGCGGCGCTGGTCTTCCCGCTCATGCTGGTGCTGACCTTCGGCCTGCTGGAGTTCGGCCAGGCGCTCTGGCAGTACAACGCCGCCGAGAAGGCCACGGCGGAGGCCGCGCGCTTCGTCGCCACCCGCGGCCCGGTGGTGACCTTCGCCTCCGACCGCGACTGCTTCGTGACCACCTCCGCGGCGGCCGGCACGCTCTGCTCCAACGTGGCCGGCGCGACCGGCTGGAAGGGGACCTGGTCGGGCAAATGCGCCGGGTCGGGGGCGGGCGCCACCTGCCAGCAGGCGATGATGGATCAGGTCGTCGCCCGCGTGCGCGCCATCGCCCCCTTCGTTCAGGCGGAGAACATCCAGGTCGAACTGAGCGGTTCGAACTTCGGCTTCGTCGGGCGCGGGCGGCCCGTGCCGAACGTCACCGTGCGTCTGGTCAACGTCACCTACAACTTCGTCGCCATGGACAAGCTCCTGGGCATCGGCCCGATCGCCATGCCCGGGTTCGACGCGACCAGCGTGGCCGAAGATCAGCAAGAAGGCGGGTTGGGATGAGCGACCGGCGCAAAGTTTTGGCCCTCGCCGCCGGCGAGGATCTGGTCGGCGCGTTGCGTGAAGCGCGCCTCGGCGTCTCCGGGGTGGACGTGGAGGTCGGCCCGATGCGCCCGGCCCAGGCCCTGGCCGACTCCGCCCCCGGCGTGCTGGTGCTGGAGGTCGACGCCGCCCGGACCGGAGCCATCGAACACTTCCAGGCGTTCGTCCGCGCCCTTCCGGAGTGCAGGATCGTCGCCGCGGCGCGGGCGGCCAACAGCGAGACCGTGCGGCGGCTGTTTCGGGCCGGCGCTACGGACGTCGTCACCGCTCCCTTCAGCGCCGACGCCTTCGCCGCGAGCCTGGCCGACCTGTTCAAGGGCGAAACGAGCGCAGGCGGCGGCTCCCTGATCGCCGTGGTCAAGGCCGGCGGCGGCGTCGGCGCGACCCTGGTCGCGGTCAATCTCGCGGTCCTCCTGCAAGGCGGGGGGCACAGCAAGGGGGCGGCGTCGAAGAGCGCGGCCCTGCTGGACTTCGACCTGCAGTTCGGCGACGCCGCCGCCGCGCTCGACCTGCAGCCGCGCAGCACCCTGGTCGACATCCTGCGCGCCCGCGACCGGTTCGACGGCCGCTTCCTGGACGGCGTGCTGACGCCGCACGCCAGCGGGCTGAAGGTGCTGGCCGCCCCGCCGACCATCGTGCCGTCGGGCGTGCTGGACGGCGGCTTCGCCGAGACCGTCCTGCATCACGCGACGGCGTCGCACGACGTGACGGTCGTCGATCTGCCGACGGTCTGGAGCGACTGGACCCTGCCGGTCCTGCGCCGGGCCGACGCCGTCGTGCTCGTCGCCCGCCCGACCGTGAGCGGCGCGCTCAGGGCCCGTCGCGTGCTCGACGCGTGCGAGGAGGCGCGACTGGACACCCCGGTCGT
The DNA here is from genome assembly GCF_014349105.1 of Caulobacter sp. 17J80-11. Classification (GTDB taxonomy): domain Bacteria; phylum Pseudomonadota; class Alphaproteobacteria; order Caulobacterales; family Caulobacteraceae; genus 17J80-11. Next base: position 40,491 of record NZ_JACSJI010000010.1, on the reverse strand, counting down.
GTTCGTCCTGAACGGCTGCGCCGGCCCGCTGGAAGCCATCGAGCGCTCCGACCGGATCGGCAAGTCCCTGGGGCGGCCGGTGGACGCCGCGCTCAGCCTCGACGCCGCCGCGGGCCGGGCCGCCGATCGCGGCCGGCCGGTGGTCGACGCCTTCCCCAACACACGGCTGAGCCGCGAGTTGCGCACCGTCGCGCGCAAGGTCGAGCTGAAGCTCGGCGAGGCCGGGCCGCGGGACGAGGCCTTCGCCGCCGAATCTTCCGACGTCCGTACCCTCGCCGGAGCCCCCGCATGAGACTGTCCTTCGCCGACCACGCGCCGTCGACCTTCACAAAGCCGGCCGATCCCGCGCCGGCCGAGGCGAGGAGCTTTCAGGTCGAGGCGGACGACGACGCGTTCTTCGAGCTGAAGACGCGGGCGCACCGGCGCCTGATCGAGCGGATGAACCTGTCCGCGCTGGACCGCCGCTCGGCCGAGAGCATCCGCCAAGAGGTGTCGGCTCTGATCGGCGAGATGCTGTTCGAGGAGGCTCGCCCGCTCAACGAGCACGAGACCCGCCGGCTGGTCGAAGACCTGATGCACGAGCTGCTCGGCTACGGGCCGCTCGAGCCGCTGCTTCAGGACCCCGAAGTCTCCGACATCCTCGTCAACACCGCCCGCGAGGTCTATGTCGACCGCTTCGGGCGGATCGAGCTGACCCGGGTGCGCTTCGCCGACGAGCAGCACCTGCTGCGGGTGATCGAGCGCATCGTCGACAAGGTCGGCCGGCGCATCGACGAGTCCAGCCCGCTGGTCGACGCCCGCCTGCCCGACGGCTCGCGGGTCAACGCGGTGGTGCCGCCGATCGCGGTCGACGGCGCCCTGCTGTCGATCCGCAAGTTCGCCCGCACGCCCTTCGATCTGGAGCGGCTTGTCGCCGGCAGGGCGATGACCGAGGCGGTGGCCCAGACCCTGGCGGGCCTGGTGCGCTGCCGGAAGAACATCCTGATCTCCGGCGGCACCGGCACCGGCAAGACCACCCTGCTCAACGCCATGTCGCGCGCGATCGGCGAGGCCGAGCGCGTCGTCACCATCGAGGACGCGGCCGAGCTGCAGCTGCAGCAGCGCCACGTCGCCCGCCTGGAGACCCGGCCGGCCAACGTCGAGGGCCGCGGCGAGATCACCCAGCGCGACCTGGTCAAGAACGCCCTGCGCATGCGCCCCGACCGGATCATCCTGGGCGAATGCCGGGCCGGCGAAGCCTTCGACATGCTGCAGGCCATGAACACCGGCCACGACGGCTCCATGACCACGGTGCACGCCAACACCCCGCGCGACGCCCTGGCCCGCCTGGAGCAGATGATCGGCATGGCCGGCATCGACGTGCCGCTGCGCTCGATGCGCAACCAGATCGCCAGCGCCATCGACATCGTCATCCAGATCAAGCGCTTCTCGGACGGCTCGCGCCGGCTGATCAGCCTGCAGGAGGTCGACGGCATGGAGGGCGACGTCATCACCCTCCAGGAGGTGGTGCGCTTCGAGCAGGAAGGCGTCGACGAGGAGGGGCGGGTGATCGGCCGTTTCGTCGACACGGGGGTCCGGCCGAAATTCTTCCAGGCCTTCGAGGCGCACGGGATCGCGGCGCCCCGCGACCTGACCGTCTGGCGCAAGTGAGGGGGCCGTCATGGGCGCTGTAACCTACCTGGTCTACGCCGCGGTGTTCATCGCCGTGGTGCTCACGGTCGAGGGCGTCTGGCTCGCCGTCCGCGGCCTGTCGGGCGAAAATCGCGACGTGAACCGTCGTCTGGCGCTCGCGCGCAAGAGCGGCGACGAACAGGCCGGCCTTAAGCTGATCGCCCGCAGCCAGGGCGGACGGGTGGCCGCCGCGCTGGATGCGCGCCTGCCTTGGCTGCGCCAGGCGCTCTGGGCGGCCCGCGCGCCGATCTCCTCGGCCCAGTTCGGCCTGATCGTGCTGGGCGGGTTTACGGGCCTCTTCCTGCTGTTGACGTCGTCAGGCTGGAGACCGGTCTTTGCTGTCCTCATGGCCGCCGGCGCGGCCGGGCTCGGGCCTCTGGCCGCGCTTTCGTTCATGGCCGCCCGGCGCCGGGCGCGGTTCCTGGAGCAGATGCCCCAGGCCGTCGACCTGATCGCCCGCAGCCTGCAGGCCGGGCACCCGGTCCCTTCGGCGCTGGCGGTGGTGGCCAAGCAGATGCCGGACCCGATCGGCACCGAATTCGGCTTGGTGATCGACGAGATGACCTATGGCCTCGACCGCGACGAGGCGCTTGGAAACCTGCTTCAGCGCGCGCCGTCCCCCGAGTTGCGGATGTTCGTCGCCTCGCTGCAGGTGACCCGCGAGACCGGCGGCAACCTGGCCGAGGTCTTCCTGAAGCTCAGCGAGGTCGTGCGCGAAAAGGCGCAGCTCCGGCGCAAGGTGCACGCCATCACCGCCGAGGGGCGCCTGTCCTTTTATATCATCACCGCCCTGCCGGCGGTCGTGGTCGGGGGCATCCTGGTGATGCGTCCCGCCTACTACGTCGAGGTCGCGTCCGATCCCCTGTTCCTGCCGCTGATGTCGGGGCCGCCGATCCTCCTGGTGATCGGCGCCCTGACGATCTGGCGGATGGTCAATTTCAAGATTTGAAGCGGGGAGGGGGACATGGGACTAGCCATCATCTTCACCATGGCGGGCCTGGCGGTGCTGGCCCTCGCGATCGGGGTCGCCGTCATCGTGTTCGGCGACCGCCTGTTCGCCTCGCGGCTCGCGGCGCTGGCGCCGGGGGCGGGGACGCCCACGACGCGCGCCTCGCTGACGCCGCAGGTGACGCGCGCGCTCGAGAAGCTCGGCGACCGCCTCGGCAAGGGCGCGGTCGACGGCGAAAAGCGCGGCGTGCTTCGCGCCCGCCTGGTCCAGGCGGGCATCTACGCCGATCGCGCCGTGGAGATCTTCTTCGCCCTGCGCGTGCTCTCGGCGCTGCTCTTCGGTGTCGGCGCGGTCGTCGCGGTGGCGGTGTTCAAGCCGGCCGGCGCCCTGATCGCGCTGCTCGTCGTCGTCGGCGCGGCCAATGCGGGCCTGTTCCTGCCCAACCTGATCCTCGCCCACCGCATCGGCGAGCGGCGTCTGGGCATCAGGCTGGGCCTGCCGGACGCGGTCGACCTGATGGTGGTCTGCGTCGAGGCGGGCTCCACGGTGACGGCCTCCATTCAGCGCGTCTCGCGCGAGTTCGTGGAAATGCATCCGGTGCTGGCCTCCGAGCTGGAGATCACCCTGCGCCAGATGCAGGCCGGCTCCAGCCGGGCCGACGCGATGAGCCGCCTGGCCGAACGCGCGCCGCTGGACGAGCTGCGCAACCTGGTCACCATGCTGAACCAGTCCGAAGCACTCGGCGCGAGCCTGGGCCAGACGCTGCGGGTCTTCGCCGAGGAGATGCGGCGCAACCGCTTCCTGGAGGCGGAGCGCAAGGCCGCGGAGCTGCCGGTGAAGATGGCGATCCCGCTGGTCTTCTTCGTCTTCCCCTGTCTGATGGGCGTGATCTTCACGCCGGTGGTCATCCGCTTCGTCCGGGTGCTGTTCCCGGCCATGAGCTAGGCGCGAGGGGCCCATGTCGATCTGGGCGAGCCTGTACTTCGGCGCGGTGCTGATCGTCGCGGCGATCTCCGACGTGCGCAGCTTTCGCATTCCCAACGTCCTGCCCGCGATCCTGGCGCTGGGCGCCCTGGTGCTGGCGACGCCCGAGACCGGCGGCGAGTGGGCCAGCCGCTTCACCTCCGTGCTGGCGGTCGGCGGCTTCGCCATGGGGCTCTACATGGCCAACGGCCTGGGCGGCGGCGACGTGAAGCTGCTGGCCGCCGCCGCCCTGTGGGCGCCGCTCTCGACCCTGCCCGCCTTCATCCTGTCGCTGGGCCTGGCGGGCGGCCTGCAGGCGCTTGCGGTGATGGCCTGGACGCGTTGGCGCGCCGCCGGCGCCCTGGCGGGCGGCGCCCCGGCGGCCGAACCCGCCGCCCCGGCCCGGATGCCCTACGCCGTCTCGATCGCCGCGGCCGGCCTGTTCTGGCTGTGGTGGGAGGCCGTCGGCCGCGCGGCGGCGGGCTGACGCGGCGGGCTTCGCAAGCGGGCTCACCTGTGCGATCCGGAAGGTCGCGGCTTCGCCCGGCCGCGTCCTGCGCCGCAGAGAGCCATGGTCAATTCCGTCTACGCCGGCCTGCCCACGACCATCTTCGAGGTGATGTCCGGCCTCGCGCGCGAGACCGGCGCGATCAACCTGGGCCAGGGCTTCCCCGACACGCCCGGCCCTGAGGCGCTCCGGCGCAAGGCGGCCGAGCTGGTGATCGACGGCTGGAACCAGTACCCGCCCATGCGCGGCCTGCCCGAGCTGCGCCAGGCGGCCGCGGCGCATTACCGCCGCTTCCAGGGGCTGGATCTCGACTGGGAAACCGAGGTGACGGTCACCTCCGGGGCCACCGAAGCCCTGGCGGCGAGCTTCCTGGCCCTGATCGAGCCCGGCGACGAGGTGGTGCTGTTCCAGCCGCTCTACGACGCCTACGCGCCCTTGATTCGCCGCGCCGGAGGCGTGGCGCGGCTGGTGCGGCTGACCCCGCCCGACTGGCGCATCGGGCGCGAAGCCCTGGCCGCCGCCTTCACGCCGCGCACGCGGCTGGTGGTGTTCAACAATCCGCTCAATCCGGCCGGCGTGGTGTTCCCGCACGAGGACCTGGCCCTGCTGACCGAGTTCTGCGTCGCCCACGACGCGATCGCGATCTGCGACGAGGTCTGGGAGCAGGTGGTGTTCGACGGCCGCCGCCACGTGCCCCTGATGGCCCTGCCGGGCATGCGCGAGCGGACGGTGAAGATCGGCTCGGCCGGCAAGATGTTCGCCCTGACCGGCTGGAAGGTCGGCTTCGTCTGCGCAGCGCCCGAGCTGACCGCGGCCATCGCCAAGGCGCATCAGTTCCTGACCTTCACCACGGCGCCCAATCTGCAGGCCGCCGTGGCCTGGGGACTGGGAAACTGCGACGACTGGTTCGCGAGCATGCCGCAGGACCTGCAGCGTTCGCGCGACCGGCTGGCCGCCGGCCTGCGGGCGGAGGGCTTCGCGGTCCTGGACAGCGGCGGCACCTACTTCCTGAACATCGATCTGGCGGCTTCGGGGATCGGCGCCGACGACCGGACCTTCTGCCTGCGCGCGGTGAAGGAGGCCGGGGTGGCCGCCATTCCGGTGTCGACCTTTTACGAGAGCGATCCGGTGACCAGCGTCGTGCGCCTGTGCTTCGCCAAGGTCGACTCCACCCTCGACGCCGGGGTCGAGCGGCTGGCCCGGGCGCGGGCGTTGTTCTGAACTGCGACGCTTCGCCGGGAAGCTGAGCCGAAACGCAATCGGCGCCCGACGCGTTTCGCCCAGCCGGGGCTGAACAGATTGGAGCGTCCTATGCGTGTCTTGACCTTCTCGATCGCCGCCGCCTGCGCCGCGGCCCTGACCGTGCCGGCGTGGGCCCAGCCGATGCCGCCGGCTGCGAAGGCGCCGCCGCCGCCGGCCGAAGCGCCGGCCGCGCCCGCCACCGCCGCCCCGACCCCCGCGACGGCCGACAGCGTGAAGGCCGGCGCCTCGGTGAAGGACTCCGCCGGCGTCGATCTGGGCACGGTCGACAAGGCCATGCTGGACGAATCCGGTGCGCTGAAGGGCGTGGCCATCCGCACCCGCGACGGCGACGTCTACGCCCTGCCGGCCGCGGGCTTCACGGTCCAGGGCCCGTTCGTCGTGGCCGGTTGGACCAAGGAGCAGATCGACCAGGCCCGCAAGGCCCAGGCCCCCGCGGCGCCCGGCGAAGCCTGAGCCGCGGAGGTTGGGCCGGCGCGTTCCGGGACGGCCTCAGCGCCGTCCCGTCGCCTCGTCGCGATGAAGGCGGCCCTCGTCGCTTCCCCCTGTCCGATCGCCGTCCGGGCGAGCTGAATTCCCGCCCGGCACGAGCCTTGCCGCGTGACAGGCGAGCCGTCCCGAAACGGAACGGTCCCCGAAACGAGGAGACAGGGGGAAAAGGCATGGCGACCGACATCGATCTTCACCTGGGCAAGCGCCTGCGCCGCCGCCGCCGCCTGCTGGGCCTGACCCAGCAGCAGCTGGCGCTGGCCGTGGGCATCCGCTTCCAGCAGATTCAGAAGTACGAGTGTGGCGCGAACCGCATCTCGGCCGCGCGGCTTTGGCAACTGGCCGAAGCGCTCGAGACGCCGGTGAGCTACTTCTACGACGGCCTGGCGGAAGCCGCCTCGCGAGAGAGCGCCAACGACGAGAAGTCGGGCGGCGAAGTGTACTCGCGCAAGGAGACGCTGGACCTTATCCAGGCCTACTACCAGCTGGGTGAGCGTCCGCGCCGCCGGCTGCTGGACCTGGCCAAGTCGCTGAACGCCGGCGACGGCACCGCCGCCTGACCACCCTGAACGCGCGCTGGACCGGCGCCCCAAACGCAAAATCTCGCCGGTCCATGCGCTCGCTTTCGGCCTCCAGGCCCGCCTCCGCGCAAGCGACGGTTCGCCTTAGAGCCTTCCCGCTTCGACTGGAGTCATTCGAAGCGGACGAGACGGCTCTAGATTCTAGAGTTGGAGCGCGATGGCCGCCGAAACCGGCGTCCACTTTCGGCTATCGCGCTCTAGGCCGCAGATGGTCTAAGCCGGCGGGATGACCGACCTCGCCCGATTTGAAGCCTTCGCCGTCGAACTCGCGCGCGCCGCGGGCGCCGTGGCCCTTCCCCTGTTCCGGACCGATTGCGGCCACGAGAACAAGGCGGCGGGGAGCGGCTACGATCCGGTGACCGAGGCGGATCGGGGTTCGGAGGCGGCGATCCGCAAGCTGATCGCCGAGCGCTTCCCCGAGCACGGCGTGATCGGCGAGGAGTACGGCGAGGACCGGCCCGACGCCGAGTTCGTCTGGGTGCTGGATCCGATCGACGGGACGCGCGCCTTCGTGGCCGGCCTGCCGCTGTGGACCACCCTGATCGCGCTCCGCCGCCATGGACGCCCGGTGGTCGGCGTCATTTCCCAACCGGTTCTGGACGAGGTGTTCGTCGGCACGGCCTCAGGCTCGCGCCTGATCGCGCGCGGCGCCGAGTGCGCGCTGAAGGTGCGGCCCTGTCCCAAGCTGACCGACGCGGTGATCGCCACCACCGACCCGGACATGTTCGACGGCGCCGAGCTGGGCGCCTGGACGCAGGTGCGCGCGGCCGCCCGGCTGGCCCGGCTGGGCTGCGACGCCTACGCCTACGCCATGCTGGCCCTGGGCCGCATCGACCTGGTCATCGAGGCGGGGCTGAAGGCGTGGGACATCGAGGCTCTGGTCCCGGTGGTCGAGGGCGCGGGCGGCTCCGTCACCAACTGGCGCGGCCAGGCGGTCGACGGCACGGGCCAGATCGTCGCCGCCGGGGATCCGGCGGCGCTTGAAGAGGCGCTGGTGGCGCTCAGGCGCTCGGCGAAATGACCGCCGGGGCGGGCGTCTCGAAGCCGTCGGCCTCAGGCGTCGGGTAAGCCTCGGCCTGGGGCGCGTACTCCTCGCGGGGCGCCAGCTGTTCGGCCAGGTCGTCGAACTCGCGGAAGAACGGCCAGCGACGCTCGTCGACCTCCATCAGCACTTCGTGCTTTGCGGCCGTGACCTCCACGTACTTGCCGCGCGGCAGGCGCTTGGCGACCCAGCGGGCGGCCGTCTTCCAGACGCGCGCGTCGTCGCCGCCCTGGACGATGGTCACCGGGGTCTTCACCCGCTTCAGCACCTTGGGCTTCATCACCCGTTCGCCGGCGTCGACCGCGAAGGCCAGCCAGCCCCAGGTGATGCCGCCGACCGCCAGGTGCGGGCAGGCGTACAGCTGCTCGCGCCAGCGCTCGTAGCGCGCGCGGTCGCTGGTCAGGCCGTCCTTTTCGAAGGTGTGCTCGAACGGATCGTCATAGTCGTCCAGCACGTACTCGCCGGCCTTGCCGTGGCGCACGTTCCAGCGCGCCGCGAAGCGCACCGACCACATCGACCGCTTGCCGGTCTTCAGCCGCAGCATCGGGCTGGACAGCAGGGCCGAGGCGAAACGGGTCTCGCCGGCCATCAGGCTGAGCAGGTTGAGACAGCCGCCCATGGAGTGGCCGACCATGATCCACGGCTGGGGCATGCGGGTCTCGAAGGTGTCGAGCAGCCGCGAATAGTCGTCCAGGTACTCCTCGACCGCGCGGGCGTGGCCCTTCAGCCGGTCGGGCAGCAGGCGGGCGGACAGGCCCTGGCCGCGCCAGTCGTGGGCCAGGACGGCGAAGTCGCGGTCCAGGAAGTCGCCGATGACTTCGTAGTACTTCTCGATCGGCTCGGTGCGGCCGGGGCTCAGCACCACGGTGCCGCGCGGCGTGCCCTGGGGCAGCCAGAAGGCGGCGCGCAGGCGAAGCCCGCCGGCGCCCCGACACCATTCGCCGATCCCCCCGGCGGGCGCGGAAGCCCCGGGGATCGACATCAGGGGCGCATTGGCGGCGAAGGCGGCGACGCGGTTCACGCGGGCTTCCTGAATTTGAGCGTCATGCGGTCGCTTTCGCCGATCGCGTCGTACTTCGACCGGTCGAAGGCGGGGTTGGCGGGTTGCCCCCGCGGCGCGGTGAGGCGCTGCGGCGGCAAGGTCCAGACGCCGAAGGGGTGATCCTTCGTGTCCTTGGGGTTGGCGTTGACTTCGCTGGAGGCCACGAAGGCGAAACCCGCCTCGGCCGCAAGCTGTTTCACGTAGGGCTCCTGAACGTAGCCGCTGGTCGCGGCCGAATCCTGGGTGCCTCCGATGTCGGCGCGATGCTGCTCGATTCCAAGGACGCCGCCGGGCTTCAGCGCGGCGAAGGCGTCGGCGAAGGCCTTTTCGGCGATGCCGGCGGCCATCCAGTTGTGCAGGTTGCGCATGAACATGACCAGGTCGGCCGTCCCGGCCGGCACGACCGGCCCGCTGGTCGGGCCGAACTCGGTCATCTTCACTTCGCCGTAGAGCTTCTTGTCGGAGCCGAACCGCTTGCGGAAGCGGTCGACGATCTCGACCTGGGCCGGCTCGGCGCCCGCGCCGACCTGGAAGTTGGCGGCGTAGAGCGTGCCCTTGTTGCGGGCCAGGTAGGGGGCGAGGATCTCGGTCCACCAGCCGGCGCCCGGCCAGAACTCGACCACGGTCTGGCCCGGGGCGAGGCCGAAGAATTCGAGGGTTTCCTTGGGGTGACGCCAGGCGTCGCGCGCGCGGTCGCTGGGCGAGCGCCAGGCGCCCGCCACCGCCCATTCAAGCGAGCCCTCGGGCGGACCCGCCGGCGCTTGCTTGGCCGGGGCCTTCTTCTCGGGTTCGCGGCGGCAACCGGCCAGGACCAAGGCCGAAACTCCCGCGATCACCCCTCGACGAGACGCCCAGGGCGACAACTCAGACATCACAACCCCCGTACGACGCGACGGTCCCCCGAGCCGGCGCCTCGACCCCTATGCGTGTAAACCGCTCCGCCGCCTCGGTCAAAGCCGCGAACCTCACGCAGGCTTGCGGAATCGCAGCGTCATGCGGTCGCTCTCGCCGATCGCGTCGAAGTGCGCGCGCTCGGCGTCGGTGAGGGTGCGCCCGTCCTCGGCGGTGCGTCGCACGGGCGGCAGGGTCCAGACCCCGAACGGGTGGTCGCGGGTGTCCTTGGGGTTGGCGTTCAGGTCGCTGCGGGCCTCCAGCACGAAGCCGGCCTTCTTGGCCGCCTCGATCACATAGCTCTCCGGCACGTAGCCGTTGCCGGCCATCGGATCAGAGCCTTCGGGCGCGCGGTGTTGTTCGACGGCGAGCACGCCGCCCGGCTTCAAGGCCTTGAAGAAGGCGGCCATGAACTGGTCGGTCGAGCCCTGCTGGGCCCAGTTGTGGAAGGCGCGCGCGACCAGGACCATGTCGGCGGAGCTCGGCTGGACGCCCACGCCCGAGACCGAGCCGAAGTTCACCGCCTTGACCCCGAACTTCGCCTCGAAGTCGGCCCGCGCCTTGCGGCCGGCGTCGGTCATGTTGGGGCTGGCCAGGTCGTTGTAGGCGCCCAGATAGGTCCCGCCCGTCGCCTTGGCGTAGGGGGCCAGGATCTCGGTCCACCAGGCTTCGCCGCCCGGCTGGATCTCGATCACCGTCATGCCCGGGGTCAGGCCCCAGAAGGTCAGGCTCTCGTAAGGGTGGCGGAAGGCGTCGCGGGCCTTGTGCGCGTCGGAGCGGGCCGGGTCGGCCACAGCGGCCGTCAGCGCGGCGTCCTCCTCGAAGCGCGGCGCGGACGCCCGGGCCGCCGCGGCGGCGGACGCAGCCAGGGCCGGGGTGGCGGCAGCGACGACGAAGGCGGCGGCGAGAAGCGCGGCGGAGCGGACCATCGGGGTTCCTCCAGAGCCTGTTTGAAAAGCTCGAGCGCGTTCTGATCGCAAAACCGGATCCACTTTTGCGGAACGCGCCCGAGCGGGCGTGACGACAGCCTAGGCGCGTACGGGGGGCTGGCAAGCGGTTTCGCGTGAAGCTTCGGCGACGCCCCTTGCGGCCTCCGCCGCGCTTCCTAACTGAATGTACGAAGGCGCCGAACTTAGGGCCTTCAGACCGCCCGGGGCCGAGATCGGGCCGTGCGGTTTCAACCCCAAGCGCCCCGGGCAAGCCGCGGGGCGTCCGCAACCTTGCTGATGCAGGAGGATGCCGTGATGCGTTCCTATGATTTCGCTCCCCTCTACCGTTCCGTGGTCGGCTTCGACCGCCTCGCCAGCCTGCTGGAACAGGCGGCCAAGACCGAAAGCCCGACCAACTGGCCGCCCTACAACATCGAGACGATCGGCGAGAACGCCTACCGGATCGAACTGGCGGTCGCCGGCTTCAAGCCCGAAGAGCTGAACGTCGAGGTCAAGGAGCACCTGCTGACCGTCCAGGGGCGCAAAAGCGCCAACGACGACGCCGAGCGACGCTACCTCCACCGCGGCCTGGCCGAGCGCGACTTCGAGCGCCGCTTCCAGCTGGCCGACTACGTGGTGGTCACCGACGCCCAGCTGAAGGACGGCCTGCTGTCGATCTCGCTGAAGCGGGAGCTGCCGGAAGCCCTGAAGCCGCGCCGGGTCGAGATCTCCACCCAAGGGCCGACCGGCCTGATCGAGGGCGAGGCCGCCGCGGCCTGACGCCTTCCCTCTCTCTCTTCTTCCCTCCGAAAACTTCGGGCGGCGCGGACCTCGCGCCGCCCGTTTTCGTGTCTGGGTTCAGTCCAGCTCGTTGAGGTCGCGCACGCCGTGACGGACGGCGCCGGTCAGGTCGGCGCCGCGCAGTTGCGCGCCGGTGAACTTGCCGCGGCTGAGGTCCGTGCCGGCCATCTGGGCCCGGCGGAGGTCGGCGCCGGAGAAGTCCGCCCCCTTCAGGTTCGCGCCGGTCAGGTCAGCCGGCAGCAGCCGGTCCTGGGAGATCAGCAGCGGGCCCAGGTGTGCGTCGCGCAGGTCCGATCCGGACAGCTTGGCGCGCGCCAGCCGCGCCCCGCGCAGGTCGGCGCGCCGCAGGTTGCAGCCGCGCAGGTCGGCGTCCTCCAGGTGGGCGCCTTGCAGCTGCACGCCTTCCATGTCCAGGCCGTAGAACACCGCGCCCTTGGCCGACAGCGCCGTCAGGTTCAGGCCGCGCACCGACTTCAGCGCCCGCAGGTCGGCGTTGTTGAACATCGACGGCTTGCCCTCGCGCCCGCCGGTCTCGCACCACAGGGCGTGGGCGCGCAGCATCTCGTCGTAGGGCAGGGCGTCCACCGGTTGGCCGACCGGCTTGTCGGTCAGCACGCCCTCCATGTTGGCCCCGTCGGCCCTCCATAGGGTGGTCTTGGCCCCGACCAGCACCGCGTCCGACAGGTCCGCGCCCGAGAAGTCCGCGCCCGACAGGTCGGCGCCCGCCAGGTCGACCCCCTTCAGATTCGCCTGCTTGAGGTTGGCGCGCACCAGCTTGCAGTCCTTCATGACCGCGTCGCTGAAGTCGGCCTTGATGGCGATCACGCCCGACAGCTTGGAGCGCTCCAGGTTGGCCCCGACCAGGCTCGCGCCCTGCGCCTCGGCCGCGCGGTTGGTCGGCTCCAGGATGCGCAGGCCCAGCTGCTTGTCGGCCGCCGCGATGGTGCCTTCGCGCAGGTCGGCTTCGAACAGGTCCGCGGCGGTCAGGTCGGCGCCGCGCAGGCAGGCCCCGCGCAGGTCGGCGCGGCGCAGGCTGGCCCCGGCCAGCTTGGCGCCCTGCATGTCGGCGCCGAACAGGTTGGCCTGGTCGAGCTTGGCCCCGGTCAGGTCGGTGTCGACCATGATGGTGGCGGTGAAGTCGGCGTCGGACAGGTTGCGGCCGGCCAATTTCAGGCCGGAAATGTCGGTCCACGAGAACACGGCCCGCGCGCCGCCCAGGCGGGCGGTCCACAGGCGGTCGTGCTTGGCGCAGATCTCGTCCGCCTCGGACTGGGTCAGTCGACGATGGCGGACGGTTGTGTCCTTCGAGGACATGAGAACTTCCGGTAACCGATCCGACGTTATCGGCGGGGCGTGGTTAACACCACCTAACCGGCGGCCGGCCTGTTCAGATTCCGGAAAGTCCCGCGCCTGGCGCGCCGTCGGGGAGACGGCGCGCCCGCCGGCGAACAGGGAGGGGGGAAAAGATCCGCCAGCGCTCCGCCGGCCGTCGCGGCCGGCGAAGACGTGTGCGGCGCGCGCTCCGTCGCGCGCCGTTTGCCGGGCTTCAAATAGATGGGTGGCCCGTTCCGACTAGGCGGGCGGCCGGCACATGACCTGTGCCGGAATGGAAGAAGGCGGGGCTAGGCGAGGACGCCCTGTGCCCGCAGTCGGGCGGCGAGCTCGCCGGCGCGAGGGACCCACAGCCGGTTCCAGCCTTCGGCGCCCAGGCGCACCAGGGCGGCGTCCAGGTCTTCCCCCGATTGCGCCTCGAACGGGCCGTCGAAGCCGTCGCCGTCGTCGCTTTCGGCCACCAGCGGGCGGCCGGTGGTCATGCGGTGCACGAAGCCTTCGCTCAGCGCCGCCGCCTCGTCGGCCAGCAGGCCGGTCTCGAACGGCACGCCGGCCGCGGTCAGGCGCTCGATCCCCTGGCCGGAGGCGAAGGGGGAGGGGTCTTCGCAGGCGATCATCACCCGCGCCACGCCGGACAAGGCCAGCCGCTCGGCGCAGGACGGCGCGCCGGAGCTGCGCGCGCCGCAGGGCTCCAGGGTGACGTAGGCGGTCGCGCCGCGGGCGGCGTCGCCCGCGGCGGCCAGCGCAAGCTCTTCAGCATGCGGGCGGCCGCCTTCGCCGGTGGCGGCCTCCGCCAGCACCACGCCGTCCTTCACCAGCACGCAGCCGACCACGGGATTGGGCCGGGTCTTGCCGAGGTTCACGCGGGCGACCGCGATCGCCCGGCGCATGAAGGCGACGTCGTCGCTCAACGCGCGCCCTTGACGAAGTGCGGGATGGCCTCGGCGCGGCTCTCGTCGAGATAACGGGCCGACAGCGGGTCGAGGTGGTCGTCCAGCACGATGGCCAACGGGTTGCCGGTCGGGATCTCGACGTTGACGATGTCGTCCTCGCTGACGTCGAACACGTGCTTGACGATGGCGCGCAGCGAGTTGCCGTGCGCGGCCACCAGGACGGTCTCGCCATTGGCCAGGTGCGGGGCGATCTCGTCGGTCCAGAACGGCAGCACGCGGTCCAGCGTGGTCTTCAGGCTCTCGGTCGAGGGCACCTTGGCGTGGTGGTAGCGGCGGTCGGCCGCGAAATCCCATTCGCTGCCCGGGGCCAGGTCCGGCGGCGGCACGTCGTAGGAACGGCGCCACACCTTCACCTGGTCGTCGCCGAACTTGGCGGCGGTCTCGGCCTTGTTCAGGCCGGTCAGGCCGCCGTAGTGGCGCTCGTTCAGACGCCAGTCCTTGACCACCGGGACCCAGCCCTGGCCGGCGGCGTGCAGGGCGATCTCGCCGGTGCGGATCGCACGGGTCAGGACCGAGGTGTACTCGCGGTCGAAGTGGATGCCGGCTTCCTTCAGGAGTTCGCCGCCGCGGCGCGCCTGGGCCTCGCCCTCCGGCGTCAGGTTCACGTCCACCCAGCCGGTGAAGCGGTTGTCCAGGTTCCACTGGCTCTGGCCGTGGCGAAGAAGGACGAGAAGCGGCATGGCGTGACCTCGCGTTGAGACCAGGCCGGGCTAGCCTCCGGAGCGCGCCGGGGTCAAGCCTCGTCGGTCGGCGGTTTGTCGGGCGCGCGCGCAAAGGCTATACGGCCGACATGTCCGATCGGCTGTTCTATCCCCTCGCCGCGCTCACCGCGGTCCTCATGGTCGCTCTCGGCCTCGTCTGGCCCCAGGGCTTCGGCGCGCGTTCGCCCGCCCCGTTCGGCCACGAGGTCGAAGTCCCTGATTACGTGGTCGCTGAGCGCCGCAAGGCGGCCGAGGACGCCGCCAAGGCGGCTCAGGCCGCGGCCCAACCCGCCGCCGCGCCCGTCGCCCAGCCCGCGCCGGAGGCCAAGTGATGAGCGCCTTCGACGCCGCCGGGGTCGGCCGCCGGGTTCTGCAGATCGAGGCCGACGCCCTGCGCCGCATGGCCGAAGAGCTGGACGGCGCCTTCGCTAAGGCCGTGGAGACCATGCACGGCGTGACCGGCCGCGTGGTCTGCACCGGCGTCGGCAAGTCCGGCCACGTGGGCCGCAAGATCGCCGCCACCATGGCCTCGACCGGCACCCCGGCCATCTTCGTCCACGCCACCGAGGCCAGCCACGGCGACCTCGGCATGGTCGGCACCGACGACGCGGTCCTGGCCCTGTCCAAGTCGGGCGAGACCAAGGAACTGGCCGACGTGGTCGCCTACGCCAAGCGCTTCGGCATCCCGCTGATCGGCATGACTTCCAAGGCGGACTCCGCGCTCGGCCGCGCCGCCGACGTGCTGCTGCTGCTGCCGCCGGAGCCGGAAGCGGCCGACGGCGTCGACGCGCCGACCACATCCACCACCCTGCAGATCGCGCTGGGCGACGCCCTGGCCGTGGCCCTGCTGGAGCGCCGCGGCTTCACCGCCCTGGACTTCCGGGTGTTCCATCCGGGCGGCAAGCTGGGCGCGGTGCTGCGCACCGTGGGCGACCTGATGCACCCGGCCGCCGAGCTGCCGCTGGCGCGCTCGACCACGCCCATGCACGAGACCCTGCTGGTCATGACCGAGAAGCGGTTCGGCTGCGTCGGCGTGCTGAACGCGGAGGGGCGGCTTGCCGGGATCGTCACCGACGGCGACCTGCGCCGCCACATGGAAGGCCTGATGACCCACACCGCCGGCGAGGTGATGACGCCCGCGCCCCTGGCGGTGGAGCGGGGCATGCTGGCCGGCGAGGCGCTGAAGCTGATGAACGATAACCGCATCACCGTGCTGTTCGTCGTCGAGGACGGTCGGCCGGTGGGGATCCTCCACGTCCACGACGTGCTGCGCGCAGGCGTGATCTGATTTTTTTCTGTGCACCGACCGTCACCGATCGGAGTTATACCCGCCGACCTCAACCGTAGGACGCTCCGCTCCATGCTGCCCACGCCGCGCGCCGACCTGAAGCCCAACACCTTCGAGTACGAGACCATTCCGTTGGTGAAGCCGACGGGCTTCCGCGAGTACGACGCGCGCTGGGTGCTGGAGAAGGAGATCAACCTCCTCGGCATCCAGGCGCTGGGCCTGGGCCTGGGCACCTACGTCCAGGAGATCGGGGTGAAGCCCCGCATCGTGGTCGGCCACGACTTCCGCAGCTATTCGCTGAGCGTGAAGCAGGCCCTGATCGTGGGCCTGCTGCAGGCCGGCTGCGAGGTGCTGGACATCGGCCTGTCGGTCTCGCCGATGGCCTATTTCGCCCAGTTCGCGCTGGACGCCCCGTGCGTGGCCATGGTCACCGCCAGCCACAACGAGAACGGCTGGACCGGGGTGAAGATGGGGGCCCAGGCGCCGCTGACCTTCGGCCCGGACGAGATGGGCCGGCTGAAGCAGATCGTGCTGGGCGGCGAGGGCGTGGCGCGGGCCGGCGGGACGCTGACCCAGGTCGAGAACTTCGCGGCGCGCTATCTCGACGAGGTTTCGCAGGCGCGCGTGGTGCGTCCGCTGAAGGTGATCGCCGCCTGCGGCAACGGCACGGCCGGCGCCTTCGCGCCCGAGGCCCTGCGCCGGATGGGCGTCGAGGTGATCGAGATGGACTGCACCCTCGACAACACCTTCCCCAAGTACAATCCGAACCCTGAAGACCACGCCATGCTGAAGGCGATGGCCAAGGCGGTGAAGGAGTATGGCGCCGACGTGGCCCTGGGCTTCGACGGCGACGGCGACCGCTGCGGCGTGGTCGACGACGAGGGCGAGGAGATCTTCGCCGACAAGATCGGCTTGATGCTGGCCCGCGATCTGTCGGCCCTGCACCCGAACGCCACCTTCGTGGTCGACGTGAAGTCGACCGGCCTCTACGCCACCGATCCGGTGCTGCACGCCAACGGGGCCAAGACCGTCTACTGGAAGACCGGCCACAGCTACATCAAGCGCAAGACCGCCGAGCTGGGCGCCCTGGCCGGGTTCGAGAAGTCGGGCCACTTCTTCTTCAACCCGCCGATCGGGCGCGGCTACGACGACGGCGTGGTCGCCGCCGCCGCCGTCCTGCAGATGCTGGACCGCAACCCGGGCAAGAAGCTGTCGGACCTGAAGAAGGCCCTGCCGGTGGCCTGGACCTCGCTGACCATGTCGCCCCACTGCGACGACGAGCGGAAGTACGGCGTGGTCGAGGACGTGGTGCGCGAGTACCAGGACTTCGCCGCGGCCGGCGGCACCATCCTGGGCCGCAAGATCCAGGAGGTGATCACCGTCAACGGCGTGCGCGTGGCGCTGGAGGACGGCTCCTGGGTGCTGGTGCGCGCCTCCTCGAACAAGCCCGAGCTGGTGGTGGTGGTCGAGAGCGCCAAGTCCGAGGACGACATGCGCGCCCTGTTCCGCGACGAGGTGAAACCCCGCCTGGCCCGCCGGGCCGAGGTGGGGGCCTACAACCAGGAGATATGAGCAACCTCTCCTCCCCTGCAAGCGGAGCGCGGCGGGGGAGGGGGACCGCCCGAAGGGCGGTGGTGGGGGCGAACGGCCCCTCCTTCGATTTTGAGTGAGCCTACAGTCTTCTTCAGCCCGATTACGGCGGTTCGCCCCCTCCACCATGTTTCGCATGGTCCCCCTCCCCCGCTTCGCAGGGGAGGAGAAGAACGAAAAACGCCCCCGGTTTTCACCGGGGGCGTTTTCGTCTCAGGACCTCGCCGCGCTCACTTGGGCGCGAGGATCATGATCATCTGACGGCCTTCCATGCGCGGCTCGTACTCGACCTTGGCGACTTCCTCGAAGTCGGCCTTGACCTTCTGGAGCAGCTTCATGCCCAGCTCGGGGTGAGCCATTTCACGGCCGCGGAAGCGCAGGGTGACCTTCACCTTGTCGCCTTCCTCGAAGAACCGGGTCATAGCCTTCGCCTTCACGTCGTAGTCGTGCGTGTCGATGTTCGGGCGAAGCTTGATTTCCTTGATCTCGACGACCTTTTGCCGCTTGCGCGCCTCGGCTTTCTTCTTCTGCTCCTGGAAGCGGAATTTGCCGTAGTCGAGGATTTTGCAGACCGGCGGATCGGCGGTCGGCACGATCTCCACCAGGTCCAGGCCCGCCTCTTCAGCAGCTTCGATCGCGGAAGCCGTGGGCATGACCCCCTGCTTCTCGCCGTGCTGGTCGATGAGCAGGACCTTGGGGGCGCGGATGTCTTGGTTCATGCGCGGTCCCTCACGGGTGGGGGGCGCTTGCATAGGGCGGCGAATAGGCGTGGCTCCAGCCTGTTGATCCGAAGTGTGCGGCCCGACGCGGGGCACGCGGCGTCGCGCGGTGGCCCGCGGACAACGGATGTATATGACCAACGCCGTTATTAGGATCAAGCGTCGGCGCTCAAAGAAACGCAGAGCGTAACTTTCCGGCGCCAGTCGAGCGCAGCCTTAACGGAACCTTTCGACAGGAAGACCCGCGGTATCGATTTTCAGGCGACCGCGCGGGCCCGCCCGGCGACCAGGCGGCGATACACCGCCAGCGTCGCGTCACACATGGCGTCGACCGAATACAGCGCCCGCGCCCGCGCGCGGCCCTGCTCGCCCATTTCGGCCCGGCGCGCCGGCCCGGCGTCGAGGGCTTCGGCCAGGGCGCCGGCCCAGGCGCCCGCGTCGCGCGGGGTCACCAGCCAGCCGGTCAGGCCCGGCACGACGGTCTCGCGCGCGGCGCCGTGGTCGGCGGCCAGCACGGCGCGGCCCATGGCCTGCGGCTCCACCGCCGTGCGCCCGAAGGCTTCCGGATCCAGCGACGGCGCGGCGGCCAGGTCGGCGACCAGATAGGCGGCCGGCATGTCCTCGCAGTGGCCGACGATGCGGACCTGGTCCTCGAGGCCGGCGCCGGCGATCGCCGCGTCCAGCTCGGCCCGGTACTCGTGGCGGCCCTGGTCGTCGCCGGCCAGCAGCAACAGGACGTCGCTGCGGCCCTCGGCCTTCAGCCGCGCCGCGGCCTCGATCAGCAGCAACTGGCCCTTCCAGCGGGTCAGGCGGCCGGCCAGGAGGACCTTGAGGCGCGCGTCGTCGGCCGCCACGCCCCAGGCCTCGCGCAGGCGCGCGACGCGCTCGGAGCCGACGTGGACGGGATCGAAGCGCTCGATGTCGACACCGCGCGGAATGGCGACGATGCGGTCGGCCGCCACGCCGTGCTCGGCGATGACGTGGTCGCGGGTGAACTCGGAGTTGGCGATCACCAGGTCGCCGCGGGTCATCACCGCGTTGTACCAGCGCTTCAGCGCCCCCTTGGCCTTGTAGACCCCGTGATAGGTGGCCACCACGGGCGTGCCGGTCCTGCGCGCGGCGCTGATCGCGCTGAAGGCCGGCGCGCGCGAGCGGACGTGGACGACGTCCACCTTCTCCTTGCGGATCAGCCGGGTCAGGCGGGCGGTGTTGGCGGCCATGACGAACGGGTTCTTCGAGTGCACCGGCATCTGGACCAGCTCGGCGCCGGCCGCCTTCAAAGCCGGCTCCAGCCGGCCGCCGCGCGAGGCGACCAGGGCGCGGCCGCCGGCCTTCACGACCGCGCGGGCGACGTCGAGGGTGGTCTGCTCCACGCCGCCGGTCTCAAGTTCCGGGACGACCTGCAGCAGGGTGAAGTTCGGAGGAAGCGTCGCCAATCGCAGCCCAATCTAGAAGTCGTCGCGCTTCCGGCGACCCCGGTTAGCGGCTATGCGCGTCAGGACGATTACTGGAACCGGAGCGGATGCGCCATGGGCGAGCGAAGCGGCTTTCTCGACCGCGGGGACGGCGAGCGGAT
Organism: Caulobacter sp. 17J80-11; assembly: GCF_014349105.1. Taxonomy (GTDB): domain Bacteria; phylum Pseudomonadota; class Alphaproteobacteria; order Caulobacterales; family Caulobacteraceae; genus 17J80-11. The sequence goes on along the minus strand of NZ_JACSJI010000010.1, from coordinate 21,206 downwards.
CGCCTGGCGCGAGGTGGAGGGCCTGGGCCCCACGGTGGTGTGGCTGGGCGGCTTCCGCTCGGACATGGGCGGCACCAAGGCTGTGGCCCTCGCCGAGGCGGCCCAGGCGCGCGGCTGGCGCTTCCTGCGCTTCGACTATTTCGCGCACGGCGAGTCCTCGGGCGACTGGAACGCCGCCACCATCGGCCGCTGGCGCGCCGACGGCCTGGCGGTGATCGACGAGCTGACGAGCGGGCCGCTGGTGCTGGTCGGTTCGTCCATGGGCGGGTGGATGGCCTCGCTGGCGGCCCTGGCCCGGCCGGAGCGGGTGAAGGCGCTGGTGCTGATCGCGCCGGCCCCCGACTTCACCGAGGCGCTGATGCGTCCGGCGCTGTCGCCCGAGGCGCTGCGAGAGCTGGAGCTGAACGGCCTGTGGCTGCAGCCGTCCGACTACGACGCGCCCTACGCGATCACGAAGCGCCTGCTGGACGAGGGCCGCGACTGGCTGGTGCTGGACAAGCCCGTGCCGATCCGCTGTCCGGTGCGCATTCTGCAGGGCGAAGCCGATCCGGACGTGCCGTGGGCGCACGCCCTGACCCTGGCCCAGGCGGTGGAGACCGACGACGTGGTCTTCACCCTGATCAAGGCCGGCGATCATCGCCTGTCGCGCCCGCAGGACCTTGAGCGGCTGGTCGCGACCGTGGCCGAAGTGCGCTGAGGCTCAGGCCTCGCGGGCGAGGATGTCGGTCAGGCCCTCGCGCCAGGTCGGGAAGCGCGGCCGCCAGCCCAGTTCGGCCTTCAGGCGCGCGTTCGAAACCCGCTTGTTGTCGCTGTAGAACCGGCGCATGGCGTCGCTGACGCTGTCGTCGGTCCACGGCACCTCCGGGGGCAGCGGCAGGCCCAACATCTGCGCGGCGCCCTCGATCAGCACCTCGGCGGCGACCGGCTCGTCGTCGCAGACGTTGTAGACCGCGCCCGGCCGGGGCCGCAGCAGCGAGGCGAGCAAGGCGTCGGCGGCGTCCTCGACGTGGATGCGGTTGAACACCTGGCCGGGCTTTCGCACCAGCCGGGCGGTGCCGTCCCTCAGCTTGTCGATCGCCGAGCGCCCGGGGCCGTAAATGGCCGGCAAGCGGAAGACGCAGACGGTCAGGCCCATGCCGCGGCCGACCTGGCGCCAGTCGCGCTCGGCCGCCAGACGCCGCGCGCCTTCGACGGTGGGGGCGTTGGGCGCGGACTCTTCGAACACCCACCCGCCGGCGCGGTCGCCGTAGACGCCGGTGGTGGAGACGTAGCCGATCCAGTCGGGGAAGGCCCGCGCGCCGGCCAGCGCCGGGGCCAGCGCCTGCAGGCCGGGGCAGCCGTCGGCGCCGGGCGGGGCGGTGACCAGCACGGCGTGAGCGCCCTCGACGGCCGCGGCTAGCGCGGCCGGATCGTCCGGGTCGACCGGCTCGACGCCGCTGGCCGCCAGGCGGGCGCGCTTGGCCGGATCGCGCGCGGAGGCGGCCACCCGCCAGCCCTCCTGACGCATCAGGTTGGCGAAGGTCGAACCGAGATAGCCGTAGCCGAAAACGAAAAGCTTCATCACGCTGCTAAACTTAAGCGCTGCGCACTTGGTTTTAAGGCCAAGGCCCGGGTCAGCTCTTCCAGCGCAGGGTGGTGGGCTCGACCGGGTTCTTGAACGGCCGGCCTTCGGCGCGGGACGCCGCCCATTCCTTCTTCAGCGCCTGATACCATTTGGCCTGCTTGTCGGCGTCGTCGATCCAAAGCAGGGCCGGGTCGTACTTCAGGCCCTCGTTCTGCAGGTTCACCATGTCGCCGTCCTGCTTCAGGAAGGCGCGCGCGCCGATCCGGAACAGCGGCATGATCGCGCCGACGATCGGATGGTCGGACCAGAAGATCTGGGTGATGCGGGTCTTCTTCTCGTTCACCGCCGTCAGGCAGGTCAGGCCCAGCACCTGGCGGGCGCCCACCTGGATGTGCTCCCAGCGCAGGCCGGGCAGGCGGAAGGTGATCTCGGTGGCCGGCGCGCCGCCCAGGATCTTGTAGGCGCGGCTGTTCTTCGAGGGTGCGTGGCGGGCCATGGCGAAGCCCATCTCGCGCGGTTCGAACCGCTTGGCCTTCTCATGCTGGCTGTGCTTGGAGCGCCACCACCACTGCTGGTGCACGTAGGGGCCGTGGGCGGGATCCATCAGGCCCACGACCGCGTGGTCGATGTGGGCGTCGAAGTCCATCCGCTCGACCATCTTCGGCCTACCGCCGACCACGCCTTCGAAGGTGGGCGCCGGGTGGTCGGGCTCGGACGGGTTGCGCGGGTCCGAGGCCATCCAGACGAACACCAGGCCCTGGCTCTCGGCGACCGGATATCGGCGCACCTTCACCTTCTCGACCGGGAAGTTCTGGTCCTCGACCAGCGAGGGGATGGCCGCGCAGGCGCCGTCCGCGCCGAATCGCCAGCCGTGATAGGGGCACTCGACCGTCTCGCGCCCGTCCGGCTCCCTGACCAGGCGGCCGGCCGACAGCGGCGCGGCGCGGTGCGGGCAGACGTCGCGCAGGGCGTAGACCTCGCCGGCCCGGTTGCGCCCGAGCAGCACCGGTTCGCCCAGCAGTTCGTAGCGTTGGAGCGCGCCCGGCTTCAGGTCCGCGGACAGGGCCGCGAACCACCAGGTGTCATAGGTGAAGCCCTCCCCGAACTTTGCGGTCGGGGATTTGCGGGACTGCGTCACGGACTCGATGACGGCGACCATCGGCGCGGTGCTCCTCTCACACCGCGCCGTAGGTAACCTTCTCCGCGGTCAGGCCCAAGCGGCTAAACGTCTGAGCGCGTTCTGATCGCAAAACCGGAACCACTTTTGCGGAACGCGCTCTGACCGCGATCAGCTCTTCTTCGCGGCCGGCGCGGGCGCCGGAGCCGGCGTGGTTTTCGCCGCCGCCGGGTTGCACTTGTTTTTGCAGGTCAGCCACGCCTTGCGGCAGGTGGCGTCCTCGGTGCCTTTTTTCACGCAGGCTTGGTAGCTGGCCGTGCAGGTCTTCTTGCACTGTCCGGCCGAAGGCGCAGCCGCTTGAACCGCCCCCGCCGCCAGCCCGAACCCGACCGCCATGACGGCCGCCGCGACTTTACGCTTCCAACCCATGGTATCGCCTCCTTGGCGAATTGTGTCGTTTTGTGGGCGGAGCATAACGCAGATTTGCGAAGGGCGTTAGCCGTCACCGTTCACCAAACGGTGAAGCTTGAAACGGCCATGAAAAAAGGGCCTGGCCGTCGCCGGCCAGGCCTATTTCGATTTGGCGGTGTGGCGGCCGGCGGCGCCCGGACGCGAGCCGGCGCCTCAGTCGGGGTCAGTAGTAGACGTAAATCGTGGTCGGCGGCGGGAAGTTGGGCATCCTCACGCGCTCTTCGTGGGTCGGCTCGACCGCGAGGATACGGTAGCGAAGCTCCTTGCGCGGCGTTACGCCCAGAATTTCAAGCGTGACCCCGTCGAACTCCACGGTCTGGGGCAGTTCGCCGAAGGTGACTTCCTTATAGTCGCCGGCCAGCCCGGCCTTTTTCTTGCCGTCTAGAGGTACGCTGCGGGAGAGGTAGGCTCCTCCGATGATCGTCTTGCCGTCGCGCTTCGGTTTGATCCAGGACGGTTGCCAGGCGATGGCGAGGTCGACCGACGGCCCTTCGGCGGCGGTCGTCACCGTGTACTTCGCCGGCTGGGCGAGCGGCTGCGGAGCGCCGGGGACGAGGACCAACAGCGGGACGCCGCGGTAGGGCGTGCCCGAGGCGCGCACTTCATCAAAGCGACCGTCGCCGTCGGCGTCGCCGAAGCAGGACGTCTCATCGACCGTCAACCAGCTTCGCGCCTCGGAGACGGCGCAGTAGACCCAGGTCCCGGCCACCTCGACTCCGAACAGCTGCGTGCCGGCGGGAATGACCGCGCCGCGCGCGGCGCCGAACATCATGCCCTTGGCGGCGGGGGCCGCTTCGTCCAGGCGAGCGGCGCGGATGCTCCGCATCGGGCGTCGGGCGAAGACGTCGTCGCGCTTGACCAGAAGTTCGCCTGCCGGAACGGGAATCTGCTCGATCAGCATCGGCGACGAGAGGAATTGCCCGTAGGGTTGCGCCGCCGCCGCGCCGGCGACCAGCGCCAGCGCGAGGCCGAGCGCCGCAGCCATCATCCGTTGCATGAACACGCCCCCGCGCAGGTTGAAACGGCCGTGCTTTGCCACGGGAGGAAGAGCGCGAAAAGGGGCTTTCTCTTGCGCCGAGCACGCCCAGAAATGAAAAGGCCCGGCCGTCGCCGACCGGGCCATCGTCAGTTTGTCCGGGGCGACGCCGGATCAGACCAGCGCGCCGTGGCAGTGCTTGAACTTCTTGCCCGAGCCGCAGGGGCACGGCGCGTTGCGGGCGGTTTCCTGCCAGCCTTCCGGCATCAGTTCGAACGGCAGGCTGGCGCGGCGTTCCGGCGGCAGCTGGCCTTCCGGCATCTGGGCGGCCGGGTTGGCCATCTCGTTCTCGCCGGTCAGCGGGTTGAGGTGGACCTCCTCGAACATCGGGGTCTCGAGTTCGGGCGGCTGCTCGTAACGGAACTCCACCGTCATCAGCCAGCGGGTCACGTTCTGGCGCAGGTCGGCCAGCAGGTGCTCGAACAGCGAGAAGGCCTCGGTCTTGTACTCGTTCAGCGGGTCGCGCTGGCCGTAGCCGCGCAGGCCGATCACCGCGCGCAGGTGGTCGAGGTGGGTCAGGTGCTCGCGCCACTGCATGTCGATCATCTGCAGCAGGAAGTTCTTCTCGATCCCGCGCATCTGCTCGGGGCCGACCATCTGCAGGCGCTCGGCCGCGCGCGCGTCCGCCGCCTCGACGATGCGCTGCTCGATCTCCTCGTTGGAGACGCCTTCCTCGGCGGCCCAGTCGGCGATCGGCAGGTCCAGGCCGAGCACGTTCTGGACGCGTTCGGTCAGGCCCGCGACGTCCCACTGCTCGGCGTAGGCCTTGGGCGGCATGTGGCGCTCGACCAGGTCGCTGATCGAGTCGCGGCGGAATTCCGCGACCAGGTCCGACAGGTCTTCCGACTCCATGAACTCCTGGCGCTGCTCGAACACGGCCTTGCGCTGGTCGTTGATGACGTCGTCGTACTTCAGCAGGTTCTTGCGGATCTCGAAGTTGCGCTGCTCGACGCGGCGCTGGGCGGTGGCGATGGCCGAGTTCAGCCACTTGTGGGTGATCGCCTCGCCTTCCTGGACGCCGAAGGTGCGCATGATGCCTTCGAGGCGCTCGCCGGCGAAGATGCGCAGCAGGTCGTCCTCGGTCGACAGGTAGAACTTCGACTTGCCCGGGTCGCCCTGACGGCCGGTGCGGCCGCGCAGCTGGTTGTCGATGCGGCGGCTTTCGTGGCGCTCGGTGCCCAGCACGTAGAGGCCGCCGGCGGCCAGCGCCGCGGCCCGCTTCTCGGCGATCTCGGCTTCGAACGCCTTCTGCTGGGCGGCGTCGGCTTCCGGCGTCACCTCGACGCCCATGCCGCGCTGCTCCAGCCGCCAGCGCTGCATCTTCATGTCGAGGTTGCCGCCGAGCTGAATGTCGGTGCCGCGGCCCGCCATGTTGGTGGCGATGGTCACCGCGCCGGGCACGCCGGCTTCGGCCACGATGAAGGCTTCCTGCTCGTGATAGCGGGCGTTCAGCACCGCGTGCGGGACGCCGTCGACGGTCTTGCCGTCGATCTCGAACTTGTGGGCGGCGAGCAGCTTGGACAGCTCTTCCGACTTTTCGATCGACACGGTGCCGACCAGGATCGGCTGGCCGCGGCGGTGGCAATCCTCGATCTGCTTGACGATCGCCGCGTTCTTCTCGCGCTCCGAGCGGTAGACCTCGTCGTCCTCGTCGATGCGCTGGATCGGGCGGTTGGTCGGGATCTCCATCACGTCCATCTTGTAGATGTCCATGAACTCGCCGGCCTCGGTCGAGGCCGTGCCGGTCATGCCCGACAGCTTGGAGTAGAGGCGGAAGTAATTCTGGATGGTCACCGAGGCCAGGGTCTGGTTCTCGGGCTGGACCTGGACGCCTTCCTTGGCCTCGATGGCTTGGTGCAGGCCTTCCGACAGGCGGCGGCCGACCATCATGCGGCCGGTGAACTCGTCGATCAGGACGATCTCGCCGCCCTTGATGATGTAGTCCTTGTCGCGCGTGTACAGGGTGTTGGCGCGCAGGGCCTGGTTCACGTGGTGGACCACGCTGATGTTGGCCGGGTCGTACAGGCCCGCCGAATCCTCGGCCAGGTGGCCGGACGCGGCCAGCATCTCCTCGACCTTCTCCGAGCCGTACTCCGACAGCAGCGCCTGGCGCTGCTTCTCGTCCAGCTCGTAGGTCGACTTGTCCTGGATCATCTCCTTAACGACCAGGTCGATGGTCCGGTAGAAGTCCGAGCGGTCTTCGGTCGGGCCGGAGATGATCAGCGGCGTGCGGGCTTCGTCGACCAGGATGGAGTCGACCTCGTCGACGATCGCGAAGTTATGGCCGCGCTGCACCATCTCGCGCACGTCGTAGACCAGGTTGTCGCGCAGGTAGTCGAAGCCGAATTCGTTGTTGGTGCCGTAGGTGATGTCCGACTGGTAGGCGGCCTGGCGCTGGCCCTGGCTCAGCCCGTGGACGATCACCCCGGTCGACAGGCCGAGGAAGCGGTAGACCTGGCCCATCCATTCAGCGTCGCGGCGGGCGAGGTAGTCGTTGACGGTGATGACGTGCACGCCCTTGCCGGTCAGGGCGTTCAGGTAGGTCGGCGCGGTGGCCACCAGCGTCTTGCCCTCGCCGGTGCGCATTTCCGAGATGCCGCCCTCGTGGATGACCATGCCGCCGACCAGCTGCACGTCGTAGTGGCGCTGGCCCAGCACCCGCTTGGCCGCCTCGCGCACCACGGCGAAGGCTTCCTCGAGCACCTTGTCCAGGGTCTCGCCCTTGGCCAGGCGATCCTTGAAGATCTGCGTCTGGGCGCGCAGCTCCTCGTCGCTCATGGCCTGGTAGCGGGGCTCCAGCGCGTTGATCTTCGACACGCGCTGCGTCGCGATCTTAACCTTGCGGTCGTTGGAGGAGCCGAAAATCTTCTTGGCGAGGCCGAGCATGAACGATCCGGACGGTGGGCGAGCGATACGCTCTATATATGATGGGGACGTCGACGAGACAGTGAAGTCTCGAGACGCGCGGCGGGGCCCGCGGAGCGTCGAAAACTCCTCGACTAACGCGCGCGCGAGACTTAAGCAGCGCCCTAAGTCCTGTCAACGCGACGGGTTTTTGCTAAAGGACTTCTTCGGGGGAAGACGCCCATGAGCCTCGATCGCGCCCGCACCGGCCTAGCGGTTCTCAGCCTCGCCTTCGCCCTGGCGCTCGCCGCCTGCGGCGACCGCGGGGCCACGGAACATCCGCCCGAAGCCGGCGACGTCGCCGCCGCCCGGGTCGAGGGCCAGACCATCTGGGCCTCCGACGTGAAGCGCGAAGCCGTCGCCCAGGGCCTGATCGGCGAAGGCGAGCCGCTCGACACCACCTCCGACCTGTTCCGCCGCGTGCTGGACGAGGTGATCGATCAGAAGCTGCTGGCCCGCGAGGCCGAGCGCCGGGGGCTGGACGACAGCCCGGTCGCCCAGCGCCGCCTGGCCGCCGCGCGCGAGCGCATCCTCGGCGACATGCTGGTCGAGAACACGGTCGACGCCGCCATCAACGAGAACGCCGTGCGCGCCCTCTACGAGGAGCAGCGCCGCCTGGCCAAGCAGTCGGAGGAGATCCGCGCCCGCCTGATCCTGCTGAAGAGCCAGGCCGAGGCGGAGGCCGTGGGCAACCTGCTGGCCAACGGCGCCTCGTTCGAGGCCCTGGCCATGGAGCGCTCGATCGACCAGGCGACCCGCTTCAACGGCGGCGACCTGGGCTATTTCACCACCGACGTCATGCCCGACGCCTACGCCGTGGCGCTGAAGACGGCCAAGGCCGGCGAGACGGTCGGGCCGTTCCAGACCGACGGCGGCTGGGCCATCCTGCGGGTCGAGGACCGCCGCCAGGAAGAGCCGCTGTCGATCGAGGACGCGCGGCCGCAGATCCTGCGCTTCCTGACCTACGACGAAGTCCGCCAGCTGCTCGAAAAGCTGCGCGGCGGCGCCAAGGTGCAGGTGCTGATCAAGGGCGACCCGCTGTCCGTGCCGGGCGCGCCGCGCGAACCGGCCTCGGCCCCGCGCGCCGCCGCCGCTCCGGCCGCCGCCGCGCCCCAGACCGCGCCCCAGACCGCGCCCCAGACCGGGCCGGCCGCCCCCGCCACGACCGCCCCGGCCGCCAAGGCCGCTACCGCCGGCGTCACGCCGGCTCCCGCCAAAGTTCCCGCCAAGGAGGCGGCCCGTTGAGTAGAGTTCCCTCGTCTAAGAAGCCTGGCGCCACCCCGGTCGACCTGGTCGGCCAGACCCTCGAGAAGGCCATCGACCCGTTGAAGGCCGCCTGGAAGAGCGCGGCCCTTAAACGAGCGGACCGCGACACGCGCCAGTTCGAGACCGAGCCCGCCCCGGCGGCGCCGGCCGCGGCGCCCGGCAAGCCCGGCCTGCAGGTGTCGCCGCTGGCCGTGCCGTTCCCGGTCATCCCGCCGATCGCCGGCGTGGAGATCGCGACCGGCCGGGCCGGTTTCTACAAGCACGAGCGCGAAGACCTGGTGGTCTTCCACTTCCCCGAGGGCGCGTCCTGCGCCGGCGTGTTCACCCGTCACACGGTGGGCTCGGCCCCGGTCGACTGGTGCAAGCGCCAGCTGGAAGCCACCGGCGGCGACGGCGTGCGCGCCCTGGTGGTCAACGCCGGCTGCGCCAACGCCTTCACCGGCAAGCCGGGGGCCGACGCCGCCCGCCGCACCGCTTCTGCGGTGGCCAAGCGCTTCGACTGCCGCCAGCGCGACGTCATGCTCGCCTCGACCGGCGTGATCGGCGTGGTGCTGGACGACGGCAAGATCGCCGCCCGACTGCCGGAGGTCGAAGGCCGTCTGAGCGCCGACGCCTGGGCCGCCGCCGGCCGGGCGATCATGACCACCGACACCTTCCCGAAGGGGGCCTACGCCACCGCCGAGATCGACGGCCACGTCGTGCGCATCGCCGGGATCGCCAAGGGCTCGGGCATGATCGCGCCGGACATGGCGACCATGCTGGCCTTCATCGCCACCGACGCCAACCTGTCGCCGGCGGTGCTGCGCACCCTGCTGGGCGTCAACGTCCGCACCACCTTCAACAGCGTCACGGTCGACGGCGACACCTCGACCAACGACACCTGCCTGATGTTCGCCACCGGCGCTTCGGGCGCGCCGCGCATCTCGCGCGCCGGCGACCGCCGCCTGGCCGACTTCCGCGAGAAGCTGGAGGCGGTGATGCTCGACCTCGCCTGGCAGCTGGTCCGCGACGGCGAGGGCGCGACCAAGTTCGTCAAGGTGACGGTCACCGGCGCCCAGTCGCCGCACTCGGCCCGCCGCATCGCCAAGTCGATCTGCGAAAGCCCGCTGGTGAAGACCGCCTTCGCCGGCGAGGACGCCAACTGGGGCCGCATCGTCATGGCCGTCGGCAAGACCGAGGAGCCGATCGACCGCGACCACCTGTCGGTGAAGTTCGGCGACCTGGTCGCCGCCCATGAGGGCGCGGTTTCGCCGACCTACGACGAGGCGAAGATGAGCGCCTACATGAAGCGGCCCGAGCTGGAAGTCTCGGTCGACGTCGGCGTCGGCCGCGGCGCCGCCACCGTGTGGACCTGCGACCTGACCAAGCGCTACGTCGAGATCAACGGGGACTACCGGTCGTGACCAAGCCCATGGTGCTGGTCGCGGCGGCCGCCCTGGTGGACGTCGACGGCCGCGTGCTGATCGGCCAGCGGCCCGAGGGCAAGCAGCTGGCGGGCACGTGGGAATTCCCCGGCGGCAAGGTCGAACCGGGTGAAACTCCGGAGAAAGCGTTAATACGCGAACTCGAAGAGGAGCTTGGGATTCAGGTCAAAGAAGCCTGTCTCGCGCCCTTCGTTTTTAGCTCTTTTTCTTACGAAACGTTTCACCTTCTGATGCCACTTTGGCTGTGCCGTCGATGGGAGGGCGTGGTCCAGGCCCGGTGGCACTCAGCGCTCGCCTGGGTGAAGCCGAACCGCCTGACCGACTACCCCATGCCCCCGGCCGACGAGCCGTTGGTCGCGTATCTGCGCGACTTTCTCTGAGGGGGCGATCATGGCGCGAGTGCGTGTGCTGAAGCGGTTCCTGAAGAACGAGCGCGGGGCGACGGCCATCGAGTACGGCCTGATCCTGGGCCTGATGTTCCTCGCCATCCTCGGCGCTGTGCAGCTGTTCACCACCCGCGCGGTCGACATCTTCCAGTCGGCCAGCGACGCCATCGTGGCCGCCATCAAGTAGAGCGCGACGGCCGCCGAATCCGGCGTCCACTTTCGGCTATCGCGCCCGGTCGCCGGCCTTGTGCTCCACCGCGTGCAGGGCGTCGGCCAGGCGCACCTTGGCCGAGCCCGGCTTCAAAGGCTTCTGCTGGCTTTCGTGCGGCGCCCAGCCCGTCGCCGTGACGATTTCGAAGGTCGCGGGCACGCGCCCGTCGGCCTCGGCGAACCGTTCGATATAGATCTCGCACGCGCGCGCGAGGACGGCGCGGCTCAGCGGCCGCTTAGGCCGGTCGAGCAGCACGTTGGCCTCGCCCATGGCCCGCAGGTCGGCCAGCAGTTTCAGCGGATGCGAATAGCGCACCGTCACCCGGTCCACGTCGCTCACCGGTAGGGCGAAGCCCGCGCGCTGCAACAGGCCCGCGGCGTCGAAGGCGTCGGCGAACGGAGACACCCGCGGGCCCGCGCCGCCGGTCACTTCGTCTTCCGCCTGGAGAAGCGCCTGGCGAAGCTCGGTCAGGGTCAGGCCGCCGAAGAAGGCGCCCATGAACAGGCCGTCCGGCTTCAGCGCCCGGCGGATCTGCACCAGGGCGCCGGGCAGGTCGTTGGTCCAGTGCAGGGCGAGCGTCGAGACCACCAGGTCCAGGCTCTCCGGCGCGAACGGCAGGCGCTCCTCGTCGACGACCACGCGCGGGCCGGGCCGGTTCGCCAGCATGGCGGCCGACAGGTCGGCCTCGATCAGCGCCCCGACCCGCTCGCGCGCCGGGCTGTCGGCCAGAAGGCGCGCGAAGGTTCCGTCGCGCGCGCCGAGGTCGACGGCCAGCGGGAAGCTGCGCATTATGGCTTCCAGGCGTTCGACCGCGTCGGTCGCGGCCCGCACCTTGAGGAAGTCGGCGTCGGCGTAAGCGCGCGCGGCCCGGTCGAGGCGGCGGCGATGCAGGGTACGATCGAAGAGGAGGGGCGGGCCGGACATGGTTTCGAACTTGAGACGCCGCGAACATGGGGCGCTTCTCGATTTCGTCAAACCCGGCGCGCGCGTGCGCGAGGCCGTCCGCCGCTGCGTCGACGCGCTTTTTCCGCCCCAGGCCTTCGACGGCGGCCGGTTTCCGCAGGTCGCCGGCCTCTCGGCCGAGGCCTGGTCGAAGGTGGTCTTCCTCGACGCGCCGGTCTGCGACGGCTGTGGGATCCCGTTCGAATATGACCTGGGCGCGCGCTGCGCCGGCTGCCAGGCGCGGCCCTTCGCCTTCGCTCGCGCCCGTGCCGCCTGCCTCTACGACGAGCACTCGCGCGACCTGATCCTGCAGTTCAAGCATGGCGACCGCACCGAGCTCGCCGGCCTGTTCGCCGCCTGGCTCGGCCGCTCGGCCGCAGACCTGGTGGCCGACGCCGACGCGATCGTGCCGGTGCCGCTGCACCCCTTGCGCCTGCTCAAGCGCCGCTACAACCAGGCGGCCGAGATCGCCCGGCCGCTGGCGAAGCGGGCCGGGCTGGAATACCTGCCCGACGTGCTGGTTCGCGGCCGTCGAACCGACAGCCAGGGCGGCAAGTCCGGCTCGGGGCGCCGCCGCAACGTGGCCGGCGCTTTCGACGTTCCGCCCGCCGGCGCGAAGCGGGTGAAGGGCCGGCGCGTTCTATTGATCGACGACGTCATGACCACCGGCGCGACCGCCGAGGCCTGCGCCAGAGCCTTGCTGAAGGCCGGCGCGCGGGCGGTGGACCTAGGCGTCGTGTCGCGGGTGCGCGAGCGCGGCGACGTTTCTATATGACCGTGAGCTTTCGGTGGCCTGAGCGGAGTTTTTCGTGCCCCCTGTCGTGATCTACACCAAGCCGTCCTGCCCGTATTGCGTCCGCGCCCAGGCCCTGCTTCAGCGCAAAGGCGTCGCCTACGAGGAGATCGTGGCCTCCGTCGATCCGGAGATGCGTGAAGAGATGATCCGCCGGTCGGGCCGCATGACCTATCCGCAGATCTTCATCGGCGAGCAGCACGTGGGCGGTTGCGACGACCTGCACGAGTTGGAGCGCCGCGGCGAACTGGACCGCCTGCTCGCCGCTTGACGCCTGGACGTCGGTCGGGCTCAAGCTCGACCGACCTTTGCAGACCGTAAGTCCATGGCCGAAACCCTCGACGTCGCCCTCGTCCAGCTCAACACCCCCGCCGACCACGCCAGCGCGTGGGCGCAGGTCGAGCCGCTGGTGCGCGAGGCCGCGGCCGGCGGGGCGAAGCTGGTGCTGACGCCCGAGGGGACCAACATCCTCGAGCAGCGCCGCGACCGCCGTCTGGCCGTGATCCAGGACCAGGACGCCGACCCGGTGGTCAACGGCCTCCGCGCTCTGGCCGCCGAGCTCGGGATCTGGCTGCTGATCGGCTCGGCCATCGTGAAGACCGGCGATCCGGCCGATCCGCGCGCCGCCAACCGTTCGATCCTGGTCGGGCCGGACGGGACGGTGAAGGCGACCTACGACAAGCTGCACGTCTTCGACGTCGACCTGCCGACCGGCGAGCGCCACCGCGAGTCCGAAAGCATCCGCCCCGGCGCGCAGGCGACGGTGGCCGAGACGCCCTGGGGCGGGCTGGGGCTGAGCATCTGCTACGACGTGCGCTTCCCGCACCTGTACCGGGCGCTGGCCCGGGCCGGCGCGTCGATGATCGCCGTGCCGGCCGCCTTCACCCGCCCGACCGGCGAGGCCCACTGGGAGGTGATGCTGCGCGCCCGCGCCATCGAGACCGGCGCCTTCGTGCTGGCCCCCGCCCAGGGCGGCGAACACGAGGACGGGCGCAAGACCTGGGGCCGCAGCGTGGTGATCTCGCCGTGGGGCGAGGTGCTGGCCCGGGCCGAGGGCGACGCGCCGGGCGTGCTGCGCGCGACGCTGGATTTCAGTCTCGTGGACAAGGCGCGCCGGGCCATCCCGCAGCTGACCCACGATCGGGAGTTTGTCGGTCCGTGATCCGTTACGCGCTCCTCTGCGAGCACGACCACGATTTCGAGGCCTGGTTCGCCTCGTCGGGGGACTTCGACGACCAGGCCGCCCGCGGGCTGGTGGAGTGCCCGTTCTGCGCCTCGCGCCAGGTGCGCAAGGCGATCATGGCTCCGGCCGTCTCGGGCACCAAGAAGACCGCCTTCAAGGCCGAGCGCGCCGCCCAGATCCAGACCCTGGTCATGGAGGCCATGGGCAAGGTGCGCCAGCATGTCGAGGCTAATTTCGACTATGTCGGCGACGCCTTCGCCCGCGAGGCGCTGGCCATCAAGGACGGCGTGGCCGAGGACCGCGGCATCTACGGCGAGGCCACGCCCAAGGAGGTCGCCGAGCTGGCCGAGGCCGGCGTCAACGTCGCGCCCCTGCCGCCGGCCGCCGCGCCCGTTCCCAAGGCCAAGGTGAACTGATGACCACCGCGCCGGACTGGCGGCGCATGACCGAGGCCGACCTCGACGCGGTCGTCGAGGTGGCGCGGGTGTCGTTTCCCGACCATCCCGAGGACCGCGAGGTGTTCGCCGAACGCCTTGGCCTGTATCCGGACGGCTGTCTTGCCCTCGGCGAGCCGGCCCAGGGCTATCTGGTCGCCTATCCGTGGCGGGCGGACCAGATCCCCCCGCTGAACACCCGCCTCGGCGCGATCCCGGCCGACGCCGACCTGATCTACCTGCACGACCTGGCCCTGGCGCCGGAGGCCCGCGGCGGCGGTCGCGCGGCGCGCGCGGTCGTGCGCCTGCTGCATGAAGTCGCCGCTGCGCGCTGGCCCGCCGTCGCCCTGGTCGCCGTCAACGAAGCCGCCCCGTTCTGGCGCAAGCTCGGTTTCCAGGAGCGCGAGACCCCGGCGATCCGTGACAAGCTGAAGAGCTACGGTCCAGACGCCCGCTACATGGTGCGCCGGCTGCAGCGCCTGCCCGAGGAGGACTGATCGATGAAGGCCGTCCAGATCCAGCGTACCGGCGGACCCGAGGTGCTCCAGGTCGTCGACCTGCCGGTCCCGACGCCCGGGCCGGGCGAGATCCTGGTCCGCCAGGAGGCGGTCGGGCTGAACTACATCGACACCTATCACCGCAGCGGTCTCTATCCTGTGCAGCTGCCGCTCGTGCTGGGCGGCGAGGGCGCGGGCGTGGTCGAGGCGGCGGGCGAGGGCGTGACCCGCTTCCGACCCGGCGACCGGGTCGGCTACGCCGGCGGCTTCGGGGCCTACGCCGAGTATCGCGTGGTGGCCGAGGGGCGGGCGGTGCGCCTGCCCGACGACGTCTCCGCCAGGACCGCCGCGGCCGTCCTGCTGAAGGGCATGACCGCCGAGTTCCTGCTGCGCCGCTGCGCGCCCGTGGCGGCCGGAGACGCCGTGCTGGTCCACGCCGCGGCCGGCGGGGTCGGCTCGATCCTGGTGCAGTGGGCCCACGCCCTGGGCGCGACGGTGATCGGTTCGGTCGGCTCGTCCGCCAAGGCCGCGCAGGCGCAGGCCGACGGCTGCGCCTACGTGATCCTGCACAAGGTGGAGGACGTCGCCGCGCGCGTGCGCGAGATCACCGGCGGCGCCGGCGTGCGGGTGGTCTACGACGGGGTCGGCAAGGCCACCTTCGAGGCGTCGCTGGCCAGCCTGGGCCGGCGCGGCGTGCTGGTCGCTTTCGGCAACGCCTCGGGCCCGGTCCCGCCGGTCGACGCCCTGGCCTTGATGCGCGCTGGATCGGTCTACTTCACCCGCCCGACCCTGTTCGACTACATCGCCACGACCGAGGAGCTCGACGCCAGCGCCGCGGCGGTGTTCGACGTCGTGCGCTCCGGGGCGGTCAAGGTGCGGATCGGGGCGGAGCGCCCCCTGGTCGAGGCCGAGGCGGCCCACCGCGCGCTGGAGGCTTCGGAGACCTCCGGCTCGACCCTGCTGATCCCGTGATGACCGACGCCGACCGCGCCCTGGTCGCCGCCTTCGAATGCGGCGAGCTGGACCCGGCGGGCTTCAGCCACGCCGACCACGTCCGGGTCGCCTGGGCCCTGCTCGGTCCCATGGGCCGGCCGTTCCACGAAGCGTACCTGGCGATGCGGGCCGGGCTGCAGGCGCTGGTCGCCAGGGCCGGCCGTCCCGAGCGCTACAACGAGACCGTCACCCTGGCCTTCCTCGCCCTGGTGCACGAGGAGCTGGCGCGCACGGTCGCGCCAGCGGACACGTTCGAGGCGTTCTATGCTGGCGCGGAAGGCCGCCTCGACCGCGGCGCCCTGGCCGCGCTCTATCCCGACGGCGCGCTGTCGAGCGGGGCGGCGCGCGCGGGTCTGGTCCTGCCGACGCTCGGCCGGGCGGATTAGGCGCCCGGCTTGGTCGCCACCATCATGTAGTTCACCGCCGTGTCGTTGGACTCCGACCACTTGTCGGCCAGCGGGTTGTAGGCCACGCCGTAGGGGCCGCTGACCTCCACGCCCGCGCCGGCGAGAAACTCGCGCACTTCCTCAGGCTTCAGGAATTTCTTCCAGTCGTGGGTGCCGCGCGGCAGCCAGCGCAGCACGTACTCCGCCCCGACCACGGCCAGAGCCATGGCCTTCGCGGTGCGGTTCAGGGTGGCGACGATCATCATGCCGCCCGGGGCGATCAGGCCGGCGGTCTCGCGCAGATAGCCGCGCGGGTCGGCGGTGTGCTCGACCACCTCCATGTTCAGCACCACGTCGAACGGGCCGGCGCCCTCGGCCGCCAGCTGCTCGGCCGTGGCGCAGCGGTAGTCGATGTCCAGGCCCTGCTGCTCGGCGTGCGCCTT
This sequence comes from Caulobacter sp. 17J80-11, assembly GCF_014349105.1. GTDB lineage: Bacteria > Pseudomonadota > Alphaproteobacteria > Caulobacterales > Caulobacteraceae > 17J80-11. The sequence continues at coordinate 5,156 of NZ_JACSJI010000010.1, read as the reverse complement.
GGCCGTGCCGATGTTGCGGGCCGAGGCGTCCACCGCGGTGACCTCGAAGCCCATGCGCCGCATGGGTTCGGACAGCAGGCCGCCGCCGCAGCCGATGTCGAGCAGCTTCAAGCCCTTGAACGGTTCGCGCGTCCTCGGATCACGCCCGAAGCGGGCGCAGGCGCGGTCGCGGATGAAGCCCAGCCGCACCGGATTGAACTTGTGCAGCGGCGCGAACGCGCCCTTGGCGTCCCACCATTTCGCCGCCAGCGCCGAGAAGCGGGCGACCTCTTCCGGGTCGACGCTGAAGCCCTGGGCCTGTTCGGTGCTATCGCGCATTGCGGCTCCTTCGCGCCGCCGCTAGAAGCGGTCGCGATTTTCCGTGTCCGACATGACGGCGCAGGCGCGTCCTGACAAGTCCGGACACGTGCGGGGGTTTTGTTCAATGACGCGGTTGGTGATGAAGTTCGGGGGCACGTCGATGGCCGACCTCGAACGCATCCGTCGCGCCGCCCGCATCGTCGCCGCCGAGGCGGCCATGGGCAAGAAGGTCGCCGTGGTGGTCTCGGCCATGGCCGGCAAGACCAACGAGCTGGTCGCCTGGACCGACGGCGCGGGCGCCGCCGCCTCGGGCCTGCCGATGTCCGACGACGAATACGACGTGGTGGTCGGCTCGGGCGAGCAGGTCACCGCCGGCCTGCTGGCCATGACGCTGCGCAACATGGGCCTGAACGCGCGCTCGTGGATGGGCTGGCAGGTGCCGATCGTCACCGACGACGCCCACGGCAAGGCCCGCATCGAGGACATTCCGCCCGAGAAGCTGGGCGCGGCGGTCGACGCCGGCGAGATCGCCGTCATCCCGGGGTTCCAGGGCGTCACCCGCGACGGCAAGATCACCACGCTCGGCCGCGGCGGCTCGGACACCTCCGCGGTGGCGGTGGCGGCGGCGCTGCAGGCGTCGCGCTGCGACATCTACACCGACGTCGACGGCGTCTACACGACCGACCCGCGCATCGAGGCCAAGGCCCGGCGGCTGGAGAAGATCTCCTACGAGGAGATGCTGGAGATGGCCTCGCTCGGGGCCAAGGTGCTGCAGACCCGCTCGGTCGAGCTCGCCATGGCCCACAAGGTGCCGGTGCGCGTGCTGTCGTCCTTCGCCGAGCCGGGCGCGGCGGACAATTCGGGCACCCTGGTGTGCGACGAGGAAGAGATCGTGGAAAAGCGGATCGTGAGCGGCGTGGCCTACAGCCGTGACGAGGCCAAGGTGACCCTGCTGGGCCTGCCAGACCAGACCGGCGTGCCGGCGACCATCTTCACCAAGCTGGCCGACGCCAACGTCAACGTGGACATGATCGTCCAGTCGCAGGCGCGCACCGCCGACACCACCAACATGATCTTCACCGTGGGCCGCCGCGACGCCGCCCGCGCCGTCGAGATCATGAAGGCCAACCAGGCCGAGATCGGCTTCGAGGAGGTCCGCGCCGACGAGGACGTGGCCAAGATCTCCGTGGTCGGCGTGGGCATGCGCTCCCACGCCGGCGTCGCCCAGGCCATGTTCAAGGCCCTGGCCGACAAGGGCATCAAGATCCAGGCGATCTCGACGTCCGAGATCAAGATCAGCGTGCTGATCGACGCGGCCTACACGGAATTGGCGGTTCGCGCGCTTCACGCCGCTTACGGACTGGAACAGGTCTAGGAAAACCGCTTAGGTTTCCAGACGCGAGGAGGGCGTCCCACGATGATGAAGGGAGGGCTGGCGGCGAGAGGACCGAGAAGCCTCCTTCGTCAGATCAGGGAAGTGATGGCGGGCGGCGGGCCCGCCCAGCAGCGTCTCGACCGGACTGTTTCCATCATCGCCCGGTCCATGGTGGCCGAGGTGTGCTCGATCTATCTGCGCCGGGCCTCCGGCGAGATGGAGCTGTTCGCCACCGAGGGCCTGAACCCCGACGCCGTCCACAAGACCCGGCTGCGCCCCGGCGAGGGCCTGGTCGGCGAGGTCGCCCGTTCGGCCACGCCGCTGAACCTGTCCGACGCGCCCACCCATCCGAGCTTCTCCTACCGCCCGGAAACCGGCGAAGACCCGTTCCATTCCTTCCTGGGCGTGCCGCTGCTGCGTGGCGGCCGCACCATCGGCGTGCTGATCGTCCAGAACCGCGCCGCGCGGGTCTACGACCAGGACGAGGTCGAGGACCTCGAGACCATCGCCATGGTGGTGGCCGAGATGGTCGCCTCCGGCGAGCTCGTCGGCATCGCCGAGCTGAAGGACGTCGAGCTCGCCCCGCACCGGCCCGAGCGGCTGCGGGGGCACAAGCTGGCCGACGGCCTGGCCATGGGCCGGGTGGTGCTGCACGAGGCCCCGGTCGCGCCCGAGCGCCTGCTGGCCGACGACACCGTGGCCGAGGAAGGCCGCCTCAAGCAGGCGCTGGCCGCCATGCGCTCGCACATCGACGAGATGCTGGAAGGCCAGCACGGCCTGGCCGGCCCCTCCTACGAGGTGCTCGAGACCTACCGCATGTTCGCCGAGGACCGCGGCTGGAACCGCAGCCTCGAGGACGCCGTGCGCTCCGGCCTGACCTCGGAGGCGGCGGTCGAGCGGGTGCGCAACGAGCACCGCGCCCGTTTCGCCCAGGCCCGCGACCCCTATCTGCGCGAGCGCCTGCACGACCTGGAGGACCTGGCCAACCGCCTGCTGCGGGTCCTGGCCGGCGAAACCCCCGGCCAGCGCGAGCTGCCCGACGACATGATCCTGGTCGCCCGCAACCTCGGGCCGGCCGACCTTCTGGAATACCCGCGCGAGAAGCTGCGCGGCCTGCTGCTGGAAGAGGGCTCCGCCGCCAGCCACGCGGCCATCGTCGCCCGCGCCCTGCAGATCCCCTGCGTGGGCCGCCTGTCGGGCCTGCGCGACCGGCTTTCGCAGGGCGACCCGGTGCTGGTCGACGGCGAGACCGCCGAGGCCTACCTGCGCCCGCGCGCCGACATGGTCGAGGCCTTCACCGCCCGCATGGCCGTGCGCGCCCAGCGCCGGGCCGAATTCGAACGGCTGAAGGACACGCCGGCCGTCACCCAGGACGGCGCGCGCGTCACCCTCTTGATGAACGCGGGCCTGGCCGTCGACCTGGAGAACCTGGACGCCACCGGCGCGGAGGGCATCGGCCTGTTCCGCACCGAGTTCCAGTTCATGGTCTCCGACGAGCTGCCCCGGCTGAACGCCCAGACCGCGCTCTACGAGAAGGTGCTGGACGCCGCCGGCGGCAAGCCGGTCACCTTCCGCACCCTGGATCTCGGCGGCGACAAGGTTCTGCCCTACCTGGAGACCGAGCGGGAGGAGAACCCGGCGCTGGGCCGCCGGGCCGTGCGCATGGGCCTGGACCGTCCCGCCCTGCTGCGCCTGCAGCTGCGCGCCCTGCTGGCCGCCGCCCACGGGCGCGAGCTGCGCGTCATGTTCCCGCTGGTGGCCACGGTCGACGAATTCCGCGCCGCTCAGGAGCTGGTCGAGGTCGAGTGCGAGTGGGCGCGCCGCCGCGGCCGGCCGCTGCCGGCCCTGCTGCGCGTCGGGGCCATGATCGAGGCCCCCTCGCTGCTCTGGCACCTCGACGCCCTGCTGCCGCTGACCGATTTCGTCTCGATCGGCACGAACGACCTGATTCAGTACATGTTCGCCGCCGACCGCACGAACCCGCTTGTGTCAGATCGGTACGACCCGCTGTCGCCGCCGGCCCTGCGCGCTCTCGCCGCAATCCAGAAGGCGGCGTCCGAAACCGGCACGCCGGTGTCGGTCTGCGGCGAGCTGGCGGGCCGTCCGCTGGAGGCCTTCGTCCTTGTGGCGCTTGGCTTTACGCGGCTTTCGATGCCGCCGGCCGGCATCGGCCCGGTGAAGCGGATGATCCTGTCCTGCGACCGCGAGGCCGCTCGCCGGGGCGTCACGAATCTTCTAGCGAGTTCGTCAGGATCGGTTCGAACCGAGATCGAGTCCCTGGTCCGAAAATTGAATGTGGCCGTCTGAAGAATCACTAACGAAACGTTGATTTTAACAGACGGCTATGGTTTATCCACAGAGCCTGTTTATGAAAGCGCCTACGGGTGAGGGAGACCGTCCCACGGACGGTGCTCGTGGCGCCGAGGGGGGACCGGAAGCGATGACTCCGCTGGATTCCGGATCGGTGACCGAGACCTATCACTCGCCGGCCTGGGATTCGTTCGAACCTGTGTCGCTGACCGAAGCCGCCTCCCTGGGCGAGGGCCTCAAGCAAGCCCGCGAAGCCTCCGGACGTTCGCTGCAGCAGCTGGCGGAAGCCACCCGCGTGCGCCGCGAATATCTGTCCGCGCTGGAGCAGGGCGCCTACGACCAGCTGCCCTCGCGGCCGTTCGTGGTCGGCTACGTGCGCTCCTACGCCAAGGCGCTCGGCCTCGACGAAGAGACCGCGGCCGACCTCTACAAGAAGGAATCCCCGGACTACACGACGCCGCTGCAGGCGCCGGTCGGTTCGGAGCTGGACGACGTCAAGAAACGCTCGCCCGCCCTGTTCGCCGTGGCCGGCGTGGTGATCTGCGCCGTCGTCGCCTGGAACGTGGTCCAGCGCGCCGTCAACGCCCAGCACGCCTCGCCCTCCGCCCTTAGCGACACGCCGGAAGGCTGGTCGCTCGGCGCCGTGCCCGGCGGCCGCATGACCATCGGCGCGCCGCGTCCGGCCCCGGCCGACCAGACCGTGCCGGTCGCCTACGTCACCCCGGGCCTGGAGAACGAGCTGGCCGAAGCCGGCGCCGACGCCGCCGCCCAGGCCGCGGCCCTGACCGCCGCCCCGACCGTCCCGGTGCGCGCCGCCTTCAACCCGAAGGGCGCGGTCTACGGCGTCGCGCCGCAGTCCTCGAGCGTGATCCTGCAGGCCCGCAAGGCGGCGACCCTGGTCGTCTCCGGGGCCGACGGCACCATCTATTTCGCCCGCCAGCTGGCCGCCGGCGAGGCCTATCGCGCCCCGCGCGGCCTGGCCGCCTCGGTCGACGTCTCCGACCCGCTGGTGTTCGACGTGTTCCTGAACGGCGAGTCCTACGGCACGCTGGAGACGCTGAAGACCGCCCTGTCCAGCCTGAACGGCAAGGCCTCGGACCTGGCGGCCCAGTCGGCCGCCCGCGCCCAGGCCGAGGCGGAAGCCGCCGCCCGGGCCCAGGCCGCCCAGGCC